>CANHQJ010000006.1 GCA_947462875.1 Verrucomicrobiia bacterium
ATCAGCGCGGACGGCGCTTGAGTTTGAGCTGGGCCATCGATTTGGCGATGAGGGCCTGCAGGTGAGCCACTTCCTCGGCATCGACGCTGTGGTCGATAGGGAGAAGGGGTTTGCAACCCCTTTCACAAGCTCAGTGCCTTGAAAAAGGGGGTGCAAACCCCTTCTCCTTATAGGCCATGGCGATCTACGATCAGCGCGGACGGCGCTTGAGTTTGAGCTGGGCCATCGATTTGGCGATGAGGGCCTGCAGGTGAGCCACTTCCTCGGCATCGACGCTGTGGTCGATAGGGAGAAGGGGTTTGCAACCCCTTTCACAAGCCCAGTGCCTTGAAAAAGGGGTTGCAAACCCCTTCTCCTTATGGGCCATGGCGATCTACGATCAGCGCGGACGGCGCTTGAGTTTGAGCTGGGCCATCGATTTGGCGATGAGGGCTTGCAGGTGGGCCACTTCCTCGGCATCGACGCTGTGATCCATGCTGAGAAGTTGTTTCTCGGCGCGCAGCATCGCTTCTTCCGCCATCGTCTCATCGATCTGGGCATCGCCCAAGGCCATGTCGGTGAGGATGTTCACTTTCTCTTGCGTGACCTCGGCAAAGCCGCTGCCAATCGCGAGAGAGGTGATCGTTCCATCCTTTTCATAGCGCAGCTCGCCGGGAGCCAAGGCCGTGACCAGGGCTCCGTGAGCAGGCAAAATGCCCAACTCTCCATCGGCACCGGGCAGATAGACGTTCGCAACGGTGTCCGAAAAGACTTTTTTCTCCGGAGTAACGATTTCTAGGTGAAGAGGCATTATGACGAAAAGCTGAAATTTTGAAAAGCTGAAACGCTGAAATTTGGATTAGCTGCGGGAGACGGTTTCGATGCCGCCGCGCATGTAGAAGTTGCCTTCCGGCACGTCGTCCCACTTGCCGTCGAGGATCTCGGCGAAACCTTTGACGGTGTCTTCGAGGGAAACGAGGGCACCCGGCACGTTGGTGAAAATTTCGGCCACGTGGAAGGGCTGGGTGAGGAAACGCTGCAATTTACGGGCGCGGAACACGGTGAGTTTGTCCTCGTCGGACAGCTCGTCCATACCGAGAATCGCGATGATGTCCTGCAGGTCCTTGTAGCGCTGGAGCACCTGTTGCACGCCGCGGGCGACGCGGTAGTGCTCGGCACCGACGACTTCGGGAGCGAGGGCTTTCGAGGTCGAGGCGAGCGGGTCCACGGCAGGGAACAGAGCTTGTTCCGCCAAGGAACGCTCCAACACCACGGTGGCGTCAAGGTGAGCGAAGGTGTTCGCGGGAGCGGGGTCGGTCAAGTCGTCGGCAGGAACGTAAACGGCCTGGATGGAGGTGATCGAACCTTTGTTGGTGGAGGTGATCCGCTCCTGGAGAGTGGCCATTTCCTCGGAAAGGGTAGGCTGGTAACCCACGGCGGACGGAGTCCGTCCGAGCAGAGCGGACACTTCCGAACCGGCTTGGGAGAAACGGAACACGTTGTCCACGAACAGAAGCACGTCCTGGTTGTCTTCATCGCGGAAATGCTCGGCCATGGTGAGGGCGGAGAGGGCGACGCGGAGACGGGCACCTGGAGGCTCGTTCATCTGGCCGTAGCAAAGAGCCACTTTCGAGCCTTCGGTGAGAACGGGGGTGCCGTTCTCGCTGACTTTGACGTGACCGTGTTCGTCTTTTTCGGTGGCGATAACGCCGGACTCGATCATTTCCCAGTAGAGGTCGTTGCCTTCACGGGTCCGCTCACCCACACCGGCGAACACGGAGAAACCACCGTGCGCTTTGGCGATGTTGTTGATGAGCTCCATGATCACCACGGTCTTGCCCACACCGGCACCACCGAACATGCCGCCTTTGCCCCCTTTGAGCAGCGGGCAGATGAGGTCGATGACTTTGATACCGGTGACGAGAATTTCGGTGTTGGCGCTTTGCTCGGTGAGCGTGGGCGCGGGACGGTGGATGGGGGAACGCATCTTGTCGTTCTCCAAGGCCACGTTTTCGTCCACGAGGTCGCCGGTGACGTTGAAAATACGGCCGAGAATCTGTTTGCCCACGGGCACGGAGATCGGCGCGCCGGTATCGGTGATGATGAGACCGCGCTTCAGACCGTCGGTGGAGGACATGGCCACCGCACGCACCCAGCCATCGCCGAGGTGTTGCTGCACTTCCAGCACGAGATAGGTTTCAACGCCATTGACGTTGTAGCGGACTTCCAGCGCATTGAAAATGGCGGGCAGGCTGCTGGCTTTGGAGAAGTCGGCATCGACAACGGCGCCGATGACTTGAACGATGGTTCCTTGGTTGCTCATAGTTAGAAGTGGTGAGTGTGAAGTGATCAGTGATCAGTGGTGGTGGTTGTTGTAATTGGATATTTGTGAGGTTTCATTGTGTGAGCACTGATCACTGATCACTGCCCACTTGGCACTTTCTATTCCATCGCTTTCATCGCGGTGGTGATTTCGAGTAGTTCGGAGGTGATCGCGGCCTGACGGGCTTTGTTGTATTCGAGGGTGAGCTCTTTGATGAACTTCTTGGCGTTGTCGGTGGCGGCTTTCATCGCCACCATACGGGCGCTGTGCTCGGAAGCGCGGGCTTCGACGAGGGTTTGATAGACCTGGAAGTTGATGTAGAGGGGTAGCAAGGTGTCGAGCACCTGCAGGGGCGTTGGCTCGAAGAGGTAGTCCTTGCTCAAGGCCGCCGCTTTGTCGGTCTCTGTGGCTTTGAGGTTGGCGCCTTCGTAGTCCTGCTTTTCGCCGACTTTTTCGCTGCTGAGAGGCAGGAGCTGGATGATGGTCGGCTCCTGGTTCATCACGGTCACGAAGTTGTTGAACGCGATGGAAATCTTATCGTAGTGACCATCGAGAAACTGCTTCGTGAGGAAACGCGAGATCGGGCGGGCTTCCGAGAAAGGAACGGGGTCCTTGACTTCGAAGTCGGCGAGCATTTCCTTGCCCATTTTGCCAAGGATGGTGCGAAGCTTGCGACCGACGGTGACGTAGTGGGTTTCGGTGCCGCTCTCGGCACGGACTTTTTTGAACAAGTTCGTGTTGAGAGCGCCGCAGAGGCCTTTGTCGGTGGAGACCACCAGCATCAGCTCGCGATTGCCTTCGCGGCTTTGCAGCAGGGGATGGCTTTCCTCTTCGACGTTCTCCTTGAGGTTGACCAGAACCTGGTTGAGCTGGTTGGCGTAGTCGCGTCCGGCCACAGCCTGGTCCTGCGCTTTTTTCATCTTTGCGGCAGCTACGAGCTGCATCGCGCGGGTGATTTGAGCGGTGTTCTTGACCGATTTGATGCGTCGGCGAATGTCGCGAAGGTTGGCCATGGGTAGGTAAGTTGTTAGTGATCAGTGAGCAGTGATCAGTGGGAAATCATTTCCAGGAAGTCTTGAAGTCTTCGATGGCTTGTTTGACGGTGGCAACGGCAGTGGCGTCCTTTTTGAGGTCGGGCTTGTTGTTGCGGATGTTGTCGAGCACATCGGCCTTGCGGGTCTCGAAGAATTCGCCGAGAGCCGCTTGGAACTCGCGTACTTTGTTGACGGGAACGTCGTCGAAGTAACCGTTCTGCATCGCGAAGAGGAGAACGGACTCCATTTCCATGCTGAGCGGGTTGTATTGGTTTTGCTTGAAGAGCTCCACGATGCGGGCACCGCGGTCGAGTTTCTTCTTGGTGGAGGCATCGAGGTCGGAACCGAACTGCGCGAACGCTTGCAACTCGCGATACTGGGCGAGGTCGAGCTTGGTTGTGCCGGCCACCGATTTGATCGTTTTCGTTTGCGCGGCGGAACCCACACGCGACACCGAGAGACCCACGGAAATGGCGGGGCGGATGCCTTGGTAGAAAAGGTCGGTTTCGAGGTAGATCTGACCGTCGGTGATGGAAATCACGTTGGTCGGGATGTAAGCCGAAACGTCGCCGGCCTGGGTTTCGATGATGGGAAGAGCGGTCAAGGAACCGCCACCCGCGTTTTCGGAAAGGCGGGCGGAGCGCTCGAGCAAGCGGCTGTGGAGGTAGAACACGTCACCGGGATACGCCTCACGACCGGAGGGGCGCTTCAGAATGAGGGACACCTGACGATAGGCAACGGCGTGCTTGGAAAGGTCATCGAACACGATCAGGCAGTCCTGGCCTTTGTCCATGAGATACTCGGCGATCGAGCAACCGGCGTAAGGAGCGAGATACTGCATGGCGGCGGAGTCCGATGCCGATGCGGTGACGATGGTGGTGTATTCCATCGCACCCGAGTCTTCGAGAGTCTTGATGATACGGGCCACGTTCGAGAGCTTCTGGCCGATGACGACGTAGATGCAATAGAGCGGTTTGTGGTTTTGCAGTTTGCCTTGCTCGGCGGCTTTGTTCTGCTTGGCCTGGGAAATGATGGTGTCCACGGCGATGGTGGTCTTGCCGGTGGCACGGTCGCCGATGATCAGCTCGCGCTGGCCACGACCGATCGGAATCATCGCGTCGATGGCCATGATGCCGGTTTGCACGGGCACGGAAACCGACTTCCGTTTGATGATGCCGGGAGCGATTTTTTCCATCGGGTAGTAAGCGGCGGCGGCGATTTCGCCTTTGCCGTCCTGTGGTTCACCGAGGGTGTTCACCACGCGGCCGAGCAGCGCTTCGCCGACGGGGATGGAGAGGAGTTTGCCGGTGGTGGAGCACTGGTCGCCTTCCTTGATCGATGCGTAGTTGCCGAGCAACACGACACCAACGGAGCCTTCTTCCAGGTTCATGGCGAGGCCGGTCACGCCGCCGGGGAAAGTGATCATCTCGTTGAGCATCACGTCGGAAAGGCCTTCGACGCGAGCCACGCCGTCGCCGATTTCGCGGACGATGCCGACGTTGGTTTTGTCGATGGAGGAAGAAATGTTAGCGATCTCTTTTTCGAGTTCTTGCAGGATGGTGCTCATAGTAAGTGGGAAGTGGTGAGTGTGAAGTGATCAGTGGATTTGAATTAAAATGCGTTGGAGAGGCGGTTGATGCGGCCTTGGACGGAGCCATCGAGCACGTCGTTGCCGACTTGGATGCGCAGGCCGCCGAGGAGTTCGGGGGTGACTTTGTAGGTGAAAGTCAGGTCCTTGCCATACTGGGCGATGACAAAATCGGCCGCGCGGCCGCGCTCTTCGAGATCGAGCGTGGTGGCGCTTTCGATGGTGACCTGTTTGCGTTCCATTTCCAAACGCACCAGACGTTTCAGCGAAACGAGGATGCCTTGGTAGTCGCGTGGCTTGGTGGCGACCAATTTCTGGATCGCGCTGCGCATGAGGTTCTCATTGAGCGAGCCAGTGGCCATGCACAAGCGGAAGATGCGGTTGGCGGAAGTTTTGGCGACTTTGGAAACTTTCATGGATCAGGGAAAGGTTAGGCTTGAACGCGGGCGAGCGATTCCTCGTTGATGGCGCGCTGTTGATCGGCCGTGAGCTTGCCGCCGGTGGCTTGTTGAGCGGTGGTGGCGACTAGGCGACCGAACTCGCGCTTGAGGTCCGCGGCGATTTGCGCGCGCTCGGCCTGGGCGGCGGCTTCGGCTTTGGCGATGATGTTTTGTGCGGTAGCGATGGCTTCCTGGGCTTTTTGCTCCGTCAGTGATGAAGCGCTGGCCTTGGCTTCCTCGATCATGCGTTTCGCATCGGCATTGGCCTTGGCGATCACCTCGGCGGTGTGCTGGGCGGATTCGGCGAGTTGTTTTTCGATCTGCTTCAGCTTCGCCTCGCCGTCAGCGATGCGCTGCTTGCGTTGCTCCAGCATCGTCTGGATCGGGCCGAAAGCGAACTTTTTCAGCAAGAATGCCACGAGCAAGAAGCTGATGACCTGCGGGATGAAGAGTTCAGGCAGGATTTTGAAATTCGTAGCGATGTCCTTGACAGTGCCGGCGATGCCTGCGTCCTGAGCCGGGGCGGCAGTGGTGGTGGCGAGTAGGGTCAGTTGCGTGAACATAAGAGATGGGTGAGACGATGTGAAGGAAAGTAGAGACAAACAACGAGAGAGAAAGGGTTTCGCCTGAGCGAAAAAGGGAGAGAATGGGAGCACCCCGAAGGATGCTCCCTGAGAAGGCAAATTACTTGGCAAGGAAGATCGCGAAGAACACGATACCTTCGATCAGAGCGGCCAAAATGATCGACAGCGTCAGGATGTTACCAGCGGCACCTGGGTTGCGACCGGTGGCTTCAGCGGCTTTGGAGCCCAGAAGGCCGATGCCGACTGCAGCGCCGATGGCAGCAAGAGCAACGTGGAAGTTGCCGGACAATTCAGCGAGGATAGGAAGTGTGGACATAATATATGGTGTGTGTGTTGTTGGTTTTCCGTTTCCCACGGTTCAGTCCATGGTCAAAACGGGAAAGGGTTAGTGGTGTTCGTGACCTTCTTCGTCCGAATGCTCGCAGATGAGCTTCAGGAAAACGGCGGTGAGCAGCATGAAAACGAGAGCTTGAATGAGGCCGACGAGCAGCTCCATGAAGTAGAAGGGAAGGGGAGGCAGCCAAGCGGTGTACCATTTGCCGGTGATGGCGGTCATCGTTTCCAGGGTCGTTTCACCGGCGAAGATGTTACCAAACAAACGGAAGGAGAGGGCCACGGGGCGGAAAATGATGGAAACCAGCTCCAGCAGGCCGACGAAACCGAATACCACCAGCATCATCACGGCCATGATGCCGGAGAACTTGCCCTTGGGTGCGAAGATGTGTTTGAAAAAGCCCACCAGGCCATTTTCGCTGATCGCCCAATAGAACCAGAGCAGCGCGAAGGAGATCGACATCGCCAGGGTCATGTTCAGGTCGGCATTGCCACCGCGCAGGAAGGGACGGAAGGTATCGTGGCTGTCGCCATCGAACCCTGCAGGATCGAACTGGCCGATCGTGCCCACGCCGGGAATGAGACCGAACCAGTTCGTGAAAAGGATCAGCACGAAGATGGTGCCGAAAAACCAGAACGTCTTTTTGACAAGGTGTGTGCCGAGAATTCCTTCGAGGAAGTTGTAGAGACTCTCGACCAGCCACTCGACGAAATTTTGCAGACCGGAAGGAATCAGAGCGATGTTGCGGGTGGCGAGCTGGGCGACCAAAATGATCACCGCGGCCACGATCCAGACCATGAGCATCGAGTTGCTGATGGCGATGGGGCCCACGCGGAAGAGTTCCTCGGCGTGTACGGGCAGATGGTCATGACCAGCACCAGCCGCCATGGCCGTTGGAGCACTCAGGAGAAACGCAGCGAGAGAAAAGAAAAGTTTACGCATCGGGAAATGGGTAGCGGGCGCGGATGTTTATTCGATTTCCCGTAAAATTGACAAGTTTTATTTGTGAAAAATTTCACAAGCTCGACAAGCTGTTGATAATCAATGATTAGTTTTATTGTTCATGAGCGAAAAAAAGGCTCCAGACGGGCGTGTCGCAAAATTCCCCGAATCTGACGCAATGAATTCTTGTCAACTGTTTAAGAATTCCATAGAAGTTGCGCCCTCCCCAGTTAAAAACACACGAACCTACATGAGTAACTCACTAGATACAACGACGGCGCCCAATGCAAAGCGATTGCTTTGGGCGGGATTCATGGCGATTCTCGCCGCAGGTGTTGGATTCGCCATTCGAGGCGGTATTTTCGACAACTGGGGCAAGGAATACGGCTTCACCGCGACCCAATTGGGAGCCATCGGTGGTGCGGGATTCTCGGGATTCTGTTTCGGTATCATTCTCGGTGGTCTGATTGTTGACAAAATCGGCTACGGCAAATTGGTGGCACTGGCGCTCTTGGCCCACGTGTTGTCAGCTTTCGTGACCTTTGGCGCGAGTTCTCCGGACAATGCCTACAACTTCCTTTTCTGGGGCATGTTCCTTTTCGCGTTTGCCAACGGCACGCTGGAAGCTGTGGCGAATCCGCTGGTGGCGACGCTGTTCCCTCAGAACCGCACGCATTATCTTAACATTCTCCACGCCAGCTGGCCTGCCGGTATGATCATCGGTGCGGTGATCGGCTGGGTGCTGGACGACAAGTTCGCACTGAACTGGAAACTGCAATTGGCTCTCTACCTGGTGCCTACCGTGCTCTACGGTTTGATGTTCATGGGTCAAAAATTCCCTCAATCGGAAGCTGCCGAAAAAGGCACGAGCTTCGTCTCGATGTTCAAGGCTGTCGGTATCCTCGGCGCGATCGTCGCCTGCTACCTGTTGTCGCTGTTCTTCGGTGACATCATCAAAGCCAAACTCCCCGATAACGCGGCCACGATCGGCTATGCGATTGGCGGCGTTTTGTTGCTCACCATTTCCGTGATCACCCGTTTTTCGATCGGTTCGATCATCCTGTTCGTCTTGTTTGTCACTCACGCCCTCGTGGGTGCTGTGGAGCTTGGCACCGATGGCTGGATCCAAAACATCACCGGTAACCTGTTCACTTCCGAGCAAGGGAAATTCCTCTTCATCTGGACCTCCCTGATCATGTTCGGCCTGCGTTTCTGCGCGCATTTCATCGAGACGAAACTGAAACTTTCGCCCATCGGACTGCTGCTCGTCTGCTCGGTCATCGCCTGGATCGGTCTGAATCTTGCCAGCGGCATGCAAACCTTCGGCATGGCTCTTGTGGCCCTCGGTATCTACGCCATCGGCAAAACCTTCTTCTGGCCCACGATGTTGGCCGTGGTGGGCGACCGCTACCCGCAAACGGGCGCTGTGGCGATGTCCATCATGGGTGGCATCGGCATGCTCTCCGCTGGTCTGATCGGTGGCCCTGGTCTTGGCTACGGCAAAGACCGTTTCGCTGGTGAGGCATTGAAAGAAAAAGACGCCGCTCTTTATGCTGAATACAAAGCGGAAAAACCCTCGACGTTCCTCAACCTGAAAGCCACCGAGGCATATGGTCTGGATGGCACGAAACTTGCCGCTGCCAAAGAAGCTAAGGAAAAAACCGAAGCGCAAAAAGTGGTGGTGGAAGCCGACCAACAAGGTGACCGTCGCACGCTGAAAGCTGACTCGTTCATTCCTTTGACAATGGCCGCGATTTACCTGCTCCTGATGATCTACTTCAAGACCATCGGCGGCTATCGCCCTCTCACGGTGGAGGAAGCTTCCAAAGCCTGATCAGCTCGATTTTCTCCCAGGGCGGCCCGCAGGGGTCGCCCTTTTTTGTGTCCACTTCCGGCTTGCATTCGGCGCGCTTCGTGCAAGCGTAACGTCCTCTCCGTCCCATGCCTGACACCACACCATTGCTTGCCTCGTTTTTTTCGCCCCAGAGTTGTTCCTTGAAGATTTGTGGGGTCACGTCCGCGGCGGATGCGCAGGGGTTGGTCGAGTGCGGCGTGGCGGCCCTGGGCGTGAATTTCTGGCCGCTGTCGAAACGTTACATTTCTCCCGATGACGCCGCGCCGTGGCTGAGGGCCGTACGTGGATCGATCCTGCGGGTCGGTGTTTTTGTCAATGCGGCGGTGGATTTCATCGCCGAACTTCACGCGCAGGGATTGATCGACGTGGCGCAGCTGCACGGCGATGAGAGTCCGGAAGATTTGCAACAACTGTTGGAGCGCGGCATTCCCTGCATCAAGGCGATCGGCATCCGCGATGAGGATGATCTCGCACAGCTTGCGAGCTATTCCGCTGCGAATGCTCTGCTGCTCGATACCGCCGCGCCCGGCGTCTATGGCGGCACGGGAGCGACTTTTGACTGGTCCCTGGCGATCGAGGCCATGCTGCGCCATCCTGAGATGCCGATCCTGTTAGCGGGTGGCATCACGCCCAGCAATGCTGCCGAGGCCATCGCCAAAGTGCATCCCGCCGCGATCGACATCGCTTCGGGAGCCGAGAGCGCGCCGGGCGTGAAGGATTTCCACAAGGTCAAGGCCTTGCAGTCGGCAATCCTTCTCCGAAGTGAGAAGTGAGTCGTGCGCGATAGCCTCAACTTTTCACGTAGGCCACGATTTTCGACACATCATCGCCTGCGGCCCAGGTGTGGCGGAGGAAATCGGCGAGGTGCTTATTGCCGTGGGTTTGCAGGAAATGGCGGTCGCCGCCGCAGCCATACATCAGATCGGGATCCAGTTCGCCGCGCAGCTTGGCGCGGGCCTTCGCGATGATGCGGGGCAGGTAGGCGATGCCTTCCAGTGTGTCGCCGAATGTCGGCAGGTCATCGCGCTTGAGAATTTTTTCCGAGCGTTGGCCTTTTTGCACGGTGAGGAAATAATCGCGACGCACCGCCGCGACCAACAACGCCGTGCTGGCGACCGGTGCCTGCTCGTTGTTCAGGTCTTCCACGAAATCATAGAACTCGCGTTCCTGGTAGCCGATCGATGCGAGGAAGTCGCGATCGTTCTGGTCGTAGAAGTTGGCGAAATCGCGGCGTCCCTCCGAGTGGAGCTTGAGGCAGCGGTCAAAGAGTTGCTGAAACGTGATGTCCCACATGTTCGGTGTCGGTTGGTTGTTCGGATTGTTGGAAGAGTTCTAACAGAACGCTGTCGGGGATCTGCGGCGGATCGGGATACTCGAACACTTCGTTTTCGTAATTCCGCAGCATCACGCGCCCGGGTTGGCGGTTGAGGATGTATTCGGGGTTGAGCGGGATTTTTCCGCCACCGCCCGGGCCATCGATGACATACTGGGGGATGCCGTAGCCGGTGGTGTGACCGCGCAGTTGCTCGATGATGGAGAGCCCCGTGGCGACGGTGGTGCGCAGGTGCGAGGAGCCGTTGATCAGGTCGCACTGGTAAAGATAGTAAGGGCGCACGCGGCACATCAGCAACTTGTGCACCAATGCGCGCTGGACGATGGGGGAGTCATTCACGCCGCGAAGCAGCACCGATTGATTGCCTAACGGAATTCCGGCATTCGCCAGTCGCTCCAGCCCCGCGCGCACTTCGGTGGTGAGTTCCTTCGGATGATTGGTGTGGATGGAGAGGAAGAGTGGATGATGCTTTTGCAAAATGGCACACAGTTCCGGCGTGATGCGCTGTGGCAGGAAAATGGGAATGCGCGAACCGATGCGCAAAAACTGGATGTGCGGAATCGCGCGCAGGCGCGTGAGGATGCGGTCGAGCTTTTCATCCGAGAGCAACAGCGGATCGCCGCCGGAAAGCAACACATCGCGCACTTCGTGGTGTTGTTCGAGATAGCGGAAGGCGGCTTCCCACTGGATTTCCAGTTGCTGATCGCCCACGCCCGAAACCACGCGCGAGCGGGTGCAGTAGCGGCAGTAAGAGGCGCAGCGGTCGGTGACGAGGAAAAGCACGCGGTCGGGGTAGCGGTGCACGAGTCCCGGCACGGGCATGTGGCTGTCTTCGCCACAGGGGTCGGCCATTTCGTCAGGTGCGGTCCAGCCCTCTTCGATGCGCGGAATCACCTGACGGCGAATCGGGCAATCCGGATCATCGCGATCGATCAGTTGGAAAAAATGCGGTGTGATCGACATCGCGAGTTTATGCCCCGCGAGCAACACGCCCGCGCGTTCCTCGGCAGTGAGTGACATTTTTTCCTCCAAGGCGGCGAGTAAGGAAACCCGGTGCTTGAGCTGCCAGCGGTGGTCGTTCCATTGCTCTGCGGTGGCATCCGGCCATAGGTTGCGACCGGTGCTGTGAAACACCGTCAATGGTTCGTAGAGTTCCTCGTCAGTCATTCGTCTAGGCAGCGACTGTAAACGGGTTTGAATCCGTGTCAAATCTCCGCTGCGTCAGGCTTCGGTTGTCAATCCGCCGGGTTGGTGCTATGCTCCGTCACAGATGAGACAAAGTGCGTGGCAGATGGCATTTTCCTGGCTTTCCCAGCCAGCGCAAACTCCATCGCCGCCGCCTGCGAATGGGAACCGCGACGAAGCCAGAACCGCCTGGTGCCGGGAAACAGCCGCCTCTTTCGGCCTAACGGAATTGGCGCAGAAGGTCGAGGTCCTATGGAACCCGCGCATGCGCTCCACGGCGGGACGCGCCTGGTGGCCGCAGCGATTGATCGAACTGAATCCGAAAATCGACGCGCTCGATGCCCGGCAAACCGAGCGCACCCTGCGCCACGAACTCGCCCACCTGATCGCCTACGAGCGCGCGGGGCGGCGGAAAATCGCGCCGCATGGCCCGGAGTGGCGGCAAGCCTGTGCCGATCTCGGCATCGGTGGCGAATCCGTGTGTCACCAACTGCCCTTGCCGCGCCGATCACAGACGATACGTTTCCACTACATCTGCCCGCATTGTCGCGTGGAAATCAAGCGCGTGAGAAAAATCAAACGCGCGCTGGCATGCCTGACCTGCTGCAACAACCACAGCGGCGGTCGCTACGATGCGCGCTTTCGTTTTGTGGAAAAAAAGCCGTGAGCCTTAGTACTGCAAGATCGCGTGGATCGGGATGTCAGGCATTTTTTCACGACCATTCAGATCGGTGAGCTCGATGAAAAACGAAGCGCCGATGAGATTGGCTCCCAGCGAGGTGATCAGCTCGGCCGCCGCCGCCGCGGTGCCGCCGGTGGCGAGCAGGTCATCGACCAACAAAATGTTTTCTCCGGGCCGCACCGCATCCTCGTGGAGCTCGATCACGTTTTCGCCATACTCTAACGAATAAGCCAGTCCGCGGGTTTTCCACGGCAATTTCCCGGCCTTGCGCACCGGCACGAAGCCCACGCCGAGACGATCCGAGACAGCGGCGGCGAAGATGAATCCGCGCGCATCGATGCCCACGACCTTGTCGATGACCTGATCGCCAGCGGTGGCGCAGAGCAGGGTGATGCAGTCGTGAAACAACTTGCCATCAGCGAGCACGGGGGTGATGTCCTTGAAGAGAATGCCCGGTTTCGGAAAATCCGGAATGTCCCGCACGGCGGCGCTGAGGTGGTGAGAGGAGGCCATGGAGCTAAGGTAAAAAAACACGGCGGCTTGGCAAGCTCGAATCGCGCCGCGTCACTCAGGTCCCCGCATCGCGATAGAGCTGGCCCATGCGCGAGAGCCCGTCCTCTTCCTTGCCGTATAGGCTGTGCGGCTTGCCTTTGCCGGGCTCGAAGTAGGCGTAGCGCTCGATGGCTTTGTCGCGCTCCAGAAAACGCAAGGCCTGCTTGAGGAAATCGTGGTTGTCCCGCTCGGTGCCGCTCCAGCCGTTGAACTCGGTGAGCCACACGGGCATCCGGTGCTCCTTGGCGAGGCCTTTGAGGAAGTTTTCGAAATCGCCGGCATCCCGACTGCGATACCAATGCACCGCGATGAAATCGACACGCAGTTTTTCCTTTTTGGCGCGGCGCATGAATTCCTCCAGCCATTTCACGCCCTTGTCGTCGGATGACGGTGCCGGGCTTCCCAGCGGGATGTTTTTCGCTTCGGCGATGGCCTGGAGCTTCGGCCAGTGCTTGATCGCATCATCGATCGTTAGATTTCCCTGATCCCCGCGCTCGGGTTCGTTGTAGCCTAACAGATGTTTCATCCCCTTCATCGCGCGGACACGAGCGAGAGTGTCGCCACCCTCCACATCCTTGCGATTCTTGATCATCGGGACAAACTCGATGTCCGCATTGTGATTGCCGCCATACCACCAGGTGTAATACCAATGGGCACCGAAAAGCTGGTGAGCGGTGCGATCGCCGCCCGCCCAGCCTTTTTTGGTCGTGGCTTTATCGGCACCCAGCGCGGTCACTTGCTGCGCCAGTAGTGCGGGCGCCAGGATGCGGAGAGCGGTTCTGCGATTCATGTGGGAGACGGTAGGCGATACGGCATCTGGCGCAACTGGTCAAAGTGTCATCATGCGACCCTGTCCATTCATTCTGTCGGGTGAATCGCGTGCGCGGTGCTGGGCTTCAGTTGCAACAGCAGAATTGCCAGTGTGATGAGCGTGCCGCCGCCGATCAGCGATAGAGTGAGCGGCTCATTCGCGATGGGGCGTCCCATCCACGCACCCATCAGGGCCGGGAGAAACAGCGCGATCAGACTCGTGAACACCGGCTCCGCGCAATAGATCAGCCCCGCCTCCACCGAGCTGACAAATCCCTGCCAGCGGTTCATCAGCCCGTAGGCGCCGATGCTGCAAAGCACCGCCATCGACGCGATCAGGCCGAGTGCGGCGGGGGACGACAGCGCCGTGACCACATCGCTGGATTTCTCTGCGATCATAAAGGTGCAAGGAGTGGCAAAGAGAGCGATCCCCAGAAACATGATCCACGTGATCGGCAGGCTGCGATTGCCGCGGAAACGTGGATGTTCCAGGCATAGAATCTGCATCGTGAAGATCAGAGCGGCGAGCAAGGTTTCCCATTCGCCGCGACCGAGCCGGAGATCGTTGATTTTTACGTTGGAAAGCCACGCCACGCCGATCACCACGAGCACCACCGCGATGATCGTATGGATTCCCGGAAAACGCTTATTGCGCAAGGTGTGATAGATCGGCAAAAACACGCAGTAGCCTTGCGTGATGAAAGCACAGGTCGAGGCTTTGGTGTAGGCCAGAGCATCCGCCTGCAACCACATGCCGACGCCGCCGAAAAGCGCGAGCCACAGGCCCTGTTGCCACTCGAGCCTGGTGTAGGATTTCAACTGCGGCAACACCCACGGAAGGAGCAGCAAAGCCGCCATGGCGAAGCGGGTGGCCATCAATAGGATCGAGAGAAACAACGTGCTCGCACCGGGTAATAATTCCTGTTGCTCGATGTATAGAATTTTCACAAAAGGAAAACTCACCGCCCACAGCAACGTAGCCGTCAGTAGCCAAACGATGGCGCGGTTGTGCAAGGCGTGTTTCATCAGCGCGGTGACACTGGCAGTTCACGGCTCTGTTGGCAAGTGCGCGCCGGACTTTTGATTTGCAGAGAGAAAAACTTCGGCGATACTTCGCTGCCATGCCGCGCGTGCCGACACCACCCAAGCTGATGGAGCAATTCGAGAACGGATTGATCGATCGGGCGGAGCTGCATGCGATGATGGCCGTGCATGCGCGCGGTTTGATCGAAGAAATGGAGATCGAGCGCGAGTTTCCGCTGGAATCGCGATTGGAGCAATGGCGCAACCGTCATCATGCGGCGCGGTTGAGTGCAAGGCATGGCGAGCGCCGTGTGCGTGAGGTGTTTCATGCGCTCAGCGAGCTGGAAGACTTTTTTCCCGCGGATTTGTTGTGGAATGCCGCGCATTTGCACGTGCCCTTGCATTGCTTCATCCGCAGCAAACGCGCGCCGGTTTTCCGCGTGAAAAAAATGAACACCAGCGGCGCGAGCGTGACCATCTGGGTGGAATACAACGTGGTCGATGGAGGGGAGATCATCAAAGAAAAAATCCACCTGCTGCGCAATCGCAAGTGGATCTTGGAAGTGGTGAGCCGTTGCTGTCAGGACTCCATGGGGTAGGCGTTTTCGCCATGCTCGGCGCGGTCGAGCCCCTCAAATTCTTTTTCCTGTGTGACTCGCACGCCTATTGTTTTTTTGACGAGGAAAAACAACAGCATTGTGGCCAGCGCCGACCAGACAATCGTCACGCCCAGACCCGTGAGTTGGATGAGCAGTTGGGTTCCGATGGGCTTGACAATGCCAAGACCTCCCATGGATTTTTGACCGAAAATGGCTAACAAGATCGTGCCGAGTATTCCGCCGACGCCATGAACCGCGAATACGTCCAGCGAGTCATCGATGTGCCATTTTTCCCTGATCAAACTCACCGCAAAGTAGCATACCAACGCAGCCAAGGATCCAATCGCGATGGCTCCCATCGGTCCGATATCTCCCGAGGCCGGCGTTACCGTGGCCAGTCCGGCCACCAAGCCTGTTACCATGCCCACGACGCCGATTTTACCGTTGCGGACTTTTTCCAAGAGCATCCATACCAGTGCAGCGGCGCATGCGGACAGATGCGTCACCATCATCGTCATCGCGGCACCGCCCCCCGCACTCAACTGGCTGCCCGCATTGAAGCCGAACCAGCCGACCCATAACATCGCCGCGCCAATGAAAACCATCGCTGGATTGTGTGGCGGATGCGGATGCTGCGGGAAACCCTCACGTTTTCCCAATAAAATGGCCAACACCAGCGCACTCACGCCTGCCGTGGCATGCACCACGATCCCGCCTGCCAGGTCACGTATGCCCATCTCAAACAGCCAACCTCCCCCCCATACCCATTTGGTAACGGGAGTGTATACCACCAGCAACCAGAGCGCCGAGAATAGCAATACCGCAGTAAATTTCATGCGCTCGACCACTGCGCCAATATACAGCGCGGGGGTGATGATCGCGAAGGTCATCTGAAACATCACGAACAGCAGCTCTGGGATGGTGGTCCCGCTCGCTACCGCTTCCGTAGTAACGCCACGCAGAAACACCGCGCTGAGATCGCCGATCCACTTGCCGTCACCTTTGAATGCCAAGCTGTAAAGTCCGGCGACCCACAGCAGGGATGCCATAAAAGCGATACCAGCGCACTGCCCCAATACGGAAAGGAAATTTTTGCCTCTCACCAATCCTCCATAAAACAACGCCAAGCCAGGCATCGTCATGAATAGCACCAACGCTGTCGCTGTGAATATCCACGCGCTATTCCCCGAATCAACCGTAGCTGTTGCGGTATCTTGCGCCTGTAAAAAAACACTGCTCATGCCCCAGATTGCCAATGAAATCAGGGTTTTCTTTCTTGTATTATTTCTATTCATGCGTCACTGGATAAGCAGGTTTAATGCCAACTATGAATAAAATTCATAGTTGGAGCGACTTTATCTCAGTCTAATACGACGAATCTGCGATGTGGAGCAGTTCTTTCTCCGATTGCTGAATTGACCAGCAATCTTGTCATTTTGGGGAGAAATCACATCCGCTGCGGGACGGAGATGCCTAACAGGGCGAGGCCTTTTTCCAGCGTACGCGCGGTGACATCGCAGAGCGTCAGACGACTGTAGCGCGTGATGCCCTCGGCTTTCAGCACGGGACAGGCCTCGAAATAACTGTGAAAGGCGCGGGCGACTTCCAACAGATAACTCGTGAGGATGTTCGGGCGGCAGTCATCCAACACGCTCGGCACCACTTCGGCAAAGCGCGAGAGCAGGCGGGCAAGGTGGATTTCGGCATCTTCGGTGAGCTCGATGGCGGCACCGGGAGTGAAGGGCTCTTCGAGCTTGCGGAAGATCGAGCGCGAGCGCACGAAGCTGTAGAAAAGATATGGCGCGGTGTCGCCTTCCAGCGCGACCATTTTATCGAGATCGAACACGTAGTCGGACAAGCGATGGTGGGCCAGTTCGGTGAATTTCACCGCGCTGATGCCGATGAGCTCGGCGAGCGCGGCGCGTTCTTCATCGGTATCGAGGCGGCTGCGCTCTTCCACGGTCTTGCGCGAGGCGGCGACGGCGTCGTCCAACACATCGGCGAGCTGCGGCAGATCACCGGCGCGGGTTTTTAGCGGCTTGCCATCGGTGCCGAGAATCGTGCCGAAGGCGATGTGGCGCAGGTCCATCGAGTCCAGCCCGAGACGCGCGGCCACGGCGAAGAGTTGCTGGAAGTGCGAGGACTGACGGTGATCCACCACATACCAGGCGGCATCCGCGTTCCATTCATCGTGGCGGAATTGCAGCGTGGCGATGTCTGTCGTGGCGTAGTTGTAGCCGCCATCGCTCTTGCGGATCATCATCGGGAAGTCCGTCCAGTCGCCATCGCGACGGATGAGGAAGGGGTCCTTGGTGGGATCGCTCACCGAGCCATCGGAGAAAATGCACACGGCTCCCTCGCTCTCGCGGGCGAGGTTTTTCTCTAACAATTTTTCGACCAAGGGCGCCAGCGCGCCGTTGTAGGCGCTCTCGCCGAGCCAGTGATCGAACGCGACATCGAGGCGCGTGTAAATTTGTTGCAGCCCCTGTTTCGAGAGTTCGAGACAACGCGTCCAGATCGCGAAATTTTCGGCATCTCCCTGCTGGAGTTTCACCAGCTCCAAACGACAGGCCTCGCGGATCGCTTCATCGGCTTTCGAGGCATCGCTGGCATGACGGTAGAGACGCAGCAGTTCCGCCAAGGGATCGGCGAGCAAGGCCGCTTCATCGAGAATGTTTTTCCACGCCCACGTGACCATGCCGAACTGCGTGCCCCAGTCGCCGATGTGGTTATCGGTGATGACCTTGTGGCCGAGAAAACGCGCGATGCGCGAGAGGCTATCGCCGAGGATGGTCGAGCGGATGTGACCGATGTGCATGGGCTTGGCGACATTCGGCGCGGAGAAATCGAGCACGATGGTGCGCGGATCGGCGACAGTCGCGACGGCGAGCCGGTCATCGGTCGCGGCGGCTTGCGTGCGCGCGGCATAGACCTCCGCCTTGATGCGGAAATTGATAAATCCCGGCCCGGCGATTTCCGTCGTGGCGATGGCATCCGCGGGCCAAGCCGCGATCACTTGCTCCGCCAGCGCGCGCGGGTTCATCTTGTTCGCCTTGGCCAGCACCATCGCCGCGTTCGATTGGTAATCGCCAAAGCGCAGATCATTCGCCGGCATGACGATGGCAGAAGTGGGCGCGCCCAAGATCTGCGTGAGAACGGCGGCGAGAGAAGATTCGAGTTGCTGGGAAAGTGTCATGGCGAGAGCGGCGGACGCAGCTTGTAAGCGGAAAAGCCGAACATTTCCACTATAAATCCGTGTGGCGGTATTTTCTGGCATGCGCGGGGGTGAGATTGTAGCGTCGCGCCATGGCGATGCTTTGGTCCATGGGCGAGTGGTGCGAGGAAACGGATTTTTCTGTTTCCTCCCGTGACCGTGGGCTTTTGCACGGGCTGGGGGCCTTTGAGACGATGCTGGCGATCGATGGGGTGATTCAGCATGAGGAAAAGCATCGCAGGCGCTTGTTGCGTGCGGTGGAGTGCATGGGCTTGTGTGATGTTACGGGCTATGATTTTTTCCAGATCGGGCATGAGCTTTGTGAAAAAAATTCCTGCGCGAGCGGTCGGGCGCGGCTGCGGTTGACCGTGACGGCGGGCGAGGGGGCTTTGTTTGACAAAGGACCGGGTGTGGCTGCGACGGTGTGGATGACGGCCAGTCCGCTCGCTCCGGCGTCGGCGACTTGCACGGTGGTTACCTTGCCGTGGACGCGGAATGAGCGCGGTGCCTTGGCGGGGATGAAAACGAGTTGCTATGCCGAAAATGTGTTAGGTTTGCAGTGGGCACGATCTCAGGGGGCGGAGGAAGGCATTTTTTTCAACACCCGCGATGAACTCTGCGAGGCTTGCACCGCGAATGTTTTTGTGAAGCTGAATGGCGCCTGGCACACGCCGACGCTGGACTCAGGCTGCTTGCCCGGGGTGATGCGGGAGGTGATTCTGGAACGCGATGCCAGCATCCGTGAGTCCGTCATCACCCGCGAGCAATTTGCCATGGCGGAAGAAATGTTTCTCACCTCGGCGATACGCGGGGTGGTGCCGGTGTCTTCGTGTGATGGGAGAGAATGGTGAGGCTCGCCCTATTTTCCCCATCGTGACAAAATTTTCAGTAGTCAGGCGGGGGAATTTTGTCCATGCTGAGCGCCCAATCAACTCAACCTATGGCTAGACCAGTTACTCTATTTACCGGGCAGTGGGCGGACATCCCACTTGCAGAACTTCTCCCACGTGTGAAACAAATGGGCTACGACGGTGTGGAGCTCGCCTGCTGGGGCGATCACTTCGATGTGCAAGCCGCGCTGAATGAGCCGGGTTATGTGGAAGGGCGCTGGGAACTGCTGAAAAAGCACGACCTCGCTTGCTACGCGATTTCCGCTCACCTCGTCGGCCAAGCGGTCTGCGATCTGATCGATGAGCGCCACCAGTGCATTCTTCCTCCGCACGTGTGGGGCGATGGCGAGGCCGAAGGCGTGCGTCAACGCGCTGCCGCGGAACTCGCCGACACCGCTCGTGCGTGCCGCAAGTTTCTCGATGCCGGAAAATCCTACATGGCGGGCAAACCCGCTGGCTCCGGCAAAGCCGTTGTCAATGGCTTCACCGGCTCGAGCATCTGGGGCGCGCTGTATGCGTTCCCGCCGACGAACCAGGCCTACCTGCAAAAAGGCTACGACGATTTCGCCAAGCGCTTCGGCCCCATCCTCGATGTATTTGAAAAAGAGGACGTCTATTTCGCTCTTGAAGTTCACCCGACGGAGATCGCGTTCGATATCGTGTCGGCACAGCGCGCGCTCGATGCGGTGAAAAACCACAAGCGTTTCGGCTTCAATTACGATCCTTCCCACCTCGGCTATCAAGGCGTGGACTACGTGAAATTCATCCGCAACTTCTCCGCACAAATCCATCACGCGCACATGAAGGACGTGTGGTGGGGCCATGGCGATGGCAGCGTCGGCGTGTTCGGTGGACACACGGATTTCTGCGATGCGCGTCGATTCTGGGACTTCCGCAGCGTCGGTCGTGGCGACATCCGCTTCGAGGATGTGATCGTGGCCCTCAACGACATCGGCTACACCGGTCCGCTCAGCGTCGAGTGGGAGGACGGTCGCATGGATCGTTTCCACGGAGCCACTGAAAGCTGTGCCTATGTGCGCAAGCTCGATTTCCCCGTCAACCAGGTGGCCTTCGATGCCGCGTTTGACAAATCCAACCAATAAACCTCACCAATCAACTTATTATGGCCATCAAAGTAGGAGTCATCGGTGCCGGCGGCATGTTGCAGTATCATGCGGCAGGCTTTCGCCAGGCAGGAGCGGAAATCGTCGCCGTCGCGGATGCCGCGCCCGGTGCCGCAGCGAAAGCCGCGGAGAAGTGGGGTATCCCGCATTCGTATGAGTCGGTGGACGCCATGCTGAAGGAGTGCAAAAAACTCGACGCGGTGAGCATCATCGTGCCGAACAAATTCCACAAGCCGCTCGCGATCCAGTGCCTCAAGGCAGGCAAGCATGTTTTCTCGGAAAAACCACCCGCCTTGAACGCGAAGGAAGTGAAAGAGATCATCGCCGCCGCGAAGAAAGCGCGCAAAAAAGTGCTCTTCAACTTCAACAACCGCGCCCGTCCCGAGTCGCAGGCGATGATGAACTACATCAAGAACGGTGACGTCGGCACGATCAATTCCGCGCAAGCGAAATGGATCCGCCGCACTGGCATTCCGGGCTTCGGTGGTTGGTTCACGACCAAAGAACTTTCCGGCGGTGGTCCGCTCATCGACTTGCTGCACATGGTAGATCTGGCGATGTATTTCATGGGCTACCCCGAGCCGAAACACGTGCTTGGTCAAACGTTTAACGACTTCATCCAGGACAAGAGCTTCAAAGGCCCCTGGGGCATTCCCGACCGCGTCGGTGGTGTCACCGATGTGGAGAATGCCGCACATGGCTTTGTTACGTTCAAAACGGGTCAGGTGCTGAGCCTGCAAGTTTCGTGGGCGGAAATGATCAAGCGCGAGGAAGTCAGCGTCGTGTTCCAAGGCACCAAAGCCGGTGGCAAGGTCGAGCGTCTGTTCGGCATCGATGGTCTCGATGAAACGGCCATCGATACCTGCGAGCTCTACGTGCAGGAAAACGGCAACAGCGTCAATCGCAGCATCGTCACTCCCGCCTGTGAAGACATGGGCCGCAGCGCCAGTGCCGCGAATTTCATCAACGCCATCAGCGGCAAAGAAGCCCCGCTCAACACTCCTGAGCAAGCGCTGCGTCTGATGCAGGTGATCGATGCCATCTACGTCTCGGCGAAGTCCGGCAAGCCCGTCACCGTGGCCTAACGTCACACGGGCAAGCGGCCCTCACGCCGTTTTATCTAAGAGCGCCAACGTGTCAAACGTTGGCGCTTTTGTGTGGAAGCGTGCTGTCATCGTGATCATCGTCGCCTGTTTTGTCATGGGCGGCGATCGAAGTGGACCGAGCCTATCGCATCCCGCGCGAGATCTCAGGGAAAACGTATGGCTCGATCTGAGCAGGGCACGTCAGGCGCACGATGCCATTACCGAATTTGCCATGGTGCAGAAATTCGTTAGGCAATCGATTCTCCTGCGCCAATGCGAAATCTATGATCCGATCCCCGATCGCCGGAGTCTCTGCCAGTTGCGCGAGACCAGGCAACGAGCGGACCGGATCATGCGGCTCATGCCGATTTGGCTATCGTCCATCGATGCCTTCGATCAAAGGCTGCGCAAACTTTCCGGCTCCCTGTATGTGGCGATCCGTGTGGGGGAGCGCCGTTCTCAAGACACGCAGAGCCTCAGAGAGAGCAGACGACTCGTGGCAGAGATGCGGCAGGAGCTGGGGTTCGCCCGCCACATCATGGAAAATCCCGATCGCTACGTGCCCGCCAGAACGGAAACCCACGAGCCACATTTCACCGCAAACATGAACCTGCTCGTAAACTTGTTAGAACAATCACCGGGGCGGTCCCATGGATATGCCGTTTCTTCCCAGCGGCGATGAGACATTTGCATTTATTTTTCCTGATGCGTAAAAATTGTCTTGCCATCCTGTGAAGTTTCGATGAGAGTCGCCGCCCCGTTCGGGGCGTAGCTCAGCCTGGTAGAGCGCCTGCTTTGGGAGCAGGAAGTCGTCAGTTCGAATCTGGCCGCCCCGACCAACATAAATCGTTGCAAAATTTTCTTGCCTTGCGGTGAAAAAATCAGCAACTTCGCCCGCGCCTCGCAGGTCACTGTGAAGCACATTGTAACTCCGGTTTAGCTCAGCGGTAGAGCGGATGGCTGTTAACCATTAGGTCCTAGGTTCGAATCCTAGAACCGGAGCCAATACAAAGCCTTGGTCCTGAAAGGGACCGGGGCTTTTTTGTTTTCCGAATCGCGCCGCCCCAAGAAAAGGACTTGCGTAGTTGTTTCGGAATGCTTAATCATTTCTCCGATGACTACCGAAGATGACCTCCCGACCTCCCTGGGGGCGATGTATTCCGATTACTTTCTCGACTACGCCAGCTACGTGATTCTGGAGCGTGCGGTGCCGCACCTGAATGATGGTCTCAAGCCGGTGCAGCGGCGCATCATGCACTCGACCAAGGAACTCGATGACGGTCGCTACAACAAGGTCGCGAACATCGTGGGCAATACGATGAAATACCATCCGCACGGCGATGCCTCCATCGGCGATGCCATGGTGCAGCTCGGGCAAAAGGATTTGTTGATCGATACCCAGGGCAACTGGGGGAACATCCTCACGGGCGATAGCGCGGC
This sequence comes from Verrucomicrobiia bacterium, assembly GCA_947462875.1. Lineage (GTDB taxonomy): Bacteria > Verrucomicrobiota > Verrucomicrobiia > Verrucomicrobiales > Akkermansiaceae > UBA956. The sequence continues at coordinate 23,017 of CANHQJ010000006.1, forward strand.
GGCCTCCCGTTACATCGAGGCACGCCTGACCAAGTTCGCGCTGGAGGTGATGTTCAACCCCAAGACCACCGACTGGACGCCGAGTTACGACGGCAGGAACAAGGAGCCGATCACCTTGCCGGTGAAATTTCCGCTCCTTCTCGCACAGGGCGTGGAGGGGATCGCGGTGGGATTGGCCTGCAAGGTCCTGCCGCACAATTTCAACGAACTCATCGATGCCAGCATCGCCATCCTGCGCAATGAGACATTCACGCTCGTTCCGGATTTTCCCACCGCGGGCATCATGGATGCGAGCGAGTATCGCGATGGTCTGCGCGGCGGCAGGTTGCGGGTGAGGGCGCGCATTTCCACCGAGAAAAAAGGCCTGTTGCGCATCACGGAAATCCCTTTCGGCACGACCACGGGCAATCTGATGGAGAGCATCGTGGCGGCGGCGGACAAGGGGAAAATCAAGATCCAGAAAATCGAGGACAACACCGCGGAGCACGTGGACATCCTCGTCCATCTCCCCGCCGGGGCCGATGCCGAAACCACGCGCGACGCGCTGTATGCCTTTACCGATTGTGAGCTATCGATCTCGCCCAACGCCTGCGTCATCGCCGATGGCAAGCCGCAGTTTCTCGGGGTCTCGGAAATCCTCCGCCGCAATACCCAGCAGACCAAGGACCTGCTGGGTCTCGAGCTCCAGATCAAGCTGGGTGAGTTGGCGGAAAAATGGCATTTCAGCTCGCTGGAGAAAATCTTCATCGAGAACCGCATCTATCGCGACATCGAGGAGTGCGAGACATGGGAAGCGGTGCTCGACGCGATCGACAAGGGACTCACTCCGTTCAAGAAATTGCTCAAGCGCGAGGTGACGCAGGAGGACATTCTGCGTTTGACGGAGATCAAAATCAAACGCATCTCGAAGTTCGACTCCTTCAAGGCGGACGAGGAAATCCGCGGGCTGGAGAAGGAAATCGATCAGACCGAAAAGAACCTGAAACAGCTCAACAAATACACCATCAAGTGGTATGAGGAGCTGAAGAAAAAATACGGCACCGGGCGCGAGCGGCGCACGGAGATCGCTACCTTTGATCGCGTGGACCGCACGCAAGTCGTGGCCGCCACCGAGACCTTGTATGTCGATTGGAAAAACGGCTTTGCAGGCTATGGTCTGAAAAAAGACGAGGCGGTGGAGAAATGCTCGACCATCGATGACATCATCGCCTTCACCCAGGATGGCAAGATGAAGGTCATGAAGATTGCCGAAAAAGGCTTCATCGGCCACAAACCCATTCACGTCACCGTTTTCCGCAAAGACGATCCGCTGTATTTCTCGATCATGTATCGTGATGGCAAGGACGGGCCCGTGTATGCGAAGCGATTCCAGGTCGGCGGCGTGACGCGCGACAAGGAATACGATCTCACCAAAGGCAAGGCCGGCACGCGCATTCTCTACTTTGCCGTGCACAAGACCGAAGCGGACAGCGCGGCACAGATGCTCATCGTCCATTTGAAACCGCAATTGCGTCTGCGCAATGTCAGCCGCCCGTTTCACTTCGCCGAAGTGGCCGTCAAGGGTCGCTCGAGCGGTGGCAACATGGTGACAAAGCACGCGGTGGAAAAGATCGTGCGCGCGCCCAAAGACTTCGACCCCGAGGTCGGGGCGTGATTCCGCTACGGGCTCCTATTTTCTACTAGCATCTCTAACAATTCGCAGATGCTAGCATCCTGCTTGCTATCTGGACTGAGTCTTCGCTTCAGGTTTGGGTTCCTTATTTGATCATTGCCGGTCTCTTGAGTAAGACTATTTCTGTCTCCTTGAAGTCAAGATCTGCGCCGACTTGTTCAGCCAGCTCTTCGCATATGGACTTCATACTCTCGTTTTCAGCTTTGTAGTTGACCTTCAAATCGTTGAGATTCTTGTCCGCAGAGAATTGGATGCCTTTATAATCTTGAATTTTGCCCCACTTTGCAGATTCGGCGGTCAGTCGTTGGAGCGCTACTTCAAGGCTTACATTGTCTGCTGAGAATTCGGGTAATATCGCAGTGTTAGCAATCAAGACAGACATCGCAACTGGTATCACCACAGGAGGTTTTTCAATGGAAATCTTAGCCATTCCCCGAGCTCTGCATTTGGTTGCTATCTTGTAATTCCAGAGTGCGGCCTCGATATGCGACTCGTTTGCCTCTTTTGATGCGTAATCAATCAGCGCAGCTGCGACTGCGTTCAGAGCACTCGGAATGGTGTCCTCGTTAGGAGAAGACACCGTGCCGGACAGAACACCTTTTCCGCGGACCCAAGCAGAATAATGCCATCTCACGCCATCCAAGCCAACTTCATTTTCCTGCGCGTGCGTGGAGTGTATGAGAGCATCTTCCCATGCTTCGCGAACCGTTTTCAAAAGCTCAGGCGGTATGGCTCGTGATCTTTTGATCATTCCAATGTCGCCAATCTTCTCAGGAATTCTTTTTACGTCGTCAGACTCCTCATCGGGTGGAATCCTTCGACCATTCAGATCCGTAACCTTAATCGATCCTTCACGGACAAGTTCACGATGCTCGTGGCTCCAAACACTCGTCTCCTTAGGCGTAAGAGTCACTACGCGGCTATTTTTATCAACAAAAAGTGCGGTTTCGGGAGAAAAGGAAGGGAGTAAAAGTGCCCGTAAGTCCACGTCTTTGCCGTAGGCCTCAGAGAACGCTTCGCGAAGTTTGAGATCGTATCGATCGACTTCCGCTAAAGCTCCAGGCTCTGGAGCAAGTTCCGTCTGTGCTAGAACACTTTGCGCAAAAAGAAAGAGGGAAAGTATCGCGGCTGAGATGCTTGGATTCATTTCTGATCGAACAGCGAAATGTAAGAGGGCAGGGCAGCGATATTTCGCCGACGCGATTAAAACGGCACGTCGTCGTCGTCGAAGTCCGACTCATTGCGCAGGTCTGCCGCGGTGGGCTCGCTTTGGCGGGATGGTGCGGCGCTGCGTGCGGCCGGTGCGCCGCGTTGGGCGGCGCGTGGCTCCGCTCCCTCTTCGCCCTGGCCCTGCAGCTTCCAGCAGGCGAGATTGACGTAGTATTTGCCGTTGTATTCATTGCCGCGGATGTCGAAAAAGACGGTCACGTCGGAGCCGACGGGAAATTGATCGAGGAGGGGGCACTTGTCCTTGACGATCTCAAACTTGATGTCCTGCGGGTATTTGTCGTGCTGGGTGGTGATGACGAACTCGCGTTTGGTAAAACCACTGGCGAAGGTTTGCGTATCGCCGATCCATTTCATGCTGCCTTTTGCCTCGTACATGGAAAAATTCTAAACAGTCGGGCGGCGATGTCAAACTTTGTCGTCGCAAAAGCCGGCGGATCCTAGGCCTTTTTATGGCGGATTCGGTCGATGATCACCGCGACCACGATGATGGCTCCCGTGATCACTTCCGTCCACGCCGAGGGGATTTGCATCATCGAACAACCGCTGCGGATGGTTGTCATCAGCAGCGCGCCGACGAGAGCCCCCAGAACCGAGCCGACGCCACCGGACAGACTGGCCCCGCCGATCACCACGGCGGCGATGACATCGAGCTCCATCCCCATCGCGGTGGTGGGGTCGCCTTGCGAGGATTTTGCCATATTCATCATGGCGGAGAGCCCCGCCATGGCACCGCCGATGGTATAGACGAGAATTTTGATCCGGGACACAGGCAGACCGCAGAGGATGGCGGTTTGTTCGTTCGATCCCACCGCCACGATGTGCCTGCCGAAACGCGTGTAGCGCAGCATCCAGGAAAAAAATACGACGAGCAGTAGCATCAGCCACACGCCATGCGGTACGCCGGCACCTTGCATCCACGGCTTCCATGCCGTGATTTGGGGTGGCAGGTTGATAGGCGTGCCCTGCGTCGTGACCTTGGCCAAACCGCGGAACATCTGCATGGTGCCGAGAGTCACGATGAAGGGCAACAGTTTCAAACCCACCGAGAGGCCGCCATTGCAGGCGCCGCACAGCGCGCTGAAGGCAATCGTCGCGGCAAAGACCGCCAGCGGGTCGAGCCCCTGCCGGACCAGCCAGGCACAAAACACGCCGCTGAGCGCGACCATCGAACCGACGGAAAGATCAATGCCACCGGAGATGATGATCAAGGTCATGCCTATCGCCGCGGTGCCGACGATGACCGTTTGTGTGAGAATGTTCATGGTCACCACCGGCGAAAAAAAACGCGCGTCCAGCAGGCCGAAGATCGAATACACGATCATCAGTGCCAAAAACGGACCGAGAAGGGTGAGAACAGAGCGTGGATTCATACGATTCAGTAGTTAAAAACGAGAGGATTCGACTTTTCCCGTGGCGACGCGCATCACATCTTCCGGCGTGATTTCCGCCACCGGCACCGCACGCGTGAGGCATCCGCGCGACATCACGGCGATGCGGTCACAGATGCCGAAAAGTTCGGGCAGATAGCTGGAAATCACGATCACGGCACGCGGCCTGCGGGCATCGGAAACGATCTCATTGATGGCTTCGTAGAGGCGTGCCTTGGCGGCGATATCGATGCCCCGCGTCGGCTCATCGAGCAGAAGCACATCGACATCATGTTCGAGCAACCGCGCGAGCGCGGCCTTTTGCTGATTGCCGCCCGAGAGCGCTCCGATCACCTGCGTGGGGCCCTGGCACTTGATGCCCAGTGTTTCGATCCAGCGGCGCGCGTGTTCATTCATCCGTTTCAGCGAGACCACGCCAGCGCGGCCGAGGCGTGGCAGAGACGAGAGCGTGACATTTTCGGCGATGGTGAGATTGAGCGCCAGGCCCTCTTCCTTGCGGTTTTCACTCAGGAGTCCCATGCCTTCCTGCCAGCGTTGTGCCGGTGAGCTCTGTGAGGCGGCGCGTCCGTTCATGGTCACCGTGCCGGAGATCATCGGATCGAGCCCGAACAAGGTGCGCAAAAATTCACTGCGTCCCGAGCCCACCAGTCCGGCGATGCCGATGACTTCACCACGATGAAGTTCCAGCGATGCCTGTTGCGGCTTGTGCCGGCCGCCAAGATCCTGAATCGTGAGAATGCGTTCGCCGCTGTGGCGCTGGCGTTTCGGATAGAGTTCCTCGACGGAACGTCCCACCATCAGCGAGACGATTTCATTCGCTTCCGTGGTCGCCACATCCCGCGTGGCGACGGCGGAGCCATCGCGCAGGATCGTTAGACGTGTGGCGAGGCGTTTCACTTCCTCCAGGAAATGCGAGATGTAAATGATCGAAATGCCGCGTTCGCGCAGACGATCGATCAAACCGAACAACTGCTCGATGTCCTTTTGCGCCAGCGAGGAAGTGGGTTCATCGAACACCAGCAAGCGGCATCCCATCGCCAGCGAGCGGCCGATCTCGACGAGCTGCTGGGCCGAAACCGATAGAGTTCCCGCCAGGGCTCGCGGATGTAGATCGGGATGATGAAAGTGGGAGAGCGCTTCCTCCGCGCGGGCGCGCATCGTTTTGCGATCGACCATGGGCCCGCGCATCGGCTCCATCCCCAGCACGATGTTTTCCTCTACCGTCAGATGCGGCACGATGGAGAGTTCCTGGTAAATCATGCCCACGCCCTTGTTGCGGGCATCGAGAGGATGGCGGGGGCGATAGATCTCACCATCCAGCCGCATCTCGCCCGCATCAGGGCTGTGGGCACCGGAGAGCACTTTCATCAAGGTGCTTTTGCCCGCGCCATTTTCGCCAACCAAGGCATGCACTTCCCCCGGCCATACTTCCAGATCCACCTGTCCCAGGGCGATCGTGGGGCCGAAGACCTTGCGGATGCCGCGCATGCGCAGGCGGGGCTCAGGGGTTTTCTCAGGCATGGCAAAGGAATCGGAATCAGCCGCCGTTGGGTTGGTAGGCGGCTTCCTTATCAATCGTGAATGTCCAACGAACGACGGGAGCCGCCGTTTTTTTATCGAGACCCTTCCAGCTCACCGTGACCTGACAAACCTCGTCGCGCAGGCGGCGGTTGACCTGCCAGTGGAAATGCTTCGTTTCCGGATCCAGCACGGCCGGTACATCGCCGAAGCCACCGACGCGCATGACGAGGCTTTGCGGATCGATGTCCGTGACGGTGCTCAGGTCGATGGAGATGTTAGGCAACCGGGAATTGATGATGGATCCTGCCTCCGGTGTCACGGGGTAGGGGGTGGTTTGTTTGGGCGCGGTTCCCAGGGGAGCCGCCGAGGCATCGCGGAATTCCGTGGCAAGTTCAAAGATGCGATCGTAGGTGCCGAGGATCACGTAGCGCGGCAAAGTGCGGTCATCCGTGCTGCGTTTGATTTTTCCCGGCAGCACGGTGAACATGTGATCGTATTGATACTTCTTGCCCATCTCGAACATCTCTTCGGTATGAAATCCGCCGGGGTAGCAGTAGGTGTTGATCTTTTGGCGGAAGGTTTTTTCGAGGAATTTTTGTGATTCCCCCATCTCGCGATCGAGATATTCCGTGTATGTTTTGGCTCCCTTGCGTTGCTGGTTCTTGATGGTGGCGGGGTAGGGATGGCTGGCGCTGTGATTGCCGATGGTGGCACCGTGTTTCTGCATTTCCCTGATCATGGCTGCGGACATCGAGCGTCCCTGGACGTCGACATACTTGGTATAGAGAAAGATCGTGAACGGATAGCCGAACTCCTTGAGAATCGGAAAGGCATCGGTATAAACCGAGCTCCAGCCATCATCGATGGTGATGACCACCGAGCGTGCGGGGATGGCTTTTTTTCCCTGCTTCCACGCGGTGAAATCCGCCATGCTGACGACGCTCAGGCCCTGGTCCTTGAGAAACTGCATTTGCGCGCGGAACTTTTTGGTGTTGATGCGCATTTCCGTCTCCTTGAGAGTGGGGGAAAAATCATGGTAGCCCAGCACTGCCACGCGCACACCATCGTCGGGGATGGTGGGAGTCGTGCTCGGCACGGGTGCCGCCGGCGATGCGGGAGGCACCGGCGGAGCGGCGGGGGCGGGCTGCCCATGGAGTGAGGAAGCCATGCACCACACCATGAGAATCAGTGAAGACAAGAAACGCATGTGCGGATGCTATCATGGCTGTCATCCTGAGAAAAGGCAAAATCTCCTGAATCGTTGATCCGATGGGATAAAAAAACCGCGTCCCTGTCCAGGGACGCGGTTGGGTGATTTGGTTCGAGGCAATTACTTGCGCAGGGCTTCTTCGCGGGCCTTGGCCTTGGCGATCACCTCGTCGGAGACGTTGCGCGGTGTTGCGAAGTAGTGGCTGAACTCCATCGAGAACTGGCCGCGACCGGAGGTCATCGTGCGCAGGTCGCCGATGTAGCCGAACATCGCGCTGAGGGGAGCTTCCGCCTTGATGCGGACGCCGGTCGGGCCGCTCTCCTGGCTCTTGATCATGCCGCGGCGGCGGTTGAGGTCGCCGATGACGTCACCCACGTGATTCTCGGGTGTGAACACGTCGATTTTCATGATGGGCTCGAGGATTTGCGGGCCGGCTTTGAGCATCGATTGACGATACGCGGCTTTGGCGGCGATTTCGAAAGCCAGCGCCGAGGAGTCCACGGCGTGGAATCCACCATCGACGAGCGTGACTTTGAAGTCGAGGCAAGGATAGCCGGCAAGAGGGCCTTTGTGGATCGAGGTTTTGAAGCCTTTTTCGACAGCGGGGATGTATTCCTTCGGCACGTTGCCGCCGACCACTTTCGATTCGAAGACGAAGCCTTCACCGGGCTCAAGCGGCTCGATGATGTAGCTGATTTTCGCGAACTGACCGGAACCACCGGATTGCTTTTTGTGGGTGTATTCGTCCTCGATGCGCTTGGTGATGGTTTCGCGGTAGGCGACCTGTGGGGCACCGACGACGACTTCCACCTTGTGCGTGCGCTTCAGGATGTCGATCTTGATGTCGAGGTGAAGCTCGCCCATGCCTTTGAGAATCATCTCGTTGGTTTCCTCATCGGTTTCCACGCGGAACGATGGGTCTTCCTGCACCATCTTGCCGATGGCGTTGGCGAGTTTCTCGGCGTTGGCTTTGTCCTTGGCGGCCACGGCGATGGAGATCACGGGATCGGGGAACACCATCGGCTCGAGAGTCGCAGGGTTTTTCTCATCGCAGAGAGTGTGACCGGTCTGCACGTTTTTCATGCCGACGATGGCGACGATGTCACCCGCCTGGGCGATGTCCACTTCGGTGCGGTCGTTGGCGTGCATTTCCACCATGCGGCTGACGCGCTCGGACTTGCCGGTGAAGGAGTTGAGGATGGTGTCGCCTTTTTTCAAGGTGCCCGAGTAGATACGGGTGAACGTCAGGGCGCCGAACTTGTCGTCCATGATCTTGAACGCAAGACCGCGGAAAGGAGCGGAGGCATCGACGATGGCGAACTTGCCCGTCTCGTTGCCCTCGAGGTCCACTTCTGGTTGAGGCTTCACTTCGGTGGGGTTCGGCAGGTAATCGACAACGGCATCGAGCACGAGCTGGAGGCCTTTGTTTTTGAAGGAGGAACCGCAATAGGTCGGGAAGAAGGACAGATTGATGGTGCCCTTGCGGATGCACTTTTTGATCTCATCAATGGTAGGTTCCTGACCTTCGAGGAAACGCTCCATGATGTCGTCGTCTTGCTCCACAGCGGTCTCGATGAGCTCGGCGCGGTATTCTTCGACTTTATCGACCATGTCGGCGGGGACATCTTCGATTTTGAAGTTTTCCGGCTGGCCGGATTCGTCCCAGATGTGGGCTTTGCGGGTGAGGAGGTCCACCACGCCGATGAAGTTGCTCTCCGTGCCGATGGGCAGCACCATGACGATGGGCTTGGCACCGAGGATGGACTTCACCTGGCCGACGACGCGATAGAAATCAGCGCCGATACGGTCGAGCTTGTTGACGTAGATGATACGGGAAACTTCCGAATCGTTGGCGTAGCGCCAGTTGGTTTCGGATTGTGGTTCCACACCACCGGAGCCGCAGAACACGCCGATGCCGCCATCGAGCACTTTCAAGGAACGATACACCTCGATGGTGAAGTCCACGTGACCGGGGGTGTCGATGATGTTGAACTGATAGCCTTTCCAGAAGCAGGAAGTGGCGGCGGACTGGATGGTGATGCCCCGCTCGGCTTCTTGTTCCATGAAGTCCATGGTCGATTCACCGTCGTGCACTTCGCCAAGTTTGTGAATTTTACCAGTGAGCTTGAGAATCCGTTCGGAGGTGGTCGTCTTGCCAGCGTCCACGTGGGCAAAGATGCCGATGTTGCGATATTTGGTGAGGTCCTTCATGAAGATGAGAGTCAGTGTTTCGAGTTGTGCGCCGGAAGGCGGGCGCATGTTTCAGCCTATTTTGAACAAATGATCAATAGAAATACGTCAGTTTTTCGGAATTTTTCCGTTTCAGACTTGCAACAAAGAGATTCTGAGCGATGATGATCGCTCTTACCAGAATTACCACTTATGGCACAATCGACACTACCCGCACTCGGCTACGACTACAACGCACTGGAACCGCACATCGATGCCCGCACGATGGAAATCCATCACAGCAAGCATCACCAGGCTTACATCACCAATCTCAACAATGCCGTGGCAGGCAAGGCAGGCGTGGAAGAAAAATCGGCCGCTGAGCTGATCGCCGATCTCGCCGCGGTGCCGGAAGACATCCGCATGGCCGTGCGCAACAATGCCGGTGGCCACGTGAACCACAGCCACTTCTGGGAAATCATCGCCCCCGGCGGTGCGAAGGCTCCTTCCGGCGAACTGGCTGCCGCGATCGACAAGGCCTTTGGCTCGTTTGATGCGTTCAAAGAAGCGTTTGCCAAAGCGGGTGCGACCCGTTTCGGCTCCGGTTGGGCCTGGTTGGTGGTGAAAGCCGATGGCTCGCTGGCCGTGACCTCGACGCCAAACCAGGACAATCCTCTGATGGGTGCCGCCGCCGGATGCTGCGGCAGCAAACCGATCCTCGGACTCGATGTCTGGGAGCATGCTTATTACCTGAACTATCAAAACCGTCGCCCTGATTACATCGCCGCTTTCTGGGCCGTGGTGAACTGGGACAAGGTTGCCGCGAACTACGCCGCAGCGAAATAATTTTGTCGCTTCATTGCTGAACCTCCCGTGGACTTGTTCTGCGGGAGGTTTTTTTATGGAGAAGGGGTTTGAAACCCCTTTTTCTTTATGGATTAAGGGATTTTAAATCCCTACTCCTTACGCGCGATCGTCGAGAGGATTTGGGCCCGGGCGAGTGACTTGCGCGTGGGTTTGAAATCAGGGATTTGCGTTTCGATGACGAAGCCGGCGGACTTGAGGTGCTTCTTGAGTTGCTCGCGGGTGAACCAGTGGAGCTGTTGGCTGGATTCGTGGGTGGCGGTCAGCTCGCCCTGGTCGTTGTGGATCTCGTAGCGATGCTGGCGATGGAGAAGTTGTTTTTCTGGATCGATCTGATGCATCGTGTGAATGGTCGCGAGTTGACCATCGTCGAGGAGCGTTTGGTGATCGGGATACCACTGATTTTCCGGAAGTTCGCCGAGGATCTCGGCGAGTGGGGTGAAGGTGCTGATGTAGAGCGCGCCCTGGTCATCGAGCATGGTGGCGAAGTGTTGCAGCGCGGCGATGGGGTCGCGGGAGAGTTGCAGGGTGAAGGCAGGCACCATCACGCTGGCGTAGGGATGCGGCGCTTGCCAGTCATCCATGTTTCCCTGGTGCAGCATCAGCCCGGTGTCAGCGGATTGCCGGCGGCAGAGATCCAACATTTCCTGCGAAAGCTCGAGGCCCTCCACGGTGAAACCTTCGTCGAGCAAAGGCAGCAACAACCGACCGGAGCCGCAGCCGATCTCCAGACTTCTGCCGGGATGCGCTTGCAGGAAATCGCGCAGCAGCGGCAACTCCAACGAAGGTCCCTCGCTGGCCCAGAAGACATCGTGCAGCGTGGCTTCGAGCGAGCTGTAGGAGTTCATGAACGATCAGAGTTCGCGGCGCGTGCGCACGGCTTTGGCGAGACGATCGAGCACTTCGATGGTGTCCTGCCAGTTGATGCACTGGTCGGTCACGGATTGGCCGTAGGTGAGTTTTTTCAGGTCGGGCACCAGCTTCTGGGCGCCTTCGACGAGGTTGGACTCGATCATGCAGGCGGCGATGCAGCGCGAGCCTTCCTCGATTTGTTTGGCGATGGCATTGACCACCAGCGGCTGATTGCGGTAGTCCTTCATCGAATTGCCATGTGAGCAATCGATCATGATGTATGGCGGCAGTTTTTGTTCTTCGAGCGAGTGCTGTACGTCTTGCACACTGGCTTCATCGTAGTTCGGCCCCTTGGAGCCGCCGCGCAGGATGACGTGGCAGGAGTCGTTGCCCTTGGTGGAGACGATGGCGGAAACGCCCTGTTTGGTGACCGAGAGAAAATGGTGCGGACGCGAAGCCGACTGGATGGCATCAAGCGCTAGCTGGATCGAGCCGCCGGTGCCGTTTTTGAAGCCGACGGGCATGGAGAGGCCGGAGGCGAGTTCGCGGTGGACCTGGGATTCCGTGGTGCGGGCTCCGATGGCGCCATAGGTGATAAGGTCGGCGATGTATTGCGGGGAGATGGTATCGAGGAACTCGGTGGCCGCCGGCACGCCGCGATTGGCGAGCTCTAACAAAAGGCCCCGCGCCACGCGCAGGCCGTGGTTGATGTCGAACGAATCATCGAGATGAGGGTCATTGATCAGACCTTTCCAGCCGACGGTGGTGCGCGGTTTTTCAAAATAGACGCGCATGATGATGAGCAGGTCCTTTTCATGGCGCTGGGCCTCCGCCTTGAGCAGGTCGGCATATTCGAGCGCGGCTTTCGGATCGTGGATGGAGCAGGGCCCCACGACCACGAGCATGCGGTCATCTTCGCCTTTGAGAATGCGATCCGCGGCAATGCGGGTGGAGCTCACCAGCTCGGCCGCTTTTTCGGAAATCGGCAGGTAGTAGGCAAGGATCGAGGGAGAAATCAGGGGATTGATTCCAGCAATGCGGAGGTCGTCGGTGCGCGTCACGCGCGGGAGAGTGGGGGAAGATTTCCTGTTAATCAATGAAGAAATCGGTCATTCCACAAAGGACGGTTATGAATCATGGCGCACCGGAAGCCGCAGGGGGAGCGGCAGGAGCAGGCGCTTCGGGAGAGCGGCGAAGGGTGACAGTCTGCAGAAAGCCTCCAGTGGCACCATCGGCTGATTTGAAAAACTGATTGTTGCTCTTTAACACAATCATCTGGGTTTGTTGATTCGCACGTGCCATCATGAAATTGTTCTCATGCATTTTCCATTCACCATTGATATTGTATGCCAATTCATACATGCACTGCTCATTTTGGACAGCGATGAGCATGGATTCTCGCGTTTTGAGTTCCTGCGGGTTCTTGCCATTGATTCTCATGGCCACGGGGAAAGTGCAAAGATTGTGGACGCGAACTTGTCCCATCGGCAATTTCGACGGATCATCATCGATGACGTAAGCGATGTAGGTTCCTCCGTCCGAAGGCGCCAACAAGACGGTGGCGCGCCGGCAGTTGCTCGGAAGTTGAGCGAGCGCAACCAGGGTTGGTTTTTCCTTGCGGCGATTTTCCAATTCCAACGCCAAACCTGTTTTGGGGCTTGATGCCTTGTTCTCAGCCGTGGTGGGAGTTTCGGCAACCAATGGCATCAATTGGTGCGATTTATCCTCGGCACTCATCTCTGGTGCCGGAGGGAGGCCGCTATTGCCGGATTTGTAAATCTCCATGATTTTCGGTCCGCTGTAACTCACTGCCTTGCTGTATTGGAACGACATCGCGATCAATTCGCCATTGGATTGCGGAGCCTTGAGTGAGAGTCCACCGATGGCGTCCCCCCAGGAAACCAGGTCGATTTTCATCGATACCGTTTCCTCCTGGGCTTGCACCGGGATTCCCAGGCAAGCGAAAGAGAAAAATGCAATGGCAAAGGCTGCAATATTAGATTTCTTGCGCGGCGAGCCAGCGGAAGGATACGATTTTGTATTGGCGTCCATAGAAGCGATTGAGAGGTGTGAGGGCTGTGCCACTAACGGTGGGATTGTTCGTGGGATCAACATATTCGGGAGTGCGCTGCACTACCGCCTCGCAATAGGCCTTGGCAATCGAGTTTCCTGCGGTGTCCAAAGCCTCACCGTAAGCGCGAATGCGGAAGGTGTCCGAGCGGGGAGCGATCGAAGAGCCAATCACTTGCAGCACGTCAGCTTGTGTAAGCCATCCGGGGATCGCCGTCGAGCGAAATCCTTGTTCATTTCTCAGGGAGTTGAGCATTTCACGATCGGCAATGATACTCGCCACGGCACCGTAGTTGTTGTCAGTTGATGTTGTTGCCCAGTCGGGTGCGCTGGAGTCATCATTGGGAAAAGGTAATGACGTGTCTCCTCCATCGAGATCGGCCCGGGGAGCGCCGCTTTTTTCAACCAGTCTCACTCTATCGAAATTCGCATCGACATTGCGGAAGGATTTTCTGTTACCCGCACTGTTGATGTTGATGCCGCTTTCGTCAATGGCTTGTTGCAGCGCCCCGCTGCGGGTAAGGGCCGGTTGACGGTTGATATCGCCGATGAAGCGGTTGATGAAATGCGAGTGGGAAAGGAATGGACCGCGCAGGCGCACCTGACGAACCATTTCCGTGGCGAGCAGTTCCAGCTCGGCATCCGTGAGACGACGGTATCCCGAAAAAGAATCGGCATCCGATCCTGTGGGAGGATTGGCCGAAGTGGTGATTTGTTCGAGCGAGCGCGGGAATGCCGCACCCGGATTCGCCACGGTATCGGCGCGGTGGCGGAAGTGTTTCGAACTACCGAGAAAGGCTTTCCACGCGTTTTTATCGGTCGAATTGACATTGAAAGCACCATCGATGAGCAACTGTGATGCGGATGTCACGGGATCATTGAGGGCGCTTGCGGTTGTCTCCCCTTTGTAGGCGATAAACGCGGGATTGTCCGAGATGCTGTTGAAGTTGGTGGATGATCCGCTTTGCGGCAGCGCCGAGAGGTAGAATCGATCCCACAGAGATGCATTGAGCAGGTAGCAGATATCGTAGTAATTTCTCGGCACGGGTGTTTGGTTGGTCACGGGATCCGGGGCCTTGACTCCGAGAGTGTTGGGGCTGCCATGAATGCGATACTCGTTTCGCATTTGTGTTGTCAATGTCCGCTTCACATAAGGATTCGAGTAGGAATTTCCTACGGCGTATCCCGGTTGATGACCGAGCGATCCGGCGATATCGTCACCAGTCAAATCAGCGTGTTGGAATTGCGCGATTGAGGTGAATTGTTTGGGGGACGAAAAAAGAATCGTCCTGGGACTGCCCGCGCCAAGCGAGCGAGCCCAGGGAAGCTGGGCGGAAGCCAGATTGCGGCCGAACGCAGGTCCTGTCGTGCCATCGGGTGGCAATTCTGAAAAGCTGCTCGTGCTTTGCATGAAATAAGGTGCGGGATTGTAGCTGGTAACTGATTTGTAAAAGCGTGTCCCGCGCATGTTGAAATCGTAGAACGTGCGCATCGTCGAGGAGCGTTGACCCATTTCATAGCCGTTGGGCATGTAGAGCATATAATCCGTGCCCGGGCGGCTGATTTCGAAATTATAAACCATCAGGCCGACGGGTTGCTCCTGGAGATCGGCACATTGCTGCAAGGTGAAGTTGCGCAAGTTCGGAGCAAAGTAGCCGTTGTCCAATTCGAAACGTTCGAGGCGGCAGAGTGATTGGGCGCCGCCTGAACCTCCCGCCAGTTTCATGTCAATATCGACTGTGGTGGTCTGCCAACTCTCGCGAAGGTCCAGACCGTTAAAACTGGTATAAACGCCCGGCGCATCGAGCTCGACGCACAAGCTGGAATTCAGTGGGTTGGCCGAAGTAATCGGCGCCAAATCCACGACGATGCGTTGGGTGCCTGTACCTCGTGGGCGGAAAGTCGCACCGGCAATAGTGTAACCACGAGCTTCACCTGGCGCAAGCGTGCTTCTCGCAATGCGGAAGAATACTTGTTGGAAAACCGCTTCCTCGCCGGGATTCCCAATAAACACGCTGTTTGTGCCAAGTGCCCAAATACGTGAGCATCTATTTCCAAGGGGCGTGGTGTTGCGCACTTCCACTTCCATATCGTTTGCCCACCGGAGCGGGGTCGAGTAGGGGTTGGCGATGACGATGGCGATTTTTCCACAAGGATTGGCTTTGTATCCTGCGCCTGAAGCCCTGAATTTCACGCCCATGAACAGTCGTACGTCAGTGATGATGGGAGCGATCGAAGGGCTGAAATCGTCAGTAGCCGCTCTCACGAGCAATTCTCCCGAGCTGTTGAGGTTTCTGCCGCGGTCGTAGAATTCTTTGAGAGTATCCCAGCGCGGAGCGCGCATGCTGCGGGCGAAGGCGGAGGGGATGATGTTTTGGCCACGAACCGGATAGTTCGTGAAAGTGGCGGGGAGGCGGGGATCGCGCACGGTAGGCAGAGCGCCCGAGAGTATGCGGTGAAGATCCACCTTGGTGCCGCCGTTGAGGTTATCGACAATCAATCCGAAGCTGTCGGTCGTGGCACTGTGGAAGGCGGCTTGCAAGGGGGAAACGCCGCCGGCCTTGTTGCCTGCGGCGGGCATCAGCAGGCTGGACTGGGATACCGTGGCAAGGCGTGGCAAAGTGCTGTTGCCTGCCGCGGTGGGAGCGGGGTATTCGGCAAATCCGGTAACGGAGTCCCAGCCACGGCGCTGAGCGCTGAGCGAGGCATACTGGGTGTTATCGGTAATGCTCTGGGGAATGTTGATTTTGGCTTTCACTCCCTCATCGCCCACCCACCAGGCGTAGCGGCCGGTGATGGCATTGGTGGCATCCGTTTTGATGTCGACCAGAGGCGCGGAGACATAGTTGCCGAGGGTGGCGGTGCCGGGTTCGCCGACGGTGTTTTTGCCAGCCAAAACGACGGCGCGTTTCGGGTCGCCGATGGCACCGCTGCCGTTGACGGCGATGGTGGTATTGCTGGGAAGAATGCCATTGTGAACGCTCGTAGGAGTATTCACAAAACGAGTTTCATTACCGCTGATCAGCCACTGCACCAAGTAGGGTGATGGAGTGCGTGTGGCGATTTGCGTCGGGTTTTCGCGGTTTTGCCAGACTCCGGTCCAGAAGCGGGAACCGTTTTGCACGGCGGTGAGGCCTTTGCTGAGGTTGTTGATGGAATTGTTGTTCGCGGGTGCGGCACCGGCGGCGGCGGTGTTTCCTCCGCTTGACCCGGCCATATCGGCCGCAGCCGTGACACGCGTGTCGCTGCCCGCATGTTTCTGCAATTGACCCAGTGCGATGAGCAACGCCATTCTGGCGTTGTCCTTGGCGATGCGCTGGGCATTCGCTTGCGCGCTACCGCGCAACGTGACAGCGGAGAGTGATAGCAATCCGATGCCAACGAGCGTTAGCAGAACCAGGAGGCTGATGGTGATGATGAGGGTGAATCCCTTGGGTGCGGAGAGTTTTGGTTTTTTGGCCTTCATAGGGTGGGAAAGGTTGTTGAGGCACAATGTATATACTTTGCATACAGTGGCAAGGATTTTTTTGGGAATATTGGAATATTTTTGGTTGTCTCCCGATCTTCACAAAATCGCGCCCCGGGGATGGCGCTTGATTGCCAGGAACTAGATCACATGCCCTGCTTCTTCCAGCGCCAGTGTGGCGGCGCCGACCATACCGGCTTCGGAACCGAAGCGTGCGGGAAGAATGCTGAGGTGGTCCTTGAATGGTCCGGAGAGTTGGGCGAAGAGATGTTTTTGCAGAGGGGCAAACAGCAGATCACCCGCTTTGGCCACGCCGCCGCCGATCACGATGGCTTCGGGGTTGAGCAGCCAGCAGCCATTCATCACGGTGGTGGCGAGTTTCCGGGCGACATCATCCCAGACTTGCATGGCAATGGGGTCTCCATTGGTAGCCGCAGTGGCGAGCGCCGCCGGGGAACAATCGCTGATGTTTTTGTAAATGCCCTGCGCTTCATACGCGTTACGGGCATCGGCGGCGATTTCGTTGTTGCCCACGTAGTCTTCCAGCGCGCCGCGATTGCCATAGGCTCCGATTCGACCTTGATAGTCGATGCTGGTTTGCCCGATTTCTCCGGCACCGTAGCGCGCACCGCGCACCATTTGTCCGTTGACGATCAGACCACCGCCCACACCTGTACCCATCGTGATGGCAATGAGATGCTTCAATCCGCGACCGGCTCCGCGTTTCCACTCGGCATAGGCCATGCAGTTCGCGTCGTTTTCCACGACGGTAGGGAGTTGGGTGATTTCAAAAAGCCGTTTTTTCAAAGGGATTTCCACCCAGCCTCTGACATTGGTGAGGTTGTGGACGATGCCATTTTCGAAATCGACAAAACCGGGCATGCCCACGCCGATGGCTGCGATGCCTGGGTGGCGTTCGCGCAATTCATGGATCACACGTGCCATGGCTTCGATCAGCGAGTCGGGACCGTCAAAGTCCTGCGTGGCGATCGGCGGCGCGGAATCGATGAGATTGCTGCGGAAAAGAACTCCGATTTTGATGGTGGTGCCGCCAAAATCAATGCCAATGGCCAAAGGTGTGTCAGTCATAGAATGACTTCATCCTAGAAATGCAGGCTGCTTCATCAAGTACAAAGTGACCGGGGATGGATCAGTGTTCCAAGCAAAATTGTTTGGTGAAACGCGCGAATGCCAGTGCCTGCGGGCTATCGCTGTGAAGACAAAAGGTGTCGCATGCGAGCCTGAGGAGTTCGCCGTTGTGCGCTTGCAGGACCCGGTGATCGCGCCAGAGTTCCAGGCGATATCGCAGTTCGGACAATTCATGAAGAACGGCATCGGCATGATGGCGGGCGCGCAGGGAGCCATCGGCCTCATACGCGCGATCGAGAAAGCACTCGTTTTGGTAAGGCTGACCATTGCAGGCGGCGAGCTGTGAGGTGGCGGCTCCACTGCGGCAATAGAGGAAACTGTTGCCAATGTTTTCGGCGCACCACTGGAGATATGCATCGGCCAACTCAGGGACCTGATCGGTGGCGTGATAGAGGGTGCCGTGGAGCTTGATGTGATGCAACGAGGCCCCGTGGGATGCAACCATTTCCTGAAACGGTAGCACCTGTTCTTCCAGCAAGTGCCTGAGCTCCGTGGCGCTGGGAAAACGTTGGCCGCGTCCGCCGTCGGTCATCAGTCCGGGGTGTGCGCCGATTTTCACGCCGCAGCGCAGGGCGAGTTCGATGCAGCGGTGCATCGACTCGGTGGTGCCCGCATGGCCACCGCAGGCGATGTTGGCGGAGCCGATGCACTCCATCAGGGCGGCCGTGGTGGTGATGGCCTCGTGCTCGCCGAGGTCGCAGTTGAGATCGGGGTGATTCATGAGACAAGTGAGAAGGTAATGATGCTTCCGGGTGGGGATTGCCGGAATCGGCTGAGATCATCGGGATGAAGCACGGCGATTTTCGCGTAGCCGCCGACGGTGGGTCCATCGTTGAGCAGGACAATCGGCTGGCCGTTGGCAGGCACTTGGATGGAGCCCAGTACCGTCGGTTCGCTGATCAATTGTCCTTGTGGGACGAACAGCGCGGGGCCTTGCAGCCGAAACCCCGCGCGGTTGCTTTGCTGGGAAATGCACCAGGGGGATTGAAAAAACAACTCGCGTGAATCCTTGCGAAACTCCAGCCACTGCGGTCCCTGGTAAACGCGGAAGGAGGTGTTTTCCAAGGCATCCTCGCTCCGCAACAAACGCGCGGATACGCCTTGGGGAAGTTGCCAAATTTCCGTCCCTGCCGCGCAAAGAATATCGCCATCGGTGAGATAGCGCCCCATGCCACCGTCCGGCCACACGGATTGACTGCCGAACCACCGCGGTCCGTGCCAGCCACCGCCGACAGCGAGGTAGGTCCACAGCGACTGGCCTCGCGCCTGAAAGCGCAACCGATCGCCGCAGCGGATCAAGATCGTGCGTTCGGCGGGAATGGGGCACTCGTTGACATATCCTTGTGCATCGCCGGCGTAGGCGATCACGCAGTCGCGCAGGCATTCCGCATGCAGGCTGGCCCAGAGCATTTCCCAAGCAGCGGTGTGTGGGACTTGGTTAAACAATCGATTCAATCGTTCGATTGAATGCAAATCCATGGCTCCACCGGGAGGGATGCCGAAGGCTTTCCGTCCCGGCCTTCCCCCGTCCTGCAAGCCCGTCATCGCGCCCGCATGGATCACGCGGAAGAGTGCGGTAGAGGAGTGGTCGGGAGCGGTCATCAGGAAAAGGAGGGCACGGCACGGAATTTCAGTTCATCGCCCGCCTGCAGCAGGGTGCACGAGTCAAGTGGGGCGGATGGGTCGAAAAGCGGAACGCTGATGCGCCCGATGATATTCCAGCCACCAGCCGTGGGCAGCGGGTAAATGCCGGTCTGTCCGCCGCCTATGCCCACGGATCCGGCAGCGATACGGGTCCGTGGGGAATCGAGCCGCGGCGTGTGGAGGCATGCGGGCAAGCCGCTCAAGTAGGGAAACCCCGGCGCAAATCCGAGAAAGTGGACCCGGTAGAGCGCGGCGCTGTGCTTTTCGATCACTTCGTCCACCGTGAGCCCGCGGTGCCGGGCCACTCGTTGCAAATCTTCGCCATCGTAGCAGACGTCGATGATCTTGATTCTCGCGCTGTCGTTTTGACGTTCCGTTAGGAAAAATTCCGGGGCCAGTGGCGGGCATTGTTCCGGCTCAAACTCCAGCAGCACACGGGTGTAGGCAAAGATGGCCTCGCGCAAGTGGGGTGGGGGATTTTGTTCCAGCTGCCGCCGTATCATCGCAGCACTGGCAAAGGATTCATCGTCCGCTTCCGTCGCGAACTCGACGAGCCACGCGTCCCTGCCATAGCGGATGGCATGGGTGGAAAGTCTGTCAGACGATGAATCGATCACGCCCGCATGTTTCCGCAGCGCCGCAGATTCGGCAAGGGGAAAAGCTGCGGGTGGGACGGGCTCAACGATGGGTCCACTCGGGCAAGCGGATGAGCTCGCCACCTTTCATCGCGGACTCGTGCGAGAGGATGCCGGTGCAGGTGATGTTGGCGGATTCGATGGCATTCGGGTAGGAATCGACGCCGCTTTGCAGCATCTTCACGAATTGATAAACGAGATGCGGGTGCGAGCCGCCGTGACCGGCACCTTGGGTGAAAGAAAGATGCTCTTCGCCATGTTCGCCGCCATAAACGCCGCCGGTGGTGAACAAGCGGATTTCCTCGGGCAGGTAGTGGGCGAAGTCCGGGCAGGTGACTTCCTCGGGGATTTCCGGCTCCGGTTTTTTCGCCGTGTGAATCACCAGCGGACGGTGCTCGATGAGCGGCCACTCGACCGACTTTTTCTGACCATACACCTCGAATGATTCGCGGTACTGGCGCGCCACATCGAAGAGCGAGCGATAGACATGAGCCGAGAGATCGCTGTCCTTGAACTTGATGTGCGTGGTCTCCACCGCGAAGGGCGAGCCGTAGCACGCGTGCATGGACTCATGGATCGTGCCCGAGCCGAAGCAGGAAACATACTCCGCCTCGCCGCGCGTGAGGCCGAGAATCGGGCCGACGCAGTGGGTGGCGTAGTGCATGGGCGGCAGCCCCGGCCAGTAGCCCGGCCAGCCTTCCATGTCCTGTTGGTGGGAAGCTTTGAGAAACTGGATTTTGCCGAGTTCGCCTTTGTCGTAGAGCTCCTTCATGAAAAGGAATTCACGTGCATAGCACACGGTTTCCATCATCATGTATTTCAGACCGGTTTGTTTGACGAGATCGACGATCGTTTTGCAATCCTCCACCGAGGTGGCCATCGGCACCGTGCAGGCGACATGTTTTCCGGCCTTCAGCGCGGCGATCGTTTGCGCGGCGTGATCGGGGATGGGCGAGTTGATGTGCACGGCATGCACGTTCGGATCCTCTAACAATTCCTCGTAACTTTGGTAGCGGACGGCGATGTTGAACTTGTCTCCCACTTCATCGAGTTTCGAGCGGGTGCGTTGGCAAATGGCATACATGTTGACGCCCTTGAGGCGTTGGTAAATGGGGATGAACTCGGCACCGAAGCCAAGCCCGACAATCGCGATATTGATGTCTGACATGGATGGAATCATTATCATGTGACACTCAGGCGCTTAAGGGCATTTTGTGTCATCAGCGGTTTTGCCAACGTGTTGTGTCATGCGTGTGAGTAAATGCGTTAGGAATTGTCACTTGATTTTCCGGCGGCGATTCCCTAGCTAGATGGCGTGAATGTTGATGCCTACGAATGGTTGATAGAAAAGGCTCTGAAGGAGGACATAGGGACGGGCGATCTCACGGCGCAGTATTTCGTGCCAGCGGATCGGCAAGCCACGGCCTTGTTGGTGGCACGTCAGGCCGGTGTGATCGCCGGCACATCGCTCGCCGAGAGCGTGTTTCGCAAAGTGGACGCGGGTCTGGAAATCACCGTGATGATCGAAGACGGCGCGCGCGTGGCACCGGGGGCGATCGTGATGAAAATCGCCGGTGCGGCACGCTCGATTCTCACGGCGGAACGCACGGCGCTGAATTTCATGCAGCGCCTGAGCGGCATCGCCACGCAAACGTATGAATACGTCAAAGCCGTGGACGGCACCCATGCACGCATACTCGACACCCGCAAGACGACCCCCGGCTGGCGGGCTCTGGAAAAGGCGGCCGTGGTCTGCGGTGGCGGCACCAATCACCGCATGGGGCTCTATGACCGGGTCATGGTGAAGGACAACCACCTCGTCAGCGAGGGCGGCATGGAGGAATTGCGGCAATCGATCCGGCGCCTGCTAGCCGATCATCCCGAGGTGGAGGTCGAGCTGGAAGCGGATCGCCTGGAGCAAGTTCGTGCGTTTCTGACGATGGAGGAAGTGGATTATATTCTGTTAGATAACATGTCATTGGACGAACTGCGGCAAGCCGTGGAAATGCGCGGGATTCGCACGCGTCCGATGCTGGAAGCCAGCGGCGGGGTCTCGCTGGATACGGTGCGGTCGATTGCGAAGACGGGGGTGGATTTCATTTCGGTAGGCGCGCTGACGCATTCGGTGAAGGCGATGGACCTGGCTTTGGATTTTGTGACATCATGAGATCGTGGCATAGCGCGGAGGGGATCGAAGTCCGATGGTATCCTCTCGTCGATTCCACCAATGACGTCGCCCGCCTCTGGGCGGTCGATGGTGCGGCGGATGGCAGCGTGGTGGTCGCTGATGAGCAAACGGCAGGCCGCGGGCGGCGCGGCGCGGTGTGGGTTTGCCCGGCGGGGGAAGGTCTGGCATTTTCGCAGATCCTGCGCCCCGGTATGCCGCGAGCGCTGTGGCCGAGATTGGCCCTGATCGCGGGGCTGGCGGTGGCTAAAACTTTGGAAAAATACGCTATGGCCGCCGAGGTGAAATGGCCGAACGATGTGTTGATCGGTGGGAAAAAAGTGGCGGGCATCCTGGTCGAGTCGATCGATGACGCGGTCATCGTGGGCGTGGGTCTGAATGTCAACGTGGCGGATTTTCCCGAGGAGATTGCCGATACGGCGACATCGCTCCTGCGCGAGACCGGGCTGGAACAGGATAGGCGGATTTTGTTAGAGCAACTCGCACAGTCCATCCGGTCCCACGCCAGCCGCGCCGAGAGGGATTTTCCCGAGTTGTTGGAGCAACTGCGCGAGCGATGCGCTCTCAGCGGGAAGCGCGTTTCCCTGTGGCTGGGCAACGATGCGGTGATGGCGGATGTGATCGGTATCGGCGACCGCGGCGAGCTGGTGGTCGAGCGCGATGGACGCACCGAGGCCCTGATGCAGGCGGACCAAATCCGCATCATCCGCTGAACGCTCAGCGTTGTTCGGCTTTGTGTTGCTGGAATACCGCCAAGGTGCGCAGGCGCTCGGCGTTGTGATCGACAATCGGCAGCGGGTAATCTGCCGCGATCGGTCGGCCATCGGCTGGCGGCGTGAGAAACAACTTCGGCGGGCACTGCGCGAGTTCCGGCACCCAGCGTTTGATGTAGAGGCCCTGCGGGTCGAAGCGCAGCGTTTGCGACCAGGGATTCTGGATGCGGAAGTAAGGCGCGGCATCGGCCCCGGTTCCCGCGGACCATTGCCAACCGCCGTTGTTCGAGGCGATCTCGCCATCGACCAGGTGCCGCATGAACCAGCTTTCGCCGAGACGCCAGTCGTAGTGAAGGTCTTTGGTGAGAAACATCGCCACGATCATGCGCACGCGGTTGTGCATGTGGCCGGTGGCTAACAACTCCCGCATGCCGGCATCGACGATCGGAAATCCCGTGCGTCCCTGTTGCCAGGCGGTGAGTTTTTCATCCGGTTCATCCCAGGGCAGCCCGCGCCACTGCGGGGCGAATTCCACCTCCAGCACCTCCGGATAAAAATGCAGGATGGCGAAGTAAAATTCGCGCCAAGCGAGTTCCTTGAGGTAGGTGTGGTGATTGGTTCGCACGGGGGCGGGGGCCTCCAGCATCGCTTGCTGCGTGGCGGCGTAGATGCTGCGCAGCGAGAGCAGGCCGAAACGCAAATCCTGACTGATGCGAGTGGTGCCTTCCAGCGCGGGAATGTCGCGTTTCTCCGCATAACCGGCGATCCGTTGTTGCAGGGCATCGCGGAATCGCTGGCGTGCGGCTTTTTCCCCGGCGGGCAGCAATGTCGCGGTGGAGGCTGGCAGCCCCCAGGTGGCGAGCGTCGGCAGAGGCTCGGAGAAGAGGTGATCGGGCGTGGCCAGCCGCGTGAGTTTGCCGACCGGCTTTTCCTTGGGTTTCGAGAGCCAGTTTTTCGAGTAGGGCGTGTAAACGCGGTAGGGGAGCTGATCGCCGGTGAGAATTTCCGTGGGGCCGTGCAGGCTGACATCGTGCATCGCATGCACCTTCACCCCCAGCTCCGCACAGATCCGCTCCACGGCGGACTCCGTCATTTTTCCGAATGGATCCGGATCCCGTTGGAAATAGAGGGCATCGGCTCCCGATTCGATGATCAACTGCCGCAGCGCCTCCTCCGCTTTGCCGTGTCGGATCAGCAGGCGGCTGCCCAGAGTGCGCAGGTTCGCATCCAGCGAGCGCAGGCAATCGCAGAGGAACTGCTGCCGGTTCGGCCCCGTCCACGCGTGATGATGTTTCCAAGTGGAAACGACATAACAAGGCAAAACCGCTTCACATTGCTGCGAAGCGGTCTGGAGAATCTGATGGTCCGCGATGCGCAGATCGCGACGATACCAATGAATGCCTAGTCGGAAAGTGTTGCTCATCGGGGGGGCACCAAAGCGATAAAACACCGGTGTGCAAGCAAAACTTCCGTCGCCGGGCTCAGTTTTTCGGCTTAAGGATCTTCAGGCCTTTTTTGACCGTGGTTTCCGAGAATTGTCCGTCCACCAATTTGGCTTTGCCCAGAACGTCTTTCAGTTCGGCGAGCGCGGCTTCGGCAGCAGCAAGGGACTCCTTGGGACCGCCGTATTGTTTGTCGGAGAAATATTTCACAAACGACTTGCCCTTGCGGGTGATGTACAGACGCCACCCGAGGAAGGCGGAGTTCTCGTATGTGAAACGTGTTAGATTTTTTCTGGATGTGTAATTACTCATGGGATTGCAGGGTTGCGAGAATTGACCTAGCACTTTTTTCCAAAGTATCAACGAATTATTTCAAAATCTATCCGCTAGATTGTGTCATGATCTTCGTCACAGATGGCAAATTTGGCAAAAAATAAGTTGCCAAATCCGTGGAAATGCACTTTATTCGCCGCCCCGCGAGCTGTTTACCTGCCGTTGGTCCTCTCAATTGCGCTCTTCCGGGGCGCAATCATGCTCGCAAGCAGAGGGTAACCCGGCTCATTAACGAACGATATGTCAACCGAAACCGAAGAAGTCAAAAAAGCCACCCAGCTGGGTCGCTTCGAACTGCCGAACCGTCTTGTCAAAAACGAAGACACCGCCACCGATGTATACGCGCAATTTGTCGCGGAGCCTTTCGAGCGTGGCTACGGTCACACCCTTGGAAACTCCCTGCGCCGCGTGCTTCTCGGCTCGCTGGAAGGCGCCTCCATCACTTCCGTGCGCATCGCCGGTGTGCAACACGAGTTCTCCAGCCTTCCCGGCGTGGTGGAAGATGTGACGGACATCATTCTCAATCTGAAAAAAGTCAAGTTCCTCCATCACGACAAGGAGCCCCGCGTGCTGAAAATCCAGGTCGAGCGCGATGGTCCTGTCACTGCCGGTGACATCATCGATGACAACATGTATGAGGTCGTCAACAAGGACCAGCTGATCTGCACCCTCGACCGCAAGGTGAAATTCGATTGCGAATTCGAAGTGCGCGTCGGCCGTGGTTTTGCCACGGGTGAGGAAAACAAGCGCAAGGACCAGGCGATCGGCGTCATCGCCATCGACTCGATTTTCTCTCCTGTGACCCGCGTCAAGTATGCCGTGGACACCACCCGCGTGGGACAAATGACCGATTACGACAAACTCGTGCTCGATATCTGGACCGACGGCCGCATCACTCCGCAGGACGCGCTGCTTCAGGCTTCCGCGATTCTCCGCCATCACCTCGATGTGTTCGTCAACTACGACGACAACCTCGTCAACTTCGATGCCGCTCCTGCCGAATCCACGGAGGAAAATGCCGCGCTGAAGAAATTGCTCAGCATGAGCGTGAACGAGATCGAGCTTTCGGTCCGCGCCGCCAACTGCCTCAACAACGCCAACATCACCACCGTGGGACAACTGGCGACGAAGACCGAGGCGGAAATGCTCAAGTATCGCAACTTCGGCAAGAAGTCGCTCAACGAGATCAAGGACAAGCTCGTCGAGCTGGGCCTGTCTCTCGGCATGTCCATCGACCCGTCGCTCTACTCCGGTCCGTCCGTGGCCTTCCGCGCTCCTCGCCTCGGTGGCGAAGAAGAGTCGCAGGTGGGTCTCGCCGATCTGATCGCACAAAACCTTGATGATTAATCCACCCGTTTCCCTTATCCACTAACCAGAAAGAACATTTCCGATGAGACATCGTAGCAGTAAATCCAAACTCAAGCGCACCGCCGCGCATCGCCGTTCCTTGCTCGCAAACCTGGCTTGCAGCCTGATCGAGCACGGACGTATCAAAACAACCTTGGGCAAAGCCAAGGCTCTTCGCCCCGTGGCGGAAAAGATGGTCACGCTCGGCAAGAGCGGCGACCTTCATGCCCGCCGCCAAGCGATCGCCTTCCTCCGTCAAAAAGAGGTGGTGCAAAAATTGTTCGCAGAAGTCGCCCCCGCTGCGGCCAGCCGCCCCGGTGGCTATTGCCGTATCACGAAACTGGGTGCCCGTATGACCGATGCCGCGCCGATGGCATACATCGAGTTCTGCGATGCTCCCGTGAAGAAGGAAGAAGCGCCAGCCGTGGAAGCGGAAGCGACTGCCGAAGCGTAATTCCCACACCTCTTACCAAAGACAAAAGGCCGGCTGTTCACGCAGTCGGCCTTTTTTTGTGGATCACGCTCTCAAGCGATCACGCCGTCCTTGATCGTGAGGATTCTGTCGCCATGGGTCGCGAGGCCGGGATCGTGCGTGACCACGATGAGCGTGGTTTGTTTTTCACTGACCAGTTGCAATAACAGTTCCAATATGGCGACGCTGTTGCGCGAGTCGAGATTGCCGGTGGGTTCATCGGCAAAGAGGATGTCCGGTTCATTGACGATGGCACGTGCGATGGCGACGCGCTGTTGTTCGCCGCCGGAGAGCTCGGCAGGGAGGTGATCGGCGCGGTCGGCGAGGCCCACTTTGGCCAGTGCGGAGAGTGCCTGATCGCGATGGTTTTTGCCCGCGATGGCGCCGGGGACCATGACATTTTCCAGTGCGGTGAGTTCCGGTAGCAGGTGATAGTTCTGGAATATGTAGCCGATGCGTTGGTTGCGGAAGCGCGATTGCTGGGCGCGGGAGAGCGAGTAGAGATCGATGCCATCGATGACCACCTGACCCGCCTGCGGTGTTTCGAGGCCGGCGAGGGTGTAGAGCAGCGTGGTCTTGCCGGCGCCGCTGGGGCCGCAGAGGAAGATTTTTTCCCCGCGCTGGATCGAAAGATTGACCCCTTCCAAAACAGTGAGAGTCTTTTTTCCCAAGCGATACGAGCGAGTCAGGTTGGTGGTTTCGATCAAGGCAGGCACGGCGCGATCATAGGCAGAACCAGAGAGAGGGGAAAGCAAAACATCGCGCAATCATCCGTGATGCCGGAAGCGGCAGGTTTCAAAAATTACTCAATACTTGCAAATTATACTGACAAAATCCGCCTTCTCTGGTGTTACTTCCTATGACGAACATAATTCGCAAACTCACACAAACACATGAAAACAAACACAGTTAAAAATCGGATCAAGAACAGCCGCCGTGGCTTTACCTTGTTGGAAATGGTGATCGTGCTCGGAATCATCGGCCTGATCATCGGTGGTGCCATCGGCGTCATGGGCAAGGTCGGTGAAGGTGCCGCCATCCAGCGCGTCAAGGGTGACTTCAACTCACTGGGCAGCGTGTTGAAAATGTATAAGATCAACAACGGGTTTTATCCTTCCACGGCTCAGGGCCTGAAGGCCTTGGTGAACCGCCCGAGCGGCTCGCCGGCACCGAAATCCTGGACCGCTCTGGCCGACCGCGTGCCAACGGATCCATGGGGTCAGGAATACATCTACCGTTTCCCCGGCAGCAAGGTGGCCACCGAATTCGAGTTGGTGACCAAAGGCAAAGACGGCCAACTGGGCTCGGATGACGACATTTCCAGCCAGGACTGATCCTTTTTGACCATAACGGCATGAACATCATTTCCCATCCTATCGTGAACTCTCGCACTGCGCGTGGATTCACCTTGCTGGAGATGGTGATCGTGCTGGCTCTCATTGGGCTGGCGTTGGGAGGAGCGATGACATTGTTCATCAGCACCTCCTCCGAGCGCCAGCTCAAATCAGCCGCGGGTGACGTGGAACTCCTGGCCAAACGGGCCCGGACGGTGGCAATGGTGCAGCAGACGCCCTACGCCATCACGTTTTTCGAGCAGTCGGCACGTCTGAGTCCGCTGGTCGAAGCCGGCTATACCGATGACCAGCTGAAAGAACGTCAGGAATTCGAAGCGGATGCCCTCAGGGGTGGTGGTCCTGCGCCGAAGTTCAGCCCGGTGCGCGAGACGCTTTCATTGGACAGCTTCGCGGTGTCGGTGCGGCGTTGGGGTTCGAACAACTGGGTTCCGATGTTGCGCAATGACCCGCAGGTCTGGCGCTTTGATCCGAACGGCATTTGCGAGCCGATGGGCGTGCGCATCGATTTCGAGGATGGCTGGATGGAGATGGAATTTCACCCGCTCTCCGCGAGTGTGCGTGATCGCAGTATGGAAGCACGATAATGAAAGTTACTCCCGCCATGTCCCGACCCGCGCGCGGCTACCTGCTTCTGGAGGTGGTGCTGGCGATGGGGATTTTTGCGCTGGCGGCGACCGGTTTTACGATCGCCTTGCAGAAAGCGGCGGATGCCTCGGACATGGCCGCACGTGAAATGCAGGTGACGCGCATGTTGCAAAGCTCGCTCGATGCCGCGATTTCGATCCCCGTGTTGGAAGAGGGCGAGGCTTCCGAAAAATTCGAGGAGCGCGGGATGGAAATCGTGACGAAGTATGAAAAAATGGAGGAGATGGAAAACCAGGACGGGCAACTGCTGCAAGAGATGTGGCGCATCACGGTGACGGCCTACTTTCTCCAAGGAAACACCGAACTCAGCCGCACGGCCGTGACCTGGCGCTACGGACGACTATATCAACCATGAACATTTCCCGCAACAAACCCAGATCACAGAAAGGCTTCACGTTGATCGAAGTCGTGATCGCGCTTGGTTTGATGGCGGCTCTGATCATTTTGTGCGCGCGCCTCGCCACGGCGAACATCCAGTTGGCGAATGGCATCAACAAGCAGCAATCGGAAAATACCCTGCGCGAGAGCTTTTTCGACATGATGAAAATGCAGCTTACCTCGCTGCCGGGCAATACCCGCATGGAGCTGATCTACACCAAGGGCATGCAGCCGTATGAATACACCTTGGTCTTGCAGAACGTGCCGATGGCCTTCACCTGGGGCGGCGTGGAGCGCATCGCCAAGGCGGTGGAAATCGCCGGGGTCAAACGCCGCGACGGCTTTATCAACGTGGTCATGCGTTACTACGAAAACCCGATTCTGTCCGATACGGAAAATATCGCGGATGCGCGCAAGGAAGAGCCGTTTGCGGAAGTGATTCTGATGGAAGACCTGCGGTTCTTCGAGTGGCGTGCGCTGGATGGCAGGTCCATGGAGTGGCAGCTCGACTGGGATTTGCAAGGCCGCCTGCCGTTGCAGCTGGAGCTGGTGACGGCCCAGGGGGCGTATGGCGATGAGATGAAACAAATTTTCTGGATCGTGCCGAAAGTCAGCCCGAACACGGTTATTCGCGGCACCGGGCAGAATCAACAACAAGGCGGCCAAGGTGGTGGCCAGGGCGGACAGGGTGGTGGGTCAGTCACGATCCCCGGTGGCAACATCGGGGGAGGCGGGCAGCCGCCCGGTGGTGGCGGAGGCGGCGGACGTGGGGGGAACAATGGCGGCGGAGGAGGCCGGGGTGGTCGATGAATCGGAATGCCATGAAAGTGACTTTTTCCACTTCCCGACAACACCCGCGCGGCATGGCGCTTGTCGCCGTGCTGTGGTTGATTGCCGTATTGGCCTTCGCGGCACTCACCGCGATTCAGTTGCTGTCCTTCGAACTGGACGTGGCCGACTCGCAGATCAATGGCTTTCGCGCCCGTCAGGCGGCGGAAATGGGCATCGCGGTAGGAGCGAATCCGGTGGTGAAACGCGACGATCCGATCCTGCAGCTCAGCGGTGAAGACGGTGCCAGCTATCGGGTGGAATTGCGCTCGGAAGGCGAGCGTTTCAACATCAATCACATGCTGCTCAACACCAACGATAAAAACTTGCTCAAGGAGATTTTTATTTATTGGGGCATCGATGAGGATGTGGCGCAAGACATTGCCGATGCGATGCTCGATTGGGTGGACTCGAACGACGAGGAGCAGCTCAATGGAGCGGAGAAGCCGTACTACGAAGAACTGGGCCGCATCAATCAGCCGTTCAACCGTCCGTTTTATTCGCTCGATGAAATGCGCCTGGTGCGCGGCATGGATATGGTCGAGCAATTCAAGCCCGACTGGCGCGATTGGTTCACGATCTGGAGTGCGGGCGGGCTGGACATCAATGAAGCGAGTGCGGAAAAAATTTCCATCGCCGCGGAATGTGATTTGGAGGATGCCAATACCCTGGTGGAGATCGTGCGCGGACCGGACGGCGTGCGCGGCACGGAAGATGATGCGCCATTTCAGAGTCTCAATGGTGGACAAGGGGGCAATACTGTGTTTGAAATCTTGCGCGTGCCGGAATTTTACGCCCCGGTGGTGACGCCTCGCCTTGCGGCGAATGACGGTACCACCCGGATTGAAAGTGTGGGGCAAGCAGGAGATACCAAAAGAAAGATCGTGCTCGTGTTGCGCAACCGCGCGGGTCGGCCGGCCATTTTAGAAAAAATCGAAGAAGTAGTACCGTGAGCAACAAGGGAGATATTGTCATTTTGATTCCGGGAGTTTCCGGATGGGAGCTGTGGGAGGGGACACCCGCTGCGGGATTCGAGCGCAAGGAAACCACCACAGTCCGGCTTGCCGGGGAAATTGCGACCTTGCCTGCGCTGGACGTGATGTATTTTTTCCCCGTAAAGGATGCGACGGTGATGCCGTTCAAGACCACCACGGCGGATGAACATCTGTTCGCGGATCTGGCGCAGATGCACAGCGAGCGCATGGGCATCCGCACCGATCCCGGCGCGGGCCAGTTGATCGATTATTTTGTGATGGAGAAGGGCGAGGAAAGCGCGGTGCTCACCACCGTGGTGCTTCGCGCTCCGGAAGAGGGAGAGTTGCCCCAGCGCAGCCCGAAAGAGTTTGATTACGCCCCGCGCGCCTTCGCCTATGAGGGCGATGGCATTGCGTTCTGGAAAGAATTGGGCCAGTGGGTCTTCGCCTTTTATGAACAGGGTAAAATGCTCTATGCGCAATCGACTTCGAATGACGCCGAGCACCCGGACGAGGCCCTGTTGCGCGATGTGCGCTTGGCCTTGGTGCAGTTGACTTTCCAAGGCATTACCTTCAGTCCCCGCAGTGCCCAGGTCTGGCATCCGGCCGGCGAGTTGGGAGAAGTGGGTGCCTTGCAGGATGCGTTTGATTTTACGGTGGTGGTCACCAAGCGCCCGGATCCCGCGGTGCCGGAGACGGACTGCAAACTGTTGCCGGCGGACGTTTTTGCCCAACGGCGCGAGGCCGCGAAACGTCGCCAGATCATCACGGCAGGCTCCATCGCCGCCGCCGCTGTCATTGGATTGCTCGGCTGGGCAGGGTGGACGCTATGGCAGGAAATTCGCGAGACAAACAATCTGAAACTGGCGGCGAAGGCCATCGAACCGGAGCGCGAGGCGTTCAATGAGCACAAGGCGAAGTGGCGCGAGTTGGGACCCGTCGTGGACGAAGAGCAATGGCCGGTCGAAACGTTGTACCGCATCACCCGCTGCATGCCGATGCCGAAAGGTGTCGTGCGTCTCTCGGAAGCCACCATCAACGCGAACGAGATCCGCATCAAAGGGGTCACCAATAAGCCGGAAGCGATCGGCCAGTTCAATTTTGCCATCAATAAAAGCGAGGAATTGACGCGCTTCAAGTTCGATTCGCCACCGCCGAACAACACCAGCAAGGGCACGGAGTTTGTGATCCAAGGTGCCGTGCCGCAGGAACAACAATAAGATCTTTTGCGCATTTACACACACAAAACCATGATGGCGGCTTTATTTATCGAGAGAACCCATTTGATTGCCCTCCATGTCTGAACGAGAGAGAAAATTGTTACTGCTGTTTGGCGTTGCCGGCGTCATCCTGCTGTCGTTGTGGGGCTACAAGTCCTACGAGAACAAGCGCGTGCAAATCGGCATCGACCGCAAAGCGGCGGAAACCGCCCTGCTCGAAGGGCAGATGTTTTTGGCATCCCGCGATAGCATCATGGATGAGATCGAGTGGCTGGCGGAGCATGAGCCTGAGCCGCAGGCCAGCGAGCTGGTGCCGACAAAACTCCAGTCGCTTGCCTCGTCAGAGGCCACGAATTCGGGAATGACGGTCAAAAAAATGGACATCCTGCCCGACCGCATGATCGAATCCGCCGAAGTGCGCCGCTACAAGGTCGCGCAGGTGAAGTTCACCGTTACGGGCGAGGAGCGCAATTTGTATGCATGGCTCGACCGCATGCATTCGCCGAACGACTTCCGTGTCATTTCAGAAATCACTTTGAGTCCCAACCGCGATGACGATTCGAAAATCGATTGCATCGTGACCTTTGATCAATGGTTTGTCCCCGTCAATTCCAACCTGTAACCTCCCTCTATGAAAACATTCCTGCTGATTTGTCTGTTGCCCTTGCCGCTGTTGGCTGATGCGCCGAAAAAGCCGCTGCCGAGCCGCTATACCTCGCTTCACACCAGTTCACCCTTCACGACTCCCGCGCCAATCATTCAAACCACGGCACCCGTGGTCAATCCGCTGGAAGACTGGGTGTTGGGAGGCGTGACCAAGTTTCCCGATGGCTACTTCGTGATTCTGATGAACAAGAAAAAGCCCGAGGAGAAAACCATCATCCAGCCCGGGATGCACTCGGAATTCGAGGTGCTGGAAGTGGAAGACGGCGGCATGGATTACACGGCTACCACCGTGAAATTGCGCTACGGCTCCTCGCAAGGGACGGTGTCCTTCGATAAAAAAATGCTTACGGTCAAAACTCCGGATCAGGGGCAATCCCAGGAAAACCGCCAACCCGGGCAACCGCCGGGAGTGGGTGGTAACCCCGGCGGACCCAACGGTCCACAGCCCCGTCTCCGCACCATCGCTCCTCCGACTGGTGGACAGCCACAATTTCCCTCACGCCGCTAATTTCATCACCTCATTCCTATGTCAAATCGCATTCTTTATTACGCCGGTCTTGGTTCTCTGCTGCTCGTATGGGTAGTGGGACAAACGCCGAATACCGCGCCGCAACCCGGACAGACCAATGCCACGCCAGCGGTGCCGCCGGTTCCCGCGCCTCAGCCCGTTCTTCCTCCGGGAGTTCCCGGTGGTCCCGGAGCGCCGGGAACGCCCGCGCCGCCCAAGGCCAATCCCGAAGCCTCGCCAGCGGCCAACGGGATCTCTGCCGATGGCAAGCTGCCCACCATCCCGGCCGGGCAAAAAAACACTGCGGTGAAAGCACCGAATCCCAATGACATTTGCGACTTTGCCTTCAATTTCCCGAAGCTGAATGCCGAGGGATTGGGCTACATCTATCGCCAGTTGACCGGACGCCGCGTGGTGATGACGGCGGAGGTCAAGGACCTGGAAATCTACTTCGTGCAACCACCGCCGATCACTTACGGGGAAGCACAGGATCTGCTCAAAGCCGCCTGCCTGATGCACGGTTTCGTATTTGCCCCCGGCGGTGAAGGCTGGGACAAGCTGACAACGGCGAATCAGGGGCCCAAGCCCGGCACGGGCGACATCCCTCTGGTGACCAGCCCGCTGGCCTTGCCGGAAGGGGACGAAGTGGTGCGCTACGTGATGACGCTGAAATACATGAAGCCGGATGAAGTTTCCCGCGTGTTTCAGACCGTGGTCACGCAATTCAACAGCTTCGGCTCGGTGGTGGCTGTGCCGAACGCCTCGGCCCTGATCATCACGGAAAACACCTCGCTGATCCGCTCGCTCATCGAATTGCAGGCGAAAATCGATGTGCCATCTTCGAACATCGAGACGAAATTCATCAAAGTGCAGTATGGCGATGTGGAAGAGCTCGCCGCGACCTTGAATGAAATTTTCACGGCACAAAGCTCT
Source organism: Verrucomicrobiia bacterium (assembly GCA_947462875.1). Taxonomy (GTDB): domain Bacteria; phylum Verrucomicrobiota; class Verrucomicrobiia; order Verrucomicrobiales; family Akkermansiaceae; genus UBA956. The sequence goes on from CANHQJ010000006.1 coordinate 56,886, forward strand.
GCGGAATCCACGGCAGGTGTGCAACGTGTATCTCAACCAGCTGCGCCGCAAGCTCCCGGTGGTGCTCCGCAGGCTGCTGGTGCTGCTTCTTCTGGTGCTGGTGAGGCTCCGCCGATCCAGATCGTGCCAGATATTCGCACGAATCGTATTTTTGTGATGGCTCGCCCGCTTGACCTGGTCTTCATCGAAAGCCTGGTGAAGGAGTTCGACACTCCCTCCGATCAGCGGAACTTCCTGCGTCGGAAACTGAAGTTTCTCGCTGTAGGTGATTTCCTCGATGTCGCGAGCGATGCTCTGAGCCGTGCCTTCGGTGGTGCGGCGTCCACAGGCGGCGCCTCGGGAGCTGCTGGTGGTGGTGGACGTGCCTCGACCAGCACTTCACTGGGCCGTGGTTCCTCTTCCACAGGCGGCGGTGGCGCTTCCAGTCGCAGCGGCGCTTCCACCAGCCAGTTCGGTGGCAGCAACAGCAGCCAGTTCGGCGGCAACAGCGGCGGTCAATTCGGCGGCGGTGGCGGTGGTGCCGGCAGCAACAATCTCAGTGATCCCCAAGTGGATACCAAGCCGGTTTCGGTCCTGGTCGGCAGAACCTTGCTAGTGGCCGACAATATCACCAACTCGATTGTCGTGCAGGGACCACCCGCAGGCGTGGAGATCATCAACAACCTGTTGGATGAGATTGATGTCAAAGCGGATCAGGTGATGATTTCCACGGTATTCGGCCAGTTGACGCTGAGCAACAAGCTGGAATATGGCATCGACTGGTTTCGCAATCTGGATGAAACCGGAAGCGGCGCGGTGGCTGGCAAGATCGGTCGTCTGCTCCCTGAAATTGACGATGACGGCAACATTGTTGAAAGCATCGCGAGCAATGGACTGGGCGTCTATGGCAAGATCGGTGACCACTTGACAGGTTATCTCAAAGCCCTCCAGGAAACGGGCGATTTCAACGTGATTTCCCGTCCTACGATTTTCACCGCCAACAACCAAAAAGGCTACATCTCCAGCGGTCAGCAAATCGCCGTACCCTCGAACAGTTTCAACGGTGGCCTGAACGGCGGTGGACAGAGCACGAACATCGAATACCGCGATGTGGTTCTGTCGCTGGAAGTGGTGCCGCTGGTGAACTCGGAGGACGAAGTCACGCTGCAGATTTCCCTGATCAGCCAAGGGGTGGGGGAAAATCGTGAGATTGGTGCGGGTGTCAATGCCTTCGAGGTGCCGGACATCATCAGCCGTGAATTGCTCACCACGGTCACGGTGCCCAACAACCAGACGGTGGTGCTCGGTGGTCTGATCACGGAGGAAAACACCAAACAAGTCAATGGCGTGCCCATCCTGAGCCAGATTCCGGGCCTGGGTAAATTGTTCTCCTCAACTTCCGATAAAAAGACCCGCAATGAGTTGATCATTTTCATCCAGCCGAAAATCATCCGTGACGAGCGCACGATGGATGACGCGAATCGTGACATGGATCGCCGCTACGAGATGTCGGGCAAGATCCGCGACTTCGACGGTCCCGGTGTGCTGCCGATCAAACCGGTGGAAGAGATTGAAGACAGCAAAGGCTCCGAGCCGGAACCGAAGAAGGTTTCCAATCCGGTTTCGCTCAAAGCACCGGACATCGATTACAACAAAGCGCCGAAGGCCAAGCCGGTGGGCGACTCATCCTTCTGGGATCGATTGCGAAAGTGACGGGACGGGTTACTCTGTGATACCGCAATGCCCGTGTGTTTGGCACACGGGCATTCGTTTCGGAAGAGGCGATCCACTTTTCCTGCCATCCATAGGGCGATCGTTCGATTTCTCTGATTTTTGGTTGGTGAAGTTCCCGTTGCCGATGTAACTTCCCGCCACCGCACATGAGTATACTCGCAGTTGACATCCGTCATTTGGTAAAGGATTTCCGCATTCCGTTGCGGGGGGCCAAGCCGTTTCGCGCGGTCGATGATGTTTCGCTCCAAATCCAGGCCGGCGAGGTCTATGGCTTGATCGGACCGAATGGCTCGGGGAAATCCACGACGATGAAGGCATTGCTGGGCTTGGTCGCGCCCACTTCGGGTTCCTGTTCGATCTTCGGTCAGGATTCTCTCAAGGTCGATTCGCGCAATGACGTCGGGTTTCTTCCGGAAAATCCGTATTTTTACAAGCACATGACGGGCGCGGAGACGCTGCGTTTTTATGGCAAGCTGTGCGATATACGCGGCAAGGCGCTGGATGAGCGGGTGAATGAGTTGTTAGACCTTGTGGATCTGCATCATGCGCGGCATCGCCGCCTCGGCGGTTACTCGAAAGGCATGCTCCAGCGCATCGGTCTCGCGCAGGCCCTGGTGCAGGATCCGCGTCTGCTGATTTTGGATGAGCCGACCGCGGGCGTGGATCCGATCGGTTCGCGGCAGATCCGTGATTTGATCCTGCAGTTGCGCGATCGGGGCAAGACGGTTTTTCTGTGTTCCCATTTGTTAGAGCAAGTGCAGGAGGTCTGCGATCACGTGGGCATCATTTTTCAGGGGAAGATGGTGAAGGAAGGGCGGCTCGATGACTTGATCGCGGTGGAAAACCAGACCGAGATCATCATGCAGGATGCCAGTCCGGAGTTGGTCGCCGAGATCGCGCGTTTGATCGGGCAGGATGCGGCGGCGCAACTCGTGCGCAGTGGCAAGCCGCGCACCACGCTGGAGCGATTGTTTTTAGAGGAAACGAAGGGAGGGAAAGCGTAATTGTATGGGCAAGGGACGGAGCAATCGATGGCTGCAACCGCGACGCGTGGGCGTGATCGCGATGAACACGTTCACGCAATTGGTGCGGATGAAAGTGTTTTATTTCCTGATGATCTTCGCGGTCATCGCCTTGGTGGCGCAATTTCTCGACCTGCCCCAGTATAGTGGACCGGAGGCTGTGTATACGGGCGAATTGCAATTGCTGAAAGGCTGGTGCATGGGGATCATGAAATTGTTCGCGCTGGTGTTTGCGATCGCCGCCACCGCGCTGCTGCTGCCGAAGGATGTGGAGGATCGCACGCTCTATACGATTCTCGCGAAGCCGGTGCCGCGTCTCGATTATCTGGTCGGAAAATTGTTAGGCGTGTTGCTGTTGATTTTTGTGTCGCTGTTTCTGATGAATCTTATGATGACGCTGGTGCTGGGATATCGCACGAGCATCCTGCTGGATCAGCAGGTGGAAATGGCGATGGCTCGTGACTGGAGCGCGCAGGCGATTGAGTCGATGAAGGCGGACATCCGGGCGCAAGGCGTGACATGGTCGGTGCAGGGAGGGGTGTTCGCGATTTTTTTGCAGGCGTCGATCATTGGCGCGGTATCGCTGCTGCTCTCGACGTTTTCCACCAGCACGCTGTTTACGATCATCGTCTCCTTCATGACCTATCTGGCCGGGAGTTTCCAATCGGACGCGGCGGATTTCTACAAGGCGACCGCCTCCGCGGGGACGACTACCTTTGGCAGCTTGCTGATGAAATGCGTGGCATTGATTTTCCCGAACTATCAGCTCTTCAACATCACTGATGCCGCGATCCAGGGGCAGACGATTGCGCTATCGGCGGTGGGGACGCTGACGGGCCTGTCGCTTTTTTATGTGGTGCTCTACACCTTGCTCTCGTGGTTTGTGTTTTCTGACAAGGAATTTTGACCGATGAAACTCGTGCGAAACATCGTGGTGGTGATCGTGACTCTGGTGCTTGCCGGATTCGTGAAGTCACCCTGGGAGGAGCAAGCGCAGCGGGAATTTGAGGAAAAGGGCCTGCTGTTCCGTCCGCTGGCGGTGGGGGTGAGGGAAAAAATCGGTCAAACGTGTGCGGCGGTGGCTCTGGGTGGTTTGCGCTCGGTGGTGGCGACGTTCCTGAATTTGGCGGCTTATGGTTCGTTTGAGAATCGCGATTGGATCAAACTCGGGGAGCAGTTCGAGTTGATCGTCGCCTTGCAGCCGCGCACGTCGTATTACTGGGATGTGGGTGCCTGGCACATGGCCTACAATGCGGCGGTGGATTACAAGGAGAGCGAGGACTTGCCAGCGGCGCGGCGGGAGGCCCTGCATCGCGCGTATGTGCTCAAGGGGCGGGCGTTTCTGGAACGGGGGATTGTCAATAATCCGGGCGACTGGACGCTGCTGTCCAGCCTGGGCAGGTTCTATGGCACTCCCAGCAAATACCCCGACTACGCGAAATCCGCGGAGGCTTACGAGCGTGCGTGGAAAACGGGCCAGGCCCGCCACTACGAGTCACGCGCCTGGCTCTACAGTCTGGCGCGTGTGGAGGGAAAGCGCGATGAGGCCCTCGCACTGGCCCGGCAGTTGTTCGCCCGTGACGGCAATCGTGTCGATACGCTCTGCTGCCTGCTTTTTGTGCTGGAGTGGATGCAGCCGGACGCGCCGCCGACACCGGAGCTCCTGCAACGCTGCTTTGAAAGCGAGAAAGACGCCCTGCGCATGCTGACCACCTATCAACAGAACAATGCCGAATTGCTGCCTACCTCCGGTGTGGATCACGCCATCGCCCTGCTGAAGTCGCGCCAGGCCAAGCCTTAGCTTGGTGCGTTTTTTTTGGCCTTGTGGTATAGTTTGTCTCGACAGACACGGGTGATTTCCTGCATTTTCCCCCGACGAATCATTATCTCTCATGCGCGTAGCTCTTTTCGGTGACATCCATGCCAACCTCGAAGCCCTCGAGGTTGTTCTTGCGGATGCGCGCGAGCAAGGCTGCACGGACTTCGTTTGTCTGGGCGATGTGGTGGGCTACAATGCGAATCCTTCCGAGTGCTTGGAAATCGTCCGCGCGCTGAATTGTCCGGTGGTGAAAGGGAATCACGATGAGGATGCTGCCGGCGATCATTCGCTGGATTCGATGAATCCCACCGCCGCCAGCGCCCTGATCTGGACACGCGAGCAACTCACTGAGGATCAGCGCGAGTGGTTGCGGAAACTGCGCATGGTGCGCCAGGTTTCGGATTTCACGATCGTTCACAGCACTCTCGATCAACCGGCGAACTGGAATTATGTGACCAATCGCTTCGATGCGATGTCGAATTTCTCCTACCAGTTCACCCAGGTCTGTTTCCACGGCCACACCCACGTGCCGCGGGTGTATGTCAAGGATTCCAAAGTTCATGAGGTGGCGGCCGAGTCCGTGCAGATCGAAGCGGGATCGAAGTATTTTATCAATGCCGGTTCCGTCGGTCAGCCGCGCGATGGTGACTGGAGAGCCTGTTACGCGATCTATGACATCGACACGCGCCTGGTTGTGTTCCGTCGTCTCGAGTATGACATTGCCAAAACGCAGCAGAAAATCCTCGATGCGGGATTGCCGGAGATGCTCGCCGCTCGCTTGGCGGATGGCCGGTGATTCTGCGCTTGACGCTGTGACTCCCTTCGGTCAACAAAGCGGAGCCAATTCCTTGTTGCCGTGATTCATCCTACTGCCATCATATCTGCCGATGCCGTTTTGGGCGTCGATCTCACGATCGGTCCCTACTGCATCGTCGGCGCCGGTGTGGTTCTCGGCGACCGCTGCGTGTTGCATTCCCATGTGGTCATCGAGGGCCCCTGTCGCATCGGCTCCGACAATGAATTTTTCCCCTTTGCGGTGATTGGTGGAAAAACGCAGGACCTCAAGTATATCGGCGAGCCCACGCACCTGGAGATCGGCGATCATAACGTATTCCGCGAAAATGCCACGGTGCATCGCGGCACACATGAGGATATCCCCACGCGCATCGGGCATCACAACTTGTTTCTTTGCTACTCGCACGTCGCCCACGACTGCCAACTCGGCAGTCACATCATCATGTCGAACAACGGCACGTTGGCGGGGCATGTGGAAGTGGGGGACTACGCGATCATTTCGGGACTGACGGCGGTTCATCAGTTTTGCCGGATTGGCGAACATTCGATCACGGGGGGCTGCTCGAAGATTGTGCAGGACATCGCGCCGTTCATGCTCGTGGATGGCAATCCCGCCACCACACGCGGATTGAACCAGGTAGGGCTTCAGCGCAGGGGATTTTCCGAGGATGACATCCGCGCCCTGAAGTCGGCCTACAAAAAGCTCTTTCTGAAAAAAGATCTCAACATGGCCATGGCGCTCAGTTCTCTGAAAGCAAGCTCCGCGGCGAGCAACCCTCATGTGGCGGATTTGATGCAATTCATTGAAACTTCGCAGCGCGGGGTGACGCGTTGATCGTGGCAAAACGGTTTTTTTTGTTTTTCTGTCAATCTTTCTTGACAAGTTTTGCCCCGAACCGTAGCTTCCGCCCCGCTCGTCTCACGACAAGCCCCTATCATAGGTGAATTTTGTCCAAATTTTCCCTAGTTCTTATCGATTGACAGGATCATACAACTTTATGGCAACCAAGAAAGCACCGCTCAAGCCAACGCAATCCGCCAAGAAAACCAGCGCCAAACCAGTTCCCAAGGGGAAAAGTGCGCCCAAGAAGGTGGCCGCAGCCCCAAGCAAAGCGGTGCCGGCTGGCAAGTCGAAACCCGCCGAAAAGCCTGTGAGCAAAAAGCCTGCTCCCGCCACTCCGGCCAAAAAGCCAACTCTGCCTGCGAAAACAACTCCGCCTGCGAAAACAACTCCGCCCGCAAAAACAGCCAAGGCTCCGGTGAAAGCCGAGGTCAAAAAAGCGCCTGTGACCAAATCATCGGCCAAGCCTGTGGCGCCAGCTCCTGCCAAAGGCTCCTCCAAGTCGGCGGCTCCCGCCAGCAAAGCCACGGAACCGGCGGCCGATGCCAAGAAGTCCGGTAAAAAAGGCGGCAAGGACAAACCAAGGATTCACACGCCGGAAATTCAGGAGAAAATCCGCGAACTCATCAAGCTCGCCAAGGAGCAGGAGTATCTGACCTACGACGACATCAACGAGATCCTGCCGAATAACATCGTGGATCCGGACGATGTCGAGGCCATCATGGAGCAATTGCGCTCCATGGAGTTCGATATCATCGATGCTTCGGAAGTGGACCGTTTCAAAGACCGCCGCGGCGATGAGAGCGAACTGGATGAGGACGACACCAAGGGCGAGCAGAAGCTCGATATTCTCGATGACCCGGTGCGCATGTATCTCAAGCAAATGGGTCAGGTGCCCTTGCTCACGCGCGAGCAGGAAGTGGAGATCAGCAAACGCATCGAGGATGCGGAAATCGAAGTGGCGCGCCACCTGCACCAGTTCGGATTCATGCATCTCGATTATCTCGACCTTGCCGACAAGCTGATCAAAGGCAAAGAGCGCTTTGACCGCGTCATTCTCGACAAAAAAATCGAGAGCCGCGAGCGATACATGAAAGGCTTGCCGCGTCTCTGCGAGCAGCTCAAGGCCCTGCATGCGGACAACGATGACCTCTTCCGCCAGATCACCGCCAAGAATCCCCGCGGTCTGAAAAAACTTCAGGAAGAGTTTGCGAAAAACATCGGCAACCTCAATCGCCACTACGTGAAGTTTTATTTCAAGCAGAAGATCGTGGAAGATTTCTGTGAGAAGGTGGACGAGTATCAGCAGAAATTTTGGAAATACGGCCGCAAGCTGCAGACGAATCCCGAGGACAAGGCCACGCAAAACATTGTGCGCGAGCTCCAGCAGCACGCATGGCACACGATCGATACCTTTGATCAGGCACATGCGAATTTGCGCCACTGGATGAAAATGGCGCTCAAAGCGAAAACGGAAATGGTCGAGGCCAACTTGCGCCTCGTGATTTCCATTGCCAAAAAATACACCAATCGCGGCCTTTCTTTCCTCGATCTGATTCAGGAAGGCAACATGGGTCTGATGAAGGCGGTGGAAAAATTCGAGTATCGCCGTGGATACAAATTCTCAACCTATGCCACCTGGTGGATTCGCCAGGCGATCACGCGCTCCATCGCCGACCAGGCGCGGACGATCCGCATTCCCGTGCACATGATCGAGACCATCAACAAGCTGATGCGCGTGCAGAAGCAGTTGGTCCAGGAATACGGCCGCGAGCCTTCCCCGGAAGAAATCGCGGAAGAAATCCACCTTCCCGTCGAGCGTGTGCGTGCCGTTCTCAAAATGGCCCAGCAACCGATCTCGCTGCAAGCGCCCGTGGGCGATAGCGATGATACCTCCTTCGGCGATTTCATCGAAGACAAATCGGCCGATAACCCGATGGAAGAAGCGGGATTCTCGATGCTCAAGGACAAGATCAAGGACGTTCTCGACAGCCTCACCGAGCGCGAGCGCGAAGTGCTGGAGCAGCGTTTCGGCCTCAAGGACGGCTACTCGCGCACGCTGGAGGAAGTCGGCCGTCAGTTCCAAGTCACGCGCGAGCGGATTCGTCAGATCGAGGCCAAGGCCTTGCGTAAGATGCGTCACCCCACCCGTATCCGCAAACTGGAAGGCTTCATCGAGCTTCCCGGCGCCTAACATTTTTCCGCACTTCCCGCATGTCGGAAAAAAACGCCATACCGAAAAAGGTGATCTACCGCCTTTCCACGTATCACCGCTGCCTGCAGCGACTGGCGGACAACGGCATCGAGACGGTGAGTTCCGGCACCCTGGCGAAAGCGGCAGGTGTGAACTCCTCGCAACTGCGCAAGGACATCACGTATCTGGGGCAATGGGGCACACGCGGTCTCGGCTATCCGGTGGAGACCCTGGCCAGCGCGCTGCGCGATGCCCTGCGGCAGGAAAAATTACAGCCCGTCATCCTCGTGGGTGCGGGCAATCTCGGCTCGGCCTTGCTGCGCTACCAAGGCTTCCAGAAAGAAGGCTTTGAGGTTGTGGCCGCATTCGATGCCGATCCCGCCGCGGCACGCAAACGCGGTGTCAACGTGCCGTTGTTTCTCGAAGAGGAAATGGAGACGTTTCTGTTAGAAAATCCGGTGCGCTTGGCGATCCTCTGTGTTCCCGCCGAATTCGCCCAGGGCGTGGCGAATCGATTGGTGCGCGCCGGCATTCAGGGCATCCTGAACTTCTCTCCCGCGGTGCTGGAGGTGCCGAAGGAGATTGTCGTCAACAGTGTCGATCTCGCCTCGGAGCTGGAAAATCTCAGCTACTTCATTCGCTAGTCCGGGCAAGCTGCCGAAAAAAGCAAATCCGCCATTGTCCAAACGGCTTTTCCGCGCTATGGATGCGCGTCATGTCCGATATTACCATCACTCTCCACACCACCGCTGGCGACATCCGCGCCACCTTGTTCGCGTCGAAAGCTCCGATCACCTGCGCGAATTTCCTCAATCTGGCCCGCCGCGGCTACTACAACAACGTCGCTTTCCACCGCGTGATCGATCGTTTCATGCTGCAAGGCGGCGATCCGACCGAAACCGGACGCGGCGGTCCCGGCTACAAATTCGCCGATGAGTTCCACCCCGAGCTGCGCCACAACAAGCCCGGCATTTTCTCCATGGCCAATGCCGGTCCGGGCACCAATGGCTCGCAGTTTTTCATCACCACGGTGCCTACGCCGTTTCTCGACAACCGCCACTCGGTATTCGGTGAGGTAACCTCGCCGCTCGATGTGGTGAAGAACGTCACTGGCAAAAACAACACCGGTGAGCAGGGATGCAAGTTCAACGGTGTGGGCGACAAGATCGTTTCCATCACCATCCACGATGACACCACGGCTCTGTTCGAGGCGCAAAAAGACAATCTGGAACACTGGAACTCCATCCTCGATAAAAAGTAATCGTCCTCTCCTTACGCCATGCTTCTCACCACCGCCATCGACTATACCAACGGCTCGCCTCACATCGGTCACGCCTATGAAAAAGTGCTCGCTGATGTGATCGCGCGCTACCAACGCCTGTGCGGGCGTCCGGTGTATTTCCTCACCGGTGTGGACCAGCACGGGCAAAAGGTCGAGCAAACGGCGGCCAAGGAAGGCGTCAGCCCGGAGGCATACGTCGAAAAAGTCACCGCACGCTTCACCGCGCTGTGGGAAAAAATCGGCGTGCACTACGATGGCTGGGCTGCCACCACCGATCCTCGTCACAAGGCCTGCGTGCAGGCGATCCTCACCGATCTCAAGGAAAAGGGACAGCTCTACAAAAAAGCGTATAACGGATTTTACTCCGTGCGCCAGGAGCAGTTCCTCACCGATCGCGATCGCGATGCGGAAGGAAACTTCGGCGCGGAGTGGGGGGAAGTCGTGGAGATTCAGGAGGAAAACTGGTACTTCAAACTCAGTGATCACACGGAATGGCTGGCGGGTTTTTTGGAGAAGAACGATGTCATCCTGCCGCAGTTCCGCAAGGCCGAGCTGGTCAATGCCCTTGCGCGCAACGGCGGCATCGACCTCTGCATTTCCCGCCCGAAAGATCGTCTGCGCTGGGGCATCGAGTTTCCCTTTGACTCGGACTACGTGACCTACGTCTGGTTTGATGCGCTGATCAATTACATCAGCTTCGCCGGTTACGGTAATCTCGATCCCTCGTTGCCGGATTTTGCGGCGACCTGGGAAAAGGTCGTGCACATCATCGGCAAGGACATCATGGTCCCGGCGCACGGCATTTACTGGTACTGCATGTTGCATGCGATGGGCTTCCGCGATGAGGACATGCCGACTTTGCTGGTGCACGGTTGGTGGAACATCCGCGGCGAAAAAATGTCGAAGACTCTCGGCAATGTGGTCGATCCCGATCAGCTGGCGGACACCTTCGGCGTCGATGCCCTGCGCTACTACCTGTGCCGCGATATCAGCACGGGCAAGGATAGCGACTTCGATCTGGATCGCCTCGTCATGCTCTTCAACACCGAGCTCGCGAACGAACTCGGCAATTTGTGCAATCGTGCGCTGAACATGAGCCAGAAATTCACGGGCGGTGTGCTGCATTGTTACCTGCCTCTGGAGGAAGAGGATCTGGGGCTGCAACACAGCCTGGTGGAATCGCTCAATCTCTATCGGGAAGCGATGGATGCGTATGACATTTCCAAAGGTCTCGAAGCCCTCAACCGCCATGTGGTGAATTGCAATATCTACGCCGAGCGCATGAAGCCGTGGGAGATGAATAAAAATCCGGAGAACAAAGAGCGGGTCGCCACGGTGCTCTATCATCTGGCGGAAAGTGTCGCGCATTGCGCGGTGATGCTCTCGCCGGTGCTGCCCGATGCGGCGGCGAAACTCGCCGAGCAAATCGACCTGCCCGGACTGCTCGATCGCAAGATCGATGAGCTGTCGTGGGGTCTGGTGCCAAACGATCATGTGATCCGGAAACCGAGCCCCGTTTTCCCGCGCATCGTGCCCGCCACTCCGCCTGACGCATGAAAAAGTCCTTCAGCCTGATGCTCGCCTGGCGCTACCTCAATCCGCGCCGGGCTTGGATTTCCTCAATCACCATGATCTCGGTGATCGGAGTTCTGTTAGGAGTATTGGTGCTGGTGGTGGTCATGGCGGTCTATGCGGGGCTGGAGCGCGAGCAGAAAAAACGACTGCTCGGATTTTCCCCGCACTTGTTGTTGCAATACAGCGAGACGGGGGAGCGCATGAACGAGATTTCCAACTGGGGCGAGGTGGTCGAGCGCATGCAGCAAATCCCCGGCGTGATTTCCTCCTATCCGCACATCGAGGACAATGCCGTGCTCGATTCATCCGATCTGCAACGGCCGGTGAACTACCAGGCGGTGGACTCGAACGATGCGGTGCAAATGCAGGGAGTGGAGGAAATTCTCGACTTGGAGAACTACCCCGGATCCACCGCCGACATGGGGCTGGATGCGCGGGTGGTGGTGTCTTCCCTCATGGCGGATCAATTCCAGTGGCAGCTCGGCGACAAGATCAATCTCTACTCCACACGAAATTTCCAGGAAGTGCTCAAGGCCTACAAGAGCACCGAGCAGGATCTGGTGCGCGATCGTTTTGCCGATACGATGAAGGCCGTGAAAGTCCTGGTGGACGAACAGTGGCAGGAAACGGCGGAAGGATTCACACTGAGCCGCGCACAAGCGAACGTGCTCAACCAACTCTATCCGATTTACGAAACGGAAGATGTGCGCGAGAGCGAACGCAGTGCGATTCTCGGGATGCTACAGTTGTTTGATGGCGCGACGCATGATGCGGCAAAGGACACCTTTCATTTTGCCGCCGGGACCAAAGCCGAGTTCAAAAAGCATCATGACTTGCTGTGGACTGCCGAAAAGGATCAACTCGATGCCGATGTGCTCAAGAACTTGAAAGGCATCATCTTGCCGCGCGAGGTGGAAATCGTCGGCGTCTTTCAGGCCTCGCAAATGGTGAAGATGCCGGATTTGTTCGTGCCCTTGCCGCTGGCGCAGGGCCTATCGGGACTGGGCGAGGGGGTGCAGGGCGTGGCCTTGCGCATCGATGATGCCTATCAAGCGGATGCTTTTGTGGCAAAGGTATTACCCGCGCTTGATTCCGGTTGGATGGTATTCACGTGGGCGGATCAATACGCGCAGTTTTTCTCTCTCATCAGCCAGCAGCGGGTGATGATGTATTTTGTGCTGAGTTTCATCGTCCTGATTTCCGCGTTTTCGATGATGGCGGTGATGTTCACGGTGACGATTCAGAAGAAAAAGGAAATCGGCGTGATGAAGGCGCTTGGCGCGACGCCCGGCCAGATCATGCGGGTGTTTCTCTATCAAGGCACCATTCTCGGTGTCGCCGGTGCGGTGCTGGGAGTGTTTCTCGGACGTCTCGTGATTTATGGCAGAGGATCTCTCCAGGAAGTGCTGCGCCACCTCGGCTTCGATCCCTTCTCCGCCCGTCTCACCGGCTTCAAGGTGCTGCCCGCCTACATGGACTGGCGCGAGCAGGTCCTGATCGGATGCATGGGCTTGTTGCTTTGCATGTTGGCTTCTTTTGTTCCCGCTTATTTCGCCTCGCGCAGTGATGCGGCCCGATCCTTGAGAAACATCTGACATATGAGAACCTGGATCATCATCGACGGCGAAAAGTCCGGACCTTTCGACATCGCGCAAATCGCGCGTCGCCTTGAATCGGGAGATCTCAAGCCGGAAACCTATGGCTGGATCGAGGGCATGAGAGAGTGGCAACCCCTCTCGACCATACCGCAATTTTCCGAGAGCTGCCGCCAGGCGCAGACGCCCACACCACCGCCCTTGCCCGCCGTGGTGATTGACAGCACGGCTCCACCAAGCACGGTGCATTGGCAGATTCCCGCGAGCACCATGCAGGAAAAAACGGCGATTCTGATCCGACGTTTTTTTGCCCGTTGGTTCGATATGTTGCTGTGGTCTTCCGCCTATATGTGCGCGTTGCAGCTCTCCGGTTCGGATCTGAAGTCCTTGATGATGAGCTTCTGGTTCAACTACACGATGATGATCGTGTGGCTTTTGATCGAGGCGGCGATGATCCACGCCTGGGGCTCCACTCCGGGCAAGGCTTTGTTAGGGCTCCGTGTGCGCCGTGCCGATGGCAGCGCTCTTCGGGTAGGCCTCAGTCTGTTGCGCTCCATCCGTGTCTATCTGATGGGCATGGGCATGAGCCATCCGTTGCTGCTGCCCTTGTGTCACGGCTTTTCGTGGTGGTTCGTGCGCAAGCATGGCGCGGCGCTGTGGGATGGCGCCGTGGGCGTGCGCGTTACGATGCAGCCGATCCAGGTATGGCGCTGGGTCATCTATGCGATGGCAGCCTTTTTCATCATGCAAATCAGCGGTATGATTCTCGAACCCGTCACCCGCGAGATCATGCAGGAAAATTTCCCCGAGCAAGCCAAGTGGCTCGATTCCTTACTACCAGCGCCTAAACCAACTCCATGAAATCGATCGCCCTGTTTTTAACCGTCTGCATCGCCAGCATCAGTTGCCAAAAAGAGAAAGCTCCGCTCACGACCGCGAGTGCGGCCGAAACCACAATTGCTACGATGAGCCGTGCGGACGCAGAGGCTTTGGTCAAACAGCAGTGGGAAAAAACGTTAGAGACACTGCGCAAGGATCGTGCGGCGGAGATGGAGAGTAAAGAAATCACCCTCGGTGATAAAAAGATGCGGTTCCTCCAGCGCGAGGTCGGGGAGGCTCCGGAAGGTGGTCGGGCTCTTTTGATCTCGCTGCACGGCGGTGGTAGCGCGGCACCACAGGTCAATGATGGGCAGTGGCAAAATCAAATCCGTCTTTATGATCCGGAGGGCTCGCTTTACATCGCTCCGCGCGCGCCGACCAATACCTGGAATCTCTGGCATGAAGGACACATCGATGGCTTGTTCGATCGGTTGATTGCCAATTGCATCGCGATTCATGGCATCAATCCGGACAAAGTTTACGTGATGGGCTATTCCGCTGGCGGTGATGGTGTCTATCAGATCGGTCCGCGCATGGCCGACCGCTGGGCCGCCGCTTCGATGATGGCCGGTCACCCGAATGAGGCGAAACCGCTCAACCTGCGCAACGTGCCTTTTTCGCTTCAGGTGGGAGGAAAAGATGCTGCGTTCAAACGCAATGAAATTTGCCAACAATGGGCGGAGAAACTCGATACACTCGAAAAAGAAAATCCAGGGTCTTACGTGCATTTTTTCAAATCCTATCCGGAGTTCGGGCATTGGATGAACCGTCAGGATGCCGTGGCGGTGCCCTGGATGTTGAAATACACGCGTCAAGCGTGGCCCAAGGCTGTGACCTGGTATCAGGATGATGTCATCAGCCCGCGGATGTATTGGCTTGCCGTGGATCCCGCGCAAGCAAAAGCGGGTCAGTTGATCGAAGCTCGCTGCGAGGGCCAGCACATTGCCATCAAATCGGCGGATGTCATGAAAGTTACCCTGCGCCTCTCTGATTCGTTGTTGAATCTGGACGAAGAAGTCCGCGTGACGTGGAATAACAAGGAAGTGTTCTCTGGCAAAGTCGCGCGCAGTGCTGAAGCCATCGAAAAATCCCTCGCCGAGCGCGCGGATCCCTCCACGATCGCAACGGCTCTGCTGGAAGTGAGTGCGCCACAGTGATCGAAAAAACAGTGGTTTTTCCGGAACAATTGTGATTTTCTTCACGGCATGAGTTTGTCCCATCCTACCGCCAAAGCAGAAGCGTTGATCGAAGCCTTGCCGTATTTGCAAGCGTTTCGCGGCAAAACGGTGTTGGTGAAGATGGGTGGCTCGGCGATGGAGGATCCGGAATTGGTGGCGAAGGTGATGCGCGATATCGTGTTTCTGGAAGTCGCCGGCATCAATCCCATCGTCGTGCATGGCGGCGGAAAGGCGATTTCCGCAGCGATGGAAGCCGCTGGTCTCGAAGCAAAATTCGTCGGCGGCTTTCGTGTCACCAGTGAGGAAGCGATTTCGATTGTAGAGAATGTTCTCTCGGAGGAGATCAATCCGGGACTGGTGAAGATGATTCGCGAGTTCGGCGGCAAGGCTGTCGGCATTCCCGGCACGGATGTGTTCTTCGGCGAAAAAATGAAGGTTACCGATAAGGAAGGAAACCGTGTCGATATCGGTCGCGTCGGCGAAGTGGTGGGCTGTCAGTTGGGGCGCATGGAATCAGCGCACAATGCCGGCATCGTGCCGGTGATATCGCCTCTGGCGGCGGAGCTATCGACAGGGAAGCCGCTCAACATCAATGCGGACCTGGCTGCGGCGGCCCTGGCGAAGGAATTGCGCGTGGCAAAATTGGTGTATCTCTCGGATGTTCCCGGGCTGATGCGCGATCCGAGCGATCCCTCGACCTTGATCAAGTCGGTGAACCGCGCCGAGGCCGATGCGATGATCGCCGATGGCACGATTTCCGGCGGCATGATTCCCAAAATCAAGAGCGCGCTCGATGCGCTGAATGCCGGTGTGCGCAAGGTGCACTTCATCGACGGCCGACTGCCGCACGCGTTGTTGTTAGAGATTTTCACCGAGAAGGGCATCGGCACCGAGGTTTCGCGGTGAGACGCCTCCGCCGCGGTTCATTCAGCCTACAATGATATTGCGGAGCCCCTGATGTAGCTCGGTGGGAATTTCTTTGGAAAATTTGATGGGGCCTTTTTCCTTGAGCCAGATTTCCGCGTCGGTGATTCCCGCGTTCGATAGCTTTTCGGCAATGGCGCTCAGTTTCCATTGCATCAGTTTTCCGTTACTCGCTGTGGCGACGCCGTTGCGGTAGCGGATGGTGGAATCGGCACTCAGACGTTGGAACCATCTCATGGCGCGATCCGTTAGACTTTGCTCGCCTCCGCCAGGCGCTCGGCGATTTCTTCTTTTTGCAGGGAACCGGTGAGGTCGTACAAATCTCCATCCATCACCGCGGCGAGATTGTGCGCGGTGTAGCCGATGCGGTGATCGGTGATGCGCGATTGGGGGAAATTGTAGGTGCGGATTTTTTCCGAGCGGTCACCCGAGCCGATGAGCGAGCGGCGGTGTTCCGAGTATTGTTCGGCGGCCTCGCGCTGCTTCATTTCATAGAGCTTGGTGCGCATGATTTGCAGGGCTTTTTCCTTGTTCTTGCCTTGCGAGCGACCGTCCTCGCAGCGCACATAGAGGCCGGTGGGAAGGTGGAATACCTGCACCGCGGACTCCGTGCGGTTCACGTGCTGGCCACCCGCTCCACCCGAGCGACAGACCTCGATGCGCAGGTCGTTGGGATTGAGCTGTACGTCCACTTCTTCGGCTTCGGGTAACACGGCTACGGTGACGGTGGAGGTGTGAACGCGGCCTTGCGCCTCGGTTTCCGGCACGCGCTGCACGCGGTGGACGCCGGATTCATACTTGAGGTAGCGGAACACTTCCTCGCCGGTGACGCGCAGGATCACTTCCTTGAATCCGCCGACCTCCGATGGCGAGGACTCGAGGTGCTCGGTTTTCCAACCGCGTCGCTCGGCATAGCGCTGATACATGCGCAGCAACTCGGCGGCGAAAAGCGATGCTTCATCACCTCCGGCACCCGCGCGGATTTCCACCAAGGCATCGCGGTCCTCGTTCGGATCGGCGGGCAGCAGGGCGTATTGGAGATCATTTTGCAAACGCGGAATCTGTGCTTCGAGTTGCGGAATCTCCATGGCGGCCATTTCCGCGAATTCGGCATCGTCGCCCTTGGAGAGTTCGATGTTCTCTAACAACTGCCGCTTGCAATCTTCGAGTTGCCCGGCGATTTGCAGGGTCTCCTTGAGCCGTCTATGCTCGCGCAAGGTTTCCGTCGCGCGCTTGGGATCGGCAAAAAGATCCGGATCTCCGATGGCATGTTCCAGTTCGGCGAAGCGTTGTTTGCGTTGTTCGATCAGTGCGGAGTAGTCCATGAGCAAGGCGTGGGCGCGGAGGCTACAGCAAAGAGCGGGGGAAGGGGAGAAGATTTTTCAATATCCGAGCCACGGGCCGAGCCAGCGCTCCGCTTCCTCGATGCTCATTCCTTTGCGCTTCGCGTAGTCTTCCACTTGATCGCGCTGGAGATCGCTGAGGGCGAAGTAGTGGCTATCAGGGTGCGAAAAATAGATGCCGCTCACCGCTGAGGCCGGGTGCATGGCGTTTGATTCCGTGAGACTGACTCCGGTTTTGGCGGTGGCATCGAGCAAATCGAAAAGGATGGGCTTTTCCGTGTGATCGGGCTGGGCGGGGTAGCCGGGAGCCGGACGGATGCCGCGGTAGAGTTCCTTGATCAGTTCGTTGTGATTGAATTCGTTAGGCCGCTCGTAGCCCCAGGCGACGCGGGCGCGGTGGTGGAGAAGCTCGGCAAAAGCCTCGGCAAAGCGGTCGGCGATGGCCTTGACCATGATCGCGGTGTAGGGGTCGTTCTGTTTTTCGAGCTCCTCCGCGAATTCATCCGCGCCATGGATGCCCAGCACGAATCCGCCGATGTAGTCCGTGCATGCATGATTGTTAGGAATGACGAAATCCGAGAGCGCGACGTTGGGCTTGCCGCTGGATTTGTCGATCTGTTGGCGCAGGGTGTGGAGGCGGCAGCGTTCGGCGGTGTGTTGTTCATCGGCCCAGACGATGATGTCATCGCCATCGGCATTCGCGGGGAAAAAGCCGTAGATGCCGCGGGCGGTGAAACGTTTTTCAGCGATGATGCGTTCGATGAGTGCGAGGGCATCGGCGTGGATTTTTTGCGCTTCCTTGGCACCTTCGGTGTTCTGGGTTTTGAGCGTCTGTGTTTCGGGCTGCCAGACGCCGCGGATTTCCCAGGCGTGGAAAAACGGTGTCCAGTCGATGTAGTTCGCGAGTTCGCGCAGGGATTGGTTTTCAATGACGCGGGTGCCCAAAAATTCCGGCACGGCGGGCTGGTAGTTTTCCCAGTCGCAGGTGAATCTGTTGGCGCGGGCTTTTTCCAGTGAAATGGTCGGCTTCTTGTTGGCACCTTTTTCAAAGTCGATGCGGATGCTTTCCTGTTTGGTGCGATTCGCCTGGGCGAATCCTGCGCGCTGGTCGGCGGAGAGAAGGGAGGTGGTGACGGGCACCGAGCGTGAGGCATCCAGAACATGCACCACTGGACCCGAGTAGTGCGGGGCGATCTTGATGGCGGTGTGCGCGGCGGAGGTGGTGGCTCCGCCGATGAGCAGGGGCGTGGTCATGCCGAGCTTTTCCATTTCCTTGGCGACGTGGACCATTTCATCGAGCGAGGGCGTGATGAGTCCGGATAGCCCGATGATGTCGGCGCCGATCTCTTTTGCCTTGGCGAGGATTTTATCGCAGGAGACCATCACGCCCATGTCGGTGACTTCGAAGCCGTTGCAGGAAAGCACCACGCCGACGATGTTTTTGCCGATGTCGTGAACGTCGCCCTTGACCGTGGCAATGAGGAATTTCCCGGCGGAGGTGGGGGCTAGGGAAGTTTGCTGGCTTCTTCGGTCCTGCCGTTGTCCAGAAGTGCTTGTTTCAAGCCCCTCGTCTGCACTCGATCCTGCCACGCTACTTTCAGCGACTCCATGGCTGCTTCTGCGCTCGCCCGGAAGCGTGCTTCCACGGCTGGACTGCGTAAAGGCTTCGAGGATGTGGCGGGAGTATCGGGTGTCAGAGACTCGGTCATGGAATATCCTTTCGGCAATAAGCTTACCATCAGCGAACAGAGTGTCAATGGAATGCGCGAGATGGGAGCGGAGCCAGGAAATGGCGATTGGCTTTTCAAGCAATTTTGATTCATCTAAGGATGAGTTGTCGATGATGTGGAGAGTGAAATTCGGATTTCCTCCAAATTGCTTGGCGCACTCTAGTGTGTTGCTTTGTATTTGAAAATATTCATTCGAGGCACGCGACAAGGGGAATACTAGCCCACCTTCCTCGGCAGCGCGGCGAAGGATATTGATGATCGCTTTTTCCCAAGGGTGAAAGACGTAGCGGATCTCCACGGCGAGCCCGGCATCGAGCGCGGCGCGAATGTGATTGAGGCTGCGTTTTTCTGTTTGCAATGTGCCGTCCATCACAAGACTGATGTCTCGCAGTGGTAGAATTCTTGCCGCCGTCGTCTTGCCACTGCCCTGACCACCGGCGTTGAAAACGATGAGGCTTTCGGGTGGTAGGGATTTGATTTTTTGATAGAACAGCCACTCGATGAATGCACCGGCGGGCTCCAGCGTGGCGACGCTCCACTTTTGGCGCGACTCGCGCGATTCGTTGTAAAGCGGCGAGAGTTCCTGCGCGCTGTTGCGGTCGAGGATGATGCCGAATTTCGCTTCGTATTGCGCGGCGGTGGTGGCGAGATTGCCGGCGAGCATGGCGGCGAATTCGTATTCGGCGCGGCGCTCCTCATCACTGAGATCGGGGTAGGGGATGTAGGAAAATCCGTCGCATAACTTGACGGGTTCCGGCGTGAGTCCGGCATCGCGTTCGCTGAGAAAACGCAGCGTCTCGGCCTTGGCGACTTTTTCCAACTCCATGAAGGGCTCCAGCCAGGCGACGGATTTTTTCATCACGCGGGCGGATTTCACCACTTGCGGGAGAAACATTTTGCCGGCACCGAAAAGATCGCCGACGACTCCCATGCCGTCCATCAGCGGACCCTCGATGACTTTCAGCGGAATGCCGTATTTGACGCGGGCGGCCTCGGTGTCTTCCTCGATGAAACGATCGATGCCCTTGAGCAGCGCGTATTCCAGTCGCTTTTCGACGGATTCGTTGCGCCAGCTCAGATCTTCTTCGATTTTTTTGCCTGTGACGTTTTTGTAGGACTCTGCGAGATCGAGCAAACGTTCGGTCGCATCGGGGCGTCGGTTGAGAATAACATCCTCGACTTTTTCTAACAACTCCGGCGCGATCTGGTCATAGACCTCAAGCATGCCGGCATTGACGATGCCCATGTCCATGCCCGCTTTGCAGGCGTGGTAGAGGAAAACCGAATGCATCGCCTCGCGCACGACGTTGTTGCCGCGGAAGGAAAAGGAAATGTTCGAAACGCCGCCGCTGACTTTCGCGTAGGGCAGGTTTTCCTTGATCCAGCGTGTGGCGTTGATGAAATCGAGTGCGTAGTTGTTGTGCTCCTCGATGCCGGTGGCGACGGTGAGGATGTTCGGATCGAAAATGATGTCCTGCGGCGGGAAATGCACTTCATCGACGAGGATGCGATAGGCGCGCTCGCAGATGCGGATTTTTTCCTCGTAGGTGGCGGCCTGGCCTTTTTCATCGAATGCCATCACGACCACGGCGGCGCCGAATTTTTTGATGTGGCGCGCGCATTTTTTGAAGGTTTCCTCGCCCTCCTTAAGCGAAATCGAATTCACGATTCCCTTGCCTTGGAGATACTTGAGACCTTCTTCAAGGATTTCCCATTTCGAGGAATCGACCATGATGGGCACCTTGGCGATGTCCGGTTCGCTCTGCAACAGTTGCAGGTAGCGCGCCATCATCGCCTTGCCGTCGATGAGGCCATCGTCGAAACAGATGTCGATCACGTTCGCGCCGTTCTCGACTTGTTGACGTGCGACCTCTAACGCGTCTTCGAGTTTTCCTGCGCGGATGAGTTTGGCAAACTGCGGCGAGCCGGCGACGTTGGTGCGCTCGCCGATCATCAGGAAATTTTTGTCCGGCGTGTGGTTGTAGGGCTGTGAACCCGAGAGGCGCAGGAGGCGTGGAATGGTTTTCATGGAGCAGGAAAATCAGGAAAGGATGGGGACTTCGCGCGGGACGGCGTGGCGCACGGCCTGGGCGATGGCGGCGACGTGTTCGGGAGTATTGCCGCAACAGCCGCCCGCGAGATTGAGAAGACCGGCGTTGGCGAATTCCGCGAGCCAGCGATTCATGTCATCGGGCGACATGTCGAAGCCGGTGGGCGAGAGCGGGTTGGGCAAACCGGCATTCGGATAGCAGGAAATGTGCGTCGTCGCCGCTTGCGAAAGCTCTTCGAGAAAGGGCTTCATCAGGTCGGGACCGAGCGAACAATTGAGGCCGATGGCGAGCGGGTTGGCGTGGGCGACGGCATTCCACAGTGCTTCCGAGGTTTGCGCGGAGATCATCGTTTCCCCACCCCGACCGACGGCGGCGGAGACGATGATGGGCATTTTCACGGAGTCTTCCTCGAACACCTCCTGAATGGCGACGAGTGCGGCCTTGGCATTCAGCGAATCAAAAATAGTTTCCACCATCAGAAGGTCCGAGCCACCTTCGATCAGCGCGCGCACTTGTTCTTTGTAGGCGACGAGCACCTGATCGAAAGTGATCACACGGAAGCCGGGATCGTTGGCATCAGGAGAATTCGTTAGAGAAACGGTCAAGGGGCCGATGGCACCCGCGACGTAGCGTTTCACGCCGGTATCGCTGCCGATTTGATCCGCCCAGTGCCTGGCGAGGCGAGCGGACTCGACATTGATCTCCCAGGCCAGATCGCGGAGAAAAGCATTCTCGATGATGCCTTGGAAAAATTCGGGATCCTTGCGACCGCCGTGTTCGCGCGGGTCATCGACAAAAAACTCCGACTGCGAGATCGAGGTCGCGGAAAAATTGTTGGTCTCCACGATGTCCGAGCCTGCCTCGTAAAAGCGCTTGTGGATATCGCCGATCACTTGCGGATTCGTCAGCGTGAGGATGTCGCCATTGTTGAGGATGTCCTTTTTGCTATCGGCAAACCGTTTCCCCCGCGCCTGCTCCTCGCTCAGTCCGTAAGTGCGGATCGTCGTGCCCATCGCGCCATCGAGAACGAGAATGCGCTCTTTCAGGGCGGCGGTCAGTTCGGCAGTGAGATCAGGATGAGGCATGCGCGAAGATAGGGGATTTGTGCAGACTTGGCAAGAAGATATCAACGCATCGCGATTTGATGATGCGAAAACTTTCATCTTGATAAGACAAGTTTTTTCTCTTGGGAGCTTGCGTTGTCACTCGAACTGGGTATTTTCTGCCTGCCCATGGCAAGACACGAAGGAAAATTGGAACCGGCGGTGCGTGATGAAAAAAAATTGCGACGCACCGCGTTGATTCTCGTAGCGTTTGCCATCTTCGGCGGTGTGTTCATTTTCATGGCCTATGAGCGCTACGCCAGCAATGCGAACAAAGAAGACCGTCCCTCGTATGTGGGGGAGCTGCGCTACAACTTGCCTGTTCTGCGTCAGGATGGTGTGCGCGTAGGGCTCGACGAGCTGCAGGGAAAGGTTTGGGTCTTGAACTCGATCAGCGTGACCCAGCCGGAATCCTGTGCGCTCGCCGTGCGTGTCATGCAGGATCTCGCGAAAAAATACGAATCGCGGCAGGATGTGGTTTTCATCAGCATGGTCATCGATCCCGGAGCACCCGAGCAGGCGGCCGCGCTGTTGAAACAGGAAGCGCAGCGGCAGGGTGCGAAATTGCCACAGTGGTGGTTCGCCACAACGGAGCCTGCCGTATTGCACAAGTATCTCAAGGACAAGTGCAAGCTCGGCATGCTGCCGCATCAAGAGGAAGGGCAATGGAAATATGACACTTCGCTGGTGCTGGTGGATCGTAATCTGAAACTGCGCAAGGCGGTGGTGCCGCAACAACGGGGCGGGCCTCCATTCGTCACCGGCTTTGATTTTTCCCAGGCCGAGGGCTGGGATTCCAAGGGAATCAAGACGGGCACCGAGCGCAGCAATGTGGCTGAGCTACAACATTTGTTAGAAAGCACGATCGAGATCCTGCTGAACGAAACCGTAAACCAGACCAATCGATGAATCGCACCTCCAAAATCATCGCCATCTATGCCGCCACGCTCGTGGTTTCCGCTGCCATTTTGTGGATCGCTTTCTGGGTGCGCGATGGCTTGATCGAACGGGAAAAGCCCTTCGTCGTGAATACCGGCGCGGAAACGCAGCAGACCATGTTTCCCATCGCCAGCGATCTGGAAGCCACCAATCAGCTGGGCGAGGCGGTCAAGCTTTCCCAACTCAAGGGCAAGGTGTGGGTCGTGGCGGAGTTTTTCGCCGTATGCCCGCACTGTGCCTTGCGCAACGGTCAGGAGCTGCGCGAGATTCTCAATGAATTTTCCTCGCAACAGGACTTCCACCTGACCTGCATCTCTATCGATCCGGAAACGGATAACGTGGACAAGCTCAAGGACTACGCCAGCGCTCTGAATGCCGATCCGAAAAACTGGTGGTTTTTAACGACGGGCGACAACGCCAAAGCACACGCATACATGGAAGGCACGCTGAAATTTTTCAAAATCAAACAGCGTACGGATCCCGCCGACATCGAGAGCAATGGCAAGTTTGCGCACGATCTCGGACTGGCCTTGGTGAACAAAAATTTCGAGGTCGTGGGCAAATGGCCCTTGGCTGACGCCCGCAAGACCGATCCCGTCCTGTATGAGTCCTTGAAAAAGGACATGTATGAAAAAATTCGCAGAGAACTCGCCAAATAATCATGGAACAGCATTTGCCACTTTCAGCAGCAGCGGAAAAAAAACTACGCATCGGCGTGTGGGTTGTGACCGCGCTGGTGCTTGTATTGGTCGGCCTGATGCGTCGCCCCGAGCTTCGCATCGCCTTGCCTGAGGGCATGCATCTGAATTTTCTCCCTGCCGTTCACGCGGTGCTGAATTCCACCGTGGCGCTGTGCCTGATCGCGGCTCTGCTTGCCGTGAAACAAGGAAACATCGCGCGGCACAAACGTTTCATGACGGCGGCGATGGTCCTCTCCACGGTCTTTCTGCTCTGCTACGTGGCCTATCACTTCACCAATGCCGAGACAAAATTCGGCGGCGTGGGCGGGATCCGTGCCTTGTATTTCGGCTTGCTCATCACGCACATTTTCTCCGCAGCCGTGAGTTTTCCATTGATCCTGTTGACCTATCTGGCGGGCTGGGCGGACCGGCGCGAGGCACACCGACGCCTGGCGAAAATCACCTTTCCGTTGTGGTTGTATGTCGCCATCACCGGGCCGATCTGCTACCTGATGCTGCGTCCCTACTATTGATTTTCCTCACATGAAAGTTCTCAGCTACAAAGATGCGGATTTTGCCGCGATGGCCACGATGATGAAACGCCGTGCGGTGCCCACCGATGCGCTGCGCGACACCGTGGCGTCCATCATTGCCGAAGTCGCAGCGAAAGGCGACGACGCGCTGTTGGCGTTCACGCAAAAATTCGATGGCGTTTCTCTCACGAAAAAACAACTTTTCGTCACGGAAAAGGAATTTGCCGAAGCGGAGGCCGCCGTGGCACCGAGCACACGCGATGCGGTGGCGGCGACCTTGCGCAACATCCACGACTTTGCCAAGCGCAGCATGCGCAAAGACTGGAACTGGAAAAATGCGCAAGGAGCGGTGGTCGGCGAGCGATTCACGCCCTTTGATCGCGTGGGCGTTTACGTTCCCGGTGGCAAGGCTCCCTTGGTTTCCACGGCCTTGATGACGGCGGGCTTTGCACAGGCGGCAGGTGTGCCGCAGATCCTCGCGGCTACTCCGGTGGGACCAGATGGCAAGGTGAATGCCTCTCTGCTCTTCGCTCTGAAAGCCGCGGGCGCTACCGAAGTGCTGAAAATCGGCGGCGCACAGGCCATCGCCGCGATGGCGCTGGGCACGGCATCGGTAACTCCGGTGGATCGTATTTTCGGCCCAGGCAATCGTTTTGTCGTGGAAGCGAAACGGCAGCTCGTCGGTGCGGTGTCCATCGATCTTTTGCCCGGACCCAGCGAAATCCTCATTCTCGCGGATCGCAGTGGCAATGCCGAGTGCATCGCCGCCGATATCCTCGCCCAGGCCGAGCACGGTGGTGACAGTGCCGTCGGTTTCCTCACCGATTCCAAGGCTCTGCTCAACAGTGTTGTCAAAGCGGTAGCGCGCCAGAGTGCCCTGCTGTCTCGCTCGAAAATCATCGATGAAGTGTTGCAAAAAGGCACCTTTCTGCTGCACGTGAAATCGCTGGAACAAGGCATGCAGCTCGTCAATGATTTTGCCCCCGAACACCTTTCTCTGATCGTGGAAGAGGAAGCGCACTGGCTGGCGAAAGTGCGAAGCGCCGGTGCCATTTATCTCGGCAATGCGTCGCCCGTGGCGGTGGGGGATTTTCTGGCCGGTCCCAGTCACACCCTGCCGACCGGAGGGGCCGGACGTTCGTTCTCCGGCTTGCGCGCCGATCAATTCCAGCGCCGCACCAGCATCGTCAAAATGAACCTTGCCGCCGTGAAAAAATCACTGCCTATTACCGATGAGTTCGCCCGCATCGAGGGGCTGGATGCGCACGGCAGATCCGTTTCGATTCGACTCGACAGCACGCTGTGATGGGCTCTAGGATGAGCACCGTCGTGACGATGCCCCCTACGCAAGATGTCTCCAGCTATGCCGCGAAGCGATTTGCGGCGGGCGCTCTGTTCTGTCCTGACTGCCGCTTGCGATTGGAAAAGCCCGTGCTGCGTTGTCCGTCGTGCGGCTTCACTGGTGAGAATACCTTGCGACTGTTTTCCGGCGCCGCCCCTGCGATGGAGCCGTGGATGGATCAAGCGCAGTGCTGGGATGAGTCATCGCGCAAAAAAATCCTGGGCTGGGTCGGCAGATTGCAGCGGCGTTTTCCGCAAATCGATTGGTGCTTGCTCTCGATCAAGCTGCCGGAGGAAGTGCGCCTGCGATTGTTCAATTTTTGGTTTTTCAACGTCAGTCCGGTGCAGAACGAAGAGGAACGTGAAAAACGCTCGTGGACCGTGTTGCTTACCTACGATGTGGATCACCAGCGTTTTGTCATCACTCCCGGATATCAAGTGGAACCCATCCTGGCCGATGACGATTGGGAGGATTTGCTCACCACTCTGAAAACTTCCTGGCGTGAGGGAGGTATCCTGAAGGGCTATCGGGATTTTTTCGCGGAAGCGGAGCGCAAACTGGTGCTGGCGAGCCGTCGCATGAACGGTATCATCAAAAACAAAGAAGGAGGTGAGTCATGATGCGGTGCGTTTGTTTCCTGCTATGGGCGATCATGGCCGTGTGCGTTAGCGCTCAATCGTCCTCACCCGTATTCATCATGCCCGACAAGCCCAAGGGACAGGTGTCCGATGAAAGCAAGTGGCTGACACCCGAGGAGCAGTACGAGTGGGAACGGCAACTCGAGTCATGGAAGCGCAATGATGGCGTTGACATTTATCTGGTCATTCTGCCGAACTTGCACAACACCCCGGCGGATCACGTGATGCACGAAATCGCCAACCGCTGGGGGGATCCCGCCTTGCGTGGCGTGGTGCTCTATGTTCCCTCATCGGCGGGTCCACGCATCTGGTGGGAAGGGGAGATCATCGAAAAAATCAACCTCGATCCCCGTGCCCAGCGGGAAATGATCCTGCGCATCGAAAAACGGGCCGGCTCTGAATCGACCGAGCGCGAGCGGCTCCGCAGCGCGATCTATCAACTCAGCGATACCATGCGCGTGATCCATTCGCAGTGGCGGCAATTCAGCGCCATACGCGACAAGTGGAACGACAGCATCTATCAGAAATGGTCGAGAGATCGGATGATTCGCCGTGCCAAATGGATCGGTATCGCCGCGGTTGGGTTGGTTGCTCTCGTGACAGTCGTCTGGTTCTTGCATCGCCGCTTTACCAGACAGCGTCGGTATTTTTTCCCTCAAGTCTCAGCCCAGCGCCGCTTCGGCGCTCTCCATGCCGGCGGCAGTGGTGCCGTCGTTTCCCTGCAATCCTCACGCCATCGCCCATGAAACTCCATCCACTGACACCATGCTTCTTCGCCCTCGTGTTTTTGAATTCCTGCAAAAAACCCGGGCAGAATGAAAATCTAACGGAACAACTCGCCAAGGAAGTCGCCGAGGAGGTGAAATCGGCGGGCAATGCCGAGTGGAAAAAATCCGACACGCCGATCCTGCCGTTGACGGTGGGCGATCACTGGGTCTATCAGGTGAAACTCCAGGTTCCCGCGAATGCCCAATCGCCCGGATCGCCTGCCATCAGCCAGGACTTCGTGCGCAAAAGAACCTACAAGGGAAAAGTGAAACCGACTGGCGATCACCCCGAGACGGATTGTTTCGAGATCGAGGCCACAGGCAGCCCGATCGAGCGCGAATTTGTCGAAATCGATGACGAGAAAGTGCAAATGCGCGGTTCGGAAATCGTTGGTGCCGCACAACAAAGCCCGACGTGGTTGGACCCGGCGGTGATGCTGGTGCGCGCGGGGGTGATGCCTGGGGAGAGCCTGCCGCCCTTGCAGATCAAGGATCCGCGCACGGGCATCGAGGTCATACGCACGATTCAGGTGGTGGGGCGTGAAACCGTCACCGCCGCTGGTCGTGATTTTGCGACAATTCGCATTCTGATGACCGGAAAAGAAGGCAAGGACAGCAACTTGGAAATGCGCAAGACGATCTGGTTTGTGCCGCGTTACGGCATTGTACGCGAAGAAAAAGCGCGCTACATCAACGACACGCTGATGCTCAAAGAGACCATGGAGCTGAAGTCGTTCCAGTTGGCAAAGGATCCGGACGCGGTCAAAGAACCGTGATCACTCCTGCGGCATCTGCGGCAGTTTGGCCTCGGCTGCTTCGATCGCCGCGGTGATTTCTCCCCAGCGGCTGAAGGCGATTTCGAGGTTTTGTGTGATCTTTTCCAGGGCATTGGTCGTCTCGCGGAACTTCTGCGGATCACCAGCCACTTCCTCGCTGGAAAGGTGCTGCGTGAGAGTTGCCTGGGCCTTTTCCATTTCGGCAATTTTCCCTTCGACCGATTCCAGTTCCTCTTGCAATGGCTTGAGGACTTTGTTGCGCTGATTGCGGATCTCCGCCTCGAGCTTGCGCTGATCCTTGCGGTTGCCGTTGTTCGCGGCGGCGGGGGCCGCCTCGGGTTGACGCTTGGCGAGCTGCGGCACGCTGGGCGTGGGGCTCTTTTGTTGTGTTTTGGCCTTGTCCTCTCGTGCGCGGTCGGCGGCGGATTTTTCGAGATAGTAGCTGATATTGCCGGGATACAGGGTCGGCTTGGCACCGGGGCGGAATTCCAGCGTTTTACTCACCAGAGGATCGAGGAAATTGCGGTTGTGCGAGACGATCAGCACGGTGCCGGGGTAGTCGATGAGCGCGCGCTGCAGCACGTCCTGCGATTGCATGTCGAGGTGGTTCGTCGGCTCGTCGAGAATCAGGAAGTTCGCCGGTTGCACGAGCATGCGCACCAGAGCCACACGCGAGCGCTCGCCGCCGGAGAGCACGCCGATTTTTTTGAACACATCATCGCCACGGAACAGGAAGCAGCCTAACAGATTGCGGCAATGCGGGGCGGCATCGCGCGTGGCCGTTTCCTCCACGGTTTCGAGCACGGTTTTGGTCGGGTCCAGTTCATCGGCGTGATTCTGCGAGAAATACGAGACACTGACGCGCATGCCGAGCGTGAAGGTGCCGGAGGTGGGCTCCTCCTGGCCGGTGATCATGCGGCAGAAGGTGGATTTGCCCGCGCCGTTCGGTCCGACGATGGCAAACTTCTCGCCCTTCACGACCTCGAAATCGAAATTCTCAAACACCGTGTGATTGCCGTAGCGCTTGGTCGCTTTTTCCAGCATCGCCACCGAGTGCCCTGAGGAGGGAGGTTTCGGGAAGCGGAAATTCATGATCGGGTCTTCCGCTTCGATGACGATGCGTTCGACCTTGGCGAGTTGTTTGATGCGCGACTGGACCAGCGTGGCCTTGTTCGCCGAGGCGCGGAAGCGGTCGATGAACTCCTGTGTTTTGGCGATCTCCTTGCGCTGGGCTTCATACTGGCGCAGCAGGTTTTCTTTCCGCGCCACGCTTTCCTTTTCGTAATACGAATAGTTCCCCGCGTATTCCTCGGCGCGGCCTTTGTGGAAGGCGATGGTGCGTGTGCACAGCGTGTCAAGCAGCGAGCGGTCGTGGGAGATGAGCAGGATGGCACCGGGGTAGTTGATGAGGTAGTTTTCCACCCAGGCCTGCGAGTCGATGTCGAGGTGGTTGGTCGGTTCGTCGAGCAGCAGCACCTCGGGCGACTGGAGAAACAGTTTCGCCATGGCGATGCGCATTTGCCAACCGCCGGAAAAATGGCCGCAATCGCGCTCGAAGTCCGCTTCATTGAATCCGAGACCGAGCAGCACCGACTGGATTTTCGGTTTCATGCGACCGGGATCAAAGGCCTCGTACTGCAATTCGAGATTGCCGATTTCCTCGAGGCATTCGCTGAACGGTGAGGAGCGTGGATCGAGATGCTCCAACGAATCGCTGAGCTCATCGATTTTTCGTTTGATCTCCACGGCCTCGGCGAAAGCGGATTCGGTTTCCTCCCACAGCGTGATGCCCTTCACGTGAATGCCCTCCTGCGGCAGGTAGCCGATGCGATGGCCCTTCGGAGCGGTGACTTTTCCGGCGGTCGGCTGGATGATCCCGGCGACGCATTTCATCAAGGTCGATTTTCCCGCACCGTTGTGTCCCGCGAACGCGATGCGCTCGCGCGGTTGCACGGTGAAGGACAGATCATTGAACAAAACGCGGGCGCCGTATTCGACGCGTAAACCTTGAATGGAAAGCATGGGAGTGAAAAAAGTGGGGACCGCGAAACAGCGTCAACGCAGCCGTTTCACTTGTTGGGAAAAATGGCACAAGACCGCGTTAGGCCTCAGTCTCGGAATCCTTGCCGCAGCATTGTTTGAATTTCTTGCCCGAGCCGCAAGGGCAGGGGGCATTGCGGCCGGAAGTCGCGATGTCAAAGCTTGGTTTGCGTTTGGGCAAATTGAGTTTGATGGTCGGGCCTTCGGGAGAGGGGAGCATCGTCGAGCCGGTGGACTGTGCGATGTTATCCTGCGTCAGCTCCACCTCGGCACTTTGCAACTGGTGCGGCGCGCTCTGGAGTTGCTTGATGAAGGCCTCGATCGCCGCAGCCGAGCGGAACAGGTTGTGGAACGCCTCCTGCTCGATGCTACCCATGAGCTCGACGAACAAATTGTAGGCCTCGTTTTTGTATTCCACCAGCGGATCCTTCTGGCCTTGGGCGCGGAGATACACGCCCTCGCGCAGGGCATCCATGTTGTACAAATGCGCCTGCCATTGTTTGTCGATCGCGGCCAGCACCATGCGGCGTTCTTCCTGCTCGAGAATTTCGGGCGGCAGCGTGACGGTACGGGCTTCGTAGGCTTCCTTGACTTTCTCCACCAGGAGCTCGGTGATCAGCTCGGGGCTTTTGGCATTCTGGATTTCTTCCAACTGCACGCGCACAGGCAAATTGCCTTGGATCCAGTGGTAGAGCTCGGTGAGATCCGGAGAATTGTCATCGCGCCCGGCAAAGTAGCCGATGACATTGGCGGGAATCACTTTCTCGATGATCTCGGTCACAAGATCGCGCGGTGTTTCCGTGGACAAGACCTCATTGCGGTAGCCATAGACCACCTCGCGCTGCTTGTTCATCACGTCGTCAAAGTCCAGAACGCGCTTGCGCCAGATGTAGTTCCGCTGTTCCACGCGTTTTTGCGCGGTTTCCACCGAGCGGTTCAGCCACGAGTGCTCCAGCGCCTCGCCGTCTTCCATGCCAAAGCGCTCCATCATCTGGGTCATGCGTTCGGCTGCGGCGAAATTCCGCATCAGGTCGTCTTCAAAGGACAAAAACGCCTGCGACAGACCGGGGTCGCCTTGACGGGCGCAGCGACCGCGCAACTGGCGATCGACGCGGCGCGATTCATGACGCTCGGTGCCGATCACAAAGAGCCCGCCGAGATCGGCGACTCCCGCGCCCAGTTTGATGTCGGTGCCGCGTCCCGCCATGTTGGTGGAGACCGTCACCGCGCCACGCTGGCCGGCTTGGGAAATGATTTCCGCTTCTTGGCGGTGGTATTTGGCATTCAGCACCTGGTGCTCGATTTTTTCGCGTTTGAGCAAGCGGCTCAGCGTTTCCGAGGCATCCACCGATGCGGTGCCGACCAGAACGGGTTGACCCTTTTCGTGTGCCTCGGCGATTTTTTTCACCACGGCGTTGAACTTCTCACGGCGCGTTTTGAACACCTGGTCATTGAGGTCCACGCGCTTGTTCGGCTGGTTCGTCGGGATGGGCAGCACGTCGAGTTTGTAAATGTCGGAAAACTCCGCCGCTTCGGTTTCCGCCGTTCCGGTCATGCCCGCGAGTTTTTCGTAAAGGCGGAAATAGTTCTGGATCGTGATGGTGGCATAGGTCTGCGTCTCGCGTTCGATCACGCAGCCTTCTTTGGCTTCCACGGCCTGGTGCAGTCCGTCCGACCAGCGACGTCCGGGCATTTCGCGGCCGGTGTTTTCATCCACGATCACCACTTTTCCTTCGGTCACGACATACTGCACATCTTTTTCGTAAATGCAGTAGGCTTTGAGCAGTTGGGAAATGTTGTGCATTTTTTCGCCTTGCTGGTCGAGGCGGGTTTGCAGGGCCTCCTTGCGGGCGAAGCGCTCTTCATCGGTGAGCGTGGGATCGGCATCGATCTCGCCGTAGGCGTGCCCGAGGTCCGGCAGCACGAAGGCATCGGGATCATTGGGCGAGAGGAAATTGCGCCCCATCTCCATCAGGTCGGCGTCGTGCGCTTTTTCATCGATGGTGAAATAGAGTTCTTCCTTGATCGCGAACAACTCGCGTTTCTGCGCATCCTGGTAGAAGGAAAGTTCGGTTTTTTCCAGCAGGCGGCGGTTTTCCGGCTCTTCCATCAGGCGCATGAACTGACGGTTGCGCGGTTGGCCGAGTTTCAGCTTGAACAGCGCGCGGCCCGCGGCCTCGGGATCACCGGCTTCGAGCTTGGCCTTCGCTTCTGCGGCGAGGTCGTTGCAGAGTTCGGTTTGTTTCTTCACCAAGCGCTCAATCAGCGGCTTGTAGGTGTCGTATTGATGCGAGGATACGGTGGCGGGGCCGGAAATGATGAGCGGGGTACGGGCTTCATCGATGAGAATCGAGTCCACTTCGTCGATGACGGCGAGGTAGTGCGCGCGCTGCACCTGTTCATCGGCGGCGGTGGCCATGCCGTTATCGCGCAGGTAATCGAAGCCGAATTCCGAGTTCGTGCCGTAGGTGATATCGCAGAGGTATTGCTCACGGCGGTCCTGCGGGTGCATCTGGTTCTGGATGCAGCCTACGGTGAGGCCGAGGAATTTGTAGAGCGAGCCCATCCACTCCGAGTCACGACGGGCAAGGTAGTCGTTGACCGTGACGATGTGCACGCCCAGGCCGGTGAGGGCGTTGAGATAGACGGGAAGCGTGGCGACCAGCGTTTTTCCTTCGCCCGTCTGCATTTCCGCGATCATGCCGCGGTGCAGCGCGATGCCGCCGATGAGCTGCACGTCAAAGTGCACCATCTCCCAGCTGAGTGTGTGATCGCAGACGGAAATTTGCGAGCCACACATGCGGCGGGCGCCATTTTTCACGACGGCATAAGCATCGGGAAGAATCTGTTCCAGATACTTCGCACGGCGTTCGCGGAAGGATGGTTCGATTTCGCGAAAGGCCTCCTTGGCGGCCTCGATCGAGTCGGGAGTCGGCTCAACGGTGGCGGGGAGTTGCGGAAATTCCTCGCGCAGGCGGGAAAAGCGCGTCTCGATTTCTTTCGCCACGGTGCGGAGTTCATCTTCCGCCATGCGGAAAAGTTGCGGTTTCGGCGGGGCTTGCAGCTCATGATAGCGCGCCAGATGGCTGCGCCATTTTTGGGTCAACTCGCGCAGTTTCTCGACGGGCTCCCGCTGCAAGGCTTCTTCAATCTCGTTGATGCGCGCCACAATCGGACGAATGCGGCGAATTTCCCGTTGGTTTTTGCTGCCAACGATTTTTTGAAGAATCCATTTGATCATAAAGTTGCGAGGAAATACAGAGAAAAGCGGGCGCACTGATACAGGCGGATTTCCGTGAATGCAAGGAATTATTCGCGCGAACTGACCATGCGGAAAGCTCTCTGCGGGCATCCTCATGCAATGGGCTAACGAGGCAACCTGCCTTCGAATCGGCTTTTCAGGATCGAAACGTCCTTGGCGGAAAATCAATACGTTTCCAGCGCCCCGAGCAATACGGCTTCGGCGTGGAGGGCTTTTTGGATGTCGATGACGCTCGGGACGCGGGCCATGATCACTTGTTGGCGCAGCGAGGCCTGTTTCCACAGCGCGAAATGCTGGACGTAGGCTTCCTTGTAGCGCTTGAGAGTGGTGGGCTCGATGCGGTGCGGATGGCGGGATTGTTTTTCGGCATCGATCATTTCGTAGTTCCCGCTCCACTCCGGATCCATTTCGGCGGGAAGGTAGGGCACTAAGAGAATGCCGCTGCCCTGGCGCTGCTGCAGGGGGCGGAGAATCGGCTCGGGCTCACCGGCGAAGAGGAGATCGGAGATCAACAGGCGGATGGCATTGGCACGCAGGCTGATCTGATGGAGTTGCGGGGGCATGCTGGGATCGCCGGGCGCGCACTGGGCGATGAGATCGATCCAGCGGTGGCTGACGATGGCCTCGTAGGGGACGAGGCGGGTTTTGTCGCCGCAGATCAGATGAATGTGCAGCGATGCGCCGCTGCGTCGAGCGGACTCGGCGCAGAGATAGAACAAATCGCAGACGCGCTCGGTTTTCTGCGCATCGAAAAACATCGAGGCGGAGACATCGAGGATGAGATCGACCACGGGCCGGACTTCCTCGCGGTAGAGCTTCATCGAATACGAACCCGTGCGGGCGTAGGCCTGCCAGTTGATGTGGCGGGGGTCATCGCCGGGGACGTAGAGCCGGTGATCCTGGAAATCGAGCGACGATCCCGTGCCCGCGCCCGCGAACTCGCCGGCCTGCCCCTTCCACACCCGCGAACGCAGCGGCAGGCGGATGCGTGACGATGCCGCGATGGCGCGGTGGTGGCACACATGGCAAAGATCCTGGTTCAGGGCGGCGGTGGGATTCATGAGCGTTCGCGAATTTGTTAGGCGGATTTGATCTGATCCCACGCGGCGGTCCAGAGGGCGAGATTCTCGCCGATGTCATCGATGGGCATGCATTTCGCATCCAGTTCCGGCTCGGGAAACAACACCGGATTGCCGCGGACATCCTCGCTGAGGAGCGCATAGGCGGGGGAATTGGGCGCGCGGTAGCCGATGAATTCCATGTTCTGCGCGGCGTGGTTCGCTTCGCAGAGGAAATTGATCCATGCATGGGCGAGCTCGGGATTCGGCGCTGTGGCGGGGATGCACAGGTCATCGCAGGTGAAGGCGGCACCCTCGCGCGGGACGAACACTTTCACGTCCTCTTTCTCATCGGCCACGGCTAGCAGCTCGCCGGCGTATCCCTGCACGAGGAAAAATTCTCCCGAGGCAATGCCGCTTTTGTAGAGTTCGTTATCGTATTTCGTGATGTTTTTTTTCCACTGGATGGCGACCTCGGTGGCACGTTTGATTTCCTGAGGATTGACCGAGTTCAGCGAAAAACCCAACGACAGCAGCGCGGCTCCTATGACCTCGCGCATGTCATTGAGCATGGTCATGCGGCCCTTGGCCTGCGGGTTGTTGAAAATCTGATAGCTGAGTTCCGGTTCGCCCAGCTTCGAGGTGAGATAGGCGATGCAGGTGGGCGCGGTCATGTAGGGCACCGAGTGGGCCATCGTCGGATCCAGCGATTTTTTCAAATGATCGGCATCAATGTTTTTGCTGAACGGGATTTTCGATAGATCCAGCGGGGCTAACAGATTTTCGCGCTTGAGCGCCTTGATCATGTAGGACGAGGGCACGAGAATATCGTAGCCCGTCGCACCGCCCTTGATCTTGGCAAACATCGATTCGTTGGAGTCGAAGGTATCGATGAACACCGTGCAGGAGTGCTGTTTTTCGAACTTCTCCTGAAGGGCGGGATCGAGGTAGTCCGACCAGGTGAACACATGCAATTCCGGTTTCTTCGTTGAAGAGCAGGAGGAAAATGCGGATGCGGCGAGAGCGGCCGTGCCGTGGCGCAAAAATGTTCTTCGTTGCATGAGGTGATCGTAGCGTGCGGCGGACAGAGGTCAAGAAAGCATGTGGTGCAAAAAAATGCCGCACTGGCGGGCAGTGCGGCATGTTTCAGAAAGAATCGGGAAGGGGAATTACTTCGCTTTGCCCATCTCTTCGAGCTTCGCGCGGGTCACAGGACCGGCCTGGGCCTTGAATTGCTCGCGGTATTTTTTCGCATCGGCAGGGGTGACTACGGAAGCGCTGTTGTTGAAAGAATTGCGCACGTAGGTCATGACGGCGGCGAGTTTGTTGTCATCGAGAGCCGCACCCAGAGGAGCCATCATACCGAGGTAGTCTTGGTTTTCCTTGGCGATGCCGTGAAGCACGACGAGGGCGAAGGTGGCAGGATCGCCCGTGGCGATTTTCGAACCGGTGAGGGAAGGTGCCATTTTTTTCGGACCGGCGGCCACACCTTGGCCGTCCATGCCGTGGCAGGCGGCGCAGGTCATGAAACTGGCTTTGCCAGCTTCCATCAGTTTGGCTTTCTCGGCATCGTCAGCAAATGCGAGCGAGGGAGCAACAAGGGCGAGGGTGAGGAATTTTGCGTATTTCATGATCGGTAGGAGCCTTGGTCAGGGCGCAGGAAAATACTGTCATCTGCGAGATCTGTCAACAGGACAAATCGGGATGAGGATTTTCCAGCAATGAGACCACAGTGAGTGTCATTTTCCTGATCTTGTCAGCACAGGTTCGAGCCAGGTGGACCAGTCGCTTGTTTTGTCATCGCGCCCGGTTCCCGTGATGAGTTTCAGTTCTTTGACCCCGCTGACGGTGACGGAAAATGGTTTCACGGCGCCGTCTTTGACCATGCCGGAATCCCACAGCACCTTGCCATCTCCCACGATGCGAAACTCCATTTCCGTGGCCTGTCCACTGGTGCTGCCGCAGGATCCGGTGAGAGTGTTCCAGGAGCCATCGAGTTGCCAGCGCAACTCGGCGGGGGCGTGCGCATAGAGGCCGTGGCGATAGATTTTTCCACCCGCCTGCAAGAGATACTGGGGAGCGGGAGCGCGGTTGCGCAAGGGCACGCCGTAGCCCACGGATTCCTTGTCACAGGCGAGATGCGATAGGGGAATGCTGAGCACTGAGGGATCGACGGATGCGGGAGCCTTGAGCGGCGAGGCGTCGGTGGAGCGCAGCAGTGCGGCGATGGCGACACATGTTTCCTCCTTGCGGAATGCATCACCCTGCGCGATGGAGTCATATGTTTTCATGTCTTTTTTCTCCAGTGCTTCCAGCAAGGGCTTGAGCAGCATGGTCTGGCGCAGCAAGGAAATGTCCGCATCGCCTTGGGCATCGACGGAGTAGGGATACTGATACGGGGTGCTGCTGAGCCATCCCGAGGTGACGCCATTCGCCTGCAAATAAAACACCCGCAACTGTGCCGACCTGCCCTTTTGCAATGCCTGGCAATCGAGGGTGAAACGCCCCTCTTTGTCAGGGATGGCTGTGGTGGTGGTCGCATCGTAATCGCCACCTCCATTCGGATCCATGTAGCCTAACACCGCATACACGGGGGGATCCGCCGTGACTTTGCCGGACATCTCGAAGCCCTTGTCTTTTTTGCGAAAGGATATGTCCGACGGTTTGGCCGAGGCGGGCAGGTCCATGCCCTTGACCGATCCGCTGAACATGGGATGCGAAGCGAGGCGCAGCGCGTGTGCCAGCGTGAGGAAGGAGCCCTTGCTCTCGCCGCGCAATTCCTCGCCATACGAGCGGTTGCCGGAACCCATCAAGGCGGTGCCGAAAGCGGCGCGTTCGTCATCGCGTTCCCGATTGTGCGGCAGGCTGAGCGCGTGACCGAGCTCATGACAGACACCGCCGATGAAGATGCTGTTGTAGCGGCCTAACGAAATATCGCCGTACTGGCCATCGCGCACGTTTTGGCCTTTTTCCGCGAGAAAATCGAGATTCAGGATGGGCGAGTCCACCTGCCAAGCCGTGCCGTTGCGGTGCGAGCCACCGGCATAATACGGGCTGTTCTGCGTGATCGTGCGTTTTTCCGGATCCCAGTTCGCCATGTTGCAAAAGATCACGATCGTTTCCTTGTCGGCATTGATGCCGGCTGCCGTCAGTGTCGGCAGGCACTCGGTGCGGATTTCCGCTCCGCTGCCGCCTTCGTAGGCGCTGTAGGGCTTGCGACCTCTCACGACGTGGATGTTGAGCAACTTGTCCTCCTTTTCGTCCAGCTTGATGGTCAGGGGACCAAAGCCGATGCGATTCA
Source organism: Verrucomicrobiia bacterium (assembly GCA_947462875.1). Lineage (GTDB taxonomy): Bacteria > Verrucomicrobiota > Verrucomicrobiia > Verrucomicrobiales > Akkermansiaceae > UBA956. Next base: position 94,266 of record CANHQJ010000006.1, read on the forward strand.
TTTCTTTCGCATAAAATTTCCGGATGTCGTTCATGATCGCGGTGAGTCGCTCGCGATACCGGGGCGCTGGTTCGCGGTCCTTGGGAGTCCAAAGAATCAAGTGCAGTTTGCGCTCCGCACGTTCGGGATTCTGTGACTGCCAGGCGTTCAGAATGGCTTTGGCTGCCGCCACTTTGGGTGCGATTTCCTGTGTGGCGGTAGAGGATTGTGCTGGTGAGGATGTGTGATAGCAAAAAACACTGATTCCGGTAACAAACCATGATCTGTAAGGGCTGGAGCGCATGCCCGGAGCTTGAAGATCAGGAGCGTTTTCTGCAACCTTCAAATCGAAAAGTTGGGACGGATCGCCTCTTTGGCGTCATGGCGAGGTATCGATCGATTCCTCGCGGTGCTGGCGGATTTGGCGCAGCGAATAGGCATAGAGTCCGATCGCGCACCAGATCAGCAGAAACGAAATCGTGCGCTCGATCGTCATCTGTTCCCGATACATCATCCAGCCGATGAGAAACTGGAGAGTGGGTCCCAGGAATTGCAGGATGCCCAGGGTGGTGAGCGAGATGGTGCGTGCGGCGTAGCCGAAGAGCAGCAGGGGGATAGCCGTGGCAAAACCGGTGCAGATGAGCAGGATGGTTTGTGCATCGGCGGCGCGCAGGGTCGCGCCTAACGTGGGCGAGGTGGTCACTAGCCAACACAACGCGACCGGGGCGAGGAGCAAGGTTTCCAGGCTCAGGCCGGGCAGGGAGGTGAGTGGCGATTTTTTCCTCACCACGGCATACAACGAAAAACTCAGCGCCAGGGTGATGGCGATCCACGGGAAACCATGATTGCCGCGGAATTGGCAGAGCACGCCGGCAAGGGCGATGGCGATGGAGGTTTTTTGCAACGGTGTCTGACGCTCGGCAAAAAGCAGGTAACCGAAGAGCATGTTGAAAAACGGATTGAGATAGTAGCCGAGAGCGGCCTCGATGATGCGCTCGTGCAGGGTTGCCCAGACATAAAGCAGCCAATTGCCCGCGAGCAGCGTGCCCGAGAGCAGATGCCACGCGATGATGCGCGGCTGCCGCAACTGGCGCAGCGTGGCGGCGGCATTTCCCTGCATGGCCAGCAAGCCCCACAAAATCAGCAAGGCCCAGAGCGTGCGGTGGGCGATGATGTGGGGCGCGGGCGTGGCCTGCAAGGACTTCCAGTAAATCGGCAAAACGCCCCAGAGAAAAAACGCTCCCAGCGCCGCACCGATGCCGGACGGTGAGGAAGCCGAGTTTTGTGGAGACGTCATGCCGGAGTCGATAGAGGATGATCGCGACGATCACAAGCGAAACACGCTGCGATCCGTCGGCTTCAGGGAATCGTGTGGGCGATTTTGGGCAGCAGCTTGGGAAAAAATGTCACGGTCGCGCGTCCGCAGTGTTCGGCAAGCGACTCCAGTGTCTCTCCCCGTGCCTCGGCGATGCATGCGGCGGTGTGGTGGACGAAAGAGGGTTCATTGCGCTGGCCGCGGAAAGGGACGGGTGCCAGATACGGCGCGTCAGTCTCTAACAGAAAGCTTTCGCGTGGCAGTCGTGCCGCCACCTCCAGCACATCGCGTGCGGACTTGAACGTGCTCACGCCGCCAAAGGACACAAGCCCTCCGAGATCGAGCACGCGGCGGGCATTTTCATAGGTGCCGATGAAACAATGGAACAGGGCGCGCACCTCCGTGGCATGGCGTTGGTAGATTTCCATGGCGTCATCGAACGACTGGCAGCCGCTGCGATCGCGGGTGTGGATCACCACGCCGAGTCCGCTGCGTTTGGCTAACAGAAAATGCCGTTCCAGAAAATCTCGCTGGCGCTCACGGAAGGCGGGTTCCTCCCAGTTCTCCGGCGCGGGATGGTAGTAGTCCAGCCCGGTCTCGCCGATGCCGACGACGTGCGGGCCCGCCACCAGAGGCTCGATCACGGAAATGGCGTCATCGGGCGCGTGATGCACATCGCAGGGGTGCATGCCGAGACAAACGCCCACCTGCGGATAGGTATCGGCGATGGTGAGATTGGCCTCGATGTCATCAAGGCAAGTGGCGAGGGAAACCATCGCGCGGACGTTCGCCTGGCTGGCGCGGGCGATGATTCCATCCAGCTCCGAGGGCGCGAACTTGTGGGATGCCAGATGGCAGTGCGAGTCGATCAGCATGGTGTCAAATTCGTTGGTTCCAGGCTAACAGATCGCTGTAGCGCACGCTGCTGCCGCCGAACAAATCCAAGGCGCTGCCCACGGTGACATCGATTTTCCCACCGCTGAGTTGTTGGACTTTTTCCACATCGGCCATGGTGCCGACTCCGCCGGCGTAGGTGAGGGGGATTTTTCCCCAGGAGCCTAACAGCCCGACCAGTTCTTCATCGATGCCACCGCAGAGGCCTTCGACATCGGCGGCGTGAATGAGGAATTCGGCGCAATGCGCCGCGAGGTAGTCGAGGGTGGCAGTTGTGACATCGATCTCCGTGAGCGTCTGCCAGCGGTTCATCGCCACCGTCCAGCCTTGGGCCGTGCGGCGGCAACTGAGATCGATCACAAGACGCCCGGCACCTACTTCGCTGACGAGGGACGCGAGCTGTGATTCCAGAAATTTTCCCTCCGCATCAAACAAGGCGCTGGTGACGATCACGTGACTGGCACCGGCTTCGAGCCATGCGGCGGCATTCGTGGCGGAAATCCCTCCACCCACCTGCAAACCGCCTGGCCAGGCGAGCAGTGCCTCACGCGCCGCCTCCGCATTTCCCGGTCCCAAACAAATCACGTGCCCGCCCGTGAGTCCGTCGCGGCGGTAGAGGCTGGCATACCATGCGGCATCGTGCTCGGAAACGAAGTTTTCGCGCGGTCCCGCACCATCATCGCGCAGAGTGCCGCCCACGATTTGTTTCACCTTACCGTGGTGGAGATCTATGCATGGTCGGAATTTTGTCATCGCCTGCCGCGAACAAATCATTATGATGCCGGCAACTCCAGCACCAAATGAGAGAATTCCACGCCCTATCCCACACACTCGCTCTCGTCATTTCCGCCGCGGCCCTTTGTTCCTGCGAAAAGCAAAAACTCACGCCGCTCGCGCCCACGGTGGTGCCGGAGGTGACCGTGGAAAACGGCATGGTGCGGGTGCCGGGCGGAACCTACATCATGGGTTCCACGGGCCTATTCCAGACCGACTTCGGCCCCAAAGTGTTCCCCGAGGAAAAACCACAGCACAAGGTAACGGTGAAAGGTTTCTGGATCGATCAAACGGAAGTCACCAATGCCCAATTTGCCGCATTTGTCAAAGCCACGGGCTACGTGACCTTTGCCGAGCGCGATGCGAAAAAAGAGGATTTTCCAGCGGAGGCGCACGGCAGTCTGCCGCCCTTTCCGTTCAAACAAGGGTCTTTGGTGTTTGTGCCGGACTCGAACACGCAGGGCGACCCGAACGAACCGGGCCAGTATATGAATTGGTGGCGCTGGGATCCCAGTGCCAACTGGCGCATGCCCACAGGGAAGGGGAGCAGCATCGAGGGACTCGACGATCACCCCGTCGTCTGCGTGAACTTCGATGACGCCACCGCCTACGCGAAATGGGCGGGCAAGCGCCTCCCCACCGAGGCCGAGTGGGAATATGCGGCGCGTGGTGGTCTGGTGCAGTTGGAATTCACCTGGGGCAATGAACAACAACCCGGTGAAAAACCGCTGTGCAATCACTGGCAGGGAAAATTCCCGAATGAAAACACCAAGGCCGATGGTTTCGCCTTTTCCTCACCGGTGAAAAGCTATCCGCCCAATCCTTTCCAGCTCTACGATATGGCGGGGAATGTCTGGGAAATCTGCTCCGATTATTACGATCCGGATTATTTCAAAAACAGCCCCAGCGATAACCCCCAAGGCCCCGAGACCTGGATCAATCGCGACACCGGCGTGAAAGGCCAGGCACCGGCGCACCATGTGAGCAAAGGCGGCTCATTCCTCTGCCACGAATCCTACTGCCTGCGCTTCCGTCCAGGTGCACGACATTCCCTCGATAGCCAATCGCCCACGAATCACACCGGCTTCCGCTGTGTGAAGGATTGAGTTTCCTCGCGGCATAAAGGTCAGTGACGAGAATTGATGAAAATCGGCAGTGACATGGGGTGATTTTGCTGTTATAACTTGAATGTCGTTCACATCACACCTCTGATTTTATGAAGCTTCCTTCCCTTTTTACTCTTTTCGCTCTTGCTTCACTTTCTATCGGAAGTTGTTCTCCTGATAAGTCGCCTCCCAACGAAAATTTCCGAGGTCCGATGAAAACGGCATCGAATTCCGATTACCGTACACCACTGCCGCAGGGTCCCGTGCCGCGCAATCCGGACATGGGAATGTCGGGGGATTTCAGCAAATCAAGCGGTGTGACGTTCAGCCGTGTGTCGGTTCCCGGACCTTATGTGGCACTGACATTTGACGATGGCCCCCATGCTTCCAACACTCCGCGTCTGCTCGATATCCTGCGTGCACGCAATGTGAAGGCCACGTTTTATGTGATCGGGAAAAATGTCGATCTCTATCCCGGCATTGTTCGTCGCACGGTGGCGGAAGGTCACGAAATCGGCAACCACACCTACACACACCCCAAGCTCTCCAGCCTTGGCAATGACCGCGTGATGTCGGAAATCCGCAAGACGGATGATGCGATCGTTCGCGCCTGCGGCATTCGTCCGAAGACCCTGCGTCCTCCCTATGGCGCCCTTCTCCAGAACCAGCGTCAGATGATCCATTCCACTTTCGGCTATCCCACCATCATGTGGTCGGTGGATCCGCTGGATTGGAAACGTCCCGGCTCGGGCGTGGTGACATCGCGCATCGTCAGCGGCACGAACAATGGTGCCATCATTCTGGTGCACGACCTGCACGCTTCCTCGGTGGACGCGATGCCGGCCACCGTCGATGCGCTGCTGCGCAAGGGCTACAAGTTTGTCACCGTTTCCCAACTTCTGGCCATGGGTAGCTCAGGACAAGCAAGCACGAATGCCCGGCCCAGCGCCCTGGTGAATGCGGGCCAGTGATGGCCGTGGGCACCTGCCGTCCGATACGATATGCTAGGGAAAAGTCTGTTCGCCACGCGTCGCCGATTGTTGGATGCATTCGATGCGGTTGTCGCTCTGGCCGATGAGACGAACGTGACTCGATCCGGATCGGAGAGTCCTGAGACGCTGCGCGAGGGCCTGGAGCAGCCGCTGCTGTTTTCCGTATGTGGAGAAATCAACGCGGGAAAGTCCGCGCTGATCAATGCGATCCAGGGGAGTTACCTGTGCCGGGTCAGTGACTTGCCGGAGACGGATCTGCCGGTTCTTCACGTCCATGGGCGCACGCGCCATGAAAGCGAGCGGGCGGGAAAATGGCGGGAATGCCAATGGCCTGAGGAATCCCTGCGGCATTTGCATTGGCTGGATCTTCCCGGCATCGATGCATTGGGAAAATCGGCCGTACAAGCCTGGCAGCCATGGCTGGAGGGCACGGATGTGTTGTTGGTGGTGTTCGCGTTTCGCAATCCCTGGGGCGCGCCGACGTGGGACTTTGTGGCTCGACTGCCGGAAAAATTGCGCTCGTCGATGGCATTCGTGGTGCAGCAGTGCGATGAGGCGGATCCTTCCGATCTGCCGGTTTTGTTAGAGCACATGCGCGATCTTGCGGTGAAGCGGATCGGTGTGGCACCGCCCGTGTTTCTCGTCTCGGCGCGTCAGGCCTTCGAAGCGAAAACCCAGGCCCGATCGGCACACTTGTTGGCGGGCAGCGGGATTCCGGCTCTGGAAGCCTGGCTGGAAGAGCGCATCCACCAATGCGCCGAGAAAGAGCGCGCGCTCGAGTCGCTTCGACGCGCGGCACTGGGTTTGCTGCATCAGATCGATGATCAGCTGGACGGGGCCAAGCGCAACATACACCGCGATGTGCGTTTTCTGGAGGGGCTGGAGCGTGAGATCGACGCGATGCTGCAGAAAACGGTGCGCCAGCAAATACAAGGCCTGGGCGCGATCGGCGAGGAGTTTTCCCAGCAATCCCACGGCATCGCCCGTTTGCTGCAATCGCGACTGGGCATTTTCCGCAGCCTCTGGCGCGTGATGCGTGGGGAAAACACGGCGCAGCGATTGGAAACCTTGTTGCAAGAGCGTCTGAGAGATGCGGTGAAGGAAGCGGCGGCACGCGATGCGAGCGCTTTGATCGAGGAATGCGCGGCACACTGGCGCACTGTCGTGCAGCGCATCGACGAGCAGACGGGCGTCTCGGCAGCGCCGTGGTCGGATATCGAGTCGCGTTTGCAGCTGGCTCGGCAGCAGCTCGTGGAGCGCATGGGCCGGGCCGCCGGCTTGAGCATCGGCCAGTTGCGCGTGCGCGGCGTCCTTGGCGGCTCGCTGCGTCAGAGGAATGAGGGGCTATCGATGTGGATGATTCTGTTTTTATTGGCCATCATCGCTGCGGGCATCTGTGGTGGTTTGTTCCTGCCCTGGTTGCCTGGGCTGTTGAGTGGACTGGCACTGTTTTTTTGGATCTGTTTGTCGGTGTATGCCGTGCGCAGTGCCCGTGAGATGGTGGATGATTATCGCGATCGTCTGCTGCGCAGCGGGGAGGTGTTTTTTGCGGCGCTCCGGGGTGACTACGAGGAGGGCCTGCGTTTGTTTTTTCGCGAGTATGCGCAGGGCCTGCAGAGCGTGCGCGTCTCGCTCGTCCAGCGAGAGAATGCATTGCAGCCGCATTTGCAACGGTGGAATGATCTGTTTCTGAAAATCAAGGCGATCGAGCAGGAGATGACATTTTAAAAAATTCTTTGTGCTTGACCTGTTGTGCACGCTGGCTCAGTAGTGGTTTAGTATAAGATGAAACCAGAACGTTCGAGAATGATGACAGGCACCAAGCGCTTCGATGCGGGCCGCAGACATTACCATCACAGCCAAAAGGCGGAGGACGAGCAATGGGATGATTTTCTCGGAGAAAAAGTCAAGGGTCCGTTGCGTCAGAAATTCGATCAGATACTGCAAATCATCGGTACTTTGGTGGCCGGGTGCGTGTTGTTGGTGGGGATTTTGTATGTTTTGTATTTTGTCATGGGCAAGATTTTGCCCATGATTGGAAAATAGCACTCATGCTTTGACAAGCGGTGCGTTTTCCCCTAGGTTTCGCGCCCCCGCTCCCAACCAAGCGGGTTCACACACATGGGCAAGAGCCTTTTTCAAAAAGTCTGGGATTCACATACCGTAGGAACGCTGGCCGATGGCCGGACGCAATTATTCATCGGCACCCACCTGATTCATGAGGTGACTTCGCCGCAAGCTTTCGGCATGCTGCGCGATCTCGGGCTGAAGGTGAAATTTCCTTCACGCACTTTTGCCACGGTGGACCACATCGTCCCCACCATCAATCAGGATGCCCCGCAGGATCCGCTCGCGGCGGAAATGATGCAGGCGCTGCAGAAAAACTGCGATGACTTCGGCGTCACGTATTTCGACCTGCGCTCGGGCAAGCAGGGCATTGTCCACGTCGTGGGACCGGAGCAGGGGATCACGCAACCGGGCACGACCATCGCCTGCGGTGACTCGCACACCGCCACGCACGGAGCCTTCGGCGCGATCGCATTCGGCATCGGCACCACCCAGGTGCGCGATGTGCTCGCGACACAAACGATGGCGCTGGAGCCGCTGAAGGTACGCCGCATCGAGGTCACCGGCGATCTGCGCCCGGGCGTCTATGCGAAGGATGTGATCCTTCACATCATCCGCTTGCTCGGTGCCAAGGGCGGCATCGGCTACGCGTATGAGTATGCCGGCGATGTGTTCGACCGCATGTCGATGGAGGAGCGCATGACCGTTTGCAACATGTCGATCGAAGGCGGCGCCCGCTGTGGTTATGTCAATCCTGATGCGAAAACCATCGCGTATCTCCAGGGTCGTCCTTATGTGGACATGAGCGACTTCGATGCCACCGCCGCGCGCTGGCTCAGCTTCGCTTCGGATGCGGACGCGCACTACGATGACATCGTGCGCATTTCCGCCGCAGACATCGAGCCAACGGTGACCTGGGGCATTTCTCCGGACCATGGCGTGTCGATCAATCAAACGATCCCCGATCCCGCCAAGGCGGCGACCGAGATTGAAAAACAATCGATCGAGGAGGCGCTGGCCTACATGAAACTCCAGCCCGGCACGCCGATCAAGGGCGTGAAAATCGATGTCGCCTTCCTCGGTTCCTGCACCAACGGGCGTCTGTCGGATTTCCGCGAAGCCGCGAAATATCTCAAGGGCCACAAGGTCGCCGCTGGCGTGCATGCCATCGCGGTGCCGGGTTCCCAGATCGTGGCGGTGCAGTGCGAGAAAGAAGGTCTCGATCAGATCTTCCGCGATGCCGGCTTCGAATGGCGCGCCGCGGGCTGCTCGATGTGCCTGGCGATGAATCCTGACAAGCTCGTGGGCGATCAACTCTGCGCCTCTTCCTCGAACCGCAACTTCAAAGGCCGCCAGGGAAGCTCCACCGGTCGCACGGTGCTGATGTCGCCGGTCATGGTCGTGGCTGCGGCGATCAAAGGTCACGTCGCCGACGCGCGTGAGGTATTCGACATGCCTGCCTAACACATTTACCCCAATCAATCATCATGGCTCTGGAAAAAGTAACACAAGTGAGCGGTCGCGGCGTATTCGTCCCCGGCGCTGATATCGATACGGACCGCATCATCCCGGCGCGTTTCATGAAATGCGTGACCTTCGATGGTCTGGGCGAGTTCGCGTTCTACGACGTGCGTTTTGACTCGCAAGGAAATCGCACGGATCACCCGCTGAACGACGCCCGTTTCGCCGGTGCGAACATTCTCATCGCGGGCATGAACTTCGGCTGCGGATCCTCCCGCGAGCACGCGCCGCAATCTCTGCGCAAGTACGGCTTTGATGCCGTGATCGCCGAATCGTTTGCGGAAATTTTCAATGGCAACTGCACCACGCTCGCCATGCCCTGCGTGGTCGCCAGTGCGGCGGACATCGCCGCCCTGCGCGCCGCCGTGGAGGCGGACCCGCAGCTGCAGATCACCATCGATCTCGGCAGCCTGCTTGTCACCACTTCCGCCGGACACAGCATCGCCATCACCATGCCGGAATCGGCACGTGACGCGCTGATGGCCGGCCGCTGGGATCCGATCCAGGAATTGCTGGACAACGATAGCAAGATCGAGGAACGCGCGAAAGCGCTCGGTTACGTTGCCTGAATACCCGCACGCCATGATCGCCCGCACCTGTCAGGATCGTGTGATTGCGCCGTCGCTTTTGGCGGCGGACTTCGGGCGCATCCAGGAAGAGACCAGCCGCGCGATTCACGCGGGGGCGGACTGGATGCATCTCGATGTGATGGACGGGCACTTCGTCGACAACATTTCCTTCGGTCCCGCCGTGGTGCAGGCGGTGCACGAGAGCAACGACATTTTTCTGGATGTGCACCTGATGATCTCGCGTCCGGATCATTACCTGCCGCGTTTCATTGCGGCGGGGGCGGATCTGATCACCGTGCATGTCGAGGCCGATCACGATGTGGCGGAAACTTTGCGTCGCATCCGTGAAGCGGGGTTGCAGGCGGGTTTGGCGCTCAATCCCGCGACGCCGATGTCCGCCGTGGAGCCCTACCTCGATCAAATCGACCTGTTGCTCTGCATGACGGTCGTGCCGGGCTTCGGCGGGCAGGCGTTCATGGAAGAAGTGCTGCCGAAAATCGCCCAAGCGGCCGCCTGGCGTGAGGAAAAAGGCCTGCGCTATCACATCGAAGTCGATGGCGGCATCGGTCTTGCCACCGCTCCCAAAGCCGTGGCCGCAGGGGCCAACGTGCTCGTCGCCGGATCCTCCACCTTCTCCGCCCCCGACATGGCCGCGGCGATCCAGGCGCTGCGCAGCTAGTCGCACGGCTTCCCGCATGCGGGCTACTACGCTGGCAATGGGAATGAGTTTTTTTTCCAGAGCAAGGCTCCGCTTTTGTCCCGGCCGGTGTTGATCTGCCAGCCGGGTTTTCCTCAAGGCTCGTCTGAACGGGAGCCCGGGTTGCTTGATGGCAGCATCTTATCCGCCATCTGCTGCGCGTGTGCCAAAGGATCAGTCAACAACCGTTCACGCTCGGTCCACCATGTCTCCTTCCATTGGGGTGCGCCTGACTGCCGATCGTATACAGCCGATCTTTGTGGTCCTGATGGACTGTTGGTTACCACTGCCAGTAGCTGTCCATCCACCGAGACTTTACGCCACATGTGCGGTGGATCGTGAGCTCAAGGGAAGGAAGAACCCGCGATATCTTCGACATCGGTCATTTTTTTGCAGAACGTTTAGGCCTGGAAATCCGCTACCGGGAGCGCTCCTCCGCTTTAGGTTGAGGTTTGTCGCCATCCTCCGAGTTCGACTCGTGGCGGGTAGCGGGTTGCGGAGTGCCGGCTTGTTCGCTGTTTCTTTTGTCGATCCACGCTAGGTATATTGGAAGCTCGGGCAATTCGATAAAGCCCTCGTCCTCCGGCTTCTTGGGGAGTGCGACCACTTCGAGATGTCGGATGCGATCCGCGCACGTCTTCTCACCGAGTCCTGTATCCAGAATGATCCAAACGGAGTTCTTAATCTTGTCCTCAGAGTCCTCGTCGAAATCATAAAGGCCAATTCGCAATCCTAAGATCGAAGGATCGGTCTTGGCGGTCAGCGGGAGAAACCAGAGTTTCCGTGGATCAATCTTTAGCTCGCCATACACGTGAACGAACTCGAATCCTAAGGCCTGCTTGAACGCTATGATCTTCCACTTTGGGAGCTTCGGCGCGGCCGCAACGAGTGTCTCGACCTTCGGGAACTTCGCACGAACACCCTCAGCAGAAATAATCAATTCATTCGAACCATCATCAAGCGGTTGGGAAACCTCAAAGAAGAGTTCGGAATCGTATTCATGGAGGTGTTCGAGGAGTAGGTCTAGCAACTCTTCGCCATCTTCTGCCTTGTCGATACTTCTATAACGCTCGTTCTCACTTCTGAACCATGTCCAAAACTTGGCTTCGGGGGATGTATTGGCAGATGCAGACATGGCAAATACTGCGTATACGCAGGTGATTGTCGCAAGGGTCATTTTATTAGCTAACGGTGAGCACTTGCACCCGCTACCAGCGACACGGGAAGACGAACTCGGGGTGATCTTTGAAACTACGATAAACGCCGCAAACACCGCCGCTGGTAGCGGGTTACACGATGCGGATTGTTCTGCTCATGGTCGATTCCATCTTTCGATTCTGTATCTTAAATTAGTCTTCTTAGGTGATTGGTAAAGATTACTTGGTGGCTTTTGTGTCTCAAGAGCCTGGAAAGCACTGCCTAAGACGTGTGATGGATTAACTGTAGCATCGGGATCGCGCCATTCGCTCCAGACACTGCTAATGGATAAGCCGTGCTTCTTCAAATCATAAATTTCAGATCTTTTCAGGCTGTCACTAGTAGGCTCAAGATCAATTACAATTAGGCACTTTCGACGATCATGTAGTAGGGCTGAATATTCGTAATATTTGTAATCTGAATCAGATCTTGAAGTCTCTGGATTGATCTTACTGGAACTCATAGATTCATGCTGTACCAGATGAAATCTGTTAATCTTGGGGGATGCTTTGTCTACACGAACTTCAACAAATACGTGTTTAGTATCCATTGAGCCACAGGCAGCAAGTAATAGTGTAGCGCATAATGCGAATATTTTCATTTTTGCAGAACGATAAAGTGGAGGCACGCGACCAATGAAGCCCGAATCCAACAATAAACGTCCCTCGCGTTGCCTCGCACGCCTTGTTCTGCTTTGGGCGCGAATTAGGGGTGAACGACGCATCCGGCACAACCAATGCCCTGCCTGCAACTCCGACGCGCCTGCCGTGGATTCCTGTCCGGTGTGCGAGAGCTACGACGCCCGCAACCAGTGGGACGTGTATCCGCCGGAAGGATGGCGAAAGATGGACTGGCGGAAACGCTACGGATCATACGTGGAATATCTCTACGTCGAGAACCCGCCGAAACTTGAATGGGATGGCGAGCGATGGATTGAGAAGCCGAACAGTATTTATTCGTAGCCCATCCGACCGTTATATCAGGCAGGCATTTCTTTCGATAGAAAACCATGTTTTCCTTCCTGCGGCAAGGAATATCCCAGGAAATCGTTCGTATATCAGGTCATTGCCTGGGGTGGTTCGGAGCAGGGGATGTTTTGGCTGATATACGAACGCCGGGCCCTGGTTCAGGGGGGGTACGGGCGTGGTCGCAGGATTCCGCCGCCACGGGCGCCTCTGCGACTGGTCTTGACGCCGCTGCCGCGGTGATTTATGAGTGGGTCATGCATGAGACACATTCATTGGTAGGGTTGCGGTTGGACGGGAAAGTGGCTTGGGTGACGGGGAGCAGCCGCGGGCTGGGCAAGGCGATCGCGGTATTGCTGGCGAAGCTCGGGGCCAAGGTGGTGGTGAATTGTTTTTCCAACATTGCTCTCGGCCAGGCGGTGGTCGATGAAATCACGGCCGATGGTGGCCAGGCCTTGCTGGTGGCGGGGGATGTGATGGATGCCGCGGAAATCCAGCGCATGGCGGAGGAGATCGAGGCGCACTGGGGTGGGGTGGATATTTTGGTGACGAATGCCACGCCGCCGCAGCCGATGAAGTGGATCGCGGACTACGAGTGGTCGGAGTATCAATCGATGTATGATGCCTTTGTCAAAAGCCCGTTCCTGCTGGCGCAGCGGCTCTTGCCCGGCATGAAGGCTAGCCGTTGGGGACGCATCGTGCAAATCACCAGTGAGGTGTTTCACGAGGGAATGCCGGAATTTTCCGCGTATGTGGCGGCGAAGGGCGCGCAGGTGGGGTGGTCGCGCTCGATGGCGAACGAGTTGGCGGCGGAGGGCATCACGGTGAATTGTGTGGCGCCCGGCTGGATTCCGGTGGAGCGGCATGAGGCGGTGCCGCAGGAGGCGAAAGATGCGTATGTCAAAACCATTCCGGTGGGGCACTGGGGGACGCCGCTGGATGTGGCCTGGGCGGTGGCATGGTTCGCCAGCCCGCAGGCGGGATTTCTGACGGGACAGACCTTGGTCGTCAACGGTGGCCGCACCATGCACTGAATGCGTCATGTCCGATTCATCCTGGCTGGGAATGGTGGTGGCGCTATCGCGGGCGATCCTGCACGACCGCACCACGCGCCGGAAATGGCTGGGGACGGCGGCGTTTCTGATGCTTGGGCTGTTTGCTCTGGGATTGTGGGGCATCGCGGGGTGGCTGGCGGATTCACCGCTGCGATTTGGCTTGTGGTGGCTGGGGGTGGCGTGCTGGACCCTGGTGGTATTGCTGTTTTCCCTCTATGATGCCATGGCGGCGATTCGTGAGGAGCGCGATAAAATGAAATGAAATTCGCACTGGAGATCTTGCGGAGTTTTGTTATCTCATGGCTGTGACGCAAGCGCCGCGATATCCATTGCTCTTCAATCCGAAAGCCCGCAGCCAACGCGCCCAGCGCGCCGCGAGCTTTATCATGGAGCGGGCGACCCGTTTCGCGCTGTATGCGACGAGCTCGCCGGAAGAGGCGCGCGATCTGGCGGCGAAGTTCGCGGCGGAGGGGGAGCCGGTGGTGGTGGCAGCCGGGGGCGATGGCACGCTGAACGCGGTGCTGCAAGGCCTGGCGGGATCGGTCACGGCCCTGGGTGTGATTCCCGCGGGCACCATGAATGTCTTCGCGCGCGAGCTGGGGATTCCCTATGGCAATCTCGACAAGGCCTTTGAAGTCATCGAGCAGGGCTACATCCGGGAAATCGATTTGTTCGCGGTGAATGGCTCGCCGTTCATGCAGATGGCGGGGCTGGGATTCGATGCCTCGGTGATCGAGGAAACCACGTGGGAAAGCAAAAAAATGTTAGGCCCGCTGGCCTATCTGCTCGCCGCGGTGAAAGTGCTGGGGGAAAAGCCGCCGCTGATGGAAGTGATCACGGCCGATGGCCGGCGTGAGGAGGGCGTGGCGGTGCTGGCGGGAAATGGCACCCTCTACGGCGGGCAGTTGCCGCTTTTCCGCAAGGCGGACAATCAGGATGAAATGCTCGATATCCTGGTGTTCAAGGAGTCCGGCTACCGGCTGGTGTTCGATTCCTTTGCCAATCTGGCGCGGGGAGGGGTGGATCTATCGGATTCCGTGACCCATCTGCAAGCGGGGTGTTTTACCGTGAAGTGCGCCTCCGAGTTCCCGATCCAGGTGGATGGTGAATTGTTAGGGCGCGATACCGAAGCGCATTTCCGCCCGATGGAGCGCAAGCTGCGCGTGCTGGCTCCGGAGCAGCCGATGATCAGTCGCTTCGGAGAATCCATGAAGGCGTTGTGGGGCTGGACGCGGAAAATGCAGGGCGTGGATTGATGAGAAGGATATCGACATTTTTCCGATGGCGCGGCTGGCGTTTTACCTTGCGCTGGCTTGCCAAGGGTGTGGCGCTGCTGGCCTTGTTGGGCTGCATCACGGTTCTGGTGATCCAGCACGCGGTGGTGCAATGCGCGCGCGGCAAGACCTACGATGACCCGCTGCGGATTTCCGGTCAGCATGTGGGGCTGGTGTTCGGATGCGACGACCGGTTTCAGAATCGCGAGAACCTGTATTTCACCTATCGCATGGATGCGGCGGCGGCGTTGTGGCATGCGGGGAAACTGCGGTGTCTGATCGTCTCGGGCGACAACCGCAGTGATCAATACAACGAACCGCGCAAGATGAAGAAGGCCTTGATCGATCGCGGGGTGCCTGCGGAAAAAATCGTCTGCGACTACGCGGGCCTGCGCACGCTGGATTCCGTGCTGCGCTGCCAGTCGGTTTTCGGTGCCAACCAGTGCCTGATGATTTCCCAACGTTTTCAAAACGAACGCGCGATTTACATCGCACAGGCGCACGGCATGGAGGTGATCGGTTTCAATGCCAGGGATGTGAGCGGTGCGGGTGGTCGCAAGACCAAGTGGCGCGAGTTTGCCGCCCGTCTGATGATGTGGCTGGATGTGCACGTGCTGTATACCCAGCCGAAGCATGGAGGCCCGCGGGAGCTACTGCCGATCTAGTAGCTGCGATGGCGGTGTGACAGGATTGTGCGATCTTTTTCCCTTTCCTGCTTGCGGGGCGGAGGATTTTGCGCTAATGCCCATGGGTAATCATGGAGCAGGTCTTGCACAAATCGGTATTGGTGCTGAACCGCAACTGGCAGGCGGTGCAGACCTGCACGGCGCGGCGGGCGGTGCATTTGCTGAGCATCGGCCATGCCCGGGTGGTGCAGGAAGAGGGGGAGGAAATGTATGAGACGCACGATTTCGAGTCGTGGCTGGACTATTCCCAGCGCGCGCCGCAAGCATCGATGATTCACTCGGTGCGCATTGCCATGCGGGTGCCGAAAATCATCGTGCTCTCGCTCTACGACAAGATCCCCAGCAAGGACGTGACCTTTTCGCGGCGCAACGTGTTCTGGCGGGATCAATACACCTGTCAGTACTGTTTCCAGTCCTTCGCCGAATCCGAGCTGAACCTCGATCACGTCATCCCGCGGCAAAAGGGCGGCAAAACCAGCTGGGAAAACATCGTGACCTCCTGTGTGAAATGCAATACCCGCAAGGGCAACAAGCTGCCGCACGAGGCAAACATGCACCCGCGCAACAAGCCCGTCGCGCCGCGTTGGAAGCCGGATTTCGGCATCCGCGAGCAGCAACAGGATGAGGCGTGGGCGACGTTTCTGACCCCGAATCGCGATCGCTACGGCCTGGCGGGATGAGTTCCGCAAGGGAGCTTGTGAAAAATTTCACAAAGTTGCCTAAAAACGCATCTTTTCCTTTACAAGGACGGCGATGAAGTACACTTTGTCGCAGCAATTCCGAGTCGAGCAGCGTTGATTTTTGCAAACAATTGCAGGAGAAAATGTTGCAAAACCAAGGGTTGTGGGGCCATCTAACAATTTATCACATACATGAGCGCACACGCAGCGACCGCAGATCACAGCCACCATGACGACCATGGGCACCATCATGAACCGGGCTTTTGGCAGAAGTATGTTTTTTCGACCGACCACAAGGTGATCGGCATCCAGTATGGCATCACCGCGATGCTGTTTTTGTTGTTCGGATTTTACCTGATGATGGTGATGCGCTGGTCCATCGCCTACCCGCACGAGCCCCTGCCGGGCTGGATGAGCTGGGTGTTTACGGACACCTGGAAAGCACGCTGGTTGCAGGATGGCAAAGTCACGGGTGATACCTACAACATGTTCGGTGCCATGCACGGCACGATCATGGTCTTCCTCGGCGTGGTGCCGCTCGGATTCGGTGCTTTCGGAAACTACGTGACGCCCTTGCAGATCGGTGCCGTGGATATGGCGTTCCCGAAACTCAACATGATGTCCTACTGGATCTACCTGCTCGGTGGTCTGATCATGTGTGCCTCGTTTTTCATGGAGTCGGGAGCCGCCAAGTCCGGCTGGACGAACTACTCGCCCCTGGCGGGATTTGCCGACGGGCAGATTGTCAACCAATGGCTCGCGGGGCAAACGCAGTGGCTGCTGGGACTGGTGATGCTCATCACTTCCTCGCTGCTGGGTTCGGTCAACTTCGTGACCACGATCATAAACCTCCGCGCCCGCGGCATGACCTGGATGCGAATGCCGTTTTTCGTATGGGCCATGCTGGTGACCGGTTTCCTCCTGCTGCTCGCTTTCCCACCGCTGGAAGCCGCGGGCATCATGCAGCTGGTGGACCGCGTGTTCCATTCCTCGTTCTTTATGCCATCCGGTCTGTTCACCAAGTCGGAAGGTCTCGCTGAGCTTTCCGGTGGCGGTAGTCCGCTGCTGTTCCAGCACTTGTTCTGGTTCCTCGGCCACCCTGAGGTGTATGTGCTTCTTCTTCCCGCCATCGCTTGCGTGGCGGAAATCATCCCCGCCAACACACGTCGTCCGATGTGGGGCTACAAGTCGATGGTCTATGGTGTGATCGTGCTCGGCTTCCTTTCCTTCATCGTCTGGGCGCACCACATGTATCTCACCGGCATGGGGCCGAAAATTTCCACATGGTTCCAGATCACGACCGTGCTCATTTCGGTTCCTTCGGTGATTCTGCTCACCGCCTTGATGATCTCGCTGTGGGGTGGTTCCATCCGCTTCACTCCCGCGATGATCTGGGCCTGCGCGTTCATCCCGATGTTCGGCATCGGCGGTCTTACCGGCCTGCCGCTGGCCTTCAACCTGGTGGACTTGCACTTGCATGACACATACTACGTGATCGGCCACTTCCACTACGTCGTGGCACCGGGCATTTTGTTCGGTCTCTTTGGAGGTGTTCATCACTGGTATCCGAAGATCACCGGTCGCTACCTGAGCAAGACGCTCAATCACCTGCACTTCTGGCCCACGCTGGTCTGCATGAACTTCCTGTTCTTCCCGATGTTGATCCAAGGCATGGCCGGTTTCCACCGCCGCTGGTACAACGGTGGTGACGCCTATCTGGCCAAGGCGGCCGATTCCGCCAACGTCTTCGGCAAAACGGTGGCCGAGTATATCGACCTCAATATCACCATGTCGTGGGCTGCCTGGATCATGGCCGCCTTCCAATTGCCCTTCATCATCAACGTCTTCCTCTCCCTTCGCACCGGCAAAAAAGTCGAAAGCGACAATCCTTGGAATGCGACGACTCTCGAATGGGCGACGCCGACACCTCCGGGCCATGGCAACTTCACCTTCGATGTGGCGGCCTATCGCGGACCCTACGAGTATAGCCAGCCCGGTGCGGATGAGGATTACTCGCCGCAGTGGGAGAAACCCAAAACGGACAGCCCCGTGGTGGCACCGCAGCCCACCACCGCCCATCATTGATCCCCGGCACGCACTCTATCTCTCTAACTGATTCACTATGGAAATTCCCTACATTTTCACGCCGCGCAAAGATACTGGAATGTGCAATTCCAAGATCGCCATCTGGCTGTTCCTGGCATCCGAGGTGATGCTCTTCGGCGGCTTTTTCTCGTCCTACGTTTACCTGCGTCTGGGCGCCGACTATCCCTGGCCGGAGCGTGCTCTGCCGGTGCTGCCGGGTCTGATCAACACCTTCGTGCTGATCTTTTCCTCGGTCACTGTGGTGTTCGCGTGGGCGGCGCTGAAATTGCGCAAGTGGGGCATGTTCCAATTGTGCATGGGCATCACCATCGCCTGCGCTGCCATTTTCATGGGCTTGAAAGGCATTGAGTATAACGTCAAGTGGCATCACCAAGCAGTGCGTCTGACCGACTACACCATTCTGGAAGGCCACCTCGATAAGGATCCGAAAGCTATCGACGCCAAAGGCCAGCCGTATGAGGCCGATGTCATTCACGTCAATGCCGAAAAACTGACCTTCAGCACCGTGCGTTTCCACAAGCCATGGGTCGAGGAAATCATCCGCCAGGCAGAAGCGGGCAAAGCCACCGTCGCTCTTGCCGAGGAGCTTTCGCTGCAGGGACAAAAGCTCCCCGCTGGCACCAAACTGAGTGTTGACCTGCTGGAAGCGATTCAGAAAAACCACCTCAAATCCCGTGCCAACAACGCCGATGTCCGCACCGATGCCCTGCGCGGCGAGTGGGTGGCGGCCAAGGCTAAGGCGGAAAACGCTGGCAAACAAGGCTGGGAAATGGCACCGAACATCAACATCGATCCCGCCAAGATTGCCAACAGCATCATGGTCGAGACTCCGAGTGTTTCCTTTGTGGTCACGCCTCCCACCAATCTGTGGTTCAAGCACCGCGACATCAAGGAAGGTGCTGATCAATCGCGTCTCCGCGATGACACCGCCATCATCGGCAAACTGCAAGACAGTCCCGTGGCCTTCCACAACCTGGACGCCATCGATTTCCGCCACGTCGTGATGCAGGCGGAAAAGAAGGGGATCGATCCCGTGAAAGCCATCGAAAACACCTGGCTGATCAAGCATAGCAAAGAGGCCAAAGAGGCGTGGGAGTGGAACAAGGCGCAAACCGCGAGGCTGGAGCAAGAGCTTCTCGATAAATACGGTCGCGATGAAAACAACCAACCCAAGCGTGTGCCTACCCTGACCGAGCGCTATCGCATCGGCTGGAAGGACTTTGTGGCGAAGGCGGATGGCGTGGACAAAGGCAAAGAGAAAATCCACACCAGCGAGGAGTTCATGGGGCCAAACTATGAACTGCGCGAGCCCAAGCACACTTTCCCGCACCTGCACATTCCCCGTGAGCTGGTCTTCCTCAGCGGCAAGTTCACTCCCGCCTGGAACACCTACTATGCCATTTATTTCACAATGACCTTCCTCCACGGCTTGCACGTGATCGGTGGTGCGATCGTGCTGGGCTACTATCTGTTCCGCGGCAAAAAAATGTATCAGAGCAATCCCGAGTGGCTCGCGAACCGCGTGGAAGTCGGCGGCCTGTTCTGGCACTTTGTGGACCTGGTGTGGATCTTCCTCTTCCCCATCCTCTATTTGATGTAATTTTCCCTGCTAAATCATTATTCTTATGGCTGATTCTCCCGAACAAATCAAAAAGTCGATCAAGACCTACACCTTCATCGGTCTTGTGCTCTTCATCTTCACCGGCGTAACCGTCGCCGTGGCAACAGTGCCTGCTCTTGACATCGGCGTTCATGGCTTCGACCACTGGGACATGATTCTCGGTCTGCTCATCGCCAGTTTCAAGGCGACCCTGGTCGGCTACATTTTCATGCACTTGAATCACGAGAAAAAGGCCATTTACTGGATCTTTTTCGGAGCGCTTGTGTTTTTTGCGTTCATGATTGTCCTGATCATGTCGGCGAAAAGCGACCCGATCCACTTCAACGGTTTTGATCTCGGTCTGCCATTCTGATCCTCAACAGCCATCGCCATGTCGCTCAAATCCTTCCACATCGTCTTTGTCACGTTCACCTTCCTGATGAGCCTGTTTTTCGTGTTGTGGTCGTTTCTCTGGGCGGCGGATGTTTCGATGGTCACGCGGGTGATCGGCTGGAGCGGCATTGCCGGTCTCTTGCTGGTGCCGGTTTACGCCGTGTATTTCTGGAAAAAATCCGCCAAGCTCATCCTCTAACCTTCTTGGAATCATGCTCTCTTGTGTCACATGCCAAGCCAATAGCGCCCTGGGCGGTAACGATGCCGTGGGGTGGTCGATCTTTTTCCTGTTGATCGTGATTCTTCTGGTCGCGGCCACGGTGGTCTTTTTCATGGTTCGCCTCGCGATGCGGGCGAAAAAATACGCCCTGGAAGAAGAGGCGGCCCTGCTCGCCGAATCCTCCGTTTCCCAATGATTTTCCCTTTTTCTTATGTCACCATCCAAATTCCTAGGTATTCCCGATAGTTTTTCCGACCACGGCCCGCAAGTCGACCACTTGATCGATGTGGTGCATTGGTTCATGATCGTGCTGTTCATCGGTTGGTCCGTTTACATGGCCGTCACCCTGATCCGTTTCCGCCGCTCGGCCAAGCCCAAGGCTGACTATCACGGTGTGACGAATCATGCCTCCTCGCACATTGAGATTGCCGTGATCATCGTGGAAGCTGTGTTGCTGCTGGGTTTCGCGATTCCGCTATGGCGCGAACGCACCGATACCTTCAAGCTGGTGGTGCAAAATGATCACGTCCGCGTGCGTGTGGTGGGTTGGCAGTTCGGCTGGACCTATCACTACCCCGGTGCCGATGGCAAGTTTGGCCGCATCGATCCCTTTGCCATCTCCAGCACGAACGAGCTCGGTATCGATTACACCGACCCGAATGCGGCCGATGACTTCACCAGCCCGATCCTGAAGCTGCCCAAAAATATTCCTGCGATTCTCAACATCGGCAGCAAGGACGTGATTCACAACTACTCGATTGTGCCGATGCGCATCCAGCAGGATGCGATCCCCGGCAAGGAGATCCCGATGTGGTTCACTCCCATCAAGACGCTCGAAACCTCCGTGGTTTGCGGTCAGCTTTGCGGTGAAGGTCACGGCAACATGGTCGGCTCGCTGGAGGTCATCGAAGCCGCGGAATTCAAGACATGGTCGGCCGGCCTATCGGATGCCGCGTTGAAAGCCAATCAGCCGAAGGCACCGGTGGCTGCACGCTAATGCGGGGCTGTCCCGCTGGCGTGTGAATTTTTCCGTTGTGGTTTTGATCGATCTTTTTTAGACTCGACCCACTCGCGATCATGATCTTTTCCTTTACCAGATGGCTGCGCAGCCTGTCCGTCTTCTTGTTGCTGACTTCCCTGACCTGGGCGGCTGACGAGACAAAGCCCGGTAAGGTGACCGCACCCGCTGGCAATGCAACAACCCCGGCGGCTGAGGCAGCGAAAGGGGAGGGCAAAGAGACAGCCGCGCCAGTTGCGGTAAAGCCTAACGACGAGGCTCCCGGCACTGAACCCGAGGAGGACGAGGAACGGGCGGCGGAAAAAAAAGAGGCGGAAGACTCGGTCAAGGTCGCGCGTCCTGTGAGTGCCGATCCCGTTCAGGTCTTTGGCTGGCGTGAAAAGGTCAAAGTCGGCGAGATGACGGATACGATGGTGGCGAAGTTGGACACCGGCGCCCTCACGAGCTCGCTGCACGCGGAAAACCAGCAGTTGTTCGAGCGCGATGGGAAAAAGTGGGTGAAGTTCGTGCTGACGGATCCCGGCCAGGCGGGAGCGAAACGCTATGACATCGAGGCTCCTCTGGCGCGCACGGTGCTGATCAAGGAACCGGGTGGGCAATCGGAACGCCGCAATGTGGTGCGGTTGAATTTTCAGATTGGCGAGCGCAGCATCAAGGCGGAGTTCACCTTGAACAATCGCGACAACATGATTTGTCCGGTATTGATCGGACGCTCCACGATCCAAGTCCTCGGCTGGGTGGATCCCAGCCGCACCTATCTGGCCGACGATAAAATCTTTCGCTAGGAAAATCTATGTCCTCCCAATTGCGATTGATTCTGGCAGTGCTGTTCTTGTGCGTGCTGGGCATTGGACTGGCGGTTTATAAAAATCGATCTCTCGGCGTGCCGTTGTGGGTGGGCACCAAGGCGACATCGTGGCTGGTGGAGGCCAAGGTTTCGTTTTTTCACGGTGAGGCAGCCGCTCCCGTTACGGTCAAGCTGGCGCTGCCCGCCGCTGCTGCGGACGAAAGCATTGGTCAGGAGGCTGGCTCGCTGGGTTTCGGCTACACGACAGAGGCGGGATTGTCGGGATTGAAAGCGGTGTGGTCGGCACGGCAACCGTCGGAGGGCTCGCATGCGCTCTACTACCGTGTGCGTTTTCCCGAGCGGTTCAAGACTGGCGGTGGTGGTGAGGAAGTGAAGGGGACTCCGCCAGTGGCCGAGTCTCCGGGGTTGTCGGGTCCGCTGGAAAAAGCGGCGCAGGGGCTGATCGAAAAATCGCGCGCGGTCTCGGCAGATACGGATACTTTTTTTACCCATCTTTTTTTACAGGTGGCCAAGGACAACTCGGCCCAGGAGGTGTTGCTGCTGCGCCGGCACTACCAGAACGTCGAGAAGGTGAGTGAGGAAAACCTGCTGATCGTGATGGGCATCGATTTGCTGAAACTTGCGGGCATCCCCGCGCGTCTGGCGCATGGTGTCCGCCTGGATGCGAACATCGGGCCGCAGCAGGCGCTGCCTTTGATCGAATACTGCGATGGCGCGACGTGGAAGGTCAAGAACCCCGCGCAGCCGAACGTGAGCCTGCGCAGTGAGAATATTTTTGTCTGGAACCGTGGCGGTGTGCCGCTGCTGGATGTGATCGGTGGCGAAAACTCGAAGGTGTCCTTCACGGTGGTGAAGGACATGATTCCGCTGGACCGCATGAACAGCCTGCGCGATTCGCCGTTTCTGGCATCGACGATTCTCTCCCTCCCGGTCTCCGAGCGCGCGGTGTTCCGCTATGTGGTGCTGATTCCGTTAGGGGCTTTTGTGGTGGTGATTTTGCGCAATATCGTCGGCATCCCGACTCTCGGCACCTTTATGCCCGTGCTGCTGGCGCTGGCCTTTCTGGAAATGGACCTGGGCCTGGGCATCGTGATGTTTGCGGTGATCGTGGCCGTGGGTTTGTATTTCCGTTTCCTGCTCTCCAGCATGAACCTGCTGGTGGTGCCGCGCGTGGCGGCCTGTGTGGTCATCGTGACGATGCTGATGCTGTTGATGTCCCTGATCAGCTGGCGCTTGGGCGTCCGTGGTGTGCTGCAGATCACCTTGTTTCCCATGATCATCATTGCCTGGACGATCGAGCGCATGTCGCTGATCTGGGAGGAAGAGGGCAAACGCAATGCCATCATGCAGGTGGGCGGCTCGGTGTTTGTGGCGGTGGTGGCGTATCTGGTGATGAAAGTGCCGCAGATCCAGTACTGGGCCCAGTATTTCCCCGAACTGTTGTTGGTGCTCCTGGCGGCGATCCTGTTGATCGGTCGCTACACGGGCTATCGATTGAGCGAACTGCACCGCTTTCGCAATTTTTCGGAATCCTGATGTGATATGAAACGTTGGTGGCATCGCTGGTTTCGCACCCCCAAGGAGCTTCGTGCGATGGGCGTGGTGGGCATCAACATGCGCAACGCGCGGTTTCTTTTGCCGAACAATCCGCGGAGGTTGTACCAGCGTGTCGATAACAAACTGATGACCAAGGCGCTGGCCGAGGAACGCGGACTGGAGGTGCCTCTGACCTATCTGGTGGTGACCTCGCCTCACGATGTGGCGTTCATGGAAAAGAAGCTGCTGGCGCACGAGGCGTTTGTGATGAAACCCGCGCGCGGCAGTGGCGGCAAGGGCGTGTTGGTGATCGATCATCGCGATGGCGATACCTACGTGAAGCCCAGCGGCTCGCGTCTGACCGGTGCCGAGCTGCGTCACCATGCGGAGAACATTCTGGCGGGACTCTACAGTCTCGGCGGCAATCGCGACCACGCTCTCATCGAGTATCGAGTGACACCGGCCAAGGTCCTCACCGAGATCAGCTTCCAAGGTGCCCCCGACATCCGCATAGTGATGCTGCATGGCTACCCGGTGATGGCGATGCTGCGCGCGGCGACTAAAGAGTCGGATGGTCGGGCCAACCTGCACCAGGGTGCCATCGGCATCGGCATCGATCTTGCGACGGGTTTGACGGTACGCGCCGTGCACCATGGTTCCATGATCACACATCATCCCGATCTGAAATCGCCGCTCATCGGCGTGCAGATTCCGTATTGGGACAAGATTCTCGAAATCGCCGTGACCTGCCATGAAATGACGGAACTCGGTTATCTCGGCGTGGATCTGATGGTGGATGAAACAAAAGGACCGCTGATGATCGAAGTCAACGCCCGTCCCGGCCTGGCGATCCAGATGGCCAACGGCGTGGGACTGATGAAACGTCTGATGCCCGTGGTCGAACGCCACAAACTAAAACCACAGGAAAGCGCCGCCGATCGCATCGCCTTCAGCCGCGAGGTTCTGAAGGCGAGAACTTCAGCATCAGCCTGACGAACAGCGGAGGTTGAGGCGCCTGTCACTTCGTTAGGTCCTTGAAGATGCCGAGGGCTGCGTTGGCGGAGATTTTTTGATTGCGGGCGTAGGCTTGGGCGGCGGCCTGGCGGATTTCCGTTAGTCCCTTCCCCTGGCTCCATGGCACGAGACTGTCGTGAAGAAGAAAGGCTCCCGGATACATCAGTTGCTGGGTGAGCAGGATGGGGCGCACTTTGAGCGCGGTCAGGCGATCGCGAAAGTAGGCATCGCTTTTGCAGCAGAGCACGATCGCGTCACAGGACTTGGCAGCGGCCGGGGCCGGGGGATCGATGGCTTTGTCCATCAGGACATTGTGACCGATGAAAACGACGAGTTGGTATTCCCCGGCCACAAGCGCCTTTTCGAAGGCTTGCAGACAGGCAGCGATTTCCGATCCGCGCCATGCTTCCGCCGTCAGTTCGCAATCGAGCGCGGCATTCGTAAAAAACAGGCGTTCGAGAATCGTCCCGTCATCGGTGGCGGGTGATGGCTGGAGTTTCCATGACTTGCTGGCCTTGAAGTAAGATGCCAAACCATCACTGCAACCCCAATACAAGTTTTGCGCCGGCTGATTGCCGTCGCCGATTTTGGCGGGGACGGGTGCGATGCCCTGACTGGCATTGTCGCACAGGGCGACGAATACTTTTACTTTTTTGACCGCAGCGGAGGCGGGTGAAAGCAATGCACAGAAGAGCACCGCGATGAACCAGCCTCTACGCATGATAGAGCAGGATCGAGTTGGCGGTGAAATGATCGGACAGCATGTCGGAAACGATCACGATCGGCGTGCCGGGTTGGGCAAGGTTGTTCTGGCGCAGGATTTCCGCGGCACGCTGGATCGTCTCGTCGATGGTGGGGGAGAAGGGGAGCTGAAATGAGGTCACGCCGCGCGAGAGGGCGAGTTGGCGGCAGACGCGCTCCTTGGGCGAGAAGGCGTAGAGGGGCGTGCGCGGCCGCAGCAGGGCGGTGTGGTTCGCCACGATGCCGCGGCGGGTGAGCACGATCAGGCGGGCACCGGGCAGGGAATCGGCGAGAATCACAGCGGCGCGGCAGGTTTTCTGGCGCTCATCGCGCAGGATGGCGTGCTCGGCGTATCCGAGGCCGCCGCTGCGTTCGATGCGTGAGGCGATGCGTACGAAGGCCTCCATGCAGCGCAGGGGATAGGCACCGACGGATGTCTCGCCCGAGAGCATCAGGGCATCCGCTTCCTCGAAAGTGGCGTTGGAAACATCCGTCACCTCCGCGCGGGTGGGCGTCGGGTTGCTGATCATCGACTCCAACAATTGGGTGGCGACAATGACACGGCGTCCCAGCTCGTGGCAGCGTTTGACGATGCGGCGCTGGAGGATGGGGAGTTCTTCAAATTCCACTTCCACACCGAGGTCACCACGGGCGATCATGATGACATCGGTGGCCTGGATGATGGAGTCGATGTTGCGAATGGCTTCCTGGTCTTCGATTTTGGCAACGATTTGCGCGTTGCCCTCCAGTTTTTCCATGGCGCTGCGGAGCTCGCGGACGTGGGCGGCATCGCGGACGAAGGAGCCCGCGACGAAGTCGGCATCGCATTCGACGGCCAGTGCCAGATCCGTATGGTCTTTTTCTGTTAGGGCGGGCAGATTCAGTCGCACGCCGGGGAGGTTGATATGGCGTCGCGAGCCCAATTTGCCGGGCGTCTTGACCTCGCAGGTGATGGCATCCGGGCGCACGCTTTTGATCAGCATGAGCATGGCACCGTTGTCCACGACAAGGGTATTTCCCTCGCTGACGTCTTCCATGAGTCCGTCGTAATTGACGGTGGTGGAGAGTTCGATGCTTGCGGGAGTCTTGGATTTGCGGAACTCGACGAGATCGCCTTCCTTCAATTCGAAAGGCTTTTCCAGATCTCCGGTGCGGATCGACGGGCCGGTGAGATCGAAAAGCACGGCAATGTGGGCATTGCGGTCCTTGGCTTGCTTGCGCACGCGGCGTGTCATTTCGCGGGCCCATTCGTGCTTGGCGTGCGACATGTTGAGGCGGAACACGTCAGCTCCGATATCGATCAAGGCACCGATGGTTTCTTCCGCTTCTGTGGCGGGGCCGAGTGTGCAAATGAATTTGGTACGTGGTTGTGGAGGCATGGTTGGGGATAACCAACACGATTTATACCAAGTTGGCAAGCAATGGATGGAAAACGGATGCGCGGAAACCTCAGATTGACCATGAGGGGGTTCAACCCGCCAACGGCGCGCAGAGCTTGAGCAGGTCCTGATCGATCTTGTAGCGGGAACCGGCCACCTGATCGATGGGGATGGTGCCGAAAGAGCCGTCTTTGTAAGTCATGATGGCATTGGTTTTGCCTTCCTGCAGGGCATCGACCGCTGCCACGGCAAATTTATACGCCATGATGCGATCATGCACCGTGGGCGAGCCGCCGCGCTGGACGTGGCCCAGCACGGTGAGACGGGCATCCATGTTCAGGGAGTCGGTGAGCCAGCGGGTCAGATGCTCTGACATGCGCGTGCCCTCGGCGACGATCGCCAGGACGTAGGTGCGGCCATTTTTGTTCTCCTCGCTGAGGCGGGCGCCGATGGAGTCGAGGTCGTACGGAAGCTCCGGAATCAGACAAATTTCCGCACCGCTGGAAAGGGCTGAGACCATCGCCAGGTAGCCGCAGTGGCGGCCCATGACCTCGATGACGAAGGCGCGGGAAAAGGATGTGGCGGTGTCGCGGATCGAGTCCACCGACTGGCGGATCATGTTGAGCGCGGTATCCACGCCGAGACAGTAATCGGTGCCGGGAATGTCATTGTCGATGGTGGCGGGGATGCCGGCGAAAGGCACGCCGAAGTCGGTATAAAATTGGTTCAGGGCGCTGAACGAGCCGTCGCCGCCGATGACGATCATTTGCCCGATGCCGCGACGCTGCAGATTGTCGTAGGCTTGCTGGCGGTACTGCAGTTCGAAAAAACGCTTGGAGCGTGAGGAACGGAGAACCGTGCCGCCGCGGTGCAGGATGCCGGAGCAGCGATCGCGGTCCGCTTCGAAGATATGATCATCGATGAGGCCGCGCAAACCGTCATAGACCAGATAAGGCTTGTAGCCTTGTTTGCGAGCGTATTCCACGCAGCACTTGATGGCAGGGTTCATTCCGGCGCTATCACCTCCGGAGGTCATGATCGCTAATCCTTTTGACATGTCAGACGCAGAGAACGCTTTCATGAGATAAAATGCAAGCACATCGTGTGCAAAGGTGAGAGGAATTGGTCCGGATGCGATTTTCTCATGGGAAATGGTTGTGTCTGATCAACGAATATTGAGGCTTGGAATCTTGCGGAAGTCGTTCATGCTGCACGGGCATGACAGAACGTGAAATCCGCCAAGTGCTCAATCTAACCGGAGTGATGCCCAGCCGCCAACTCGGCCAGAATTTCCTGACGGACGCGAGCATTGCCCGTGGCATTGTGGATCATCTCGACCTCCAGCCTGACGATACCGTGGTGGAGGTGGGACCGGGCACGGGAGCGCTGACGAATCATGTGGTCGGGCGCGTGAAAAAAGTGATCCTGGTGGAGTTTGATTCCCGGCTCGCGGCGGCGTTGCGCGAGAAATTTTCCGGTCGCACGGATGTGGAGGTCGTGCATCAGGATGCGGTGGAGTTTGACCTGCGTCGCTTGTTCGCGGATCGTCCGGTAAAATTTCTCGGCAATCTGCCCTATGCCAGTGGCGGTGCCATCATGAAAAATTTCCTCTCGGTGCCGCATCCGTTCGAGCGCGCGGTGATCATGTTGCAGAAGGAAGTGATTGATCGTCTGAGCGCCGTGCCGGGGCACTCCGACTATGGATTGTTATCCTTGCGGGTGCAGAGCGCATGGCATGTGGAGACGGTGATGGAAGTGCCGCCGGAGGTGTTTTATCCGATTCCCCAGGTGGACTCCAGCGTGGCGGTACTACTGCCGCGTGCGGATTTGCCGGCCTTCGATCGACGGCTTTTTGACGAATTATTGCGGCGTGGTTTCGGTCAGCGGCGCAAGCAATTGCACAAATTGTTACCTGACTGTGATGACTGGGCGGCATTGGTCGCAAAGCTGGGCATGCCCGCAACCATGCGTGCGGAAGAGCTGAATCTGGAGCAATGGCTTACGATTACGCATCATTTTGATGATCATCCGCTCAAGGAAATCCCGCAAAAAGGATCGGAAGTGTTTGATGTGGTGGATGAGGATGACCAGGTCGTCGGTCGATCGACACGTGCGGAAATCCACGCCAGCGGCACACTGCACCGTGCTGTTCACATCTTTGTGTTCAACAAGCGGCGCGATCTGCTCTTGCAGTTGCGTTCACGCTGGAAAGACAATCACCCCGGCGTGTGGGATTCCAGTGCCGCGGGACATCTGGATGCGGGAGAGCACTATCATTCCTGCGCCGTTCGCGAACTGCAAGAAGAACTGGGAATCGAAAAGGAGGCGCTGATTGAAATCGGGAAAATCCGCCCTTGCAAGGCAACGGGCTGGGAGTTTGTCACCTTGTATGCGGCCCAGTATCAGGGAGCCCTGCGCTTTCCCTGCTCCGAGATCGATGCCGTGCAGTGGTTTCCGCTTCCGGTCATCGAAGATTGGCTGAAAAACCGACCTGACGACTTCGCCACCGGCTTCATCGAGTGCTGGAAATTGTTTCAGCAAACGAGCCGCTGATGTTCTGCGGAACTATCAAAATGGATATAAAAAATGCTTCGTATCGATAAATACGAAGCATTTTTTGTGTTAGATTTTCACTGTGATGTCAGTCAATGGCGGCGCGGATTTCCTTGCGCAATTCCTTGGCTTCGCGATTGAGTTTTGCCAGCAGTTTTTCCGCTTTGGCGATTTCCGATTTCACGGTGGCGAGGCGCTCCCAGAGTTTGCTTGGGTTGCGGGTTTTCTTTGCCGTTTTGCTGGCTTTTTTGGCTTTTTTGCCGGATTTTTTGCCCCATGCGGCGAGCGAAGCTGCGGTGACGCCGAATTTTTTGATGGCTACGGTTTGTCCGCCGCGACCATTCTCTGCATTGTGTTTTTCAATGAATGCGAGAATTTCACCTTTTTGCTCTTCGGTATAACGTTTGATTGTGCGTTTAGCTGGCATAACGCGCGACTGATAGTTCGGAAGTGATGGGTATGCAAGCGAATATTTCAGTGAATTCCGCTACAGTAAGGACAATGGTCTATCTGTTAGAAATGATGGATGACAAAAACGCCACGATTTATTGATTTTTCAGCATTGCCAGCTACGGGCAAAGCTGTCATACCGTCCGCGCATTAAACAGCATCCCGTTATGATTGAATATACCAGCATTGTAGAAATCCGTGGCCGTGAAGTGATTGACTCGCGCGGCAACCCGACCGTGGAAGTGGACGTGACTCTCGAAGGCGGCGCCGTGGGCCGCGCATCCGTGCCATCGGGTGCCTCCACCGGCGAACATGAGGCGTGCGAACTGCGCGATGGTGACAAGGGCCGATTCCTTGGCAAAGGCGTCCTCGGTGCTGTGGCGAATGTGAATGAGAAGATCGCACCGGCCCTTTTCGGCATCGATGCCACCCAGCAGGCCGCGATCGATAAAATCATGCGCGAGCTCGATGGTAGCGCGAATAAGAAAGTGCTTGGCGCGAATGCCATTCTCGGCGTCTCGATGGCTGTCGCCAAGGCCGCCGCCTCACAACTCGGCGTGCCGCTTTACAAGTATCTCGGCGGACCGAATGCCAAGGTGCTTCCCGTGCCGATGATGAATGTGATCAACGGCGGTGCGCACTCGGATGCGCCGATCGACTTCCAGGAGTTCATGATCATGCCCGTGGGTGCTCCTACCTTCCGCGAGTCTCTCCGCTACGGTGCGGAAGTGTTCCATGCTCTGAAAAAAGTGCTGCACGACCGCGGCCTCTCGACCGCCGTGGGTGACGAAGGTGGTTTCGCACCGAAGCTGGACAGTGCCGAGGATGCGCTGGGTGTCATCGCCAAGGCCATCGAGGCCGCAGGCTACGAACTGGGCAAGGACATCTGCATCGCTCTCGATGTGGCATCCTCCGAGTTTTACGATGCATCGAAAAACGCCTACGTCTTCAAAAAATCCGACAAGTCCGTGCGCAGTGCCGCCGAGCTGGTGGATTTCTACGCTGACCTGAAGAAGCGTTTCCCCATCATTTCCATCGAAGACGGTTGCGCCGAAAACGACTGGGACGGCTGGAAACTGCTCACCGACAAACTTGCCTCCACCACCCAGCTCGTGGGAGATGACCTGTTTGTCACCAATGTCGATTTCCTCGCCAAGGGCATCAAGCTCGGCGTTGCGAACTCCATCCTCGTGAAAGTCAATCAGATCGGTTCTCTCACCGAGACCTTTGACGCCGTGGAGCTTGCGAAAGAGAACAGCTACACCTCCGTGATCTCCCACCGCTCGGGCGAAACGGAAGACGCGACCATCGCCGACATCGCGGTGGCTACCAACGCCGGACAGATCAAAACCGGCTCGATGAGCCGCTCGGACAGGATTGCGAAATACAACCAACTGCTGCGCATCGAAGAGGAACTCGGCGACGAGGCCGTATTCGGTGGCAAGCTGAAGGTGAAGTTCTGATCCAGCTCCGCTTCACTCACAAAAAAAGGTCACACGGCAACGTGTGGCCTTTTTTCTTGGGCAGAAATACCGCTCATCACCCATTTTATTTCCCATCAATCGACTTGGGTTTTTTCTCCTGGAGGGAATTTTCCAGGAACTGGATGATGGCATCCGCGCAGTTTTTGTTCGTGGCGTTTTCAATACCCTCCAGCCCGGGCGAGGAATTGACCTCGATGACCAGCGGTCCACGCGCGGAACGCAGCAGATCCACCCCGGCGAGGTTCAGGCCCATGATTCTCGCGGCCTTGATCGCCGTCTTGCGCTCATCCGGCGTGATGGCGATTTTTTTCGCCTTGCCGCCGCGGTGCAGGTTCGAGCGGAATTCGCCATCGATGCCCTGTCTCTCCATGGCGGCGATGACTTTTTTCCCTAACACAATGCAGCGTATGTCCGCGCCTTTGGATTCGGCGATGTATTCCTGCACCAAAATATCCGCGCGCACTTCCTTGAAGGCCTCGATCACCGACTCGGCGGCTTTTTTTGTCTCGGCCAGCACGACTCCCATGCCCTGGGTGCCTTGCAGCAGTTTCACCACGAGAGGCGCGCCGCCGCACATGGAGATCAGCTCGTTGGTGGCATCGATCGAGTGCGCGAAGCCGGTGACGGGCAGGCCCACGCCTTTTTTCGCGAGCAGTTGCAGGCTGCGCAGTTTGTCGCGCGAGCGGGAAATGGCGACGCTGTCATTGAGGGTGAGCACGCCCATCATCTCAAATTGCCGCACCACGGCATTTCCGTAGGACGTGTGCTGCACCGCGATGCGGGGAATGATGGCATCGGCCTTGAGCTCTTCGCCTTCCAGGTAAATGCGCGGCTTGCTGGAGGTGATGTTCATGTAGCAGCGAAGGTAGTCCACCACGCGGACGGAGTGACCGCGGGCGATGGCGGCCTGGACGAGGGCATCGGTGCTGTAGAGGGCGCTGTTGCGCGAGAGGATTAGGAGATTCACGGGAGTGGGAAAGGGGAGGTGTTGAGGAAATCATTGAGGTCGCCGAGCAGGTAGTCCGATTGCGGATCGACGAGGAAATAGCCGGCCATGGCGCGCCGACCGAGCAGAACCGGGCATTTCATGTGGCTGCGGTCCGCCAATGTGAGCTCTATCGGAAATGACAGGCCCCCGGCGAAAACGGCGGTGGTGCGGATGATGACGCGGTGCTGCGCGCTGCCGGTCGAGTTGCGGATGTTTTTGTAACGGGAGAGGGGCGCCTGGCAATCGATCGCGCGGCCTTCGCCGTCGATGGTGCGGAAGTGCACCGTCGTCCCATCGGCATCGACACGGATCCCGGTAGCATGAAGAGTGGAGGTGCGGGCTCCGGTATCGGTCTTGGCGATCCAGGGCAATCCGCCGAGCAGGGGCAACCCGATCCATTCATGGCGGCCCACCAGCAGACGCGTGCTGGCCTTGTGCGATGTGGGCAGAGCATGCTTCCGGGCGAGATCCGCCGCCGTGCTTTCGACAAAAACTCGTTGTGCTTTCCAGGCTCCTTGCAGTCGATGATCCATCGGTTTGTCCCAACATGATAACACGGGGACAGGGGGAAGAAAACGGCTATTTTGGTGACGGCTTGGTTGCGATTTTGCCTTTGCGCGAATGCGGGGTTGCCACAGGCGGCATTTCTGTTTATCTAGCTGCCACGTTGCATAAGGGTTTTTCAACAAGTGGACGAGTGTTGCTGGTGGTGTTCGCACTGCTGGCCGGAATCGTCCTGTGTTGGTGGCGCGTGCCGCTGGAGCAGGCAGAGGTGAGGGATCATCTGCGGGGTTTTCCGGACTCGGATCACTACATGCACGGCATTCGTCCCTATGTGATGGCGGTGGTGTTTTTCCTGCCTTTTCTCGGAGCCTTGTTCTATGCCACCGCAGGCATCATGGCACGCTGGCTGACACGCGAGTTTTTGCAAGCCATGCTGGTCTGCTATGGCGGGATTCTGCTGATCTATTTTCTGATCGATTTCTCCGGCAACGCCGCGCGCTTGGGAGAGGGTGGTGATTTGGGAACGGGCACCTGGATGTATTATTCGCGGTTGGCACCATCGATCGTGACCTTGCTCCTGCCTTTTGGCATTTTGTTTTCGGTGATGTATTGCGTGGTGCGCGTATCGCGCTCGCGGGAAATCGTGGCGGCCTTGCAAAGCGGACGCAGCATGTTGCGGGTCATGGGGCCTTTGTATGTCTGCGGATTGCTAGGGTCGTTGTTTTACCTGGGCTGCAATTTCCATTGGGCGCCGATGGCGGAGGGAACCAAGTCGGCCAACATGGATGAAGCGCGTGGCAAGACCGGAAAGCTGATGAACCACACCGTGTTCTATTATGCGAAAGGGCGGCGCATGTGGATGGTCACGGAATTTCCGCGCGGCTATGATCACGGTGTGCCCTTGCGAGGAGTGGAGGTCACCTCGCTGAATGAGGATGGCTCTCTGGCCTCACGTCTTTACGCGAAGGAGGCCATATGGTCGGAGTCGGAGCGATCCTGGCATTTCATCGATGTGGAGCTCA
Organism: Verrucomicrobiia bacterium; assembly: GCA_947462875.1. GTDB lineage: Bacteria > Verrucomicrobiota > Verrucomicrobiia > Verrucomicrobiales > Akkermansiaceae > UBA956. The sequence goes on from CANHQJ010000006.1 coordinate 127,853, forward strand.
CGGATCATCATAAAAACCAGGCTCCTGTGTTTGTCAGTCCGCCGGGTCCTTATGTGAAAACAACCTGGAGCGAGACTCCGGCGCAGATCGTGCAGCAGGGGCTGGATGTGAGGCATCTGGGCATGCCTGATCTGAGCGGCATGATGCACGCCGAGGTGAAGGCTGAGTGGCTGAAGCAGGATAGCGCTCGCTATGCGACGCAGTGGCACTACCGCATGGCTCTGCCGGCCACGTGTCTGGTCTATGTGATGTTTGCGGTGCCGCTCTCGCTGTTTGTGACACGCCGTGCGCATGGGGGCACGATGGCCCTGACGATCGTGATGGCCATTCACCTGGTGTTGTTCACTTCCGTCGCCCTGGCCCTGGGTGAATCGGGAAATCTCTCACCGGCCCTTGCCGCATGGGTGCCGGTGGCGTTGTTTGCTCTGATCGGCTTGTGGTTGATGAAGCGCAGAATGGCTGGTCGCGCGCTGTGGCCCCTCTTTGGCTGATCGATTCATTCCTTCCGTCCGCGCGATCGGTGCAGATCCGCCAGCGCCTTTTCTGCGGTATGGATGGTGCCATCTTCGACGTTGCAGGTCGCCACCAAGGTAAATCCGCAGGCCATCGCCTGATCGATCATTTCCTCCGCAGGGATGCAGGCGCGTCCCGACGTCTGGATCAGGTGAAAACTGACGGGTGGGTAGCCGTGGTATGTGCGATAGATGACCTCGGTGCAGGCCAATCGATCTGCGGTGCGGAAGTCGAAGAGGAAGTCGTAGAGTTTGCCCTCATGGCTCAGCGCGCGTGTCAGGGCCTCTCCCAACGGGCCGTCGGCAAGCGGTGGTCGCAGCACGAGGCAGGCGTCCAACGCCAGTGTCTCCTCCGCATCACGCAAGCGCACACCGTCTTTTTTTGCCTCGAGAAACCGTGTGGTGTCGCGGTAGCGCACGCGCAGGGACGGCGGCATCACGCCGATCACGGCTTCCAGTTGTTCCCTTGTGCCGGTGTAGAGTGCCGCATGAGGCCAGAAACCCGGAAGGAACAGGTTCGACATGGCATCGTCATGGCGCGTGATGAAAACGTCGCCCGGACGCGCCAACCGCATCAGTTCCTCCCGCTGCCGCGCGGTGATCCGCTTCGGCGCGCCCGCGGGCTTGATGCCGGGTTGGCGCAGTTCCGCGATGGCGGAACCGGACCAGCGGAACAGATGAAACATCACTCTCCGGTATCCCGCGCGATGACTGCTCAGCAGGGAAAACCACCGATACCACAGACGCCCGCGCCAGATGCTCTGCTCCATCGTGGACAAATGCAATTCCTCTTCGCGCAGAATCGCGATCAGACCGGCGAATCCGTCCCGCTCGGCGAGAGCCAGAATTTCCTCGCGATGGGCGCGGTAAAATCCAACCGCATCCTGAAACTGCCTGCGCCGCTTGCGGTCGGTGGCGGCCTTGTGCAAGGCGGAAAAAGTATAACGCGGCAAACCGAAGCGCTGTTCCGGCTCATCGAGCTTTTTCCACACCACAGGTCGGGTACGGGCGAGCTCGATGACAAAGGAGGAGCCGCGCACCATCAGGCAGGCGGCGGCGAAGGCAGTGGCAAAATACGGAAGATTCTCCGACCACTCGCGTTTCATTCCCTCCAGCATTGTCTCGATTTGCTGAAGCGTTGTCAGCAATGCCATGCGCGTGGTGAGATACTGGCCGTAGCGCAGTCGCACGCGCTCATCCTCATCAGGCGTGAACCAGCCGCGCTCCTGGGCTCTCTCCACGATCATGAGTTCCTCGTCCAGGCTGGCCCGCGAGGGGATGCCCAGCGCCGCCGACTCCACGCTGCGCAGCGCGCGCGATAGTGTGATATCCGGATGTTGCATATCGTGTTTTCCATGCTGCTTCGATTTGTCAGGATGGCAAGCATATGTTTTCTGTTAGATGGGTTTTGCCGCGACGAGGCCGCCGCGGGCCGTTAGTTGCGATCCGGTGATCGCTTCGGAGCGCGGGAATCGTTTGCTGATTGTCAAGAAGATGTTGAGTTGATTATGAAAAAATATTTTCGGTCTCTGTTGATTTTATCTTGCATAAACAGGGTGCTTTTCGTCAAAACGATTCCCGCCATGAATAAAGCCGAACTAATTGAAGCAGTGCAAAAAGCTATGGGCAAAGAAGCGACCAAACGTGCCGCCGAAGATGCCGTGAACAACGTTCTTGAAGCGATCGCTTCCGGAATCAAGAAGACGAAAAAAGTGCAACTTATCGGATTCGGTACGTTCACCGTGAAGAAGCGCGCCGCTCGTATGGGCCGCAATCCTAAGACTGGTGAGTCGATGAAAATCGCCGCTTCCAAGTCCGTCGGTTTCAAAGCTTCCAGCAGCCTCAAAGGCGGTCTGTGATCGTTTGATAGCCATCGAAAAAACCCAACCCTTCAGCCCTGGTTCGCCAGGGCTGTTTTTTTTGCTCTTTTATTTGGAAGAGTCCCGCGTGTTTCCCTCACGGGCAATCAGCAACCGAAAAACCGACGCAGGTTCTCGCGCGATTCGCGGGCGATCGCTTCGGGGCTGGGGGTGTAGTCGAAAACCTCGACGCTCACCCAGCCGCGATAGTCCGTCTCGCGCAGGGCATCCACAATCGGTTCATACGGCACCTCACCCATGCCCGGCCCACGCAAGTTCGGATCGTTCGCGTGAAAATGCACGGTGTGGTCCTTGCTGCGGCGTATCACCTCGGCGATCGGGTGCTTTTCATAACTCATCGCCTTGACGTCGAGGTGCAAGCGGCAGTTCGGATGCCCCACTTGTTCGATGATCCCGATCGTCTCCTCAGCGCTGGTGAGAAAATTGGTTTCCACCGCGCCGAGGGGTTCCAGCGCCAGCGTCACACCCAGTGGCTCGCAATGTTCGGCCACCGCGCGGAACAGGTCGGCGGCGCGCCGCGCCGCGTCGTTCCGATCCCAGTCCGCCTCGATGTTCCGTTGTTTCGGCGAACCCCATACCATGATGGTGCCGCCGAGAGCGTGACAGACATCCGCGAGGTGTCTGCTGAAGTCGAGCGTCCTCCGGCGGATCGCATCATCCGGAGTGGTCAAATGCAAGCCCGTGGGCTTCACCAGCAGCCAATGCAGGCCGACAATGGCAATTCCCTCACCGCGCACCTCATCCCCCCACTGTGTGGCCTGTGAGAGAGAAATGCGCTCCGGTTCCTCGGCGAGGGTAAAGGGCGCGATTTCCAAACCCGTGTAACCGCATTCGCGGGCCAAGCGTGCGGCCTCGACCAGTGGCACGCTTCCGAACGTCTCATTGCAAATGGCAAACTTCATGCCCGGAGTATGAAAATAGATCGCGCGATAGGCACGACTTTTTTTCAGCAACTCTGTCACGCAACGATCTGACCGAAGGAGTGCGTGAGAGGCGGATCATCTAACGCTTTTTGCCTTGTTGCAGCGCCTGGCTGAACCAGTCGTTTCCGGGAGCGGGGGCGGAGGGGCGGTTGTCGCGGCGGGGTGCGGGGCTGTTGCCTCGATCGTTGCCACCACCGGCGCGGCGCTCGGTATCGGGCTTGCTCTTCATGCTGAGGGCGATGCGCTTGCGCTCGAGATCGACCTCGGTGACGGTGACTTGCACTTTTTGCCCGACCTTGACGACTTCGTTCGGGTCGCGCACGAACTGATCGCTGAGCTGGCTGACGTGTACGAGGCCGTCCTGGTGGACACCGACATCGACAAAGGCCCCGAAGGCGGTGACGTTGGTGACGATACCGGGGAGTTTCATGCCGACCTTGAGATCGGCGGGTTTTTCCACGCCCTCGGCAAAGGAAAAGAGCTCGAACTGCTTGCGCGGGTCGCGGCCGGGTTTCGCGAGCTCGGCGATGATGTCCTTGAGGGTGGGCAGGCCGACATCGGCGGTGACGTAGCTTTCCGCTTTGATCTTCTGGCGCAGCTCGGGCTTCGTGAGCAGGTCTTGCAATGTGCAGCCGAGATCGGATGCCATTTTTTCGACGAGGGCATAGCGCTCGGGGTGGACGGCGGAGGAATCGAGCGGATGTGGGCTGCCTGCCACACGCAGGAATCCGGCGGCTTGCTCAAAGGCCTTGTCGCCCAGCCGCGGCACTTGTTTCAATGCCTCGCGTGAGGGGAATGGGCCGTTCGCCGCGCGGTGGGCGACGATGTTTTCCGCCAGAGAGCGGTTGAGGCCGGAGACGTATTGGAGAAGTTCTTTCGAGGCGGTGTTCAGCTCCACACCCACGGCATTCACGGCGCTGACCACGGTGTCATCGAGCGAGGCCTTGAGCGCGCGTTGATCGACGTCGTGCTGGTATTGGCCGACGCCGATGGCCTTGGGATCGATTTTCACCAACTCGGCGAGCGGATCCATCAAACGGCGGCCGATGCTGATGGCACCGCGAACCGTCAGATCGAGATCGGGAAATTCCTCGCGTGCCACGTCGGACGCGGAGTAGATCGAAGCACCCGCTTCATTGACCACCACGACGGGAATGGAGGAGGGGAGATTGAGTTTGCGGCAGAACGCTTCCGTCTCGCGCGAGGCTGTGCCGTTGCCGATGGCGATGGCTTCGATTTTGTGTTTGGCAATGATGGTGAGCATCTCCTTGGCGGCTTCGTATTGTTGGGTGTTCGAGCCAGCGGTGATGTGCAGGACGGTGTGGTGGAGCAGGGTGCCGGTGGCATCGAGGGCGACGGTTTTGCAACCGGTGCGGAAGCCGGGGTCGATGGCGAGGATGCGTTTTTGTCCGAGCGGCGAGGCGAGCAGCAGTTCGCGCAGGTTATCGGCAAAAACCTGGATCGCGGTGGCATCGGCGATTTTTTTCGAGTTGAGGCGCATTTCCGTTTCCATCGATGGCATGAGAAGGCGCTTGCAGCCATCCTCCACGGCCTCGCGCACTTGTTGGCCAGCGGCGGCCTGGCTGCTGACAAATTGCGGTACGGCAATGCCGGAAACGCGCTCCAGCGGCACATCGATGCGCATCAGCAGGAAGCCGTCTTTTTCTCCGCGTCGGATCGCCAGCAGGCGGTGCGAGGGGATGGAACGCAGGGGCTCGCTCCAGTCGAAGTAATCGCGGAATTTGGCGGCATCGGCTTCTTCCTCTTTGCCATACATGACTTTCGAGGAAACGATGGCCTCGGCTTCGTAAAGCTTGCGCACGGATCCGCGGAGAGTGGCGTCATCGGCGACGATCTCGGCGATGATGTCGCGCGCTCCGGCGAGGGCTTCGGCGGAGGTGGTGACTTCTTTTTCCGCATCGATGTATTTCGCGACCTCGGTCTCGATGTCGTGAGATGACTGATTTTCCAGAAGAAATGTGGCGAGTGGTTCGAGGCCGCGTTCTTTCGCCTTGGTGGCGCGGGTCTGACGTTTCGGGCGGTAGGGCGCAAAGGCATCCTCCAGCGTGGTCATGGTCAGGCAGGCGAGGATTTTTTTCTTGAGCTCAGGGGTTAGCAGATTGCGTTCCTCCAACGATTTGAGAATGGCGGTGCGGCGGGCATCGAGATCGACGAGGCGCAGCATCGAGTCGCGGATGGTGGTGATTTGCACTTCATCGAGCTCGCCCGTGGCTTCCTTGCGATAGCGGGCGATGAACGGCACGGTCGCGCCCTCGGCGATGAGCTGTGCGGTGGCACTGACACTGCGGACAGAGATGCCCGTTTCCTGGGCGATGAGGGCGATATGCTTGGCGGAATCGGTGGAGGCGGAGAGAGAAGAATCAGACATGCGGGACGCGCATTTTCCTCTTTCCCTGAGTGGGAATCAAGAGGGAAATCTTTTTGGATGTGGAATCGTGATTTGGCCCCGGGCAGCAGGGGGAGGACTAATCATTCGCTTGCCTTGGGAAAGGTGTCGCCGTAGTCCTCGTTTATGCGGATGCGCGTTGAAGACATCACCGATTTGGCAAGGGAGCATCCCAGCGAAGCGAGAGCGTTGCTTGCGGATCGCCTTGTGGAGAGTCTCGACCCGGCGGAGGATGGATTGATCCATGAACTTTGGGCAGAAGAGACCAATCGTCGTCTGATGATACTGCGATCAGGGCAAGTGATCGGGATTCCGGGAGAAGAAGCCCTTGCGAAACTGCGCACGAAATATGTGGGATGACATTCGTATTCCATCCCGAGGCTCTCTGTGAACTGGAAGCGGCAGCGGATTTTTACTCTGATCGTCAAAATGGCTTGGAAATCCCACACGCTGCCCCGAGCAGTGCTCCGACCACAGCTCCGCGGTGGCAGTTGTCGCCGCCGACCATGGCGTTGGCGGTGACGGCGGCGCTGAAGTCTTGGTGGTATTTCCAGGCGAGGTAGAGGGAGGCGGGCATGGACTCGGCGATGTAGCAGGCGGGGCTGAAGCGTTGGCCGATGATGTAGGTATCGGGCTGGGTGAGCCAGCCGTTTGCTTTGTTACCCGAAATCCAGTCGCCGGCTTCGCGGCGGATGGCATCGTGGAGCGACAGGCCCTCGCGGATACGGAAAAGCAGCCGTGCAAGGGTATCCGCGGCGCGCTGGACGTTGGCGTGTTTGTGGGTGAGACCGACGTGTTCTTTTACCGTGGCGCGCAGTTCGGTGAGGTCGGCATCGCGCATGATGTAGCAGAGGGCGGGCAGCTGGGCGAGACCTCCGATGTGTTCGTCTTCGATGGCGCACTTGCGCGGGGCTTTGCCGGAGGCGTAGCGGGTGAAAAATCCGCGATGGTATTCCTCGAGGTAGGTATCGCGGTGCTTGCCGGGGGTGAGCATGAAATCGATGTAGTGGGCGAGCCAGGCATCGGGATCATAGCCGCCGTTTTTTTCGCAAAGCGTGACGAGTTCGGTGGCGAGTTGGAAGTTGAGAGTGTTTTCTCCGGCTTTGAGAAACTGATGGTAATGAATGCCGCGCTGGCCCCAATAGACGGCTTGGTCGTGGAGGATTTCGCCTTTTTCATTGAGTGGGGTGTATTCCGAGCGCCAGAGGATGGAACCGGTATGGGGATTTTTCGGCGCGAGGTAGCAGGTGATTTCGCCGTATTCGCGGCGCAGTGCCTCGCGGTCGTAGTACCAGTGCACGGGCATGGAAACGGCATCGGCTACGAGCGAGCCATGGTAGGCATCCGCAAAGACATCACGGAGTGGAGGACTTTCTAACATATGGGGAAATCTTCGAGGATGGCTCGGGCGGCAGCGGTGCCGCTGGCGAGTGCGGTATCGATGGAAGCGATGCCACAGTGATCGCCGCATTGGTAGAGTCCCGGTTTCAAGCGGGCGGGTTTTTCCGTTACGGTGCGCTGCGATGGCACGGCGTGGTGGATGTGATCAATGCGCAGTAGCTCCCAGGCCGTGGTGCTTTCGCCGAACCAATCGAGTAGTTGTGCGCGCACAAGGTTTTCCAGATCGGGGGCCTGGGCTTGCTCGGGATCGATCACGCTGATCGAGAGGAGATGTTTGCCCAGCGGGGCGTAGGCGGGTGAGACGGCGGTGAGAACCGTGAGATTGTTGATGGGGCCTTGACCCTCGCCGTTGAGCAGCAGAATGGGTTCCTCGATGGGAGCTGTGGGCACGGAGAAATAGAGGCAGGTTACGGAATTGGACGTGGGTGGAGGATTGCTCTGATCTAACAATCGCGCGGCGGTGGCGGCTTCGGTGGCGATGACGATGGCATCCGCCGTGAAAACCTCGCCATTTTCCAGATGCACGGAATGTTCCGCGATGGTAGCCACGCGGGTGTTGAGTCGCAGGGATGAGTCGGGCAAGGAAGCGGCGAGTTGTCGGGGAATTTCCGCCATGCCGAGGGCGGGTATGGCGGTGTCGCCATTGGTGAAATGTTTCATCACAAACTCCATCTTACGGACTGTGGTATCGAGTTGGTTTTCCAAAAACACACCGCTGAGAAAAGGACGGAAAAAACGCTCGATCATCGATGAGGAAAAGCCCTCGGCGTGCAGTGCTTGCAAGCTGGTGAGCGATGCATCGTGGTGGGAAAAGTCGAAACCGCTCAGGCGCAAGCGACCCACGAGCAGTTTGTCGGCAAAGGATCCTATGGGATGGAAAGCACCGCGCAGTCCATCGATGGGATGCCGGAACGGATCCGCGACACGATGCCATTTTCCGCCGAAGCGCACCATCGCACCGGGATAAAAGCGACGCAGATCGAGAGCCTGGTAATCGAGCAGGCGCTGAGCCTCGGGATAGGCGGTGAGCAACACCTGGAAGCCGCGGTCGAGAAGGTAACCATCCTGCATGTCGGTAGCGACACGGCCGCCGACACGGTCGGCAGCTTCGAGCAACACAAACGTTTTTCCCGCGTCCTGCAAACGGCGAGCACAGGCAAGTCCGGCGAGTCCGGCGCCGATGATGATGGTTGAGAATTTTTGGGAGTCTGGCATGATGGGAGCGAAGACGCGTTACCATAGAAGGGAATGCGTATTGCGCAACTGCAAGAAGCGGACTAAAGTCCGCGGTCCGTTATTTCCCCTCCCAAGCGGCCCACCAGGCGCGGAAGAGCGCGTGTTGTTGGTGCAGGTACATGCGCTGGCTGGCGCTGAGTTGGTCGTAGGAATTGATCTGATAGCGATAGGCATCGTGGCCTTCGAGGACCATCAGTTCTTTGTAGAAAAGCACCAGATCGGGACCTTCGTCGAAGGTGGAGAGGACGGTGAGTGCCTCCGAAAGCTCGAGCGCATAGCGGCGTGCTTGCAAGTCGCCTTTGGCAGCCAGCTCGCAGAGCTCCACATAGCGGAGAATTTCCTTGGGCAGGGCATTGCCGACGCCAGTGATGGCACCGGTGGCACCGCAATTGACGAAACCGTGATAGACCTGCGTGTCCACGCCCGCCATCAGGATGACCGAAGGGTCCTGGCTGGTGATGTGTTCAGCGGCGTAGCTGAGAGATTTGGCACCGCCGAATTCCTTGAAGCCGACCAGCGAGGGAAACTCGGCACGCAGGGAGAAGAACAAGTCGGCCTTGGTTTCAAATCCGTAATAAGGCGAGTTGTAAATAACGGCGGGGAGATCGCCGCCGGCTTTGAGGATTTCGCTGAAATGATGGCGCTGGGCCGTAGGGGAAAGGCCGCGCGACAGGACGCGGGGAATCACCATCAACCCTTGGGCACCCACCTCGCGTGCGTGCGCGGCGAGCGCGGCGGCGGCGCGACCATTTTGGGCACCCGTGCCGACCACGGTGGGGATGCCGGCTTTGACCAAGAGCTCCACGCCGCGCATGCGCTGTTCGTCGGTGAGCAGCGGCCAGTCGCCCATGGAACCGCAATAGACCACACCGCGCATGCCTTGCTCCATGAGATGCTGCCCGGTGGCGACGAGGGCATCGTAATTGATTTCCCCGTTTTCGAAACAGGGCGTCATGAGTGCGGGGATGGTGCCTTGGAAAATCGTTGCGTTAGAAGATGGCATGCGCGGACGGTGATACAATTCTGCAAAAAAGGAAACACCAATTTCGAGAAAAACACAGTACGCACTTGTAGCGCAGTTAACTCTCAGGGCTTACATCGATGAGGGGATGCCCAGGCGAAACGGATCGCTTTCATCAAAAAAGTAGGTGGATTCGCCGATGATCCAGGCTCGACCGGACACGGTGGGGATGACCAGCTTGTCATCGAGCGCCGCGACGGTGCCGGAAAAGACCGAGTCGAGAATGCCGGCTTGTCGCCAGACCTGACCGGACTGGATTTTCCCATCGGCAAACAGGCAGGCGAGCTTCGCGCTGGTCCCGGTGCCGCAGGGGGAGCGATCATAGGCGTTGCCGGGGCAGAGCACGAAATTTTTCGAGTCGGCCTTGGTCGGATCGGTGGGTGGGCCGAAGCATTCCACGTGATCGATCTCATCGCCATTCTCCGCCGTGATCTGGTGGGCAGCGAGGGCGTTTTTCACGGCAGTGGCGAAGGTTTGAAGTGCGGGAATGTTCTCGCGCTTGATCGCAGGACCCTGATCCTGGATGAGGAAAAACCAATTGCCGCCCCAGGCGATGTCGCCCGTGATGGGACCATAGCCGGGAACTTCTACGGTGACCGCCGCGCGTTCGCGGTAGCAGGGGACGTTCGCGACGCTGACCGTGCGATCGTCATGGACCGTGATCGTGACCAGACCGGCAGGAGTTTCGATCGGGTGCGAGCCACCGGAAATTTTCCCCATGTGGACGAGAGTCTCCGCGAGACCGATCGTGCCGTGAATGCACATCGGAAGAGTGCTGGCGTTGTTGAAAAAAATCACGCCACAGAGATTGGCCGGATCTTGCGGCGGAAGCAGCAAAGCACCGACCATGGCATCGTGACCGCGCGGTTCGTTCGCGACACTGCTGCGCAGCCAATCGAATTTTTCGCGGAATATCTGCGATTGCTCCGCCATCGAACCGCCGCCGAGATCGGGGATGCCCGCTATGACGACGCGGGTCGGTTCACCTCCGGTGTGGGAATCGATGACTTGGATTTTTTCTGAATAAGCTGGCACGGGCGCAGTGTAGAATGGCGAGACCGATAGGCAATCCGGAATTCCTGTGAGGCGCGAATTAGTGTTTCAGCTTGAGCTTTTTGAGCTTTGGCTCGATCACATACTTGCAGTACGGATTTTTCGATTTGTTCTGCTCGTAGTAGTTCTGATGGTATTTTTCGGCAGGGTAAAAGGTGGCGGCGGCGGTGATTTCCGTGACGATGGGTTTATCGAAATTCGCCTGAGCGGCTTTTTTCGAGGCCTCGGCAAGGGTTTTCTGGGCATCGCTGTGATAGAAAATCGCGGAGCGATACTGCGGGCCCTCGTCGTTTCCCTGGCGATTGAGTGTGGTGGGGTCGTGCAGATCCCAAAACCAGGCGAGGACGCGCTCGGCGGTGACTTTTTTCGGATCGAACACCACCTGCACGACCTCGGCATGGCCGGTGGTCTTGGAGCAAATTTGTTCGTAGGTGGGATTGGCAACCGTGCCGCCCATGTAGCCCGAGGTGGCCGAGTAGACCCCGTCGAGCTGGCGGTAGGCGGCCTCGATGCACCAGAAGCAGCCGGCACCGAGTGTGATGACTTCGGCACCCTCGGGCACCTTGGGTTTTTCGGCAGGAGCGGCATCGTCTTTCATGGCGGCGTCAGGTTCACAGCACGCAAGGGCGGGAGCAAGGAAGAAAAGCAGAAGTTTGCGGAACATGCACTCACTTTGCCCGAGATCCCGGCGCTGTCAAATGAAAGATCGGCGCGTGCGATGGATTTCGAAAAGACATGCTTGTCATAGGCAAAAGCGCGTGCTAGGTTCGCTAAAGAAAACGAATATGAACGTGCGCTTGGTGTTGCTTTTTTTGGGCTTGGTCACAATGGGCTTTTCGCAAGATCCCAAGCGATTGAGCATCAATGACAAAAAGGCTCCCGCCAACACGGAGGACATGCGCGCGATTGAGTCGGCGTTGAAAGGCTCGCTTGCCACGGCGCGCAAAGCGACGGTCTGCCTGGAACTGGGGCAGGGATCCGGCAGTGGCGTGATCATTTCCGCCGATGGCCTGATTCTTACGGCTGCCCACGTCACAGGCGGTGTGGGCAAGGAAATCACCGCGATCCTTGGCGATGGGCGCAAGGTGAAGTGCGAGTCGCTGGGCCTCAGTTCCGATACGGACTGCGCGATGGCGAAGATCATCGACAAAGGCACCTATCCCTATGTCGAGGTGGATCGCTCGGATCTTTCGAAGCTGGGCGACTGGGTGTTTTCCCTCGGTCACTCCGGTGGCTATGACAAAAGCCGCGGCGCGGGTGTGAGAATCGGGCGCCTCGTCAAGGTCGCGGACTCTACCGTGCAGAGTGATTGCACTCTCATCGGCGGCGATTCCGGAGGACCATTGTTTGACATGAGCGGTCGCTTGATCGGGATCCATTCGCGCGTGGGGGCGAATCTCCAGCAGAACATGCATGTGCCGATTCGCGAGTTCCTGCGTCATTGGGACGATATGCTGCAAGGCCAGTTCCTGGGCGAGGGGCCGTTTGCGAAGAAGCCGAAAAAAGGCACGGGCTTTCTCGGCATCGGCTCGGAGGATGGTGCGGACGGAAAACTGCGAGTCACCAAGATCGGCCGTGAGTCACCGGCGGAAACCGCCGGGATCAAGGAGGGAGATGTCATCCTGAAAATCGATGGCAAGGACATGAACAACAAGGACGACATGCAAAAACTTCTCAAAGAAAAAGCCGCCGATGACAAACTGGTGATCATGCTCCTGCGCGATGGCAAGGAAATGGAAATCACCGTGCGACTGGCGGAACGCTGATCTTTTTACAATAATCATGAAATGGCATTTATCGATCGCTCTCTTGGCTGCCAGCTGTGTGCTGGTGGCGGGCAACGAGACCCTGGAGTCCGAGTTCCGCACCAACGGAACCCTCATGCATGGTGTGGTCGAGCGGGCCCGGCAGTCCTTGCAGGAGTTCAGCGCGGTGGTCTATGACGGCCGCAAGGAAATCGCCTATGCCATTGTCATCACCGATGACGGTTACCTCGTTAGCAAATGGAGCGAACTGAAAAGCGCCAAGGAACTCAAGGTGAGGATCGATGATCAATTGTATGAGGAGGTGAAGCTCGTGAGCGGCGATACCCAGTGGGATGTATGTTTGTTGAAAATATCCGCCACGGGCCTGAAACCTGTGGTCTTTGCGGAAAACAGCAAGGCAGATGAAGGCACCTGGGTGATTGCGAATGGCGCGACGAGCCGCTCGGAACGCCGTCCGATGATCGGCATCATCAGTGCTCCTTCGCGCGAGATTCCGGCGGAAGGTGGTGCGGTGCTGGGCATTGAAATCATCGAGCAAAAAGGTGCCATCATCGCTGGGGAAGTGCCGGAGATCAGCGGCGCCTTCAAAGCGGGCATTCGCAAGGACGATAAAATTCTCAAGCTCAACGACACCGCTCTCAAGAAGCGCGACGATCTGGTGGAGTTCATGAAGGATCGCAAGATTGGGGAAAAAATCGAAGTCACATACGATCGCAAAGGCAAACAACAGAAAGTGACGGTCGAGCTTCAGGGGCGGGCCGATACCTTTGGCAAAGAAGCATCGCGCAATGATCAGATGAGTGGCGATGTGTCCAATCGCCGCAGCGGATTTCCCCGCGTGCTGCAACACGATGTGCAGGGTAGCAGCAAGACGGTGGGCGGGCCGTTGGTCGATCTCGATGGCAAGTGCGTCGGCATGAACATCGCCCGTGCGAATCGTGCGGAAAGTTTTGCCATTCCTGTCGAAGAACTCCGCGAAATCAGTCAGCGCCTCGCCGATCAAGCTAGGTCGAAGTAAAGCAGGAACCTGATGGTCTCAGGGTGTTTGCAGAGCCGTCATCCAGGTGCTCCAGCGTTTTTTGAACGAGGGCGAGCTTTCTCCGAGCTTGGCAGCGGCGGCTTGTGCGGCGTCTTTTTCGCCACTCAGCCATTGGAAACAAATGGCATTTTCGTGGCGGAGGTTGATGCGTGGATCGGCGGGGCTGCGTTTGATGGCTTCGCGATAGATGGCGATGATGTCGGTCGCTTTGAGCTGCACCCATGGCAGCGAGGCTTCGGATTGGCCGTTGAAAAGAGTCACCATGCCCTCGCCCGCACCGATCACCTGGCTGAAGGAGCGGCCATCCTTGGATTGCAGGCTGACGGTGAGGGGCGTTTTTTTCGCATCATTTTCCAGATCGGAAAGGAACAATCCCGCGCCCTCGCATAGACCGAGAAATGCGATCCGTTTGCTTTCTTCCGCGGCATTGGCGGCGCTTGATTTTTTGGTGAGTTCCACGGCTTCCAGGTAGCGGTAACTGCCACAGAGCTTGAGGATTTGTGCGAGATTTTGCGCGAGAGTGGCGCCATTGGCCGCCGCGTTGGGCGCTCCGGTTTTGGCATCTTCGAGCCGCTTGGCTTGGCGCTCGAGTTGCACCTGCCAGACGCGGATGTTGAACTTCGCGCGTCCTTTGGTGGCGAGCGCGCTGGCGATGTCATCAAGCGCCTTGGCCTTGTCGCGGCACACGGAGGCGCTCGCGGGTAGGGGATTGGGGTAGTTGGCCTTCAGGGTCGCGGCATCCTTGAGGTAGTCTTTGGCTTTGCCCTGATAGAGGCCGATGAGCGAGTTCTCATCTTTGAGAGGGACCTTGCTGACGGTGTCGAACAAGGGCAGGGAGTCTTCGATTTTCCCTTGCTCCCAGTTTTTGCACGCGCTGGCCATGCAGGCCATGAGATACACCAGATCGGTGTCTGGTTTATCGGAAACGATCGGTTTGAGGATGGGCGGGAGATCCTGAAGTTGTTGCAGCAGCGGTGCGAGTCTGCGACGCATGTTGTCCGGGGCGGAACCGCTGGAGAGATGATTCGCGAGGGCTTTGGCATCATCACGTGCGGCTTGCGAATTGCCATTGAGCCAGGAAGACATCATCGCTTCGAAACCGCACCACGAGCGTGTCGGCTCCTGCACCTTCGGGTTGTCGCGCAGTTGCACAAAACTCAGGTGCGCGGCATCGTAGTTTCCGTTCTCCTGATCTTTCCGGGCTTTTTGATAGAGAGCGCCGATTTCCACGCCGGATTGGTCGGATACGATGGGCGTGTTGTTTGAACCGCTTGGATCATTGTTGGTGACGGGATCGGGGTTCTGGTTTTTCTTGCCTGCAAAGCTCATCGCAGCCCAGATGCCGACGGCACATATCCCCAGGATCACAAACGCGGTAACGATTTTACGCTGTTTTTCCTGTTTTGCCTTGCGGCGCCGGTCGGCGGCGGTAATGGCCACGGCCACGGGTGGGCGCGCTGCTGGTTTGACTCCATTGCGGATGTTTTTGTCGCGAGCATTCACGACGACCAGCGCGGTCTGCAGCGATTCGATCAATTCATCATAGGAGCTGAAACGCGCGGTGGGATCGTAGGCCATGGCGCACTCGATCACGGCCGCCGTTTCCATCGCCAGTTTTGGCGCGGCCATGCTCAGCGGCACGATGTGTTTTTTTGCTTCGCGCAACTGGGTGGTGACCATGCTCTCTTCCGTGCAGGGAGGCTTGCCCGCCAGCACATGATAGAAGGTGGCACCGAAGGCATAAACGTCCGCACGATAGTCTTCTTCAAGGCCATCGATGGTTTCGGGTGGCACGTAGAAGGGAGTGGCCCACAATTCATCCGGAGTGGCCACGCCTCCTTTTGTCATCAGCGCGAGGCCGAAGTCCACGATCTTGGCACTGCCCGCCGAATCTAACAGAATATTCCCCGGCTTGATATCGCGGTGGATCAGGCCGGCGGAGTGAGCGGCGCGCAGACCTTCCGCCACCTCGATGGCAAGTCGCAGCGCTTCGGCCTCAGGCAGCGCGCCACGCTCACGGATCTGGTGTTCCAGGTGTCCGCCGGCGACGAGCTCCATGGCGATGTAAAAGCGTCCGAACGCCTTGCCCGTCTTGAACACGCGCACCACATGCGGGTGGGAAATGGCGGCGGTGATACGCGCTTCTTCTTCGAAGGAGGAAATGCGTTTTTCATCGGCGCTGTAGTCTTCGCTGAGAATTTTCAGCGCGACCTCGCGGTCGAGCGTGTTGTCGTGACCGACGAACACCATGCTCATCCCGCCGATGGCGTGACGTCGCAGCAAAGTGTAGGGACCGAACTCGCGTTTGACGCGTGTGTGTTTCTGGCACTCGGGGCATTCGACATTGCTGAAGGGAGCGACATTGCTGACATCCATCGCCGTCCCACATGCGTGGCAATAGGCTATGGTGTCATCAGGTGCGCTCATGGATTTCACTTTAGCGGACTATTACGCTTTGTGAAATGCTTTTTTATCATGTTGATGACTCTCCTTTAACCCCTAGCGAAAATTACGTTTGCAATTTTCACAACTTTCTGAAAATAATGAATTCGCCATGAGTGAACCAATGCATCGTGAGAAGCCCGCTGATACGAATCCGCCCGAGGAAAAATCGCGTTGGCGCTGGAAGCGGGCCACGGCGGTGGTGGCTTTTTTTGCCATCAGCTCCGTATTGTATCGCCTTTTGGTGTTTACCGAGAAAGAGCAAACGGCCCTGATGTTCATCGGCTTGCCGACCGTGCTGGCGTTGCTCCTGTGCGCGGCACCGCCGACAAAAACGATCACGGGCTCGATCATGAAAGGCATCACCTTGTTTTTGCTGATGCTCGCGATTTTGTTGATCGAGGGTTTTATTTGCATCCTGATGGCGGCACCGTTTTTCTATTCCATCGGTTTCATCATTGGCATCTTTGCGGACAAGGCGCGGGCGAAAAATCACATCTCGCGTTTTCATTGCGCGGTCGTGGGAGTGATTTTGCTATGCAGTCTGGAAGGGATCAACGAGCGGTTTTCCTTCAATCGCGATGAAGTGATCGAGGTGAGTTATGTTCACACGGGCACGTTGGAGGAAACGACCGCGGCTTTGGCGCGGGGGCCGAGTTTCGATTGGTGGGAACTGCCGACCTATCTGAAAATGGGCTTTCCCTATCCGCAACGCATCCAGGGCGATGGCTTGCAAGTGGGCGACCGCTGGCAGATCGACTTTGCGGGCGGAGAGGGGAAACCCGGTTCGCTGCTGGCGCAGGTGACGCAAGCGGAGGCCGGGCACTACGTGGTGCAAAAAATCACTGATGGCAGTCATATCTCGCATTGGATGGAGTGGGAGCAAGCGGAATGGTTTCTGGAGGAGCAAAGCGATGGCATGACAAAAGTCCGCTTGCGCATGTCGTATCGGCGTCTGTTGGATCCGGCATGGTATTTCGGTCCGGTGCAGCGGTATGGAGTGCGTCTGGCGGGGGAGTATTTTCTGGAGCAGACGTTCGGAGACCGATGATGTCGCACGAATGGATCCTGCAGTGTGGCGTGCTGTATGTGCCTATCCTTTGTGCGGCGCTGCTGCTGGCGCTGTCGCGCGAGGAAGCGAGGCATCCGGTGGCTTTACTCTTCGCGCTGACCTGGCAGGCGGCGATGGTGCCTGTGGTGGATTTTTTCTGCCAGAAGCTGGGATTCTGGAGCTATGGCGGTACGCGCTGGTGGGTCTTGGACATGCCATTGGCTTTTCATTTGGGATGGGTGGTGTGGTGGGGCGCGGTCATGCCGTTGCTGTATGAGTGCCTCGTTCCGCACACGGGGAAAATCATGGCCGGGATGCTGGTGGTGGCGATGGCCTTGACGATTGATCTCGTCGGAATGCCGCGATTGGCGCCGGTCTTGCATTTATCGAAACAGTGGTGGCTCGGGGAAGGGTTGATGTGCGGTCTCGTGCTGATGCCCGGCATCCTCCTGCATCAACTGACGCGGCACTCGATCCTTCCGCTCTGCCGTGGGCTGATGATCTCGTTCGCCTTTGCTTTGTTGGTCCTGTGGGTGCTGCCCGCAAGCACTCTGGAATCCCTGCCCGTGCTTTCGGAAAAACGATGGATCGTTTTTGTGGTGGTGTTGCTTTTGGCATTATTGCCCGGAGTCTGGGCGGTGGTGTTGTTTGGCACCGTGGGACAGGGGACGCCGATTCCGTTTGATCCTCCGCAACGGCTGGTGACGGTGGGCATTTACCGCTGGATGGCCAATCCGATGCAAACCTCGATCTTGCTGGCGATGTTGGTCGTCGCCTGGTTTCTCTCCCATACGGGCCTGTGCATCGCCGCTCTGAGCACATGGGTGTATTCGATCGGTATCGCCCGTTGGTCGGAGAGCATGGATCTCACGCAGCGTTTCGGCGAATCATGGCTGGCCTATCGTCAGCGCACACCGAACTGGCTTCCGCTTCGTTGGCGCAAGCGAAACGATCAATAGCCCTGCGCCCAGGACGTGTAAGCCTGCCACAAACGCCAACCGCCGAACAACCACGTGACGGCTCCCAGAGCGAGGAATGGTCCGTAGGGCAGGGGCTTGCCGAAGCCGACACGACCGAGCACTGCGGCGCCGATCGCGTAAACGGCTGAGGCGGAAACCGTGAAAATGACCGCCGGACCGCCGAGCAAGGCGCCGATCATGCCGAGCAAATGAGGATCGCCCATGCCCATGGCTTCGCGCGGGATGGTCGCCCGTGTGGTTTTGCCGGAGAGTGATTTGATTTTCTCCAGGGCCACCGTGTTGCCATCAGGTAGCGTGATTTCCTCGCCGCGGATGAGCAAGGTGCCGGAACCTGCCGGTTTCTGATCGACGAAAATTTCCGTGCAGTCGAGAATGAGCCTGTCGCTTTTGCGATAGAACAGATCATACCACGGGATGTCGTTGCCATCGCAGCGGAACAGCAAGGGGTCCTCGTCCGTCGCGGCATCCACCACTTCCCAGGCGGTGGCCTCGGGAAACGCGATGACTTTTTTGCCGAAAGCGAGTTTGCCTAACAAAACTACCGTCCACAGGCCGAAAAATCCCAGCACCCAGCCGAGCGCGGAGTCGCGCAGACCGTGCCACCAGGGCGCTGGGTCCATCGGCAGGTCAGCCAAGTGCAACAGATCGCTGTGGAAACAGGAAAACAACAGGGCCGCGACCGAGCCCAGGGTGGTCAGCACCAGCGGAATGATCTGGTGCTCGGCATCGATGAAGGTGATGGCGACCAATAAGGCGATGAAGACAAACAGCATCGGCGCGGCGTTCGCGCTTTGCTGATGCCAGCATGCGGCGAAAAGCAGGGCGGTGAGCATTTCCACCAGCCAGTAGCGGAAAGGAATCGGCGCCGCGCACGAGGCACAGCGCCCGCGCAGCAACAGCCACGAGAGCAAGGGAATATTGTGCCACCAGGCGATGTCCTTGCGACAGAGCGGGCAAAAGGAGCGCTTGGGCTGATTTACCGATAGGCCCAGCGGCAGGCGATAGATGACCACATTGAGAAACGAGCCAACGCAGGCCCCCAGCGCGATGACAGGCGCATACCACCAGAGTGAGGAGAAATCGAGAACGAGCGAGTCCATGCGAGAAAGGCTTCCAAGAAAAAAGCGATCTCCACCAGAAGGGAAGATCGCTTGTTTGTAAAGGAAAAGTGCTTGTCGATCAAGACTCGGCGCTTTCTTCGGCAGCCGTTTCCGCAGGAGCTTCGGCGACGGCCTTGGCGGCTTTCTTCGCAGGAGCTTTCTTCGCTGCCTTTTTCGCAGGAGCTTTCTTCGCTGGTTTGTCAGCGGCGTCAGCGGGCGCTTTCTTGACAACACTGGCTTTTTTCACCGTACCACCGAGTTTCGCTTGCTCATTTTTGCGACGCAGGTAGTCCTTGCGGCGACGACGTTTGATTACTTTTTTAATTTGTTGGCCCATAGCTGTGCGCTTTGCTACAGTTCCCGCCCCCCCGCATCAAGAACAATCTTTCGCTTTTTTCCAAATCAATCATTATGGCAGGACTCATCATCGCCCCACGGGCACGCATTTTCCACGGACACGACTGGGTTTACGCCACAGAAGTCAAAAAATCCTTCGGCGATCCCCAGCCCGGGGACGTGATCACACTGAAGGATTTCCGCGACCGCCCGCTCGGCACGGCGATCTTCAATCCGCATTCGCAAATCATCGCCCGGCGCTTCTCCCGCCGCCGCCAGGATCTGGATCTGGAATTTTTCACCCGCCGCATCCAGCAAGCCGTCAGCTACCGCGAAAGCCTGCCGCTGGATGCCCGACTGTGCCGCATGGTGTGGTCTGAGTCCGATGGCATTCCGGGCCTGATCGTCGATCGCTACGGCGACCATCTGGTGATGCAGACGCTGACCCTGGCGATGGATCAACGCAAGGACATCATCAAGCAGGCGCTCATCGACGTGCTCGCGCCGCACTCCATCGTGCTGCGCAATGACTCGCCCATCCGCCGCGCCGAGGGACTGGAACTGGAAGTCACGCTCTTTCACGGCGAAAATCCCGGCGTCTTTGCCGTCAGCGCGAATGGCATCGAATACGAAGTCGACCTGCTCGATGGGCAAAAAACCGGCCTCTATCTCGATCAGTTGCAAGCCCATGGCGAGCTCGCGCGTTTCGCGAAGGGCAAGCGTGTGCTCGACTGCTTCACCAACCAGGGCGGCTTCGCGCTCGCCTGCGCCAAGGCCGGTGCCGCTGCCGTGACGGCCGTGGACATTTCCGCCAGCGCCTGTGACTCCACCCGCGCCAATGCGAAGCGCAATGAGGTGGCGATCGAAGTCATCGAGGCTAACGTGTTCGATTTCCTCAAGGAAGCCGAGCCGAACTACGATCTCATCGTGCTCGATCCTCCGTCTTTCACGCGTAACAAAAAGACCCTCACCGATGCCATGCGCGGCTACAAGGAAATCCACCTGCGCGCGCTGAAGTTGTTGGAAAAAGGCGGCATCCTCTCGACCTATTGTTGCTCGCACCACGCCTCGCGCGGGATGTTTTTGGAAAACATCGCGGAAGCGGCCAACGACGCGAAAAAATCGCTGCGCCTCATCGCCACGCACACCCAGCGCGGCGACCATCCTGTGATGCTGCATCTGCCCGAGACGGAATACCTGAAGGGTTTCACCTTCGAGGTGGTCGGCACCAGATAAGTCATGGCAGCGGCTCGGCGCGGCGGCGGCCTTGATCAAACAAGGTGGTCTCCGTGTAGCCCGCGGCTTTGGCGAGAGCGATGGCTTTGTCGAAATCGCGCCCGATTTCCTGCGGCGCATGCGCATCCGAGGAAATGACCAGCGGGATGCCCGCCGCACGGGCGAGGTCGAGGAAGTCCGCCGCCGGATACGCTTCGGCGCAGGGCTTGTGCCAGCCTGCGGTGTTGAGTTCGATCGCGCAACCGCTTACCGCGATCGCCTCGATGGCGGGTTCGTAAAAACGGCGCAGATCTCCGCTCGGCCGATGGCAGAATTTTTTCACCAGATCCGGATGGCCGAGGATGTCGAAGAGCTGCGATTCCGCCATGGTGGCGTATTCTTTCCAGTAGAGATGCCAGACCTCCTCCACATCGCTCTCCGCCCAGCGACCCAACCATTTCGGGTTATCGAAATCCCAGGTGCCCAGGTAATGCACCGAGCCGATGAGATAATCCCACGGCTGCAAGCCGCGCAGATGCTCGATCCATGATTCACAGCCCGGCAGCCAATCGCATTCGAAACCGCTGCGTATCGTCAGTCGATCCGCCGCGTGAGCACGGGCGCGGGCGATCCAGTCGCAGTATTCCGGCAGCTTGTCATAGAGCATGCGCCAGTCATCGAAGTATTCTTCGCCTGCCGGCGCGTGGTCGGAAATGCCATATTCGGAAACGCCCGCCAGCAGGGCGGCCTCCACGAATTCCTCAGGCGTGCCGGTGGCATGAAGACAGAGAGGCGTGTGCGTATGATAATCGGCAGGCATGGATTGTGGTTGTCGGGAGCGATTGGATTTGCTAGCATGGAACTGTTGGTGCGACCAGTGCCAAGATCAAAAACGATGAAATTTTCCCACAAGACCAACATTTTCACCACTTCCTTGGCAGAAAAACTTCGCAACCATCCCAAGCGGATCGTGTTCACGGAAGGCGAAGACTTGCGGGTACTGCGCGTGGCGGAGCACCTCGTGGAGCAGGAAGTGGTGCTGCCCGTTCTGTTGGGCGATCGCGAGCGCATTCGCGCCCTGGCGGCGGAAAACAACGTGTCGCTCCAGTTTGTCAACGTGCTCGATCCCAGCAAATCCCGTGAGCTGCCACGCTTCGCGGAAATGTTTGAACGCAGCAGCCGCGCGCGTGGCGTCGAGATTGCCGATGGCACGGAGATCGTCGTGCGCCCGGCCTATTTCGGCGCGATGATGGTGCAGTATGGTCTGGTCGACGGCTTGATCGGCGGCAACCAATCGCTGCCCGCCAGCTTGTTCCGCGCGCTGTTGCAAACGATCAAACCGCTGCCCGACGTGCCTCGTGTTTTCAGTGCCATGGTGCTGGTGGCGGAGCATCTCGAGCACTTCGGTCGCGATGGCGTGTTATTTCTGGCGGACTGCGGTTTGATTCCCGAGCCCGACATCAAGGAACTGGCTTCCATGGCGGTGGAGACCGGGAAACTGGCGCGGCACTACCTCGGCGGCAAGCCGATGGTGGCGATGCTCAGTCACTCGACCAAAGGCTCCTCCATGACGCCCACCGCGCGCAAGGTGGCGGCTGCCACGGCATTGGCACAAGTGGCGGTGAAAGAGCAGTATCTTGAATTGGAGATCGATGGCGAATTGCAGGCCGACGTGGCTCTCGATCCGCGTGCCTCCGAAGTCAAGCTGCCCGACCGCAAGGTGCGTCACAGCGCCGACGTGTTGATTTTCCCCAATCTGGATGCCGCGCACATTTCTCTCAACCTGCTGCAACATTGCGCCGGGGCGCAAAACTACGGCCAGTTGGTCATGGGTCTGGCGCGCCCTGCCGCACAAATTCCGCGCACGGTCACCGAAGAGACCCTCTACGGCACGGCGCTCACCGTCGGCTACGAGGCGATCAAATTCCACCAGCTCTACCCTGAAGGGGAGGTTTGAGGCATCTCGGCATCGAGTCACGAGAAGTCTTCCCTTGCAGATCGATAAACTCCTGAAACAAACGCATTTCATCGAGCGTAAGAATCGTCATCCCATGAAAACAAAAATCCTCGTTCCGCTGGCCTTGTTGTCGGTACTCGCCGTTCTTCAATCGAACAGTCCCAAGGCCGAGGCTCCGCCCGCCGGTTCATGGGAAAAAATCACCAACGCGCTTCCCGCGCAGGCCTGGGCCAAGCCGCAGAAAGCCCGCAAACTGCTGGTGTTTTCGGCGACCGCCGGCTTCCGTCACGCATCGATCGCCACCGGCAAAGTCGCCCTCACCGAGCTGGGCAAAAAGACCGGTGCGTTCGAAGCGATCGTCTCGGACGACCTCGCCCATTTCGAGCCACAGGCGATTCAGCAATTCGATGCCATTTGTTTCCTCAGCACCACCCAGGATGTGCTCTCGCCTCATCCCTCGGTGCTGAAAAACATGAGCGACGACGAGAAAAAAACCGCCACGGAAAAAACCATGCGCCTGCGCAAGAGCCTCATGGATTTCATCGAATCGGGCAAAGGCTTCGTCGGCATCCACGCCGCCACCGATACCCTCTACAACATGCCGGAATACGGTCGCATGATCGGCGGTTACTTTGATGGCCATCCCTGGAACGCGGGCACACAGGTGCAGATCGATGTGGAAAAGGGTCAGGAAAAGCATCCGCTCGCGGTCATGTTTCAGGGCGAAAGCATGAATTTCAAAGAGGAAATCTATCAGCACAAGGATCCCTACAACTCGAAAAAGCAGCAAATCCTCCTGCGCCTGAACGTCGAGAAGTCGGGCAAGGTCGGAGGCATGAAGCGCCAGGATGGCGACTACGGCGTCGCCTGGGCGAGACAACATGGCAAAGGCCGCGTGTTCTATTGCTCGCTGGGCCACAATCACGAGATCTACTGGAACGATAAAATCCTCAGCCACTATCTCGCCGGCATCCAGTGGGCGATCGGCGATCTCAAAGCCAAGGTCGAGCACGAGTGATACGGTGTTCGGGAAAAATGCATTTTTTTGAAAATCGTGCTTGTCAAAGTGGGCGGCTCGACTATTTTTGCCGCCCCGAACGGGACCAACCACATAGCCTCGTGGTGTAACGGTAGCACAACAGATTTTGATTCTGTTTGTTTAGGTTCGAATCCTAGCGAGGCTACTTTTTCTGATGACTCCGATCGGACAAGATTTCATTGGAGCACGCTGAGTGAAAACTCATTACGACTCAGCAAGGGCATCCTTATCTCGCTTGTAGGCAGCCACGTTGTTTTCCTGGCCCATGTCCGCTCAATCCAACGGAAATGGATTCGCCTGGAGGCGCTGGGTGGCGTCCTCTTGCGTGGGGGCGATGGGCGTGCCGGGATCGCGGGCGGGGCGGAGAATGGAGAGGCAGAAGGCGCAGAGAAACAATGCCGACAACAGCACTACCAACCACCAGCGGGTGAGGGGAAAGGTGGTGCGTCCGAGATGTCGCACGCGCCACTCGAGACCGCTGGGCGATGCCATCGCGACTGCCGAATACGGCGCGTGGCTGGCGAGATCGCAGAGGATGTGGGCGTAGTGGTCCTTGCGGAAACCGCTGTGAATCACACGCGCATCGCAGACGATTTCCGATTGCAAGTCGAGGCGTCGCGATAGCCAGTGGACGCAGGGGTTATACCAATGCAGCGACGAACCTAGCAGGGAAATCAAGCGCCACAACGGATCGCGGCTGACGTGATGGCCCACCTCGTGCAACAGCACCGCGCGCAAGGTGGGCTCGGGCCACTCGCGCCAATCGGCGGGCAGATAGATCACCGGATGGAAAAAACCATAGGCCGCCGGTCCGCCGGCGTGGTGGAGTTCGCGCACGCTTACCTTGCGGGAAAATTTCTGTTGTTCGCAGCACTCGCGCAGAAGGGCCAGCAGCGATGGTTCATCGATCAGCGTGGAGTTCTTTTTCCATCGGTGCAAATGCCACGCGCTCCACAGCAACCGCGCGAGACACACCAGCGCGCCGGAAATCCACAGCGCGGCCAGCCATCGGGGTGTCGATTCATTCGCGGCTTCGGTCCAGGCGTAGTAGGAGGCATGACTCGGCAGGACATACCATTTGGGCAATAGCAGCAGCAGCGGAATCAGCAGGAGCAGCACGAGGGCGAAGCGGGTGATGCGATGCCCGCCCGTGACTTGTTTTTTCTCTAACAGAATCACCGTCGCCACCGCGCACAGGGAAAACAAGCAGGCGTAGAGAAACAGCGGGTTCATACTCAGGAGGGCGGGGTGTTTTCATCGATCAACCGGCGGATGCGGGCGATTTCCTCTTTCGACAATTTCTGATCGCTGGGATCCAACAAGGAGGCCACCAGTTTTTCCGGGCGTCCCTCGAAGAAGGTATGGAGCAGATTGCTCAGGGCCGAGCGTTTTGCCTTCGTCTCGGCAAGGGCGGGGCGATAGATGTAGCGGCGGGAATCCTTGCCGTGCAGCACGACATGGTTTTTCTGCTCCAGTGTCGCCAGCAAGGCGCGGATCGCCGAATAGCTGGGCGGGTCCGGCAGTTCGTCCATGACCTCTTGCGCCGAGGCCTGCCCGAGACGGAAGAGAATGTCCATCACCTGCCGCTCGCGTCGGGAAAGTTTTTGTTCCAAAGAAGGTTCCACACGCACAAGATACGATATGCTGGAAAAACTGCAATTGAAAAAATGCACTTATCCTTGCGGCGTGCGGGGAATTTTGCGAGCGTGCGTCATGGATGATGACATGATGATGCACTGCAAGGAGCCTGCGCGGCAAATGGAGCGACTGCGGGCGATCATGCATCGGCTGCGAGCGCCCGGTGGTTGTCCCTGGGATGCGGAGCAAACACACGAATCGCTCATCAGCAATCTGATCGAGGAGGCCTATGAATGCGTGGATGCCATCCGCAGCAGTGACGTGGTGCACATGCGCGAGGAGCTGGGCGATTTGTTATTGCAGGTCGTGTTTCATGCGGAATTGGCCGGGGAGCGGGGGGAATTCACGTTCGATGACATCGCCGCCGCGATCTCGGACAAGCTTGTGCATCGCCATCCGCATGTCTATGGCAGCTCCGAGGTGAAAGGCACCGATGCCTTATTGGCGCAATGGGATGCCATCAAGCGCGCGGAAAAAGGCGATCAGCATCAGCCGTATTTGCATGGCGTGGGCAAGGGGCTGCCCGCGTTGCTGCGCGCGGCAAAGTTGCAGAAAAAAGCGGCGAAAGTCGGCTTCGACTGGCCGGATCAGACGGGAGTCATGGAAAAACTCCACGAGGAAATCGCGGAGCTGCAGGCAGAGATGGAGAGCGGCACGGAGGAAACGTTTGCCGAAGAGCTGGGCGATGTGTTTTTCAGTCTCGTCAATCTGGCGCGTTTCCGCGGGCTGGATCCGGAAGTCGTGATGGCGCAGGCGAACCGGAAATTTGAAAATCGTTTTGCCGCGATGGAAGAGGCGCTGCGACAAGAGGGGAAGGCTCTGGACGCCGCCACGCTGGAGCAGATGGAGCAGGCCTGGCAAGCGGCCAAGCGGCGGGAGTGAAAAAATCTGATTCGCTTCTTTGCCGAATTGTGCGACAATTCCGCGTCGTGGGAGTTTTACTTTAGTGCATATGGAAACGGATACGCGAAATCTCTTGTTGGCAGGTGGTCTTGTCACTGCGATTGCCGCGGGCTGGTTGCTCGGACGATCGCCGTGGGATGACGTCGCGCCACCAGTGAAAGACAAAGCGGTGGTCAGCGAACCATTCGTGGCGCGCGAGTGGGGGAATACCACGTCGTCCAAGCCGCGTAAGGCGGGTTTCCGCCCGGACGAAGATGCCATACAGAACGGAGCTCTGCCTGGTCAACGCACCTTGCGTTTTGCGTCCGCAGAGGATCTGGCGAAATTTCTCGCAAGGGCGGGCGACCGGGTACGCGTCATGGACCGCATGGACGCGCTTCACGCGCTGCGCATCAGCTTTCTCGATCCCTCCGATCTATCGGATTTGCTCGATGGTAGCGAGGAAATGGGTTTCATTTTCCCTGCCTACACCCCGAACCCCACCGGCGGCATGGTGCAGGATGATGCGGTTCCGCTTGGCAACAAATTGTGGGAATGGCTGGGCCTGAACGCCGCGGATCTGACGCTCGGCAAGGGCGTGAAGATCGCCATTCTCGATACGGGCGTGGTCCCGCATCCCGCCTACGGCGATGTGAAAAATGTTTTCATCGTGCCGGGCATGGAGAATTATCTCGACTGGAATGGTCACGGTACGGCGGCGGCTTCACTGATCCTCGGAAACAGCGCCACGGTTCCGGGCGCGGCACCGGGGGCGAGCCTTACCTCCTGGCGCGTGGCCGATGACAGCGGCGCGTCCGATAGCTGGAAAATCGCCCAGGCGATCGTCCAGGCGGCCGATGCGGGCAACCAAATCATTTCCATCTCGATGGGTTCGTATGGCGACAGCGTCATGCTGCGTGATGCCGTGCTCTACGCGCAAAACAAAAACATCGTCGTCATCGCATCGAGCGGCAATGATGGCTATGCGCAGTCTGCCTATCCCGCAGGCTATCCGAACGTGATCGCGGCCGTGGGGCTGGACGCGCAGAACAATCACCTGCTGTTTTCCAATCAGGCGACCAATGCGGCCTTGGCCGCACCGGGGTGGGGCGTGACGGCGGCCTATCCGGGCGATCGAGTTACCTCCTTTTCCGGCACCAGTGCCTCCGCGCCGATTCTGGCAGGAACGGTCGCCGCTGTGATGTCGGCGAAAAACCTCAGCGCGCAGCAGGCTGTGGCTGCGATTTATCAATACACCAACGAAGCGGGTGCCGCCGGGCACGATACCTATACCGGAGCGGGCGCGGTCAATCTCGGGCGCATCCTGCAAAGTGAGACCTCGAACATCATGGACGCCGCCGCTGCTTCGAATTTCATCACGCCTCCCGTGCCAGGCTCGGTGGCACAGGTGCAGGTGAACATTCAAAACCAAGGCACGGCCACGCTCAGCAATGTGCCTGTCACGGTCACGACGCCTTCCGGGGTCACCCAGCTCACAGTCTCCTCGCTCGCCCCCGGCGCCGTGAAAAGCTACACGATCGGCCTCTCAAACTCGCTCTTTGCCAATGGCAAGTCGGTGAACGTCACCACCCAAATCGGCAGTCAGGATGCGGTTTCTTTTAACAACTACCGCTCCACCACCTACACGCCGCCACCAGCGCCCTGATCAGGGCAGGGTATGGGTCCAGGGAAACGGGTTTTTAACTGGTTCACCTTCAAAACCAACCACTCCGCCTTTTTTCGCGAAATTTCGCGCCTTTCGCGGTTCACCATCTTTCTCCCCGCGCCAACGGTGCAAAACACGCTAGCCCAGCGGCAAGGCCCTGGGAAAACGCCCCCCACAAACGCAAGCACTGAAAGTGCGCGACTCCTTGTGCTCCCTCGGAAATGTTTTACAAAAGAAAACGGAAAAACAACAACGCCCCCTCCATCGCAATCGAGTGCCAAGAAAACCATCAAAATTCCACCAAATAACTGTTAGATAAATACATCCTAACTATCAATTAACCCAAAATGCCGAGAAAAATCCATCATTCATGAAAGTCGTTGAAAATCAATTGTTTTGAAAGCGCATAAAAAGAAGATTGCCATTTTCAGCGGGTATCATATCATGGCTACCTGAACTAATAAATACAATTCGCTAAGAAATGGAAACTCCTTCAGAACTCTCACTTGGTCAGCGCACCAAATGTCTGGTGGACGCATGTCAGGTAGTTTGCGTTCCGGACTGCTGCGGCATCGGAGCGTATTACTTTTCGCCGCTTTACACCGCTGCTTATCTTAGCCGCTACACTGGGACGGTATCGAAGGATGACGTCCAGACGATTTCAGACGAACTTGATGCACTGGTAGCGGAAGCTTCATCTCTCAGCCCCAATTCTGATGGACTCGTTTGTTCCATTTCAGGGATGAACCAGTATTTCACAGCGGACTCCATTCGCGAATTCGTCGATGACATAAAACGTAGTATGAGTCTAGCTCCCAAAGTTGTTGAATTCGCCGACCGCCTAGTGAATGAAGAAAGCGAACAAGCCGCGTCATGACAACCACTACCAGCCGCCCTGTTTCGATGCTTTACCGTGACTACAACCCTAACCCCGTGATCGACGTGCGCTCTCGCTGGTAGTGGTGCATGCGCTCATCGTTAGATAAAGAAAATGGACTGCCAAATCAAGGACCTCACAAATACTATATTTGAAGCAATTCGGGCAACCAAAGCTCAGATTGATTCCAAATATGCGGGAAAGAAGCTCTTGGGTTACGCTCTTTGCACCGACGATGATGTGGTCGGTGTATATCACGTTGCCTGCACAGAAGACTGGGTTGATGAAAGGAAAGAACACTACAAAGAAATTGGATACATCAGTGTCGAGTGGGAACAGTCAGGTGATGACACACTGTTTGACTCATCTAATAAAATAATTCGAAACCACTACGATACTGTTAAAGAGAACTTTCCGACACGGCGTGATGCTAGGTTTGAATGTTGTGTTTCCGCGTTAGAGAAGGCGAGAGCTGAAGGCGTTTTTGAAAATTACACTCATTTAAGCGTGGGCAGCACCGATCCGTGCGACCATTTAGAATTTTTAGAAACTAAGGGCATTGATAGAATGAACCCTCCTAAGCTAGCAGATGAACTAATCAAAGCCTTGGGATTCCATGAGTATCGCAATCAATGAATCATCTAACAAGTCGGCGTAGGTAAGGGCTAACGCCGCACCTGGCCTCATCGTTACGGCATGGCTTCCACGACGCTCAGATACGTGTGGATGTGTTCTTTGTGGGTCTGACGAATCGCGAGGCGGATGTTTTGCAATGCTTCCGGGCGTTTTTGATCGGCCAAGGCGCGGCGGATTTCTTCTGTGCAGGCTTCGAGTGTGCGCGGCTGCACGGCCTTGCGATCGAGCACCTCGGCCAAATGCCAGCCGAGCTTGCTGCGGAAAACGGCGACTTGATTTTTCTGCATGGCAAACAAGGGCTCCGTGAAATCAGCTGGCAAACGGTCCTTGCGAATCCAGCCGAGTTGGCCTCCTTGTAGTTTGCTGCGTTCGTCCTCGCTGCTTTCTTTGGCGAGTTGTTCGAAGGTTTTTTCTTTTTTCTGCAGGGCTGCCAGCGCCTGTTCCGCGAGTGATTTCACCGCTTCGCTCTCCTTGCCGAGAGTTGCCCAGAAGACGTGCCGCACCTGAATCATTTCCGGTAGGGCTAGGGCTTCTAGGTATTTCTCATAAAAATCCTTCACCTCATCCTCGCTGACTTCCAGGAGAGGTTGCAGTTGGCGATCGATGTATTTTTCCATCTCGATCATCGCCGTCATGCGCAATCGCAGCTCCGCCTCACTGGCGATGCCCTGGGCTTGCATCGACTGCTCCATATCGGTGCGCGAGACAAATCGTGCGAGCAACTGCTTGATCCGCTCGCTGATTTCCTCTTCGCTGGCCCGTGCGGCATCTTTGTTCGCTGCGATTTTCGAACGAATCAACTGGTGATCCACCAGGTCAAAAAGCACCGCCTTACGCACCAGCGTGCGTTGCTCGGGAGTGGTGTCCTTCCAGGATTTTCCTTCCAACCACAGGCGCTCGCGCGCGGCCCGCTCGACCTGAGCCGTGGTGACGGGACGCCCCAGCACCATCGCGGCGATGCCGTTTTTTTTCGCTTCCTCGATGAACTCGGGGCTATCGGATTTGCGGCGGTTGATCGCCTTGCGCAGTGGGCCGGCGAAGCCATACAAATCAAGAGCCACGTAAAGCAGCACGCCACAGTAAATGAGCAGTCTTGCGGTGAAGGAAATTTTCATGAGTGAGAGGAAAGGGTGAGCAGCGAGAGTTGCGCGGGATCGGCGACCTTGTGAACATACTCGGATGCGACAACGCTAGCACCCATGGGGATGTCATGGCGAACAAAAACCATCGCGCTGTCGATGGAGTGTCGCGCGGAAAGGTGCGCTTCTCCCGCACCGATGGTGGAGAGCAGTTCCTCGACCCGACCCGCCACCACGCCGCCACCGGGCAAGATGGTGATGCGGCCCGCAGCTTGCGCGACCAGGTGTTTCAGGGTGCTGAGCCCTTTCCACACATCCGCTTCGCCACCGCTGCTGAGAACGCGGGGGATGCCGAGGGAGATGAGTGTCTCCAGCGAGCGGCTCAGATCCGGTGTGACATCAAAGGCCCGGTGAAAAGTCACGTCCAGGCCAGCCGCGGCATCCCGCAGTTGTTGCGTGCGCGGTGCATCGATCTCGCCCGAAGCCAGCAAACAGCCGAAGACCACGCCATCCGCACCGTTTTCGCGGGCGGCGCGGATGTCCGCTTTCATCATGTCGATTTCTTCGTCTGAGTAAAAAAAATCACCGCATCGCGGGCGTATCATCATCATGATTTTTCCGGAAAAGACC
Organism: Verrucomicrobiia bacterium; assembly: GCA_947462875.1. GTDB lineage: Bacteria > Verrucomicrobiota > Verrucomicrobiia > Verrucomicrobiales > Akkermansiaceae > UBA956. Next base: position 158,619 of record CANHQJ010000006.1, read on the forward strand.
TTGCGGGCGGCCTGCAAGAATCCGATCGAGGGCGTGATGCCGCCCTCGCTCAATGCTGCGCAAAGTTCGATGCGGTCCACGCCATGCGCGGCGCAGACCTGCACCGAGTCCAGGCGATCCACGCAGATTTCGATGACGGGTTTCATGCGGGATCAATCGTCAGACGGTGAACGACTTTGTCGTCCAGCGTGGACATGGTGATGGTGAGATTTTTTTCATCCGCCACAAAGTGCGTCAAGGTCGCGCGTTCCGGCTGCGGACCACCGCCGACCAATTGCGCGATGGGCCGCTCGGGGGTGACGGGAAGATGTGCGGTTTGGTGGATGTGACCCGAGACCACAAGCTGTACGCCCGCTTTCAGCAGGAGATCCAGCCAGGCATCACGACAGGGTTTGTGGCAGTTGTAGTATTCGCGATTCGGATCATCCTGCGTCCACCACAGCGGGATGTGGCAGAAGAGCAGCTTGTAGGGAGCGCTGCGGAACCAAGGTTCCTCGATGACAGAGGCGAGCCATTTGGTTTGCCGCGCCCGCATCGCCTCGAAGTGGACCATGCCCTGGAACACGGGATGAGAATCGGGTTTGTCTTCGCCGGTATCCATTGTCAAGCAGGCGACAGGACCGGAGCGGAAGGCGTGGGTGAAATCATTGCCGGGTGAGTGAGTGAATTTCTCCACCAACCGAGCGGCAGGACCGCGCACATCGTGATTGCCGCGCAGGTAGGCGAGGGGATAGGTTGCCGCGATGGGTAAGCCGTCGGGGCAGATGTACTGGTTCGCCATTTTTTCGGCGGCATAGACGTCATTGGTCTGATCGCCATTCCACAGCAAAAAATCCGGTTTGATGTTTCGCGTTTTCTCATGCAAGGCAGCGAGCGTTTTGGCATTCTCATGCGTGTCATTCCACATGACAAATTGCGTGGTTTTTTTCGCGGGATCGAGACAGGTCACGACATACTCGCCCGATGTCACCAACGGGCCTCGCTGGATTTTGTAGGCGCTTTGATACGTCACGGCAAACACGGTCACCTTGTAGCGTAGCTTGGCACCGGCGGGGAGGGGCGGTAACAGAAACTTCAAGACGTGGGTCTCAAACGCGACCATTCCCTTGTGCTCGGGCAAAATTTTCTGCCATGCGCCGTCATTCACGGAAATTTCCCCATAACCACTCGCGGGGCGGAGCACGGGTTGCAGGATGGCCAGGTTGGCGGGATCGGGGCCGGCGATGAGTGGCTCACCGAAGGCCGTGCCGGGAGAAATACTTGCACTGTCACTTGCGGGAGCAGCCAGGCCGAGCGACTGAGTGGCGAGTCCACCAGCAAGGAGCGAGCGAGTGAGAAAGTTGCGACGTTTCATTGGCTTGGAATGTTTTTCTAAGAAGGTTTGCGCACGAGATCGCGCTCTCCCAGCACACTGATGCCCTTCGGTATGATTTTCTGACGCAGCGCAAACTGCCGCACGGCATGCCGCTGGATGTGCAAGGCGGCCTCCTCGACGTCATCCGTGAAAAAAATGAGATCCGGATCTTCCGGGCTGATCATGCCCTCGTCGACCATGCGGTAGATCATTTCCATCAGCGGTGCCCAATACTCCTTGCCCATGAGAACGATGGGAAAGTTTCTGACTTTACCCGTCTGGATCAGTGTCATGGTCTCGAACATTTCATCCAGCGTGCCCGCTCCGCCCGGCATGACCACAAAGGCGTAGGAGTATTTCACCAGCACGGTTTTGCGCGTGAAAAAGTAGCGCATGGTGACCTCGCGATCGACATAGGGATTCCCGTGTTGTTCAAAGGGCAACTGGATATTCACGCCCACGCTGCGGCCACCGGCCTCGAAGGCGCCGCGATTTCCCGCCTCCATGATGCCCGGACCGCCACCAGTCATCACCGTGAATCCCATTTTTGCCATTCGGGCACCCATGGCGCGAGCCATTTCGTAGTAGGTAGTTCCCTCCGGCGTCCTAGCGGAGCCAAAGATGGTCACGCAAGGTCCTACGAAATGCAACACACGGAACGCGCGGATGAAGTCGAGCGAGACCTTGAAAAGGGTTCCTAAATCCGAGAGTCGCGAGCGCGGACCGGAGAGAAAAGAGCGATCGGGTAACTCCAGTTCATAGCGCAGTTGCTCTTCAATGGCTTTTTGGTCCACCGCATGTTCGGGTTTCACTTGGGGGCAGTCAGGACATTCGGGTGCAGTCATCGGGAAAAGAGTAGCAGCAATAAGATAAAATACCAAATCGAAATGACGACAAGCGTTTCGAATGGCTTCTCCGATCGACCGATCCGCAGAGCGGCGTGACTCTTCGCGTCAGTATAACTCGGAATAATAAAACGGTGATGTGCAAAAACATTGTTCACATCAAGAGCTGACACACGCTATGACTCGGGAAAGGAAAAAGCCGATGATCCTTGAGGATGAACGGCTTTTATTGGTTGCGGGAGTAGGATTTGAACCTTTGATCCCGCTCAGCGGGATTATGAGCCAATAGAGAAATTGGTTGCGGGAGTAGGATTTGAACCTACGGCGAAATTTTCAAACATGCACGAAAGTGTTCACACTTGGTGTTCACACCTGCTCTCAGCTTAGAAAGGAAAAAGCCGCTGATCCTTGAGGATTAACGGCTTTTATTGGTTGCGGGAGTAGGATTTGAACCTACGACCTTCAGGTTATGAGCCTGACGAGCTACCTGGCTGCTCCATCCCGCGATTGTGTGGTGCGCCTCTCGGCGCGGGCGCGGAATCTATACGAATCCTGTCTGTGTTGGCAAGACTTTTTTGCAATTTTTATCGAAACTGTTTCTTAGAACATGGGGCAGCGCCTAGGCAATTGGTCATCTTTCGCTTGCCAAACGGTCCTGTTTTCTATGGATCTATTGGCATGCGAAACGGTGTTGCTGCATTTCTCATGATTGATGATCTTTGCCATCGTTTGCTGAGCCAGATGGGACCGCTCGTTTGCCAGCCTTGGATTCGCCTTTCGATCAAAAGCGTGCTTTTCTGTTGTTTGTTTGCTGTTTTGCCGGCTTGCTCTTCCATGACGATGCGGTCGGGCGATCGATCGACCGTGCTGTCGCGATTGGAAGATCCGCTCGAACTGGTGGGCATCGGTTCGAAGGAATCGGCATCCGTTCAAACCAAAACGGTTTCAGGAGTGGCGGTCAGTGCCCGGGTCTTGACGGACGCGGAAGCGCGCTCTGTGTATGGAGTGAACCTCGCGGGGAAAGGGATTCAGGCGGTGTGGATGAGAGTTGCCAATAAGACGTCCGCCGAGCAATGGATGCTGGCGGCCCACCTTGATCCTGATTATTTCACCGCGGACGAGGCAGCTCACGAATTCCGCTATCACCATGGCGGTTTCGGGTTTTCCGCGATGCAGCAGCGCTTTCGGGATTTGAGCATGAGGGCGCGAATCGGAGCCAGAGAAACTCTGGAGGGGCATGTTCTGGTGCCGCGAAAAGAGGGTGGACGATTCGTGGAAATCACGGTGAATGGCAGTGGCATCGTACGCCGTTTCGGCTTCCCGCTGCGCACGCCGGATGGACACTTCGATTTTGAGCGGATGGATGTCGCGGCTCATTCACAGACTGCCAATCTCACTCGGGCCCAGTTGCGGGATCGATTGAAAAAAATTCCCGCCACCACGAAAAACGCCGCGGCATCGGCTGATGGCGATCCTCTGAATCTCGTGATCGTAGGGGAGACTCCGCTCATGATGTCTTCGATGTCCGAGTGCGGTTGGTCTTTCACGCATCGCATCGATGGCACGACGGTGCGACGTATGATCAGCGCGGCCTTGCGGGGGAATCCGTATCTCACCGCTCCCGTCAGCTCGCTTTATGTGTTTGGTCGCAAGCAGGATGTCGCATTCCAGCGGGCGCGCTCGAATCTTTCGCAGCGCAATCATCTGCGCCTTTGGCGCGCGCCCTTTACCGTGGAATCGCGACCCGTGTGGATCGGGCAGGTGAGTCGTGATATCGGCATCAGGCTCACGAGCAAATCCCCGACACTGACGACTCATGTCATCGATCCCATGGTGGATGAATCGCGTCAGTTCGTGTTGGAAAGCCTTCTCTACCGCTTCCGCATTTCCCACTTCGGCTTCAGCCGTGCCACGGCACCGGTTTATCCGTCCCAACCGGAGCAAAATCTAACGGGAGATAACTACTTCACGGACGGTTTGCGCCTCGTTGTGTTTTTGTCACAGTCGCCAGTGAGCTCAGAAAAAGTCAAAAACCTCGGCTGGGATCATACGAAACAAGGTCCGATCGAGTTCGGACAATCCCGACCGAATTGAAAGCGGAAGTCACTTCTTCTTTTCCTCAAAAAATCCGGAGATGAAAAGCAGTGAGGCGGCGATGCAGATGCAGGAATCGGCGACATTGAAAGTGGGCCACCATCCGCCGCTGGCAGGCATGATTTTATCGAAGCCGGGGAGCCAGATGCTGATGAAGTCCACCACGTAGCCTTCGGAGAGGCGTTTCCAGAAACTTTCTCCGGCATACTCCTGCAACTGGAAACCTTGGAAAAGCCGGTCGGTGAAATTGCCGAAGATGCCTGCCAACAACAAGCTCACGGCGATGCGCGAGGGCTTGTTCGAGAAGATGCCTTTTTTCCAGAAATGGCGGATGCCGAAAAGGGCGAGCATCGGCACGAAGAAAAACACGATGGGTGCCCAGGAGGTGCCGTTGCCCATGCCGAAGGCGACGCCTTGGTTGTGGACGCGGATGATGTGAAACCACGAGCTCAGTTCGATCACGCGCACGCCGTAGCCAGGCTCGGGGAAAGTCAGCACGATCCACCACTTGCTGATTTGATCAAGCACGTAGAGCGGAATCGTGATCCAGCAGACGAGTTGGCGGAAGGTGAGGTTCATGATCTACTAAGCAGTTAGGAAACGACGTCGTCGCAGCGCTGGCACAGGCCGCTTTCGAGGAGGGGCTCGTGGCGGCGGCAGCGGGGGCAGAGCGGCAGCTCGGTCTTGCGGGCGGTGGCGGATGCCGTTTCTCCGGTGCGCACTTCGAGTTCGGCGATGATGAAGATTTCCTTCATGGCCTCGATGTCTTGCAAGGCACTGAGGGCAGGGTCGTTCTCCGGCACAGTCAGCACGATGGCGGCTTCGTTGTTGCGCGAAAACTCCTTGGCCTGGATGCAGGGCTCGATCGCGGTCTGGATCAGATAGCGCAGCTCGAACAAGCGATCCATCACGGGCGTGGCGGTGCTGCCGGCATAGCGGGCATCGGGCTCGGGGAAATCCTGCTCGTGGATGCTGCCGGTGGTGAAGGTGGCGTGTTCCCATGCCTCATCGGCGGTGTAGGCGAGGATGGGTGCGAGCAGGCGACTGATCGCGCTGAAGAGCTCATACATCGCGGTTTGGCTGGCGCGACGACGCAACGAATCGGGCGCATCGCAGTACATCCTGTCCTTGGTGACATCGATGTAAACGGCGCTGAGGTCGGCGGTGCAGAATTGGTTGAGCGCGTTGAAGACCTTGCGGAACTCGAAGTTTTCGTAGGCCTTGCGGCACTCGCCGACAACAGCGTGCAGGCGCTCCATGATCCATCGGTCGAAAAGCGGCATCTCCTCGGCGGAAACGGCATCTTTTTCGGGGTTAAAGCCTTCGAGGTTGCCTAACAGAATCCGCAGCGTATTGCGCAGGCGGCGATACGGCTCGGCGACTTGTTTGAACAATTCTTCGCCGAATGGCACCTCGCTCTGCCAGTCCACCGAGCTCACCCACAGGCGCACGATGTCGGCACCGTACTTGTTGTAGTAGTGTGCGGCATCGATGGGCTTGCCGGCTTTTTCGGCTTCGGATTTCGAGAGTTTTTTCTTGTCCTTATCGACCACGAATCCGTGGGTGAGCACGGCCTTGTACGGCGCGGCGTTGCGATAGGCGACGCTGAGCATGAGCGAGCTCTGGAACCAGCCGCGGTGCTGGTCGGTGGCTTCGAGATAAAGGTCGGCGGGGCCATGCAGCGCTGGATTGCGATCGAGAACGGCGGCGTGCGAGCAGCCGCTGTCGATCCACACGTCGAGCGTGTCGCGGCATTTTTTCACGCCAGCGGGCAGGCCTAACAACGCAGCGAGTTCGGCATCGGATTTTTCGAACCAGACATTCGTGCCTTCGGTTTCCACGAGGTCAGCGACCTTGCGGGCGAGTGCGGCATCGAGGATGACCGTGCCGTCTTCCTGATAGAACACCGGCAAGGGCACGCCCCAGGTGCGCTGGCGGGAAATGCACCAGTCGGGTCGGGATTCGACAGTGCCATAGATGCGATTGCGGCCCCAAGCGGGCAGCCATTGCACTTCATCGATGGCCTGCAGCGCGCGCTCGCGGATGCCATCGAGCGAGATGAAAAATTGCTCCACCGCGCGGAAGATGATCGGAGTTTTCGAGCGCCAGCAATGCGGGTAGCTGTGGCGATATACCTCGCGACCCAACAGCACGCCATTGGTAGCAAGCATCTCGATGATGGGTTCGTTGCTGGCGAAAACGTGTTTTCCTAACAACTCGGGCATTTCCGCTTCCTCGGTGAAATGGCCGTTGTCATCGACGGGAGAGAGCAGGCCGAGTTTGTTCTGCATGCCGGCAACGTAGTCGTCGGCTCCGTGACCGGGGGCGATGTGGACCGCGCCGGTGCCGGTATCGGTGGTGACAAACGTCGCCAGGATCACACGCGAAGTGCGATCGATGAGCGGGTGTTTCGCCTCCAGACCTTCCAGCTCGCGGCCTTTGCATTCGCGCAGGATTTCTTGCAGAACATAGCCGGTTTTTTGTTGGAAGGTTTCCACCAATTCGCGCACGATCACCAAGGTTTCGTTTGAGTCATCCTTGGCATAACGCGCGACCACATACGTGAAATCCGGATGCACGGCGATGCCGAGGTTGGCGGGGAGGGTCCAGGGAGTGGTGGTCCAGATCACCATCGATTCGCCCGAGCCATTGGTGAGCGGGAATTTCACAAAGATCGCGGGGCTTTCCTTGTCCATGTATTCCACTTCCGCTTCGGCGAGAGCGGTGTGGGCGCCGTAGGACCACTGCACGGGCTTGCGGCTTTGGTAAATTCGGCCGTCCTCCACCATTTTCGCGAAGACGCGCAGGATGTCGGCTTCGTAGCTCGGTGCCATCGTCAGGTAGGGATTCTGCCAATCGCCGAACACGCCCAAGCGGCGGAACGAAGCGCGCTGGATATCGATGAATTTCAGGGCGAATTCCGTGCAGCGGCGGCGGATTTCTCCGGCCTCGAGTCCGGCGGCTTGTTTGACGACCTTGAACTCGATGGGCAGACCGTGGCAGTCCCACCCTGGCACAAAAGGTACCGCGAAGCCCGCCATGGTTTTGGATTTCACCACCAGATCCTTGAGTACTTTGTTGAGCGCCGTGCCCATGTGGACATCGCCATTGGCGAACGGTGGACCGTCGTGGAGGATGAACGTCGGGGCTTTCTGCGCGATGCGGCGGTCGAGAATGGTGCGATACAAATCACGGGCCTCCCAGGCGGCGAGGCGCTTGGGCTCATTCTCCACCAGATCCGCCCGCATGGGGAACTGCGTCTGTGGCAATGTGATGGTGTCCTTGTAATTCTTCGATTCCGCGCTCATGATGGGACGGCGAGACTACACAGAACGGGCGACAGGTCAAGAATGGCTGGGGATTTTTCGACGATTGGCGCCGGTGAGGGCAGACTATTTTTTCAATGTCAGCAAGTAGGCGATCAAATGCTCCAGATCCTGGGCGGGAATGACGCCCTGAAAGGAGGGCATCGAGGGCGGGTAGCCCGGAGCGATTGTTGCGGCGGGTTCGAGGATGGATTGACGCAGCGTGGTGGCATTGTGACGCGTGGCGACGTCCTGCAGCGGTGGCCCGGTGAGTTTTTCGCCCGCAAGAGAGTGGCAGCCGTTGCAGGCGTAGCGGGTGAAAATCGTCTTTCCCGTGGTGGCATCGCCGGGCGCTAGCGCGGCGGCGGATATTTCTAACACAAGTTGCAAATCCCGGGCATCTGCGGCTGGCAGGTGATGCGGGCGGCTGTAGAGATGGAGGGGAAACGTGTGCGACGGTGAGGTGAAGTTCAGTTGCAAATCCATGACATCCGACCGACGCAGCAAGGGATACTCGATGCGCAAGGTGCGGCGGTCCGCTGACAGCGCGAATGATTTTGGCGGGAACTGGTGCTCGCCGGGTTTCTTATTCCACAAAAAATGCCCGGATCCATAGCTGCGCGTGCGCTGGATATCGAACAAACGCAGGCTGGCGGGGGTGAGGCTTTCATCCGCGTGCAGCGCGCGATGAAACTGCACGACGATGGCATGTTGACTCACCTCCAACGACACGGGCGCGGGAAAGGTCGCGGCGGTCTCGATCGATGCCAGGCCCATGGTTTGTGGCGTGGTGGGAACGTAGCCGGAAATGCCGATGCCGGTGACGTAGAGCCTGCCGGATTGCGGATGCGTGGCGGCCTTGAGCGAGGGGAAATCCAATTGCAAGGGGAGCATCCACGAGAATGCCTGGCCACTCTTTGGTGTGAGAATGGGGAAGAGTCTGCCGTTCCACGAGACTTGCACGAAGAGCTCGCCCAGCTCGGGAAACGCCTTCGCTGAAGTGGTCGCAAAGCCTGCTGCGGAGCGATTGCTTTGATACGGGTAATACAGCAGCGGCTCGGTGATGCGCGGGATTTTGTCGAAATTCGTGGGTGAAAATCCAAGGTGCGGTTTCCCCGTGAGAATCCGGTGGATCGGTGTGCTGGGAATTTCATTTCCCTGTTGATCCGAGGCGAAAACGGCACCGTCCTGACGCAGCCCCACGAAGGGCATGCGCAGACCCTGCGCGATGGATGCGATGCTGCGGCCATCCGGCGAAATGCGCAGAATCGCCCCGCGATGCGTGGACTGCTCGATGAAACCCTTGCCGCCTTCTTTGTCGATGCCGCCCTTGGCGATGAGGAAAGAGCCATCGCGCTCGATCGCCAGCGAGGTGGAAAAATCCCGCGTGTGCAAGGTTTGAAAAAACGCATCGGAAGCGCAGCGGAAGAGATCGATGTGATGATCGCCATTGCTGTCGATCAGCTCGGTGATTTGATCGCGGCCTAACACAAACAAACGCTGCTTGGCATCGATGGCCACGGCCATGGGTTCATACAAACCGGTGGCGATTCGTCGCCAGGTCGACTCCGCGGCATCGAGCCCGGAAATTTTCCAAATGTCGCCATCGAGCGTGCTCAGAATGGCATCGCCATTGGCGAAAAACGCGATGTCCACAGGGCGGATCGCTCGTTTCGTCGCGGGGAAGCCGAAATCACGCAGGGCAAACGGTGCCACAACTTTCGCCGTCGGATTCTTCAACGTCAGTGCCTTGGGAAATACCGGCGTGGCGGGAGCGGACGCGGGGATAGCCAGCGCGGGCTTCGGCTCTTGCGCGGCGGTGAAAAGCAGATACTCACGCGGTTGGGGGGCGGCCGCGATATCCACCACGTTGCCGCGAATGACCGCGCCGCTGCTGCGTGTCTGGAAACGATCGCTCCCCAGGGCAAAACGCAGCGACTGGTGGTGCGCGCCGATACGAAGCGCGCGCTGGATGTTTCCCTGCGCATCGGCACGGAGAGATTCCTCGATGGTGGTGTCACCGATCTGATAGATGACCACCACCTGGCTGCCGCGCAGCGCGATGCCGTGAAAACGTCCCATCGCGGGCGGCAGGGGGCCGACGCGCGTTTTGCCATCGGTGAGCACCTGCGGGCGCGGGTCGGATGCCGGATCTTTCCCTAACGCAAGGCCCATGATTTCCGCTGTCTCGTGCCCTACCGTTCCGCGCAGCATCGGTGGTTTTTCCGCCTTGGCTTTGGCATCGGGATAGGAAATGGCGGCCATCGTGTCATAGCTCAGCGGCGCCTGCCCGGCCTCCGCGCGCCAGATCGCCGCCCAGCGCAGCAGATCAGGATCGAAGCAGGCCCAGTGGTCGTGACCGAGAGGAATGATCACACCCCGTCGTACACGATTTGGTTGTTTCGCCTCACCGATCACCAACGCGCTGCGCAAAAACGGTGTTTCCTTTTCGAGAAAAGCCGTGTCCGAAAGCGGCATGCTCTTGGGGTCCGCTGCCACACAAGGCCCGAGCGCGAGCACGGCACAAATGGCGGAAAAGGAGGCTATTGAAATCGATCGCTTCATGCGGTGAATGTCCAAACCCTGCCCCAGACTCCGCCAAAATGCCAGCGGGAAAGATTGGCGATCCACCATGAGATTCTATAACACGATGTTCTGACTTTCGCGCGATCCGGGAAGCTGACAAGTCAAGCCTTCTCAGAACTCCAGTGCGTGCTGGAGTTTTTCCAGTGTTTTGGGGCCGATGCCGGGGACATTGAGCAGATCGGCGGGGGTTTTGTAGGGGCGGTTTTCGATGATGTCGTTCGCGCTTTTTTCGCCGATGCCGGGGAGGCTCATGAGTTCGCCGCGGGTGGCGGTGTTCGGGTTGATTTTTTTGCCGCCGAGGTGCTTGGGGTCATCGATGCCGATGCGGTCTTTGGCTTCCTCGTCGCGTTCATTTTTGCGTTCTTCGGGGAGTTGTTTCCAATTTGTGAGCGACCAGATGCCGAGTTTGTTCATGGCGGCCTGCAGCTCCAGATCGCTGAGATTGGCGGCGTATTCTTTGCCCGCAAGTGGGGGGGCGTGGTAGGTTTCACGGGTGACACCAAAGGCGCGGGCGAGACCGTTTTTCACCAACTCCTGGGCCAGATCCTTGCCCTCCGCGGTGACGATGAAGGCATACACGCGCGGGAAATTCGCATCGCCGCGGGCATCCGCTCCTGCGGTGTGGACGGTGAAAGGTTTTTGCAGGGCTTGCTCGACGAATCGGGCGGCTTTTTCGCCAAACGATTTGGCGATGGCGGCGGCTTTTTGCGGATCCGGATCGACGTGGGTGATGCCAAAGTAGCTCCGCTGGGCGCGCAGGCGGCGGCTATCGGTGGTGTCGGTCACGTGCCATTCGATGCAATCGGCCCCATAAAGCCGGACACTGATGGCCTCGCTGTTGGGTGGTTTGATCAGAAAGCTATCGCCATCAGCCCATGCGGTTTTTTCCAAGGTGCAGCGCTCGTAGGTTTCTAACGGCTTTTGCGCCGGCAGTGGCGCGGTGAGAGCGATGAGGAAAATGATCAGACGTTTCATGGCGTAGATGTTATCCTTGGCCCAGAGGATGAATGACACGCAGGTGATCGACACCGTGTTTTTCGAGTTCGATCCAGTAGCGTTTTTCCTGCTCGATGGTTTGCGCGCGGCGTTGTTCCTCGGTGAGGGCGTTCCAGGCATCGAAGCCGATGCGCTGGGCGAGGTCGCGGTCGGCGAGACGGATGACAAGTTCCTCCCAGAAACTTTCCTGGCGGAACTCATCGTAGCATTGCATGAAAAACGAGTTTTTCTCAAACTCATCGGTGACCTGGTGGCGCTGTTCGATTTCGTTGAATTCCACCACCTTCGTGTAACCGGCGTGCAGCAGGTGCTCGAAAATTTTATCTTCGAGGCTGTTGATGGCAGCCATTTTGTGCTGGAAGGCAGGGTTTTGATTCCACTCGGCGACCAGGGTGGCAAGCGAGAGCAGCTCGACGAGCGTCAGGATTTCGGAATCGGTGAAGCGGAAGTTCATGGGATGTTGTGTACGGCGGCTAGGATGGTGTCGAGGGCGGCGAGGCGGCCGATGCCTTGGTAGCCGCAGGCGAGGTCGCCGGATTCCGGATCGATGAACGTCACGCCATCGGCGCGAAGGGTGGCGACGTTGCGCTGGGTGGCGGGATGGAGCCACATTTTTCCGTTCATGGCGGGAGCGATCAGGACGGGCGTGGTGCGGGGGAGGGCGAGGTAGGTGGAGGTGAGGGGATCCGGGGCGAGGCCCTGGGCGAACTCGGCGATCAGTGAGGCGGTGGCGGGCGCTACGAGAAAAAGGTCCGCGTTGTCGGCGAGCTCGATGTGGCCCGGTTTCCACGATTGTTTTTCATCTTCGAGACTGACGAGCACCGGTTGGCGCGTGATGGTTTGCAGGGTCAGCGGCGTGATGAATTCACAGGCGCTGCGCGTCATGAGGCAATGCACCTCGTGACCGGCCTTGACCAGTTGGGAGGCGAGATCGGCGGCTTTGTATGCGGCGATGGAGCCGGAGATTCCGAGGACGATGTTCATGGCTGGGCAGGGTTTGTGGACGATTGGATGATGCGGGCGACACGGAGGCGCTCGGCAATGAGCAGTGACCTGAAGCGGGTATAGTCTTCCTCACGCGTGGCGGAGATGAGGCGGTATTGGTATTTGTGCCAGTGTGCCATTTCCTCGATGGCGTTCTTGAGACGCAGGGCGATGATTTCCGGGCTATCGGTCTTGCGGCCGGTGAGGCGGGCGGCGAGTTCTTCATCGGTGGCGGGCATGACGAAGAGATCGACGAGCGCATTGCGGATCTGCGGGTCCGTGCAAGCGCGCACTTGAGCGGCGCCTTGCACATCGATGTCCATGACCACATCGATGCCCCGATCGATGTATTGCAGCACCTCGGATTTCAGCGTGCCGTAGGAATTGCCGTGAACGGTGGCGTGTTCGAGAAAATCACCTGCGGCGATTTTGGCATCGAAGGCCTCGCGGCTGAGGAAAAAGTAATCGTGTCCATCGACTTCGCCCGGGCGGGCGGGGCGGGTGGTGCAAGAGGTGGAATAGTGCGCTTCCTGGTCATCGGCGAGGCGACGGCAGAGCGTGGTTTTTCCTGATCCTGAGGGACCGGAGACGAGAAGCAGGATGCCAGTGCGTGAGGGCATGCGGCGATTGTGTACGAAGTCATCATCCGATGGCAGAAAAAAATGGGCAAAGCGCGGAGAATCTGGTAATCCTCATGCATGACACAACAGATTCCACAAGAAAATGCGCCGAAAAAAGGATTATCTGGCTGGGCATGGGCGGGCATTGGCTGCGGTTCCGTGCTTTTGATCGGGGTCGTGATCTTCGTTTTACTGATTGGTATGTGCAAAAGAGCAGTCACGGAATTCTCGAATGACATGAATGCCAATCCGGAGCGTAAATCGGCGGAAATGATCATTGGTTTTCATCCGGATTACTCCGTGGTGAGCTCGAATGATGAGACCAAGCAAATGACCATCAAGGAGGACAAGACGGGCAAAGAGATGACCTTTTCCTATCAGGACATCGCCGATGGGAAATTCGCGGTGACAACCAGCGACGGGTCAGCGGTGTCCTTCGGCGCGGTGGATCTCAGCAAAGTCCCGGCCTGGGTGGTATTGCCGCCGGATGCGAAATCCACGGGCGGTTTTCTCAACGTGGTGAATGGCAAGAATGCCGGGGTCGTGGTGTTTACCACGGGGCTGACGGCGGAAGAAGTGAAGGAGTTTTTCAACAAATCCTGGGAATCGTGGTCCACTTCCTCTGGCAGCAGCAGCTCGATGACGCTCAATGGAGTGGAAACCGTCACGCTGGAGAAAAAATCCGCCACGCAGGAAATTTCGGTGATGGTGCAAGCGAGCGGTGGCAAGACCACTGCGACGGTGACCTACAGCGAGAAGTGATCATGTGTGCTTGACCATTCGGCAACGGGCGTTTTCACTGCGGCATGGCGAGCGCGAAAAGTGAGGGATTTGTTTGGTTGTGGCATTATCTATCGCGCCACAAGAGAATCTTCCTGCCGTCGCTCGTCGCGTTGTTTTTCACGGCGGCTTTGTCACTGGTGTTTCCGTGGTTTTTGAAAGACCTCATCGGCGATCCGGCTGATGCCCTGCGGCGCGGGGTGGATGCGCAGCAAGTCGTGCGGAAAATCGACTCGGTTGTCGTCATGATGTTGAGCGCGCTGGCCTTGCAAGCGTTCATTGGCTTTTGGCGTGTGCAGGGATTCATCCGCTCCGGCGAGGCGGCCCTGAACGACATGCGCAAGGATCTGTTCGATCATCTGACTATTTTGCCTGTATCGTTTTTTCAGGAGCAACGCACGGGGGCTCTGAGCAATCGCATTTCATCGGACCTCGCGGTGGTGCGGGAGACGCTCATCACCACGGTGCCGCAGGCGGCACGGCAGACGGTGATCTTGATCGGCGGTCTGGCGGTGGTGTTTTATTCCTCATGGAAACTCGCGCTGATGATGTTGGCCTGCATTCCTCTTGTCGTGCTGGCGGTGGCCTTGATCGGACGACGGGTGAAGGCGCATTCCAAGGCCTCGCAGGATGCCCTATCGGAATCGAGCACGGTTGTGGAAGAAGTCTGCCAAGCCATCGCCGATGTCAAATCCTACGGCAATGAGAGCTATGAGCAGCACCGCTATGGCAAGAGCCTGAAGAACTTCTATGACATCACCTTGCGCGGGGCGAGGACGCGGGGATTTTTCCTGTCGTTCATCATCTTTGTGATGTTTGGCACCATCGCCGGTGTGGTCTGGATGGGCGCGCGCATGCTGGCGAACGATCAAATCACGCAATTGCAGTTCACTTCGTTCATCTTGTTCAGCATTTTTGTGGGGGCGTCTCTTGGAGCGTTTCCGGAAATCATGGCGCAAATCTCGGCGATGAATGGGGCGAGCGAGCGCTTGCGCGAGATCATGGCGCTTGCATCCGAGCGACAAGGTGGTGCGGTGCTCAAGGAATTCCGCGGCGAGCTGAGCATGGATGGTGTGACCTTTCGCTATCCCTCGCGCCCCGAGCGGGAGATCCTGCGCGGTGTGACGTTTCAGGCGAAGCCCGGACAGCGGGTGGCCTTGGTGGGATCGTCCGGTGGTGGCAAGAGCACGATCTTTTCTTTACTGTTAGGCTTTTACGAGGCGGAAGCGGGCAGCATCCGTTTTGATGGTCAGGAAATTTCCGGCCTTGATATTTCGAAGCTCCGCAAACAACTGGCCGTGGTGCCGCAGGAGGTGATGCTGTTTGGTGGCAGTATCGCGGAAAACATCGCCTACGGCAAACCGGGTGCCACGCAGGGAGAGATCGAAGCGGCGGCGCAGGTCGCGAACGCCCACGAGTTCATCAGCACCATGCCCGAGGGCTATCAAACCACGGTGGGACCGCGCGGGGTGAAACTTTCCGGCGGCCAGCGCCAGCGCATCGCCATCGCACGCGCGGTTCTCGCCAACCCGCGCATTTTGTTGTTAGATGAGGCCACCAGCGCGCTGGATGCCGAGAGCGAGCGCCTGGTCAACGAGGCCCTGGAGCGCTTGTTGCAAGGCCGCACGGCGCTGGTGATCGCGCATCGTTTGTCCACCGTGCGCGATGCCGACATGATTCTGGTCGTGCACAACGGGCAGATCGTGGAGAGCGGCACGCACGATGAGCTGATGCGCCTGGCGGGCACCTACCGTTTGCTGGTGGAGACGCAGTTGGTTTGACCGAAAAATAGGCGGTCAGAGGAGAAAAAATTTCTTTCACCTTGATGGTCATCCTGCCTATCCTTCGCGCGTGACGGATCACACCAGTATCACCAGCCAACGAACCGGCGCCGATTACGTTCGCGCCATGTATTGTGCGATGATTCAGGCACGGATGTTGGAAAACAAGTTATCGAGCCTTTACAAGGCGGGCAAAATCGTGGGTGGCGTCTATCTGGGCAAGGGACAGGAAGCCGTAAGCGCGGCACTGGGGTCGGCTTTGATTCCCGGCCGTGATATTTTTGCGCCATTGATCCGCGATCAGGCGGGACGCACGGCCTTTGGCGAGCCATTCATCGACTGCGCGCGCGCCTACCTGGGATCCGTGCTCGGGCCGATGCGTGGTCGCGATGGCAACATCCACCGCGGTCGTCCGCGCGAGGGCATGCTGGCGATGATCAGCCATCTCGGCTCGGCGGTATCGGTGGTCGCGGGGAGCTTGTTGGCCAAACGCTTGCAGGGGCATTTGCCAGGAACCGTGGGTGCCACCTGTGTGGGCGATGGCGCGACATCGACCGGTGCGTTTCACGAGGGTCTCAACCTCGCGGCCGTGGAAAAACTGCCATTGGTGGTGATCGTCGCGAACAATCAGTTCGCCTACTCCACGCCTACTTCGCGGCAGTATGCTTGCGAGGATTTGGTCGACCGCGCGAAGGGCTACGGCGTGACCGGGCACAGTGTCGATGGCACTGATTTTCTGGCCTGCGCGGGTGTGATCGGCAATGCCGTATCGCTGGCTCGCGCGGGCGGAGGTCCGCAGTTGGTGGTGGCGCGATTGCTGCGCTTGAGCGGACACGGCGAGCATGATGACGGCTCCTATGTGCCGGATTCCGTCAAAGCGGGCATCTACGGTCGTGATTGCATCGATGTGGCAGAGCAGCAATTGTTGGAATTTCAAATCATGAGCGCGGAGGAAATCGCGGCGATCCGCGAAACGGCTGCCGTGGAGGTGCAGGCGGCCGTCGCCCAGGCGCAACAAGAACCCGTGCCCGATCCTTATCTGGAGGACTGGCGCGCCTTCAGTTCTGAACTTTCCCAGCCCCAATCGTAAATCGCATGAGCGTTACCTACATCGATGCCATTCGTGAAGCGCAGGAAACCCTGCTGCGGGAAGATCCGCGCGTGTTTTTGTATGGTCAGGACATCGCGGCCTTCGGCGGTGCGTTCAAGGCGACCAAAGGACTCGCCGAGATGTTTCCCGATCGCGTGCTGGATGCGCCGATCAGCGAGGATGCGATGGCCGGTCTGGCGATCGGTGCGGCCCTTCAGGGGATGCGGCCTATCATTGAAATGCAGTTCGCGGATTTCTCTTCGATCGCGTTCAATCAAATCGTCAATCACGCGGCGACTCATTTTTACCGCACGGGGATGCCGGTGCCGATTACGGTCCGTCTGCCTTCTGGCGGCACGGCCGGCTCTGGGCCGTTTCACAGCCAAAGCATGGAGGCAATCTACGCCCACTACCCCGGCGTGGTGGTGGTGACTCCTGCCACCGTGGCGGATGCGTATTCCATGCTCATCGAGTCGGTGAATCTCGATGATCCCGTGATTTTTTGTGAGCATAAATTTCTCTATCGCTGGCTGAAGGCGAAGTCCTTCCAAGGCGATGGCCTGCCGATTGGCAAGGCTCGCATCACGCGGATGGGGCGTCATGCCACCGTGGTCACGTATAGCGCGATGGTGCATGAAGCCGTGCGCGCGGCGGAGCGTTTGCAAAAAGAATCCGGTTGGGAAATCGAGGTCGTTGATCTGCGCAGCGTGAAGCCGCTCGATATCGATACCGTTCTCGCCAGTGTGGCGCGCACCGGACGTCTGTTGGCTCTCGGTGAAGCGTTTCCCTGGGGCGGGGTGACGGCGGAGGTGGTCTCCCGTGTGGTGGCGGATGGTTTCCACTTGTTGGAAGCGCCGCCGATGCGCCTGAACTCGCGCGACACGCCCGTGCCGTATCACCCGAAACTGTGGGCCGCACATCGCCCGACCCCCGAATCGATTTGTGATTCCCTGCGTAAACTTTTATCCTACTAACACATTATGCCCAGAGTTGCGATTGTCATGCCCCAGTTGGGGGAGTCCATAGCGGAAGCCACGGTGGTGCGCTTGTTGGTCGGCGTCGGCAGTGCCGTGACCACCGATCAGGAAGTGATGGAAGTGGAGACGAACAAGGCCACCATGGGGGTGACCGCCTTGTGCTCTGGTGTGGTGGAAGAGTTACGCGCGGAAGAAGGCGTGAGCTATGCGGTGGGCACCATTCTTGGCGTGCTGGATGTGACCGAGGAAGAAGTCGCCCGCACGGGAGTGGATACGCTGGAATCGTTAGAGAAAAAACGCCTCGAACAAGTCTCCGAGCAGCAAGTCAAAGGCGAGCAGAACTTGCATTTCGCCGTGGAAGGTGAGGGCTATGAGGAAGCCGCGCCGCCGGAAATCGTGCCCAGCATCCGCGGGCTTTCGGTGCCTACGGGAACCATGGGCGCTCATTACATTTCGCCACGGATGCGAGCGCGCATGGATGAAATGGGACTGCGCGAGGCGGACCTTTCGGCCATCGTTGGCAGCGGGGCAGGGGGACGCGTGACGGTGGATGATCTGGAAAAATTCCTCGATTACATCCAAACCTGGCCCAGCAGCCAGGCATCGCCCATGCGACTCGCGGTGGCCGATGCCATGCGGCGGAGTTGGACGCGGCCTTTGGCGACGGTGGGCACTTCGCTCGGTCTCGATAAAGTCCTTTCGCATCGCCGCGATCAAACCAAAAAAGCGGGCCCCACGCTCTATCTCTTGCGCGCCTTTGCCTTGGCATTGAAAGAACAACCGGAAGTGGCGGGCTTCCTGATCGGCTCGAAAGTCGTGCATCCCCGGTCGTTCGATATCGGTGTCGCCGTGGCTGTCGAGGACGGCGTGCTCGTGCCCGTCATCCGTCAGGTGGACCAGAAATCCCTTGTCGATCTGGTGCAGGAATACGATGACCTCGTCGATCGCGCGCGGCGCAGACGCTTGACCGAAGCCGATACGAAGGGCGGCATCGCGACCGTCACCAACTTCGGCACATTCGGCCTGACCTGGGGGACGCCGATCCCTTTGCCTAACGAAACCTTGATTCTTGGCATCGGTGCCGGGGTGAAAAAGCCCGTGTGGAGCGAGCATTTGAGTGCCTTCGTTCCCGCGACCGAAGCGGATCTGGAAATGACCTTTGACCATCGCGTGGTCGATGGCGGCGGTGCCGGCTTGCTGCTCCGCCGTATCGTCGGACTGTTACAGGAACCACACTTGCTCTGAGGTCTGAACGCAGGCACGTGATAGCCTTCAGGGATGCTGCAAGATCGCTGTCTTTTTCGCGTATCTATGCTAGCATTTCCCCAGATCCATGACGCGCCCGTTTTCAGTCTTTTGTTTGCTTTGCCTGCCTGCCATCGCGGGAGAAATTCGTTTCAATCGCGACATACGTCCGATTTTCACGAAGCACTGCACCGCATGTCACGGCGGCGTCAAGGAAGCGGGGGAGATTTCCCTGATTTATCGTGATCGCGCGCTGGGCGAGGGGAAGTCGGGAGAAAAGGCGATTGTGCCGGGGAAGCCCGATGAGTCGGAGTTGATGCGGCGCATTGTTTCGAAAGACCCGGATGAAGTCATGCCGAAACCGAAGCATGGTCCGCCACTGCCGGAAAAGGAAATCGCCATCATCCGCCAGTGGATTCAGGAGGGTGCGGAGTGGGAAGAGCTTTGGTCCTTTATCCCGCCGCGCGAAGAATCTCCTCCCGCTCTGAAACAGAAAGATTGGCAGAGATCGCCCATGGATGCGTGGGTGCTTTCCAACTTGGAAAACAAAGGCCTGGCACCCTCACCGGAAGCGGGTAAGGCCGAGTGGCTGCGGCGTGTCTCTCTGGATCTGATCGGCCTGCCTCCCACGCCGGAAGAGTGGGCCGCTTTCCGCGACGACAACTCGGCGAACGCTCATGAAAAAGTCGTCGATCGGTTGCTGGCATCGCCGCATTTCGGCGAGCGCTGGGCGGTGATGTGGATGGACCTGGCTCGCTACTCCGATACCATGGGTTTCGAAAAAGACCCCGCACGCACCGTGTGGCCGTATCGCGATTGGCTCATCCGCGCATTCAATAGCGACATGCCCTTCGACCAGTTCACCACCAAACAACTGGCGGGTGACCTGATGCCGTCGCCCGCGCCCGATGACTTCATCGCCACGGCGTTTCATCGAAACACCATGAACAACACGGAGGGCGGCACCGATGACGAGGAATACCGCATCGCCGCCGTGATGGATCGTATCAACACCACGTGGACGACGTGGCAGGCGACCACCTTTTCCTGCGTGCAGTGCCACTCGCATCCCTACGATCCCTACCCGCACGATGTTTACTATCGATTCATGGCCTTTTTCGATAACACCGAGGACTGCGATTTGAACAATGACTATCCCAGCACCAAGGTCGCCAACGATCCCGCGCGTCAGGCGGATGTCACGCGTTTGGAAAAAGAAATCGATGTCCTGCGCGATCAGATCAATCAGGAAGGACTGGCGGTGGCGAAAACCATCACCGATTATCAGGTGTGGAAATCCACCGCCGCGAAGGCCTCCGCCGCCACGGGAGGCATCGCACAACAGCCCGACGGCTTGTTCCTTTCCTCCGGCACGAATCCCACCAATTCCTCCTACACGCTGACTTTTCCCGCGCATTCATTTGCGGCGATTCGATTGGATATACTGCCTTTGTCCGATGACCCGAAAACCTGGTCCGGTCTCGCAGCGGTATGCGGCGACTTTCACGTGTGGTTGGTGTTACCCGACGGAACACGCCAGCGCATCAATCTGAAGGAAGTCATCGCTGATGCCATCGTCGGCCCTTTTGATCCGAATGAGGCGATACGCGGTGGCGGCCCCGGATTTGGCGACTATCCGGCGCAGCGGGGACCCCGCTGGTGCGTGTTCGTGCCCGAGCAACCCGTGGTCGCGCCCGAGGGATCGCAATTGGAAATTTCCCTATTTCATGCCATTTCCTGCAACGCGGACAATCAGCCATCCATTCTGAAAAAATTCAAATTGTCGTTCTCGAACAACCCCGCACTGCAGGCCTTTGTGGCATCTCCCGGGCGTGCCCAGCGCTGGGCGCAGCATGGCGCTCTGAAGGGGCAGTATAACGGCATACCTGGTGCCATGATTCCGGTGATGAAAGAACGCAGTGCAGCCGGTACGCGCGATACCCGCGTTTACATCCGCGGCAATCGCTCGACCTGGGATCAGTCGGTGCAGCCGGGCATTCCGGAAATCGTGCGACCACCGAAAAAAGAAGGCCGCCTCTCCCGCATCGACATGGCGCAATGGTTGATGAGTGAGACCAATCCGCTCACCGCCCGCGTGTTGGCGAACCGCCTGTGGGCGGAGCTGTTCGGCATCGGCATCGTCGAGACCTTGGAAGACTTCGGTACCTCCGGCACTCCTCCGTCGAATCAGCCTTTGCTCGATCACCTGGCCTTGCGTTTGCAGAAACAGCACAAGTGGCACATCAAGCCCTTCCTGCGCGAGTTGGTGCTCTCCGCCACCTACCGCCAGCAATCCAAAGCAACGCCTGCCTTGATCGAAAAAGATCCGCGCAACCAAAATCTCACGCGCGGCCCGCGCCAGCGCCTCACGGCCGAAATGGTGCGCGATCAGACACTGCTGATTTCCGGTCTGCTCTCCCGCAAGCAGTTCGGTCCGGCGGTCTTTCCTCCACAGCCGGAAGGCATTTGGAAATCCGTTTACAGCGGGGCGAAATGGACCACCTCCCAGGGAGAGGATCGCTATCGTCGTGGAGTGTACACCTACAGCAAACGCACCAGCGGCTATCCGGCGTTTTTAACGTTTGATGCGCCCAGCCGCGATGTGTGTTCGCCACGTCGACTCGGTTCCAACACCCCGCTGCAAGCCTTGGTTACCCTGAATGATCCCGCCTTCATCGAAATGGCGCAGGCCTTTGCCAAACGCATGACTACCGCAGGCACGGAGCTGCCCTCGCAGATCATGCAGGGCTACCAATGGCTGACCCTGCAGGAGGCGCCGCCTGCCGTCATCGATGCCTTGTTGCGCCTACACGCCGATGCCACCGCGGAATACGCCAAACAACCGGCGGAGATGAAAAAACTGGGTGCCACTCCCGAAGAAGCCGCGCTGGTGCTGGTGGCCAATACCATGTTCAATCTTGATAGCGCCCTCAACCGATAATCCGATCCACCTATGTTCCCGCATCTACAACTCGAGCATCTCACCCGCCGGCATTTCCTCAGCAACTGTTCGATGGGACTGGGCAGCATGTGGCTCGCATCACAAGGGCTGAGCTGGGGGGCTTCCTCTGCCATCAAAAAAGATCCGACTCAGCCGCTGCTCCCGGATCTGCCGCACTTCGCGCCCAAGGCGAAACGCGTGATTTACATGCACATGGCGGGCTCGCCCAGCCAGTTGGAATTGTTCGATCACAAGCCGGAATTGCTGAAGCTCGATGGCAAGGAGTGCCCGCAGGAGTTTTTAGCTGGCAAGCAATTCGCTTTCATCCAGGGCGTGCCGCGCATGCTGAGCTCGCGCTTTCCGTTTCACCAAGCCGGAGAAAGCGGGCACTGGATCTCGGATCGCTTGCCGCACATCGAGTCGGTCATCGATGAGCTGTGCATCGTGAAGTCGATGTACACCGATCAGTTCAACCACGCGCCCGCGCAGTTGCTCGTTCACACCGGCTCACCGCAACTCGGCTGGCCCTCGGCGGGATCGTGGGCCACGTATGGGCTCGGTTCGGAAAACCAGAATCTGCCCGGATTCATCGTGATGACCTCGGGTGGGGTGAATCCCGATGCCGGAAAATCGGTCTGGGGCTCGGGTTTCCTGCCGTCTGTCTATCAGGGCGTGCAATGCCGTTCCCAAGGCGAACCCGTGTTGTTTTTGCAAAATCCCGAGGGCGTTTCGCAGTCGCTGCGCCGTCGCACACTTGATGCCCTCTCCGACATCAATGCGAAAATCGCCCAGGAAGTCGGGGATCCCGAGACGGTCACGCGCATCGCGCAGTATGAGATGGCCTATCGCATGCAAATCCACGCATCAGACGCCTTCGATATCATGCAGGAGCCGGAGTCCGTGCACAAAGCCTACAACACCCAGCCGGACAAGGAATCTTTCGCCAACAACTGCCTGCTCGCGCGACGTCTCGCCGAGCGCGGCGTGCGCTACATCCAGTTGTTCGATTGGGGCTGGGACTCACACGGCACCGGCCCGCAGACGGACTTGCGACAAGGATTCGTGGATAAATGCAAGGAGATCGATCAGCCGATCGCGGCGTTGCTCAAGGACCTGCGCCAGCGCGGCTTGCTCGATGAGACGCTGGTCATTTGGTCCGGCGAATTCGGTCGCACCCCCATGCGCGAGAACCGCGGCGGCGTGGAAATGCGACACGTGGGCCGCGATCACAATCCGGGAGCCTACACGCTCTGGATGGCGGGCGGTGGCGTGAAAGCCGGGTATTCGCACGGCGAAACCGATCCGATCGGCTACGAGGCGATGATCGATAAAGTCTCCGCCCACGATCTCCACGCGACCATGCTGCACTTGCTCGGCTTCGATCATGAAAAATTCACTTATCCCCATCAGGGGGCGATGCATCGCCTCAGCAACATCACCAAAGGTGGCACCAAGGTGGTGAAATCACTGATCTCCTAGGCAAGGGACGGCGTGCGTGGGAGGAGAGTTTTGCACGTACGAAGAGAAAATTCTTATTTTTGGTCGAATGTCCCAAGAAAATTCCGACTCATACGTTTCCCCAGAGACGAACATGACATCCGGTTCGCCTCCCGACATGGTGCAGACACAGGAACAATTCATCGAATGGGCGCTCAAGGAATATGAGCGGCCTTTGATCGGATACGCCCAGGGCTTTGTGCACGATTGGGAACGCGCCCGCGATGTGGTGCAGGATACTTTCATTCGTCTCTGCCAGCAGGATGTGGCGAAAGTGCGCGATGGGGTCAAAACGTGGCTCTTCACCGTATGCCGCAATCGCGCGCTCGATGTCCTGCGCAAGGACTCGCGCCTGGTGGAAATGGATGAGAAGAAACTCCTGAAAATCCCCGGGAATACGGTTTCCGCCGCGACCTTGATGGAGAAAGAGGAGGTGCACAATCGTCTCGATGCCTACCTGCAACGGCTCACTCCGAATCAGCGCGAGGTCATCGTTTTGAAATTTCAACAAGGATTGAGTTATGAAGAAATCAGCCGGGTTACCGGGCTGACACCGGGCAATGTGGGGTTTCTCCTGCATCACGCCCTCAAGCGCCTGCGCGAGTGGATTCCACGCGAATGGGCGAACCAAGAAGATGAATCATGAAAACAACAGTCGATAGTCCTGAATTCACCGCATGGCTGCTGGGCGAACTGCCCCGCGAGCAAGCCGCCGCTTTCGAGCGCGCGGTGGCGGCCGATCCCGCCATGCAGTTGGCGGCGCGGGAACAACAACAATTTTTGCAGCAGATCGGCGGATTGCTCGGCGGCGCGCCGGCATCGCTCGATGGACGCCAGCGGGAAAAGATCCTCAGCGCCGCGCGCAGTCGCGATGCGGTGGAAAATGTCGTGGTGCCGATTTCACGTGGCACGCGCAGCTGGGGATGGATTTCCCTGGCCACCGCTGCGGTGGCGGTGATGGGCGTGTGGCTGGGCTGGCAAAACCCGCTCAAGGCAGGCAAGGGATCCTTGTCGCTGCAAGAGGTCACGCGTGAAATCGCCTTGCTTCCCGCGGATGCGGCTGGTTTTCCGCAAGACTCGTCGGGAGCATCCGGCGGCACGACCACCGCCGTGGGCGGTGGAAATACGGCGGCGCAACGGGATGCGTTGTGGAACCGCCAGCCTGAT
This sequence comes from Verrucomicrobiia bacterium, assembly GCA_947462875.1. GTDB lineage: Bacteria > Verrucomicrobiota > Verrucomicrobiia > Verrucomicrobiales > Akkermansiaceae > UBA956. The sequence continues at coordinate 182,881 of CANHQJ010000006.1, forward strand.
GAATACTTGCGCGTCATGGCGAAGCGCATCGCGGCCGATCCTTTGCCCACCGCTACCGAATTGCCCGCCTTACGCGACCGCGGTTTTGTGGAGGCATCGCAGCATCCCGTGGCGCCCTTGCCCCTGCGCATCGGAACGTCGTCCTGGTCCTGGATCAAACGCAGCGTGCTGGAACAGCAAACCCTGCCGCATCCCTCGATGGTGCGTGTGGAGGAAGTGATCAATGCCTTTGCCCTGCCGTCTGGTAATGAAGCATCCGTTGCCGGTTGCACCGCGCGGACCATGCTGATCGATGCCTCATCTTCCACCGCCACCAAGCGGGTTTTGCTGAATTTACACAATGGCAACAAGGGCGCGCAAGCGATCGAATGGTCCTTCGTCGCTCCGGCGGGCTCGCGCTACCGTCTCGTGGGATTCGGTGCCGGGAACTCGCAAGCCGCCACCACTGTGTCTCTTCCCCAGGGAGCCAGCGTGCTGGTGATGCTGGAAGTGCAACAGCCCGCGGATGCCACGACATGGGGGGATCTGCGCTTCCGTATCAACGGACAAGAGGGATTCCTGCCCGTTCAGTCCGGCTGGGGCGATGCGGTGGATGGTGCATTTTTCTCCTTGTTGGCCGATTACTGCGCATGGCTGCGCCAGCCTTCCGGGCCTCAGGCTCCTCTGTTGGAGACGGTGGCGCGTCTGGAGAAACTGTCTCTGACATCAGAGCAATTGACGGCTGTGAGCTTGATGAAAAAATCACTCGCTCTCAAAAATCAGTAACATCATTCATGCACGAGGACGTGGTTACTGCCCGTTCCTCGTGTTTTTCCTCTCATTTTTTTCAATTTGTGGTTGCGGGAAAGGTGGAAAATGTTAGAGTTTCCGCGGCAAGTTCATTCTAACGCATTTTTGTTGTCAGTTGTGCTTGTCAATTACCTAGCCGTAATTGGCCAACGGAGTCGTCTTGATCAAAAAAGACCTCCAAACTCCCCAACATGCATCAATTTCGTAGCAATAGACCGGTTTTCTGGATTCGAATCAGCGCGCTCAGTTTTTTTCTCTGGTTGGCGTCGGCTCTCGGACTGGCCGGATTGAGCTGTTATGCCGTGTGGTATTCCAGCCATGAAATGATGCTGATGGTGCTCTGCGGCATCGGCGTCTTTGTGTTGACTTGGTTGCTCTACATGCTGGCATCATCGCTGTGCAAGTGCCCCCTGTGCCGAAGCGGCCCCATGTCATCGAAACGCTGTGTCCGCCACCGCAACGCGCGCCGTTTGCTTGGCAGCTACCGCATGCGCGTGGCGGCCGGCGTGCTATTCACCAATCATTTCCGCTGCCCCTACTGCGGCGAACCCACCCGCTGCCAGGCGAAGAAGCGCGACTGGGAGTGATTCGCGTTTTTTTGCAGAGGATGGGAGCGTGATACAAGTCACTGCACTAGTGCGGAAAATTGTGTCTCGTCGATGATGGGCACGCCCAGGGCAAGCGCTTTGTCGCGCTTTGAACCTCCTGCTTCACCGCAAAGCAAATAGCTGGTATTGGCGGAGACGGAGCCGCTGACTTTTCCACCGAGAGCTTCGATCTGGGCTTTGATCTGATCGCGCGGGGCGCTGAGAGTCCCTGTAATGACAAACGTTTTTCCTGTCAGTGGCTTATGGGTCAGATCCGCTTCCGCCGGGATGGGCAGGTAGTTGTCGGATTCCGGATCGAGCCCGTGAGTGGTGAGTTTTTCTAACAAATCCTCACCCGCCGATGACTGGAAAAAGCTGATGATGCTCTCCGCCGCCACCGTGGCCACATCGCCGGTGATGGCGTAGGGTGCGAGGATGGGGTTCTTCTTTTTGGCATCGGGTCTGGGATCGTTGCGTAGTTCCAACAAAATGGGCGAGTGCGCCAGTTCGCTGAAATCGCGGTGCAGCCGTGCGAGTTCTTTTGCTGCGGATTCGCCGATCTGGCGGATGCCGAGAGCGTAGATCCAGCGGTGCAATGGCTTGCGTCGGGCGGCTTGCAGGCCGTCGATGATTTTTTGCGCGTTCTTTTCGCCGAAGCGGCGCGGTTCCTCTTCCGTGCCAAGATTGAGAGGGCCGAGTTGGTCGAGGGTGAGGGAAAACAGGTCGAGCGGACTGCGGCAGAGATCTTGAAGAACGAGGGCTTCCGCGACGGATTCGCCGAGCGAGGGGATGTCCAGCGCCTTGCGCGAGGCGAAGTGCGTGATGCGGGTGACAGCCTGGGCGGGGCACTGGAAATTGGTGCAGCGCCAGGCGACGAAGCCTTCTTCCTGCGAGATGGGACCCTGGCACGAGGGGCATTTTCCGCCGACGTGATCGAAGAGGGAAAACGGAACGGAGTGTTCGGCTTGGCGTATGACCTTGACCACCGCCGGAATGATTTCGCCGGCTTTTTCGATCAAGACCGTGGAGCCGAGACGGATATCCTTTTTGCTGATTTCCTCCTGGTTGTGCAAGGTCGCGCGCGAAACGGTGCTGCCGGAGATTAGCACCGGCTCCAGCTCGGCGACGGGAGTGAGAACGCCGGTGCGTCCGACCTGCACGGTGATGGCGAGCAGGCGGGTTTCTTTTTGCTCCGGCAGAAACTTGTAGGCCGCGGCCCAGCGGGGTGCACGTGAAGTGAAGCCCAGTGTTTCCCGATCGGCGCGGTCCAACACTTTGACGACGGCACCATCGGTGGCGTAGGCGAGGTCGTGCCGGCCGTGGTTGATTTTTGCCACGGCGTCCAGGGTTTCCTCCAAGGTGTGAGCATGGTAGAGCGGTTGGTTGCGCGGGATTCTCAGGGCATCTAGCAGCGCATGAAAATCGTTCTCGGTGGCGAGCTCGGGCCCCTCGTAGGCACCCAATCCGTGAGCGAGAAAGGCCAAGGGGCGTGCGGCCACGATCTTGGGGTCGAGCTGTTTCAGGGTGCCGGCGGTGGCGTTGCGCGGATTGGCGAAGGTCGGTAGGCCCGCCTCATCGCGTTCGGCATTCATCGCGGCGAAGGCTTCGTTTGGCATGAAGATTTCTCCACGCACCTCCAGCAAGGGCGGAATCCGAGCCGCGCGAAGCACGGTGGGAACATTGCGGATGGTGCGGACGTTTTGGGTGACGTCATCGCCGGTGGTGCCATCGCCGCGCGTGGCCGCATAGTCGAGTTTTCCGTTGCGATAGACCAGCGTCACGGCCACACCATCGATTTTCGGCTCGATGGTGACGGCGACATCGGGGCGGGCGAGGTTTTTCTGGAGACGCGCGTAGAATTCGATGAGTTCCTTTTCGGTTACAGGCACATCTTTGAGTTCAAACACATCATCAATCGAAAGCATGGGCACGAGGTGCCGGACCTGCTGGAAGGAGTCGAGAGGCTTGCCGCCGACGCGTTGGGTGGGGGAGCTGGGGTCGTAGAATTCCGGGTGTTTGGCTTCGAGCTCTTCGAGTTCGCGGTAGAGTTTGTCGTATTCGGCATCGGAGATTTCCGGCAATGCCTGCTGGTAGTAGAGCTCGTTGTGGTGGTGCAGTGATTCGCGCAATTCCTGAATGCGTTTTTCAGGACTGGATGAGGCGGCGAAAGAAAAGAGGTCGTCCATAGGAGCTGCGATTGCCTGCGCAGTGTGGCAGAGGACGGGCGGGGGAAACAACTTCATTTCATGGATTTTTCTTGGTCGGAGCCCGTGAGCGAGATAGGCTTTGTCCGCGCATGAATCGTCGATGGGTAACTGGCAAGCACATGATTCGCGGGGCGATGGTGCTACTGAGCGGAGCCGCCCTGAGCACGGCGTATCCGGGACTTGATTTCGGCATCGTGGCGTGGTTCGCGCTGATGCCCTTGCTGTATGTGCTGTGGACGACTGGCGAGCGGCGGCGCAAACGTGTCGGGTTTTTCTGGGGCTATGTCTTTGGGGCTGTCTTTTTCCTGTGCAATGTATCCTGGCTCTCCACGGTGAGCGGCTTGGGCGTGGTGATCTTGGGGAGCTACTTGGCGCTGTACCCGGCGCTATGGGGCATGGCTGTTTGCCGCTGGATGAATCCATGGTCGGGGCCTGCGGCTTCCGGTCGCTGGGGCGATACCTTGCGTTCGCTGGGTTATGCGTTTGCGCAGGGGACGCTGTGGGCGGCGCTGGAATTGCTGCGCGGCTGGGTTTTCACGGGCTTCGGCTGGAACGGGCTGGGCGTGGCGATGCATGATCAACCGGTGATGGCGCAGTGCGCCGATCTTTTCGGTGTGGCGGGCCTATCGGCATTGATGGTGTTTGTGCAGTCGGTGCTGCTGCAAGTGGTGCGTCGCATGATCGCGGAGGCGCGGATGGGCCGGCGTCGCGCCCATCCCGATTTCGGCATCGCCGGCCTGTTGCTGGCCGCGGCTTTTGCCTATGGGGTGTGGCAGCTCTCGGCGCAGACGAAGAAAGAGACGTTTCCGCTGCGGGTCTGTCTGGTGCAGGCGAATGTGCCGCAGGTGGCGGCGCGGCAATTGTGGACGGCGGAGGAGGTGCATTTGGCCTACGAGGAAGAAGTGGAGCGCGCGATGAAACAGGTGGAGATCGCGAACCAGCAGGCCTTGGAGAAATCGGCGGAACGGGAGGAAGAAGTCGATTTGTTTTATCCGGATTGGTTGGTCCTGCCCGAGGTGGCGCTCACCGGGCGACTGATGAGCGCGCCGACGGGTGAGTTTGCCATGTGGCGGGAAAACGAGCTGAGCATAGAGTCCTTTCGCAAGCAGGGGAATTTTGATATTTTGTTAGGCATGGGTGAGTTGGAGGCGATGGTGGACGGTGAAATGCTGGCCATCCCCGAGAGTCCCAAGGCCTGGAACTCGCTGGTGCTGCTGCCGCAGGAAGAACCCATGCAGCGTTTTCAGAAAAAGCATCTCGTGATGTTTGGGGAATTCATTCCCTTGGTCGATGAATTGCCGTGGCTGAAGCGGATCTACGAACAACAGGCGGGCACTACCTTTGAGGGGTCGTTTTCGCGCGGCACGGCGGTGGATCCCATGCCGATGAGTTGTCGTGGGCAGAAATTCTCGGTGATTCCCTCGATTTGTTTCGAAGATACCGTGGCGCGCGAGACGCGGACCTTTGTGCGCGAGGAGCCGCAGGTCATCGTCAATGTCACCAACGATGGTTGGTTTGCGCAAAGCGCGGCGGCGGCCCAGCATTTCGCCAATGCCAAATTCCGTTCGATCGAACTGCGGCGTCCCATGGTGCGCTGTGCGAATACGGGCGTGAGCGCGGTGATTTCCACTACCGGACACGCGCAGACCTTGACGAATGAACAAGGCAGCCATTTTACCCGCGGATTCCTGTTAGCCACGGCCAAAGTCCCCTTGCAGCCCACGACCACACTCTACCAACGCTGGGGCGATTGGCCTGTGTGGCTGGGTGCTCTTGTTTCGTTTTTGTTCTGCGTGATCGTCTCACGTAGGGCTGATGCTAATTGAGGAAGTAGAAAAACTTTTCTGCATGGCGTCGAGTTGTTTTGACAAGTGGTCTCACAATCAGTAGTTAAGCGACTTCATGAACCCAACCCGTGAACCCAACTGGAGCTCCATCGCGGCGATGCCCGAGTTTCAGGCCTTGCTGCGTGCGAAGCGTCGTTTTGTCATTCCTTGCTGTGTCTTTTTCACACTCTACTATCTCGCCTTTCTGATTTTGGTGGGATGGCATGCGGGGTTGCTGAGCAAGCCAGTGCTGGGCAAGGTCAACGGCGCCTATCTTTTCGCCCTGTCGCAGTTTTTCATGACCTGGATCATGGCCTATATTTACATGTATAAGGCGAATCAATTCGATAAAGCCGCGGCGGATCTGCTGCGCAAAGCCGGTCTGTAATTTTTTCTAACGATTTTTCCTTTTCTCTTATGGCAATTACCATGTTTCTTTTGTTTGTGGTGGCGACGCTCGCTATCACGTTTGTCAGCGCGCGCAAAAATACCGGCTCCAGCGCCTACTTTGCGGCGGGTCGGTCCATCACGGCCTGGCAAAACGGCCTCGCGGTGGCCGGCGACTACATGTCGGCGGCTTCCTTCCTCGGCATCGCGGGGATGATCGCGTGTTTCGGCTTCGACGGCTTCATGTACAGCGTCGGCTTTCTCGTGGCGTATCTGACGGTTCTCTATGTGGTGGCCGAGCCGTTGCGGAATTCCGGAAAATACACCATGGCCGATGTGCTGGCCTATCGCTTGAAACCACGTCCGGTGCGGGCGATGGCGAGCCTGAACACCCTGTGCGTCTCGCTCTTTTACATGATCGCGCAGATGGTGGGCGCTGGCGTGCTCATCCAGAAACTGATGCACGACATTCCTTTCATGCAGGAAACCATGGGCTACAACCTCTCGGTGTGTGGTGTGGGCGTGATGATGATCATCTACGTGGTCTTCGGCGGCATGCTGGCGACCACCTGGGTGCAGATCATCAAAGCGATTCTGTTGATTTCCGGCAGTCTGTTCCTGAGTATTCTGGTGCTGCGCAAATTCGATTACAGTTTTGTGCAGTTCTTCGATGCCATCACGCAGATCAAGATGACGGCGGCGGACGGTCAGCAGGTGGTGAAAAATTTCCTCGATCCCGGGATGAAGTTCAAGAACCCATGGGAGTCGGTTTCGCTGGGCGCGGCCTTGCTTTTCGGCACAGCAGGATTGCCGCACATTTTGATTCGCTTTTACACCGTGCCCGATGCCAAAACCGCTCGTTCCAGCGTGGTCTGGGCGATGTGGATCATCGGCGGATTCTACATCATGACAACATTCTTCGGATTCGGGGCTGCGGCCTTGATCGGGCCCGATGTCACCAATCCGAATCCGAATATGAGCGCACCGATGCTGGCGCAATTGTTAGGCGGCGAGTTTTTCTTTGCCTTCATCTGTGCGGTGGCGTTTGCGACGATTCTCGCCGTGGTGGCCGGTCTGACCATCAGTGCCAGCACTTCATTTGCCCATGATTTCTATAGCAACGTCATCCATCACGGCAAGGAACCACGTCCGGGCATGGAAGTGAAGGTGGCGCGCATCACGGCCTTCTCCATTGGCGCACTGTCCATCGTCCTGGCCATCCTGCTGGGGCCCAAGGTGAATGTGGCGTTCCTCGTCGGCCTGGCCTTCGCCGTGGCCGCCTCCGCCAATCTGCCGGCGATCATTTTTTCGGTGTTCTGGAAACGCTTCAATACGACGGGCGCTTTGTTCGGCCTGGGTGGTGGATTGGTTTCCTCGCTCGGCCTGATCCTCGTCAGTCCGGTGGGCATGTTTGGCAAAGAAGGAGCCTGGTTCCCGCTGGAGAATCCGGGAATTGTCAGTATTCCGTTAGGTTTCCTGTTTGCCATCATCGGCACCATGCTCGGCGGTCGCGAAGCCAATGCGGAAGCGAAGTTCGATGAACTCTCGGTGCGGTCGCACACCGGACTGGGCGCGGAGAAGGCGAGCAGTCATTGATCACGGGATCACGTGAAATTGATCGCGTCCATGTCGAAGGTGGCGATGACGTCTTCGGGGAGCGGGGTGCGGTTGAGCACGGCTTGGACGTGATTGGTTAGCGGACGGGCCTGGGGGCAGCGGAGGGTGATTTGGAAACGGAATTGACCGTGCGAACGGATCAGCGGGCTGGGCAGCGGCTCGCTGATGTTCATGTGCGGGGGCATGTTTTCTAACAAACGACGGTGAAGGGTTTGCAGGGTGAACTCGGCGCGGCGCTCATGGGTGGAGCGCACGGTCAGCACGGCGCAGCGACCGTAGGGGGGGAACTGGAATTCGCGGCGGAATTCGAGCTCTTGTTCGCTGAAGCCATCGAAGTCGTGACGCCGGGCGAACTGGATCGCAGGCGCATGCGGGGTGCTGGTTTGCACGATAACTTCGCCTTCCAGCTCGCCGCGTCCTGCCCGACCGGCGACCTGGGTGATCAGCTGGAAGGTGCGCTCGGAGGCACGAAAATCGGGCACGTGCAGGCCGATGTCGGCATTCAGAATCCCGACGAGTGTGACGTTGGGAAAATGCAGACCTTTGGCGATCATTTGCGTGCCGATGAGGATGTCGATTTTTTTCGAGCGGAAGGCGTTTAGCATGTCGCGCAGGGTGTTTTTTTTGCGCATGGCATCGGCATCGATGCGCGCGACGCGGGCCTTGGGAATGAGCTTGGCGAGGACCTCCTCGACCTTTTGGGTGCCGTATCCTTGCAGCGCGATGGATGGGTCTTTGCACTCGGGGCACTTGCGCGGCACGATCGATTGATAGCCACAGATATGGCACATGAGGCGTTCATCGGTGCGGTGGTAGGTGAGTGCGATCGCGCAATGGGGGCACTGGCAGGCATGGCCGCAGGCGGGGCATTGCAGCGAGCGGGCGAAGCCGCGGCGGTTGAGAAAAAGGATGGACTGCTCACCGCGTTCGAGCCGCAATTCCAGCGCCTGCCGCAGTTTGTCGGAAAAAATGGTGTTGCTGTTTTTTTGCTTCTGCTGTTCGAGCCGCATGTCGATCACGCGGACGAGCGGCATCGAGTGGGAATCGGCGCGTTGGTTGAGCCGCTGGAGCAAGTATTTGCCTTCCTGGCAGTGGTGAAAGGTTTCTAACGAAGGTGTCGCCGAGCCAAGCACGACCGCGCATTTTTCGATGTGGGCCCGCAGCACCGCGACATCGCGACCGTGGTAGCGCGGGGTGGTGTCCTGTTTGTAGGAATTGTCGTGCTCTTCATCGACGAGGATGAGTCCGAGATCGGGCAGGGGAGCAAACACCGCCGAGCGCGCGCCGATGACGATGCGCGCCTTGCCGCTGCGGATGCGATGCCATTCATCGAAGCGTTCGCCCTGCGACAAGTGCGAGTGCAGCACCGCGACCTGATCGATCAATGCGGCGAAACGCGCCTTGAAGCGCCGGACCGTCTGTGGCGTTAGGGAAATTTCCGGCACCAATACGAGAACGGTTTTCCCTTGATCGAGAGCGTAACGTGCCGCTTGCAGATAAACTTCGGTTTTCCCCGAGCCGGTGACACCTAACAACAAGAGCGGCTTGCCGGGGGTGTCGATCAAGTCGCGCACGACCGACAAGGCCTGCGCTTGCTCGGGATTGAGTGCGAGAGGTTGTGACTCGATCACTTGTTCTTGCGAATCGGCATCGGGTTCGCGCCGGATGGCTTCTTCCTGCACGGCGACGAGCCCCGCTTTTTCCAAAGCTTTCACCGAGGCGCTGGCACCTTTTCCCAGCTCGGCGAGTAGGATCTTATGATCGGACTCACGAAGCAAGCGGGTGAGAATGAGCTGCTGTTTCGGCGCTTTTTTCCCCAATGATTCGAGGATGTCCGGCAGTGGTGTTTTCAGCAGCCGCACCATTTTTTGCGACTTGGCGCTGTGCTCTTCCGAGCGCACGGATTCCGGCAGCAAGGAGCGGATGACCGACTCCATGCTGGATCCGTAGTATTGCGCGATCCAGCGAGCCAGTTCTAACAACTCCGGGGTGAGCAGCGGCTCGGGATCGATCAGCGAATGGAGCGGACGAGTGGCAAAACCCAGATCTTCCGCGGCGGCGGTGGAGAGCACCGTGCCGGTCGCATCACGATTGCGCAGAGGCACACGCACGCGGCATCCCGGACGAACAGGCAGTTCATCGGGAAAGGAATAATCGAAGACCAGTTCGGATGGTCCATCGATCAATACGCGGGCATTTGGCACGGCGTGAGTGTAGATGCGGGGAAAACCAGCGGCAAGAATTATGCGGAAAAAGACAGGCTGGGATGGTTCTCCGAACCGTCCAGCGGGGTGAAGCTTGTTTGATCACCAAGACCCATCCGAACCATTCCTCTCTCTTTGTGAACAGCATCGGGGGTGATGGTTGGTTATGTTAGGGTGGAAAGGGTGTCCTCCCCGCCGGACCGCTCGGAGAGACGGTCCCTGCCTTTGATTTGGGAAAAAGACAGGCGTATGGAATCGGCATCAAGATACGAAATCGGGCTTGTGGCGGTGTCTTTCAGTTTTTCCGCGATGCGGCAGATGGCTTCGCCGTGCTGTTTTGGGTGAAAGGGGGCGAGCAGGGTTGGTGACAGCGGTGCGTTCTGAGGCGATAGTGCGTCGGCGAGCCAGGAGGAAGCGTCGTGAAAAACGTTTTGTTTGAGAATTTTAACTGAATGGGGATCTTTCCGTGCCTGTCTCACAAGCTCGGTTTTCATCTCTGTCGATTGTTGTGAAAATTCCAAAGAATCAATCAACAGCGACTCATAGAGATAGGGATGATCGATGCCGTGTAGAGCGAGATTTTCCTGAATGTGCGGAATCGCACGACCGATCAACGGGCGTTGCCAGGCGATGGATTCGAGAAACGCCATGCCGAATCCTTCCTGCGCGGAGGTGCTGAGCAGATGCGTGCTGCGGGCGATGTGCTCTTCGAGCGTCAGGGACTGTTTCTCCGCGATCGCCCATGAGATCGGCAGGTCGAGTTCTAGGGCGGTTTGCTGCCAGTGTTGGTATTCTTCTTGATAGCGTGATTGTCCCGGACTGAGTGTGGTGGCGAAAGTGGTGCCTGCCGGGGCGAGCGCGGCCAGTAGCAGCATCTCGCCGATGTTCTTGCGCGTGATCGCGCGGGTCGGATAGAGAACGTGGGGCTGTTTTCCCACGGAAGCGGGCAGGGGCTGGGGCGTGATCGGATTGCCGAGAATGGTGATGTTTTCCTGTGACAAACCGGCGCGGCGGAGGATGTCGTGGTCGCGCTTCGTCAGCACGACGTAATGAATGCGCGTGCCACTGGGAAACCACGGCGGGCCCTGTTGCAGACGCCGAAGGTTTTCCGGTCTGTCGTCCTCGGCGAAATCGTGAATGTGCAAAATCAAGCGCTCATTTCCATGGGCGAGGCTTTGGAGGAGCGCCGCCATCGCGGGATGGCAACCGAGAGTGGGGTTGTGGATGTGCCAAATGTGGGGATGGGGTAGGTCTTGAACGATTGTATCAAGCGATTGTTTGATTATTTTATCGCTGCCATTGGCACCCACCGCGTAGTCTAGCCATGGAATGTCCCGATGCTCGCCCATTACCGCTGATGCGGGACCTGCGCTGAGAGTGACAAAAGGAATGCCACGCTCGGAAAACTCCGCTGTTTGCTGCTGCAGCACCCGCGTCACGCCACCGGGGCGAAGGTGATAGTGGACAAACACATGCGTCATGAGCGGAGATGGGAAGATTTTTTGGATTTCGGGTTGGTGCGGCGGCGAGTTCTTGCTACGTATTCTTGCGCATGGACGCGGAGCAGGCAAGGAGAGTCTTGGGATTGCAATCGGATGACGATTGGGCCATCCATGAGTCTTCGTTTCAAGCCGCGCGTCAACAAATCGCCGACTTGGTGTGGAAATCGCCCACGGAAGCGATGGCGCAGCGCTACCAGGAGGGCTTGATGGAGTTCGATCGTGCGCTGGCCTTTTTCCGCGAGCAGAAATCGCTTGCTGTTGATCCGCCGGAACAAGATGAAGCCGCACTCAGGACCTTCGATGCCGTCGCGGAAACGTTAGTGGCGGAAGAACAGGCAGAGGCCTCATCCGTGGTGACAACGTCTCGCTCCGGATCGCGCGGGCTGCTCTGGTTTTTCTTGCTGGCTTTGGTGGTCGGGGCGACGTTATTCGGCCTGCGTGAATGGCAAAACCAGCAGGAGGCGAAACGGCAATTGCAGGTGGCGCGGTGGGAAGCGGAGGCCGCGGATCATCTCTCCAAGCGCCGTTGGCAGGATGCGCTGGTGCTTTATCAAAACATCGAGGCGCTGGAACAGAATAGCGACATCGCCGTGAAAGGACGCCGCAGCATCGAGGCGGGTATGGTCGAGGAGCAGGAGCAATACATCGGCTACTGGTCGGGAGAAGCGATTGCCGCGTTTGACGGAAGCCGCTGGGAGGAAGCGAAAGCCGCCATTGCGAAGGTGTTCTTGGTGCAGCCGCGCCATGAGGAAATGAAGGCCCTGGCGGAAAAAATCACCTTCATGCAGTCGGCGGGATTGCGGCAGCAGTGGAAAGATCAGGCACAGGCGGCGATGGATCAGCGCCAGTGGGCCGCCGCGCTGCCGTGGATTGAAAAAATCCTACAAGCCGAGCCGCGAAATGACACGGCCATCGCGTGGAAATCCGCCGCGGAGCAGGGCATCCAGACCGAACGGGAAAACCAACGCCGCGCCGAGGAGCTCTATCAACAGGCTCGATCGCTGGATCAGGGGAACTACAATCCGCAGTTGCTTGAGCTTGTCAGCCAAGCGAAAAAACTCGCGCCGGAGGATCAACGGATCGCCGCCTTGTATGAAAAGGTCGCCAGTTACGGTCGCACCATACGTGTGCCGCAGGACTACCCGCAGCTGCAGGCGGCGCTGGATGCCGCGCGGGCGAATGATCGCATCGTCATCGAACCGGGCGTGTATGAAGGATCGTTTATCGCATCGGTCGCGGTGTTGCTGGAAGCGGCATCGGGCGAAGTGATTCTATCGTGCCCCGCGGAAACGGGACCGGCGCTGACATTCCGCAGCGAAGTGCAGGGAGCCAAAGTTTCCGGCATCCATTTCCGGCACTCGTCTTTGGTGACCGAGACGGAGCGCTACTCGGCGGTGTTGGTCGCGGGGGCGAAGGTGAGTTTTGATTCCTGCCACTTCCAGCGCGCGGCAGGACACGGGATGGCGGTGATTCAGGGCGGCGAAGTGAGCATCGAGCAATGCCGTTTCGAGGAAAATGGCTGGGACGGCATCTCGGTGCAGGAAAACAAGAGTCAGGCGCAGATCCGCAACTCGGTGTTTCTCGCCAACATCCATCATGGCATCGAGGTATGGAACCAGGCCACGGCGGTGGTGGAAAACAACCGCTGCGCCGATAACTGTCTCAATGGCATTCTCATCGATACCAAAGCGGTGGTGACGGTGAAAGCGAATCAGCTCAACAGCAACCGCGATTACGGCATCGTCCTGCGCGCCGCCGGTGGTGGCGTGGTGGAGGGGAACCGCATTGCCGAAAATCTGTTGGGCGGTATGGTCGCGGGAGCCAAGGCGAAGGGCGTGGCCTGCACGCGCAATGTTTTCGGCGAAAACGTTGGTCCTTCGCTTTCATTAGGCGAAGGGCTGGGCGCGGAAGCCTACGCCCAGAACCAATTTCCCAGCACGCCCGGGAAATCGATTCGCTTGAACATGCCTGTGGAGTGAAGGCGATTACGCCTTCACATCCGGCAACTCGCGACGGGTCAATACCTTGTCGACGAGTCCGTAGGCCATGGATTCCTCGGCGGACATGTAGTTGTCGCGATCCGAGTCGTGTTCGATCTGCTCCACGCTCTTGCCGGTGTGGTGGGCGAGGATGCCGTTGAGGCGTTTTTTCAGATTGAACATGAAACCGATGGTGCGCTCCACATCGGAAGCCGTGCCGCTGGCTCCACCCGATACCTGGTGAATCATCACGTGCGAGTTCGGCAAACAGAATCGTTTGCCCTTGGTGCCGGCGGTGAGCAGCACCGAACCCATCGAGGCGCAGATGCCGATGCAGTAGGTGTTCACATCGCAGGTCATGAACTGCATGGTATCGTAGATCGCCAGACCGGCCGTGACCGAGCCGCCGGGCGAGTTGATGTAAATGTGGATGTCCTTTTTCGGGTCCTGCATTTGCAGGAACAGCAACTGCGCGATCACGGAGTTCGCGACAAAGTCATCGATGCCGGTGCCGATGAAAATGATGCGGTCCTTGAGCAGGCGCGAGTAGATGTCAAACGAGCGCTCGCCACGGCCGTCTTGCTCGACGACCACGGGCACGTAGTAGCTGTTCTTCGGGGCGATGGAGGTGGGAAATTGGTTCATGCTTCGGTGGTGGTTGCGGTAGTTTCCGTGACTGAAGCGTGTTCCAGAAGGAAATCAAGTGCTTTGTTGATCAGCAGCGAATTGCGGATGCCGGGGATGTGACCGTTGCGTTGCAGTTCCTTGATGAACTTGCTCGGGTCTTCCTTGCGGCGCTGGGCGATGGAGATGATGTGCTGCACCAGCTCCGAGTCATTGACGACGATGTTTTCCTTCTCCGCGATTTCCTGAAGGATGAAGTTGGTTTTGATATTGGTCTTCGCTTGGGCCGCGGCGGTGTCGAGCAACGCCTCGCGTTGGCCGGTGATCTCGTCATCGCTCATGCCCGACTGCGCCGCGCTTTGCACGAGGGCGTCCGCCTGATTTTGCGTCTCCGCCTGCAGGAGGGCCTCGGGGACTTCGAATTCGATCAACTGATCAAAATAGGCGATCAGTTGGTTGATCTTCATGTCGTCGATCTCCTTCTGTTTGTTCGACTTCATGCCCTCCACGATCGTGTTGCGCAGGTCCGCCATGGTTTTTTCCGCGCCCATGAGTTTTTCCGCAAAGGCATCGTCCAGCTCGGGCAGGACCTGCTGCTTGAGTTCCTTGATGGTGGTGTGGAAGACGATTGTTTTTTCGCGCAGCTCTTCGATGGGGAAATCGCTGGGGATCACGATGGAGATGTCCTTGCTATCACCTGCCTTGAGACCGACAAGCTCGGGTGCGAATCCGGGCAGGAAAGCATCATCCTGCATCTTCACCCAGAACCCTTCCCGACCGGCCAGATATCCGGCGGGGCGGCCCAGTGCCTCTTCGAGCGGTTTGCCATCGAGCGTGGAGGTGAAATCGATCACCGCAAAATCACCCATCTCCAGCGCGCGATCCTCGATCGCGGTGAAATCGGCGAAACGTTGCTGCAGGCCGCTCAGTTGGGTTTCCATATCCTCGTCACTGACCTCGTTCGATGGCACTTCCACGGCGATGCCTTTGTATTCCGGCAGAGTGACGTCGGGAGCGAGCGTGAGGGTTGTTTCGTAGCAGAACGTGCCTTCGGCGGTGAATGTCAGCTTGTCGGGATTGCCGAAATCGAGAACCTTGACCGCTTCTTTTTTCAGCGATTCCTGTAGCGATTGATTGATCAGACGCGATTCGATTTCCTCCTTGATGTCATTTTGGAAGCGTTTTTCGATGACGGCGAGAGGAGCCTTGCCGGGGCGGAAACCGGGGATCTTGGCATTTTTGGCATACTGGGCGAGAATCTTGCTTTTTTCCTCGGCGACTGTCGTGGAGGGAACTTCCACGCGCAGGGTGGCGAGGCATTTTTCTTGGCGTTCGATCGTAATATTCATGAGTGAGAGGCGCGGCACAGGCGCTGGGGCGGGAACGCTAGGGGAGTGTTCTGCGATTTGTCAATCGAAAAGGAAGCGGAATTCCGGCATCGGTTTGCGGTGCGAAGAGACAGATGGTCAGCCCGCTGCAGCATGCCAAAACAATCCGTCCCCTGTTGCCTCATAATTCGAGCACACCCAAAGGTTCCTGAATGATCGGGATCGTTGCCTCATAATTGAGACACCATAGCGGCTTTGTTTTTGGTGGTTGGTTTGGTTGCCCCTGCGGGCGCTTCGGAGCGTAGCGGAGGAGCGCCCGC
>CANHQJ010000007.1 GCA_947462875.1 Verrucomicrobiia bacterium
GCGGGCGCTCCTCCGCTACGCTCCGAAGCGCCCGCAGGGGCAACCAAACCAACCACCAAAAACAAAGCCGCTATGGTGTCTCAATTATGAGGCAACGATCCCGATCATTCAGGAACCTTTGGGTGTGCTCGAATTATGAGGCAACAGGTGGCATGCGAGGGACGGACGAATTTTGCATTTTCATCAGGCTCGTGTAGGGTCCGGCATGATGAAGGAGAATCAAAAACTGGCACTCGCGCGCATGGCGGGATTTTTTCAGGAAATGAGCCCGCAAACGGTGGCCCGCGTGGCGGAGCTGTATGCGCCTCAGGCGACGTTCCGCGATCCGATCAATGAGGCGACGGGTGCCAAAGCGATCGAAAAAGTGATGGCGGATTTGTTTCACCAACTGCGCAACATCCGCATCGTGGTGCGGGAAATGCACGGCGATGATGATGCGGGGTGCTTGTTGTGGACGATGCACTACGACTTCCGCGGCAAGCAGCGGACCTTGCCCGGGGTGAGTCACTTTGCGTTCAATGAAGCGGGATTGGTGACGGCGCAGGAGGACTACTGGGATGCCTCTTTTGTGCTGTATGGGGAATTTCCGATCCTGGGCCTGATGATGCGCGGCATCAAGCGCATGGTGCGCGTGAAGACGGCGTGATTTTTTGTCAGAAGCTCATCGCGGGCGCGGGATGGCATACTGGTCACTCGTGCGGCAGTACCAATCCGGCACGGCCATGCGCCCCACCGGGTGATAGAGGTCCGTGCGGATGCGCTTCTGCGCGGAATCGACCAGTTCATCGCGCACGTGGATGCGGTGGACCAGTCCAATGATGAGCCGGTTGTTGCCGATTTCCCGGATATCGTGCACCACGCATTCCAATGCGGCGGGGGCATTCGTGATAATCGGCACCGCGATCGTGCTGCCGGGTGAGAGGGCAATGCCTTCTTTTTCGGTTTCGCTCACGGCGTAGGGGAGGCTGGCGGAGGTATGGACCATGAGCTGGCCTAGCGCTTCATCGACGAGGTTGATGACAAATTCGCCACTGCGCTGGCAGTTCCGCGCCGTGTCCTTCGGGCTGCCATCCTCGCGATTTCCCGGGCAAAACATCACCATGGGCGGATCATCGCCCAGCACGTTGAAAAACGAAAACGGCGCGGCATTGACGCTGCCGTCCTCATTCAGCGTCGTCACCCAGGCGATCGGTCGCGGGCATACGAGCGAGGCCAAAAGTTGATAGGCCCGCTCCGCATCAGCGCCGCACAAGTCAAACTGCATGAGGGAAAACTACACATTTCCGGGCGCGCGGCGACTGTTTTTTCTTGCCTACAGGTAGTGCCACAGTGAGACTGATGACGTGAAAAGAACAATATATCGCATGGTAGTAGCAGCAGGCCTCGCCCTCGGCGCGAGCGCACTCGCTGAAGATGTACGGACCTGGACTTCGTTGAAGGGTTCCACGGTGGACGCCACCCTTGGCAAACTGGACGGGCCGACGGCCATCCTGGTGACCAAGGACCGGAAAGAAATCAAACTGGCCGTCACGGACCTGTCGCTCGCGGACCGTCAGTATCTGGTGGAGAATTTTCAGGCACCCGAAGCCATTCTGACGGCGGGTGAACTGAGCACTCCGGAGAAAGATGTGAAGATCGATTCCGGCACATTCAAGAAACTGCCGGAGAAACTGAAGCTATCGAAAGACCAGTCGGAAGGAATCTTCGATCAAATGCAAACCGAGCATTTCCTGATCGCTTATGCCGGTGACGTCCGCCCGCAAGTGGTGGCGGAAATCGCCGAGCGGTTGTGGCACGGCATGGCATTCTATCACATGAATTTCCGCCGCGACTGGGGTGAAAAGCGCCGTGTGATTTTTGTTTGCGAGGATCGCGAGGCCTACAAGGCGCTCGGTGATTGGGTTGCGCAAAATCTCGCGGCGGAAGCCGTGAATGCCGAGGGCCAGCAACGCGCGCAACAACATGCCGCGACCTGGAATCGCGTGGGGGGGACTGCGATCGGTCTGCCTGACGAGATGTGCGAGGAACAGAAGTTCCATCCCTCCGCCACGGTGTTCAACATGGATAACGGCCGCGAGTTCAAAAAAGTCTTCACCGCTTTCCCCACCCACTGCATCGCGGGGGATCTGCTCAATCAGCAAATGGGTGGCGTCAGCGGCATTGGCAACAAAGGCTACTTCACCATCGTTACTGGTCATGCCTTCTACAAGGAGATCCGCTTGTCCGGTGTCACGGAAACGCATTTGTTGGATGTCAGCGGCACGGGCGGAGATGAGATTTCCTCCAAATCCGGCTTCGATGACGGCACCGCATGGTCGCGCATCCTGAAGTCCGAGGTGAAACGCGAAAAAATCAAGCCGAACTTGGAGGAGATTTTCGCGGTGCAATCGGATACCTTGAATCCCGCGAAGCTCGTGCTCGTATACTCACTCGCCAACTACCTGCAAAGCAATCCGAAGCGCGTCTGCGCCTTCGCCCGCACGATACGCCGCGTGGAGTCGAACAACACCATTCCCGAGTTGGAAGAGTTGGCGAAGATTTATGGCTTTGACAGCGTGCAAGCCATGGAAGCCGACTGGATCGAGTATATCAAGAGCAACGACTTCAAATAACATCCCCTTCATTTTTTCAATTATCACTTTATGAAATTTCACACATTCTGTTTTACGCTTCTGTGCGCCCTTTCCCCTCTGATGGCGCAGGACACCACCACCGGCCAAGAGGTGCGCGTGTTCAAAGGAGCCACTGGCAAGGAAATCAAAGCCGCTCTGATCGACAAGGACGACACCAGCGCCACACTGCTGCTCGAAAACAAGCGCCGCGCCGTGGTGCCTCTGACGAGTTTGTCCGAGGACGACCAGAAATACATCAAGGAGTGGAGCAAGGAAAAAGCCTACTTCCTCCAGAAATGCCTCGGCCTCAGCGTCCGCCAATTGTTGGAACTGCGCGGTTATGAGTCGTTCCCGATGACGCTCCAGGGGAACTCCATCATCATCACCGCCAAGCTCAACGGCAAGGACGCCAAATTTATCATCGATACGGGTGCCGGCACGAGCCTGCTGCACACCAAGACGGTGGAAAAATGCGATCTCAAGGTCGGCCCGATGACGGAGATTGTCTCGGGCGTCGCCGGTGATGTGCCCGCCGGTTGGGTCGAGGTGCCGACACTGGCTCTGGGAGAGTCGCTGTTCAAGGATCGCAAGATTCTGGCGACCGATATGGACAAGGACAAACCGGAAGGTGCGAAGTCGAACGACACCGCGGGTCTTTTCGGCGCGGATCTCCTGTCGCAGCTGGACACGGTGATTTCCTACAAAGAGAACCGCATCTTCTTCCGTCCCGATAAGTCGGATCGCACTCAGGTCGAGGGCGATGCCGCGAAGTCGGAGGATGCCGGCATTGAGGGCGAAGTGAAGCACAAGGACGAGGCGCTCAATTTCCGCATCTTCAAGACGCGCGATGGCAAGAGCTTCCGTGCCAACATCGTCTCAAAGACCTCCACCGTCATTACCGTGAAACTGGTGAATGGGAAATCGCAGCAAGTGCAGATCTCCAATCTATCGGATGAGGATCAGAAGTATGCGGATACCTGGACCGAAGCTGGCGACTTTTTCCTGCGCTTCTGTGGTGCCCTGACCATCGAGGAGCTGCTGAACCTTCGCAAGTACAATGCCTTCGTCTATGAACGCCGCGGCAACCACATTTTTGTCGATGGCACGCTCAATGAAAACGCGGTGACATGGATGATCGATACCGGAGCGGACAGCTCCCTGCTCGATCTGAAGCAGGCGAACAAGAGCGGTTGCGAGGTCGGCCCCATGGATCACAAGGTCTATGGCATCGGCGGCTCCGCACCTGCCGGTGAGACGGTGATGAAAAAAATCAGCCTCGGCAAAGTGGAGCTCACGAACCGCCGCACCCTCGCCACGGACATGTCCGCGCGCAGTGGCCGTGAGCTGGACTACGTTGGGCTCTTCGGTGCCGATTTCATGCGTGAGCTCGATGCCGTGATCACCTACAGCGAGAAAAAAATCTTCCTGTATCAGCGCTGATCCGGTTGCGATAGCACCGCATGTGCGACAACAGTTCCCTCGGGCAAACGGACACAGAAGTTCGTTTGCCCGAATCCTTTTTTGGACACATAGCCCAGCGCGTGCGGGTGGGCTATGCTGGTGATTTCTCCCATGGCTGTGCCGGATTCGTCGGTCAAGACCGAGCCGGGAGTGACGCCTTCGCCCTCTAACAGGAAACGACCAAGCCGGCGATTGACCTTCCCCGCGGACTTGATGCGCGAGATGACTTCCTGACCGATGTAGCATCCTTTTTGATAGGAAATGGCGGAGGCATCCAGTCCGGCTTCCGGCGGCAGCATGCCTTCCGTGAGCTCGCGGCCCCAGGCGGGGATGCCGTTTTGTATCCGCAGGCGCTCGGCTTTTTCTTGATCCCACAGCGTCAGATCCGTCAGGTCCGCATCCGCAGGCAGCCAGCGATCCACCCCCGCGATGCCAAAACGCGCATGGGAAAAATCTTTCTCTTGTGTGGGCTCATCGATGAGGTGAAGCAGGCGATAGTGATCCGAGATGTCATCGATCTCCGCATCGTCCGCAATCAGATAGCGGGACACGCGCGCCAGCAAGACATCGCGCAAGTCCGCTGGTGCCTCGATCCGGATCGCAGGCCGCCCGGCATCATGCAGGTAAAGCGTGACATAGGCCTGCAAGCGCCCCTTCGCATCGGTGATGCACGAGGCCAACGCCTGCTGCGGATGGCGCGCCATCAGGCGGACATCCTGGGTGACTTGACCGTTCAGGTAGCGCACGGCATCCGGTCCATGGATTTCCAGCAAACAACGCATTCCCAAATCAATCACAGGCATGGCCGAACCATAGCGGCTGTGGCATCGCTTGGCAATGCGGGCGGGAAAATTTTTGGCAAATGATGCATTTTTGCATTGCCAAAACGTCAATCGTCGTCATAATCCGCGCCCCCACACCGAGTGGGGACACCAAGATGCAGCAATGCATGGCTCGATAGCTCAGTTGGTAGAGCAGCGGATTGAAAATCCGCGTGTCGCTGGTTCGATCCCGGCTCGAGCCACCTTCTTGAATCCCTTGCAAAACAAGGGATTTTTTTTTGGAGAACAGCCTAGTGCGGGAAACGGACTCCAGCAGAGCGGGTGCGGCGAGCGGCGCTGAAAGATTCCAGCCCCTCCAAGCGCATGCCGCGCGGCCATGTCTGAAAAGCCGGTTCACTTTTTCAGCCAGCCGAGATCGACAAGGAATGCGTCGGCTTCGGCAAGGGTCTTAACGGAATCCTCACCGCGGTTGAAAAAGCCGTGTCCCGCGCCCTCGTAGCCCACCAGTTTGCAGGGCCTTTCCGCCTTTTTCATCACACTGTCGAAGGCGACGACGGAATCGTAGGGAACCGTGGTGTCGTTCTTGCCATGAAGGATCAGGGTCGGCGGCGTGTGCGGGCCGATGTGATGGGCCGGCGAGATTTCCTTTGGCTCCACGCCAAAGCGCTCGACACCGACATTTGTTTTGGCCTCGTTGGGCTGCCAGTCGGCGATCGGCCCCAGCGTGCAGGCGGGGTTGAAGAGGATCATGGCGTTGGGACGTTCGTCGCTGCCGAAGCCGCTGATCGTGCCGGTGGCGGCGGCGAGGTGACCGCCAGCGGAACCACCGGAAGCGGCGATCTTGTCCGGATCAATGCCGAGACGTTGCGCATTTTCCCGGACCCAGGCGATGGCGGCTTTGGCGTCTTTGACGCATTCCACCACTGGCACTCCATGCCGGGATTTCACACGGTAGTCGGCGGTGATGGCGACCATGCCACGCTTGGTGAAATGTTGTGCCTGTTTCTCGAACTGGGTCGGCGACCCGGAATTCCATCCGCCACCGAAGAAAAATACGATGGCCGGCACCTTCGCGTCGGCCTTATGATTTTCCGGCGCATACACAAACAGTGCCAATTCCGTGGTACCGATCGTTTTATACACATGGCGGACGGCTCCTTTCGGGACAGCACCTTGCGGAGCGGCTTCTTCGGTCTTGCCGCGTTTGTTCTTGAATGCCTTGGCTTCCTCGATCGTGAGGATGCCGTTTTTGTCGGCGTCTGCCTCGGGATATTGCTCTAACGCTTTTTTGAGCCGGGGATTGTCCGCCGAGGTCTGAGCGAAGAAGGGCAGGGCGGTGAGGCCCAGCAGAATGGTCGTGAGACAGAGGCGTTTTTTCATCCCTGATGAATCACCGGGCGCGACAGGAAGTTGCGTGGGAAAACGGCAAGGTCGTGAAAAAACACAAGTCAGAAGAGGAACGGCTCTCGTTCAACGCCACAGCCAACGCAGGCTTTCCGCGAAAATTTTCCCACCGCCCTTGCCGCCGTGGCCGGTATCGTCGGTGACGAACTGGTAGTCGTATTTCCGGAATTTCAGCGCCGCCGCCATCTGCTGGTTGGAGAGGAACCAGTTGCCGTGTTCGTTGTCGAGATCGTTGGTGCCATCTTGCAGGAAAACGCGGATGGGGCGAACGGGTTGCTTGCGGATCAAGGCGGGATACACGTGACCACCGCGGATGTTGGTAAAGCTGCCGACGTGACTCATGACTTTGCCGAACAGATCAGGCCGTTCCCAGCCAACGGTGAAGGCGCAGATGCCGCCGGATGACAGGCCGCAGATCGCGCGTTGCGCGGGTGCCTTGCTGAGTGCCTGCACTTTTTCCGCCAGGGGCAGGATTTCTTTTTCCAGCATCTGCGCGTACTGCGGCGAGAGCGTGTCATACTCGACCGAGCGATTGCTTTTGTATTCCTTCTGCGTGTTCCAGGTGGGCGGTCCTTTGAGTTCATTCGCAAACACTCCCGGATTGACGAAGACCAACAGCATCGGCGGCAGCACGCCCTCATTGACCAGCTTGTCGATGACTTTCGGCGCATGAAAATCACCGGCGGCGTAAGCGTGGCCGTCCTGAAAGACCATCAGCGCGGCAGGCTTTTTGGGGTCGAGTTTGGGCGTTTTGTGAAAGGCGTAGTGACGGATGGTGCCGGGATAGACCGTGCTCTGGAGTGTTTGCCACTCGATCGCATGAAGCGGGAGCAGGAGCAGCAGAGATAGGGAAAGGAGGTGTTTCATCACGTCCGCATTCCATCCGGTTTCCCTCTCTGGCGCAAGCGCGAAAGAGGGACGCTACCAGTCGCCAGGCCGTGGACTGCTTAGGCGATGACCTTGAGTGATTTGCCGACTTTGACGAAGGCGTCGATCGCTTGATCGAGCTGCTCGCGGCTGTGGGCGGCGCTGATTTGGGTGCGGATGCGGGCCTTGCCTTGCGGGACCACGGGGTAGAAGAATCCGATGGCAAAAACACCGTGATCGAGCAGTTGACGGGAAAATTCCTGCGCCAGCGTGGCTTCGCCGAGCATCACGGGAGTGATGGGGTGATCCTTGCCGCTGATGGTGAAACCGGTCTGCTCCATGGCTTTGCGGAAGTAGTCGGTGTTCGCCTTGACTTTGTCGGCGAGCTCGGTGGATTCTTCCAGCATGCGGAAGACTTCGAGCGAGGCGGCGACAATCACGGGCGCGATGCTGTTCGAGAAAAGGTAGGGACGCGAGCGCTGGCGCAGCAGCTCGATGATTTCCTTTTTCCCGGAGGTGTAGCCGCCGGACGCACCGCCCAAGGCTTTGCCGAGGGTGCCGGTGGTGAGATCGATCTTGCCGAATAGCCCGCAATGCTCGTGCGTGCCGCGACCGCGCGCGCCAAGGAAGCCGGTGGCGTGGCAGTCATCGAAGTGCACGATGGCATCGTATTTTTCGGCGAGGGCATAGACTTGATCGAGCGAGGCGATGATGCCATCCATGGAAAAAACACCATCGGTGGTGATGAGTTTGAAGCGGGCCCCATCGGCGGTGGCCTGTTGCAGTTGTTTTTCCAGATCGGCCATGTCGTTGTTGGCATAGCGGTAGCGCTTGGCTTTGCAGAGGCGCACGCCATCAATGATGGAGGCGTGGTTGAGCGAATCGGAAATGACGGCATCGGCATCGCTGAGCAGCACTTCGAAGAGGCCGCCATTCGCATCAAAGCAGCTGGGGTAGAGGATGGTGTCCTCGGTGCCGAGAAAACGGGAGATGGTTTCCTCCAGCTCGCGGTGGAGCGTCTGGGTGCCGCAGATGAATCGCACGGAGGCCATGCCGAAACCCCATTTTTCCAACGACGCACGCGCCGCTTCGACGACGCGTGGATGATCCGCGAGGCCGAGATAGTTGTTGGCGCACATGTTGATCACATGGCGGCCGTCCTCGAGCTGGATCTGCGAGTTCTGCGAGGAGGCGATGGCGCGCTCGGACTTGTAGAGACCATCGGCCTTGATTTGCGCGAGGGTATCCTGGAAAAAGGAAAGCGGTTTCGGAGAGATCACGCGCCACTCATACGGTGGCGAGGGTAAAATGCAAAGTCAAATTTCGCAAAAATTTGAACTGTTTGCCAGTACAGCTATTACTGCACGGTCACGGGCGTGCCGACTTTGACCTTGGCGTAGATCTCGGGCATGGCCTTGTGGTAGCCACGGATGCATCCGTGCGATACGGGGCGGCGGCTGCTGGGGATGGGGCCGATGTGGTGGCCCACGCCGTCCCAGGTGAGGCGCATCCAGTATTTCATGAAAGCACCTTCGAACTTGCCACCTTCGGGGATGGTGTCGGTGGTGGCATCGGCATCGGAATTGACCACTTCACCGGCCGCATCATAGATCCTGCCGTAGCGGTTGGATTTTTTATCGACGATTTTTTCGAGCACGACGAAGCGGCCTTTGGGGGTGGGGTGCGAGCTGCGACCGCTGGAGATGGGGTAATCCATCACCACCTGATCGCCGAGCATGAGCTTGCCGCGCTGCTTGGCGGTGTCCAACACGATCTGCGACTTGCTGGGATCGACCTGCGAATACAGCTCCTGGTTTTTGTAAATCGCGTAGGTTTTCGGATACGAGGGCTCGGCGGTGAAGTGCTCGTAAGTGCCCGCAGGGTGGGGATTGACGAAAGGTTTCGTCTTGTCGGCCTGGGTGTCCGCACGATTGGCGCAACTGTTGAGCGCGAACAGCAGGGCAAATAGGGAAGCCAAAAGGGGGAACAGACGTGGATTCATACGGGCAGATTCCCTAAGGTAAATCGAGTTGTTTGGCAAGGAAAAGTTCACGCCTCTTCTGACAGCGCCGGAGCTGAGAGGTCCACCAGTATGGAACTCATCTGAGCGGATTACCAGACGAAAGGTCGTTACAAACCAACGTATTTTGTAAGCAAACGGCCGCTGATAAATTTCATACAAACGATTGTTTTGATTGATTGTTTTAACGTGGCTCCTGGTTTTTTCTTAACGCTCAATGGTTTTCGGTAAAATCAAACATGCGATTGTTTCATGATGTCGTATGAATCCTGCTAAAAAATGTATAAGTATTTTTTAAAAATCAGTCAAATGGTCACATTTATACCAAATTTTCTTGCGCGTGGTCTGCGAAGCCGATAGTTCCATTTCTGTACACATGAAACATACATTTATTTGGATTTTGACTACCGCGTCGATCATGGGACAGAGTTTGCCATTGATACCCCAGCCGAAAGTGTTGCAGAAGCAGGAGGGCTCGTTTGCGTTCAGCGCGGAAACGGCGATCCGGTTTGATCGGCAGCTGAGTGTCGAATCGGGCCTGCTCGCGGAAAAAATCGGACGTTTGACTGTTGAAAAAACCAAAACATATGCCGAAGAACTGCGCATCATGCTGCATTCGGAAATCGCGCTTGATCTCGATCCTGCACTGGCGCTCAAGCCCGGCGGCTATGAAATGACGGTCACACCGCGCGGGGTGAAAATCACGGGCAAGGATGCGGCTGGCGCGTTCGCCGGGATGCAGACGCTGTTGCAGCTCTTGCCAGCTGCGGCGCCGATGACGGAAAAATCGGTGAGCATCCCCGCGCTGAAGATTTCCGATGAACCGGAGTACGGCTGGCGCGGCATGCATCTCGACTGCGGACGCCATTTTTACCCGATCGAGGACTTGAAAAAATTCATCGACCAAATGGCGTTTCACAAGCTCAACGTCTTTCACTGGCACCTCACCGAGGACCAGGGCTGGCGCATCGAGATCAAAAAATATCCCAAGCTCACCGAGGTCGGCGCGTTTCGCGACTCCACGCCGCCGTATGGCAATCGCAATAGCGACGACGGCAAGCGCTACGGCGGCTTCTACACCCAGGAGCAGGTGAAGGACCTCGTCGCCTATGCCAGCGCCCGCCACATCACCATCGTGCCGGAAATCGAGCTGCCCGGACACGCGGCGGCGGCGATCGCGGCCTATCCGGAATATGGCAATACCGACATCCCCGGCTACAACCCGAAAGTGATGACGCGCTGGGGCGTGCATCCGTATGTGTTCGCGCCGAAGGAGGAAACCTTCCGCTTTCTCGAAGACGTGCTCACGGAGGTGTGCGACTTGTTTCCCTCGAAGTTCATCCACATCGGCGGCGATGAGGCGCCGAAATCCCAGTGGAACCAATCGAAGTTCGCCAAGGAAGTGATGAAGCGCGAGGGCCTGAAGAATGCCGATGAGCTGCAAAGTTATTTCATCCGCCGCATCGAAAAATTCCTCGCCTCGAAAAACCGCTCGCTGGTCGGCTGGGATGAGATCCAGGAAGGCGGCCTGCCGAAATCCGCGACGATGATGGTCTGGCGCGATCTCAAGTGGGCGCAGCACGCGCTCGATCTCGGCAACAACGTGGTGATGGCGCCGAACGCCTTCGCCTACCTCGATCACTACCAGCGCCCCGCCGGCGAGGAGCTATCGAAGGGAGCCGAGTATGAGGCGATCGGCGGATTTTTGCCCGTCTCGAAACTCTACGGCTACGATCCGGCCTCGGTGGCGCGCAATGAGAAGGAGCGCAAGCAAATCCTCGGCGTGCAGGCGCAGCTGTGGACGGAATACATGAAGGACTGGAAAAAGGTCGAATACATGGCCTTTCCTCGCATCGCGGCGCTGGCGGAGATCGCCTGGCTGCCGAAGGACAAAAAAAACTACGAGGACTTCCGCGCGCGACTCGACGGCGTGATGAAATTCTACGACGCGCTCGGCATCAACCGCGCCGTGCCGTTGGATCCGCCGAAGAAGGAGACCAAGGACGGCTCGGTGATCGAGACCTCCCTTAACGTGCATGCCGATCACGCCATCGAATTTGCCTACGATGGCCGCGCGGACACGTTTTTCTGGGCGGGACGGGAATTGAAAAAGGACGACCACATCACGCTGCGCCTGAAGTCTCCTCTCACCAAGGCCGCGAAAGTCACGGTGCAAACCGGCGGCAAAGCGAGCCAGAACGGCGATCGTCTGGAAAAGGGCGAGCTGCAGTATTCGCTCGATGGCAGCACCTGGATCAAAGTGGCGGACTTCGCCGAAGGCAAAGCCACAGGCTCCATCCCCGCGCAAAGCAAAGCCCTGCGCGTGCTGGTCAGCGCCCCGCAAAAATTCTGGATGATTGTGCACGAGATGACCATCGAGTGATTGCACGCTTGCGCGCGGGCGGGTGGCTCGCTACAACGGGGGCGTGGCCGCGAAAAAATCACAGAGCAGTTCGAACATTCATGTCGTCGTCGGAACGGACGAAGGCATGGTGCGTGAGCAGGCGCTCAAGCTCTGGCGCGACCTGACGGGCGGCGCGGACGAGGGCTTCAATCACGAGGTGGTGGAGGGCAATGCTCTCAAGGTGGACGATGTCTTTCGCATCGTGGCGGAGTTGCTGCAATCTCTGATGACCTATTCGATGTTCGGCGGTGACAAGGTCGTATGGCTGCGCAACGCGAATTTTTTCGGCAGCGACCGCACCTCCGATTCCGAAAGCGTGCTGAACGAAGTCATTTCCCTCACCCAGCAGCTCGAAAAGGGCCTGCCCGATGGGGTGGCGCTGATCATCAGTGCCAATAAGATCGATAAGCGGCGGGCGTTTTGGAAATTTCTGGAAAAAAATGCCAGCGTGCAGGTGCATGACCGCATCGACATGAGCCAGGAAGGCTGGGAAGAGCAGGTGGCGGCGTTGGTCCTGGACAAGTCCCGCGCGGTGGGCTTGCAGTTCGAGTCAGACGCGCTGGAGCTCTTCATCAATCTCGCCGGCGAGGCCACGCAGCAGATTGTCAATGAACTGGAAAAACTGCACTTGTATCTGGGCGATCGCACGGTGGTCACCATCGATGACGTGCGGGTGATGGTGCCGCTCAGCCGCGAGGGGGTGATTTTTGAGACGGGCCGCGCCTTGCAAGCGGGGAATGCGGCGCGGGCGATCGAGCTGATCAACGAGCAGATGGAAATGGGGGAATCGGCGGTGGCGATCATCCGCGCCTCGATCATCCCGACCGTGCGGAATCTGTTCATGGCGCGCATCGTGCTGGATCTGACCAAGTCATCGGGCCGCAACTACAATGAATTTCAGACGGCGGTGAACCGGCTGCCTGCCGATAAAAAAGCCTGGCTGCCGCAGAAAAAATCGGGCGATGGCGTGAACATCTATCCCTTGTTTTTATCGGCGGCGGGGGCGCAGTCATTTAGCTTGGAGAATTTGGAAAAAATCATGCACGCGGCGGCCCGGGCGGACAAGATGCTGGTGACCACCGGTCTGGACGACCGCATGATTCTGCACCGGCTCGTCACCGAGATCGCCACCCTCGCCAACCCTGTCCGCGCCAGTCGCGCCCGCTGATCATGAAAAGCATCGTCACACTCCTGCTCATCGGAGCCGCCGCCGGATTGCTCGGCGCGCTTTGCGGCATAGGCGGTGGCATCGTGATGGTGCCCGCCTTCACCCTGGCACTGGGCATGGATCAAAAAAACGCCGTGGCCACCTCGATGGCGGCCGTGGTGGTGACGGCCGTGGTGGCCACCGCGAACAACATGCGCACGGAGCGCTTGATCGATTGGAAAGTCGTGATGCTCGTCGCCCTCAGCGCGGCGGTGTTTTCGTGGTTCGGCAGTGACTGGATGAAGCAGCTCTCGAGCCCCGTGCTGACGAAAATTTTCGCCGTCGTGATGATCCTGGTCGGGCTGCGGATGTTGTGGAAGTGAGGGAGAATGGAGCGCGGAGGTTAGGTCGATGCGTTTGAGGATTGGGGAATTCCTCAGCACCAAGGGTGCGTCACATGCCAGCCTAGGGTAACGCCCTAGGAACGGGCATGAAACGAATCCAGAGCCCTATCAGGGCGACACAAATGGTGGATAGTCGCGCCGTGTTGTTACGCCCATTCAGGGCTTTGAAATCTTGGGCAAACTCGTTCCTAGGGCGTTGCTCCCGCTCAGCGGGACTGGCTTGTGGAAGGCCTTTGGCCGAGAAGAGCTACTCGATTCGAACTCGAATCCTTAAAGTCCGCGCTCCAAAGAATTTCGCCCGCTTTCCGTGCGCCGAAAAAAATCTACCGTTTGAAAAAAAGGATGATCCTTTTAACGAAGAAATCTCGTATCTCTGGATAACAGGTCGTCGCATGCTCAGACACCGCGCCCTTGCCCTTTACCCTACCCACCTATGAAAACACTCGTTCGAGTCTTCCAATCCCTATTCTCCGCGATCGCGATGGTCGTGGGCGCCCTTATCGGAACCTGGCAGCCGCCCACCTGGCTGCGCTGGATCAGCGGAAAAATCGCGGGCATTCTCGCGAAGCGACCGCGCACCTGGGCGGGGCTGGCGGTGGCGGGCGTGGCGGTCTTTTTCGGCGTGCAGCAGTGGCAGAAATGGTGGGAAATGCATCGTCCGCAAGAGCGGCAGTTGGTGGTCCTGCGCGAGCTGGGCGTCACCCTCACGGCTCCGCCCGTGACGGTGTGGAAAGACGGCAAGCCGACCTTTGGCTCCCTGACGGTGGCGTTCAGCGATGCCGCCGCGCCCTTAGAAAAAATCAAACAAGTTGTCACCGATGTCGTCGTGATCCAGCCCGAGACGCCGGGTTCGTGGACCTGGACGAATGATCGCACGCTCGTGTTCGCACCGCAACAGGAGTGGCTGGCAGGTCAGGAATACACTCTGGTGTTGCAGCCCGCGGCGTTTCCCGAGGAAGTGAAACTCACGACGCCCAAGCCGACCTTCCGCACGGCAGCGCTGGAAGTCAACGTGGTGAGCTATCAATTTTATACCCAGCCCGATCAGCCCGACATTCACGAACTGACCGCCACCCTGCGCGGCAACTACGCTCTCACGCAAGAGGCCTTGCAGGCGCAGGTGAGTCTTTTGCCGCTCGCCGAAAAACCGGAAGCCTTCGCCGGAGCCGCGCCGACCTATACGCTCAAAGCCAGCACCGCGCCGAACGAATGGTATTTGCGCAGCGCCCGTGTGCAGGTGCCGGGCAAGGCGGAAGAGGTGAAACTGACCATCGCCAAGGGCCTGCGCGCCGTGAGTGGTGGCGAAGCGCTGGCCGCCGATGTGGTGGCGAAGGCCGTGGTGCCGGACAAATTTTCCGCGCTGAAAATCACCGCCGCGGAGCCGAAGGTGATCAAGAACGAACAAGGCGAACCGAAGCAGTTTCTGACCATGGCCACCAGCCTTGGCGTTTCGCCGCTGGAACTGAACAAACGCGTGCATCTGTGGCGCTTGACCCCCGAGGATGATGAAAACTTGCGCTCCGGTCGCAAGACGGAAAACGACGTGACCGCTGAGATGCTGGCACGTGCGACCAAGATTCCGTTGGAGCGGGTGCAGCAGGAGGATGAGTCGCCGCATCCGAAAGCACACGGCTATCAGTTTTTCTCGCCCATGCCCGGGCGCCTGTTCCTGCGCGTCGATGCCGAATTGCCCGCCTTGGGCGGCTTCGTGCTGGCGGAAGAATACCGCGATCTGTTTTCCGTGCCACCCTATCCGATGGAGCTTGAGTGGACAGGCAAGGGCATGGTGCTGGCGCTGCAAGGGGAAAAAACCATCCAGTTCAAATCACGTGGGGTCGATTTCATCAAAATCACCTGCGGTCGTGTGCGTGCGGGTGAGGTCAATCACATGATCACGCAAAACGACTATGGCGATTTTTCCAATCCCTCTCTCGATGGCGGCTTCAGCAAGGAGAACCTCGTGCGCAGTCAGACCTTCATCGTGCGTGTGGACAAAAAAAACAACTGGGATGCGTACTTCACGGCCTTCGATCTCAGCAAGGCGATGGCCACGGCGGACCCGAGCGACATCGAACCCTCACGCGGCTTGTTTTTTGTGGAGGTGGAGGCGGTCATTCCCTCGCTGCCCGGGGAAAAAGATACCTCCGTCTATTCCCGCATCGCTGAACCGGAGGATGCGTATTATTATGAAGACGATAGCGATGGCTATCGCGAAATCGATGCCGATGAAGCGGAAAAAATTCTCGTCAACGCAAACGGCAGCACAGCCCTGCCCAGCGAGTGGTTTTCCGATGTCAAGCCCGGCGGGACGGTCTATTGGCGCAGTCGTGATTTGCAAAGCAATCGGTTTGTGATGCTCACGGATCTGGGACTGCTGGTGAAAACCAATGCGGATGTCAGCCGCGATGTGTTCGTGATGTCGCTCAGCGAACAAAAGCCGGTTCCCGGTGCTGTCGTCACGATGATTTCCCGTAACGGCAGCACGCTGGCCGAGGCGGTCACCGACGGCATGGGACGCGCCCAGTTGCCCAAGCCGAAGGTAACGGCCAAAGAGCAACAGGCGATGGCGCTGGTGGTGCGGCGCGGCAATGACCTTACTTTCATCCCGCTGCGGCCGGGGCAGTTGCCGGGGATCGATTATTCGCGCTACGACGTTGACGGTATTCTGCACTCCCGTGCGCAGGCGGTGGAAGCACACATCTTCACCGAGCGCGGTGTCTATCGTCCGGGCGATCCGGTGCATTTCGCCGCGATCGTGAAACGTCGCGACTGGCAATCCGTCATCGAAGGTCTGCCGGTGCGAGCCAGCTTGCACGATAGCGAGGGGCGTGAGGTCGCGACAAAAAATTTCAAGCTGCCTGCCGATGGTTTGATCGATGGTAACCTGGCAACCCTGGAGACTCACCCCACGGGTGTCTATGAACTGATGCTGTGGGTGCTGAATCGGGATGAAACGACGACGGAGTTTCTGTTAGGTCGCATCGCGCTGCGCGTCGAGGATTTCCGCCCTGATCGCATGAAGATCAAAGTGGCATTCGATCCCTCGCTGCCGAAGGGCTGGGTCAAGCCCGGTGAAATGAGTGCCAAAATTTCGTTAGAGAATCTCTTCGGCGCGCCGGCAGGCGAACGACGGGTCACGGGCGAGATGGTCCTGCAGCCTGCCCATTTCCGTTTTGATTCCTGGCCGGACTATCAGTTCTACAATCATACCTCCGGTGCCTCCTACTCGATTGCAGGAAAAAAAATCCCCCTCGGGGAAGTGAAGACCTCGGCGGAAGGTCAGGCGGAAATGGCACTCGGTTTGCAGAATCTGGATAAGGTCAACATGAGTGTGTCGCTGCAACTCGAGGGCTTCGAGAGCGATGGCGGCTTCGGCGTGCGCGACTCACGCAGTTTCCTGGTGTCGCCCTGGGATTACGTGGTGGGCTTTGATGCCGATTGCCAGCTGGACTACCTTGGCAAGGATACCGCGGGTAAAGTGAAATTCGTCGCGCTCGATCAGAACTTGCAGCCCAAAGCGGTGCAGGGCCTGCGCTACAAGCTGAATGAAACGCGCTACGTCTCCGTGCTGCGTCAGGAGGACAATGGCAGCATGAGCTATGAGTCGCAGCAACGGCAGGTGCTGGTGCGCGAGGAGAAAAATGTGAACTGGGAAGCGGCCCCCACCGAGCTGACGATCGATACCGGCAAGGTAGGAAATTTCACCTGGCAGGTGCTGAATGACAAGGACGAGGTCATCTGCCAATTCACCTATCGCGTGGTTGGCAAGGGCAATGAGGATCGCAGCCTGGAACGCGAAGCGGAGCTGGGTCTGACGGTCGCGCAGAAGTCGGTAAAGGCGGGCGGCGAGGTGGAGGTGTCGATCGTGGCGCCGTACGCCGGTGCCGGGCTGATCACGCTGGAGCGCGAAAAAGTATTGCATGCGCAGTGGTTCACAGCCGACACCAATGCCACGGTGCAACGCATCACCATTCCCGCAGGACTGGAGGGAACCGTGTATTTCAATGTGTCGTTCGTGCGTTCGTTGGATTCGCCCGATGTGCTGATGTCGCCGCTGAGTTATGCTACGCAGCCGATACGCATCGAGCCGGAAACCAGGCAACTGGCCGTGGAGCTGACAGCGCCGAAAATCGTGAAGCCTGGTGACACTCTGAAGTTGCAGTACCGCACCGATCACCCGGCCCGCATCGTGGTCTATGCGGTGGATGAGGGCATTCACCTGATCACGCAATACAAACGCCCGCAGCCGCTGGATTTCTTTTTCCGCAAGCAGGCGCTGGAAGTGCGCACGCAGCAGTGGTTCGATCTCTTGCTGCCCGAGTATCGTTTCCTCAAACAAAATGCCGCCTTCGGTGGCGGTGCGGAAGGCATGCCGCCGCTGACGATGACGCTGAATCCGTTCAAACGCAAACGCGATGCTCCGGTGGTGTGGTGGTCGGGCATTCAGAGCGCCGGGCCGGAGAGCAAGGAGCTGAGCTATACCGTGCCGGATTATTTCGCAGGCACGCTGACGCTGATGGCGGTGGCGGTGAATGAGAGCCGTGCGGGCTCGGCGCAAGCATCGTCGCTGGTGCGCTCGCCGCTGGTGCTGACGACCAATGCTCCGACCACGGTGACGCCGGGCGATGAGTTCACTTTTTCGGTGACGGTGACGAATCTGTTAGAGGCGGAAGGTCCTGCGGACGTGAGTTTGCGCCTGGAGCCATCGGCTTCGTTGCAGGTGGTGGGTGA
The DNA here is from genome assembly GCA_947462875.1 of Verrucomicrobiia bacterium. Classification (GTDB taxonomy): domain Bacteria; phylum Verrucomicrobiota; class Verrucomicrobiia; order Verrucomicrobiales; family Akkermansiaceae; genus UBA956. The sequence goes on from CANHQJ010000007.1 coordinate 17,833, forward strand.
GGGGACAGCTACGGTGGTCGTGGAGAAATCGCGCGAGGTGACACACCGTTTCCGCCTGAAAGCGCTGGATTCGTTAGGTTCGGCGAGCATCAAGTGCCATGCGGCGGCAGGCAGTGAAACGTCCGTACGCACGGAGACGCTGAGTTTGCGCCCGGCGACTCCTTTCCGCACGCAGGTGAGAAGCGCCTACATTCGCACGAAGGATCACGAGCAGGAAGTGACACGCGGTTTGTATGAAGCCTATCGTCGCTGTGAAGTGGTGGCATCGCCCCTGCCGGTGGTGCTGGCGCTGGGCATGAAGGACTACATGTCGAGTTATCCGTACGATTGCACGGAGCAACTGACAAGCAAGGGGTTGACCATGTTGTCGTATCGGGCGATGACAGCGCTGCCGCAGCAGGAGGAAAGATCGGCGCAAGCCATCACCTCGATCATCGCGCAGTTGCAAAGCCGTCAAAGCAACACGGGCGGCTTCGGCTACTGGCAGGGCAGCACGCGGGAGAGTGATGATTTCCTCAATACCTATGTCGCACATTTCCTGTTAGAAGCGAAAGAAGCGGGCTTCGCGATTCCGCAATCGATGATCAATCGCTCGAACAACAAACTGCGTGCGATCTGCCAGTCCGGCGAGGTGAACAGTCTGGGGCTTGCCGATCGCAAGGCCTATGCGATCTATCTGCTCACCCGGCAAGGCGAACGTCCGAACGGCTTGCTCTCGCTGCGCGAGTCGCTGGACCGGAGCTTTGCGGATCAATGGCAAACGCGCCTGTGCGGCAGCTTGTTGGCATCGAGTTATGCCTTGCAGCAAAAGCCGCAAGAGGCGGAGAAGATTGTGAAAACGTGGAAGCTCGCCAAAGCCGCCGAATACAAAAACGGCGAGGATTATTGGTCGCAGGTCGAGGTGGACTCGTTGTTGTCCTTCGCGATGCGCGCCCGTCATTTTCCCGATGCGGTGAAAAACTATGGCTATGCCGATTGGCAGAAACTCTACGGCGTGCTGTGGCAGCTACGCTACAATACCATCACGGCGGCTTGTGCGACCCTGGGCATGCGCGAGTTCGCCAAGGTGGTCGCTGCGAACGCGTTCCATTTCGAGATCGATGCCCTGCCGCGCGATGGCTCCGCCGCGTTGTCCTTGGTCAAGAGCGATGAGATTTTTGCGAAGGCCTCGTTTGCCGATGCCATGAAATCGCTAAAATTCCGTCTTGAGCAGAAGGATGGTGATCAGGGGCTGTTCTATCAGGTGGTGGAAGAAGGTTATGATCGCGAGACTCCGACCAAGGTGCAGAAAGACGGCATCGAGGTCTATCGGGAAATCACCACGATGGATGGCAAGCCGATCGAGTCGCTGCCCGTGGGTGAAGCCATGAAAGTGACCTTGCGCATCCGCAACATCAGCAACATTCCGTTAGGGGATCTGGTGATGATCGATCTGTTGCCCGGTGGCTTTTCGCTGGAACCCGGCGGCATCAGTCCCGGCATCGGCACCGTGCCCGGTACGGAACGGGTCGATCTGCGCGAGGACCGCAATCTGTTTTTCTTCGGACTGCAAGGGGCGAAGGATCTGACCATCCAATACGCCTTGCGCGCCACCTGCGCCGGTGAGTTTGTCGTTCCTCCCTTGTTTGCGGAATCGATGTATGACCGCGGCGTCAATGGTGTCGGTCTCGGTCGTCGTATCAAAGTAACCTCACGCGAGTGAAATCCAGATTCCATAGAATCCTCCGAGTAGGAATGATCGCCAGCGGCATCGTGTTGATGCTGCTCGGAGTTCTGTGGCTGACGATTCCCCGCTGCGAGCTCTATCGGGAAGATCTGACCTGGTCGCCGCTGCTGCGCGATCGTGAGGGGAAGGTGCTGCACTTGGGCCTGGCGAAAGATGAGCGCTACCGCATCCGCGTGCCGCTTTCGGAAATTTCACCGAACATGGTGAACGCCACCTTGGCATTCGAGGACGAACATTATTTTTCCCATCCCGGAGTGAATCCGCTGTCCATGCTGCGTGCTTTGATTGGCCGGGTCCAGGGCGTGTCGCGCGGCGGTGGTTCTACGATTACGATGCAGTATGCGCGTCTGCGTTTCGGGTTATCGACACGTTCGATCACAGGAAAATTCCAGCAAATGCTTTGCGCGGTTCAGTTGGAAAAATACCACACCAAGGAGCAAATCCTCGAAGCCTATCTGAACACCGCGCCCTATGGAGGCAATGTGGAAGGCGTGGCGGCGGCGAGCCTGCGATGGTGCGGGCAGGAGTGCCGCGATCTGGCGGTGGCGGAATCGGTGGCACTGGTGATGCTGCCCCAGCGTCCCGCCCTGCGCCGTCCGCGTCCGGGTGTGGAAGAGTTGCCCGGCACTCTGGCTGCGCGCAAGCGCTTGTTGCAAAAGCTCGGCCAAGCGGATGGGCTGCTGGCGGAATACCGATGGGAGAAGATTCCCGTGCCGCGCGAAGTGCCGCATCTGGCGCGTCGATTGCGCGGCGAGGCGGTTGTGTCGACAATCGATCGCAGGATGCAGAGTGTGGTGGAGCAGACCGTGCGCGATTATCTGCTGCGCGTTCAGGAAAAGGGCGTGAACAATGCCGCGGTGATGATCGTGGATGCGCCGACGCGGGAGGTGCGCGCCTATGTGGGCTCCGCCGGTTTTTTCCAAGAGAAGATCGAGGGCCAAATCGATCTCTGCCGCGCCAAGCGCTCGCCGGGCTCGCTCTACAAACCGTTTCTCTATGGCCTGGCGATCGAGCAAGGGTTGCTTCATCCGAATACGCTCGTGGCCGATGCTCCGATGCGCTTTCGCGATTACAATCCGGAGAATTACGAACGCGATTTTCTCGGTCCCGTGAAGGCGGGCGAGGCACTTCACCGCAGTCGCAATCTCCCCGCGATCGCATTGATGCGCCGCGTGAAGGGTCATGGACTCTACAACTATCTTACCCAGGCCGGATTGCATTTCGAACAACGCCCTGATTATTACGGCCTGGCGCTGGCTCTCGGAGCTGCCGCCGCCACACCGCAGGAAATGGCGATGGTGTATGCCTCTCTCGCCGATGACGGACTGCCACGGCCGCTGGTCTATCAGTTAGGGAAAACTACTTCGTCGTTTTCGCAAACTCCCGCCCTGAGCGAGGGCACTCGTTGGTTGATCCGGCAGATGCTGGTGGATCCTCCGCAGGGCGATCCTTTTGTGGTGCCCACCGTTTCGTTCAAGACAGGTACCTCGCAGGGATTTCGTGATGCCTGGGCGATCGGTATGAGCGGGCGCTCGGTGATCGTGGTGTGGGTAGGTCATACCGATGCGCGCTCCAACCCAGCCCTGGAAGGCCGTGCGATGGCGGCTCCTTTGCTGAACGAATTGTTCCGACGCACGGGGCTTTCCGCGCCCTTGCCTGTGCCGCCGGATAGTGTGCGAAAAGTCGAGCTATGCGCGGTATCGGGAATGATTCCCTGCGAACATTGCCGTCACCGTAGCAGTGGTTGGTTCCTCGCGGGAGTCTCTCCTATCGTGCCCTGCGACATGCACCGATTGGTGTGGGTCGATCAACGCACAGGACTCCGTGTCGCCCCGCGCGACGATGACCCTAACGTTAAAGCACAGATTTGCGAATTCTGGACGCCGGAATTTTTGGAGCTTTTCCGCCTCGCGGGCCTGCCGCGTCGTTCGATTCCCGAGAGCGCGGAGGTGATGGCTCAGTCGAACGAAGCTCCGCAAATCCTCACCCCGATGCCCGACCATCTCTATCAGATCGGCAGTGGTCCTCAATCGGGCCTGATTTGCAAAGCCAAGGCTGCGGCAGGTGTTAGCCGCTTGTTTTGGTTCGGCAATGGTGAGTTTCTCGGCTCCACCACGCCCAGCGAGGCATTCGTCTGGCAGGACGCCGAAGGGCGAAATGAGATCCACGTCATGGACGACCGCGGCATGTCCGCCACCGTGCGAGTGACGGTGGAGAGGCAATCACCGTGATCAATCGCGGTTCGTGCTTTCGATCCATGCCCGCAGCGCCGTGTAGTCCACCTTGGCGTTGTGGCGGCGGTCTAGCGGGATTTTTTCGATCCAGTGCAGGTCATCGAGATGATGATCCGTGGCAAATTCCTGCCACTCTGCGGGATTCATGGATTCGTATTTTTCCACAATCAGACAATGGCGGCCGCGATGGGAAATGACCGCCGCGCGCCGTTGTGGCCAGCGGTGGCGGATCACGCACTCTAACGAAAAAGGGTAAAGCACGGAGCCGTTTGTTAGCTGCATTTTTTCAGAGCATCGGCCGAGCAGCCAGAGTCTGCCGTTTTCATCAAGGTAGCCCGCATCCCCCGTGCGGTGCCAGATGGTATCGCCGACACGGAATTTCGTCTCGTGATCGCCCAGTCCATCGAGGTAGCCCTTGAGAACGTGGTCACCGGAAACGACGATTTCACCCGCTTCTCCGGGAGCGCATTCGCGAGCGAGAAAGGTTTCTTCCTGCATCGGCGATAAGGCTTCGCCCCAGGCATCGCGCATGACTTTGCAGCGAATGTCATCGACCACTTCGCCCGCACAAAGGCCGCGACCTTGTGCGGAGGCGCGATGCAGATCATCGAGTGATGCATCGCGGCATTCGGCAATCGGTTCCGCTTCGGTCGATCCATACACGGATACGATTTGTGCATCGGGGAGGGCTTGCGTGAGTCGCTCGATGAGATCGGGAAACACCGGCGCGCCACCGGTGTAGATCGACTGAAAGGACGGCATACGACCACGCAACAACGCTTCAAAAAATGCCGGCGAAGCGGAGCAGCGGGTGACGCCATGGTCTTCGCACTGTCGCGCGATCTTCTCCGCATCAGCCTGCGCGGGATGGGCGAAGTTCATGTCGGCCAGCACCGAACACAGTCCCGAGGCGAGATTGGCCAAACAAAAAACCGGCAAGGTCACGAGGTCCACTTCGCCTTGTTGCAAACGCAGCGCCTGTGACAGCGATCGATGCTGGGCTAGCAGAAATCCATGCGTTCGCACGGCGGCCTTGGGCACTCCTGTGCTGCCGCTGGTGAATGTGATCAAGGCTGGATGGTCATCGGCGCACTCGTAAGCTGGCTGATGATCATGCTCTTTCTTCAACACGTCGGAAAATGGCAGGTAGCCGCCTTCATGAAACGCATAGGTCACGCGCCGCAGCGCTGGCACCAGCAATCGCAGCGCATGGGCCTTGCGGATGCCGACAAATGCATCGACTTTTTTCCGCGCACAACAATGCGCGATGAACGCACGCCCCGCCGATGGATCGGCCAGCATGACCACCAACCCGGCGTGAAGCGCCCCGAGCAAGGTGACATAGAATTCGATGGTGATCGGGTAAAATAAAAAGACCGTCTGCCCCGGTTCCAGTCCGCGTTGGCGGAATTGCCGCGACACTCCGCAGACGCGTTGGAGCAGTGTGTGAAACGTCATGCTGCGCCGCTGACCTTCGTGCACATCGCAGAGGGCCAGGGCATCGGGGCATTGTTTGGCCCATGTTTCCAAATGTGTGACCAGATTCATCGGATTGTTTTGCTCATCAGCGCGTATCTGCGGAATACCACGCCGCCAAATCGTTCGGTGATTTTGAGCGAGGTGTTGTCTTCAAATTGTAAGGCATGAATGGCCTCGCGATAGCCCGATTCGTAGGCTCGGCGATGGCATTCATCGACCAACCAATTGCCCAATCCCGCATAAGCCCGCTCCGCTTTTGCCGCCAGTGTTTTGACGATCAAAGCGGCATTGCGTCCCTCCCGCAGCGCGAGGAAATCGGGAATGCCAAACACAAAACCCACGGCCTTGCCAGCGCAGCGGGCGATGATCACATAGCGCGGATCGATGCCCGCTCGCACGCTTTGGTATTGCGAAAAAAACTGCTCCCAGCTCATCGGCGTGTATAAAAAGTTCTGCGAAAAGCTCTGCACGCTAAGCTCATAGATATCGCGCAGTTCTTCTTCAAAGACATCGAGATCAATCGTTTGAAGGACAATACCATGAGCTTGCAGCCTGCCGCGCACTCGTTCATTAGTCACCTGGGATCCGTCTAACGGAACCACAGAAGAGGAGTACCGGGACAAGACCGCATACCCCGCCTTTTTCCACCATAAGGGTTGTTCTGCATGATCGTTGGTTGGCTCCAACGCAAAGGGCTGTCTGCCGTTCGACTCGACTACCCAGCGATGTTTTCGCCACGTATTGCCATTCATAGGTCCAATGACTATCGTGGCACCATGTTCCCTCAGCATCTTTTCCGCACGCTCTAACAATTTTTCGCAAGCTTCCGCAGAACTCGCCCGGAAAGACCCGATGCAACCAATCGTTTCTCCGGGGTAAGCGGGAATATCCGACCACCAGAGACCCGCGCAGCCGAGGCATTCCTCCTGCTCCAACAGACCCATCACCGCATCCGCAGATGCCGCTTCAGGTAGGACCGCCTTTTCTAACAAAAAATTCTTATCGTCACTCCAGTTCATAATATTGCCATGATAAGAGATTTATCTTGCGTAATTCTCGTGCCAAATGAAGAGCCTGCATCTATGGGAAATTCATCCAATTATTTAATTAGTGAACTTTCTTGTGCGTATGATGGCAAAAATAAGACATACGGAAATGACAAAAGAGCTGTCATGGGAATCTGTCATGGTCATAAGCCGCCCACTCGGGCTTGCGCCGAAGTAACTTATGGTGCCAATGGCTTTTCATCATCCTTAAGATTTTGAAAGAGATTCTTGGTCATGTCAAATTCTAGATTGCGGTCGTTGGGGGTGGGGTTGAAGTAGTATTTGATATAAACAGATTTTGGATGTGAAGGCAATGCATCATATCGAAAATCATTGTGTATTTTTACGTAGTTAGCAGATATCAATTTGTTTTTTTCATCGGTTTTGCTGCGAACACGTAAAAAATAAAAGTTGCGATCTGAAACATTGGTATGCAACATCAGTTCTTTCGGATCCACGAATTTTGTTTTTTCTAATTCCTGGAAATACCCGTTTTCTGGCGCATGATATGGCATGATGAGTTCAGACCCTTTATTTAGGGCATCAATCTCCATCTGCATAAATCCATCCATGGGATGAGGAAAACGAATTTTGAGTTTTGATTCTTGATCTTCGCGTCTCACATACTTGCTTGTTAAATGAAACTCGACATCAGTTATGACACCTTTTCCATGAGGTGCAACGAGGTCACCTTGCTCAAAATCATAACCCAACCAAACATTTTCGAATGGCAATTTTATAATTGCTCTCTTTGCATACAGTGCAATCGGATTTTTGATTGGTTTTAGTTTGAATTCAATGAGTGGGTTATCCGGTTGCCATACTCCTTTGGATTGGGAGGTGTAAGTGTATTCCACTGAATGTTGCTCGTAATACCCTTGGGCTTCTCTGATGCCAAAAAAAACTACACTACTTTTTGTTTCATTGGATAACTGCGCTAGTCCTAAATGGTTTGTAGTAGCTACAGTGCTTTTGTTTTGAGCACTCCCAAAACCTTGAGTATTTGCTAACTTGTCGAAGTATGTGCCGCCGACGGTCACGCCAGCCAATGGTTTGCCATCAATATCGGTGACTTTGATTGTTGCATTGGTTTTTGCGGAGGAAATTTTTTGACCGCATGATACATTGATGAATAAAAATGCGATGAGAGTTATGATAGATATTGTTTTCATGGTGTTGCTAGTTATGGATTTCTGAGTTCGCCGAGTTCACAAAATTTGTCGAAGAGTTTGTAAATGTAGAGATAGGACATTTCTCTTATGTCACTGTGATGCCATCCAGTGTCGTCATTTCTTGTCGCAGGCCAGCCGTTTTTGAACTCCGTGTTCATATCGAAGTTATGACCTTCAGGGAACTCTTCCACCGGAGTCGATCCGACTGCATAGCTGATAGCTGGGATGGATTCCGCTAGCAGGCGTGAAACTTCATCATAGTTTTTCGCGGCGGCTTCCTGGGTTTCTGTTTTGTGGAAATCATCGAAGCGGAAAGGTTCGAAGAACGGTTGATTGCGCAGTTGTTCGTTTGAGATGGATTGTGTTTCGGCGTTGTTGCGTTTACGTTGGTAATTTTCTATTCCAGAGAATTCTGTAATATACCACGCAGGATTCCAATCCCATCCGCCTGAGGCTCCGATGTGTCCAATGCCTCCTCCCGAGAGAAAGCCAAAACCTTTGGTCATTTCTTGTTTCGTCCACGCTCGCAAACCAGAGGTGTCGATCGGTGGCATTGTACCTTCGGAATGTTTTAAAACTTCTTCGCCAGAAGAATAAAAGTTGTAAGCGTTAGGGAAGGCGGAGAAACGTCCCGTCCATTTGACTTTATCACGGCAGGCGTGGTTTTCGGGAAATGTTTGCCACCAGTTTGACGCCCACAGGCGTTTGTCATACGCCGCCCACTCGGGATTGCGCATGTTTTGTTCTTCTTCAGCCGTGATGACTCCGCTGTATGCCTCACGTGGCACGGCGGCATCGATGAGGAAGTATTTGCTGACCTGCATTCCCCAATCGTGGATGGCACTGCTTGTCATGACGTTGCCAAGACTAAACGCGGAAATGATTTTTTCATTCGGTTTGCCATTTACGGCGGGTATTTCGTTCACTAAATCGGCTAATGACTTGGAAGTGCGGAAGGCATTGTGGACGTTGCGCCAGAAGTCTGGAGTGACATGGCTATTTCTGCTAACGCTGAACTGTGATTCATTGCCATGCCAAATCACGCCAAGAAATCGCGCTCTCGAACCCGATTGATACATGCGTTTGAATAATTCGGAGTGCCAGCCGCGTGATTGATGGCCACTTACGTTGTATCCATTAACAAAAATAAATGTTTTACCATTTGTGAGGCTGTCAGGATAATTTACTGGTTCCGTGGGGAATCCACCTTGCGATCCGCCTGCTAAATTTTCATCCAGCCATTTAGCTCGAAACATATCCTCTACGTCACTAACTATAATTGGCAGGCGTAATTTTAACGCTATTTGATTTAATTCTCTATTACGTATAATGACTTCTATGTTTTTGCTAGTTGCAATACATCCTTCAATTAAAATTATTCCATTGCCGTTGGCTAGGCTTGTCAACATTTCATCGGAAATTGTATATCCGGCGCCATCATTATAGACGCGATGAGATTGCAATTTTATGACACTACGCGCGTGGTCTACATCTTTTAAATGACGATTACAATCTCCATAAGAATTGTTCAAAGGGTAAATCGGCACCCATACCGCTCGTATGTAAGGAATATTTTCCACGCCATCAAGAGATATGCTGTATTGATGTGTTTCTTTTGGAAGCAAACTTAGTGCTTGCCGAATTTGCAAGGTCATAGAAAAGAAATCAACAAGATCACGTTCTTGATCAATGTATTGATTATATAAGTCTTTATCATTAGGACCGCTCCCTAATCCTTGAATATCAGTGCCGCCTGTTTCGCCCCAATCGTTATCTCCATTAGTCCAGATGCGCCAGGGTGCTTGTTCGGTGATTTGGCCTTCGTCTTCTTTGCTGAATTGTCCGTCACGGTTGGCGTCCACTAGGATGCTGGCGCGGAGGAGCACGACTCGTTTGGGCTCGTGGGTTTCGAGGAAGGTTTCTATGTCGTCGTTGTCGTCGTCGGCGGGGTTGAGGTCTTCTGGATCGCGTAATGGTTGAGTGGGATCGGTGGTTTTGGTGCGGGGATCGTAGGAGTCGATGAGGATATGGCTTTGATTTCCGTTCAGTGGCTCGATGACGAGGTGGTAGTCGAAGTCGGCTCCTTCGGCGTTAGCGCTACCGGGGCTTTGGGCGTTGTTGTTTGTGCCTTGCCAGTCGATTTGGAAGGTGTAGGTGTGGGTTTTGGGGAAGCTGCGGGTTTGTTCAGTGTATTGACCGAAGCCGCCGCTGCGGAGGGTGTAGAGGCGTTTTTCGCTGCCATCGGGCTGGAGTTGGAAGACGTTCAGGACGTAGTCTTCGCTGTGGCTGCCGCTGCGGTCGCCGACGCCGAGTTTGAGGGCGAGGAGTTCGGAGGCGGGAGGGCGGGTGCCGTTGTCGCTGGCGTCGTTGGGATTGCTGCCGTCGTCGGTCGCGAGGTTGCCATCGGGGCCTTTGGCTTCAGGGCCGTCAAGGACGCCATCGTCGTCGGTGTCGCGTTTTTTGGGGTCGCTGTTGTGGCGGTATTCATCGAGGTTGCTCAAACCATCGGAACCGCCTGTGTCGTTGTCTAGCTGGGCATCGGCGGCATTTAGGGGATTGAGGCTATGGCTTACTTCCCAGCCATCGGGAATAAGGTCGCCGTCGCTATCGGGATGAGATATCTGAGTGCCTAGGGTTTGCTCTTGTATGTCGGTAAGGCCATCGCCGTCGGTGTCGCGGTTGTTGGGTTGGGCACGGAAGGGATCGTTTTGGAAGGTAGTTTCACCGGGGTCTGCAAGGCCGTTGGTGTTGGTGTCGCGCCACAGCTTTGTGGCTGTTTCAACTCGGTCAAATAATCCATCTTTGTCACTATCGATATCGACGAGTGCGGTGACTTCGGTAGCACTGAGGGCGCGGTTGTGGATGGTGAAGCGGTCGAGTTTTCCGCGCAGGGCGGTGTCTGCTGTGGTGGACTGGTGGAGTCTGCCGAGGGCGAAGTAGCCGGTAGAGGTGGCGGTGTAGGAGGCGGCGGAGGTAGTAAACTGATTGAGTTGGGCGGCGTTACGATAGACTTTAATGATGCCGCTGTTTTTGGTAATGGTGAGGTGTTGCCAGGTATCGTTGTCTAATGGATCGTTTTGAGGGATTAGGGTGACAAGGTCTGGCTGGAGGGTGCCGTTGTGGTAGTGGGAGATGATGAGTTTTTGGCTGTCTTGGGCGGTGAGGGCTTTGTAGGCGTGAACTTGGAATTCGGGTGTGGTGTCGTTGTTGTTACTACCGTTGCCGTTGTTATAGGCCCACAGGACGGTGTTGAGGGTTCCTGTTTTGTTTTGGATGGAGCCTTGGGTGATTTTATACCAGAAGGAGATGGACCAGTTGGTTTTTCCTGAGAAGACTTGGGGCGGGGCAATGAGAGAGTGGTTTGCAGTTTGGTAATTGGCGGAGCGTGAAATAAGTCCGTCGTTTGATACGGTTGGTCCGTAATATACGGCGGGATGACTGGCGTTGATGAGGTTGGCGTAGGCGAGACTGGTGCTGCCGTTGGCGGTGATATTTTGAAGGTTCTCGAAGTCCCAGAGTGAGGTAAGGCCGTTCAGGAGCGTACCAGTGATCCCGGCAAGGTCGGGGTTGGTGATGACGTTATTTTTAAGGGGGGTGTTGTCGATGTTGTCGGGGATGCCGTCGAGGTCAGTGTCGTTGGTGAGGGGACTGGTGCCGTTGATGATTTCTTGGGCGTCGTTGATTCCATCGCCATCGGTATCTGCGAGTAGGGGATTGGTGCCGAGATTTTTTTCTGTTAGGTCACTGAGCCCATCGCCATCGGTGTCAGCGAGAAGTGGATTGGTGCCGTTGGCGATTTCGTCGCCATCTTGGATGCCATCACTGTCGGTATCGGGGTTAAGAGGATGGGTGGTGAGGATGTCTTCTTGGCCGTCGTAGAGGCGGTCGCCATCGGTATCGGGGTTGAGGGGATCGAGGGCGCGGAGGAGTTCGGCCTTGTCGTGGATGCCGTCGTTATCAGTATCGTTGTGGTAGGGGTTGGTTTGGAGGATGATTTCCTCGGCATCTGTTAGACCATCGTTGTCAAAGTCGTTATCGGTGATATTGACGCGCCAGAAGAAGCGTTCGGGCGGGACTCCGGCGGTGGTGGAGACGGCGCTGACGTGGTTGAGTTGTTCTTCGTGGGCGAGTGTGGCGTCGCTGATGGTGAGCCAGGAGAGTAGGTCGGGGGAGCCTTGGAGTTGGTAGTTTTTTCCGAGGATGGTGGGGTGATCGATGTGGAAGAATCCTTGGGCGGGGTTGGGCTGGATGTGGGGTTTAAGGATGTCGTGCGGGGGCGTGGCATTATTGGGATTGGTGCCGGCGATGGATTCTGTTAGATTATTCCAGCCGTCTTGGTCAGGGTCGGTGGTGGGGCTAAATTCTGGGGGAAAAAGTGCGTTGTTGTTGTATTGTTTTTCCCATACATCACTGAGCCCATTTTGATTTTCATCGAGGATGGCGTGGGCGGATGTGGTGAGTATTGCCGCAATGACCACCAAGGTGAGGTGGTCGCAAAGTTTGGAAGAAAGGAAGGATTTCATTTGTTTTCTCCTCCCTCAATGGTGGCTGGGGTTTGGGCATCGGGGCTGACTGTCCAGTGTTGGATGATGATGTCGGGCTTCGGCACGGGGGGCATGGCGCGGCGGGCGGCGGCTTCTTGTTCGCGGATGGCTTTGATGCGTTGGTATTAGCTGATGAGTGTGGTGTGGTGGCGTTGGTAAATTTCGTGAAGGCCTTTGATGGGGGCGATGTCTTCGGCGGTGGGGTTGCCTTGAATGATTTGGTAGGTGGGCTGGGTGGCTGGGTCCGTGGGTAGTGTGGGGATGTGGGGTAGGGTGTAGGTTCTGCCAAATCGGGCGTAGCGGGCGGCGGCTTTGGCCGTGTCTTCATCGCCGATGCCGTGCAGGAATGAGTAGATGGTATCGTTTTTTTTGAAGCGATAGATTGTATTAAAGTAGTGAAAGTTGACGTTACTCCATGCTTTGAATACTTCGATGGGTGTTTTGCCTTGGCTGGTCCAGGTGATAAGGGTGTGCTGGTGATCATAGACCGTGCAGGAGAGCATGAGAGTGCGGTACTTTGGGGCGTTGGCGATACGTGCGGCGCGTGCGGCGATTTGCTCTGGGGTGGGTGGAGTGGGCTCTGTAGGGATGGGGATGGGCGGTAGCTCAACGGGGGAGATTTGCTGGACGATGATGGTTTGATCGTCTTTTACGATGGTTTGTGAGTCGATGATGTTTTCAGCGGGGACTTCGACTTTGAGGACGGGGCGGGGAGCAGCGGGGGGAGGTGGTTCGTGCGCGATAGGATCAAGTATTTCGGCAGGTTGGTCTATGGGTTCTTGTGCCGCTAATGTTGCGAGAAATAGGAAGGGGAGGATGTATTTGATTATCATGGCCTTACATGGTTTGATTTTATCCTCACAGGTGGACGGGGAGTTAAGAAGCCGCACAGAGTCGACCGCAACGGCCTTTGGCTGCCTCCGAGGAAGCAGCTTGGACATGCGCCGCTGCCTCCCCGGCCTTTCGGCTGGTTTGGCAGCAATGGTTGCGGTCATTGCTAACCGCTATGTGTGTGGATTTCTAAGTCCTCTTCCGCTTGCGCAGATATGCTTATGCTGTCATAAGCCAAAACTTTGACAATTAAAAAATCCGCCAAAATATGCACATTCAATTTATGGATCGTCCGCAGTTTGCTTACAAAGACATCGAGATATATCCCAGGCAGTGAGACTTACTGCGCTTGTCCGATCTATCGAAAGTATCATCACATCACTCCAGTTCATAATATTGCCATGATAAAAGAAATCAACACACACCACAGTGAGCGCTCGTAGAGGATCCATTTGCCATCGGCATTGAATCGACGCAGCGAAAACTCATGCATGAACAGACAACCCAGCAACAAGCCGCAAAAAATCCCCAGCCTTTGATACGGTATCGTCAGTGACATGCTTGCGATCAAAATCAACACGCACAAAAGGCCTTTGACAAAGGCCCAGCCGATGAATTGCGAAATTTTGAAGCGATATACCGTCGCCCGTGCCATCAGGCAAATGTGCGTTCCCGCGATGGCCACCATCGCCCAATGACATACGGCAAGATCGATGCGATCGCGTTGATAGGCGATCAAACACAGCAAGGTCGGCACGGATAGCGCGGCGATGATCGAAAGCCCATGCTGCAAGCTGCTTCCGATCTGGTAACGATGCGTCGTCCACAGATGCATCGCAAACACCAAGAGCAGCGGCAGCATCATCCGCCAGTCGCCCAGCGCGTGGCAGCCGTAGGCGAGCAGGATGGCCGCTTGCAACGCTCCTCCCGTGAGCGTCGTCTTACGATGGCAAATCCCTAACAAAACGAGCAACAGCACCAGCACAAGGATCTGCCAGTATAAAAAGTCATCTGCTTTCTGGTGCAGTTGATCGTAGAGAAAATATCCCGCCACGGGGATCGTGAGATTGTCGAATCCCCGATCCGCCACGGCCTCCACCATCATCGTGAGACACGCGAGGATGAATGCCACCAACAGCGAGGAGACCAGCGTTTGTCCATTGAAGAAAAAATCGACCGATGCCACAACGGCAAAGGCGGCGACAAAAAACGCGCTCGATCCCTCAATCGTTTTTTTGCCCGTGCGTGCCTGATATTGATGAATGCCGTAGCGCACTCCCACGAGCGCTCCTGCGGCATCGGCGAGTGTCAGCAATAGCACGGGAATGAGATAGTGCGCCCAGCGATCGTCCGACCAGTAAAACACCGCCGCCACGGCCGGTGCAAACAGCAGGTCGCCAAAGGAGACGCGTGAAATCGATAGCAGCCCGTCACCCATGCCACGCCGCAGCACCGGCACGACACGAACGGCGAACACCATCAGCACACTGCCCAGCGCGGTGATCCATACCGAAATGGGTTCCTGGAAAATCCACGGAAAAATCGCGCACACGGAGCCCATCGTCACATGGATCACCTTGCGACTCCACTCGACCGGCCAGGCTCGTTTCGCGGCAATCCAATGCACCGACCACAGCCCCGCGGCCAGCGCCAGAAGAATCGTAACAATGGGCAACCATTCGATCATCGGCCAACCTCCTCGATAACAAAACGCGAATAGAAAAACGCTTTATCTTGAAAAAACAACGCAGAAGAAAGTTCGGGAAGTGGAGCGATCACATCTGCCATCGCCTCCGGGCGCGAGCGCGGCGCGAGCATGTTCCAGTAGGCGAGCCTAGCACCCGGGTTGCTGCCCATCACGATCTGCCTGAGCAGTTCCTCCGTTTTCGCCTCGCTCATGTATTCAAAAATATCGCTAAGATTGAAGGCATCATAGCGAGTGTCCGGTTCCGCCGCGAGCAGTGCTTCGAGCGGTGCCTGCACGACCCGAAAACGATTTTCCTGCAACGCCGTTTTGATTGCGGCAAACGATTCCTCGCGCCACGCATGCGGCAGCGCATTCGCAAACGTGCCGCACAGAATCATGCGCAAGTAAGGGTTATCCGCTGGTTCCAGTTCCACCAGCGCATGGCGCACGCGCTGCAAAATGCGATCTGCCACCGAACCCTCCACGTAGGCAAAAAACGCCGGATCACGACCGAGCCGTCCCATCACAAAGCGCGAAAAAAAGACCTGAAACAACCAACGCCAGCGCCGATGATTCCACACCGTTTCATAAAACGCCAAGCGCTCTTCGCGGTTGCGACTTTCCAGCAATTGCATCACGCGTTTTTTTCCATGAGCCAGCGGCAAGGCTCTGGATCGGAACAGACGAAAGTAATTTTCAAATTTGCCCAAGCCGATGATGCCATCGCGCCACGCATTCTCCTGCAATTGCCAGAAACGGATCGTTTCCTCCGGCATGTGTGCCTGGCATTTCACAAACATACGCTCACGCTGGTCAGCGCTTGCCTCGCGCACTCCTAAGAGTTGGAGAAATTCCTGATAATCCAGCGCAAGATACGCCGCCTTGCGCAGTTCGATGCAAGCGATTTGCGAAGGGTTCATCTCCACGGCGGTGACATGTGCCGCGCCCGCAGCGAGCAACGAAAAGCTGTTGTCGCCAGCGGAGCCGATGCTCAGGCAGCGGCGATCTTTCGGTGCCAACGCCGCAACCAACAGGTCCGCATCTTCCCAGCACATCGCGTAGCGGATGCGTGAGAAATCGGCTTTGTCTTGTACTTCAGTCTTCATCGGCTATCAATCGGATTTCTCCCGTGCTGCCATTCATTTCTAACAAGTCGCCCGTTTGCACCAGAGTGGTGATGCCCGGCAGCGAAACGATGCAGGGCAAGCGCATCTCGCGCGACACAATCGCCGAGTGCGAGAGCAGGCTGCCGCGCTCGACCAGCAGCCCCGCTGCCAGCGGAAACAACACCACCCAGCCGGGGTCGGTTTGTCGGGCGATCAGAATTTCCCCCGGCGCCAGCGAGGCCTGTCGCGGATCCAGCACCACGCGCGCGCGGCCTCGCACGATTCCCGGACAAGCCCCCGTGCCCTGCCACTGCACCGCCGTGCCGTGGTGCGGCGCAGGCGCTTCAAATCGCTCGTAGCGATGCAAGGGACCATGCGTCACGATGCGATCGGGCGGCGCTTCGGACTGCTCGTATTCCTGAAACTCACGCTGGCGCAGGGCGACGATCTCCGCAAGCTGCGCGGAACTGTTGACGCCTTCCCACACGCCTAACAACTCGCCGATCTCCAGGTAAAACACATCATCCGCTTGATGCAGTCGTCCATCCGCCACCAGTCGCAAGCCCATCTCGCGAATCAAGGAACGCACACGACCGAACAACAGAGTGCGTTGAAAGCGCAAGTTCTCGCGGCACAGCACCCGCGCTCTCGCGTGCTTGAGAACGAAGCGAAAGACCATGCCGCGCATGCCGTTGAGCCCGATCTCCGGCGCTGCTTCGCGGGCGGCTGGTGCGGCCTTTTCGCGCAGTGCCATCACGCCGAGCGCTTGCAATAAGGTCGATGGATCATCGCGCACCGTCGCGCTTTCCAATTTCAATTCCTCCATGCAGCGATCACCGAATTCGAACAGATACGCTTGAACCAATGTTTCCAACTCCGGCCAAGCCGCGATCTGTTGTTGTTTGCTGGCGATGGAAACTTTCGCATCCGCCAGCACCGTCGCGACTTCACGCCGCGTGCGCAAAAGATCCGCCATCGCTTCCATGCGGCGCGGTGGCTCGGCACTGATCATCTCGCCCGCATCAAGCAGCAATTCATTCTGAAAATTCGCACCGCGATCCGGCAGCCACTTCTTGCACAGTGCGCCTAACACGCCATAAAAAATCATCGCGAAAAAGTCATTCACCAGCGGCGCATCCCAGCGCTTGAGCAACTGACGTTCCAGTCCGCGATACTCCGCCACAAGGGCATCGCCGCTGGCACGTTCGAGAGAAATCGCCGATGAAGCAAGCGCTGTGCGGAAACGAACATCGAAAGCGCTGATCTGTTTTTCCAGTCCCCACCACTGCCGCAGCAGACCGAGGCAGGTCTTCGACAACGCCACCCATTCGGCCATGCGCCCGCCACGGTTCTCGGCAATCACTTGCTCCACCAGTGAATCAGGCAATGGTTCGCGCACGCCCATCATCTGCTCCATGAAACTGCGATTCAATCGGAAACCCGGCAGCATCGCCAGCACCCGATACCAGCTCAGCAAATTGTAATACACCCGCCCGCGAATCAGCCCGAGCATTTGCGCATAGACATCATCCGCTGCGGCGATGCGGTTTTTTGGCACAGCGAGCAGGCCGCAAAATTCCCGATAGACCGCTTCGTAGATGCGTCGTGCGAAGGAAAATGTCATCGGCGTGGTGACACCGCAGTAGCTCTCCGCGATGTTGCTGTTGTCCCACACCCGCACCTGATCATTGGGATCGGGCAAGAGGCCCAGAGTGGTGATGGCACGCGATTGCAGCAGCCACAACACGCCATCACCATCCAGTGCCCACTCGATGTCCTGCGCTCTCCCGAAGTGTCTTTCACAGGCGCGGGCGAGGGCTGCGATCTCCCGTAGTTTTTCCATCGAAACCAGTGTGCCGCCATCGCTGATCACTGCATCCGTTTCATCGAGTATCCAGCGTTGTCCATCGACCTCTCCCGAAACCAGTGCCTCGCCCGTGCCTTCGGTCGCACAGATCACCACGCGCTGACGATGCCCGCTCACCGGGTCCGCGCTGAAGGCGACACCTGCCGATCGCGCGGCAATCATCCGCTGCACGATCACCGCAGGCTGCGCAGGAAAGGGCAGTTTGTTTTCACGACAATAGGACAGGACCCGCTCAGAGCGAACCGAGTCGCGCACGGCATCGATGCGCTTAGCCACCTCCTCCGCAGGGACTTCGAGAAACGTATCGAACTGTCCCGCGAACGAATGCTTCACGCCATCCTCTGCCAGTGCCGAGCTGCGGACCGCAAAAAGCGCGCCGCCCAGCGACTGCAATTTCGCAACGTCAAATGGCTCTCCTGCGACCACCGCAAACCACGCTGGCACCCGAAAGCCGGCCTCGCGCAATGCATGAAGAGCCAGGGCCTTGCCGCCCCATTCCTGATGGATCGTATGTTTCATCTGTTGAGTAGGGGAATGATGCCTAAGGTCAGATACAGCACGAGTGTCCACAGTGCCGACATTTTTTCCAGATGGGAGCCTTTCATCGAGGTGAGTGTGTAGTTTTTTGCCAGGATCAGCGAACCTGCCATCAGTAAACCTAACGAAAGGGCAATCGGCAAGTCAAAGCCGATGGCGCGCCCCGCATTCCAGGCACAGAAAAGGGTCGCAGCCATCGCCATCAGCCACGTCACCACCGCACGCCGTTTCCCCCACAGGGCGCTGTAGGTTTCCACACCTTCCTCCTCCTGCGCCGGTTGGCGGAGCTTTCGACCAATCTCGATCACGACACCATTGCAGAAACTCGCTGCGAGAAACCACGACAATCCCTCGGGCATCGTGCCGTGATTCAAGGACCACACACAGGCCGTTGCAAACAAATCCACCAGGGGCATGATGCCCATGTGCGTGAGAAGATAGATCACCGGTCGCGCCTTGAGCCAATCGCGGCAGAAAAACTCCACACTCATCAGCGCGAGATATACCCAACCGAGCAGCAAGACCCACAGCAGGGCAGGGGAGAGCGCATAGGCGAGTCCCGCTTGCAAAACCGCACCGATGACAAATACGACGCGCAGTTCCGCCAAACGAATCAACCCGCGCGGCACAGGACGATACGGTCGCCAGCGTGCGTCATCCTCGCGGTCCTTGAATTCATCGGCGATGCGCAGTTGCAGGAAAAAGACCAAGCACACCACGAAGGCCACGGCGTAACTCGTCCACGAGGGAATGCCGCGATCCATCAACAGCGCGACATAAGAGACCGCGCAACTGCTGAATGCCAGAATCAGCGGTCCATGGGCCAGCAGCGGAAATCGCTCTCGTTGATAAATCCACCACTTCATGAGTCATTCGTTTTTTTGGAACGTGCCAGTTTGTGATGAGCGCGGGCGAAATGTCCGGCACTCATGGCGGCGATGATCGATAACTCACCCGCCAGCAACAATCCCGCGCACACCTCCGCCAGGGCCCGTGCCTGCCCGCTGCCATGGAGCCCCATCAGTTCCAAACACGCCCGCTGTGTCGGCAATCCCGTGCCGCCGCCCACGGTTCCCACCATGATGCCCGGCAAGGTCACCACGGCATAGAGCGATCCGTCATCGCGCGCTTCGAATCGCGTCACCCCCGTGGCCGATTCCGCCACGCAGGCGACATCCTGACCTGTCGCAAGATACAAGGCCGCGAGCCCGTTGGCAAAATGCCCATGCACCCCCATCGTGCCGCTCAGCACGCCACCGATGGCAGAAACGCGCCAATACTCTTCCATTTCCCTCGCCGTGACGTGCAGAAGTTTTTCCAGCACCTCCGCACTCACACGCACCTCCGCCGTCACTTTTTTCCCGCGCACCGTGGTGAAGGATTTCGCGCTGGCCTTTTTATCGCCGGACAAATTCGATTCCACATAACACTGCTGCGGTGGCACTGGCGATTCCTGCATGATCCAGTCGCAGGCCGCCTGCGTGGCGATCGTGACCATGTTCTGTCCCGAGGCATCGCCGGTGATGTACTCGAAATTCAGATAGACATGATTCCCTTCGAGAATGCAGCCGAGGTCGATCAGCTTGCCGTGGGCGGTGGTGGATTCGGCGATCTGCTTCAGTTCCTCAAAACGTGCCATCACCCAAATCACAAACCGCGCAGCATTAGCCGAGGTGGAAAACAAGAACGCTGGTGCCCGACTCACATTTTCCGAGAGCAACAGGGTCGTGCATCCACCGGATTCATTGATCACGTGGCAGCCGCGATGATAGCTCGCCACCAGCGCGGCTTCGGTGGTCGCCAGCGGCAATGGATAGTCGCCCTTCGCCGCCAGTCCATTCACTCGCAGCGGCCCCGCCAGACCGATCGGCATCCGCAACTCGCCGATGAAATTCTCGATGTTTCCCTGATACGCTTCGATGTCCGATGCTTTTTCTAACAGAATTTCCGCTTGCGTTGCAAAGTCCGTCAGCGCAGCCCACCGTTGTCGCGCCCGCTCCCGCGAAACCTTGGCCGATACACGCTCCATTTTCGGCAGGTTGCCGAAGTCCGGCGCCAATCGCCGTGCCAACTGCTCCTCGCTCATGGTCTTGAGAAATGTCGCCATGTGCTGCATCGTCAATCCGCGCTTCCCTGTCATGGCCCTAGCATAAAAGAGATTCACTACACTGCCAATGATTTTACGAGATGGTAATAAGCTCGACAGATCAGTGAAAAATCTTATCCTGCTTCAACATGAAAACCCTTTTCATTCTTCTCTCCTCATTTGCCCTCGCGAGCTCTGCTTTCGCGGCCAAACCGAACATGCTCTTCCTACTCAGTGATGACCACAGCTATCCGTTTCTGAGCTGTTATGGCGATAAGAATGTCAAGACACCCACTCTGGATCAGCTCGCCGCCGAGGGGATGAAGTTCCATCGTTTTTTCACCGCCGCGCCGCAATGCGTGCCCTCCCGCGCCGCGCTCCTGACGGGGCGTTCGCCGGTAGCGGCGCGCATCACCCGGTTTTCGGCACCGCTGGCCAAGGACGAGATCACGTTCCCTGAGTTACTCCGATCGCAGGCGGGATACTTCACCGGCATTTGCGGACGCAGTTACCATCTCGATGGATCGGGGAAGCACTCCGGTACTGAGATGAATGACATTTTCGAAAAAAACAAACTCAAGACCTTTGCCCAGCGGGTGGATTTTCTCAACGTCTGTGCGGATAACGTCGTGGCATCGCAGTTGGAGACATTTCTCGACCAGAAGCCGGCGGAGAAACCGTTTTTTATGTGGGCCAATTTCAGCGATCCGCATCATGAGTGGAGCGCTCCTGCCGCATACCGTCCAGACCCGGCCGCCCTCACCTTGCCCGCTCACTGGCCCGATCTGCCCGGTGTGCGTGCGCAGTTGGCGGACTACTGCGCCGAGGTGAACCGCTTGGATTCCACGGTCGCGGGTGTTCTCGCCGTTTTGAAAAAACGCGGCCTGCTCGAATCGACCGTGATTGTTTTCATCGGCGATAACGGTGCCGCTCTTCCGCACGGCAAAGGCTCTCTCTACGATCCCGGTTGCAACGTGCCTTGTCTGGTGCGCTGGCCGGGTGTGGTGAAACCCGGGACGGAGTCGCGCGCGTTGCTCAGCGGTGAGGACCTGGCCCCAACCCTGCTCGCCGCCGCCGAAGTGGCCGCCGGATCTAACATGAGCGGGGTGAGTTTCTTGCCGTTGCTGAAAGGGGAGGCAAACGAACCGCGCAAACACGTCTTTCTCGAACGCGGCCCGCATGGCAATGCCCCGGTTGTGTTAGGGATGTCGAACAGCGGCTACGACCTCTCCCGCGCCGTCCGGAGCGATCGCTACAAGTTGATCTACAACTGCACGCCGTGGCTTCCCTACTCGCCGGTGGATTCCGCCGGCGGGGCGGCATGGAACCAGATGCGGCAAGCCAAGGAGCAGGGGAAACTTTCGGCGGGATTGGTCGCGACATACTTCACCACTCCGCGTCGCGTGTATGAACTCTACGATCTCGAGGCCGATCCCTCGGAGCTGAACAACCTCAGCGGCAAGCCCGAACACGCGGCGGTGGAACGTTCCCTGCGCCTCGCCCTGGCGGAGAAGATGATTCTCGATTTCGACTACCTACCGCTGCCCGATCTCATGAATGGAGCTGCGGGAAATATGCCGAAGGGAAAAGGGAACAAGAAAGGGCAGTGAGTGTGCGTCACTGATGAGTCCCGCTGTTATGTGACTGAATCCATGCGTTTGTTGATTGATATAAATGCCGCATAGTTTCGCCTTGAACATTCCCTGTAACTGACGACGCTATGGGAAAAATGAAACTCTCCATAAAGCGTTTGTCCCTGATTGTTGCGGTTTTTTCCGCGCTGCTGCCGCATGTCACTTGCGCCAATGACGTCCTGCTCGAGGAAAACTTCGACCGAACCGGGCCTTTCGGCAGACAGCTCCTCGCGGATCCGCATGTGATATTGCTGCGTAAGGGTGGCGCGGATGGCTCCGATGCGATTCGCGTTGCCTATGTGGGATCCAAAGAGGGATCAGAACGCATTGTCATCCGCCATCCGCTGAAAAAGGCGGTGGAGGAGGCCACTCTCAGTTTCGATGTCCGCTTCGGCGACGATTTTCAATGGGTGAAAGGAGGGAAGTTGCACGGACTCGGCCCGGAAAATCCCGTCACGGGCGGAAAATCCCGAGCGCCGGAGAAATGGAGCGCGCGGCTGATGTTCGGTGGCGAAGGTCAAACGAAGTCCTACCTTTATGAACAAAGTCCCGACAAAAAATTCGGGATCGGTGGAACCTCAAAAGCACCCGTCTTCAAAAAGGCTGTCTGGCATCATGTGGTGATCCGGGTCAAGGTGAACACTCCCGGGAAAGCCGATGGCACGTTCTCCGTGAACGTCGATGGCAAGGAGGTGAACAAGGAATCCGCCGTCACATTCCGCGCCAGTGATGACAAGAGCACATTGATTTCAACGATGCTTTTCAGCACCTTTCACGGTGGAGAATCTCCTGCGCATGCACCGACGGACAAGGCAGGAAAATACACCACCGTATATGCCGATTTCGACAACTTCACGGTGAAAAAAGGCGGGTGATTTCGGCGAGTAACGACTATCTCGCCACAGCAACACCGGGCGTTTTGGAATGTGCGTGTTGTGGGAAGTCGAAGGTCAATACGAGCGGTTCCGTTCCGGTGTTTTCGATTTCCACTCCGCCGCGGTTGAGTGCGGCTTGGGTGATGAATCCGATCTCGGCATAGAGTTCGCCCAGTTTCATGTTCTGGTTGTATTGCACCGCGAGCTTGCCAACGCGGCCGCGGCCACGGTTCGTGTGGAACAAGGTCGGGCTCTCCGGGCGGAAAGTCGTCTTGGCTCCGGGGGCAATGGTGAGACGCAGAATCGAGCACTTTTGGTCGCCGAGGACATCACCGTAAACGATCCACTTGGCTTCCACGCCGTCAGCGGAAAATTCTTCGGAGGTGATGGCGGGGCGCGAGTATTTCTGGACGAAGTCCGGGTCCTGGTTGGCTTTGAAGTCGAAGGTATCGACGAGGAATTCCCAGTCTTCGTGGCGGGATTTCGGATAGTCTTCTTCTCGGCAGGCGTAGAAGGCATCGGCCGCGCCGATCCGTCCATCGAGTGTCAGATCCTCGGCGAGGAAATGCTCGTCCATCGTGACGTGCAGCTCGTGGGTGCAAAGATCCGTGGGCGAGTGCAGCACGCCATTGGGCATCACGAAGCCGTTATCAATGTGCATCATCGTGTGCGGCGATAGGTGCCTGACGCCGTTGTATTCCCCCTTGCCCCAGCTCTTCATGCAGGCGAGGAACTGGTCCTTCGTCACGAACGGGTAAAGTCCCATGGCCGTGGTATGATAGTGCGACGGGCTGACTCCGGGGTTGTCGAAAGAATTGATGTCGTACACTTCCCACTTCGACCAGTGGAGATGGTGGGGGATGGGGTTGAGGTTGTCGAACTTCTTCGAAACAATCGGCCAGGTGGCCTTGCCGAACAAGGATTTCGAAAATTCCGTGACTTTTTCGCCCATGACTGCCACCGGATCAGCCTCAATCAAGTCCTGCAAGGAAATCACTTGCCCGCTGGGCGTGAGGACGTGCGCTTCCCCTTCACGGAATGGCGCTTTTCCCGTGCGGGTGTCGATCACGCCCGTCACGATAGGCACGGTGCAGCACATCCAGATTTCATCCAGACCGGTTCCGCCCATATAGTCCGGGTAGTAGGATTTTTCATCGAGACGCAGGCGTTTGCCCGGCGAGCAAAATGTCCGGCCGGCATAGCGGTGCAGAAGCTGCAGCACGCCGTCGTTCTGATTGAGGCAATCATCGAGTATCGAATCCGATCCGCTGCCAGCGCCGTCGATCAGATTTTGCTGGGGGTATTCATGCAGTTTATCCGGAAGAATTGAAGTATAAGCAGCCATGGCGGGGGGATGCTAAAGACGGGGAAGGGGAGAATCAAGAGTGAATTGCCTGTATGACTCTCAGGACGGGTGTGAAAAAAATCGCCCGTCGTGCAGGGAGGAAACGGCCGTAGGCGGTTTCGCGGGATTTTTTGTCAGGGGCCGCAAGTTAGCTGGCGAAGGGAAGAAAAAGCACAGTGAGCATGCGGCGCTCATGAGTCCTGCTATTTCTTCGCCTGCTCCATGCGTTTTTTGAGGAGTTTTTTCATTGTGGCGACGGTTCCGGCATGTTTGGGATCATCTGCGATGTTTTTATTTTCCTGCGGGTCTTTTGATAGATCGTAGAGCATTTGGGCTTTGCCGTTGTCATAGCTGGTGTAGCTGAATTGATCGGTGATGACGGCATCGGCATTGAGGAAACGGCTGTAGGCGGCTTCGTGGAATTTTTTGTTAGGGTCATCGAGCAGAGCGGTGAAATCGCGGCCCTGCACGGTGGCGGGCGTGGCGATGCCGGCGAGCGCGCAGAGACTAGGGAAGAGGTCGGCGGTTTCCACCAGCGAGGACGAGGCCCCTGGTTTCTTGCCGGGGACTCTCACGATGAGCGGCACGCGGATGGCGAGGTGCATGGTGTTGTGCTTGCCCCAGAAATTGTGCTCGCCGAGATGCCAGCCGTGGTCGCCCCAGAGTACGACGATGGTATTGTCCGCGAGGCCGAGACGATCGAGTTCGGCGAGGACATCGCCGGTGAGTTTGTCGGTATAGCTGGTGCAGGCGAGGTAGCCGTGGCGCATGATGCGGTGAAACTCGTCGGAGTTTTCCACGAGATCGGCGAGGTGGTAGCTGCGGAACTCGCCGCTGCCCTTGAGCTGCTCGGGTGCCTTCGCCGGGCGTTGGCGATTGGGGGCGAGTTGGATGGCATTGCGCGGGTAGAGGTCCCAGTATTTTTTCGGCGCGTAGAAAGGCATGTGCGGTTTGAAAAATCCGCAGGCGAGGAAAAAAGGTTTTCCTTCCTGCTTGAGGCGCTGCAGATCTTTGATGGTTTTTTCTGCTGTCTCGCCATCGGGATACGCATTGTCTGCCACTTCGGGCAGTTCGTAGATACGCCCGCGCTGTTTGGTTTTGGAGAGTCTACGCGTGGTCTCCGGGTCGAAGCTACGCATGTTATCGCGCGGTTGCCACGGCGCTTTGCTCCAGCTTCGGTCCGCCGCGTCTTCCTGATTGTGATAGATTTTTCCGTTAGAAAGAGTGGTGTAACCGGCTTTGCGGAACACCTCCGGCAAGGTCGCGGCTTTGGGAACATCCACGTCCATGCGACAATTTCCGACGAAGCGTTTGGCGGTCGGCAGCATCCCGGTCATCAGCGAGGCACGTGAGCCCATGCAGATCGGCACCTGGCAATACGCGCGCTCGAAGCGCAGGCCGCTGGCGGCGAGTTTGTCGATGTGCGGCGTCTTGACCTGCGGGGCTCCGTAGCATCCAAGCTCGGGGCGCAGGTCATCGATGGCGATGAATAAAATGTTAGGTCGCTCGGCAGCTGATGCGGTGGCGAGCAGGATCAGGGATAGGATGAATGGTTTGAGAAACATGAGGCGATGGTAGAGTGACTGCTGGAAAAACGCTCAAGGTCCCGTCACCCTAACATCGACAAACAGACGGGCGGGAATCGTGCCGGTGGCCGTGGCGGTGACGCGGGTGAAGCCGGGGGAGGGCGTGTTCGCCTCGGTGGTGAAGGTCACGGTGGTTCCGCCGCTGGTCACGCCGCCGAGTTGAAAGGTTGTCAGATCGGTGGACCAGCGGTAGTTTGCGCTGAGGTCGCTGGCGGGACTGGCGTTCTGCGGATGGGTGAAGGTGAAGGTGTTGCCGCTTTTGTTCCCCGCGATCAGCCCCTGCGTGAAGGCACTGGGATTGGTGCCGCAAAAGTTTTCCACGCCGTTTTGAATGCCGTCACCGTCGGGATCGTCGGCGAGATCGCGGTCGGCAACCGCAAGACCGAAGCTGGGGTTGGAGATCCAACCGGAGAAGGTGGGGAGGGCGGTGGTGAAGTTCCAGGCGGTCGTGCTGGAAATGCCACCGAAGGCATGGCCGCCGGAGCTATCGACGATCGCGGTGGAGTCGATCAGGAGATAATAACTCACACCCGCACTGAGGTTGTTGGTCGGATTGATGGTCAGCGTTTGTCCGCTGATGGTGAGTGCGGGGGAGGTGGCGATGTTGAAACTCTCGACAGTGCTGTTGTCGGAGGTTCTCTTGAGCGTCACCGTGCCGGTTCCCTTGACCACTGGCTCGCTGAAGATTGCGACGAGGTTGGCAGCGATAGGCACCTCGGTCGCATTGTCCGTCGGGTTGGTGGTGGTGATGACCGGTGCGGCAGCCGCCGGCGCGAAAGCGGCGAGAGCGTTGTTGTCGGTCGCTGGGGCACTGACCGTCCAAGTGTAATTGGCGGAGCCCGCCGCAGGCACCATCTGGTAGCCTGAGTTGCCGGCGGACGAACCCGAATCGCCGTTATAGAGGGTGCTGGCGAAAGGACCGGTGATCGTGGGTAAATTGTTAGATGTGTAAACGCCGGTCACGAGGCACCCATTGACCGGGACGATCAGGTTGCCGGAAACGCCGGAGGTGGTCGAGGTTCTCGCGACTCCACGCGCGGCGCCCACCATGCTCAGCGCGCCGACGCGTGACTGGGTGGACCCAGAGAAGGTCACGACGATGTTGCCGGTGCCCGGGGTCGGGTCGTCGAGGTAAAGGATGGCAGCGTTTCTGCCGGCTGCGGATTTCACCGCCGTCGTGAAATTCTGGGTTCCGTTCCAAGTCGCGCTGATGCCCGCCGGACTCCCTTGTTCCCAACTGGCGGTCAGCACCAGCTTGCGGTAGCTGCCGCTGGGGACGGTGAAGTTGGAAATGGTATGGGTCAGCGATGCGGGGTCTTGGTATCGCTGGGTGCTCGCATTGACTTCGATGAAGGCCGGCACGCTCCTGTCAAATTCCAGTGCCGGAGCGGCGAAAGTGGTGTCTTCCTTGGAGGCGACGATGGAGTTGCCGGCCGCGGTGCTGGCGCGGGTGACGATGAATGTCACCCGGTCGTCGGTATCCGCTAACAGAAAGGCATCCAGGGCTGCGGAGCGCAGCTCCAGCACCTGTCCCAGTGGCTGAGCTCCCGTGACCGCAAGCGTGCCGAGCAGCGTCACCCGGCTGCTGACGAGTCCATCTCCCGACCCTGTGGTATTGGCCGGCGCGTTGTTCCACGTGATGGTGCTCTCGCCCCAGGCTTCCCCCACATCCGCGTTTTTTAATCCATAGACCTGCAACGGCGTCGCATCAACCCAGGCACTGGAGACGGCGAACTGCAAGGAAGCGTTCGGCGTGGCGTTGATGTCTTGCCCAGCAAGATCGAAGCGAATGTAGGACTTCCGTTGGGTATCGGCGGTTGCTGAATTTTTGACGACGAGTGTCGCCGAAGATCCGAAGTTGGTACTGCTATTGGTGCTGCCTGCCCGCACAAAGGCATCCGCGCTGGCTTCCAGCGTGGTCTTGCCGGAAAGTGTACTCGGAGTGGCGCTTACGGTCTCGCTGGCAGGGCTCGTGCCCAGGGCCGTGGTCATGGTGACTCTGTAGAAATACGGTGTGCCTTGCACCAAGTGCGAGTCCATCCAGGTTGTGCCGGTGATTCCCGTCACGACGTTGGTGAAGGGACCCGCCAGGGAAGTCGACCGGGAGACGGTGTAGGTGACAGGCGTGGCCTCTCCCGTCCATCCCTCCCAGGCCAGCGCGATTTTCGTGGCGGAAACAGCGTTCGCGGTCAGGCTTTCGGGGGCGAGAGGCGAGGAAAGTTGTCTGCCGTAAATTTCCACGTAATCAACCTTGGCCGGAGTACCGGAAACGGGTGTGACATCGAGCCGGATCACCGCTCCGGCGGGCAGTGCGACCCCGCGCTTGATGCGATGGCGGATTTGAAGTCCTGTGCCTGCCGGGGTCAGCTCTGCGGTCCATGAATCGACACTCGTTCCATTCACGCGCAGCACGTAACTCGCTGCGGCGCTGGAACCGGTGACATAAGCCGCGTGGAGATTGTAGGTTCCGGCCACACCGGCAAAGGTGGTGCTCAGATTTCCAGCAGCGCTGAAAGTGAGCCCCGCATCGTTGGAGTAGGATGTTCCGGACTCGGTGGTTCCTCCGGTGGTCGTCATGCTCTCGGCCTCGATCTTGGTGGGCCAGACATAGTTTTCCTTACGACCCGCATATTGGGTGATGGTCGGTTCCGCCGTGTTGTAGTTGTTGATCAACCGAATGTTTTGCACTCCGCCGCCGGTATTCTGGTTGATGTCGTCGGAACAATTCGAACTGGCGTTTCGTTCGTAGGTGATGAATTCCGAGAAGTTGTCGGCATAGATCCCTGCCACCGGGTAAGCACCTGTTAGCTGGGCCCACTGGATCGAGTCCGCCCAGTTGTCCACGATATGGGTCCCTTGCTGGCGGGCCAGCGTGTAATACGCCGCGCCGTCGTCGTGGAACTGCATCACGTGACGCACATAATTGTTTCTTACGATGTTGTCCTTCATTCCGACATCGACGTTGCCACCGGCCTGCCCTCCCGTCTGTGTGCCCATGTAGGTGCCGTAACAGATTTCATTGTCCGCGATGAGCATGCGTTTCACGAAATAACTGACGATGCCGATGCCGTTGCTGTATTGCTGGCCGAACCGATAAATGCCGTTGTTGACGATCCGGATGTTCTGGCACTCCTCGCCTGCGGCCGGGTTATCATTGGCATCGTCATCAATCACGATGCCGTTCCCGGAGAGCCAGCGGAAATCGCAGTTGCGGATGGAGCCGCCCGTGACTCCCTTCACATAGGAAATGGCGGTGAAGCCGAGAAATCGGAATTTGCAGAAAGCGATATCCAGATTGTCGGCATACTGCACCGTGATCGCGCCATGCTTCGCAAAGGGCTGGACCAGTTCCCTGGCACCCTGGGTCATGGCGGAGCCTTTGGTGCTGGGGCCATTCCAGCCGGTCTGGGTAAGGGTCAGCCCTTCGAAGCGGACATTGCGCACTTTGTTGCCGGAGGATGCACCGGAGATCTGGATCAGCCTTTCCAGCACCGGCACTTCGATGGTGGCGCTGGACATGGATTCACCCGGGCGCGGCTTGTAGTAGAGGGTGTCGGCGGTGGTATCAAGAAACCACTCGCCCTCGGCATCGAGAAAATCAATGGAGTTCTCGACAAAGTAAGGAACTGGATAGGTTGCGCTATTCCAGAAGCTGTCGCCTTTCGCAAAAATCGATCCGTTCTCCGGCGATTGGAATTTGAAACGGACCTGGGTCGCATTTTGGTAGGACGCATCGGGGTCGATTCTCCCGCGGTAATGGTACCAATGCGGGTGCATGACCATTTCCACGTTGGCGAGGCCGGTGACACTTCTCCAGCCTTCGATGGGGGCGCGAGGCACGATCGCCTCTTGGGCCGTGGCGTCGATGCCGACCATGGTGAGATACGGGCCTAGCGTTTCCGCATTGGTTTGATTCGGCGTTCTCGCCCTGATGGTAGAGGAGGCATTCACGGTCAGTTGCCGGAACTGGTTCGTGACTCCGGTTTTCTTGAAGATGTTTTTCGCGGCATCGTGAAGCACCCAGCCGCCTGAGAGATCCACGCCGCCGTGGAGGATGGGGACTTCGCTGCCGTAATTGCGATACACCACAGTGAAGCCATTCGTTCCCGAATCCCCCGACCCCAGCGTTAACGTCGCGGTGAGGCGGTGGATGCCGCCGCGCAGATGGACGGTGATGTCCTCTGTCATGCTGCCATTGATCGCATCCACCGCCTGGCGCGCTCTCTCTATGGTCTTGAAAGCGGTGGCGAGGGACGTGCCATTGTTCGCATTGTTTCCGGAAACAGGATCGACGTAAAAGTCCTCAGCGTATGCAACGGTGCCGCCGCACAGTGCGAGCGCCAGCAGGATCAGGGGGAGAATGAGGTGTTTGAGAAACATGAGGGGTTTTGGTCTTTTTTGAAAATGCGTTAGCGATGATGAGGCGGGGCTTTTTTGATAGGCAAGGCGGCGATCCCGTAGAGAATCGTGCTGGTGCTGATGGACTCGGTCCGTGCGGCAGGACCGAGCTCGACATCACCGCCTGTGGGCATATCTCTGCGCCAGATATCGAAGGAAACCGGCTTGTTCTCGCGGTCTTTTTCAATGCTGACCTTGCCGATCATTTGGCCCGTGCGAACAAATCCATCGGACAGCCACTGCGGAGGTGGTTGGTTTCGGCGCTGGAAAACGAAGAGTGCGGTGGCCGGCGCTACCGTGACGGTAACACGAAGATCCTTCCGATCGCGGTGGGAATGGGCCGGCAGCACCAGATCCGCGCCGAGCAACCACGCGGGGATCGGTTTTTCGGGCAAGCTCACCCATCGGGCATTGCGGTTGTGATGCGCTGGCACGGCTTCGACCAGCCCGCCTGCGACGATGTGATAGACGGATTGGTCCTTTTGATTGTTGCGAACCGAGCGGATCAGCGAGCTGCCGTCATCCAGCGCGCCGGTACTCCACTGCCCGGTGCGGGGATTGAAACGCACTTGGTCGAGTTTATCGATGGTGCCGGATGTGTTCACCACCACGCCTTCTCCCTCGGCGAGATGGTTCACGCTGCCTTCTTTGGAGTGCAGTTCGACACTACCTTCGATGACCACGACGCCGGTGGAATCCGCAGTGGAGGCATCGACGCCGAACCGGGTGCCGAGATCAACAACCCGGGTCTGGGGCGCGTCCAGGATAAATCCCTTGCCTTGCTGACCGACATCGACCGTCGCTTTTCCCGATAAAATCTGAACATGCAGGGGATCGAGAAAACGCAATTGTGCGGGAGCGAGCAACTCGATCGAAACATCGTTGGCCAATCGCAGATGAAGGATTCCTGTTTCGATCGTGAGCTCGCGCACACGGCTCCGGCTTCCAGCTTCGGGAGAAAGTGTGCCCTGCGAGACCTTGAGGTCTTTTGAGGTGATCACTTCGACCTCTACGCCGCGGGTCATGTGGGTCCATGTCGCACATGAGATGGCGATCGCAGCAGCGGCGGCGAGCCCGATGATGCGTCGTTTTTTCCGTCGCGTCTGCCCGCCGATGCATGGGAGCGATTCCTCAAGCACCGCGCTGCTGCGAACGGCGGCCCTGAGTTGTTCCTCGCGGATGCCCGTGATGACAAATTCTTTCAACAGATCGGGATCGCCATCGAGCAAATCACGGAGTTCCCGGCATTCGCATTCGTCCAAGCGATTCTCGTAATAACGGGAGGTCAGATCTTCAAAGCGGTTCATGGGTATCTCCTTTCTCGTTGGTATTGATTCTCGATGCACTTGCGCAATTGCTCGCGGATGCGCAACAAGCCCACGCGTATCGAAACTTCCGTGGTGCCCATCACGCGGGCGATCTCTCCCGAATCGAGCGAATCGTAGTAACGGAGGCGGACCATCCTGCGTGCTTTGGGGTCGAGTTTCGTGAGGCAGATATCGAGAAACGCCTCCTCTTCCCGCTGGGCGGGAGCGACTTCGAGAAAAGTGTTGGAGATGCGCTCCAGCAGCGCCTCATCGAAGACCAAACGCGATCTCGCATAGTCTCTTTTGCTACCCAGAATCGCGAATTTGGCGAATCCCATCGCCCACGGCAGGAAGGGCTTCGACGTGTCATAGCTGGTGAATTTGCGCAGCAAGGTCATCGCGATTTCCTGCAGCAGGTCCTCCGCATGCCCGCGGTCGCGAATGCTGGTGTGAACAAAACACGCCACCGTGGACTGCGCTTGCGTCCACAGTTGGGTAAACTGTTCCTGTTGTTCGGTGGTGAGCATTCTTTTATATGTTCTCCGAAAGACTTCCCGTTGTTACAAAAAATGAGAAAAAAGAAACGAGGGAATTCAGAATCGCCAGGAGCGCGAGACTGAACCCAAGAGTGAGCAGCAAGAGGATAATTTTTTCATAGGGGTGAACGAAGATTCAAGGAGCTGTCACCCGGACATCGACAAACAGACGGGCGGGAATCGTGCCTGTCGCTGTAGCCGTGACGCGGGTGAAGCCGGGTGAGGGTGTGTTCGCCTCGGTGGTGAAGCTCACGGTGGTTCCGCCGCTTGTCGCGCCGCCGAGATGAAAGGTGGCGAGATCGGTGGACCAGCGGTAGTTGGCGGTGAGGTTGGATGCCAATGTGCCCTGCGGGTGGATAAAGGTGAAGGTGTTGCCGTTCTTGCTACCGGCGGCGAGTCCCTGCGTGAAGGTACCGGGGTTGGTGCCGAAAAAGTTTTCCACGCCGTTTTTCACACCATCGCCATCGGGATCATCGGAGAGATCGCGGTCGGCGGGTGCGAGTCCATAGGCGGGGATGGCAATCCATTCAGCAAAAGTGGGGACGACGGTGGTAAAGCTCCATGCGGCGGTGCTGGAAATGCCCGCGAAGGCGTTGCCACCGGAAGTGTCGATGACAGCCGTGGGATCGATCGAAACATAACACTCCGTCAGATAATCGAGGTTGACGGTGGGATTGATGGTGAGCGTTTGGCCGCTGAAGGTGAGAGAGGGGGAGGTGGCTACGTTGAAACTTTCCACCGTGCTATTGTCGGATGTTCTCCTGATCGTGATCGCGCCGGTTCCTTTTACGACCGGTTCGCTGAAGGTGGCGACGAGGTTGGCAGCGATTGCAACCCCGGTGGCATTGTCGGCTGGACTGGTGGTGAGCATCACCGGTGCGGCGCTTGCCGGCACGAAGGCAGCGAGAACGTGGCTGTCTTCCACAGGGTTGGTGACCGACCATGTATAATTGGCGTTACCCGCTGTTAGCATCACTTGGTAGCCCGCGTTCCCCTCACAGGAACCTGAATCTCCATTATAAAGAGTGGTGGAGAAGGGGTTGTGGATCGTGGGCAAGCCGTTGGATGTGTAAACGCCTGCCACGAAACTGCCATCCACCGGGTGGTTCAGGCTGCCGGATCTGCCGGAGGCTCTTGAGGTTCTCGCCACGCCAGGCGCGACGCCCACCAAGCTCAGCACTCCGACGCGTGACCGGGTCGAGCCAGGGAAAGTCACCACGATGTTGCCGGTGCCTGCGGTTGGTGCATCGAGGTAAAGAATGGCCGCGTTTCTGTCGGACGTGGAATTGACTGCCGCCGTGAAATTCTGGGTTCCGTTCCACGTCGCGCTGATGCCCTGATTTGTATTTTCCCAACTGGCGAAGAGCACCAGTTTGCGATTGCTGCCGCTGGGCACGGTGAAGTTGGTGATGGTGTTGGTGGTCTGCGCGGTGCTCTGATATCGCCCGGTGCTGGCATTGACTGTGATGAAGCTGGTGGAGGCGGGATCGAAGTTCAGCAACAGATTTTGATAGCCGGGATAGGAAACGGTAGCCAGATCCGAGCCATGGGTCATCGAGAGGTAGGGGCTGTCGTAGGTCTTGGCCGGATTGAGGCCCACGGTGGTCCCGTTCACCTGCGGGGTGGTTTTGCTGTTGGCGTAAATGGTGAAAACATCGCCCGCCTCACTGGTATAGTTGAGTATGTTAGAGGAAAAGGTCAGCGCGTTGGCGATGACCGATGTCCGGAATGCGGCGAAGTCGGCATAGCTCGACGCCTGCCCCATCTGGATGATCACCGGCGCCCAGCTATTGCTCATGGATATGTCCACACCGTGAGCGGCGGCCGTGGCGGTGTATGTGCCGCCCGCAGGGCGCAGCGCGCAGTAGGCATTTCCACTTTGCAGGAAAATCCAGCTCGAGGCTTCCACGCGGGCGTTCCAGAGGGCGTTAGGAACGAAGGCCAGCATGCCGCTGCCGCTGTTATTGGCGTTCTGGTCGCGTTGCACCACCATGCAGTTCGCGCGGGTCACGCCGTTGAGGTCGGCATAACTTTTGTCATCGGTGGAGGCACCTTCCCCAAAGACCATCACCCGGTTGTTGGGACCGGAGGCAAACATCACCCCCATCGCGCGATTCTGATCGCTGATCTGGGTGTATTGCCGGTTCATGTCGTAGGTGATGGAGCCCATGGTGTAGTCTGGCGTGACCCAGGTGTCGCGGCGTATGTTCGAGTTGCCGCTGTCGAAGCCGATGATGTAGTCAAGCCCTACGGAGCCGCCCTCGCGGCCAAAGCGGCGGGAGGTGTAGAGGTAGTTCGGGCGGGCGGGGTCGGTGGCGCAGGCGGTGATGAGCGCGGGCACGCGGTAGGAACTGGCGGCGGGAATCAGGCCATAGGTCCTAGCCGTGCTGGAAGTGGCATGCCAGCCATAGCCATAGAGCAGTGAGTAAAAGGAATACTGGTTGCCGAGACGGACGTAGTTGTCCTTGTAGCAGCGTGCCTCCCCACCGCCGCGCACGCCGGATGAAGTCCAGTCCGATGCGGTGTCCGCCCAATACAGGGTGACGAAGCGTTGTGCCAGAGTGCGCAGTACGGGCGACTCCGCGAAGTCCATGAGGTTGTAATAAACCCCGACGCTGTATTTTGCGTAGATCGGGCTGGCGATCTCGGCATTGATGCCTTCTTCGGCGCGACTGGTGAAATAACGTTGGAAAAAGCCGCTCCAAGCGGTGGCGTGTTGGGCGAGCGTCTGCCCATCGGCGAGGACCATGCCAGAGCCATAGTCGGGCGCATCTTTGAGAGCCTCCGCGCAGAGCAGGAAGCTGCTCTTCTGCATGGCGTCGTGATTTTCACTGTCGTGAATGCCCCACGTGTTCTGCGCGTCGCTGGTTCTGCTGCGCGTCCGGATGAAATTCCACATCATGTCCTGAATGTTGGTGCGGGCCAGCGTCGTCAGTCGCGCGTTCATCACGGGATCATGGTAAATGCGCCAGATCAGGTGCAGCCAGAAGTAGGAGTCGAAGCCGATGGTGTCGCTGTCCGGCACCGGATACTGGTCGTGGAATTGGTTGATGAAATCGTTGGCAGTTACCAGGTCGGTGCCCAGATGGAAGGCCGCCAGCGCATAGCAGGCCATGCCCGCTGAACTCGTCGTAGAGGGCCATGGGTTGGTGACGTTCTGCTGCATCGTCCAGGTGAGCCGTCCCTCCACCGTGGCCAGGTCTGGCAGCGCGGTGAAATTCCAGACGGTGGCATCCGAAATGCCCGCGTAAAACTGGTTGGCGTTGTTGCGGAATGCGGTGGAGTCGATTCTCACATAATATCCAGCGCCAGCGACGAAGTTGTTGACAGGATTGATCGTCGCCTTACTTCCGGCCAATGTCACGGCGGCGGAGGTCACGTTGATGGTTTCAAACACCGTGCCATCAGCCCTGTGAATGGTGATGTTGCCCGTGCCCTTCTGGATGGTTTCGGTGAAGGTCGCCACGAGATTGGCATTCACGGCGACAAAGTAGGCGTTGTCCTTGGGGGAGAAGGTGGCAGAAAGCGGCGGGGTGCTGCCGGTGGAGAAGGACCAAGTGGAGGAGTTCGTGATTCCCGTGAACGCATGGCCGCCGGAGGTATCGACGACTGCGCCGGAAGTGATCGTGACATAGTAGATGGTGTTGGCAGCGAGATTGGCCGATGGATCGATGGTGAGGGTCGATCCATCGATGGTGATTTGGGGGGAAGTTGCCACATTGAAGGATTCGATCAGGGCGCCGCCGGACTGCCGCAATTCGATGGTGCCGCTACCGGCCACCACCGCCTCGCTGAAGGTCGCCACCAGATCGGCGTCCGGCGAGACAGAGATAGCGCTGTTAGCAGGGCTGGTGCCCGTGATCACCGGGGCGGCGGAGGCCGGCAAGAAGATCGCGGCGCAGGTCGCCGGTGTTGAGGAGCTGGTATCACCGTAGGTGTAGGTCCGGGAGCCGACGGCTTGGCCAGTGGCATAACCCGCCGCCGCATCTGCGGAACCGATGTTGGTGGAATTGTACATCGCCGTGTGACCGGAGGGCAGCGTGATCGTGCCGGAGCCATTGTCGGCATAACCGCTGACCACAAGACAACCCGACACCGGCACTGTCAGTGTCACGCTGCTGGTGGCATTGGCCAAGGCGGCTGTGGCGTCCCCGGGGGCGGCTCCGGAAACCGAAATCACGCCGACGCCGACCCCGTTGGTGATCCCTTCTTGCATGGTGACCGAGAGATTGGCCGCGCCGCCGGTGAACGGGTTGTCCAGATAGTAGATCCCCCTGTTGCGCCCGGTGCCATTGATCGCCGGCGTGAGGGCGACTCCCCCATAGGTGATCGAGGCCACATTCTGACCCTCCGCACTGACCTGGACGATCAACTTGTTCGCCGCCCCGGCATTGAACGAAAGCACGGCGGTCTTGGGATCATCGGCCACGGCTGATACCACGGAGCCGGAATTGACCACGGTGATCTGAGCCATCAGCGGCGCGGTCATGGCGACTAGTCCGGAGATAACGACCAGAAAGTATGACTGGATCACGCGGGATAGGGTTTGGATCGAAAAATGCGGGGGAAACATAGAGTTGGGTTTAGGGGATACAAATGCCATATTCCGTGGCGCGGGACAAGGCATCATTGCTTTGCATCATGACATGGTGGCACCACCTTCTCAGGCGGTGCCACCATCCGTGATCCAGCAGAACGTAGCGCCGATAGGACACCGGGGAGGAATCGGCTGCTGGGATGGGTAGTCATAGGTAGTGGCCAGGAAAGTGGTGTGGCTGATGGTTGCATCGCATTCACGCGGCGAAGGCTTTGCTGGTGGCCGTAGCGCAGTAATGCACGACGCAGGGGCAGAGTCCGCGCGTCAAACCGGCCAAGAGAAATCGGTGGTTAGGAGCGGATGTTATGGAGGATGAATGACTCGGATGTTGCATCAGGTTCAGATCTATTCTCCACGCAACACTCCTGACGTTACAAAAAATGTGAAAAAAATGCAGGAACTCCCATCCATGGGAGAAATTCTATCAAAAAGCAAAAATAGGAGTGAAAATCAGCTCGTGTCTCGCCGTAAATGACCGCATCATGAGTTTGTTCAGAAAAATGTTTGGATTCGGAAAACGGGAAGCCCCCAGTCTGGAAAAACCCAAAAGTCATTTGGCTTTTGTGTTGCTACCGTTCGACGAATTCCCCGCGAACGATGCGATCATCGCCGCGTTTGAGAAGTATTCACAGGGTCATCATGCCATCAGCATCGCATCCGATGAAGAAAGCGACTCTGCGGGCACGGAGACAAAAGACGTGGTGCTTGTGACCGTGGAGGGCGTGGGCACGGCGTTTGTCGCGCTGATGCCCCGGCCCATTCCCCATGGCGAGGCGGAAGCGGCATTTTCCATGTCCATGTCGTCCTTTGCGCAAGACAGCCGGTTGCCGGAACACAGGGCGCACCTCGTGGTCACTCTGATGCCATCGGCGGAGACCGATGTCATCGAAGGCATGATGGCGTTTACGAGTCTGCTCGCAGCCGTCACGGATGCCGCGCAGGGTGTTGGGGTCTATTGGGGCAATGCTGGCGCCACACACACGCGTGATTTTTTCCTGTTGATGGCATCGGAACACGAGATCGGCCCGCGCATCCTTCTCTGGAATGGTGTATCACGCGCTGCGGAAGGTGGCGGAAAAGTGAGTTTTCTCAGCCATGGAATGAATCAAATCGCGCTGCCTGATCTCTATCTGACGTGCGATGCCAGATCGGGGGGTGATGGTCTCGGGCGCGTGTTTGATCTGCTGACCTACATTGCGTCTCGCCGCAAGGCCATACCCGCAGGAGACACCATCGGCGCCACTGCCGAGGAAAAAATCCGCGTGCAATACGTGAAGTCGCCCGCGGACCCCAAGCAGATTGTCTGGAAGGTGGAGATGTAGCAAAGCGCACGAGGCCTCACTTCCGCGCGATCGCCACTAGCACGGCTTTTTGCGCGTGGAGGCGGTTTTCGGCTTGTTGGAAGATGACGCTGGCGTGGTTCTCTAACACTTCTTCGGTGATCTCTTTGCCGCGATAAGCGGGCAGGCAGTGGAGGACGATGTGACCGGGTGCCGAGTGGGCGAGCAATGCGGCATTCACCTGGAAGGGGCCGAACGCGAGTTCTTTGTCCTTTTGATCCTCCTGGCCCATCGAGAGCCAGACATCGGTATTGATGACGTGCGCGTCTTTGGCGGCGGCGACGGGATCGTGCGTGATGGTGACGTTGGGGGCGTTGAGTTTTTCGAGGAACGCGGCGCTTGGCGCGTAGTCGGCGGGGCAGGCGACCGCGAGTTCGAAGCCGAGGTGTTTCGCCGCCCACATCCACGAGATGGTCATGTTGGAAAAGCCATCGCCGATGAAGGCGATTTTTTTGCCGTCCCAGCCGCCGAGGAATTCCTGCACGGTGAGCAGATCGGCGAGGATCTGGCAGGGGTGTTCTTCATCGGTGAGCGCGTTGATCACGGGGATGCCGGAGAGTTGGGAGAAATCAACGACGTCCTTCTGATCAAACGTGCGGATGACGATGCCGTGCACCATGCGACCCAGCACGCGCGCGGTGTCCTGGATCGGTTCGCCGCGTCCGAGCTGGATGTCGTTTTTCGAGAGAAACATCGGGAAGCCGCCGAGCTCGCGGATGCCGACCTCGAAGGACACGCGGGTGCGGGTGGAGGACTTGGTGAAGATCATCGCCCAGGTCTGGCCTGCGAGAGGTGTTTCGTGCGAACCGCGCTGTGCCTTGAGGCGCGTGGCATCGGCGAGCAGGTGCTCGATGGTGGCGGCGTCCAGTTCTTCGATGGAGAGCAGGTGTTGCATGGTGTTAGAGAGAAGTGACGGTTTGATGGAGGATGCGCAGTGCTTCGTCGATTTCCTCGCGGCTGACGTTGAGTGGGGGTAAGAAACGCACGACGTCGGGACCGGCGGGGACGGTGAGAAGCCCGCGCTCCATGAGTTGTGCGACGATGACTTGTGCGGGCGTTTTTCCTTCCACAGCGGGGATCAGCGAGGCATCCAGTGAAAACCCTAACAACAAACCGAGGCCGCGCAGACCGGTGAGGGCGGGGGTGTTCCAGGTCGCGAATTGCTCGCGCATGTGCGCTTCCATCGCGAGGGCGTGAGCGCCGAGTTGCTCGCGTTCGATGACATCCAGCACCGCCAGCGATGCCGCGCAGGCGAGGGGATTGCCGCCGTAGGTGGAACCGTGCGAGCCGGGGCTCATCAGCGTGCTCAGAGGTTTTTCTTCATCGATCAGGCGATCGGAAACCCAGAACGAGCCGATGGGGAAACCGCCGCCCATGCCCTTGGCCCAGGAAATGCCATCGGGCTCGATTTCGGGGCACAGCGCGCGCCACGCCATGGCATGACCGCAACGACCGAAGCCCGCTTGCACTTCATCGAAAAACAGCAGCAGGTCGTGTTTTTTTGCCAACGCGGCGGCACCGCGGATGAAAGCGGCATCGGCCACATTCACGCCGCCTTCACCCTGCACCGGCTCTAACAAAATCGCGGCGGTGATGGGAGAAATGGCAGCTTCGAGTGCGGCGAGATCGTTGAAGGGGCAGTAGCGGAATCCGGGGAGAAGCGGATCGAAGCCCTCGTGGATTTTTTTCTGCGCGGTGGCGGCCATGGAGCCGAGCGTGCGACCGTGAAACGATTGTGTGAACGTGATCACCTCGTAGCGCGCCTCGCCATTCGGCTGCGGGCGTGCATGGCCGAAACGGCGGGCGGTTTTGATCAGTCCGTCGTTCGCCTCCGCGCCGGAGTTCGAGAAAAAGACCTTGCCGGGGAGCTTGACGTGGGTTTCCACGATCACGCGCGCCAGCTCCGCTTGTTGCGGAATTTGATAAAGATTCGAACAATGCATCAAGGTCGCGGCCTGTTGTTGGATCGCGGCGGTGAGGGCGGGATGGCAGTGGCCGATGGAACACACGGCGATCCCCGTGCAGAAATCGAGGTAGCGTTTGCCCGTGTCATCCCATAGATACGAGCCCTGACCCTTGACGGGTACAAGCGGAAAACGACCGTAGGTCGGCAATACGTAGCGGGAAAAATCGGCGGCGGTGTTCATCGCGGGAAGGGTGAGTGTAGCGGATTTCCTCAGGAAATGCAAGATTGCGATTGGAAAGATTTCGCAACTTGGGTTATGGCTGATTCATGCAAAAAAACGTGTTGTTTGTCTTCGGTCACGGAGTGGAGGAATTGGAACTCATCGCACCGGCGGATCTGCTGCGTCGCGCGGGGTTGGCGGTGAGTTTTGCCTCTACGGAAGAGACGCGGCTGGTGAACACGCGCGGTGGCTTTGTGGTGCAGTGCGATCGGAGTTTTTCGGGGATTGACGTCACCGATGTGGATCTGCTGGTGCTTCCGGGCGGTCCGGGGGTGATGGCTTTGCGGCAGCGGCAGGATCTGTTAGGTTTTCTGCGCGAGTATGGACAAAGCGGAAAGCCACTTGCCGCGATCTGTGCCGCGCCTTTGTTATTGCAGGATGCCGGTTTGTTGGAAGGCAAACAGTTCACCTGTCACGACAGTTGCTGGACGGAACTAGTCACGGCTCATCCATCAGAAAAGGTCGTGATCGACGGCGCGCTGATCACATCGCAAGGAGCTGGCACAGCGCTCGACTTCGGGCTCGTCCTTGTCGGGCTGATGTGTGGCGAAGAAGTGCGCGCGCAAATCGCGCGCGCGATCATGGCGTAGGCACGGCCGGTTCCGCGGCAGCTTCCTTTTCCACGCTCTTCAGCAAGCGGAACAAATCGCTGTCCGTGGTGAAAATCGCGGTCGTTTCCCGATCAATCGTTTTTTCATACGTATCGAGCGTTTTGAGAAACTGATAAAAATCCGGTGCCTTCGCGCTGCTGTTGTAGGCGGTGGCGTAAATTTGTGTGGCTTCGGCATCGGCCTTGCCTTTGATTTCCTGTTCCTTGCGATAGGCTTCCGATTGGATTTGCAGCAATTCTTTTTCCGTTCTGCCCTTGATCTTCGCGGCCTCGCCCTCGCCTTCGGAAATGTATTTCGAGGCGATCTGCTGCCGCTCGGTGCGCATGCGGTCGTAGATCTTGTCGATGACCCCGGCCTTGTAGTTGATGCGTTTGAAGCGCACATCGATGAGCTCGATGCCCCATAATCTCGCCTTGTCTTTGGCTGCGGCGAGGATTTCCTGATCGAGAAACTGGCGGCCGTAGCGGATGCTCGGCAGCGTCGCGGGAATGCCCGTTTCCACCAGGTCTTCCGGCAGGGTGGCGACGCGTGCTTTGTCGGTGCGGATCACTTCAATCAGATCGTGTTTGGCGATGATGCTGCGGGTGGCGCCGCCAATGGCGTCATCGAGCCGCGACAGCGCGGTGCGGGTGTCGCGCAAGCTCTCGAAGTATTTTTTCGGATCCGCGATGCGCCAGCGGGCGAAGTTATCGACGGTGATGTAGAGCTTGTCGCGTGTCGGCATTTCCGTCGGCGGGCCGTCCCATTCCATCACGCGTTTTTCGATGCGGTTGACGGTTTGGATGAAAGGCTTTTTGAA
Source organism: Verrucomicrobiia bacterium (assembly GCA_947462875.1). Classification (GTDB taxonomy): domain Bacteria; phylum Verrucomicrobiota; class Verrucomicrobiia; order Verrucomicrobiales; family Akkermansiaceae; genus UBA956. The sequence goes on from CANHQJ010000007.1 coordinate 59,362, forward strand.
ATGCAGGCCGGCCTCTTTGACGTTCGGGTCGCTGTTGATGGGGGTGCCGACCGGTTTGCCGAATTCGGTGATAATGACCTGTTCGGTCTCATCGATCACATAGGCACTGCTGGAAATCACCACGACTGCGATGAAGCTGAGGAAAACGATAGCGGGAAAGGAAAGTTTGTTCATAACGATTAGCGTTTGGGAGTGGGGGATGCCTGGAGGTTCATGAGCGGCAGGAACTGCTTGGCATCTTCATCGATGATGACCTTGCTGCCCATTTTCGGCAGCACGGTGTTCATGGTTTCGAGGTAAAGCCGTTGTTTCGTGACCAGCGGTGCCTTTTCATACTGCACCAGCAATTGGTTGAAGCGAGCGACGTCGCCCTGCGCCTCGTTGGTGCGTTGCAGCGCGTAGCCCTCCGCGGCGGAAATCATTTGCTGGGCGAGTCCGCTGGCCTTGGGGATGACTTTGTTTCTCTCGCCATTCGCGATGTTGATGCGTTCCTCGCGTTCCTGTTGCGCGCGGTTGACCTCATCGAAGGAATTTTGCACCGCACGGGGCGGATGGACGTTTTTCAACTGGATCTGCTCGACGCGGATCCCCATGTTGAACTGCTCCATGGTGGTCTGCAGCTTTTTCAGGCAGTCGATTTCGATTTCGCTGCGGCCATACGTGAGCACCTCGTCAATGGTGCGGTCGCCCACGACTTCATTCATCGCGCTCTCGGAAATATCGCGGAGGGTGGCTTCCGGTTCATGGACATTGAAAAGGTACTGCACCGGATCGGAAATGCCGTACTGCACGACCCACTCGACTTCGGCGGCATTGAGGTCACCTGTGACCATGTTGCGTTCCAGTTCCGGTTGCTGGCTACCCTGGTATTCATTCGTGGCGCCGCGGGTGGAGAAGCCGAATTCCAGTTTCAGCTGGCGCAAGGTAGGCACGATGGTGACGCGATCCACGGAAAAAGGGATCTTGAAATGCAATCCCGGCGGGGCGGTTTTGTGATAACGGCCGAAGCGCTGCACCACGCCAACCGATTCCGTATTGACCGTGTAAAAAGAGCTGAATGCCCCTACCAGGACGATGATGAAAAACGGCACATACAGCAGTTTCCTGAAAGAAAAACTGCGCGAAGATGCCGGGCCATCGTTAGAAAAAACATCGATCACTCGTTTCATGAGTGGACAGGCTAACCGCTGATCGTCGCGAGGCAAGTGGAATCGACGGGGCATTTTCCATGCGCGCGTGCATGGCAGAAAAAAGGCCAAGGAGCGAATCCTTGGCCTTGGGAGAAACAGGGAAAAACTCAGCGCTGGAAGCGACGCAAGCCACCGCCCGAGCTGCCCGAGCTGCCGGAACCGCCGGAGCCAAAGCCTGGATTGCCATTGAATCCGCCGCTATTGCCTGGTGAGTCACTGCGTGATTCCGAGCGCTGCGGGGCCTGGGGGGCGCTGCGCTGAGAAGGTGGCTCGGCCATGCGGGTGGATGTCGGGATTGGTGCGGGAGCTTGGGGGCGATTGCTATTGCTGCGATTCAGCCCATCAAACATGCCGCCGCGTGCGGGCCGCGGCTCGATTGCTGGAGTCTGGCGAATGGAGGGCTGCGGCGTGCCGCGGTTGATCTGTGTGCGCGAGGAGCGATTTCCATTGTCGAAGGAAAAACCGGGCTGGCTGAATGGCGAGGTGCTGGTGCGCAATCCACTGCTGCCGCTGCTGCCGCTGCTGGGGCTGAGACCGCCGTTCATCCAGCTTGGGGATCCCTGACGGTCCGGTGCGGCCTGTGGTTGACTGGCGCGCTGCTGCAACTGCGTGCGCTGCGAGGAATTCATCCATGAGGACGAACCGGCGCTACTGACACGGCGGGCCCATTGGTAATTGGCGGTCTGATAGTTGCTGATGCGGTTATCATACCGGCTCAGCGTGGTGTAGCGCACCTGGCGGGGAGGGGGGCAGACACCGCGACCGGACCAGTTGTAGGGATGCGGGCAACCGCGCACCGGCACCGGGCAGTAGCCGACAGGATAGTAGCCGTAGAGATAGGGGTCATAATAACACGAACGGACGCGGTCGAAGTAACAGAGGCGATACGGATCGTAAGACCAACGAGGATCACCTGTGCTCACAAAAAACGAAGAGCTGTAGCCGTTGCCATACGAGCTCACGCCGTAGCCGACCGAGCCGCCGTAGTAGGGATCCACATAGCAGGAACTGAACAAGGCACTCAGAAGCGCCGAACCAAACAAGAGGTACTTTTTCATCTCATCCGTGTGACGCGATGGTGGCGATTCTATTCAAACAATTGCCACAATTTTTTTCATGGCCGGAAAGGAAGGTTGGTTCACTTGCGGAATGGGGAGAACAAAGAAAAAGGCGATTTTCACACGGAGTGAAAATCGCCTTGGTTGCATCAGCGCTCGGCCAACAAAACCCATGCTGGGATCTTGCTTCTGAGTGCCGGAAGCAATCAGAATTTATAGGTAACGGATAGTTCGAAGATGCTGGCACCGATGTTGTCAAAGCTGATGTCGCTCGAGTCCGCCATGTCTGTGTCGACATCGCCGCTGTCATCGACTCCCCCCATCATCACATAGCGGTAGTTCAAACCTACTTTGGTATTGGGGTTGATGTCGTATGAGACTCCGAGGATCAATTGGCTGGCAAATACGGTATCACTGCTATCGGCCACAAGCACGTTGCCCTGATCCGTCATTTCATCATAGCTGAGATGGGCAAAACCAATGCCGGCACCTACCGTGAAGGTGAACGGTTTGAAATCGAAGTCCCAGAGGGCATTGCCCATAAGGCCGATCGTGGTGAGATTGCTGTCGACCGAGATGGGACCGGTCATGGATTCGATCGTATCGATGTCGGCATCGACGTAGTTGAATTCACCTTCGAGACGTAGAGGACCGAAGCTGTGCCCGGCGCGCAGGGCCAGGGAGTAGCCGGTATCGAAATCGAAGTCGTCCGCTCCCGAGTTGTTGTTCCGGACATTCACAGCGCCATCGCCGAACAATGCGACACCTGCCGCAGCGCTCATGTAGAAGGATCCGGGTTGATTGAAAGGATAAACACTCCATTGAGTGATGTCCCATGTTTTTTTTGTGTTCTGGGCCGGCGCCGGTGCGGTGGCGTCCTCGGCTATCACTGGTGCGATGCTGGCCAGAGCGAGCAATGTGGTGGTGGTAATGATTTTCATATCGTATTTTTTATGGTTTTGCTTAGGGAGAATCAAGGCGTGGGTAATTCCAGGAAGCGGTAGAAGCGACGTGGCGCTTCCAAGGGGCGCACCATGGTCACGGAACCGTCATCGAGGAATTGGATTTGGCGCGGGAATGCGGATGCCGCAATCGGTGTGGTCCAGTTGGTCCAGTTGACCAGGTCCGCGCTGTATTGGAACTGATAGATTTTGTTCGCAGCCAGATTCGTGGTGATCAACATGGCTCCAGCAGGAGTCTGTGTGATGGTGGTGGCACCGATGGCACCCACAGGAGCGGCCATGGTCAGGCTGACGCGGAGCGTCGGGCGGATGGCGATCGGGTTGATGGTCGATGCCTGATAGGTCAGGTGAACCACCACCGAGCCGCCGGGCGCGATGCCGAGGCTGTATTTCGCGTCATGGGCCGAGGAGGACCGCGCCAGGCGGGTCACGCCGGAGCTAGAGCGGGTGTCATCCGCAAAATTCGTCAGCGTGCCGTTTTCGTTGGTGCTGTATTCCGCATTGATGAAGGAAATGTTGCTCACCGGTTGGTTCAGGTCCGTGATGTGGACGATGAAGGATGTCACGGGCAAGGTTCCGGGATTCTCGATGCGGAAGGCCTGGCGGTAGGTGCGGACGCTGCCGTTGCTGCTGATGAGCGTGGCGGCAAACGGGCTGCTTTCGCCCGGTGGCAATACGATCACAGGAGGACCCTCCACGGTGACACGGAAGGATGTTTCCACAAACAATCCGCCGCGGTCGGTGCCTCGCAGTGTGATGTCACTGAAGCCGACCTGATTCGGTGCGTAGTTGAAGGTGAGTTGTTTCGTGGGCGCATTGATGACCGTGCTGGCGAAGAGCGAGGGATTGGTGTTCTGGGTGACGGTCCAGACGATTTGACCACCGGACACCGAGTCATCCACATCGGCGAAGTGGAAGAGCAGGTTGATCACGGTGGGCATGGCATTCACGTGAGCAAACTGGTTCGGGATCGGGGTGATGATGGTGGGGGCATCGTTCACGGGGGTGACCGTTACCAGCGTGGTGAACTGCAGCGGGGATGGCACCCAGAAGTCGGTGACCGTGAGCTGGAAGGCGACGTCCTCCTGACCCGGATTGATGTAATCGATGATGTTTTCAAACGGCGTAAAGACCATGGCGCGCAGTGCGGCGGTGACCTGGGCGGGGGTGCCGTCTTTGGTGTAGGTACCGGCTGAAACGAGGGTCATGCCGGGAGCGGACATGGTTCCCTTGGTGGGATTGAAGCTCACGGTGACGCGCTGCAATTGGTTGCCCCACTCATCGAGGTCGCTGATATCGATGGTCTCGAACGGTTTGACGGTCTGCTTGTCGGTGATGGCGCGATTGGCGAGGCCCACAACAACGGGCACGTCGTTCACGCCGGTGATGCGCATGGTGAGCACGCCTCCGTCGCGGTCGGCGAGTGTGGGGACCACGAGCACGCGAACGGTTTCCACCTTGGTGCCGCCGGTCTTATCGATGACGGTGTAGGTAAAGGAATCAGCTCCTGTAAAGTTCGCAGCCGGGGTGTAGCTCACGGCATTGTTCGGACCGGAGCCTACAATCGCAACCGTTCCTCCTTGCGCGGATGGCGTGGAGACGGCGGAGATGAGATAGGTGGCGGCTTCTGCTGCCAACAGATCGTCGTTGAGCAGAACAGGCATCACCACCGCAGGGCTGTTTTGCAGAACGGTGAAGTGGTCTGTCGCGGTATCCATGCCGCCCACGCGGATGGTCACCGTGGCGTTGGACGTTCTGCCGAATTCATCGGAGATGACATAGTTGACCGTCTCCACGCCGAAGAAGCCAGCTGCCGGGGTGTAGGAAAGCGAGGCACCTGCGAGGATTTGCACGGCACCACCTTGTGAGGGCGGGCTGACGCTGGTGATCGTCCAGTTCCATCCGGAATCGGGGAGCGGGATGTCATTGGCGAGGACGTCGAGTTCATGAGGACCGGAGTTTTTCGCGACGTGGAAGGCATTGGGTGAGGCATCCGGTGCGGTGGCGAAGGATTCCACCACGGTGACGGTCACCGTTGCCACGCGGCGGCGCAGGTCCAGTGGCTGACCGATACTGGTCTCGTAGGTGAAGACCTCCGTGCGGGCGGTGGCGGGAGCGGTGTAGGTCACGCTGAGGCCATTGGCGGCGATGAGCGCGCGATCCGGATCAGGCGGTGCGTTCGTATCGAGACCGAGGTTGACGATGCCAATCGTGGAGCCCGGCTCGCTGACAGTGCCGTCATTGAACAGCACGGGGAGTGTGAGCGGGCCGCTGCCGGCGAGGATGATGTAGTGATCATTCACGGCTACGAAGTCGGGGCTATCGGCGACCACGCGAACGCGCACGGTGCGCGTGGTGGTGGCTCCGCTGGCATCGCGCGCGGTGTAGGTGAAGGTATCGATGCCCAGGCTGGCACCCGGGGTGAAGAGAATCTTGTTATCATTGATCACGGCGGTGCCTTGGGGCGTGCCACCGATGGCGACGATCTGCGAGGAAACAGGATACTCTGGCATCACCGGTTCATTGGCGAGCACATCGAGTGAGTTGTTGGCGCTTCCGAGCACGACGAAGAAGTCATCGGCACTGCCATCGAGATCGCCGGTGCGATCCACGACCTCAAAGGTCACCACTGCGGTGGTGGTATCGGTGTCTCTGCCCACGACCGTGTAGAGGAAGGACTCGGTGCCGGCAAACGAGTTGCTGGAGGGAGTGTAGGACAGTGCCTTGCCGCCATTGACGATGTTCAGTGTGCCAGCGGCGCCTGCAAGCGGCGTGACGGCAGTGATGGTCAGATACTCACCGTTACCGGGGGCGATGCCATCGTTGTCGAGCACCTCCACCGTTTCGGCCGGGCTGCCCATGCCGATGAGGTAGTGATCATTCGAGGCGCTGAGGCGACCGTTGTATTCGGGACGAATGACGGTGATTTCCACCTCGGCGACGTCTTGACCGCCCACGCCATCGCGGATGGCGTAGCTGAATGTTTCGGTGCCGTAGAAGCCCGGGGTGGGGGTGTAGGTGAGGCCTTGTCCTGCGACAATGGAGACCACGCCGCCCTTGTTCGCGGGAGTGACGGAGGAAATTTCCAGCCATGGAACCCAAGTGCCACGCGTGCCTGCGGGATCATCGACAAAGGGGACATCGACGGAGAATTGGTTGCGACCGAGCGAGGTGATGGGATACACGCCGTTGTAGTTGCCGCTGCCGGAGTAGCCGGCGATGCGCACGAGCAATCCATCACGCAGCGCGTGGTTGGCGCTCTGGATGACCAGTTTACCACCTGTACCGACGGAGTAGCCAGCCACGGGTGTAGGCGTGGTGCCGATCACGATGTCATTCGCAAGCACGGGAAGGGCCACGCTGGTGCTGGAGGCGAGGACCTTGAACTCATCATCGGCGGCCTGGGTGCGGAAGTTGTCGATGATGGTGTAGGGGAAGGTCTCGATGGCGATTTCGCCTTGGATTAGGCTGTCGATGGCGCGGGAGTTCGCATCGTAGCGGTAGCTGCCATCGGTGTTGATGTCCAACGCGGCACCGAGTGGCGAGATGACGGAGCGTTGCGGGATGATCCAGGGGGAATCATCGGGCACGGTGCCGTTGATATCGACATCGACGTCGTTCGACATCAGTCCGAGGGCGGCTGATACATTGGCGGTGGCATTTTCGAGGATGTTGCGCAGGTCGTCTGCTGCGACGGGGGCATCGTTCACGCCGCTGATGATGAGGCGGACGGTAGCGGTGCTGGTGCCGCCACTGGCGTCGGTAGTGGTGTAGGTGAAGGAATCGGGAATGAATTCATTGCGAGCCAGCGCCTGGAACACCGGGATGGTGGTGGGGTCGAAGCGGATGGTCTGCTGAGCGACGTTCAGCGTGAGGATGGCTCCGAGTTGGCTGGTGGAGGGAATGCTGGTGATGAGCAAACTTTCACCAGGTCCACCGCCTTCGCCGTTATCGGGATCCGTGTCGTTTCCGAGGAGGGAGGGCGCGTCAATGTCCAGATTGAGGTCCTCCGTGACGGTGAAGCCCTCGTCATCGGTGGCTCTGGGCAAGTCATTCACGCCGGTGACGGTGATGGTGACTTTGGCGATGCCGCGCGCGCCGTGGCGGTCGAAGACGGAGTAGTAGAAGCTGTCCTCGATTGTCACACCCTGCGGCAGGGCATTGAGAGTGGCGGAGGCGCGAGGATCGTAGAGGATGCTGGTTTCAGCGCGATTTTCACGGACGTCCAGAACCACGCGGGCGCCGAGTTCGCTGGTGGTGACCAAAAGGTTGGTCGGCACCGCGCTGGTGTGGATGGCTCCGATGAGAATGGTGGTCTTGTCATCATCCGCATCGACGTCGTCATCGTTGGCGAGCAGAGATACGCTGGGGTGAGGAGGGAGCAGAACGACACGCTCGGTGCCGCCATTGAAGTCGCGGAAATTTTCTGCTCGGTCTTCGAAGTCGAAGCCCGGCGAGGAAATCAGGGTGGCGTCTGCCAACAAGCGGATCGCTTGGTTTTCAAACGTGGCTGCCACATCGTTTTGCGGCGCGGGTGGATCATTGACACCGGTGACGGTGATGGTGACCAGTACGGTGAGAACGGGATCAACATAGCCATCGTCGAGCGTGAGGGTGAATACGACCGACGATTGACCGGGAACGATGTAGAGCGCGAGGTTTTCGAAGGGGGTGAACACCACGGCTCGCAGGGCTGCGACGACTTGCGCAGGAGTGCCGGTGATGGAGTAGGTGCCTGCTGTGACGAGAGTCATGCCGGGGGCGCTGACGGTGCCGAGGCTGGTATCGAACTGGAACTGCGCCGTCTGCAGCTGATTGCCGCCTTCATCCAGATCGGAGATGCTGATGTTGACAAATGGATTGATGGTCTGTTTGTCGTTGATGGCGGCATCGGCCAGTCCGGTGATGACGGGGATGTCATTGACGCCGGTGATTTGCACCGTGAGAACGGCTCCGTCGCGGTCGGCGGTGGTTTTGACAACATCAACACTGACCTGCTCATCATACGTGCCGCCGCTGCTATCAATGACGGTGTAGGTAAACGAATCCATGCCAAAGAAATTGGCAGCCGGTTGATAGAGGATGGCATTGGAGGGACCAGCACCTTGGATGCTGACGGTGCCGCCCATGGCGGAAGTGGCGGTCACAGCGGAGATGGTGTAGTCCGCGCTGCCGATGGAGAGGAAATTGTCATTGGCGAGGACCGGCATGAGCACGGGTGCGGTATTTTCCAGCACGGCAAAATGATCGTGTGAGGTGAACAAATCACCCACGCGTACCGTGACCGTGGCGACACTGGTGTTTCCGATGCGGTCTGCGATGGTATAGGTAAATGTCTCGAGCCCGATGAATTCAGCGGCCGGGGTGTAGCGCAGGGAATTTCCGTTGTTGATGATGGCGATCGCGCCGCCATGGGAGGTGGTGCCGAGAGCACTGATGGTCCAGCGCCATCCGGCATCGGGATAGGGGATATCATTGGCGAGCACGTTGAGTGTGTGAGGGCCCGTGTTGCGCGCCACTTTGTAGTCATCCGCCTGGGCCGAGGGCAATGTGGCAAAGGCATCAACGGTAGTGATCGTGATGCGGGCATCGCGGCGATCGGTGGTGCCATTGCCGATTTCGTAGGTGAACGTCTCGGTCGCTGCTCCGGTGGGCGGGGTGTATTGAATCGACAATCCATTTACGATGGCCACACGCTGCGGGACAGGTGGAGCGTTGGGACCGATACCGAGGGCGGTGATAGTGAGAGTGGAGCCGGGAGTATTGACAATCACGTCGTTGGTGAGCACGGGCAGGGAAACAGGACCTGCGCCGGCGGCGACGATGTAATGATTGTCCACAGCGTAGAAACTGGCATCAGCGGCGACGATGTTCACGCTGACATTGCGCGTGGTGGTGGCGCCGGTGGCATCACGAATGGTGTAAGTGAAGCTATCGGTCGTGACGCTTGCGGGAGCGTTGTAGCTGATTTGATTGCCTGCAATCATCAGCGTGCCGCCTGCTGCGGTGGTGACTGGTTGGTCGAGACCGTTGATCGCGATGATGGCGGGGGTGATGGGATACTCCGGCAGCACCGAGTCGTTTGCCAGCACGGGAAGAAGATTGTTAATGCTGCTGCTGACCACGGTGAAGTTGTCAGGCTGGGCGTCGATGGCATTCAGACGATCCACGACTGCGAAGCTGACGATCGCGGTGGCCGTGAGCGGTCCGCCTCCCGATACGGTGTAGGAGAAGGACTCCGTGCCCGTGAAGCCGGTGGCTGGCGAGTAGGCCAGTGCCGTGCCGCCATTGATGACTTCCAGTGTGCCCGTGGCGCCGCTCAGCGGAGCGACTTCCAGGATGGTCAAACCAGCGGAGCCGCCGGGCAGAATGCCATCGTTTGCCAATACCGAAACGGGAACGGAAACGGCATCTTCTCCGATGATAAAACGATCATCGCTTGCGGTGACAAAGCCATTGAAGCCAGCCGTGATGATATTCACACCGACGGTGCCGACATCCTGACCGCCGATGCCATCCTCGATGGTGTAGCGGAAGGTTTCGTAGCCGAAGTAACTGATCGTCGGGGTGTAGCGAAGGCTTTGACCATCGACAATTTCCACAATGCCATCTTGGTCAGCAGCCGTCACGCTGGTGATGCGGAACCATGGCACCCAGGTGCCGCGTGTGGCGGACGGGTCATCGGAAAATGGCACATCGATCGAGAATGTATTGCGGCTGAGGGAGGTGATGGCGTGCACGCCATTGTAATTCCCTGTTCCGGTGTAGCCTTGAATCTTGATGACGGTGCCATCGCGCAAGCTGTGGTTGGCGCTCTCGATGACGAGTTTGCCACCCAGACCTGCGGAGTAACCTGTGATGGTCGTGGGAGTGGTGCCGACCACGACATCATTGAGCAGGACGGGAAGAATGAGCTCGCTGCTGTTGCTGAAGACTTTGAACTCATCGTCCGAGGCGGTGGTGCGGAAATTATCGACCACGGTGTAGGGGAACGTTTCGTTCACCACTTCGCCCTCTTTCAGGCTTTCGATCGCGGAGGAATTGGCATCGTAGCTGAAACTGCCATCGGTGTTGATGTTCAGCAGAGCCCCGAGTGGCGTGACGACAGAGCGTTGCGCGATCACCCATGGGGAATCATCAGGAACGTTGCCATCGATATCAATGTCTTCATCGTTGCTCAACAGACCGGTGAGCGAGTTGCGGCTGCTGGTTTGATTTTCCAGAATGGTCAGCAAGTCGTTGTCGGCCTCGGGTGCCTGATTTACGCCTTCCACCACGATGGTCACGGTGGCGGTGCTGCGTCCTCCTTTTTCGTCGTAGATGGTATAGTCGAAGGTATCCGTCAGTGTCTCATTGCGAGCGAGGCGGATGAAAGCTTCCACGTTGCGTGGATCAAAGACAACCGTGCTGCCCGAGAGCGTCACCGTGGCTCCGAGTTGGCTGGTGGCGTCCACGGATTCCACGATCACCACATCGCTAGCGCCCACGTCCTTGGTGTCAACGTCCGTGTCATTGGCGAGCAAGGTCGAGTGCGGGATGTTGAGGGTGATGTCCTGATAGACGAAAAAGTCGTCATCGTTGCGCGCCACAGGTTCATCATTCACGCCGGTGACGGTGATGGTGACTTTTGCCACGCCGCGTGCGCCGTGGCGATCGAAGACCGAGTAGTAGAACGAATCCGTGGCGATTTCCCCATCGCGCAGCGAGTTCAGATAGGCGGAGCCGCGGGGATCGTAAACGATGTTCGTTTCATTGCGGTTCGTCCGGATATCGAGCACGACGCTCGCGCCGAGTTCGCTGGTGGCTACCAGCAGATTGTTACCAACGGACGTGGTGTGAACGGCACCGAGAATCAGCGTGTCTTTGTCATCATCACTATCGACATCGTTGTCATTTTCCAGCACGGCGAGCGTGGGATGGAGCGGCAGAAGAGTGACGGGGTCGCCGGTGGAATTGAACTCCTGGAAATTTTCCGGCAAGTCACCGAAGTTGAATCCAGGGCTGCTCAGCAGTGGCGCATTGCCCATGAGGCGCAGCACGTGATTTTCGCTGGTAGCGGCCAGATCCGGAGAGGGCGTGGGAGCTTCGTTGATGCCGATGACCGTGACGGCGAACCAAGCGGTGGCTTTTTTGATGTTGGCCGTTTTTTTGGTGTTGTCGATGCCGCGGGATTGCGCGGTGTCCGTTTCATTGTAATCGAGAATGGTGTAGGCCCAGACATCGGTGATGGTTTCATCTTCAGCCAGGCCGATCATCACGGCGGAAGAACGGGGATCATACGTGATGCTGCGGCCATCGGGATTGATCGTTACTGTAGCGCCGTTGGCGGTAATGGTTTGCAGGCCGGGTGGGAGATCTTGCAGAGTGATTTGGCCATTGCCGGTGATGCCTTGCAATTCCTGGTTCACCACGATGCCGGACAGCGGAACGGTCATGAGTTCGGTGATTTTCAGCGTGTCCGTGCGGTCGAAATCAATTTCGTTTGCCAACACATCAGGAGTGAGAACCTCGTTCGCATAGACGGTGTAAGACGGCAGGTCCTCGGGAGAATTAAAGGCGAAGGGCGGAGCATTTCCTCCCCCCAGAGGTGAGCCATCCACGTCTTCGTCAGGAGAGGTGACGGGGAAGCCCGGCACGACGCCCGTGACCAGCTCCACCACGCGTCCGTGCGGCAGGAAGCCACCCTCATAGCGTGGGTAGCGGTTGATGGACTCGGTGCTGGTATCGATCACCACGTCATTTTTCGAGAAAGTGGCTACGTAATTGACGAGGTGGACCAACTGGCCGGCGGAATTGCGGAGCTCGATGCGGCCTTTTTCCGGATTGAGATCCATGGTGGACATCCAGGCAAAACCAGATCCGGGAACCAGAACTTGGTTGGTAAACGTGTGGACCAGCGTGCCATCGATCCACAGGCGCAGACCAGCCACATCGAGACTTTCCGAATCGCGTGGATTGTAGATCTCGATGAAATCCGTGCCAGCACCGCCATTGACGAAAATTTCGTTGATGTTGATGCGGCGGAATGTTTCGACCTCATGAGCGCCGATGTCGCGCAGAGTGCCGGAACCGGTGGGGCGCCAGAAGCCGCGTTGGTCGGTTCCAGGAGTGATATCAGCGGCCAAGGCCACGGCGTTGTTGATCGCGGGGCTGCCCGACTGAGGGGCGCAGGTGCGGGTGGCGCCGAAATTGAAGGCCAGCGGTCCGAGCAGTGGGTTGGTGGAACGGCGGTCGTTTGGATGATCGAGCAAGATGACATTGGTGCCGCCTTGTTGGTAGGTGGTGATGGTGCCATCGGTGGCGATGTTTCCACCTGCGGAAACGAAACGCCCGCCGCCGATCACGTTGATGACGGGACCGGGTGGGATCGTAGCACCCGGTGTAGTGGAAAGAATGTTATTGACCAAGTGAACGCGAGTGCCGTTAGAGCTCGATAGGATGGCGTGGGCGCTTACCGAGCTATCGACGTTGTCCTTGAAGGTGCAATGACGGATATGGAAGGGGAAAAGCAGGCTGACGTCGGAATTTTGCACATACACCGCACCACCGCCGAGACCACTGGCGTTCTGTTGGCGGTTGTTGACAAAAGTGGAGTTGACGATGGATGAGGTGAATTCCGAGAAAACGGAAATGGCACCACCGGCAGCAGCCGTGGACCCCTCGACGGAGTTGCCGACGAAGAGACAGTTTTCCACGATAAGATCACCTTCGAACACGTCGATCGCACCACCGTATTGTCCGGCGGAGTTGCCATTGAACTCGCAGTAGCGGGCGATCAAGCGCGAGCCCATATCGACAGCCACGGCACCACCGTAGGACGGAGACGCACCATCGCGCAGTGTGAGTTGCTCCAGGGTGAGAGTGGCGCCATCCGTGACGACAAAGAGGCCCGTGGCTCCGCCGCCGGAAATGCTGAGTTTGTTCACACCGGAGCCGACGATTTGAACGCTTGCGGCCACTTCGATGGGATCATCAAGCGTGATGGTTACGGGGAAATCCTCATCGGGGAAATCGAACACGATCGCGTCGCCCGAGGTGGCGAGGCTCACAGCCTGGCGCAGAGTGCCCGGGCCGTCATCATTCGTGCTGTTGACGATGTGGGAAACATTGCGATCACGGGTGAAGATGGTGTAAACCGTGCTGGTCGTATTGGTGCCATCAAAGGCGGTCAAGGTAAACGTCGTGAAACCGGGCTGGTTGGCGGGGAAGGAAAACGCCGGATTGATCGAATACACCAGAGCCTTGAGAGCGGTGGTGATGGCTGCTGGTGAGGCATTCAGGGTGTAGATGCCGCTACCGCTGACAGTGCTGAAATCAGTCGTGGATAAGGTACCTTTCGTCGCGTTATCGAGTTGAACGGTGAAGGTGATCGTGGGGTCGTTATCCTCCACGTTCAGTCCTGGCAGGACTTGGAACGGCATGGTTTGATTGGCGGCAATCGTGGGAACGGCAAAGGGCTGCAGCGCCAGCTCGGGAATGCCCGTAATTTCCGGTGCGCCGCTGAGAGTGGTAACGGTGACACGAGCGAGCGTGTATTGCGCGGTGCCGCCCTTGCTGTCATCCGCAGCGATGGTAAAGCGAATTGTTTCGCGCTGACCGATGGAGTTGCGGAACTCATCGGGAACAAAAACGAGGGAGCGCAGGCGCGTGGTGACAACCGAGGGAGTGCCTGTCAAGCGGTAGGTGATATTGGGCGCAGAGCCGATCTCGGTGAGTGTGAAGCCGCCACCCGAGGGCACCTCCAGCCTGCCTCCACCATCACGTGGTGCTTTGGTGATGGGGTCTTCCCCTCTGAGAGTGATGTTGACGGTTATTGCTTGGCTTCCTCCCTCATCCGTATCAGCGACGGAGATCACGGAGAACGGTGTGGCTGTCTCATTGTCATTGATGAAAATGTCCTCACTGGCTCCCAAAATCGTGGGTGCATCGTTAAAGGGGGTCACGGTGACCGACAGGGTGTCCGTACTCAGCGACGAATCACTGGGATTGATCACGGTGCTGGTCGGGGACGGGACATTTCTCACCTTGATGGCGAAATCGACGAGCTCACTCGTGGTCACGATCCGGTTCGCGGTAGGGCGGAAACGCAGCCCACGGATCGCAGTGGTGGCTGCGGTCGAGTTTGCGATCATGTGATAGGTGTAGCGGACGGGGCTGGCACCTGGCACGGCAGATTTTGTGAAGCCACCCAGATTCTCGAATGTTCCTTTGACATCCTGATCCATGGTGATTTCGATGTATCGGTCACTACCGCCGAAGTTGTTGAACGAGGCGGCGCTGAACGGATTGATGGTGGTGTTATCGGCCACAGTTTGCCCTGCTTGCAAACCTGACATGCCGGGAGAGGGTTGCTGAACGACAATGATGGCATCCACGGTGGCGGAAGCCGCATTGCTGGAGTCGCGCACGGTTAGTTTGGCAGTATAGGTGTTGGGTGTGCCGGGAGCCAGGTATCGCGCACCGCGGATGGCATTTTGCACAGCAAGGCGATTGCCCGAGTAGCGGAAGGTGCCTGCACTGCCAGAGACCTCGGTAAACAGTCCATCGCTGAAAGACCCATAGGGACTGGGCGAGATCACAATGGTAGCAGTAAACGTGTCGCCAGTAGCGCCCGAACCACCGCCGATGCTGCTTGGATCGGTTGGGGTATCCACGTCCACATCCGTCAGCGTGATGTCACCGTAGGGGGTGGCGGTGGAACCTGCGGAAATCGTGAAATTGCGCGCGGTGGTAGGGTCGATGACCGGAGCGTCATTGATCGAGTCGACGCGTACATTCTGTGTGCCATTGCCAGTAGCCGTGCCATCTGATACGGCAATGGCAAATGCGAGAGTTTCAAATTGGCCCACTTTTACCTGATTTTCTTCGGGAGTGTAAGACAGCGCGCGCAGGGTGGTTTGTGCAGCGGAGAAGCTCAATGTTGGCAGGGTCAGAACCCTTGCGCTATTTGGCCCGCTCAGTGTGGATCCTCCCAGGTTGCTAAAAGTGCCTTTTCTGGCATCAAATGTGACGGTAACTGTGGCATTTTGCCCCACGTCTGCATCGGCAATCGAGACACTCGAAAAAATGGTGGCATTCGTTTGATTGTCACCGATGGTTTGCAGGCTAGCTGGTGTGACGGTCGGGGTGTTATTGACAGATGTGACATCGACAGTTCGGCTTGCTGTGTCCGAGTCCGTACCATCGCTCAGGGTTAGTCCAACCGTTACCGGGTAAACCGTGGGAGGAACCAACAGGTTCGGGGTGGGAATGAACTGCATAGCGCGCAGACGCGTTTGCAATTGGCTGGTGCCGCTTGCCGAAAGAGTGTAGCTTCCTCCACCGTGACTTACAATGTAGGATTCTGTATTGAGACTACCGCGCGCGGATGGAGAGATCTGGATGGCGATTGTCAGAAGTGCAGAGTCAGTATCAGTGAGCGTTACATTCGGAAATACGGCTGCTCCTGAACTATTGTCATTGATGGCCAGATCCGAGGGGTCGACTCCGGCGATAACGGGGGCCGCTGCATAGACCGCGGGTGCCAGGGCAAGGGTAGCGAGTGCTACGATGGACCACAGCGACAGGAAGGATGTGAGAGAAAATTTTCGCATGACTAGAGAAGGAATGGGATGAATGTGTGGAAATTAGGGCTCGGCAAAAACAGGGTCTTGGGAGGGAGTTTTTTTGTACTGAAGCTGCTGGATGAGCTTGTCGTCGATGGTGGCGGGGTGGGCATCCTGCCAGGATTTTTTGAGTTCTTTTTCCAGTGCCTCGCGCTTTTGTGCCAGCACGGCATTGGCGATGGAGCTGCGGAAACGGCCTTCCAGTGGTTGCACGGCGGGTTCGCGGAAATCGAGTTTGCGCAGGAGATAATAGCCGTCACTCGCCTCGATGACTTCGCTGATGTCGCCCACGGCTTTCAGCGAGAAGGCTGCTTTGATCACTTCGTCGGGCCAGCGGTAGCCGGAGGCACCTGCCTGCATCCAACCGACATCTCCGCCCTTGAAGCGGCTGGTCGCTTCTTCCGAATACTCCATGGCCAGCGCGCCAAATCCGGTGACTTCGGGAGAGAGTTCCTTTGCGAGGGAGCGAGCGTTTTCCATCTTTGCGCGGATCTCCTTGCGCTTTGCTTCATCGGTATGGCGGGTCACCGCAAGATGGAGCAGGGCAAGTTGCAGTTGCGCGGGGCGGCTGTAGGTGGCCTTTTTGTTCTGATAAAATTCCTCGATTTCGGCATCCGTCACTTTGAGTTCGGCCAGGCGTTTTTCCAGCTCTTGCTCGTGAAGCCGACCGATGAGCAGATTTTCCCACTGCCGGCGCAGTTCGCGGTCTTTGTCGAGCCCCAGTTGATGAGCCTGTTCCAGTGCGGTGAGGCGATCCACGGTGGCGGGGATGAACTTGCTGGCATCGGCCGCGATAGGATTGCGGCGTTTTGCCAGGTCATCCAGATCGGCTTGCAGTTCCGCGAGATGGATCTGCTGCGAACCTACCCGGATGGCCGCGGGCTCGGCGTTGCTCACGGGGGCTTTTTTCGAGCCACAGGAAGCCGTCAGTCCCGCGAGGCAGGCAAGGCTCGCCACATGCGGCAGGCATGAGGTCAGCGAGCGTATGGAAATTCTTGGTAACATGGAATGAAAAGGGAAATCACTTAGGGACGCTCTGTCACACGCACACGCATGAAGGGCATTTCCTTGTTTTCGACATTCAGCACGCGATAGCGGACGCGGCCACGGTTCTGATCGGCCACGGGCAGGGTCATGGGCGTGAAATGGGAGGGATCACTCTGCCATGTCGCAAGATCGGAGGACCGCTCCACGACATATTCCAAACGAGTATCGTTCAGGCGTTTGGTGAATTCGAAATACCAACCACCAGCGTCGCGGGCGAGGCGTGGGTTGATCAGCTCGCGCTCCTGGGCGGAGACGCCGTCGCTCAGATTCACGCCGTAGGAAAAGGCGTATTCCAGAAGCACTTGCAGACCTGTGCGCGGAGAAACCGCCGTGCCGGTAACCGGCGGGTTCACGTTTGCGAGCTGTTGGCTGGACCAACTGGCGAGAGTTTGTTCCTCCGAGAGCAGGGTCATGCCTGCCGAGGGGGAGTTTCCAAGAAGGTAAAGGCTATTCGTTGAGGGGCGAAGTGACACTCTCAGCAGCTTGCTTTTTTCAGCGCCCGCCAACTCTCCGCCTTTGAGGGCGAAAATCTCAATGTAGCGATGGGTTTCATGCGCAGCAAATGTCACCAAGGTGGAGAAGGCGGTGTAGTCCGTGCCTGCGATGGCGCCGCTGACATCAAGGCGCACTTGAATTTGGCTGCTGTTCGCGGCTGTGCGGGTAATCACGAAATAGCCGGGCTGGCCATTGGCGATGGCAACTTTATCATCCGCGGCGATGTTGAAGCGCTGCTGGGCATCGATGATTTGGATTTGCCCAGAGGGGCTAGTTCCTGTGACGTAGCTTGCGCCAGTGGCGATGCTGAGTTGCATGACCTCAGTTCCTTCAGTTAGGCCATCGATCAACGGTGCAATTACGAGATTCGCGGTGCTGCTGCCGGCCGCAAATGTGATCGAGGCGGGAATGAGTGTGTAGTCCACTCCATTGCTGGCGCTGCCGGACACGGTCAGAGCGACAGTGAGTGGCTGGGTGGCTGGGCCTCTGCGGCGGAAGGTGAGGGGTGCGGTGGAAAAGGCTTCTTCCAGAGCTACCGTAGGCCAGCCCTCGATCGATACCGAGGGGAGTCCGGTGACGGCACCGAGCAGAAGTTGTCCGGTGGACCAGAGGCGGTGGAGGTCATCCTGCACGAGAGTCGCGCCTTCCAGGCGGACGGTCGCATCGGCAAACGTGGAGCCTGTTCCGGAAAAATTCATGCGGATTTCCGTGCCGCCGCTGATGGCTTGCACCGAGAGGTAGGAGTTGAGGTTGCCGGTTTTGCCATGGAGCAAGCTGCTGAGATCGATCACATCCTGAACGGTGCTGAAGTCCTCGATGATTTCCACGCCGGATTTGTTGACAATGAACATGTCTTGTCCGTTGCCACCGCGCAGGCGGTTGACGCCGCGACCACCGTGGAGGATATCGTCCTGCGCACTGCCGCGCAGGGTGTCATTCACATCACCGCCGATGAGGAAATGCTTGCCTCCACCGATGGCGCTGATGCTGACGGGTAGTGTCTCCGCGCGCTGGTCCCAGATGGTCCAGCCGTAGCTGCTGCCCAGGAAATAGAACAGGGAGGATTCGATGAAATTTCCGCTGAGCACGTTTTCGCGCATGCTCCAGTAAGCGGCGAAAATCGTGTTTTCCTGACGCCACCATGCCGGAGCTTGTGCCACGGTTGGTTCTTCGGTGCCGGGGGAAAATACGTCCAGGTCTACATCAAAGGTCTGAGGCGCTGAGGTGCCATCGTTCAGAGACACGGAAAGAGTGGTTTGAGCTACCGCAGGATCATTTTGTATAAACAGAACCTTGCCATCGAGGATGTTCTGCTGGGTGAAGGTGGCGCCTGAGATCAGAGGGGTGAGGTTTGTTCCTCCATTGTCAAAAAACAGGCCACCGCCCGCAGGCAAATGAGTGAGGGTAAAAACCAGCCCCGTGGGAGCGGTGTTCGCATCAATGGCACGGAGCCAAACGCCGTTTTCCGAGGAAGCGTAGGCGGCGAGTTCCTTGGTCAGCAGGGTGGGAACCCGATTGTCGCGATTCGGATCCGCGCCGTTCAGATAGGCTTGCAAGTTCGTCCAGCCATCACCGCTGCGATCGAGGTGGGCATCGGGCACTTGCCAGTCGAGACCATGCTCTTTCTCCCACCAATCGGGCATGCCGTCGCCATCAGTATCCTCCAGTGCCTGCCCCGTGCGCAAATCGATGCGGTAGGTGGCAGCACGGGAGCTTTGCAGCAGATTGAGAAAATCCGCATCTCCCGAGATCACTTCCACAGGCGAGCCGTTGATGGTGATGGAAACGAATTCATAACGCGTTTCTCCCGGTGTGAGAGGAACGACTTCGGGGTCCACTGTCAGACCAGAGGTAAACGCCTGATGGGGGATGGGCAGGCGGTAGGAGTAGGTGCCCTGAATGTCCTCCAGTTGGGTGGTGTAGGTGAACTGTTGGCCGCCCTGATCACGGAGGGTCCAGGTCAGTGTGCCCTCGGTGAGTTGGTGTTCGTGACCGTTGGCGCGGTGCAGGACCTTGCCGTAAATCACGGTGGAAGGTTCCGGCACCACGGTGCTCCCCAGCTCCGATGCGTAGGCAATCGAAGTGAAAACGGTCAGGCAGGAAAAAAGAATGGTTTTCATGAAGTTCGCTGGGGTGGGATTAGTTTCCGGACATGCCATAGGTCTGGAAGTAGAGTTTGATGTCGGTGATGTTATCGATAAAGGTATCCAAGCCCGCATCGGCATCGGCCCGCAGGGTCCTGCCGGGGATGATGAGCAGCCAGCGGGTGTTCCAGACGGAGCGACCGATGAGGCGGGTGTCGAATGTCATTTCGCCCTCCTCGAAGTGTCCACTGTCAGGATACGCGCGGAAGCTGGAGAAGCGACGCAGCTCGCCATCGGTGCCGCCCAGGGTATCAAGCGGACGCCACAAAGGATCATTCAGATTGGACTCGGTGATGGGGTAGGGAACGGGAATTTTCTGGTCCAGAATTTTCCACATGCGGACACCGAGATTGTCATCGTCAGGATACATCATCACATCCGAGCCCACCGGCACTAGATAAACGCGCGGAGTTTGTGAGAGACCGGAATCGAAGCCTTCGCTCACGTAGCCCTCGAACCAAGCGCCCACGGAGGCGATCTTTGTGGTGAAATTGGTGGGATCGTAGGAATTGTCACCACCGGCGAGAGACTGGCCGAAGAAGTTCTTACCGGACATCACCATGGAGGTGAAATCGATGACCAGTCCCGGCTCTTTCACGGCAGGATCGTAGGCGGAGAACGGACGGCAGTAGCGGCGGAACTCGGGCATATCCCAGAGGTTATCCACTTTTTTCGCAGCGAGAGCGTCACGCCATGCCTCATTCCCATCTTCTTCGGGAGCGATG
This sequence comes from Verrucomicrobiia bacterium, assembly GCA_947462875.1. GTDB lineage: Bacteria > Verrucomicrobiota > Verrucomicrobiia > Verrucomicrobiales > Akkermansiaceae > UBA956. The sequence continues at coordinate 79,588 of CANHQJ010000007.1, forward strand.
CGGAAAAGCTCGCCCCGCAGCGAGAAGCGCCCGGTTTCCTGTTGTGTATTATTCAGACCCAATTGCCCTTTCAGAACCGTGAAGTTTTCTCTCAGCGTGGCCAGGTGTTCGGCCAAACCGCCGTATCCTTGCGATGGCTGATCACCGTCCACGTAACCGATGTTTCTCTCCCTTACGATCTTGGTCAACATCAGTTGGGCCGAGCCTGGATCATCGGCAGGCAGGTTGGTTTCGTAGTCGTAGGCTTTTGCTGCCAGATAAACGTAACGGGCGGCAAGGTTGAATGCCTCATTGTAGCGATCGAGTGCCGCATTGCGCGACACGCGGAAGCTCATGTCGGTATAGCGACTGCGCTGCACCAATTCGGCCACGCGTTTGTTGTAGGCCTCGCGTTCATCGATCAGGCGGGCACCGCGTTGCAGCGTGGCGCGGTAGCGATCTGACATTTCACGCAGTGCTTCTTGCTGACGGTAAACCTCGACACGAAGAATCGCTTCATCGCCGATCATGTTTTCCAGTTCGACGAGTGATTGTTTGAGCGCAAGGTTTCGCTCGAAGCCGTCAATTTCATAGTCGAGGCCCATGTCGATCAGGCTCTTGCCGAGTTCTGCAGCATCGATAACTCCCTTGGTGGCGACAACACCCGCTTTGAGCTGACCCTTGATGATTTCGCCAGCGGTGTAGCTTGCACCACGAACGGCAGAGAGAGCATCACCGGGAGAGAAGGAGAAACCAGCTGTTGGCAGATTTTCCGGAATGAATTTGGCGGGAATCGCAGTAATATCGGGAGTTAGATCAGCGAAGAAATCGAGTGTGTTCGATAACGACTTCAAGCCTACCAAGGCCGTTCCCAGCACCGTATTGCTTGCGATTTTACCCGCGAGTTTGGCGCGGATGTCGCTATCGGCTTCGAGTTGTGCGGCGATGAGGCGGAGTTGACGCACGATAGGTCCTTGGAAGGCATCCCAGGCGGCGATGGATTTGGCCAGCTCGGCTTCTTGCTGAATCATCGTAGAGATATGCATTTGCAATTCTCCGGGCGAGGAGCGTTGACCCCAGTCGGCTGATGCCTCGAAGGTGTAACCCGACGCCTTGATGGGGAGATTCATGTTCGTGAGGGCCACCCTTGCGGAGCTGCTGTCAAACGTAATGCCATTGCTGCCTGTGGTGACATAGTTCACGCCATTGAAGTTAGCAAACCAGTCGGCAGGATTGTTTGAACTGAAGGAGGCGGAATAATTGGCGCGGAATTGGGCACCGATGAACTTGGGGAAGTTACTGGAAATATTGGTCAGGTCGGAAATGAAACCTGCCGTCATGCCGGGGACCGTGCGTGCTGTGATTTCGCGCGACTGCCTGTCCACATACATGTAGAGGCCGGTATCTGGTCCTGTGTAACCAGCGGGATAGGCGCGACCCGATCCGATGGTGCCGGAGTAAGGCGTGCCGAAAATTTCGATCAGCTCATTGCGGTAGGCCATGTCCTGCTCGAAAACATCGCGCCGGAAATCGATTTCGTTGCTCTCGTTGTCGCGGATCCGTGTTTGGAAGGTGGTGGCATTGTTGTATACCATGGCGGCGTTGGCGAGAGAGGCCGCGGCGCGTCTGTAGATCTGCTCAAAATGGGCTACACCCTGAATTCCCGATCCTACTATGAGATAATTTGGATCGATGTCGAACGGAACCGTATTGCTGGACAAGCCCAGTGGATTATAGCCGTCATTGGCTTCATCGAAGGTTTGTTGCACCGCATTCAGCTGGGCGGAGACCACGGCGATGTCCTTGACTGTGGTGCGATCCACCTTGCGGATACCAGTGAAGCTGGTGTTCGGGTGCTGCGAGGGGATCAGGGCATTGGCGGTGACCCAGTCGAAGTAGGCACCTTGGCCGGCTCTGCGAGCCCAGCCCTCCACGCCCCAGGCGCGGCGCTGATCGTTATCGATGTAGCCTTGCCACTGCGATTCCGGGTCTTCTACATAGCTCTGACGATAGGTCAGATTGACAATTTCCGCGCCGGATTTTGCCTTGGCCGCGGCGACTTGGGCGAATTTCCGTTCATCGAGGAAATCCACATCCATGACGATGTCCATCAGATTATACATCTCGGAACGGGATACCCAATTGAAGAAGGGATTATTGAGCAGACCATACTGGCCCTTGGCGGCGGTCAGGTAGTGGCCCCAGGCATCGCCGTGACCCTGAGGGAAAAGGATCATCGCGTCGGTTTCGTTGATGAAACCGTCCTGATTGACGTCTGAGACGTTGTAGTTCATGGCATAAGCGGCCTCGCCCTCCCCTTTGGTAAAGTTCCAGAAGAGGCGGTTGTATACCGGCCGGGCCTTGAAGTCATCCACGCCACGGAGCAGTGCCAGCTCCTCGGAGATATGGGTATCGAGTTGGTTTTGAAAGGTGAAAACCGTAGGGGCCAATGCCATCTGGGCCGGATCATCGGTGGTGAATCCAATGGTGGAGTCTTTGGCATCCGCATAGGCTTCATTGCCTAGCAGCATGTAGAAATCAGCCAATCGGGTGGATGCCAGCATCAGCGCATTGGAGATTCCCGGTGTGGATACCGGCGTGGAAAGATCGATGCTGAGACTGCGGGCGCGATTGAGAATGGTGGAGTAAAGCTCGATGAGTCCCACGTTTTCGATCACGTTTTTATCCGGATTCAGTGCCACCGGTCCTTCGTAGCGCTGGCCGAACTGGCGGATCATGCTGGAATAGGTGGCAGGGGCATCGCCGGTGAAGTCGCGGATGCGGGCTTCATAGGGATTGACGGCATCCAGCACGCGTTTGACCCAACCAGAGGCAAGCTGAGCGCGGTAGTCACCCGGGCGAGAATTTCCGGCACCAGCCCACTGGAAGGGAAGCGGAGGCGTGCGCTGCCAGGTAGTCGGGTTCGCGGGAATCTCAAAACGGTGGCGATAGCGCACGAACCATAGTGAGTCCGCGAGCAATAGTTCTGGCGCTTGAGGATTTCCTTTGAGCGTGAGTTGGAAGAACCTTCGTCCGAGATTTCCAGAGGGATCGGCAAAGAGTTTCCAAGGATTGGTCTGACCGGCGGGGATGGCATCGGGCGGTGGAGCGGAGGTGCCATCTTCGACGCGATACCACCATTCAAACACCAGATCATCCGGATTGGCTCCGAAATCTCCCGTGTGGCGCAGGATGATATTTTCATCGAACACATTGTTGGAGAGCACGACTTTCACCGCACCGCGATAGCGTTCACGGCGATCGACTTTCACGACGTGCAGCACCACCGGCGATCCGCCCAGCGCAGGGTCGTTATTTTCAGCGAGAGTGACGTAGCTCACGGGTGGCAAGGTGGTGTCCGTGGGATCGAGGAAGCCGGGATTGGTCACAAGCGCCAGCCCGGGACCGCGTGCTTTGAGTGACTGAGCAGCACCGGTATTGGTGGTAGTCTGCTTGGTGCTGGCATCATACAATTTCTGAACTTCCAGACCAACAGTGTAGTCGCCAGCAGCGGACATGCGGGCATTGGTGAAGCCATTTGCATTTTCCGTGGTATTTGCCATCGGATTGCGGCTCAGGCGGTAGAGAGCATTGACGGCGGCGGTCCAGGTGGTGTTGCCCGCGAGATCGGCGTATGGGCTATTCGGGGAGGCTCCGAGAAGCTCATCGCGCTCGGTGGCAGTCAAAATGTTCGGTTCCAGAGCATAAACGGCAGGTGGTGCGGCAGTGAGCGTGGGATCGCCGATGTCTTTGTCATTGAGCAAGCCTTTAATGAAAAGACGACCAGCGAGCGGATCGAAAAACACACGCTTTTTGAGCGATGAGGAAATTTGCTCAAATTGATAAACCGTGCCCAGGACGCGAGTGCGGCCTGTGGCAGGGAGCAGCTCGGTGGGGAATTGCGCTACTGGCAAAGCCACGGAGCGCTCTTCCATGGCGGAGACCATGCGAGCGGTGTAGCGATTGAAATTGAAACCGTCTGGATTGAAGGCTCCCTCACGCATGTCGGGATTGAGGCTATCGAATACCACTTCACCTGCAGCCCAGGCCAGCACGCCGGGGAGGCCGGGATTGCCTGGATTATCCGAGGCGTATTCACCACCGGAAAACGTGAGTGTTTCCCCGACCTTGATGGTGGGCACGGTGAGCGGCCAGGTGGTGGTGTAGCTCACGCTTTGTGCCAGCGGTGTCTGATCACTGCGGGTGTAGATGATGTCGAATGCCGTGCGCACGCGCACTATGCCATTGTCAGGCAACCAAGCGACCGGAGTGCCGACTGGTTTGCTGTCATCGGGCCACCAGAAATCAGGAGCCAGCGGGTAATAAAAATAATGCGAAAATGCACCATCACCTGATACAGCCCATGCAGTGTTTTTGTGATCTTTCCAGTAAACGAGTCGATTCACGTTACCTTCTCGTGCATAGTTCTGCTCCGGCAATTGCGCACCACTAACGACACCCAAGGGATAAAAGGGAATCACCGGCTCTCCTGCCTTCACGGTGGAGGTAAAACCATTCGGATAGCGGTTGGTGTCGGCGCGCTGGACAACGAAAACGCGCATTTTGAACTCATTATCCGCCTTGTCGCGGAACTGCACCAGCACATACGGATCCGAGGTGTAGGAGCTAGTGCGGGAGGTGACGTTGAGATCGTTATCGCGCAGAGCATAGGCGGCCAAAGGGCGGGGAGCCACGGAGGCAAAGCGCAGCGAGGGAGCCATCAGGGCGTGTTCCTCGTTCGGATTGTAGCCCGGTTGGTTGCGCACGGGCTGCTGATAGATTTGCACCTGTTCGAAGCGACCGGGATCAAAGGTCGTGGCGGCGGGGACGGTCTGGGTATTGATCACCATCGATGGCATGATGACCTGATCGACTCCGTTGGCACCCACACTCTCGCTGCCGAAGCCGCTGGACATCAGTATGCGTGGTGGGCTGGTAGGCCACTGCGGGCTGAAACGTTCGGCGCTGTAGGGCCACAGCAGGTGGTCGTTGGTGGTCGGATCATCATACCAAACCACGACAAATTCATCCTGATTCGCCGAGCTGGCGGTGGGGTGTTGATTGACTGCAATCACCGGACCCGGAGGTTCATCCTTGTTCCAAATCGCCGCACCACTGAAGCGGGTGCGATCATACACAAAGGGATTGTAGCGGGCATTGGCGAAGAAAACGTATCCCGTGCCGAGACCTGCTTTATCGCGAGTACTAGTGATTTTATTGCCGATGGTGGCATTGATCGTGGCGGGCAGTCCGGTATTCCACATCTTGGTGTTCACGACCTTGAGTTCCACCACGTTTTGCGCGGTGCCGCCGCGACCTGCGGGGGTGATGCGGTTGAATTGCAGCACCGTCCATCCTGCGGTTGTGGCGATGAATCCGGCATCATTATCGACTTGTGCCGTGGCACTAGTGAAAGCGATTTTTTGAAACACCAGATCGCGTGGTTGTCCCACGGGTGGCTGTGGCACAAGTCGCACTGGCGGGGTACCTGCGATGTGCTGGTAATTTGTCGTGCTGAAGATGGGATTGAGGCGGATTTTTGCCGTGCGGCCGCCACTGGCAGGCCAGAGCAGATCCATTCCGATCGGGCGTACAGGGAAGAACTTCTTCGCCACGTTGTCCCAGATGAAATCATTCGCCGTGGGACCGCCCTGTTGGGACCCGGAGAGCGTGGGGGATTGGCTAGTGATGAGACCGAAATCATCGATCTCTTGGGTGGTGAATTCCACGAAACTGCCGATGGAGATGTTCTTGATGATGATGCGCTCCCCGTAGTTCCAGACGACGCGGGCGGGGCGGCTGAGAATGACTTCGCGACCAATGTAAGGCTTCCCACTGAAGGTGAAAACGGAGTAACCGGCATTTTTCTGCTCGGGGCTCAGAGGATCGGCATTCGTGGGGGTAAACGTCCCTTCCGAGGGGCTGAAAATAAAATTATCGCCATTGATCCAGCCCGCAAGATCAAGCGGACCGGAGTTGAGCACCATGCCGCGAGGGGCACCAATGAACACCTTGGTGCCATCGTCATACCAAGAAATGCCCGAGCCGATGCTGTTCGATTGTGGCGTCGTAGGATTCGGCGGCTCGGCGCGCATTTCCACCAGCAGCTCAGGATTGGCAGCGATGTTGCTGGCCGTGCTATCGATGCCGTATTGCAGTTTCCAGTCATAGACGATGCTGGCGGGACCGCTCATGGAAAATTCCGGCACTTGTTGGCGTGGAGCGACGGTGGGGAAGGTGCGGGAGCCACTACCAGCGGCGGCGGTGGCCGCTCCGGACACGCGATAGCGCCATGGCACATAACGAATCGCAAGGCCCGGACGTGCGGCGAGATCTTCCACAGCGCCATTGACCTCCATGACCACAGGAGCATCTTTTTTGATCCAGTGCTTGCCTACCGCAGGGACAGGATTGCCCGCAGCTTTCGAGGTGAGTGCGCGGACGTAAGGCTCGTTGTTCGGCGGCACGGTGGCACGGCTCACGGTGCCTTCGAGATTGGAATCCACGGTCAGCGCGAATTCCGCCAGCCATTCCAGTTGCACGGCGGTGTTTTGCGAGAGCTTGAAGCTATACACGGTGGCATTGCTGTCCTGCACCACGCTGTTGACGGAGAAATTCAGGAAGGTGTAGCGGCGGTCGGCATTGTCGATGGTGATCGCTTTGTTTTCGATGTCATCAGTTTCGAAATCAGGGCTGGAACCTCCGATGACAGGGGCGTTGTCCCACTGATAGACGATGCGCGGGGACTGGATATTGATGTCAGAATTGAGAATGAGCGACTGGGTGCTACCAGGGTTGCTGATGGTCTGTCCATTGAGCAGAACGCGATTAGCGGCGTAGTCGGTGGAAAGGGTGAAATCCACCACCTCGGTGAAGGTTCCTCCGGGTTCGAATGCAGCGATGAACCCTTGGTAACTTCCTATTTCCACGGGTAATTTTTTCGCGGTGCTGCTGTTAGCGCCTTCTTGCATCGTCAGTCCATTCGCGCCCTCGAAACTTCCGGACCACCACAGGCGGGAAAATTTCGCATCCCACGCTACATCAAGATGACTGCCCATGGTTGGGAACGGGCTCATGATCGGAGATTTGACCCATGAGTAGCGCAGACTGGAATCGAGCTTGGCAACAAAGGCCGACTCACTGGCGGTGGCGACACTGCGGAATTCGTTGTCGAGACTGGTTCCATCAAAAAATTGGGTGGTTCCTACGGGCAAGTAACCAGTGATGTAAACGTTGTCAGAGGCATCGGCACTGATGCCGAATTTGTCCAGGTTGATCGATGTCCCGAAGATGGGAAATACATCAAAAAAGTAATTGGAACTGCGGAAAATCGCCGATTTATTAGAGCCCCCTAGGGTCGTATCACGGCGGTCCAAGCGCATGTTGACATAGCTGAAGTCGCCTCCCAGAAGGTAGAGCCATCCATTGATGAAACGCACCTCATTCAAAGTGGCGAATTCGGCAGGCTGCTTGGCGGTGAAGCTGGTCAAGTCGGTATTGATCTTGACCAAATAGCGGGTGTTCGCTGCGTGTTGATTGTCACCGGGGTTACTGTAGATGGTGTAGGCGTTGTTCCAGCCGTTGGTGAGTCCGGCATTCGAACCCGTGCGGCCCACGGCGTAGACCGCGCCTGTGTTATCCACAGCCACGGAACGGATGGTGGAATCAATGGTTCCCATGGCACCCAGCACGATGTAGCGGACGAAGTTCAAATTCGCACCGAACACTATCATGACCGGGGGGATTCCTCCCGCCTGCAATGACACGACAAGTTGGTTTGAGGTTTTGATGTAAGCGACATCAGTCACGACCCCGAAGAGCGATGGGGTTGATGTCAGCAGATTGCCACTGAGCGAGTATTTTCTTACTTCCAAATTGGAAACTACAAAAATAAAACCTGTGTCGCCTTTGCCCACCACATCAAAAGCTTTCGCCTGAAAGCCGGGGATGCTGATGTCTTGTCCCGTGATGTTGTTGCCGGAGGGGTCAAACTTCGTGATGACCGCGCCACCCGGGCGATTGCCCAGGACGTAGGTATTGCCGTCTTCATCGTGCTTCATGCTCACAGTCTGGAAACCGGAGGGGATGGACTTGAGGAAAATCTCCGTGCCATTGTCTTGCCCCATCGCGGGCAGGCAGAGCAGGAGTAACAGGGCGATTCGAGCCAGGAGAGTCTTCATGTGTTGGGAAAGTTGGGGTGAAAGGTGTGGCTGAGATTAGAAATTGAGGGTGTCGACCAAACTCAGTCGATTGAGAGTAAAGGTGCCGCGCGTGCGCAGACCAATGTTTTGAGCGGGGCCGAGAGGTTTGTGGAGTCCGAAAATTTCTTCAAAATAGGTGCCGCTGATGCGGCTGACGCCGTATCCTCCTCTGCCGGAACTGCCCGGGTCGGTGGGGCTCACGGTGAGGGAAATGTTGCGAGTGATCGGGAAGCCCTCGGTGTGGTCGGGATGGCGCCGGTGCATGAAGGGATTCGTCGGAGCGAGTGCGGGGAGGTGAATGGAGCCATTCAGCGAACTGCCGGGCGTGAGGCTTCCGATCATACGGATTTCATTTTGTGGAATGACCGCCGCGGATTCGCGGATCGACGTAAGCGCCTTGGTTACGGCGCGGTTCGCATAGAAAGTCAGCTCCGTGGCACCTGTGACGCCGGCATTGTATTGAAATACCACCTCCGAGGCGGCCGTTTTCGCTGCCGTGGCGGCGGCGGCCGAGAATGTGGCGGCACTGACAAAGCCCGTGTAGTCGGCCGACGGGGTGGCGAGGAAGACAGGGCCGGACGGTATGGCACTGATCGCTAAGGCGATTGCGTCTTGCACGCTTTTTTTGATAACGGCGGGGTTGAGCGAGGTCATCACTTGCTCGGCGGCGGCATTGGCGGCGGCATGCACCACGGCATTCACGGCGTCCTCCGCACGGATGTCTGACCACAGCGATTGACTCTTCAGTGTGACGGCGGACACAAACGCAGCGCTGACAGGACCGTTCGCGAGGAGCGCATTGCGCACGCTGGTGGCGATCTGGGTTTGATCTTGATTGGCATTTTTCCCAGCAATAGCGGCGGTCGCAGCCACATCGGGGATCGCTTCGCGAATCGATACAAAAGCGGTGCTGGCAAGAAATCGGTTGTAGGCCTGGGTGGTGTCCGCCGCATTGTGGCGGGCGTAAATGGCAGCCGTGCGGGCGATGCCTTGTTTGGTGGCAAGGTCACTTCCCGTGGCCGCGCCTTCTGCAGCCAGCGCGGCGCCATACACCACACCCGCAATGGCCTCCAGCCCTCGCGTGTCACCGTAGGAGCTGCTGGATTTGAGTTCCAAAGCCTTCGTTACGCAGGTCGCAAAGGCGCCCCCGAGCGGATCCGTGGTAAAAGGTGAGTAGGTCGCATCAGTAAGGGGATTGAAGGCAAAGTCCGCGGCGGTTTTACTGCCGCTATGGATCTGTGAAGCCACGGTATTGGCGATGGTGATCACACTCGCTTCAGTGAAAAAATGCGTGGTGATGAACGAGGTAGCGCCCGAGGCGCGGTTCAGATACGACAGGCTGACATTCGCAGACGTTACTTTCGGTTGCAACGCGGTCATGACGGCCGTCTCGATCGCTGCGGCGGTGCCGCCATTGTCTGTTCGGATCTTGGTCACCGCAGTTGTGGTGGAAGTATCGATCAAGGTTTGCACGGCAGTCACCGCACTCTGGCTGCCAAAATCAAAGGAAGCCGATGCCACGCGCTTGGCGATGCCCGGATACTGCGGGTAAAGGCTGGGATCGGTGATGAGCAGGATCGGCGCAGAGCCATCGGCCGCTTCCGTGCCTCTCACAATCGCCACACTTTTCAGCAGCGAGACTTGTCCCGCGCCGTTCACGTGCAGAATCAAACGCAGTTGCGCCGTGTCCGAGGTGGCGGTGGTGGTCTGTGGATTGGTGAATTCGTAAGTGTTGGAATTTCCCACAGCGCCCGTCGCTTCGTTGACAGCATTGAGCTCGACGTCGCCCACCCATAGACCTTGGGCAGGATGGACGGCCCGGGCGATCGAGCCGAACGACAGCGCCACGATGGGAGCGAATAAAAGAGTGCGAAGGGATGTGTGCATGATGACAGGAATAGGATTTTGGCAGACCAAGGAGTCTGATGAGAATCGTTAGGGGGTAGGCAGGAGATCTTGGCGAATCGACAACAGGGGGATTTCCACGCGCGAGCCGGCACTGGAGGTGATGACCAATGTGGAGGCCATCACGGACTGGTTCACCGATTCTTGGGCGATTTCCAGTTCCAGTTCAAAAGCTCCATTCGCCTCCAGTGGGCCGAACTGAGCACCGCCCGCGAGGGGAACCGGCACTTTATCATCATCGGCAGGGAGCTCCAACACGCGCACCACGTAGGAAACCGGCAATAATCCATTTTCCCCCGCTTGCAGCGAAAAAGTCAGATTTTGTGGAAAGGCGGAGGTGCTGCGGATTTGGATCGTGCGCGATGGGGAATCCGTGGAAAACACCATGCCACCCGAAGAACTGCCACCGAAGGTCACGTCGATGGAACCACCGAAGGTGGAGGCGCCGTTGCTGTAGACCCAGTAGGCGGCTCCTGGCTGCATCAATACCTGAGCGGGATTGGTGATCAGGCTCCATTGCCCCGATACCATGCGATAGACGCGCAGCGGCGTGTGCGGTGCCGCATTGCCGAAAAAGGCCGCCACCGTCGGTGCCTGTGCCGCGTGGATCGGGAAGCCTACGAGGCTGTAGGCATTCGGGTGCCATCGAGCCGAACCAAAATACGGCGTACCCTGGAATGTCCAGGTGAAGGCCGTTTTGGCGAATACCAGATAGGCATTGTGAGCCTGGATGGCACTGAGATTGGTGAGCACGTGATCATCCCGATGCGGCGCATACCACACGTTCCATCCCTTGCGATCCGGTAAAACTTCAACGGGGCTATCGATGAACTGCATCGGCGTCACAGGACGATTGTAGGCTGCCACGATCTCTACAGGCGTGCCTTGGAACAGTTCCGCTGGGTTGCCCTTGCGCGGTTCAATCTCCACATAAACGGCGTTCCATCCTTGCTGCAGTTGAATGGTCTGCGTGCGAAATGGTCCCGTAGGAGCGATCTGCACCTGAGCACTCGCCGCGAATGGCAGGAGCGGACAAGCCGTTGTCAGGAGCAAACTCAAACGAGTGATAACACGGATCGTTGATAAAAATATCTTGGTATTCATAGACAGAACATAAAAAGAAGTTCGCGGTCCTTGAGCGGAACGCGCCGATGGGACACAAACATAAATGGCTCGCAAAAAGGAATAAATCGCTGGAATCGTCGAGAGGAGGGCCTCGAGAGGGGGGCGGAGAGGAGGCGTGTCAAATACGCAGGCGCACTTAACGGCTGACACCTCAGCGAATTGTGCTGTATTTGTCAATTATTTTTCTGACACGATCGTGTCGCGCACCGCTTTTGCGGCAACAATCACCTGCTGAATAAGGCATTGGGAAGGGAAAGCCCTGTGAAAAAAAAATCACTCGCGGTCTCTTGTCCCGCGCTCACGTTAATCATTCGATGCTTTTTCATTATCTCTCAGTGGTGTTGAAAAGTGGTCACGAGGGGGGGGGCCTGAGCGGATGTGCAAGCAGTTTTCATGCCACGCTGGCATTGTGTATCGGCGAATCTAACAGGGGGGCGTCGAATCGTGCCGATGAGTAAGAATTTTATATTCCATGCTTGCCAGTCGTGTTTTGCCAGCCCACATTGCCCCTCCGCGCCGGGATGGCGGAATTGGTAGACGCGCTTGGTTTAGGTTCAAGTGGATTCATCTGTGCAGGTTCGAGTCCTGTTCCCGGTACTTTCTCACCCCTGATCTGTCACATGGACGAATTAAAACAGAAACTGATGGAGATCGGCCTCACGGCGGAGATGGTCGATCAGGTGATTCAGACGATTGGTGACTTTGTGCAAACGAAGGTGCCGGGCGTCGATCGGGCGATGGTGGAGAAACTACTCGCCGGAGAAACCAATGATTTGCTGGGCATGGCCACGCGCTTTCTTGGCTCGAAATTCCTGTGATCGTGCCGGGCAGGGACGGGTGCTCCCGCTGGATATCAAAATATCAAACTTTTCCGAAACTTTTCGCTGGACACGTGCGAACATTTGCGCAAAGTCGTTGCGTAGGGCATTTTTTTGTCAACCACTTATCCCTTTTTTGCATGAAATTTTCGTTTTCTTCTCTCTCTTTTGGTTCCCTCGTCGCGGTATTTGGCTCCGTCCTTGTCTCCGGTTTGCTGTCTTCCTGCTCTTCCGGCGGGCGTGTGGCGGACACGGGATATGGTCCTTTTGACAGTCGCGGAAACTACGTCGAGGCATGGGCGGACAACCCCTCGAAGTGGAACCGCCGCTCGATTGCCAAAGATTCTTCCCCCGTGGAAGATGCCGCACCGGAATTGCTGGCGTCCAATGACAGTCCGCCCAGCAATCTGACACCGATCACCACTTCGACCTCTTCCCGTGAGGTGGAAGTGGCCCGCATGAAGCCGAGCACTTCTTCCAGCACCAGCAGAAGCACGGTCGCCAAGACCAGCACTGCGAAGCCGAAGTCCACTGGCACGGCTTCCACCAGCTCCAAGCCGAAAAGCTCGGCCTCGGTCGCGAAAACCAGCAGCAAGTCCAAGGCTGTCGCCTCCAAGTCGCGCAGCACGCGCGTGGTCGTGAAAAAAGGCGACACTCTCTCGGGCTTGGCCGCGCGCTACGGTTCCAGCGTCAGCACGATCCAGAAGGCCAACGGCATGCGGGATACCAAGCTCGCGATCGGTCGCTCGCTGGTGATTCCACGGCTCTGATGGCCTAACGATTTCCCATGCGGCGTTCCAGTTCGCGCAGGGAAAACTCGCTCAGTGTGGGCCTGCCATCGGCAGCGCAGTATGGCAGATCGCAGGTGAAGAGTTCTTCTAGCAGCTCCTTGGCTCGGTCCGCGGAAATGATTTCCTGCAGTCCGGCGCGTCGGGCGAGACAGCGAGCGAGTTTGTCGTAGGCGATCCGCGCGCCACCAGAGCCTCCGGCCAGCAGGTCATCCACCACCTCATGCACGAAAGCCAGCGGGTCGGTGAGATGCAGAAACGCAGGCAGACTGCGGATTTGCAGGGTGCCGCCACCGAAATCTCCCAGTTCGAGTCCGGCGGTGGCGAAGCCGTCCTGGTTGCGCAGCACCGCGTCCATTTCCCGCGGGTCCAGATCGATCAGCAGGGGCACCAGCAGCCCTTGGCTGTCGATGCCGTTTTTTTGCGCCTGCAGCATGCGTTCATAAACGATGCGTTCGCGCGCGGCCCGCGGATCGAACACCACCAATCCGTCATGGCTTTCCAAAATCGCGAAGCGCTGGTGCAGCAGGCCGATCCAGCGGAAAGAGGCCGCCCCACGAGCGCTCTGTGACCGCGCCGGAGGCTCGGACGGCTCATGCGGCAACGGAATTTCCTGTTGCATCGCTTGTGGCATCCAGGCGGGAAGGGGGAGGGAAGGAGTCGCGATCGGCGCTGGCGGCAGCGGGCTTTCGCCTGCCAGCGGCGGAGGAAAAAACGAGCGAATCTGTCCTTGTTTCGCCGGCACTTCCGCAGGCGGAGGTGCGACACTGCGCCGTTGCTGCTGTTGCAGCGCGTGAGCGACGGCGGTGGCGATGCCTTCGCGTAATTCATGGCTGCGATGGAAACGCACTTCCCGTTTGGCGGGATGGACGTTGACATCGACCAGCGCGGCTTCCATCTCGATCCATAACCACGCGGCGGGATGAAGTCCCTCCATCAGCCCGCCCTTGAACCCTTCACTCAGCCCCCGTGCGATCGCGACATCCTCGATGGGACGCCCGTTCAAAAACACGCACTGGTGTTTCCGTCCCTTGCGCGCATGCGTGGCGGGAAGCAGAAACCCTTCCACGGAAAATCCATTCCCGTGATGCAACGGGATTTCGATCAGCTCGCCCGCGCTTTCCACGCCTAACAGATGGCGCAACCGATCGCTCTTGCGCGCTACGGCGGGCAATTCCAGCACCTCGTGGCCATCGCGGCGGTAGCGGAAGCGAACGGTGGGCGAGGCGAGGGCGTGCAGCCGCACTTCGTGCTCCACATGCGAGGCCTCGGTGCTTTCGGCCTTGAGAAATTTCCGCCGCGCGGGGATGTTGTAAAAAAGTTGTTTGATCTCGATCGTCGTGCCCGGTGCGCAGCCCGCCGCACGCACGTCGATGATTTTTCCACCATGCACCTGGACTTCCGTGCCATCGAGAGACTCCCGCTCGCGCGTGACGAGGCGGAAGCGCGAGACGCTGGCAATGCTGGGGATCGCTTCCCCGCGAAACCCCAGCGTGCTGATGTTGTGCAGGTCGCTGCTGCTGCGCAATTTGCTGGTGGCATGGCGCTCCAACGAAAGCAGGGCGTCATCGCGATCCATGCCACAGCCGTCATCGGTGATGCGGATCAGGGCGCTGCCGCCGCGCTCGATCTCGACCAAAATTTCGTTAGATCCGGCATCGAGCGAGTTTTCCACCAACTCCTTGACCACGCTCGACGGGCGCTCCACGACCTCGCCGGCCGCAACTTGGCTGGCGAGGATATCGGGCAGAACGTGAATGCGTGGCATGGGCGGGGTCAGGCTAAGAGGGAACAGAGGGCACACCAAGCCATTTTTTTCGCAACTTATCCCTTTTCACAGTGTTCATTCTGCAAGACCATGAGGGCCGCCCTCTCCATGCCCGGATTCATCCCTGATCAGCCTCGCTCCACCGCAGACGGCGTCGATGCCGACGACGCGATCGACGTCGCCCTCATGCGTGCGACGGCCAAAGGCGATGAGCGGGCATTCCGCCAATTGATCGAACGCCACCAGCAGTCGGTGGTTGGCACCGTGGCGCGCATGCTGAATGATGCGACGGAAGCCGAGGACATCGCGCAGATGGTCTTTGTGCGCATCTGGCAGTCGGCGCCGAAGTGGACGCATGATGCGAAATTCACGACCTATCTGTTCACGATCACGCGCAATCTTGTTTTCAATGAAAGCCGCCGCCGCAGCCGGAAAAAGGAAGTTTCGTATGATGCCCAGGAAGAGAACGATCCGGCACTGAGCCGCGCCGATGACGCCCTGCAGCCCGGCGAGCGCCTGGAAAAAAGCGAACGCCACCGCAGCATCGATCGCGCCATCGCCGCCCTGCCCGAACAACAGCGCCTGGCCGTGGTGCTGCGCACCTTCGAGGGCCTCGATTACGAGGAAATCGCCGCCGCCCTGGACACCAGCGTGTCCTCCGTGAAAAGCCTGCTCTTCCGCGCCCGCGCCACCCTGCGCGAAGCGCTTGCGGACGAGCTGTAAGGAGAAGGGATTTGCAATCCCTTTCTTGTTTCAAATTCAGGGATTGTAAATCCCTGCTCCTTAGGCTAAGGGATTGCAAATCCCTCCACCATGTTTCTGGATCGCAACAAGCCGATCGATCGGCATCGCGTCAATCTCCCGCATTGGCAACAGGGTGAATCCTGGATTTTCGTAACATGGCGATTGTCGGATTCCTTGCCACAACCCATCGTCGAAAAACTCGCTGCGCAACGTGCCCTATGGGAAAAGAACCACCCGCAACCTTGGAACGAAGAACTTCTCCGTGAGCACAATCGCAAGTTCACCTTGGGCTTCGAAAAACTCCTCGATGACGCGCACGGCGAGTGCATCCTGGCTCAGGAAAATCTGCGTGAATCGGTCTCAGGAGCTCTTCTTCACTTCGATGGCGAACGGTACGAGCTGGGCACATTTGTCATCATGCCGAATCACGTGCATGTGTTGTTTCGTCCGCTCGGCGAACATCGATTGGAAGACATTCTACAGACATGGAAGCGCTATTCCGCCCGTGAGATCAACAAGCGGCGTGGAAAAGAAGGCAGTATTTGGCAGCGGGAATATTGGGACAGGCTGATCCGCACGGAGAAGCAATTTGAATGGACCCGCAATTACATCGTCACCAATCCAGCGAAACTGTTGCCGCGAACGTTCACGCTATGGAGAAGGGATTTTCAATCCCTTTCTTAGATTTAAGGGATTTCAAATCCCTTCTCCTTACGCCATCAACTGCTGGATGGCACCGGTTTGCGGGAGTTTCTTGCGCGCCATCTCGAGGTCGAGATCTCCGTAGTGCTCGATAGGGTTGCCGTGGGCGTTGAGCAGGGTGGTGTACCAGTTTCCTAACGTTTTGTGTCCGGGCTCACCGAGATACGGCAGGCGGATGTAGCGACCGGCGATGTCGAGATTGCAGTTCTTGCCGGACATGATGATGAAGGGCGACTCGGTGCCGATGCCGTGGTGCGTCTCGCCGTTTTCGGGGAAATACATGATCATCGTGTTGTCGAACATGGTGCCGTTGCCTTCGGGTGTGGCTTTGAGTTTCTCCACGATCGTTTTGACCTGGTTCATGTGGCTGATGCGGATTTGCTCGCGTGTCTTCCACGCGGGAACGCCGCCGAAGGCCTCGTCGTGGCCGAGCGGATGGATGCCGACGCGGTCGGTCTCGTTGCCGGGCAGTCCGATGATGGGCGTGCCGAGGTCGTCGATGGTGTAAGTGACAACATTCGTGAGGCCGGCTTTCATCGCGGCGATGAGCACATCGGTCATGGCCGCTTGTTTTTCGGGCGTGGTGGCATTCGGACCGCCATTCAGATGGACTGGGTCGAGCGTGGGCAGGTGCTTGGCAAGGGTGCCGGAAATGCTGATGAGCTTCTTGTTGCGTTCGCGAATGGCCTCGATGGACTCGACCTGCGCTTCCTGGCGTTTCACTTCATGGCCTTTGAATCCGCTTTCCTTCAGGCCTTCCTTGCTTTGCAGGAAGGTGAGCATGTCGCTGTCGGAATTGACGGCATCGGGATTGAGCACGGATTTGAAAAGCTCGCTGCGCGCGGTGTCGGGATCGGCATAGCAGTAGTTGCGTGTCTGCGGTGCGGGCGCGGAGTAGCCGGACACGATGCCGGTGCGGCCTTCGGCGAAGGAAAGTTCGACGTGGCCGAAGGGCGAGGGGAAAAGTTTCGCGAGTTCGAAGTCGATGGTGGTGCGCTTGATGGCGCTGAGGGTGTTGCGATTCGACTTGAAGCAGCCCATGACGGAGGAGAAGGAATAGTGGACGTTCTCGCTCATCTTGGCGGAGAGTCCCTGGAGGATGGTCATGTTTTCCTTGTGCTCATCGAGCCCGCGCAAATACAAGGGCAGCTCGTGCTTGGTGAGGTCGGCCTCGAAGGCCTGTTTGTTTTCATCGAGCGCCTTGTCCTTGGCGGAGAAATTCATCAGCGCGCTTTCGAGCGGTCGGAGGCCGTTGGACTTGCGGATGAAGATGAAGCGTTTCGGGATGGTGCTGGTGGCGGTGGTTTGCGCGCCAAAGAGCTGGTTGAAAAGCGGGGCCAAGGTCATGGCACCGACACCGAGGGAGGTGCGTTTGAGGAAATCGCGGCGATCGAACATGGTGGTGGTTTGTTACGTGTTGGAATGTCTGGCATGGCGCTTGGCAAGGGCCGCCACGGTTAGTTTTCGATTGGTTTGCGGTAGAGGAAGGAATCTGAAGTTAACAATGACACAATCACGGCATCAAAGCTACCTCCATTTTCGACGTAGGCCTGTTCGGCATCGATCAGGGTCTTGGAGTCGGAGAGGAATTCGTTGCGGCCCATGAAGTAGCGGAAGGCATGGCGGATGAAGGATTGGCGGACGCGGCGCGACTTGGTCAGGCGCTCCGCGAGGTCGATGGCCCCACTGAGATCGCCATCCAAGGATGGATCATTGGTGCCTGTGAGGTGGCCCGTGGAATCGACCGGCAGGGTCTTGTAGATGTCGCGCAGATCGAGAAGGTGGTTGCGGTCCTTGGCTTCGTCGGGTCTCTTGGTGATCAGGTGCTCGGGGTATTCCAGAAACTCCTGGGTGCGCGAGCGACCGAAGTCGTCATACATTTCGAAGGTGTAGCCGAGCGGGTTCATCTTTTCGTGGCAGTGCCAGCAGGAGGTGGTTTCGGTGGCGCTGGCGAGGCGGGCGCGCAGGGTCTTGTCGTGATGTTCCGGAATGACGGCATCGACCGTGATGGGCACGTCCGGAATGGTATCGGCCAGGAGTTTTTCGCGCACGAACTTGCCGCGGTGCACAGGATCGGTCTCAGTGTTGAAGGCGTGGGCGATGAGCCAGGCGGGATGGGTCAGCATGCCTTTGCGGCCGGGCACCTTGGCCGGTTGGGTGGCCGACCAGTTCCAGTTGTCCAAGCTGTAGCCCCAGAGCATCGCGACGTTTTCACCGGGCATGAAATCGGAGCCGTAGCCGCGATACATGTCGAAAGGGGCCGCGTCCTTCTGGCCTTTGTCGAGGCGGGCGGTGATGGAGGTGAGGGATTTTTTGAACAGCTTCAGGCCATCGCCCGAGCGGTTGCCGGATTTGAGGTCGTCCGGATTGATGCTGCGCATCGGGTTCTTGCGGAGGAAATCGGTGTGTTCCGCCAGTTCCTTGTAACCGAATTTCTGCCAGTCCTTGTCCTTGAAGTATTCGTAGATGCGCTTGATGCGATCGGAATGCGCCGTCATTGTCTGATTGTCGCCATTGTGAAACACGTAGAATTCCTCGGTGCCTAACAGTTCTTCGAAGACGTTTTTGTCTTTCTCCAGGATGTATTCCACTATGCGGTCGGCTTCGTTGACGACGCGGTTGGTGGCGTGATCGAGGCGGTCGCCGCCGAAGCGTTTTTCGTCCTTGAAAATTTCCAGTGCCTTGGGGTAGCCGAAAAACTCGCGGAAGAAGCGCAGCTCGCGGATGGGCATGTTGGTGGTGTTTTCCTGCCAGGATTTGTCCTCGAGGATGGGGTCGATGAGTGTGCGGACATTGCGTTTGGCGAGAATGCGCTTCACTTCGCGCTCGTAATCCTCGCGGGTGTTGAGGCGTCCGTTGGCGGCGGCGGCCACCAACTCCGCGTCGGGGCTTTGGTCGGTGAGGGCGTAGGCGATGGCGTAGCTGGCATCACGCGGAGACATCATGCGGCGGCCGTGTTCGTCCGGTTCTCCCGTGCCCAGCTCGTTGCGGTAGGCGAATTCTGTGGAAAGGAGGTATGTCTGGATCAGCTTCTGCACCGCTTTGCGACGACCGAGTTTTTCGACATAGGATCGTGTCAGTTCGACAAAGTCCGCGCTTTCCTCAGGAGTGGGCTGACGTTCGAGAATGAGCACGGAAAGCTGGCTGACCAGAGCGGTGAGGGTCTCGGTGCTGGGCGGGCCGGCGTCCTTGCGCTGCTGGGAGAAGGATTGCTGCCAATCGGCGATGCAATTGTCGATGAGGGTGTTGTAGCGGTCGCCTTTTTTCCGGTGCTTCTGGATCGCCTCACGGATCGCTGCCATCTCCGGCTCGGCGAGGGGTTTGTAGTCGATCTTTTTGTGTCTCCTGAGCTGTGACTCGGCGATTTCGCGGAACTCCGGCACATACTCGCGCAGCAGGGCCATGCGGCTCTGGATGGTGCGCTCGAAATCGCCACGGTTGAACCAGATGCGCTCGCAGTAACCGCGAAACTCATCGTCGCTCATTTTGGCGAGTTCGGGATCAGTCAAGGTGTGATAGACCAGCGGAGCGGCGCCCAGGTTCTCCAACATGTTCGTGGAGACATTCATGGGTGCCTTCTTGTATTTTTCGCCCTCCGCGAGTTTGGGCAGCGGTGGCAGAACGACTGGCACGAAGGTAGGGAGCATGGCCTCATTGCGATCGCCGTAAATCTCCACGCAGAGACGTTCGATGTAGCTCTCCAGAAAGGCGCGGCGCGAGGCGAGGGTGGCCGTGTGGGCTTCTTCCATCGCGATGATTTCCATGACGGCAGGCAGGTATTTTCCGCGGCTCTTGGGCACAAGGACGTCGGTCATGTATTCGGATACCGCCTGCGCGTTGGTCAGCATGCTGGAGAGGTGGCCGCCGGTGAGATCCTCGTTCGCGTAGTAACGGACGCCGATGGTTTTGGGTAGGAGAAAAGGATTCGCCAAAGAAACGCCCTGCAGTCTCTTGCTGCCGACCACTTCAAACCGCTCTTTGCCCCGGTTTGCCATGGTTTTCTGTTGGAGGATGCGCTGGAACTTGGCATTGAAGATGAACTCGCTGATCAACCAGCGCCGGTCGGTGGTGTAGGCGGGCAGGTTTTTGAATTCGCCCGAAAAGAGTTTTTGATGATCAATGTAATTGCCGTATTCGGGCTTCTGCAATTTCCCTTCCAAGGTCGAGGCATTGTGCTGGCCGAGTTCTTTGCGGAACATCGCGAGCAGTTCCTTGCGCTCCTGTTCCTCAGGCTGCCGTTTTTTCTTGGGCGGCATGTGCTGGAAGTAGAGCTGTTCCTGCATGCGGTTCAGCAGGTCAAGGCGCTTGCCAAGTTCGAGATCGGCGAGATTGTCGAGGCGGATATCGCCTTTCTGCGTCTCCTCATCGTGGCAGGAGAAGCAGTATTGATCCAGCAATTCCGCGGATGCCGCGGAGGGTTGGAACGGGGCGGGGGCAGCCGTTTGCGCCAGGCACGGGTGCAGGAGAGTGCCGAAGGCGGCGGTGATCGATAGTGCGCTTCTCATGACAGGCGGGCGAAAACTCGGTGAGGTGCCCCAGGAGAGGCAAAACCATCTATGAAACGGTACGTGCAAGGGGGATTTATCAGTTTGGGGTGGTTTTTTGTGAGGTGGTAGCTCAGTCGGATCAAAGCAAGGGATTGCAAATCCCTTCTCCTTACTCTTTCGCCAAGACTGTTTCCACCCAGCGCGGCACTTCGGAGCCCGCGGGGCCCTGGATTTGCTCGGCAAAATGGTGGGCGTTTTGGGTGGGGTAGGGGTTGATCTCGATGGTGTGGGCACCACAGTTGTGGGCGATTTGCACAAAGCTCGCAGCAGGATTCACCATGCCGCTGGTGCCGATCGAGACAAAGACATCGCAATCGATCAGTGCCGCCTCGATTTCACCCAGGTAATACGGCATTTCACCGAACCAGACGATGTCCGGCCGCTCGAGTCCGATGGCTTTGCAAAACGGGCACTTGCTGGTGAGCGACATTTTGCCCAGCCAGCGAAAGCGCTCGCCACAACTGTTGCAAAGCGCGCTCAACAGAGAACCGTGCATGTGCAGAACACGCTTGCTTCCACCGCGTTCGTGCAGGTCGTCCACGTTCTGGGTGATGAGGGTGAGGTTTTCGCCGATATGCTCCTCGAGCCGGGCAAGGGCGCGATGCGCGGGATTCGGCTCGACGTGGGAAAGCTGGGCGCGGCGCATGTTGTAAAAATCGTGCACCAGTCCGGGGTTGCGTTCGAAGCCCTCGGGGGTGGCGACTTCCTCCACGCGATGCCCTTCCCACAGGCCGTCCGAGGCGCGAAAGGTGGGAACGCCCGATTCCGCCGAAATGCCCGCGCCGGTGAGGATGACGATTTTCATGAAGTTGTTTGAGAAAACAGGAAATCGATCAGCGAGAACGCTTTCACCCGGCGATCATTCCGGCGCGTTTTTGCATGTGTTCGATGCAGGCCCGAATCAAGGTGTGGTTCATCTCGTGGACGTCCGTGCTGTTTCCCGGAGCACGCAGGAGCAGGACGGTGAGCTGGCCGCCGAGGTGCTCGCGGAATTCCTCCAGGCCTGCGAGCACGGCGAGTTGACCGGACTTGTCGCGCAGGAGCAGATGCGGGTCAAACATCGGCATGCCCATGGTTTCCAGCACTTTTTCGATGCGACAGGCATCGGCCTCGCTGAGTAGTCCGGATTTCACGGAGTAGCACACATCCAGCCATAGTCCGACGGCTACCGCCGCGGCATGACTGACGGCGAAGCCGCTGAGTTGTTCCATTTTGTGGGCGGCCCAGTGACCGAAATCGAGCGGGCGGCTGCTGCCCATTTCAAAAGGATCGCCGCCCAGCGTGATGTGGCGCGCGTGCCACAGGGCGGAGCGCTGGATGCATTCTTCGAGCGCTTGCTTTTCGAGCGTGGCGAGTGCGGCGGCATTCGCTTCGATCCAGGAGAAAAATTCCGCGTCTTTCACCAACGCGACCTTGATGGCCTCGATCAGGCCCAGGCGGCTGATTTCCGGGTCCTGGCTGTGAAGAAAGGTGAAGTCATTGATCACCGCATAAGGCACCGAAAAACTCCCGATCCAGTTTTTTTTGCCGAAGGCATTGATGCCGTTTTTCACGCCCACGCCGCTATCGTCCTGCGACAGGGTGGTGGTGGGAAAACGCACGAGCCTCACACCCCGATGGGCGGTAGCGGCACCGAAGCCCACGGCATCGAGAAAGGCCCCGCCGCCGAGGCAGAGCACGTAGGAATGGCGATCGATTTTTTCTTTCTCGATCTGATCCCAGACATGGCGCACCAGGCTGTCATCCGCTTTGCAGGCCTCGGCCCCGGGCATGATGTGGATGGCATGCAGCTGCACGCTGGATGCGCTGAGATAATCGGCAATGAGCTGCGGCAATGCGGGCCAAGCCTCCGCCACGGCTTCCTCCAGATAGACCAGCGCGCGCCGTCCTCCACCCTCCGCGAGGATCTCGCGCAGCATCGGGTTCCCCGCCGCAAAGGCATCATGCGTGAAACACACACGATGCGTGAATGGGACCGAGAGCGGTAAATCAAAGCGTTCCATGATTGAGTTGCGGCGGAATGAACTACCCTGTTTACGTAGCATTGACCAGCGATTCTTCCATGAAAAACATGTCATGCACCGTCCGCGGCCAAGCACGCACGCGCCGCCAACGCATCCTGCTCGATCTGCGCTTTCAGGGCCTCCAGGCTATCGAATTTCCGCTCGCCGCGCAGGTAGTGCACAAACTCGACCTCCAGCGTTTTTCCATACAATTCCGGCGCGGCATCGAAGAGATGCACCTCAAAGACCCGCTGCGTGCCATCGACCGTGGGACGCATTCCCAGGTTCGCCACGCCATGCCAGTGATCGGAGCCACAGGTCACATGCACCGCCCACACGCCATCGGGCGGCAGTTGCTCTTCGCCGAGCGCCAGATTGGCCGTGGGAAATCCGATCGTGCGACCGAGTTGCTGGCCCTTGACCACGACTCCTTCGATGCCATACGGGCGCCCTAACATCGCGGCGGCATTGGCCAGCGCGCCGTCGCGGATCGATTGCCGGATGCGCGTGCTGCTGATGCGCTCGCCCTCATGCATCACGGGTGGCAGGGCATTGACGATAAAACCATGTTCTTCCCCCATGTTTCGCAAGAACGCGACATCGCCCTCACGGCCTTTGCCAAAACGCCAGTCTTCCCCTACGGAAATGGAGGCAATGGCACCGCCTTGCTGCAATAAGCCGATAAACTCCACCGCACTCAACGCGGCCAACGCGTGATCGAATGACAAGGCTAACAGAAATCCCGCACCCATCCGCTCTAACAATCGCGCCTTGTGATCGAGCGAGGCGAGAAGCTGGCGCGGGGCGCGCTCCGGTGCCAGCACCCGGATCGGATGCGGGTCAAAGGTCACCACGCCCCAGCTTCCGCCCGTCTCCCGGGCGCTCGCCTGTGCCGCCTGAATCACCGCCCTATGCCCCACATGCACCCCATCAAACACGCCTAGCGCCAGATGCAAGGGCTGGGGCAGATCGAGGAGAGCGGAAGCATGAGTGGCGCGGAGCATGGGCGAGACAATGAAATATTTTCCCTATTTAGTAAATGCGCAATCAGCCCGGAATCCAATTCAGAGCCAATTCAGCTCCTCCTGTTTTTCGCGATAGACGATGCCGAGGATGCGCGCATTGGTCATGAGCGCGTAGGAGCCGATGAATGACATGACAAGTGAACCGATGATCATCTGACCCGACAGCATGGATGAAATGATCGACTGCCCCATGTAGAGAAAGAGTAGCAGGAACACCGCCAACCAATAGAGCAAACCAGCTCGGAAAATCGCAGGTATGACGATGTGCGGACCCTGTGCGCCAGTGTAGCCGAGCACCACGACAGCCAAGATAGCCATGGGAAAGTAAATCACGCCCCAGCCCAGGAGCGCGTAACCGATGAAGGCATTGTAATCCAGATCATCCGCTATGATCGAATAGCCAATCAAGGGGCCGAAGGAAACCAAAGCAACCACGATGATTTGAATCATAGGCCAAATGATGTCCTCGATGATATTTGATGTTTCAGGGAAATCGGGGGCTTCTTTACCCCCGGTAGCAGTCGATTGGATGAGTTGAAAATAGACGGCGCAAAAATACCCGCTCAACAAGATCGAGGCGATCGGGCCTAGAAGAGGCGCAATCCCAGCAAGCTTAGCGATAAGAGAAAGCACAACGCAAATGATCAGAATATACTTTCCTCGACCACGAAAAGCGAAGGATATGATATCGAATAGAATGGGCATGGATTGGCTGCTTGATTTCTGACCAGATGACTAAGATTGGTTATAACTTATTTCGCGTGGAGTATCGAGTCAAATCATGCCGCGATCACCGGATGGTCGATACCATTTTTCGCATAAAGCAATGCCGCGATGATGTCATCTCGTTCAAGGTCTGGTAACTCATCAAGAATTTGATCGAAATTTAATCCTGCGGCAAGGAGGTCGAGAATGTCGGTGACGCGGATGCGCATGTCGCGAATGCAAGGGCGTCCTCCGCATTGTTTGGGATGGATCGTGATTCGTTGCTCTGCTGATTTCATACTCGAACCATACGTGACCCATCTGTCTGAGTCGAGGCGATTTTTTGATGGAATTGTGAGTTGGAGAAGGAAATATCTGTGGCGGGGTAGCGGGGATATTTCCGCCACGTCTCAAAACAGCATCGCCTCCGCGAGGCAGCGGAAGACGTCGGCGCGGGTGATTTTGACTCGTTGTTGCATCTGGCACCAGGTGGCGGCTTGCATTTTTTCGATGGTCTCGATCGCTAACAAAGCGGGCAGAACGGTGGCGCAGCGCAGGCGTTTGCCGCGTAGGGCGCTGGCATAGTGGAGGCCTTCCTCGACCCATGTGCGCGCTTGGGTGAGCCAGCGGTCCTGGGCGTGGAGCAGGGCGTGTTCATCCGTGAGATGCGCGGTGCCGGGCAGGTAATAGCGACCGTTTCGCAGGTCCTCGGGGCGATCGCGCAGGATGTTGACCAGTTGCAGCGCGCAGCCGAAATGTTTTCCCCACTGAAGCATGGTTGCTTCGTTTTCGCGGCAAAAATGCGCCCCTTCGCCGAGGAAACCGAGTTTGGTCCAGAAGACGCCGACACTGCCCGCGACGCGCTGGCAGTAGTCGATGAGCGTGGCATCATCCTCGATGACCATGCGGCTGTCCTTGCTGGCATGACCGAAACGCATCAGATCGAGCCGCTGGCCGGAGATGATTTCATCGATCACTTCGTGCACGAGTTCGCGCTCGGCGGGGGAGAGGGTTGCGAGCCAGCCCAGGTGCTCCGGTGCGTGTTGCATCAGGATTTTTTCACCGGGGGTGCAATGTTCTAACAATTCGTTAGGGGTGGAAAAGGTTTCCCCCTGCAGCACGGAGCGGTGGAAGGCATCGAGGCAATGCAGGCGGTCTTCGACGGCGAGCTCCGCGGTATCGGCGATGGTATCGCTGCTGCGGGCTAACAGATAGCCCAGCCCAGCGGCATCGCGCATGCTTTTCGGCAGTAGGCGCAGGCTCAGGTAGAACGAGCGCGAGACTCCCTTGAGGATGCTGGTGCCGGCCTGCGATTGCGAAAAGATGTGTGCCATGGGGTCAGATCCAGGAGGCGTGAAGGAGCTCGCGCAGGCGATCGATATCGGTGGCGGTGGTTTTCGCGACGAAGCCACGCGGGTGGGCGAAGTGGACATCGTCGTGATGTTCGATCACGGTGAAATTCAGGCGCGGGTGATCGTTGTTGCGGCTGAGGCCGTAACCTTTGCCGCGTCGATCGGGATAGATCATGGCCACGACTTCCTGGTCCTTGCCGATGCTGCGCAAATAACGGGACATCGCGCCGGAGGGGTCATCGATGGTGGATTCCGAGCGCGGCAGGAAAACGGCATGGAAGCGCTCGCCTTGTTTTTCCATTTCCCAGAATTGCAAATTTTCGCGCAAGACCTCGATGCGTTCGCGCATGGTGCGGAGGTAGTAGAGCAGGTCGCTGCCCACCAGCTGCATCAGTTCCCAGATGAGTTGTCCGGGTTCCAGTCGGGAGCTGGCGGCGAAACGGCGGAGGATGGTGACATCGATGGTGGACTGGAGTTTGCTCAGGGCCTCACGCGGGACACCGAGCCACTCCGCCGTTTTCACGGGACCTTTGGTATCGAACCACTCGGCGGGCTCCAGCCATTCGCAAAACAAACGCGCGTCTTCGTAAATGCCGAGGTGCATCATCACCAGGCTGAGCGCGCAGATCGGCGGGGCATCGGCGGGGAACTGGTGGTGATCGAAGTTCATCCGCTCCGGGTTATGTTCGCCGCCCACGTCCACCACGATGGTGGTCGGGTCGTTCAGGTCATCGGCGCAGGGCTCGCGCCGCACGACGGGTACCTTGTGCACGGCGATGAGAAGGCAGCAGGCGAGGAATTCATCCTTATGCGCGCTGCCGGGGTGGGTGAGAATTTGCTGAATCATCTGCGCGCAGTTTCCACGCTGGGAGCTACTTCGTCAATCCGCGTTGTCGGGCATCTTCCATCGGGATCGCCTTGGCCTCACAAACCTGCCGCCAGCCGGGAAAGTTCCACTTGTTCGGAAAACCTGCGCATTGCGATGGCTTGACCGGATGGATGCGGCAGGAGTTGCCCTCGAGCATGATGCACTCGTGATTCTCTTTTTCGATGAGGGAAAGGCCCTGTCGATTCGTGCGCAGCCGCGTGAATCGATCGAGAAATTCCGTTTCCGTCAGATCGAGAAACGCGGCGATGCGGGGGATTTCCTCTTCCTCCAGTCGCACATCGCCGGGCCACTTGCAGCAGTCGGTGCAGCGTTGGCAAACGTAGTAGGTGTCCGGCTCGAGGATTGTCTCACGATTGCCGGGGCTGCCATGGGAATGTGCGGACATCAGCGGACCATTTGGCGGTAGTAGGAATCGACCTTCGCGAGAAAGCCTCTCCACTTGCGACCCGGGCGGCCGTTTTCCATGAGGAAATGAGGGCAGTTTTTGTTCGGCGGCTTCGCCCCCCGGCGCGGCCAGTGATAGTGCGGCACGACATTGCGCAGGGGAATGCTGTGCTTGATCATGAGGTAGGCGGCGAGGCGCGCGGTGCGGTCCACGGTGGCATTCAAATTGCTGCCGCGGTGTTCGCACATTTCGATGCCGATGCTGTAGCGGTTCCCCGGACCATCGAAGTCGGCGTGCTCGCCCTGTTCGTTGGTGGGCATGTGCTGGAGGGCGACGCGGTCATCCACGGTGAAATGCCAGATCAGGTAGCCGATGCGATTGCCGCCCTTGCGTTTGGGCGCGCGCAGGGCGCCGTTTTTCAGCGCCTGCGAATGTTTCCACGCGTCGGCGGACCAATTCTGCGTGCTGTGGATGGTGATGTAGCGTGGCGACATCGGGCGGAACACCTTGCGACCATGCGTGCCGCGCCGTACCAGATCCTGCCGGAGATTGACGCCGCGCATGATGTCGCCCATGGAGGCGCCACCGGATACCGGAGCCGAACCGCTGCCCCAGGTGATCGGGCGATCCGCGCCGCCGCCGATGGGCGCCACGGGCGAGCAGCACACGCCCACGATGACAAGAATCAGCACGCAAAATGGCAGCGCTAGGATCGGTGATTTCACGAGCCTGATACTAACCGGAATCTCCCTGATGAAAAGAGAAATGTGCGGGTGAAGCCGCGAAGATTTCACAGGAACGGCTTGATGGCGGCGTGGAATTGGCTGGCACCTTCGCCGCCCAGGGCGAGATCGATGTCTTCCAGTCGCTGAATCAGATCGCGGACGAGAGCGCGCGGTGTCTGCCCACCCGCCGCTTCGCAAAAATGCGTGCGGCAGCCGAAAGGTCGCGACTCGTAAATTTGGCACAGGCCTTGTTTGAGAAACGGGCAGGCGCCATCGGCGCTTGCGGGCATTTGTTTCCTACCGCTGGCGCGCCAAGCCTGCGCCGCGATCATCGCCTCGCCGCGGGTGAGGTAGGGAGTTTTCCCGGTGAGCTGGAATCGGCAACAGGTCGTGCGGCCGGTGCAGTTCCCGCGCAACGGACGCGTGGCCAGCTCCGCGTAAACCTCGCGCACTTGCTGCAAGAGCGGGGCGGTGTCGCGATCCGGCTTGCGCGATCGTGCGGGTGATGGTTTGGATTTCACGCGGCGGTTGTCTCTGGGCAAAACTGTAACGGGCTGCTTTCGGCTGGCAATGCAAATTCGCGGCGCTTACTTTTGTCCGTGTGATTCGTTGACAAAGCCGGCTGTCGGGTTAGTCTGCGCGACCGAGCGAGGGATCATGGCAGCGAGAGAAATCATCAGAGTAGGCACCCGGGGCAGTGAGTTGGCCCTGTGGCAGGCGAATGCGACCGAGCAAATGCTGCGCGCCGCGTTTCCCGAGGTGGAGGTGGTGCGCTGTGTCATCAAAACCACGGGCGATCGGCGCACGGATGTGGCCCTCAGCGAGGTGGCGAAAAGCGAGGGCACCCTCGACAAGGGCGTCTTCACCAAGGAATTGGAAATCGCTCTGGAAGCGGGGGAGATCGATTTGGCGGTGCACAGTCTGAAGGATGTGCCCACCGTGCTCGCCGCGCATTTCTGCATTCCCGCCACCCTCGAGCGCGCCGGGGTGCGCGATGCTCTGGTCTCGAAACAGGAGGGCGGACTGGACGCGCTGCCGCAGGGCGCGCGCGTGGGGACGAGCAGTGTGCGCCGCGCGCGGCAACTGCAGTGGCTGCGGCCGGATTTGCTCATTTCCGATCTGCGGGGAAACGTGCCGACACGCTTGAAAAAACTCAGCGATGCCGATGACTACGATGCCATCATGCTCGCCGAGGCCGGGCTGGTGCGTCTCGGATATTTGCCTAATTCAGACGAACGTTTGTTTTTTGATGTGCTTGATGAACAAGTGTTTTACCCCGCTGCAGGGCAGGGGGCGATCGGTCTGGAGATCCGCAGCGATGATGGCTGGATGAAAGAGGTGGTGGAGCGCATCGGGCATGGCGATACTTTCCTGAGAGTCAGTGCGGAACGGGAATTTTTACGTTTGCTGGACGCAGGCTGTCACACGCCCGTGGGAGTGTTTTCCGAGCTGGAAAATGACGATCTGATCATGAGCGCCCGGGTCTTTCCGGAGGCCGGGGGCGAGCCACGGCTGGCGAACGTGCGCGGATCGCGGCAGGCTCCGTTCGAAGTAGCGAAACAACTGTTTGAAACATTGGTATGAGTAAGAAGGGAATTTGTTATTTGGTTGGAGCGGGTCCGGGGGACTTGGGGTTGGTGACGCTGCGGGCGAAGGAATGCATCGAGCTGGCCGACGTGCTCGTTTACGATGCGCTGAGCAGTGGCGAGCTGCTGAAGTGGACAAAAAAGGATTGCGAAAAAATCTACGTCGGCAAGCGGGCGAAAGATCACGCGCTGCCGCAGGATCAGATCAACGCGCTGATCGTGAAGCGGACCCAGGAGGGCAAGAGTGTCGTGCGTCTGAAAGGCGGCGACCCGATGATTTTCGGTCGCGGTGGCGAAGAGGCGGCCGAGCTCGCCGAGGCGGGCGTGGCTTTCGAGATCGTGCCGGGGATCAGTTCCACGATTGCCGGGCCCTGCTACGCGGGCATTCCGGTGACGCATCGCGACCATTGCTCGCAGTTGACCATTTTCACCGGTCACGAGGATCCGACGAAAGAGGAGAGCTCGATCGACTACGAGCACCTCGCCAAGGCCCCGGGCACGAAGGTGTTTGTGATGGGAGTGGCGCGGCTGCGCGAGATTTGCGGGCAATTTGTGCAACACGGCGCGGATCCCAACACACCCATCGCTCTGACGCGTTGGGCGACGACCGGCATGCACCGGACGATCGAGGGCACGCTGGCGACGATCGCGGACATCGCGGAGAGTCAGAATTTTTCCTCTCCGGCGGTGGCGGTGATCGGTAACGTGGTGAAGGAGCGCGCGAAAATTTCCTGGTTCGAGAAGCGGCCGTTGTTTGGCAAGCGCATCATCGTCACGCGCACGCGCGAACAGGCGGGCACGCTGAGCAAAGAGCTGGCGCAGCTCGGCGCGGATGTGGTCGAGCTGCCGGTGATCCGGATCGAGGACCCGGTGGACAAGCTGGGTTTTGCCGAGTTGGTGTCATCGGCGCACGAGTATGACTGGCTGGTCTTCACTTCGCCGAATGGTGTCTCGCGCTTTTTCGATGCGTTTTACTCGATCCATGACGACGCGCGCTGCCTTGGCAAACCGAAGATCGCGGCGATCGGGCCCGGCACGGTGAGCAAGCTGCGCGAGTATCACATCGGCTGCGATCTTCTGCCGGAAAAATTCGTCGCCGAGGGACTGGTGGAGGCATTCAAAAAAGAGGACATCGAAAACCTCACCATCATGGTCGTGAAGCCCGAGGTGTCGCGTGATGTGGTATCGATGGGCTTGCAGGCGATGGGGGCGATTGTCGATGACTGCATCGCCTATCGCACGGTGGCCGAGACCGAAGATCCCACGGGCGCGGTGGCGCGTTTGCGCGAGGAGGGCGCGGATCTGATCACCTTTACCTCCGCCTCCACGGCCGAGCATTTTTTCGCCCTCGGCGTGCCGTGGCCGGAGAACTGCGTGGCGGGCAGCATCGGCCCGGTGACGACACAGGCCCTGGTCGAGCTGGGGCATCCGCCGGCGTTCGAGGCGAAGCAGCACGATATCCCCGGGCTGGTGGCGGCGATTCGGAAATACCTCAAGGTCTAACAGTCGGGATGCTGTTTGCAGAATGCTTTGGCAAAGTTGATTTTTTCGCGCAAACGATCGGTTGAAATGATCGTTGGTTTGATGGGCGTTGGCGGAATTTTTCCAGCGCTTGTTTGACAGCATCAGGCGGCTTTTGTGAAGTCGCGGCGACATGATCGATTTGCGTGTAAAAGGAGATGTGACCAAGGGACGTTTGGTCGAGGCGGCGGAGACTCTCATTGCCCAAAAAGGATTTGATGCGGTATCGGTGCGCGACATCACCGGCCTGGCGAAAGCCAATGTGGCGGCGGTGAATTACCATTTCGGCAGTCGGGAAGGCTTGCTCGCGGCGGTGCTGGAATACCGCATCAAGCCGGTGGTGGTGGAGCGTGCGAAACGCCTGGAGGCACTGGATCCGCAAGCGACGCTGCGTGCCATTTTCCAAGCATGGTCGGAACCGCTGCTGGCTGCCACGGCGAGCAAGGGGCTGGATGAGGCCGCGCACGCCCGTGTACTCGGTCGTGGGCTGGAAATGCTGGCCGCGGGGACCTATGAGGAGATCAGTGCGGCGGCTCGATTGGTCGATGCCACCATGCGCGAGGTGCTCGCGTCGCATCTTCCTTCTCTCAGCGCCGAGGAAATTTCCTGGCGTTTGCATTTCGCCCAAGGTGCCCTGATTCATGCCCTGGTGCACGGGGCGTCGGTGCTGGCGGATTTTCGTTTGACGACGGCACTGGACCGTTGGATCGATGCGACGATGGCGCAATTCGCCGCGGCGGATGGCATGAGCGATCGTCAACTCGGCGGTGACAAGGCCAACACTCCCCGCCGCAAAGGCAAAACCGCTTCTCCTCTGCGCCAAATCGCGGAAGTGGTGGCGGCGGCGATGGAAGTCGATGAAATGCCAGTCGCAGAGGTGGTCGATACGCCCGCGACGGAACTGCTCGATGTGGAAATTCCCGCACTGCAGGAAGAAGCCGTTATCACCGCCGTGGCGGCCTCGAAACCCGCGCGCAGCAAAAAAGCCAAAGCGCAGGATGACATGGGCGAGCTGTTTCTGTTTTGAGGCGGGCGAGTAAAATGATAGTCGCGTGGGCGCTTGCTGGGTTTTGTGATAGAAAGTCGCACAGAATCCAGTATCCGATCCATGCGTTGGATTCATTTCGTTAGTTTGTTAGGCATCGCCATTTCTCAAGCGGCGGAGGGAAATTACAACATGCCCGACGCGGTCACGGCGAACATGCCGACCTATGCCGTGACGAAAAAAATGACCACCGCTGTCGATCCTGCGGTGCTGGCGGATTTCCAGAAAAAACATCCGGCAGCGTTTTGGGTGTTTGGCGAGGATAGGCAGCAGGCGGTGCGCAAGGGCATCATTCCCGCGCATTGGTTTGAGGGCGGAGCACGGCAGTATCAGCAGTTTTTCGGCATCGCCCAACCGGGGGAGTTTTATGTGTTTCAGGCGTGTTTGATCGGCGCTCCGGCCTTGCGCGCGCAGGTGGAGTTCGATGCGCTACCGGGGGCTGCAGCGCGTGTCATTTCTCCGCAGGGCGAAAAGCTCGATGCTTTCTGGCTGGGCGTTTCGATTCCGCAGGATGCCAAGCCCGGGCGCTATACGGGTAGGGTGCTCTTTTACCCGCAGACGACGGATCACAAAAATCCGGCACCGGCCTTGAAGGAGAGCTTGTCTTTCACCATCGAGGTCAAGGGTGATGTTCTGGCCGATGGCGGCACGCACGATGCCTGGCGACTGGCGCGTTTGCAGTGGCTGGACTCGACCATTGCCGAGAGCGATACCGAAGTGACGCGGCCTTTCACGCCGATCCAGGTCGAGGAAACATCGCGCACGCTGAAAATCCTCGGGCGCTCCGTGCAGCTCGGCGCCAATGGCATTCCCACGCAGGTCACGAGCTACTTTTCGCCGAGCAATACCAGCATCGCGGCGCAGGGGACCGAGTCATTCGCCACGGCACCGGAATTGCAGTGCCTGCTCCAAGGCAAGCCCGTGGTGTGGAAATCGACCGAGTTTTCCTTTGTGAAAAAGTCCGCCGTGGTGACTTCGTGGATGGCGCGCAGTGAAGCGGAAGGCTTGCGACTTACGGTGCAGGGCCAGCTGGAATTTGATGGCAACCTGCAACTGCAAATGGCGCTCGCTTCGGCCAGCGATCCGGCGGTGACTCTCGATGATGTGCGTTTTGTCGTTCCCTGGCGCGCGGAGGTGGCGCAGTACGCGATGGGTCTGGGCCTGCAAGGGGGCAAATGCCCACCGCAGCATCAGTGGAAATGGGACGTCAGCAAGCACCAGGATGCGCTCTGGATGGGCGACGTCCACATCGGCGCGATGATGCGTTTCAAGGACTCGTCGAACTTCCGCCGCCCGCTCATCAATGCCTACTACGACTTCTCGCCCCTCAACCTGCCTGCCTCCTGGGGCACGGGCGGCGTGAAGTGGGAGAGGGGAGAAACAACCACTACCTTGACCGCCTACGCCGGGCCGAAGCTGGTCTCGCTCGCGCAAAAGGAATGGCACTTCGATATCGATTGGTATCTCACGCCCTTCAAGCCACTCGATCTGAAAAAGCACTTCGGTGATCGCTACTTTCACAGCGGGCAGGGGAGTCCGGTGGAAAATACCGCCAAACTGCGGGAAGAAGGCGCCACGATTCTGGAAGTCCACCACAATCGCCTGTGCAATCCCTACATCAACTACCCCTACAACGACGACTCGATCACGCACCTCAAGGACTTTGTCAAACAAGCGCATCGCGATGACATGCGCGTGGCGGTCTATTACACCACGCGCGAGCTGACGCAGAACCTGCCCGAATTTTTCGCCCTCAAGAGCATGGGCGGCGAGCTCATCCTCCCGCGCAAGCCCGGAGTCGCCTGGCCCGTGACGAACCGCAGCGGCCCGCATCCGTGGTTGTTGGAACATGTGGGCGACGACATCGTGCCGGCCTGGCGCGAAAATCTGCGATTCGCCGAATACCCGCAAAAGCTCGACCTCGCCGTCATCACCACGCCGGATTCGCGCTGGAACAATTTCTACCTTGAGGGCTTGCAGTATCTCATCAAAAACGTCGGCATTGATGGCCTCTACATCGATGACACCGCGCTCGATCGCAAGTCCATGCAGCGCGCGCGGCGTTTGCTCGATGCCGATGGCAACACGGGTCGCCGCGTCAGCATGCACTCATGGAGCCATTTCAACGGCCTCGCGAAATGGAGCAACAGCTCCATCGCCTTCCTGGAGCTCTACCCCTACTACGATGGCCTCTGGCACGGCGAGGGCTTCAATGCCAATGCGTCGCCGGATTTCATGCTGGTGGAAATGTCCGGCATTCCCTACGGCCTGATGAGCGAGATGCTGGATCACCCGAATGCCTGGCACGGCATGGTCTTCGGCATGCGCACGCGCTGGCCCTGGAGCGGTGATCCGCGCGCGCAGTGGCAATTCGAAAAAATGTTCGGCATCGAGGACTCCGAGTTCATCGGCTGGTGGGATGAATCCTGCCCGGTGAAAGTCGATCACCCCGACTGCAAGGTCTCGGTCTATCGGAAAAATGGCAAGACACTCATCGCCCTGTCCAGCTGGGCGAAAACGAATGCGAAAGTGAAATTGCAAATCGATTGGAAAGCCCTTGGTCTCTCGCCGCAAAAAGCCACGCTGTGGGCACCCGCCTGCGAGAAATTCCAGAACGAAGCCGTCTTCGCCGCCGATGGGGAAATCCGCGTCGATGCCAACAAAGGCTGGATGTTCATCGTCGATGAAACGCCGCGC
Source organism: Verrucomicrobiia bacterium (assembly GCA_947462875.1). Taxonomy (GTDB): domain Bacteria; phylum Verrucomicrobiota; class Verrucomicrobiia; order Verrucomicrobiales; family Akkermansiaceae; genus UBA956. The sequence goes on from CANHQJ010000007.1 coordinate 114,098, forward strand.
GAAATCATCATCCCCGCCGCCATGAAAAACCCGCGTGAGGGCCTGCGCGAAATGGCATCGGCTCCTGCCCTGGACCTCAACATCCCGGCCAACACCGTCAGCACCAAGGACCTCGCGTGGGTCAAAGGCGCGACCGTCGCCATGGCACAGCTCGATCCGAAAAAAGACGCCGGCCAGTCGTGGGGCCTGGGACTCGCCCTGGGCTGGAAAAACGGCAACTATCTGCAAATCAACGCCCGCACCGATGGCCGCTGGAGCCTCCGCCGCAACGGCCAGGAACTGCTCGAAGGCGAACACCCCACCGGTCAGCCCGCCACCGTCGCGTTCCGACTGACCGCCACGGAAGTGCAAGTCCTCGCCAGCAGCAAGGACGGCGAGTGGGAGCTGGTCAAAGCCTTCCCGCGCAGCGACTTCCCCGGCGAACCCGTCACCGTCCGCTACGGCAAAATCGGCACCACCTGGAACGGCCAATCCCACGCCGATCCCGGCACCGCAAACCCCTGCCGCGTCGAGTGGGTGAAACAGTATTGATGGGGACATACGCTCAGGGAAGACCTCCTGATCCCCTCCCTTGAAACTGTCGGGGCAGGTCACCCTCCAGCCTTGGCGTTCGTATATCAGCAATCCAAATTTCCCGCCTCACTGTCCAGCATCGCGTCCTGATATACGAACGGTTTTTGGAGAATTTCCTTGTCGTAGCAAAGAAAACCTGATTCAATACTCTCTGAAATGCCCATCTGATATAACGGTCAGGTGGGATACGAATAAATACTGTTCTGCAAAAGAAATGAGACACATTCTAGTTACCCTAATCTTCCTCACTTCGTTCGCATCCGCCGACGATCTGGAATCGCTCGATCTGCTCAACAATCGTCTCAGTATCTCGGTGCCCAAGGGAACTAAAAACGAAGCGCGAGGCCAGAGCATCATGGCCGCACACGAGGCAAACGAAAGCGAGACACGTCTCGTATTCGAGGACGGAGAGAAGAAACTTGTGGTGATGGCTTGGGAGTTGTTCCGGCGCGCCGGCGCCAACTACAAGGAGGAAGTACCGCAAGCCCTCAAGCACTGGTCAGAGAGCGAGTCGACACCGTTCAAAGTTTCGACGATAGGAGAGCGCATCACACTCGGCATCCCTGATGAGCCAAACACAGACGACGACGCGATTCTCTACTCAGCGGCGTTTTTTCACCACGAGGACGGTACGATTCAACGAGTCGCGGTCTATTTCAATCCTGAGTTCCACAAGACACCGGATCATTGCGCAGACCTTGCGAAGAAGATTGTTGGGTCGATCAAGGCTGGTAAGAGATCTCTCGATCTGAAGGCGGGAGATCGGCATCTCGACGTTCTGAATGAAGGATTTCAAATGACCGTCTCGGTCCCCGAAGGTTGGACTTACACCACCCAGAAAGGGGTCGATTTTCTAGTGCACAACCTCGAGAAAGTTTCGGACTTCGGCTCTCCATCCGCCAGTATCGGTGTGTATATTGGAGGACATCCAGGTTACCATCACTCACGGATTGACGAAGACACACTTATAAAGGGCACTCGGAAAGCGGCGCTTTTTGGTGAACCTCGGGAGTGGTTCGAGTATTCCACTAAGGATTCCGAGGGTTGGAAAGGGCTAGAGATTATCACCGGCATTCCCGGCATTGATGACTACTGGAAGACCCACATTTTCACGGGAGGTGCCGATGAGAAGCAACGCGATCAATTACTGAAGATCATATCGACAGCCAAGATCGAAAAGCGGGCAGAACAAGTCGGTGGTGGCAACGGCGGACAAGATCGCTAGTTCGCTTCGCTCTGGAGGCCTTTTCTCCGCCGTGCCACACCTCAAACGTTAGCCCAAGAAAATGACTCGCGACGAAGCATCACAACTTGAAGCGGAGTTTGGAATCGCGTTCCCTCCGGTCTATCGCACCGCGATTACAAACTCTTACCCTTTCAGTGACGCTACAGAGGAGTTGGACACCGATGCGGAGAGCCTGCGCCAATCGAATCAAGGATGCCGTAGAGAGAATCCTTGGGGATTTCCATGGAGAACCAACTACTGGTGCATCGGAGGCGATGGGGCTGGCGGGTTCTATTTTATCGATACCAAGCAAGACGACTCGACGGTCTACTACTGCGACCATGAAGACATGCCATCGTCGATCGTGGATGTTGATCATATTAGCATCACACCCTTTTCAGAGTTTGTTGACGAGGTTCAGCAGCTTGAGAGGGACATGGAGAAGTGGGAAGAAGACATGAAGGTGAAGGTTGCGAACCGCAAGTGGTGGCAGGTTTGGATTCCTCGTCAATGGCCACCAAAACCAAAGGGCTAACAAGCCGCGTCATGACAACCACTACCAGCCGCCCAGTTTCGATGCTTTTCCGTAATTACAACACCAACCCCGTGATCGACGTGCGCCGCCGCTGGTAGTGGTGCATGCGCTCATCGTTCGGTGAAGAAATTCATGAAAAATTCACTCGAAGTTCATACTCCTGTCACATCGCAGAGCCAATCTCAGCACATGGCTAAACCAACTTTACACAATAGGGGTGCACTCGCGTTCACCGCATTATGCTTGTCGTTTGCGACGGTGTCTTGTGGCGACAAGGGAGATCCGTTGCCAGGTGGATACTTTATCTTCATTGCGAGCAGTTCAGAGATGTTTCTCAACGAGCCCAAGTATGGTGGAAGTATTCCGCAGCTTGGCACGGATCTTGAGGAGATCGGGAATCATAACGAATTCATCTTCGGGCGCAGCGGAGCAGACCGGGGAGCAACGCCCGGCTATTTCCTGCTAAACACGAAGAGCGGATCAATCAAGACTGGCCTTGCGGAGAAAGATTGGCTCGCTGAATTGACAGCGGTGAGGATTCCTACTCCGCCGAAACTGGTCGATCCAGGCAGCAAGAGCCCAAGGAGGCAATGATAGCGATTTCGCAGCGGACTTTGACCGTTCCAACAAGCCCACCGAACAAGTCGTGGGAGGGCAACCGCTGACAACGTCCTTCTTTGAATCGGGGTCCTGCGCGGCGGTGCCTCCACATCTAACGTTCGCCGAAAAAAGGTGCCCATGACTTCATCATATCATCTAGCCTCGAAAAGCTGTATGTTGCTGCCCTCCCTTTTCGCGGCAGCGGTAGTGAGTTGCGCATATCCCAACCAGTTTAGAAACGCTGATACTGGGGTGCCACGCGCTATGTTGACTGCCGATCCTGGCGACCATTGGAGAGATAGCGGTCCGGCAGTTTTCGCAATCAATTCTCAGCCAACATCATTTTGGCGGGTCGGTGAGAAGTTCCACGTTCCTCCTGGTGAGACTGTCTTGACGGTCATTGCGGATCGCGAACCCTATGGATTTAAGCCCTTGCGGTTCAGGGCAGTTCAAGGAAGGCATTACCATTTGCGGTATGGGGGAGATCGCCGATCCGTTGTTCTCTATGACATCACGAACCTCGAGAAGACCACCACTATTGCGCAGACATTGAGGGAAGGTGGTTTGCCGGGTTCGGGGCCGAAAGTTAAAACACCAGAAGGCGAACAAGCCGCGCCGTGACAACCCCTACCAGCCGCCCTGTTTTGATGATTTTACCTGACTACAACCCTCACCCCGTGATCGACGTGCGCCGCCGCTGGTAGGGGTGCACGCGCTCTACGTTGGGCAAAATTCAGACTTCCCTCTGACGTTTTCCATGCTAACTTACACACATGAGCATTGACCAGATCGCCCCAGAAGCCTTGAAGCTCCCGATGCGGGAGCGCGCACTTCTTGCTGCATCCTTATGGGAGAGCATCGAAGATCCATTCGAGCTTCCCGTCGATTACGAGGACGAGGCCGCCTTGAACCTTGCCGAAGAACGGGATCAAGAGATTGAGAGCGGTCGTGTGCAAGCAGTGTTGCACCAGGACTTGATGCAACGTCTGAGGCAATGAGGATCGAGTATCATCCTGCGATAGAGGCCGAACTTGCAGAGATCCGGGATTTCTACAACGAGCGTTCCCCTCATCTTGGTGATGACTTCATCAATGAATTTGAGAGACAAGTTCTTCGCATCGCAGCCATGCCAACCCGCTGGATGACCGTCCGTGGGGATACGCGAAGGGCGTTGATGAAGAGATTTCCCTATTTGATCCTATTTCGGTTTGTTTCTGAGTCGGTGATTCGTGTCACGGTGATCAAGCACGAACGGCGACACCCAGCATACGGATCAAACCGAACCTAAGCCTAAAACAAGACGTCACTCTTAACGCCTGCCCCACCTCCAGTTCCAGCCGCCATGACCGTTATAACCTCAACCCCGTGTTCCATCCTCGTCCCCGGTAAGGCGTAGGAGAAATCGATCGTTTCGCTTAAAAAAACATGCGACTTACTCTCCTCACAGCACCGATGCTACTTCTGCTTTCGTGCGATAGCTCCTCAAGTGGAGGGTCGCACACCTCTCCACAAGACAAGCGCAAGATGACTGTCGTATTTCAAACTCCTACCGATGCCGATGAGACGGTGCGGATGCTCTGGCAACGGAGCTATCCGAAGGAGTATTCTGACTTGCTCAGACGGGCTAAGGAATCTCGCGATGGGACGGATCCATTCGCCGATCCGATCGATATTCCGGACACCGAGCTAACACCGGGCACCTTCGGTTTGCTCGGTTGGGGGCGAGCAATTGTCCCACGAGTGTTCGATGAGCTAGGCTATCCTCTGAAGGATGGAGCAGAGGCAAGCTATGAGGCCGCCTCCGGTCGTTTCAAGATCACGCATTCCTCGCCAGCGATTGAATCATTTCGAGCCCGTTTCCCGGAGTTCAAACAAATACAAAGCGAACAAGCCGGCACTGGGCAACCCGTTACCCGTCCCGAGTCGGATTCGGAGGGTGGCGACAAACCTCAACCTGAAGCAGAGGGGCGCTTCCGGTAGTGGTATGCTTTGTCTAAACGTGCAACAAAAATGAACATCTTCTTCGCCATCTTTCGCTTTGTTTGCCTTCTTCCATGCGTCGTTCATGCAGAGAACAAAATGCCACCTGAGGTGATACGTGTTCTAGAGCAGATCCCGAAAATCAAGGCTGGCGATACACTTGGTTCATTCCTTGCATCCGCGAAAATTAAAGCCCAAGCTAAGGAACTCGACGGCGTTACCAGCCGTAGTTGCTTATTCACAACATGGACGATGGAAGACTCAGGGAAATGGCTATTGTGGACATCTTCACGTTACGCGCCAATGCAAGTCCACGAACAGTCAGGCAAGCATTGGACGGAGCGAAGAGACGAGGGAGAACTTTTCAGCGTCTCGATTTATTACCGCGAGGACACCACTGAGCCTTTGGATTTCCAACGACATCAGCGTCAAATGCCATATTATTCTGGTCGAAAAGTGCATACGAAATTAGACACCGAAAAAGCCAACACTGGGCAATCCGCTACCGGCCCTCAATCGAAGCCGGAGGGTAGCGACAAATCTCAAACAAAGTCGGAGGGGAGCACTCGGTAGGGGGGTGCCGGTGTCGGTCCTAGCGCGGTAACATTTTGATTTTCTACTAGCCTAACGGTTGTTGTGTTTTTTTCTCGAAGCATTAGCACGGAAAGATTTTGTTACATGGAAATGATTCGAGAGAAAAAGGCCCTCTTGCATCCCTTCAGGATGCGGGAATTTTGGGGATGGCTTTCCGGTGGTGTCGCTCGTGCCTCGCTCGACCACCGGCTACCTTCTTTCATCCCGCTGGGATGGCATCGGGTCGTATGCGTCCTATGAAGAGCCTTTCTGGGGTGACCCCGGATAAACATAGATTCTAACGATACACAGTAAAAAAGGGCTGGGCTTGCGGTCGGTGGGATGAATCCCTCGGCTACGATCGTGATACCGCTATGCGGTGGGGGATTTGGATGTCGTGCACATCTGTTCAAAACCTTTGCCTTACGGATGCACTAACGGCGCGCGTCGGCAGTGACTACCCTATTTTGCGGAGTTTGATGGAAGTTTCCCGAATTTCCAGACTGGATATGCGAAGGAATCTGCTCCGGAATTCATCTTGATCGGGACATTTTCCCTTGTCGGCTCCGCTGAATCCTCGTAAGACTCTTGTGTATGAAAAAACTGATCGCTTTGGCCTTTTCGTTTGCTGCCACCTGTCTGTTCGCCACTGCGGCGGAAGAGGGGTTTGTGTCCCTGTTTGATGGGAAAACCTTCGACGGCTGGAAAATCAATCGCGCCCCGGAATCGTTTGCGATCGAGGATGGTGCCATTCGCGCCAACGGCGATTGCAGCCACATCTTTTACGAGGGCAAAGTCAACGGTGCGAAATTCAAGAACTTCGAGCTGCGCATGGACGTCATGACCCGCAAAAACTCGAACGGTGGTGTCTTCATCCACACCGTGTTTCAACCCAGCGGCTGGCCCAGCGGCTACGAAATCCAGGTCAACAACACGCAGAAGGACCCGCAGAAATCCGGCGGTCTCTACAACACCGTGAAAAATCTCGTGCCCTTCGAGGATGATACATGGATGAAATACGTCATCATCGTCAAGGACGGCCACGTCACCGTCACCGTGAACGACAAGGAACTGGTCAACTACAAAACCGAAGCCGCCACCACCAAACTCCTTCCCGATGGCGGCACCTTCGCCATCCAGGCCCACGACAAAGGCAGCACCACGCTTTACAAAAACATCCGCGTCAAGGTTCTGCCGTAAAACATTCTCCTCAACTCATATGAAAGCATCCATCCTACCTCTTACCTTGATCGGGCTCTCGTGCCTGCCTCTTACCTTGGCTTCCGCCGAGGACAAAAAAGCTGAATTCACCATGACCACTGAAACACCCGCTGACGTCAAAGCAGCACCTGAAGATGCTGAGAAAACCAAATCGGGCCTGGCCTCGAAGGTTTTGAAACCCGGAACTGGAACGGAAAAACCCGCCGCCGCCGATACGGTGACGGTGCATTATTCCGGCTGGACCACCGATGGCAAATTGTTCGATAGCTCGGTGCAGCGTGGACAGCCCACCAGCTTCCCGCTGAACGGCGTGATCAAAGGCTGGACCGAAGGCCTCCAGCTCATGACCGCGGGCGAGATCCGCCGCTTCTGGATCCCCGCCGATCTGGCCTATGGCGAAAATCCCGGCGGTGGCCGCCCCGGTGGCACGCTGGTGTTTGACGTCGAACTGATCTCGATCAAAGCCGCTCCCAAGCCACCTCCGGTGCCTGCCGATGTGAAAGAAGCTCCCGCCGATGCCGAAAAAACGGCATCCGGTCTTGCCTCGAAAGTGATCGAAAAAGGCAAAGGTGAAACCAAGCCGAAAGCGACCGACAACGTCAGCGTTCACTACACCGGCTGGACCACCGACGGTCAAATGTTCGATAGCTCGGTCGTGCGCGGCGAAGCCGCCACTTTCCCACTGAATCGCGTCATCCCCGGCTGGAGCGAAGGCGTGCAGCTGATGGTGGAAGGCGAAAAACGCCGCTTCTGGATCCCCGCGGAACTCGCTTATGGCAAGAACCCACCACCGGGTGCTCCTGCGGGGACTTTGGTCTTCGATGTGGAGTTGTTGAAGATCGTGAAGTGATCTAACGGAAAAAGGTTTCCAATGGCAGTGCTGTGAGGCACTGCCATTTTTTTGTGGGCGACATTTCACGGCGGTTCGGTATGTCTCTTGCTATCGACTTTGTGCCCGTTGGGGACGAAGAATGATCCAACTTAAAGCCAATGTGTTTCAGGATGCGGTGATGTGACTTTTGATCCCGCGAGGGATCGGAGAGGGTAGCTCCGGGTCGAGGAGCGATAGCGACGAACACCCGGAGAACCTGATGGCACGATTGCATTCGACCCCGGCAGTGGGTCGGAGAGGGCTAGCACTTGGAGGGAAAGTCTCGCATTTCTCGCACACCTTTCAGGGTGCCCTATGGTTGGTTGACGATTTCACCCGGGGTGGTCGTCGCATTCGCTCCTCGACCCCGGGCTACCTTCTCTCATCCCTCCGGGATGTTTTTCCGCTGCCATCTCCTGCGCGCTCGCTCGGGCTCTATCAGCGGTGGTCCCATTTTGATCGGGATTTTAATCACATGATTCGCATCATTTCGCCAGAACCTTCACCGCTTCTTTCAGGCAAGGGTCTTGCCAGGATTCGAGCTGTTTTTGTTGCTCGGGAGATAAGGTTTTTTTGACCAGGCCGAGCGGGAAATTGTTGCGGTCGGTGTCGGTGAAGCTGAGGGCGATATCGGGCGTGATGCCGATTCCGTGGGGCGTGCGGCCGGACGGGGTGTGGTAGGTGGCGATGGTGAGCCGCAGGGCGGTGCCGTTGTTCATGGGGATGATGTTTTGCACGGAACCTTTGCCGTAGGAGGTCTCGCCGATGATGGTCGCGCGTTTGAGGTCTTGCAGGCAGCCAGCGGTGAGCTCGGAGGCGGAAGCGGACATGCGATCGATGAGAACGACGATGGGGTAGTTCCGCTCGCGGCGTTTTTGCTCGGGAGTGGTGAGGGTTTCCCAGTCCTTCGGATCGCGGGTGTGGACGGTGACTACCGTGGTTTTCGGCGGGACGAACAAACCGAGCAGCTCGACCGTCGCATGCAAGTCGCCGCCGCCATTGCCGCGGAGGTCGAGGATGAGTGCTTTCGCGCCTTGGTCTTCCAAATCATCAAGCGCGCTCTCGATTTCCTTGTGGCAAGTGCCGGAAAACTGCGCGAGACGCAGGTAAGCGATCGTGGGGTGTCCGGCGAGCGGTTCGGCATGCGTGAGTGCCTTTTCTTCCACGCGGATGTGAGTGAGGGCGATCTCGAAGGGCTTGGGTTCCGTGGGGGATTTGATCTGCAGCTTGGTGATTTCTCCGGCCGCTTTGCGCAGGCTTTTTACCAGATCGGGCAGGGGGAGCTTGGAGGCATCCTTGCCGTCGATTTGTTGGATTTGCGCGTTGATTTCCGCTTTGCCGTTCGCGGCGGGTCCATTGGCGGTGAGGGCGGAGATGTAGGGGCCGCCGTCGCGCAGGCCCACGGTGAGTCCGAGCGAGGCGATGAAGGGATCGACCTCGCCGTGGTTTTTCATTGCCGCCGCCATTTCCGGATGGATGTAGGAGGAATGCGGGTCCAGCGACGAGAGCATGCCTTCCAGCGCATGATTGACGAGTCGATCGTAGGTGAGCTTGTCCACGTCGGGATGGCGCGCGCGGATGCTTTCCATCACCTGAATCAGCCGTTCGATCGCGGGGTAGGCGGCTTCATCGGAGTCCGGCGGCTTTGCGGCGGTCGGCTCCTGTGCCATCACGAGACAGGGCAAAACGAAGGGAATGAGCCATTTCATGGTGCGGGAAGTGGGAGGGACTTATTCGAAAAGATCGGCGTAGTGTTGTTTTGCCATATCCTTGGTGAGGCGCAGGATATCGGCACTGTAGGTAGCCTTGAGGGCATCGTCCGCCATGACCGAACACTGCGCATGCGATAGCGAGCGGATGGCCTTGCGCACGCTGGGGACCTGATGCGGGCCCACGGAAAGCTCTTCGACGCCGAGACCGATCAGCAGCGGAGTGAGGCTGATATCGCCCGCCATTTCCCCGCAGATGCCGGTCCAGATGCCTTCCTTCGCCCCAGCCTGGATGGTGCGATGGATCAGGCGGATGACGGCGGGATGGGTGGGGCGATAGAGCTCGGCAACGTAGGGGTTCACGCGGTCCACGGCGAGGGTGTACTGGATCAGGTCATTGGTGCCGATGGAGAAAAAGTCCACCTCTTTCGCGAGAACATCGGCGATGATGGCGGCGGAGGGAATCTCGATCATGGCGCCCGTCTGGATATTGGCATCAAACGGAATGTTTTCCCGGTCGAGCTCGTCCATGCACTCGCGCAGGATTTTTTTCGCCTGGATCACTTCGGATAGACCCGAGACGAGCGGGAACATCAAGGCGACTTTGCCATGGGCGGAGGCGCGCAGGGCGGCGCGCAGCTGAGGTTTGAAAATTTCCGGACGGTCTAACGAAACGCGGATGCCGCGCCAGCCGAGGAAAGGATTGGGCTCGGGCTCGCTGAGGGGCTCGGCGGGCAGCTTGTCTCCGCCGGCATCAAGGGTGCGGATGATCACCAGGTTCGGCGATACGGCCTTGGCGATTTGGCTGTATGCCTCGGTCTGCTCGGTCTCACCGGGCATGGTGTCCTGCTCTTCATTGAGCAAGAGGAACTCGGTGCGGTAGAGACCGATGCCGGTGGCGCCGGAGTTTTTGACAGCGGGCAGCTCTTCTAACAGACCGATGTTCGCCGAGAGTGTGATGGCGCGTCCATCGCGGGTGACGGATTCGGCATCGCGCAGGGAATCGAGCGCCGTGCGCGCCCGCATCTTTTTCTGCTCGATCATCCGATACGTGTTCAGCGTGGCCTCGGTGGGGTGGAGGATGAGCTTGCCGGTGTAGCCATCGAGAATCGCGTGGGTCAGCGCGGTGATATCGATCACGGCTTCTTCCAGGCCGACCACCGCGGGAATGCCGAGCGAGCGGGCGATGATCGCGGTGTGCGAATTGACGCTGCCCATTTCCGTGGCGAAACCGAGCACGAGACTGCGATCCATGGTCGCGGTATCGGAGGGATTCAGGTCGTAGGCGATGAGAATGTGGCGATCATCGGGCCGGATGTTTTTGCGGGCGTGCACCGAGTCGAACGAATTCAGGACCCGCTCACACACATCCTCGATGTCAGCGGTGCGTTCGCGCAGATACGGATCGGGAATGCGGCGCATGGCCTCCAGGAAATTCTGCATCACCGCATAGAAGGCGTATTCGGCGTTTTGCTGGCGCTCGTCGATGGCGTGATGCACGCGTTTCAGCAAGGCCTGATCTTCCAGCACCATGATGTGAGCTTCGAAAATGCGCGACTCTTCCTCCGACGAAAGTTCGGCGAGGCGCTGCTGAATTTCCGAGAGTTCCTCCTTGGCGCGGTGGATGGCATCCTCGAAGCGCTGGTGCTCATTCGCCAGATTGGCCTCCGCGACTTCATAGACTTCCGGAGCGGAAAACCCGCGCGCGGTCACATGGATCGGGGCGATGGCGATGCCCGGGGAAACGGGGATCCCCTGGATGATCGTCTCGACGGGTGTGGCGCTAGGCATTCTGCGAGGCAGTTTGTCGCGCGTGGGCTTTGACTGTCAAGTGCGATTCCCGTCAAGGGGCTGGTGGCGGTTCCTTCTCAAATAGCGAGCGCAGGTAGTCGAGGCGGTCCTTGATCTTTTTTTCGTGGCCATTGCTACTAGGGATATAGTAGTTTTTTCCCTCCGGCAGGTAGGCCTGGGGCACGTAGTTTTCCGGGTAGTCGTGGCTGTAGAGGTATTCCAGCTCGGCGTCCTGGGTGCCGGAGCGGGAGGCGAGGGACTTGCTGCTTTTGGTGCGCAGGTGCTGGGGCACGGCGAGCGTGCGGCCCTGGGCCACGTCTTCCATCGCGCGGTTGAGGCCCATGTAGGCGGCATTGGACTTCGCGGCGGCGGCGAGATAGACGGCGGCGTGGGCGAGGGGAATGCGGCCCTCGGGCATGCCGATGAATTCCAGGGCGTGGTGGGCATCGATGGCGATACGCAGCGCGGCGGGATCGGCAAGGCCCACGTCTTCACTTGCGAGAATCACCAGGCGGCGCGAGATGAAACGCGGATCCTCTCCGGCGTGCAGCATTTTCGCCAGCCAATACAGGGCGGCATCGGGATCGGAGCCGCGTATCGATTTGATGAAGGCGGAAATGGTATCGTAGTGATTGTCCTCATCGTAGGCGATGGACTTTTTCTGGATCGATTCTTCCGCTACTTCCAACGATAGATGGATCATGCCATCTTCCGCCGGTTGGGTGGTGAGGATGGCCAGTTCCAGTGCGGTGAGGGCTTTGCGGACATCGCCATCGGACTTCTCCGCGATGTGAAAGAGAGCCTTTTCCTCGACGGCGATGGGCAGGTGGCCGAGGCCGCGCGTGGCATCGTGCAGAGCGCGCTCCATCACGGGAATGAGCTCGGCGGTGGTGACGGGCTCGAGCTGGAAAATCTGCGAGCGCGAGGTGAGGGGGGAATTGATGTGGAAGAACGGATTGTGCGTGGTCGCGCCGATGAAGCGGATGACGCCGCGCTCGATGTGCGGCAGCAGGACGTCCTGCTGGGATTTGCTGAAGCGGTGGATTTCATCGATGAACAGGATCGTCGTCTGCCCGCGCATCTCGCGGTAGTGACGGGCCTGATCGATCTTCGCGCGGATCTCGGCGACGTTCGACTCGACGCCATTGAGCGACTCGAAGCGCGATCCTGTCATGCGTGCGATGACGGTGGCGAGCGACGTTTTCCCCGTGCCGGGTGGCCCGTAAAAGATGAGGGAGGTGAAACGGTCCGACTCGATGGCCCGACGCAGCAATTTCCCCGGTGCGAGAATGTGTTGTTGGCCGGCGATCTCATCCAGGTGCTGCGGACGCATGCGCGAAGCCAGCGGCTCGTTGCGCGGATCCTGTGCCAGCGGTTGATGGAAGAGATCGGACATGAGGATCCACGCGGCTTACCCGTTCAGTTTTTGCAGTACCTTGGGCAGGAAGACGCCATCCTTGCGGATGAGTTTGCCATCGAAATAAATCTCGCCGCCGCCGGTGTCCTTGCGCTGGATGCAGACCATGTCCCAGTGCACCTGGGAACGGTTGCCGTTGTCGGCTTCCTCGTAGGCTTGACCGGGTGTGAAGTGGAAGGAGCCGGCGATTTTTTCGTCGAACAAAATATCGCGCATGGCGTGGCGGATGTGCGGGTGGAAGCCGAGCGCGAATTCACCGATGTAGCGGGCGCCGGGATCGGAATCGAGGATGTGATTGAGCTGCTTGGTTTTATCGCCCGCTTCGGCTTTGACGATTTTTCCTTTTTCAAAGGTGAGACGGATGCCATCGAAGGGAATGCCCTGATAGATGGTCGGCGCGTTGTAGCTGATGACGCCCTCGACCGAGTCCTTGACCGGAGCGGTGAACACCTCGCCATCGGGGATGTTGGCCGAGCCACCGCAGGGGATGGCGGGGATGTCCTTGATGGAAAAACGCAGGTCAGTACCCGGGCCCTTGATGTGGACGGCATCGGTCTGGTCCATGAGTTTTTTCAGGGCGTTCATGGCGGGCATGAGCGCCTTGTAGTCGAGCAGGCAGACGCGGAAATAAAAATCCTCGAACGCCTCCGTGCTCATGCCCGCTTGCTGGGCCATGGAGGCGGTGGGCCAGCGCAGCACGCACCACTTGGTTTTTTTCACGCGATGGTCGATCACGGCGCGGGTCTTGTTCATCGCCAGCTTCATGCGGGCGGCAGGGACATCGCTGTTCTCAGCGATGTTGTTCGATCCACGCACGGCGATGTAGGCATCCATGTCTTTCATTTCGTGCAGCAGGTGCTTGGCGATCAGCGCGTATTGGTCATCGGTGGCGCCCATCATCATTTCGCGTGTCAGGCGGCTGGCATGCAGGCGGATGACGGGGATGGCTCCCACCGCACGGGCTTCGCGGATCAGGGCGATGCCGATGCTATCGGGGACATCGTAGAGATCGATGAGAACCTTTTCGCCTTTTTTCAGCGAGGTGGAATAACGAACGAGTTGCTTTGCCAGTTGATCGATGCGTGCGTCGTGCATGCGAAAGACAGTGCCTGATTTCGATCAAAGGTCAAAGCCATACTTTCTACATAAAAAACGGCGTGCGCTGCCATGCTCAGCATGAAACGTGTAAGCGCAACGGATCGCTTCTCAGCGCAGCGGGATGCCGTGACGGGTCCAGAACTGTTTCAGCTCCTCGCGGTTGCCGCGGAAAATATTGCGCTCCACGGGTCGATCGAGATTGCCGAAATAAGGGCTGAAGCCGCGATAGACCTTCGGGCTGGAGCGGCGGTTTTCCCAAGCCACGCCGCCGTATTGCCAGATCGACCAGCTGCGCCAGGTGTTGTATTGATGCGTGAGTCCGGTCGCCGTGCCGGGGGCGGGGAATGCCTTGCAGGCACCGCCATCGTGCGAATACAACGCGGCCCAGTACGGCGAGCGCCGCAAGCGGTTTTTCACCGAGTCACTGGCGTTGTGGAGGGTGACACGCAGGTGCTCGCTGTTTTCCAGATAGACCACACAATCGACTCCCGTGCGTTGTTTCACGCGGTCGAGAAACTGGATCATCTGCGTGGTGGAGGAGTCCGCATCGAAGTCGGCGCACAGCAACAAGCGCTCCTGTCTCCAATCGATACGCTGGGCCAGGGACTGGACGCGATTCACGAATTGGTCCGCCTGGGAAATCACGCTGACGCCCTGTGTGGTGCGATAATACACACCGATCAGCATCCCGGCGTTGTCCGATGCGTGCAAAAAGTCGTAGCATTTGCCATCGAGCTCGCCACCCTTGCCCGCACGGGCGATGAGACCCGCCGCACCGTTGTCGCGCAGGGCGGTGACATCGTGCTCGGAGTAGCCGCGTCCGGCGCGCTGTTTTTCTTTGGGATCGTAGGCGGAAACATTGACGATTTCCGTTCTGCCGCCCGCCACGGAAGCGACTCCGCCGCCGCACTGACAGAGCAGGTGGATCAAAGACAATCCGGCAATCACACGAAGAAGTAGTTTCATCCCCCGCATACCAGCAAAATTCTCCGCCGCTGACAAGCGCGATGCGCGGTGTCGCAAAAGTATCCATCGATCCGTTTTTTTTGCGCTGGTCATGGTATGATTCTTTACTTGGTCAGTGGTTTTCGATTCATTATGAAGCAGTCCTACTTCACGCTACTCATGAAACTTCCGACGTTACTTTGTTTCCTCATGCTCTTCAGCCTAACAGTATCATGCGTCTTCGCGGAACCTGTCAGCACGCGCGGCATCATCGACCTCACCAAAACGGAACGCCCGGCGGATGCCGTGGAGTTGGTCGGTGCCCAGGCCCATCAGCTCGTGCCGGAGAGCAATGCCGCCAGCAAGTGGGTCTTTGCGGACGGCGTGCTGACCGCATCGCCTCTATGGGACAGCATGGTCACCAAGGAAACCTATCAGGATTTCCGCATGCACGTGGAATTCAACGTCAATGAGGTGAAGGACGCCAAAGATCCCGAACAAAACGGCAATTCCGGCATCTACATCCAGAAGCGCTACGAACTGCAAATCTTGAACTCCTTCGGTATCGGCGAGGCGGACTACAAGGCGAGCTACTGCGGCAGCATCTACAAGCAGAAAAAGCCCGATCGGATTGCCTGCAAAAAAGCGGGTGAATGGCAAAGCTACGACATCGTCTTCCGCGGTGCGCGATTTGAAGGGGACAAAAAAACCGAAAATGCCCGCATCACCGTCTATCACAACGGCACGTTGATTCATGATGATTACGCCATCACCGCCAAGACCGGAGCGGGTGATCGCGAGGGCCCGGGACCGGCCGTGATCAAATTCCAAGGCCACCACAATCCGGTCCAGTTCCGCAATGTCTGGATTCAGCGCCTCGCGCTGGAAGCCAAAGCTTCCGGCAAGTGAATGCGGCTAAGTCAAAGGAATCCGCTTTCCTCCCTTGTCGGACGGGAGAATATGACGCATAATCCGATTCATGGCCGCGACGCAAAAGATCCGCACTGTCAATGCAATCACTGTGGGAGAGTTCTATGAGCACCACAAGGAAGCCCTGGGACTGGAATTGATCAGTGAGACGCACGACTTGCAGCGGCTCATTCGCGAGCCTGCGGTGAACCGACCGGGCCTCGCCCTCGCGGGCTTTCTTTCCTACTTCGCCCGCAAGCGCATTCAGATTCTCGGCAACTCGGAGCTATCCTATCTGGAAAAACTCCCGCCGCTCCGGCAGATGGCGCGTTTCCGTCGCCTCTGCAAGGAGGGCATTCCCTGCCTCGTCGTCTCGCGCAATCGCACTCTTCCGGAAAATCTCATGGCCCTCGCCGCCGAGTATGAGCTCCCCATATTCGGCACTTCCCAAGTGACCATGAAATTCCTCAACGCGGCTACATTGCGCCTCGAAAATGATTTTTCCCCCGTCACCACTTTGCACGGTTGTATGGTCGATGTGCGCGGCATCGGCGTGCTCATCATGGGCAAAAGCGGCTCCGGCAAATCGGAAACCGCCATCGGCCTCATCGAAAAAGGCGCTTCCCTGGTCGCCGATGACATGGTGCGCGTGAAATACATGGGCGGCGAGCTCATGGCATTTTCCCCCGAACTCTCGCGCGGCTACATCGAAATGCGCGGCATCGGGATTGTCAACGTCGCCAACCTTTACGGCCTGGCGGCGATCCGACCGGAAAAACGACTTGATTTGATAGTCACTCTCAAGCCGCACGCCGATCTGAACAACGTCGATCGACTCGGCATCCAGACCAACACCTTCGACGTGCTCGGTCAACCGATCCCGCATGTGGAAATCCCCGTCGCCCCCGGTCGCGACAACGCCCGCATGATCACCATCGCCGCGCTCGACCAACAACTCCGCCGCCTCGGCTACAACATGGCGGATGAGTTCAATCAGCGCCTTCTCAAGCACATGAGCGAGGGGCAGCGGGGGTGAACAAATTTTGTTTAGTGTAGGCCGATGAATGAGTTAGCTATAAAATCTGAGCAAATCGCGGAATTTCATGTCGGAACGCTGTTTTGGCGGCAGACATACAAACTGTTCAGTGACCGCATGACGGTGGATGTTCGTTATGCGTTTTCGGGATCTTCCAGTAGCACCTATCGCCTCAAGGACTTGACGATCTTTCCTATCCGAGGAACTACGCGCGGTGAAAATTTGTATATGGGCTTGCTGCTCATGTTTGTTGGTCTGGGCGTGATCGCATGGATGTATTATGTTGATGGTTTCGACGATCGTCCGGTTCCATCCATCTTTGTGGCAATGGCGATTTCCGGTGTGATTTGGTCATTATTCAGTTTACGCTTATGGCATTACGCATGGTTCACTTCTCCCACCGGTGTGAATATGGTTTGTTTGTGGGGTCTGCCGAAAAACAGGGAGGCGTTTGAAGTTTTTGTGCAAACGTGCCTTAGCGGTATTGAATCTATACAGCAGAACAATGGTGCGAGTGATATATCTTCATGATTCCACCTGCACTATGCTTGTATTTAGAAAACGGGTAGTGCCGACGCCTTAAAAATCACTTGAGAGGAGGTAATTGCCATGAAGGTAAGATGGGTGCCGGACTGACAGCGATGCCTATTGTGAGGGTGCATAAGGAAACACGCGAGGGCGTGTGTGCTCGCCGATCATATCTATCACGTCACCGGCCAATGCTCGCGGAAATAGGCCAGTGCTTCCTCGCGGGTATGCAGTCGCCCTTCGAGTTGTTCGACCTGGATGGCGTCCAGAATTTCGCTGAACAGCGGACCGGGCTTGAGGCCTGCCTGGATCAGATCGCGGCCGGTCATCAGGGGCGTGGGGATCAGCGGCTCGCGGGAAAATTCCTCGCGCTTGGCGATCAGGTATTCGAGGTTGTCGGTAAAGCCATTGCTGGATCCGCAATCGACACGATGCAGCTCCAGCTCGTGGGCAAAGGTCGGCGATGCCATGAAGCGCTTGAGTTTCGCCGTGCGCATTTGCTGCACGTTCATGAACTGCATGTGACGCGCCACCATCGGCACCACGGCATCGATGATGTCATTCGAATAACGCAAGCGCCGCAGCATGTCCGCCGCCATTTCGGCACCGAGAGAATCGTGGCCGTTGAAACGGATGCGTCCGCCGGCTTCGTGGTCGATGGTGCGCGTGGGCGGCTTGGCGATGTCGTGCAGCAAAACGGCCAGGGCCAGTTCGAGCGGGGCATCAGGCTCCAGCATCTCTAACATGATTCTGGTGTGCACATACACGTCGCCCTCGGGATGCCATTCCGGCGGCTGCTCGCAACCGACCAAGGCCATCACCTCCGGCCAGAAATAACGGAAAAGCCCGCTTTCGGTCAGCAACTCGAATGCCTTCGCCCGCGACGGATGGATGAGCATGCGGCTGAGCTCTTCGCGGATGCGCTCCGGGGAAATGCGTGCCAGGAGCGGTGCGCATCCGACGATGGCCTGCCAGGTGTTTTCCTCGATCGCGAAGCCCAGACTGCCACTGAAACGTATCGCGCGCATCAGGCGCAGGCTGTCTTCTTCAAAGCGCAGGGCGGGCTCGCCGATCGCGCGGAGGGTGGCTGACTGCAAATCCGCCTGCCCGCCGACGTAGTCGATGATTTCCCCGTTGACCGGATCCTCGAACAAGCCGTTGATCGTAAAATCGCGGCGCTGGGCATCTTCCTGTGCGGTGGAAAACACGACGTGGTCCGGGCGGCGGCCATCGCTGTAGCTGCCATCCGTGCGGAAGGTGGCGATCTCCACCATATGGCCTTGATGTTTCACCAGGATCACGCCGAAGTGTGCGCCCACTTCATTGCCCTTGGGAAAACATTTCAGCACCTGGGCCGGGGTGGCGTTGGTGGCGATATCATAGTCCTTCGGCTCGCGCCCCAGCAAGCGATCCCGCACGCAGCCGCCGGCAAACAACGCCTGATAGCCCGCATCGCGCAGGCGGCGGGCTATCTCGAGTGCGGCATCCCATTCGGTCACAAACCATGCCTAGCGCACTTGCGATGAAAGACAAGTCTTTGTTCGTGACTGGCCGGGTTATGGTGTGTAGGTGAAGCGATAGAAGGTGGAGGTGCCGGTGATCGGCACGGTGCGCTCGATCAGTCCCGTGGTTCCCACCGCGACCTGCTCCACCAGCGTCCAGTCCTTGAGGTTGGTGGAGCTTTCCATGCGATAGGTGAGGTTCGGGGCCGCCTGACAAGTGAGTGTGAGGGTGTTGTTGGCGTTTTTCGTGACGGTGGTGGCATTCTCGGGCAGAATGATCAGGCTCAGTTCGTTGCTGGCGGTGAAAGGATTCGACCACTTCGCATCGGTGTAGACAGCGCTTCCCGTCAGCGTGCGCAGGAAAGCGGCGAGCTGATCCTTTTGCTGTTGGCTCAGATTGAGGTTTTGCACCGCACCACCGGGACGGCGCAACCGAGGGTCGAGATTCGTGTTGTCGCCGGGGATGAGGTTGTAGTGATTGATCACGTCGGCGATGGTCGCTTGACCGCCATGGTGCATGAAGGGGCCGTTGGATTTTCCGTTAGGTCCGACCATGTCGCGCAGGCTGGGCGAGCGGGTGTTGGTGAGATCCGTGCCTCCGCCGAGCGATGCGGTCACGCCGTTGTTGCGGCTGTTCGGATCGATGGCGAACTCCGGTGGCACGTGGCAACCCGCACAACCCGCTCCACCGCCCGGTCCGGGTGGATTCAGAAAGAGCGCCTTGCCGGCGTTTTCCTGATTGGTGAAGTTCGGGAAAGGCTGATTGTCGGGAACCTGGGCGCGACCGACGTCATACTTCGAGTCGAACGACTGGATGCTGCGGACAAATTGCGCCAACGAGTTTTGAATGCGCGCCTCGGTGATGGTCGCTGTGCCGAAGGTCATGGCAAACATCACATGGTATTCCGGAATGGCGGTGAGTCGTGTCACGAGATCGGCAAAGGCGGGATCGCCGAGCGTTCCACTGAAGCCCATTTCCACGTGGTCGCGGATGGGTTGGGTGGTTTGCAGTTCGAGAGTGGCGGCCCTCTCGTCCCAGAAAAAGCGGGTCTCGGTGGCGAAGCCGGCATTGACCAGACGCATCGAATGCCGTCCGGTGGTGCCGTTGACTCCCACACTGGCTACCGCCGTGTCACCAAAGGCATTGGCCTGTTGATGGCACGAAGCGCAGCTGACCGTGCTGTTGCGGGAGAGGCGTTTGTCGTAAAACATCACACGGCCGAGTGTGGCACCGGCATCGGTGATCTGATTGTTGACCGGCGTGTTGGTGCGGGCGATGTAAACGGGTTTTGTCTGGTTGGCGTAATTGGCAAGCCTGGTCAGATCGACGACGCCGGGTTGTGACGTCGTGTTGACCTGGGCTGTCAGCGGAACATGAATCAGCATGAGGATTCCTGCGGTGAGGGATAGGTTTGTTTTCATGATCGTGTGCGAAGGTTGTTTCGCGTTACCTACATGCAGGAAAATCGCGAAAATCCCCAGAGATTTTACTTAGCCTTAACAATTCTTTACAAAGCGTTCACCCGCCTGTCCGCCTGATCCATCGTGGGGTATGACAGAATGCGCTGCCGGCCGCATGATAAAGGGGCGGCTTGCGATGAGTAGTTTTTTCATGAGTTTGCTACGCATGTTTCTTTTCCTCGCCTCCTTCTCTCCGCTTCATGCGGCGGAGTATGTTGTGGCGACCAATGGTAATGATGCTAACGACGGATCACTCCCCAAGCCATTCGCCACTCTCATGCGTGCGCAAAAGGCGGTGAAGCCGGGTGATGTCGTGTATTTGCGCGGCGGTACCTATCGGATGCGCGACGAGCAAATCGCCAAAAAGGAAAGCGTGAGAGCATTGGTGTGTCTGTTTGACCGCAGTGGGGAAAAAGGGAAACCGATCCGCTACGAGGCCTATCGGGACGAGCAGGTGATCATGGATTTTTCGCAAGTCAAGCCGGCTGGACTGCGTGTCCATGCCTTCAGTGTGAAAGGCTCTTGGCTGCATTTCCGCAGGATCTCCCTCGTCGGCGTGCAGGTGACGATCAAGGGGCACACGCAATCGATCAATGTGGAAAATCTCGGCGATCACAATGTCTTTGAGCAACTCGTGATGCGAGACGGGCAGGCAATCGGTTTTTGGTTGGGCCGTGGATCGAACAATCTGGTGCTGAATTGCGATGCCTATCACAATCATGATTCCACCTCGGAAGGCGGGCGCGGCGGCAATGTCGATGGCTTTGGATTTCACGTGCGTCAGGGCAGTGTGAACAATGTGTTCCGCGGTTGCCGGGCCTGGTTCAATAGCGATGACGGCTTCGATTCGATCAATACCAGTGAGGCTTTTTTGTTAGAAAACTGCTGGGCGTTTTACAATGGCTACGGCAAAAAGTTCGAAAGCCTGGGCGATGGCAACGGTTTCAAGGTGGGTGGCTATGGCTATGCAGCGGCGAGCGCATTGCCCAAGGTGATTCCGCGGCATCGTGTCATCTGCTGCATCGCGGCGCGCAACAAGGCGAGCGGGTTTTATGCGAACCATCAGGTGGGTGGCATCGATTTCCTCCACAACAGCGCCTATCGGAACCGTTGCAATTTCAACATGCTCGGACGCCTGCGCGATCCCGCGAAAGATGTGCCGGGATACGGGCACGTGTTGAAGAATAATTTCGGTCTTCGCGGCGGCAAGGAGATCGATCAACTCGATCGCGACAAATGCGAGGTGAGCCACAATTCGTTTGATTTCAAAACGCCCGTAACCGACCGCGATGTCGAGAGTGTGGATGAGACGCAGCTCATGCGTCCGAGGCAGCCGAATGGTGATTTGCCAATCATCGATTTTATGAAGCCCAGAAAGGGATCGGCCGCGATCGATGGCGGGACGGCTGTAGGCAGACCGTTTCAGGGGAAAGCCCCCGATCTGGGTGCCATCGAGATTGCGTCGCCGCGCTGATCTTCACTCCAGCCGATCAAGGAATCCCTGCGCGGCGTTGAGATGCCTTTCGCGTTTGTCCGCGGGCATTTTTTCCCAGGTGCGCACCATCATGGAAAGGCGCGGGTTTTTCAGGAAAAAGGCCGAGTGTTCATCAATGAAGGACCAGAACAAACCGTCCCAGATCTCGCACCATGAACCGCTTTCTTCGTTCGACATTTTTTTGAGATAGTTCGATCCGGAAAGATAGGGTTTCGTCGTGAAAGTGCCTCCATCGGCGAACTGCGACATGCCATAGACATTCGGCACCATCACCCAGTCGTAGGAATCGACAAACATCTCCATGAACCAGCGATAGACGTCATCGGGATGGATGCGGCAGAGCAGGAAAAAATTCCCTAACACCATGAGGCGTTCGATGTGATGGCAGTAGCCCTCGCGCAGCAACAGGCGGATCACGCGATCGACGGGCGCAATGCCGGTGGTGCCGTCGTAAAACGATTTCGGCATGCGGCGGGTGAAGTTCCAGAAATTTTTCCGGCGTATGGTGTTGCCGTGGTATTGATAGATGCCGCGCATGAACTCGCGCCAGCCGATGACCTGTCGCACGAAGCCCTCTAACGAATTGATCGGCACGCGGTCGGCATGGGCCATCACGGCATCGATGACCTGTTGCGGATGCAGCAGCCCGATGTTCAGCGCGGGGGTGATGGCGGAGTGATAAAGAAAGGTGTGATCGACGGCGATGGCGTCCTCGTAAATTCCGAAGTCGTGCAGGCGTTCGATGACGAATTGCTCTAACCATGCTTCCGCCTGTTCGTGTGTGACGGGCCAGCGGAAGTCGTGCAAACTGCCGGGATTGTTTGGAAATGCGGCTTCGATCTCGCGCGCGGCCTCCTGCCATTCCTGCGGTTGTGCGTGCGGCTCACGCGGGACGATGTGACGTTTTGGCAGCTTGGCGCGGTTGTCGGCATCGAAGGACCACTGCCCGCCGATGGGGCCACCTTTATCATCGAGCAGAAGGTTCATGCGCTTTCGCTGCGCCTCGTAGAAGCGTGCCATGAAAGGCTTCTTTTTTCCGGCGAGCGTGGCTTGGAGAAACTCCTGCGGGCTGAGGAAATTCGGCGACTCGTAAACCTGAAGCTCGATGTTTTTCTCTACGGCAAATCGTTTCAGGCGACGGCTGAGCATTTCATCCACCGGGTCCAACACATGGAGCACCGTGACGTTTTTCGGTAGATGTTTTTCTAACAATTTTACGCTGGTGGTCGGCGTGGCATCGGTCATCTCGATGTGCGTTGCCTTGATGCCATCGCTTGCGAGCTTGCGAGTGTAGGCAGCCATCGACAGCCGATGCAGCAAGAGCTTTTGTTTGTGCATGAGGCAGGGCCAGCGTTGATCGTTGCCAAAAAACAGCGGGTCTTCGATCAGGAAAACAGGGCGCTCCGATGCCACCGCGGGATGCGCGGCGAAGAGCTGGTGCGGATAAATCAGTGAGATTTCCATGTCACAGACGACGCGGCGCGCGATCGGCCTTGGCATAGGCGAGGCGGGCTTCGGGTTGCAGGGTGAAATAGGTATCAAGCGCGGTGGAGGCCAGGCAGCCCAGTGCCGGAAGATCGAGCGAACCATCGCTCTGCATCGCCTCACTGGTCTGCACCAGGGCCACACGAC
The DNA here is from genome assembly GCA_947462875.1 of Verrucomicrobiia bacterium. Classification (GTDB taxonomy): domain Bacteria; phylum Verrucomicrobiota; class Verrucomicrobiia; order Verrucomicrobiales; family Akkermansiaceae; genus UBA956. Next base: position 137,199 of record CANHQJ010000007.1, read on the forward strand.
CGATGATCATCTGCGTGCCGTTGGCTGTGATGTCGATGATTTGCTCCAATTCCATTCCGATGCGGAATCGCGACTCCTCAACGAAGGGCGCGGTAAAACCATCGGCGAAATGCTCTGTCAGACCCGTGGCGGAAAATTCCGACACCTCACGCGGATAGCGTGCGGAACATTGATGCGCGGCATCGAGAATGTCCGGATGCAGATGGTTGATGGTCCAGCACTTTGTCGCCAGGATGTTCGACAAGGTATGGCGTTCCACCAAGTCCGGGCGACTGATCATGCCGAGCAGCGCGGGGTTCGAGCCGAGATGCACCACGCTGGAAAACGGCGCGAGGTTGGTCTGGCCCTCGGCATCGATAGTGCCGATGAGAGAAATCGGTTTGGCCCCGGGAAGGGAGGTGGCAAACTGCACACGGACCAGTTTGTCCATGGCAGTGATGTCGTCGGCGGTAATGGTGTGCATCAGAAGTGTCTGACCCTAGAGCTGTTCTTCCAAAATGCAATCAGCGCCGCGGAGGATTCGTGATTTGTTGCTGGATCTCGGGGGACAGACCGCTGGTTTGCAGCCATTTCGTCGCTTCGGCGGGATTTTGGCGGAAATAAATCTGTCCGGCCTGGGTGAGCGAGCGTTGGCGCATTTTCGGATCGGAAATGCTGCCGGCCCATTGGATGGCCATTTGCGGGTTCTGCCAGGCATAGCCGCTGGTGAAGCCGCTGATGGACGTATCGCGCTGGGGCGAGTTCGGCATGGAGGAAAGATACTTCGTAGCGGCTGCGGGATCGCGGTCCTCCCAATCGTTGAAGGCGGTTTGCAAACCTGTGTTCTGGCCACGTCCCGCAGGCAGGGACTCCAGCCAACTCACGGCAGCTTCCGGATTTTTTTCGGTCCAGGGCCGGGTCACTCGCTCGATCGCCGATGCGGCGAAATCCTGATCGGCATAGCGCGACACCCATTTCGCCGCGGCTTCGGGATTGCTGCGGGCGAATTCGTTAGCGATGCGGTTCATGGCCGCTCCTTTTATCGCGCCATCGGGCAATTGATCGGACCAGATCGATGCCGCTTCCGCGCCATCGGCTCGCAGTGTTTCGGTGGCGACCATGGACATCAAGCCGGCGGTGTCCTTGAAGCCCTGATCTTGCAGGCGCAGCACCAGCGCGGTCGCCATCGTGCGATCCGTATCGGCCAGTCCATTGACCAGACCGCGCGTGAGTTCATCGCGTTTGTCCTCCAGTTCTTTCGGCAGATTTTCCCACATGGCCAGCGCCTCCTGTGGCTTCGCGGCGGCCCAACCGGACAAAATAGCGGCCAGCGCGCCCTCGCGTTTGTTGTTTTCCGGGTCATCGAACGCGGCTTTGCCGATCACAGCGCCGAGGCTGTATTGGAAATCGCGCCACTGTTCGTTATCGGCCCCCATTTCCGTCATTTGTTGGCGGATTTTTTCTGCATTTTCCGGGGTCATGGATTCCAATAAACGCGCGAAGGCAATGCGGCGCGTGACATGGCTGGGATCGCGCAATGCCAGAATCGCCAGCGAGTCCAGGCTGACATTGAGATTGGTGCCGAGACTTTGGGCGAGCAGGTTGGCTTTTTCCTGCTCCGTTGCGGCTCCCTCGCGCTTGCGCCGCTGCATCGATGCGATCGATTCGGGGGATGAAGCATCCGCCGTGAGGCTCGATCTGCCGGGGGAAATGGAGGAATTGCTCTGATCGGAGGCGTTCGATGCCGATCGTTGTTTCGATCCCACCACGAATGCGGAGAAAGTCACAATGAGCCAGACCAGGTGCAAGGGCCAAGAAGAAGGTATTTTCATGATGCGCGCAGGAGATTCAGAACACATACGTTCCACGCGCGTGCGAATTGTCAATGGACAGCGATTGTTTTGTCATCCGCCATGGTGCGAGTCGGGCATTGCGCAGGCGATGCGTTTCCTTTACGGTAGCCGCGTTCTCCATGAAAATCGACATCCTCACCTTGTTTCCCGAGATCGCACTGGCTCCGCTCAGCGAGAGCATCATCAAGCGCGCGCAGGCGGCGGGACTGGTGGAAATTCGCGCGCATCAGTTGCGCGATTGGGCGACGGACAAGCACCGGAAGACCGACGACACCCTGTGCGGCGGAGGCCCTGGCATGTTGCTGAAGCCCGAGCCGCTGTTTGCTGCGATCGAGGCCTTGCGCGGGCCGGATACCCTGGTGGTGCTGATGACGCCACAGGGAAAAGTCTTCAAGCAAGCCATCGCGCGCGAACTGGCACAGCATTCTCACTTGCTTTTTGTGTGCGGTCACTACGAGGGCGTGGATCACCGCGTGATCGAGCAATGCATCGATCTGGAGCTATCGATCGGCGACTACGTGCTCACCAATGGAGCCATTGCTGCCGCAGTGGTCAGTGATGCGATTATACGCCTGATGCCCGGAGCGCTGGGTGATGAGCGCTCCAGCGTGGAGGAATCCTTTGCGGAGGAAACATTACTGGAGGCCCCCGCCTATACCAAGCCTGCCGAATTTCGCGGGTGGAAAGTGCCCGATGTCCTGCTCTCCGGAAACCACAAAAACATCGCCGTCTGGCAGCGCGAACAAGCGCTCGTCCGCACGCAAAAAAACCGCCCGGATTTGCTGGAGCGGGAGTGAGGAGGTCCACGGAAGCAGGGAAGGGGAGCGGAGGAAGCGGATATCCATGCCGCTGCCTGGTTTTCAGTAATCGGCAAGTTGCGCCATAGACGTCCGTGGGCCTTTGTTTTCGTGGAAATTTTCCGCAGAAGGGAGATTCCGAAAAAAAACTGCAAACAAGTGATATTTTTTTTGACAGAACGTAAATAACTGTTAATTTCCCGCCCGCTTTTCCCGGGCGGCTGACAGTTTTCTGGCACCTCTGGGGAACGGCATGCAGCGCAAGCTGCTCGTGTAGCTCAGGGGTAGAGCGCATCCTTGGTAAGGATGAGGTCGGGGGTTCAATTCCCCCCACGAGCTCCAGCGCTGCTGTGCAGTTCAGCAGCCCACATCAACATTATTAACAACAGCCTCAAGCGAAACAAAATACTATTATGGCCAAAGAAGCATTCCAACGCAACAAGCCCCACGTGAACATCGGTACCATCGGGCACGTCGACCACGGCAAAACCACCCTTACCGCCGCGATCACCAACACTCTCGCAGAGAAAGGTTTCGCTCAGGCCAAAGGTTATGCTGACATCGACGCCGCTCCCGAAGAACGCGAGCGTGGTATCACCATCAACACCGCTCACGTGGAGTATGAGACCGAAAACCGTCACTATGCACACGTTGACTGCCCGGGTCACGCTGACTACGTGAAAAACATGATCACCGGTGCTGCCCAGATGGACGGCGCCATCCTCGTGGTTTCCGCCGCTGACGGACCAATGCCACAAACCCGTGAGCACATCCTGCTCGCTCGCCAGGTGGGCGTTCCCGCTCTTGTTGTTTTCATGAACAAGTGCGACATGGTGGACGACGAAGAACTTCTCGACCTCGTGGAAATGGAAGTGCGCGACCTGCTCTCGACCTACGAATTCCCAGGTGACGACATTCCTGTCGTTCGCGGTTCCGCTCTGCGCGCTCTCGAAGGTGACGCCACCTACAAAGAGGCGATCAACAAGCTGATGGCCGCTGTTGACAGCTACATCCCGCTTCCTGAGCGTCCGATTGACAAAACCTTCCTCATGCCTGTGGAAGACGTGTTCTCGATCGAAGGTCGTGGAACCGTTTGCACCGGTCGTGTGGAGCGTGGTATCATCAAGAAGATGGAAGAAGTCGAAATCGTTGGTATCCGCGACACGCAGAAAACCACCGTTACCGACATCGAAATGTTCCGCAAACTCCTCGACGAAGGTCGTGCCGGTGACAACGTCGGTCTGCTCGTTCGCGGTCTCAAGAAAAACGACGTGGAGCGTGGCCAAGTGATCGCCAAGCCAGGCACCGTGAAAGGACACAAAAACTTCAAAGGCGAGATCTACGTTCTCTCCAAAGAAGAAGGTGGCCGTCACACCCCGTTCTTCTCGAACTATCGTCCACAGTTCTACTTCCGCACCACAGACGTTACCGGCAGCATCAAGCTTCCGGACGGCGTGGAAATGGTGATGCCTGGTGACAACGTTGAGTTGACCATCGAGCTGATCATGCCGATCGCCCTCGAGAAGACCATGCGTTTCGCTATCCGCGAAGGTGGTCGCACCGTGGGTGCCGGTCGTGTGGCCGACATCTTGGATTAATCTGAAAAGATTTGCTTTACTTAGGCGTTAAGTCGTCTAAGTTAAGCCCGTCAGGAGGCACTTGGGAGCAATTTCCCGGGTGCCTCCGATTCAGCTAAAATCCTAGCAGTGATTTCTACGGCGGTAGTTCAATTGGTAGAGCATCGGTCTCCAAAACCGAGTGTTGGGGGTTCGAGTCCCTCCCGCCGTGCCACTGCAAACCCTAGTTTTTCCTAACGTTTCCTCCATTTTACCGTGAACATTTCCAAATTCATCAGCGAAGTCACCGGCGAACTCAAAAAAGCCAGTTGGCCATGGGAGTCCGATCCAAAGATCAAGGGTCTCAAAAAATACAAAGAGCTGGTCGATTCCACCGTGGTAGTGCTCATCGCCATGGTCCTATTGGCGGGATTCGTCAATTTTTGGGATTTATTTTTGACAAAAGCACTTTCTTTCTTGACTACCTTCTTCGCATCGTAACAATTTCCGCCCCGCGACGCAGAAGCGCAGTTTCTTATTTGCCCGATTTTTTCTCTCATCCCAATGTCCTCCGCCACACAAAACAAGAATCAATGGTATGTCGTCCACGTCCTTTCCGGCCAGGAGGCCAAGGTGCGTGAACGCATCATGCGTGAGTCGAAGGAGCAGGAGCTCGGCGATTACGTCTTTGACGCACTCGTGCCCATGGAGACGGTGTCCGAAGTGCGCAAGGGCAAAAAAACCGAGTCGCGTCGCAAATTTTTCCCAGGCTACATCATCGTCAACATGAATCTGTTCGATGAATCGAATCAGTTGATCGAAAAAACCTGGTATTTTCTCAAAGAGATGGACGGCGTGATTGGCTTTGCCGGCACGAAGGATCGTCCGGTGCCGATGCGTGCCCGCGAAGTCGAGGCGCTGCTGGCGCAGATGCGCGAACGTGAAGACAGCGTGCGCCCCTCGATCATTTTTGAAGTCGGCGACACCGTGCGTGTGGCTGATGGTCCCTTTGAAAGCCAAAACGGCATCGTCGAGGAAATTGACCCTGAGCGCGGCAAGCTGCGCGTGGCGGTCACGATCTTCGGCCGCTCCACTCCGGTGGATTTGGAATTCTGGCAGGTCGAGCGTGCCTGATGAAACGCTGCCGGTCCCGTTCCGGTGCTTCGGCAAATCAACGGTCTCACTCACTCACAATCACACACATCCCTAGTCATGGCTAAAGAAATTACCGGATTCATCAAATTGCAAATCCCTGCAGGCGCTGCCAACCCGTCTCCTCCCGTCGGCCCGGCCCTCGGTCAGCGTGGCGTGAACATCATGGCGTTTTGCAAGGAGTTCAACGCTTCCACGCAATCGCAAGCAGGCGATGTGCTTCCCGTGGTCATCACGGTCTATAAAGACAAGTCGTTCAGCTTCGTCACCAAGCAGCCACCCGCTGGCAACTTGCTGAAAAAAGCCGCTGGCATCGCTTCGGGATCGAAGGAGCCGCACAAGGTCAAAGTCGCCAAGCTCACCAAGGAGAAATTGATGGAAGTCGTGAATCGCAAGATGCCCGACCTCAACACCAAAAATCCGGAAGCTGCCGCTCGCATTCTCGCCGGCACCGCCCGTCAAATGGGCATCGAGGTCGAAGGAATGTAATACTCTCGCCGGGGTTTCACCGCCCTGGCACCGCAGGAGGGTCTGTTTCCGCAGATCCGCCATCACTGCCAACCACACGCAATCATGTCCAAACAACGTAGCAAACGATACCAAAAAGCTGTGGCTTTGATCGACAAATCAAAGCCGTATGGCCTCAGTGCCGCCGTGGAAACGATCAAAAGTTTTCCCGCTCCCAAATTTGACCCCGCCGTGACGGTCTCGATCCACCTCGGTGTGGATCCCCGCAAGAGCGACCAGATGGTCCGTGGCTCGGTCGCCCTGCCTCATGGCACCGGTCGTAACGTCCGCGTGGCCGTTTTCGCCCAAGGTGACGCCGCCAAAGCCGCCCTCGAAGCAGGTGCGGATCACGTCGGTTACGAAGACCTGATCGCCAAGGTGCAAGGTGGTTTCACCGATTTCGATGTCGCCATCGCCACTCCCGACGCCATGACCGAAGTGCGTAAGATCGCCCGTGTTCTTGGTCCTCGCGGCCTGATGCCGAATCCTAAAACCGGCACCGTCACCGACGATACCGCCAAGGCGATCAAGGAAGTGAAAGCCGGTCGTATCGACTACAAGCTGGACAAAAACGGCAACATCGCCGCTTCGGTGGGCAAACTTTCGTTCTCGAGCGAAGCCATCGCTGAAAACGCGAGCGCTTTCATCGACAGCGTCGTGCGCGCCAAGCCAGCTACCGCCAAAGGAAACTACATGCGAAGCGTGACCATCGCCGCGACCATGCTTCCCGGTCTGGAGTTGGAATCCTCCGTTTACACCAAAGTCACCGCCTAATCCCCAGCCCTAGCAATTTATTATGAATCCCGATAAGAAAATCATCATCGACGCATTGCAGGAGCAGGTCAACAACTCTCCTTACGTCATCGTCATCGACTACACCGGCATGACCGTGCCGCAGTTTTCCGAACTGCGCAACCGTCTCAACGCCGCTGGTGCCGAGTGCCATGTCGCCAAGAACACCTACCTGCGCCAGGCCATGGCGGAAGCCGGTCTGCCTGACATCAGCGATAGCTTGGTGGGTCAGACCGCTTTCATCAGCGGACAAAGCGAAATTTTCGCCGCTGCCAAAGCGATCAGCAACTTCGAGAAAGAGTTCAAGAAGCCATCGATGAAAGTCGGCGTGCTCGGTGGACAAATCCTCGACTCCGAGAAGCTGAAAGCGATCTCCAGCATCATTTCCCGCGAGTCCGTGCTGTCCCAGTTGCTCGGCACGATCAACGAGCCCGGCTCACGCATCGCTCGCATCATCAAGAAAAAATTCAACCCCGAAGACTAAACACCCTCGGAATCCCTTTGAACTGATGGGAGAGGCGCCCCGGCAAGTCTCCCTGAACACGAAAATGGTTCCTCGTCGGGCTGGTGGCTGCCAGTCTGAAATGCCCGGAGGCTTCCGGGTGCGACGATACCGCACAAACACAATACAATGGCTGACCTAGACAAACTCGTAGAAGAACTCGGCAAGCTTTCCGTTCTGGAAGCTGCCGACCTCGTTAAAAAATTGGAAGAAGCATGGGGCGTTTCCGCTGCCGCACCGACCGCAGTTGCTGCGGCTGGCCCGGTTGCAGAAGCCGCTGAAGAGAAAACCGAATTCGATGTCGTCATCACTGACGGCGGCGCCAACAAGATCGCTGTCATTAAGGCAGTGCGCGAAGTGGCTCCCGGACTCGGTCTCGCCGACGCCAAGAAATTGGTGGAAAGCGCACCCGCCAAGGTGCTCGAAGGCGTTGCCAAAGACGCTGCCGATGCCGCCAAGAAAAAGCTCGAAGAAGCTGGCGCAAAAGTCGAACTCAAGTAATTCCAACCATCGGATTTCTCCTCGTGGCCGCTCCGGCGGCCACGGGGAATTTCCCCAACCGAAACCGGCGCGAGTTGTCACTCCCCTGACGAATTTTCCTTCCTCCGCATGCGACCATTCCCGCCGATCTCGATTCGAAACAAAATCTCCTGAACCTGTCCTCGCCCGAACCGTATCCCGGATCGGGCTCAACTTGCTAGCACCACCAACTGAATACTATTATGTCTGAACGTCTCTATTTTGGAAAATTTGAGGAAGTCATCGAACCACCCAACCTGATCGAGGTGCAAAGCCGCTCCTACGAGGAGTTCATGCAAAAGGAGATCGCCCCATCGGAGCGCACGAACACCGGACTTCAGGCCGTGTTCCATGAGGTGTTTCCGATCAAGTCCTATGACGAGTCGATCACCCTCGATTTCCTCAGCTATGACATCGAGGACCCGAAAGTAACCTCTCTCGATTCGCTGCGCCACGGCGAAACCTTCAGCGCGGCGCTGTATGTGACTTTCCGCCTCAAGGACGAGTCCGGCAGCAAAAAAGAGCGCGTTTACATGGGCGAACTGCCCATGATGACCCGCCGCGGCACCTTCATCATCAACGGTGCCGAGCGTGTGATCGTTTCCCAGCTCCATCGTTCTCCCGGCATCTGCTTTGAAACGTCGCAGCACTTGAATGGCAAGACGCTGCACTCGTTCCGCATCATTCCTGACCGCGGTTCCTGGCTGGAAGTGCAGTTCGATACGAACGACCTTCTCTACGTTTACCTGGATCGCCGCCGCCGCCGTCGTAAGTTCCTTGCGACCACGTTCCTGCGCGCCCTCGGCTATTCGACGGATCGCGAGATCATCAACGAATTTTACACCCCGGAAACGCTCAAGCTCAACGACAATCTCGATGAGCATGAACTCGGTCACAAGGTGCCTTTCGAGGACATCATGGACGGCGAATTGGTGGTGGCCAAGGCCTACGAGCCGCTCACCATCGGCATCGTGCGTCAATTGATCGCACTCGGCCACAAGTCAGTGGAAGTGATCGATGCCCGCGAGGACGAAATTTTGATCAAATCGCTGCGCAAGGATCCGGCACACGATGAGGACAGCGCGCTGAAAGACATCTATCGCAAACTGCGCCCGGGCGATCCGCCAACAGCCTCGAACTCGAAGGCTCTGCTGAAGCGTCTGTTCTTCGATCCGAAAAAATACGACCTCACCCGCGTGGGCCGCTACAAGATCAACCAGAAGCTTGATCTTAACGTAGCAGGGGACACCCGCATCATGGCACCGGAGGACTTCCTCGGCGCGGTGAAATACATTCTCAAACTGAAAAAAGGCGACGGCGTCATCGACGACATCGATCACCTTGGTTCGCGTCGTGTGCGGGCTGTCGGTGAATTGCTCGCCAACCAGTGCCGCATCGGCCTCGCCCGTACGGAGCGTTTGGTCAAGGAGCGCATGACGTTGTTCGACGTGAACATCGAAGGCATGATGCCCTCGAAGCTCATCAACCCGAAAGCGCTCAGCGCCGTGGTGCGCGACTTCTTCGGCCGCAGCCAGCTTTCCCAGTTCATGGACCAAACCAACCCGCTGGCCGAGCTGACGCACAAGCGTCGTCTCTCCGCCCTCGGACCTGGTGGTCTGAACCGCGACCGTGCCGGCTTCGAAGTGCGTGACGTTCATCCGTCCCACTACGGCCGCATGTGCCCCATTGAAACTCCGGAAGGTCCGAACATCGGTCTGATCAACTCGATGTGTACCTATGCTCGCATTAACGAGTTCGGTTTCATCGAAACTCCCTACCGCAAGGTCAAAAACGGCAAGGTCACGAACGAGATTGAGTACCTTTCCGCCGACCAAGAAGAAAAATTCCACATCGCTCAGGCGAACAACCCGATCGACAAGACCGGCAAGTTCCAGAACGAGCGCATCACCGCCCGTGAAAAAGGCGGCGAGTTCATCGAGGTGGGCCCGAATGATGTCGAATACATGGACGTTTCGCCGAAGCAGCTCGTTTCGGTAGCCGCCGGTCTGATTCCTTTCCTCGAGCACGACGACGCCAACCGCGCGTTGATGGGATCGAACATGCAGCGCCAAGGCGTGCCATTGCTTGTTTCCGAAGCGCCACTCGTGGGCACCGGTCTCGAAGCCAAAGCCGCCCGCGACTCGCGCGCTGTGGTGGTGGCCGAAGCCGATGGCATCGTTGCCGCGGCGACCGCGGAGATCATCGTCACCACGCTCGATGGCAAGCTGCCCGTGGCCGATGAAAAATTCCTCTCGGATGCCGAGTGCGTGAAAACGAATGTCGACAAAGGCATCATGGCCTATCCGCTGCGCAAGTTCATGCGCTCGAATGCCAGCACCTGCATCAACCAGAAGCCCATCGTGCGCCGTGGTCAGAAGATCAAAAAAGGTGACGTGCTGGCCGACGGCCCGAACACGGAAAATGGCGAGCTCGCCATCGGCCGCAACGTTCTCGTGGCCTTCATGCCCTGGAACGGATACAACTTCGAGGATGCCATCGTCATTTCGGAAAAAGTCGCGAAAGAGGATATTTACACCTCGATCCACATTTCCGAGTTCGATGTCGCCGCTCGCGATACGAAACTGGGACCGGAAGAAATCACTCGTGACATCCCGAACGTCGGGGAAGAAGCACTGAAAAACCTCGACCACGATGGCATCATCCGCATCGGTGCCGAGGTCAAGCCCGGCGATATTCTCGTTGGCAAAATCACGCCGAAGTCCGAGACCGAACTCGCCCCGGAAGAGCGCCTTCTGCGCGCCATCTTCGGTGAAAAAGCCGCCGACGTTAAAGACACCTCGCTGCGCGTTCCTTCGGGCGTAACCGGCATCGTGCAAGACGTTCGCGTTTCCAGCCACGGCAGCGCCGCGCGCCGCGACAGCAAGATTGATCCGAACGAGATCAAGAAGCAGCTCAAGAAGGTCAACGACGAGCACAAGAAGAAAAAAGATCAGCTCTATGATCAATTGACGGAGAAACTCTCCGACATCCTGCTCGGTGAGAAAATCCCGCTCGACGTCGTCAATGCACAGTCCGGCGAGATCATCATTCCTTCGAACCGCAAGATCACCAAGACGCTGCTGCGCAAGCTGGCTTCGGTGTTTGACCACATCGAAATCGACCCCAGCCCGATCCGCAACAAGATCATCGAGATCATCACTTCGTTCGAGCCCCGTTTTGCCGAAGTTGACAGCGAGCGCGAGCGTCGCCTCGATCAGATGGAAGCCGGTGACGAAGTCGAGTCCGGTCTCATCAAGGAAGTGAAAGTCTTCATCGCCGCCAAGCGCAAGCTTTCGATCGGTGACAAGATGGCTGGTCGTCACGGTAACAAAGGTGTTGTTGCCACGATCGTTCCCGAAGAAGACATGCCTTTCCTTCACGATGGCACTCCGGTGGAAATCGTGCTCAACCCGCTCGGCGTGCCTTCGCGGATGAACGTCGGTCAGGTGCTCGAAACCCACCTCGGTGTGGCGGCAAAAGCACTCGGCTTCACGGTGGCGACTCCGATTTTCGACGGTATCAAAGAGGAACGCATCTGGGAATTCATGTCCGAGGCCAAGCGCGTCGATGGCGTCAAGTTGATTGGCGACAACGGCAAAGTCCGCGAGCGCAAGAAGGGCGAGCCCGAAGGTCGCGGCTTCACCTGGATCGGCGATGGCAAGGACGGCACCATGGGTGGCAAATCGACACTCTATGATGGCCGCACGGGCGATGCTTTCCACAACCCTGTCGTGGTCGGCTACATTTACATGCTGAAACTCGGTCACTTGGTTGCCGATAAGATTCACGCACGTGCCGTTGGTCCCTACAGCCTTGTCACGCAGCAGCCGCTGGGTGGTAAAGCGCAATACGGTGGCCAGCGCTTCGGTGAGATGGAGGTCTGGGCTCTGGAAGCCTACGGCGCCGCTTACACGTTGCAAGAATTGCTCACGGTCAAATCGGACGATGTCATGGGCCGTACCCGCATCTACGAGGCGATCGTCAAAGGCGATAACAACCTGGAAGCCGGCACCCCGGAGTCCTTCAACGTTCTCATCAAGGAAATGCAATCCCTCGGACTCGATGTGCGCCCCGGCAAACGCGGCAGCAATCAGGGCTCCGGCGTCACTGGTGGCGTGGATGACTTCTCCCTCGATGACCTCACTCTCTAATCCCTAACCCGAACTGAACTACTAACAATCTATTTTCTATGAGCGTTGAAACTAACTTACGTGAACTTTTTGGAGTTGAGGAGAAGACCGAACAATTCGATCAAATCGCCATCACCGTGGCGGCACCGGACATCATCCGGTCCTGGTCGAAAGGCGAGGTGAAAAACCCGGAAACCATCAACTACCGTACCTTCAAACCGGAAAAAGGCGGTTTGTTTTGCGAGCGGATTTTCGGACCCACCCGTGACTGGGAGTGTGCTTGCGGCAAATACAAGCGCATCAAGCACAAGGGCGTGGTGTGCGACCGTTGCGGGGTCGAGGTGACTCTCTCTCGCGTTCGTCGCGAGCGCATGGGCCACATCGAGCTCGCCGTGCCCGTATCGCACATCTGGTTCTACAAATGCATGCCATCGCGCATCGGCCTGATGCTCGACATCACGGCCCGTCAGCTCGAGCGCATCATTTATTATGAAGATTTCGTCGTGACGGATGTCGGCACCACCAACCTGACCTTGGGTCAGTTGCTGACCGAGACCGAATTGCGCGAAGCCGAGGACGCCTACGGCGAGTCCGCCTTCCGCGCCCGCATGGGTGCCGAAGCGATCCAAGACCTGCTCAGCCAAATCGATCTGCCCTCGCTGATCGTGGACCTGACGCAGCAATTGGCCGCCACGCGTTCCAAGCAGAACCGCAAGAAGCTCGCCAAGCGTCTGAAAATCACCCAAGGCTTCCACGGCTCACGCTCGCGTCCGGAGTGGATGGTGCTGAACGTGCTGCCCGTGATCCCGCCGGACCTCCGTCCGCTGGTGCCACTCGAAGGCGGTCGTTTTGCGACGTCCGACCTGAACGATCTCTATCGCCGCGTGATCAACCGCAACAACCGTCTGAAGAATCTTCTGCAATTGAAGACTCCTGACGTGATCATCCGCAACGAAAAACGCATGCTCCAGGAAGCGGTGGATGCCTTGTTCGACAACGGTCGTCACGGTCGTGCGGTCACTGGCGCGGGCAACCGTCCGCTCAAGTCGCTGTCCGACATGCTCAAGGGCAAAGGCGGTCGTTTCCGTCAGAACCTTCTCGGCAAACGCGTCGACTACTCCGGCCGTTCGGTCATCGTGATCGGTCCCGATCTCAAACTCAACCAGTGCGGTCTGCCGAAGAAAATGGCACTCGCCTTGTTCGAACCGTTCATCATCCGCCGCCTGAAAGAACTCGGCTATTGCCATACGGTTCGCTCGGCGAAGAAGATGATCGATCGCAAGACCAAGGAAGTCTGGGACATCCTCGCGGAAGTCACCAAAGGTCACCCGATCCTGCTCAACCGCGCTCCCACGCTGCACCGTCTCTCGATCCAGGGCTTCGAGCCGAAGCTCATCGAAGGCGAAGCCATCCGCGTCCATCCGCTCGTTTGTACCGCGTTCAACGCCGACTTCGACGGTGACCAAATGGCCGTTCACGTGCCGCTCTCGGTGGAAGCGCAGATGGAGTGCCGTCAGCTCATGCTGGCGCCAAACAACATCTTCTCGCCTGCTAGCGGTCGCCCGATCACGGTTCCTTCGCAGGACATCATTCTCGGTTCCTACTACCTCACCTGGGCGCCGATCCGCACCGATAAGGATCGGGAGCGCGATAAGAATGTTCACCTGCCTCTGTTCGAAAGCACGGATGAAGTGGAGTTCGCCATCGCCTCGCGCAAGGTGGCCTACCACTCCTGGATCCGCATTCGCAACAAGGACTTCGGCAAGGACACGCATTACGGCAACAAGGAAGCGAAAATCATCGAGACCACTCCCGGTCGCGTGCGTTTCAACGAAATCTGGCCGGACGGCATGGGCTTCATCAACCACACGGTGGGCAAGAAGCAGATGTCCGACGTCATCTGGCGCTGCTACCAGGTCGCCGGTCAACGCGGCACGGTGGAAACGCTCGACGCGCTGAAAAACCTCGGCTTCCGCGAAGCTTCGCGCTCGGGTTGCTCGGTCGGTATCGTCGATATGGTGATTCCTGAAGAAAAACCAGCGATCATCGCGAACGCCTACGTCGAAGTGGAAAAAGTCACCAAGCAGTATCGCAACGGTATCATCACCGATGGCGAGCGCTATCAGAAGGTCATCGACATCTGGACCCAGGCCACCGACCAAATCGCCAACCACCTCTATCGCAAGATCGAGCACAACGAAGGCAAGGCCGGCATTTCTCCGCTGTTCATGATGGTGGACTCCGGCGCGCGGGGTAACAAGAGCCAGATCAAACAGCTCGGCGGTATGCGCGGTCTGATGGCCAAGCCCTCCGGCGAAATTATCGAACGCCCGATCACCGCGAACTTCCGCGAAGGTCTCTCGGTGCTCGAGTATTTCATCTCCACTCACGGTGCCCGTAAAGGTCTCTCCGACACCGCTCTGAAAACGGCGGACTCGGGTTACATGACTCGTAAGCTCGTGGACGTGGCGCAGGACGTGATCGTGACCGAAGAGGATTGCGGCACCGTCAGCGGCATCAGCGTGGCTCCGATCTATGATGGCGACGAAGAAGTGGCAACACTCGCGATGCGTATCTACGGTCGTGTGGCGCTGCAAAAAGTCGTTGATCCTGTCACCGGTGACACCATCGTTGATATTGACGAAATCATTTCCGAGAAAGCCTCGAAGGCCATCGAAAATCTCAACTATGACAAGTTCCGCATCCGCTCCGTGCTGACCTGCGAATCGAAACGCGGTTGCTGCATTAAGTGCTACGGCCTCAACCTTGCCTCGTGCAAGCCAGCCAAGATCGGTGAAGCTGTCGGCATCATCGCCGCGCAGTCGATCGGTGAGCCCGGCACGCAGTTGACGATGCGTACGTTCCACGTCGGTGGTGTGGCGTCGTCTGCCTTCAAGCAGCCCATCATCAATGCGAAAAACACCGGTCGTTTGGTTTACAAAGACCTGCGTGTGGTGCACTCGCCGGAAGGCTGGGTCGCTCTGAACAAAAACGGCAGCGTGTCCGTGCGCGACAAGGAAGGTCTCGAGCTCGAAAGCCATCCCATCGTCATCGGTTCGTTCATCCCCGTGCAAGACGGTGAGGACGTGAAAAAAGGCGACGTGCTGGCGAAATGGGATCCATACAACGTGCCGATTCTCACCGAGAAATCCGGTAAAGTGGAATTCCGCGACATGATCAAGGGCATCACCGTCCAGACCGAGACCGACAAGGAAACGGGCAAGAAGGGCATGCTGGTCACCGAGCACAAAGAAGACCTGCACCCGCAAGTCGTCATCCGCGATGCGAAGACCGATGAAATCATCGCCAGCTATTCGATTCCCGTGGGCGCCCGCCTTTCGGTGAAAGAAGGCGAACTCGTCAAAGGCGGCACCATGCTGGCCAAGACTCCTCGTAAGGTGGCTCGCACCAAGGACATCACCGGTGGTCTTCCACGGGTGGCGGAATTGTTCGAAGCCCGCAAACCGAAGGACGCTTGTGTCATTGCCAAGATCGACGGTATCGTTTCCTTCGGCAACAACATCCGTGCCAAGAAGCGCGTGATCGTCACCGACGCGCAAACCGGCGAGGAAATGGAGCACTTGGTACCGATGGGCAAACACATCATCGTTACCGAAGGCGACCGCGTCTCCCGCGGTGACCATTTGACCGAAGGTTCGGTTTCTCCCGAAGACTTGCTCGAAGCCTGCGGCGCTCGCGAACTCCAGGAACACTTGGTGAACGAAGTGCAGTCGGTCTATCGTGTGCAAGGCGTGGAAATCAACGACAAGCACATCGAAGTCATCGTGCGCCAAATGCTGCGCAAGGTGAAGATCACCGATCCCGGCGATGCCGATGATTTCCTCTGGGGCGATCAAGTCGAGAAGACCACCTTCCAACGCATCAACGATCAGATCATCGCCAACGGCGGCAAGCCTGCGGAAGGTGAACCGGTTCTGTTGGGCATCACGAAGGCATCGTTGGAGACGGAATCGTTCATCTCGGCCGCTTCGTTCCAAGACACCACCCGCGTGCTCACCGAGGCCTCGACCTTGGGCAAAGTGGACTACCTCAACGGCTTCAAGGAAAACGTCATCATGGGTCACCTGATCCCTGCGGGCACCGGCTTCAACCGCCACCGCGAAGTCGAAGTCGAGTTCACCGTGGAGGAACCGGAACCGATCTTCGTCGCCCCCGAGAGCGACCTGATCGAAGAAGACGAATCCGCGATCACCGCGTAATCAGTCATCTCTCACAAACGCCCGCCTTCTCACGAGGGCGGGCGTTTTTCGTTACACTGTTTTGCCTAGACGTAGCTTTTGGGACGAAGCTCCATGTCGACTCGCGGGGATTGGGCGCATGGGCGCTTCGTTGGGGGCTATCATCTCTTCCTCTCCAATTGCGAAAAATTTGAGCTGATGAGAGACCTATGGATTGCCAAACGCCCCGCCATACAGCATCGTTTGAGGATGAACTGGAAACAACGATTGCTGGGCAAATGGTCGTGGAAACGGCCGTTTGTCTCGTTGTTGTGGATCTATTGTTTGCTGGCGATCATCGCGTATTTTTTCGGGCACAAATTGCTCTTTCGCCCACCTGCTCGGGGCTATGAACTTGATAAGGCTCGCTACCATGTGATCAAACAGGGAAGCGGCTCGGCGATCGCTTACACGTGGCTAAAACCTCCCCATGACAAAGCTCCTGTAATCTTTTTCTCTCATGGAAATGCGGAGGATCTTTCCGCCTATGATTGGGTCTTCGATCTATGGCAGCATGCGCGGTGTGGCGTTTTTGCCTATGATTTTCCGGGCTACGGAATGTCTGAAGGTGCTCCTACGGAAGCATCCGTCAATGCATCGGCGGAAACCGCTTGGAAATTCTTACGTGAAACGCTTGGTGTCCCAGCGGAGAGGGTGATCATCGTAGGTCGTTCCGTCGGCTGCGGTCCCTCGTTAGCCCTCGCTCAACAATATGATCACGCGGGTTTGATTCTCATCTCGCCGTTCCGGTCAGCGTTTCAATCCGTGACACGGGTGCCGATTTTTTTCGGCGATATGTTTCCGAATGAACAAACGATCACCTCCATCCAGACACCTTTGCTGATCATTCATGGGGAAAATGATCGCGTGATTCCCAGCTCACAGGGACGGGCTTTGTTTGACCAATGCCCGAGCGACGATAAAACCTGGTTGCTGTTACCAAACGGCGGACACAACGACATTTTCGACAATCATTTTGATGATCTGTTAGAGGAAATGATGAAATTCGCCAAGACGAATGGCTTGGAATCTTGATTGGCAATGTAATTATTCTTCTTACTGCCGCTACTCGGCTTGGTACGGCCACTGGGTTTTGGTCCATAGACCGCCGTCGATGTAGATGGTTTGGCCGGTGATGAAATCCGAGGCATCGTCCGCGAGCATCACGACCATGCGGGCCACGTCCGCGGGCAGGCCGATGCGGCCCATCGGGGTCAGGGCGGACCAGGTGCCGGCGTAGTCCTCCGATTCCTCGCGGGTGCGCTCGATCTCGATCGCTCCGGGGGCGACGCAGTTCACGCGAATGCGATACTGTCCCAGCTCGCATGCGCTGACGCGGGTGAGTTGATCGAGCCCGCCTTTCGATGCGCAGTAGTCCACGAGGTTGAGAAAAGGTTCTTTGTTCGCACCGGAGCCGATATTGACGATGGAGCCGCCGCGACCCTGATTTTTCATGATATTCGCCGCCGCCTGGGTGCAGAGAAAGCTGCCCTTCAGGTTGGTTTTGATGGTTTTGTCCCAGTCCACTTCCGAGAGTTCCAGCAACGATGACCAGGTTTGGCGTCCGGCGTTATTGACGAGGCAATCGAGCTGCCCGAACTCGGTGATCACCGCGGCAAACATGCGTTCGACATCGGACTTTTCTCCCACATCGCCACCGATGGTGCAACAGCGGCGCCCTTTGTCCTCGATGACCTGCCTCGTCTCATCGGCTCCGGCGGCATCCGTATGGTAATGGATCGCCACGTCCCATCCTGCGTCCGCCAGACCGTAGGCGATGCCGCGCCCTATGCCTTTGCTGGCTCCTGTGACCAATGCAATCTTCACACTCATCTTGGCGAAATGGTAATGAACGGGGCAGGGAGCGCAACAAGTGTTTCGCGGAATCTGCTCTTCTTCCGAGCCTACCCGCGGCGAGACGTCCGTCACGGCGGCGGCATGTTGTCATGGGAAAGGCCAGCGTTTTTTATTGCCCATCATCCCGTGATGTTCCGTGAGGAGTGTCCCATGGCATCGGTTGCGCTTACCCCCGGGTGTGAAAACATCAACCCGAACCATACGATGAAAAAATCAAATTTCCTGAAGTAGTTGCTCAAATTGGTGTGTCAGCACCGTATTGCGCAGGTGTGTTCATGCACTCATACATCGATTGGTTGATGACGTGACGTTGGATCGAGGGGGCAATCATTATGTTACACAAGCGTATCCTACAGCGCAGAAAACAGCAACATGCGCCGCCGCACGCGGTGGCGCATCTGAGGCATGGCATCGGCTTGCGTTTTGCGGCGCTGATGCGTTCGGGCCGTGGCGCGTGGATGGCGTTCCTGGCAGTGCTGGGACCCGGGTTATTGGCGGGGCTTTCGGATGATGATCCTGCGGGCATCACCACCTATTCCGTGTTGGGCGCGGAGTTTGGTTATCAGCTGTTGTGGATCATTCCGGCATCAACAGTGCTGCTGATACAGTTCCATTTGATGGCCGTGCGCATCGGTGCGGCGACAGGCAAAGGATTCGTAGGCATCATCCGCGAAAAATGGGGGCGTGGTGCGGGCTACTTCGCCGTCGGTGGCTTGCTTTTTGCCAACTTCGGTACGATCTGCGCCGAGTACGCCGGCATCTCGGCAGCGGGCGGACTGGTGGGCATCCCGTCGTGGATCAGCGCACCGGTGGCGGGCGTGCTCATTTCGCTCGTCGTGGTGCTGGGATCATTCCATCGCGTGGAGCGTGTGCTGCTCGTGATCTCCGCGATGCTGGCGCTCTACATCGTGGATGGCTTCCTCGCCGCGCCGGACTGGGGTGCCGTGTGGCATTACTCCGTGGTGCCGCACATGCCCGGAAGTGCGGCGGGTTGGATTGCCATCGCGGCCGCTCTTGGCACGACGCTCGCTCCGTGGGGGCTGGCCTTCATCCAATCCTACGCGGTGGACAAAAAGATCACGCTGGAAACGTTGCGCTGGGCGCGCTGGGATGTCGTGATCGGCTCGGTGCTCACCGGGGTGATTGGACTCGCCATCGCTGTCGCCTGCGCGTCGACGCTGCATCAGGCGGGGGTGCATATTCAGGATGCGGGTGATGCGGCGAAGGCGTTGGAGCCGCTGGCAGGCCGCTTTGCGACAGTGATCTTCGGCGCCGGATTGTTGGGAGCTTCGCTGCTCGCGGCGGCCATCGTGCCGATCGCCACGGCTTATTCCATTGCCGAGGGCGTGGGTGAACCGGCGTCACTCGACCTGGACTCGCGTCATTTTCAGTGGTTTTATGCTGCGTTCATCGGATTGACGATTGCCTCGGTTAGCGTCGTATCGTTGCCGGGGTTGCCGCTGATTCCTCTGATCTACATGAGCCAGGTGGTGAACGCGGTGCTGCTGCCTCTGCATGTGATCGCGCTGCAACGACTCGCAAGTGATGCAACGATCATGGGTGAGTCACGGCAGGGGCCTTGGTCGCGTGCGGCGGGTTGGGTGAGCATCGTGCTAATTCTCGCCTGCATTGTGGCATTGGCAAAAAGCTGGATCAGCTGAGCAGTGTGCGCATGTTCTTGTCTTGTCGTGATTTTTTTCATTGCCAATGAGCCCCTGTTGCGTGGCATGATGGCGGCATGGAGGCACATGAATGGCGGGTGAAGAGCAAGGAAGAGGGAACCCGCTATTTCCGGGCGACGTATCATGCGGGGTCCTGGAAGTTCCAGAAAACTCTCAAGACGGATCCCGACTGGGAGCAGATCCCGCATCCGGATGCCGAACTGTGGCTGACCTTGCGCGATATTTTGTGGAAACGTTACCAACGGAAGAGGGGATCGTGGAGCATCATCGAGAAGATCGACAAGATGCTTGAAAAGGATTTTGGCATCAAGAGTGAGCCTGCCGATGAATGAACAGACGCAGCAATGGCTCGCGTGGGATAGGCGGCATTGCTGGCATCCCTTCACGGATCAGCGCGCCTGGTGCGATCCGGAGTTCGAACCGCTGATGCTGGTGCGCGGCGAAGGAGTGTGGTTGTGGGATTCCGAGGGGCGGCGCTACTTCGATGGCAATTCCTCGATCTGGACGAACATTCACGGTCACGCGCATCCCGTGCTGAATGCCGCGGCGCAAGAGCAGTTGGCGCAGGTGGCGCATACCTCGTATCTGGGATTCGCGAATCCGCGTGCTTCCGAATTGGCGGCGCGGTTGTGCGGTTTTTTCCCGGCCGATACGTTGACGCGGGTGTTTTTTTCCGATGATGGCTCTACCGCTGTCGAGTGCGCGGTGAAAATGGCCTTGCAGTACCGGATGCAAACCGGTGCGCCCGAGCGGACGCGGTTGGTGGCGTTTGACAATGCCTATCACGGCGACACCATGGGCGCGGCCTCGCTGGGCGGCGTGAGTTTGTTTTTCGAACGCTTTCGGAAATTCGGGATGCCGGTGAGTTTTGTTCGTGACCTGTCAGAGCTGCGCGCGCTGGACGCTGGCGAGATCGCGGCGGTGATCATCGAACCGCTGATCCAGGGCGTCAATCAAATGCGTCTGTGGCCGGCAGGGATGTTGCGCGAGCTGCGCGAGTGGTGCGATGCCACCGGCGTGCATTTGATTCTGGATGAAGTGATGACGGGCTTCGGCAGGACGGGGACGATGTTCGCGTGTGAGCGGGAGGGCGTGGTGCCGGATTTTCTCTGTCTCGCCAAAGGCCTGACGGGGGGCTATCTGCCACTGGCGGCCACCATGACCAGGGAGACGATCCACCGGGCGTTCGAGGGGCCGGAAAATGTCTTCTACTATGGACATAGTTATACGGCGAATCCGTTGGGCTGTGCGGTGGCCTTGGCGAGCCTCGACGTGTTTTCGGCGGAGAAAGTGATGGAGCGCCTGCCGCACAGGGCGGAGTTTTTCGCGCGTATCCTGCACGAGGCGTTTCCGCGGCATCTGGTGCGGGTTTGTGGGATGATCGCGGGCATTGAGCTGCGCAGGGCGGATGGCTCGGCATTTCCCGCGGAGGAAAAAACGGGGGCGCGGGTGTGCCTGGCGGCGCGGGAATTCGGCTTATTGACGCGGCCGATCCGCGATACGATCGTGCTGATGCCACCCTTGTGTGCTACGGAAGAGGAGTTGGTCTTCGCGGTGGAGGCGCTGAAGCAGGCGATCATCAAACATCTATCGTAGTGACCGGCAACGGAGGCGGGTTTGCTGGCAGCAGATCGATGTCTTTTTGAAACATCTCGATGGCGGTTTTGGCGACTTGGGCGGTGTCGTAGTAGGCGTAGCCGCCGACACCTACGGCACCGATGAGCGGGAGCCAGCGCGCGACACCTTTGGCGATGCCTTTTTGAGTGAGTTTGATGCCGATTTTTTTTGCAACCTGTTGCAAGACCTGTTGGGTGGTCTGTTTCACGAGGTAGCGGTCACCGACGCGCACCACGAGGTCGCGCACGGCCATGGCGGCTCCGTGGCGAAAGATGCAATAGAGCATTTGGCTTTGCGAAAGCGTGGTGGTCTTGCCGTAAAGTCCGGCGAGATCGGCGACCATTTGCCCCTGGATGTGCCACACCGCCATTAGTTCGGGGATGATGGTGAGCCAACCGAGCGGGCCGGGTGGCAGGGCGAGGGCACCGGCGGTGGTGGCGGCCTTGGCGGCCGCGGCATTGGCGATCTGGCGGGCGCGCGCGGCGGTATCGGTGATGGGAACTTCCTTCGTGTCGGGAATGCGACCGATCAATTCGAGAATGGCATCGGTGAAACGATGATGCGTTTCCTCAGCGGGGAGTGGCGGCTGTTTCATAGGGGAATCGGGTGGATCACTCGTAGGATTGCGCGGCTTTCATCAGTCGTTCGATCGGGGTGGCGGCATTTGTCAAATTGAGCGCGCTGCGGAAAGCCGCGGCTTCCTCGTTGCTGAGAGTGCCGTTTTTATCGACATCGATGACGTTGAAAAGTTTCGTTAGGCTGCCATCGCGGTCGAACCGTTTGTCCGACTCGGCGCGGCTGATGTAACCATCGCGATTGAGATCGGCATTGAGGAACTGGGATTGGGTAACCTTGGGATTGAAGGCCTGCCATTCCGAAAAGGTGATCAAGCGGTCATTGTCGATATCGATGCGGTGGAAAAAACCTTGTTTCATGTAGGCATCGAACTCCTTGCGAGTGGATTTGCCATCGGCATTGGCATCGAGGCGGCTGTAGGTGTCTTCGGTGGCGCATTGGGTGAGCAGTAAGAAAGAACCGCAGGCGAGCAGTGCGCATGTGTGGGCGAATGGAAGTTTCATGGCCGTGATAGTTACTTGATTGGCATCATGGCGCCTGACGCAGAGTTGTCGAGGAAATTTCGTGGGATTGATCACATGCGTGTTGCCTCATTGAAGCGGACACCATAAATATTTCCATGAGTGACTGGGAGAGTGCCGTTGCCTCATAAATAGAGACACCATGGCGCCAGCCATGAGTATGAGTGAAAAAAGCATCGAAGAATACACAAAGAAGATGCGCGCA
>CANHQJ010000008.1 GCA_947462875.1 Verrucomicrobiia bacterium
ACAAGGAGTTCCTGACATGAGAGCAATCTGGATCGCACTTTACTACCCTGAGCAAGCTTAGGGAAACTGATTGGAACCGCCCTGTACGGAGCCGTACGCAGGGTGGTGTGGGACCCGGGAGCTAATCACTCCCGGGGACCCGATTCGCTGTTGGCTCTGGTGGATTGGTTGATAAACCAGAAATACAAAGCCAGTAACGGGAAGAGCGAGAGAATCCACCAGTAGCTTGAAGCATCTGCGGACTTGGCTGGTGGCCAAGAAACCAGTAGCGGCAACTTCATAAGATGGGCGGAAAGAATAAATCCAGATGTGGCTAAAAAGGCTACGGCCAAAAAGACGAGCATTCCTTGTAGAGCTTCGATCTTAGCCCTCATTGTCCACACAATCGGAACGGCAAGTAGGATCAGACTCGCACACCCCAGAGCCGCAACGGTCCCAGGCAAAGGCCACCCTGCAACGAACGGAGTCAGTGCGATCCAAGCGCTGCAGCCAACGGCCGATCCGAGAAGACCTCCGAGGTTCCATGATAATCCTGAGTGTGTTTGTTTCGTCATATTCTTCAGCGAACAGTATTTATTCGTAGCCCATCTGACCGTTATATCAGGTAGGCATTTCGTTAGGAAGAGAACCAGAGTTTCCTTGTTACTGCAAGAAATTTCCCAGAAAACCGTTCGTATATCAGGGCAACAGATCAGGTCGTGCGGAGAGGGAGAAATGAGGCTGATATACGGACGCTCGGGAGAGCGGGTTGGATATCGGAAGGCCAACGATCATCGCCATGCGGAATCCGGGCGGGCGGCAGTTTCTCGCGCACCTCCGGAGCGCTGGGTGAGATGGGGGGAATGGTCCGGTGGTTGCACCACCGGCTACCTTCTTATGTCCCTCCGGGACGGGGAGCAATGTGATACGGACGGCGACCTTCTTTTGTCCCTTCGCGACGGGGAGCAATGTGATACGGATGGCGACCTTCTTCTGTCCCTCCGGGATGGGGGAGTATGTGGACACGGACAGGAACTTTCTTTTCTCCCTTCGCGACGGGGTCGACTCGATTCGCTACTCTTTTGCTTAGGCGTCTTCCAACGATGGCTGATAGCCAGCTACGGGTTGCATCATGCGCTGGGGGATGACGAAGCGTAAGATTCCCGCGCGGCTGGGGGGCTTCAGTTCGATCAGGGACAGCGATCCTTTGCGGATTTCCACCGCTCCGCCCTCGCCATTGGTGACCCAGGCGATGAGGGAGGAAAAGTCAGGCTCGTGGCCGACGAGGCAGACGCGTTTGAATTCGGTAAAGGCGGCAAGCTCGCGCAGGGCGATGTCCGGATGCATGCCGATGGAGAGCCACGATTGCACCACGGGACCGGGCAAGTGAGCCGCTTCACTGAAGGCTTCCGCCGTTTGTTTCGCACGCAGGAGCGGGCTGGTGAGGATGATTTCCGGCAGCAGGCTCGCCATGCGCAGGTAGGTGCCGGCGCGGCGCGCTTGTTCCAGGCCTTTGGGAATCAGCGCGCGCTCGGAATCGCCACCGGGGAGTCCGTGGGGTTCTGCTTTGGCGTGTCGTAGCAAGAGGATTTCCATGGGCTTGCCCTTACATGGTCATGCCGCCATCCACGGCGAGCACCTGACCGGTGATGTAGCGCGCCTCGGCGCTGGCGAGAAACAGAACGGCGTGGGCGATGTCTTTCGGATCGCCGAAGGACGATAGCGGGATTTTGGCCATGACTTCCTCGCGCACTTTTTCCGGCAGCTCGCCCGTCATATCGGTGGTGATGAATCCCGGTGCCACGGCATTGCAGGTGACGGCGCGACCGGCGAGTTCGCGGGCCACCGCCTTGGTGAAGCCGATCAGGCCGGCCT
The DNA here is from genome assembly GCA_947462875.1 of Verrucomicrobiia bacterium. Taxonomy (GTDB): domain Bacteria; phylum Verrucomicrobiota; class Verrucomicrobiia; order Verrucomicrobiales; family Akkermansiaceae; genus UBA956. The sequence continues at coordinate 1,855 of CANHQJ010000008.1, forward strand.
TGCTGGCGGAGTAGTTCGCCTGACCCGCATTGCCGATGAGGCCGATCACCGAGGCGATATTGATGATGCGCGGATCGCTGGCTTTCATCAGCGTGCGCATGAAGGATTTGACGGTATTGAAAGCGCCTTTCAAATTGGTATCGAGCACGGTATCCCAGTCCTCTTCTTTCATGCGCATCAGCAGTCCGTCGCGCGTGACGCCGGCATTGTTGATGAGAATGTTGACCTGGCCGAAATCGGCGACCACCTGTTTGCCCAGTTCCTGTACGGCCTCGTGATCGGCGACGTCCACGGCATAAGCCTTGGCGCTGCCGGGGAAACGAGCGTTCAGCTCGTCGGCGACCGCGCCGCAACTGGAGGCACTGCGACTGACCACGGCGACTTTGGCTCCTTTTTCGGCCAAGGCGATAGCGATGGCCTGACCGATGCCCCGGCCTCCGCCGGTGACAACTGCGACTTTTCCTTCAAGTGATGGCATGGCACGATTTTGCCCATTTTAGGTATCGTCGTCAAAACATTCCTTTGCTATCTTGCACGCATGCGTTGCCCCTACTGTCGCACAGCCCTGGACGAGCAGGCTTTCGAATGCCCCTCGTGCCAGTTGAACGTGAACCGGGCGTCCCGCTTGCTGGGCAGCTTGCCACGCATCATGCCCGGGGTGGAGGATGCCGCGGCCCTGTTGCGACCGCGCGAGATGCGCAAGCTCAACGAAAGAGTGCGGGATTTGGAACGGCGTTTTCCACAGATCCACTTGCATGTGGTGGTGCGCAATTTCACTCCCGATCAACCGATCGAGCTGTTTGCCTTCTGGATTTTCAATGGCGGCCATCTCGCGCAAGAGGCGCACAAGGGTGGCGAAAATCGCGGTGTGTTGTTTGTGCTGGATCCGGTGCATCATCGGATGGCGCTGATGGTGGGTTATGGATTGGAGCCGTTTTTGCGCCAGCAGGCGCTCGATCATCTGCTGGCGACAGCGGCTCCCTTGATGCGGGAGCAACGTTGGCTGATGGGTTTTCTGCGTTTGCTCGATGGACTGGATTTGTTGTTGGAATCGGCGGCGATCGAAGCCGCCGAGGCGCTGGGAGTGACTACGACATACGACACGGGAGTCGTGGATGGCGATTACTGACGGCGCAGCATCACGGGCGTGGCGGCATTGCCGAAGCGGTTGATGGCGGTGATGGCGACGGCATCGCAGAGAGGCAAAACCATGCCGCCGCTGTCAGAAGGAGCGATGCGGATGGTGTGCCACTGCTTGGCGCGGCACACCTGCACGACAATCTTGTGGGTCGATGGATCCTTCACTTGCCAGCGCACGGTGATTTTTTCCCCTTCGCGCAGCGCGCTGACGAGCGGGGCCGGCGGAACAATCTTGCTGAGCCATGGCATGGGCGGGACCAGGGCGGGAGCGGTGTAGCGCGTTTTCAATTGTTCATTGATGTTGTCGCGATTCTGCATGAGGGATTTCACGCTCCAGTGCAGGTGGCCCGCGTGATTGTTGCCGATGCTCCGGCTGAGCTGCAATTGATTCACGATTTCCGTAGCCTTGCGCCCGGGGTCCTCACTGCTGCCGATACGCGAGGACGCGATGCCGGGCCAGACCGGGCGGGAGCCCTGCGCGCGCCACCACTCTAACAGAAGCGTGTAGCTTTGCGGGCCATCGATGCGCCAGTACAGCTGGGGCGCGAGGTAATCGCACCAACCGTTTTGCAGCCACTTGCGCGCATCGCAGGCGAGATCCTCGTAGGCATTCAGGCTGGCGGTGGTGCCTGTGGGGACGCCGGGCTGCCAGATGCCAAAGGGGCTGATGCCCACCCGGGCCCAGGGTTTGATGCGTTTCACCTCGGTGTAGAGTTGTTGCATGAAAGCATCCACGATTTTTCGCCGCGTTTCATTGCTCTGTCCATCGGGAAAGCGCTTGCCGCCTTGGGGGTAGGGGTAAAAGTAATCGTCGAGATGAATGCCATCCACATCGTAGCGTCGCAGTACATCGAGCATGGATGCCAGCGCGCGGTTGCGTGACTCGGCCAGTGCCGGATCGCACCAAATGAGATTTTCATACCGCTTGGTGAGATGGGCGGCGCTGCGGGTGATGTGACTGGCGGAGGCGTTGGCGGTCGCGTTGGAGAGAGCGCGGAAGGGATTGAACCACGCGTGCACCTCGATGCCGCGCAGTTGCGCTTCGCGGATGGTGAAGGCGAGTGGATCGTAGCCGGGGGATTTTCCCATGGTGCCGGTGAGCCAGGGTGACCATGGTTCCTTGGCCGATTCATAAACGGCATCGCACTGCGGGCGGACCTGAAAGATCAGCGCGTTCATGTGCAGCGACTGCATGCGATCGAGGATGGCGCGCATTTCCGCCTGTTGCTCGGCGGCAGAGAGCTTGCTTGAGCTGGGCCAGTCGATGTTATAAATGACCGCGCACCAGGTGCCGCGAAACTCGCGCGCGATGGCGGGCACGGCCTCGCGTGAGGGCACCAGCGGCTGCGCCAGTGCTAGTGGCATGAGAAAACAGAGAGCGAGTAACAGGCGATGCATGGTCGGCTTGAACGAGCGACACTAGCAAAGCCCTGCGTGCCTGTCCACGAACTTTAGAGCAAGGCTCTGAGATGGGCGAGTGCGGCGCAGGCGAGGCCCTGGGGATTGTAGCCGCCTTCGAGAATGGAAACGATGCGCCCGCGGGCAAAACGATCCGCGATCGCGCGACTGCGACGGGTCATTTGTGCAAACGTTTCATCATCCCAGCGGAGCCCGCCGATGGGGTCATCGATGCGGGCATCGAACCCGGCGGAAAGAAGGATGAATTCCGGGGCAAATGCCTCCAGTGCTGGGGTGAGATGCTTATCCCATTGCTCTAACGCAATGGCGCCGTCCGAAGCATGCGGCAAGGGCAGATTGAGCGTGGTGCCTAGTCCCGCTCCTATGCCTTTTGTATTGACGCTTCCGGTGAATGGATAGATGTGATCTTCATGGAGCGAGGCGTAGAAGACATCGGCATCTTCCAGAAAAATCGCTTCCGTGCCATTGCCGTGATGCACATCCCAGTCGATGATGGCGATCCGTTTCAGTCCGTGTTTTTCCTGCAAGTAGCGGGCGGCGATGGCGACATGGTTGAAAATACAGAATCCCATGCCTTGGTTGGCCGTGCCGTGATGGCCGGGCGGACGGGTCGCGGAGAAAATCGCCTGATGCGTTCCTGACATGACGGCATCACAGGCGTCGAGTGCCGCTCCTGTGGCGCGCAGGGCGACATCGTAACTTTCCTCGCAAATGGCGGTGTCTCCCGTGCGCAAGGCATCAGCGAATGTTTCGCAATCCCGATAGACCAGATCCACGTAGCTGGCATGATGGACGTATTGCAGCTCCTGCATCGTCGCCCGCCGCTGGCTGATAAATCGTGCGATCTCTTCCGGGCGCTGCTCCAGTGCGGCGCAGAGCGTGCGGTAGCGGAGGATCGATTCCGGATGACCCGCGCCGGTATCGTGGCGTTCGTAATCGGAATCGTAGTGGACGGCGATGCTGCGTGACGTGGACATGATCAGGAGGCTTCGAGGATTTGTTTTCCTTGCAGTAACGATGATTGGCGGGAGAGGATGCCGCGTATGGGAATGCGGTACGGGATTTCCTCGTCGTCCAGCGCGTGAGCTTGTGCTTTGCCACCTGCTTTGACAAACAGCGTCGCCATCACTTTGTTATCGGGAATCACCGTGGCCCAGAACTCCCGGATCTTTCTCATGCGGGCGATGCGTGCCAGTTCGACTAACAGAAATTTCCCCATGCCGAGATTGCGGCAGTCCTGGTGCACGACAAATGCCACTTCCGCGGAGGATTGATCCGCATCGAGATAATAACGCCCCACGGCACGCAGCACCTGCCGGCCGTTGACGTCGCTGAAGAGCCCCAGCGCCACATCCTTCGTCTGATCCACGGCGGCGAGTTTGTAGGCGGATTCTCCGCTCATCTGATGGCGGTGATAGCCATAGCGCATGCGTATGGTTTCCTCATCGTGGGAGTAAAAGAACTCCTGCAAGAGTCGCATATCGCTGGGGTGAAGCGGACGCAGCAGAAAGGGCTTTCCGGAAAAGGTATACAACCGCGACTCGATGGGGTTAGACGTTTTTTTTGATGCATGGGGAGGCATGCTGAAAAATTTCGGCAACCACCCGCGGGCGTGGGCCCCCGCCAGCAGGGACTCGCGATGATCGGGGTGGGCGATTTCCACCAAACGCGCGACCCGTTCCCGGATGCTGCAACCGTAGAGATGAGCGGCACCGTATTCGGTCACCACGTGATGCACATCGCCGCGGCTGGTGCAGACGCCGCTGCCGGCATCCAGTCCTGCGACGATGCGTGAGGCACCATCGTCATCGCCTGTGGAAGTCAGCGCGATGATGGGGCGACCTCCCTTGCTGTGTCCGGCGCCGCGGATGAAGTCCTGCAGTGCGCCCACGCCGCCGTAGAATCGATGACCGTTCGAGTCCCGCACCACCTGGCCGGTGAGGTCGATTTGGCGGGCGCCGTTGATCGCGACCATGCGGTGGTTGCGGGCGATGCGCTGCGGGTCGTTGACCCAGTCGCTCGGGTGCATTTCGATTTCGGCATTGCCATCGAGATATTGATAGAGCTTGCGGCTGCCGATCGCGTGACTGGCGATGATTTTTCCCTTGGCGATGGATTTTTGCGAATGATCGACCGCACCGCAGAGCACCAACTCCATCAGGGCATCGCAAAACATCCCGGTGTGAATGCCAAGATGACGGTGTTGTTTCAGCGCGCGGATCACCGCTTCGGGGCTGTTGCCGAGGCCGACTTGCAAGGTGGAACCGTCCTCGATGAGCTGCGCGGCATAGCGGCCGATCGCGCGATGGCGATCATCCAACGAATTTTTCACGGCGACTGGCAACGTCTGCTTGTGGTCGATAAAATAGTCGATGTGGGACGCCGTGAGCCAGCAGTTCCCCGACGTGCGCGGCATGGTGGGATTGATCTGTGCCACCACGATGCGTGCGGCACGGGCGGCGGCGAGTACCACATCGACACTCACGCCTAACGAAAAACGTCCTTGTGCATCGGCGGGGGCCACTTGAATCAGAGCCACGTCGAGAGGAAGAATCCTCCGCTGAAACAGTCCCGGAATTTCCGACATGGCGCAGGGAGTATAGTCCGCCTGTCCGCGTTCCACGGCAGCGCGCAAGGAGGGCGTGAGGAAAAACGAATTGGTGCGGATCTTCGAGGCGTAGGCTTTGTCGATCCATGGCGTGGGGCCCAGACCGTGGATGTGGGTCATTTCCACATCGATGAATGACGATGACTGCTCCAGCAGCGAATCCACCAGGGCAAAAGGCACGGCGGCTCCTCCGGCGATGAAAATCCGGCTACCGGGCCGCACGATGTGTTTCCAATCCTGTGGGCTGAGAAGTTTCATGGCGATTGTCTCGGATAGTGGACATGGCGCATGTCGCCGGATTCCAGGAAGCTTTTGTGGAACGAGTAAGAGTATTCCAGCGACTGCGGCAAATGTCCGGAGCGGGTGAGATGGAAATACTCCCACAAGGCCTCGCGATACTGCGGATCCGCGCAATGGCGGATGATGGCTTCCGCGCGCTGGCGGGGATCCTTGCCGCGCAGATCCGCGACGCCGTGTTCGGTCACGACCACATGCACCGAATGTTCGCTGTGGTCCATGTGCGAGCAGGCCGGCACGATGGTGGTGATGCAGGAGTCCTTCGCGGTGGAGGGGCAAACGAAAATCGAAAGATAGGCATTGCGCGTGAAGTCGCCCGAGCCACCGATGCCGTTCATGAGTTTTTGCCCGAGCACATGGGTGCTGTTGACGTTGCCAAAAACATCGACCTCGATCGCGGTATTCACGGCGATGATGCCGAGGCGGCGGATGATTTCGGGATGGTTGGTGATTTCCTGCGGACGAAGCACGAATCGCGAACGGTAGTGATCCAGATTCCGATAGACTTGTTGCAGCAAGGGTTGGCTCAGAGTCAGCGAAGTAGCGCTGGCGAAGCGGCACTGTTCTTGATCAATCAATTCGATCACGGCATCCTGCAGCACTTCCGAATAGAGAGTGAACGCAGGAATGGCCGGATGCCCGCCCAGAGCGGCGAGAACGGAGTTGGCGGTATTGCCCACGCCCGACTGCAGCGGCAGAAAATCCCTGGGGATGAGACCGCGCCGCATTTCGGCAGCGAGAAAATCCGCGACGTGTGCGCCGATGCGACCGGTGATATCCGAGGCGGGGGTGAATGTCTTCGATTCGTTCGGCAGATTCGTTTCCACGATGCCGATGATCTTGCGCGGATCGACGCGAACCACTTCCGAACCGATGCGATCGCTGGCCGTGAGCAGGGGAATCGGCTGGGTGAATGGCGGTGCCGCGGGTTGGTAAATGTCGTGGATGCCGCGCAATTCCGGCGGATGATAGCGGTTCAGTTCGATGATGACACGCTTGGCATGATCGAGAAACGTCGGCGTCGCGCCCACGCTCGTGGTCAGCACGACGCTGCCGTCCTTGGCCACATCCGCGGCTTCGACAATGGCGACATCGATCGGCCCCAGAACACCCTGCCGGATTTGCGCGGGCAGTTGTGACAGGTGCATGTCGAAAAACATCGTGTGTCCGTCATTGATGCTTTTCCGCAGATCGGGATCGGATTGATAGGGCGTGCGCCAGTGAATCGCGTTTTCGCGAGCCAGCGCTCCATCGAGCGAGGGACCGGTCGAGGCACCGGTGATGACATTGATTTGAAACGGTTCGTCGCGCTGATGAAAGGCACGGGCACGCGCGGCGATCGCCAGCGGAACCGCCTTGACCGATCCGGCGGCGGTGAAGCCGCTGAAGCCGATGGTCTGGCCGTTCTGAATCGTAGCCGCAGCTTCGTCAGCGGTGAGTTGAGGGAATTCCGGCATAGTGGGTTCGGCATCATGCTACAGCCGCTCCGAATCCCGTGCCAAGCGTTCTTTGCTTTATCCGTTGCGTAAAATCTGATCCGTCGCCCGAAAAGGGCGCGGAAATTCTCACGATCCTCGGGGTATTGCTTGCCAAGAGCCGTGATTTGTTTTGATCTTGGCGCATGCGTTTCTCGGAAAAACTGGCTCAACGAATCATCGTCACCGGCTCCCGTCTCTGTGTGGGGCTCGATCCCCGGCCTGTGGATGGCGACATCACGGCTGTGGAGGACTTTCTTAAGACGGTGGTCGATCAGACCTGGCGGCATGCCGCGGCATTCAAGCCGAACATGGCCTATTTCGAAGCGATGGGGCTGCGCGGCATTGAGATTCTCGACCGCATGCTGTCCTGGATGCCGCGCGAGGTGCCGATCATTCTCGATGCCAAGCGCAGCGACATCGGCGAAACGCAGAAATACTATGCGCATAGTTATTTCGCCCATTGGCAGGTCGATGCCGTGACCTTGAATCCGTTTCTCGGCTACGATTCCATCGAGCCCTTTCTCGACTGGACGGGCAAAGCGGTCTATCTGCTGGCGGTGACATCGAATGCCGGATCCGCGGACTTCCAGCAGCAAGTGCTGGCGGATGGCCGTTCGGTGTTCGAGCTGGTCACGGCGCTGGGAGAGCGGGCCGCGACGGAGGGAAGAGCTACGGATGTCGGCTATGTGGTCGGGCTGACCAATGCCGCCGGTGTCCTGGGCAAAATCCCCGACGCGCCCTTGTTGGTGCCGGGTCTGGGGGCACAGGGGGGCGATTTGGCGGCGCTGGCGGCGGCGGGTCGCACGGCACCGGACGTCATCAACGTCTCGCGCGGGATCTTGTATGCGGGAGACGATAGCAGCTATGAACAGCGCGCGGCCACATGGGCGGCTCGCATCCGCGAGGCGTATCAGGGCTGAGAGAGTGAGGCGGCAGTAAAATGGGTGATAGGCGACAACTTAATGACATCTTAGCCGACGCATATTGCCACACTAGGGCGTGCCAAACGGGTGTTAGCGGGATCAACGAGATGGATCTGTGCGGAACGCCTCTCCATCTATTTGCAACCAGGGGCGACTTCGATGCGTGTAAAATTCTATTGGATTCTGGGGCTTTGGTGGATATTCGGGACGGCGACGGATACACGCAGTTGCATGCCGCTACCTTACAAGGCCACTTAGATGTAGTGAAGCTCTTGCTTGCTCGGGGATCTGACCCAAGTTTGAACACGCCAATGTTTACGACATGCGAACTCGCCGAGGAATATCCTGAAGTTCTCAAAGTAATCAGAGAGGCTATAGACAGAGGACCTTTAGACACCTAGCAATCTGCCCAATAATGTTGGACCGTTTCCACAGCGCTAAGTTCATTTGCGTTATTAACCCGCGCACCATTTAGCTAGCATCACCGGATACTATCGCAATACGCATTAGTAATGACATGACAAAACGGACAGCAACAGCTCATTGTCGCCGCGTATTACTGATACACTGAAGGCCACTGAAATCAGTGAAAAGATAAGAGAAATTCAGCGTCCTCAGTAGATTTCAGTTTATCAGTGGTTAGTTTGATTGTAGTCAAATCAGACGTTTCCTTTGTATCAGGGCTGATCGCGATCAATCCGGATAGAGCATGCGACCGCAGTTTTCACACTGCGTCAGCTCGGTGGCGGCGAGTACTTTCACCAGAGTCGTGGGCACCAGTTTCATGTGGCATCCGCTGCACATGCCATTGCTGGCTTGTACAACAGCGGTGCCGTTTTTGGTTTTCATCAGACGCTCGTATAGCGGCAGAACCTCCGGGTCGATGGCGGCGGCGAGCTGGCTGCGCTCCGCGGAAAATTCCTCGCGTCGCGCGAGCAGTTGCTCCTTTTTGGTTTTCAGGTCGTTCAAGTCCTCGTTCACCAGCGCCTGCGAGCGCGCCAGTTGCGCTTCCGCCTCCTTGACCTTGAGGCGCAAGGCATCGGCCTGCTCCATCAGTTCGAGCTCCTGTGTTTCGAGTTGATCGATCTCTTTTTCGTAGCGGATCACCTCATTGCCCAGCGCGGTGTATTCCTCATTCTTGCGCGTTTCAAACTGTTGCTGCTTGAGGCGCGTGATGGTGTTGCGGCGTGTGCCGATGTCGAGTTCGATTTTTTTGGTAGCCACTTCGCATTGGCGCAGGGCGTCGATCGCCTTGGCCAGCAGTGCCTGGTCACCGGACAGCAGGCCGTTGGCCTGAGCTTCGTCACGAGGGATCTTTTCCAGGTCGCGGGCGATGCTGAGGAACTTTTGATCGCGTTCCTGGAGGATGAGTAAATCTTTGATGACTGGCTGCATGGATGGATGATGTACGGCATGGCGGCATCGGGCAAGCGTTCGCGCGAAAAAAATCATTTTGGCCAGCTTGTGATTGCCAGCGGCGGGGGCATGCGATAGTCTGTTTGTCGAAATGCCTGAGGAAGATTTCCATCAAATTCAGATCCGCTGCCCCAAGTGCACCCAGCGTTTTCGCGTGGGTCCCGAGTTGAAAGGGCGCATGGTCGAGTGTGGTGCGTGCGAATTCCGCTTCCGGGTGGACGATGAGGCGCAGGTCAAGAACCGGAAATTTTATCCCGGCGAAAAAAGGGATCCCACGCTGAACCGGTACTCGCGCCAACCACATACCGAGTTTGCGGCATCCACACCCTTGGTGGCCGCGCATTATTCCGAGGCTCCTGATGTCGAGCGGTTCGAGCCTACTCCCATCGGCAAAATCATTGTCGGCATTGTGGGCGGCGGCGTGATGGCGGTCACGCTGCTCGTTCTGATCACAGGTGCTTCCCAGCATGGTTTGTTAGGCGGGGTGACGACGGATCGGCGTCTGGTGATCGCTGGTTTTGCCGCGGTGGTGGGCACCATGATGATCATCTATGCCAATCCTCGCGCGCGCGGGAAAGCGACGTTTTTTGCTTTGCTGGGCGCGCTGGCGCTGGTCTCCACGCCCATGTTCCTTACCGAGGGATCGAAGAAACTGGGCGGTGGAAATCAAAATGCCGCACCTGTGGCTCCGCCCACGGTTACGGTAGACGGGCGCAAGAAAATTTCCGACCTGAAAGTGGAAGTTGGCTACGCACCGATGGAGACGGCGCTTCTACAGGCGGGGCAGGGCGGCCGTGTCGTGGGCCTCTGGCTCAAAGGTCTCCGCGAGAGCAATGCGGAGATGGTGTTTGCCTACCTGATGCGTGTCAGCCAGGCTACGGAGCAGTCGCACCTGTATCCCCGGATGAATCAGAATTCCCTGATCGTGCTGATCAATCCGAAACTTTCGTTAGAAGAGCTGGCCATCCAGTGCGCGCGTATCGGAGAAGTCAACGAGACATTGCCGGAACTCCATCTGATCGAGGTGAAAGTGGAAAACGAGCGCTTTGCTGAGCAATCGCTTGCGAAGCTCAGCGACAAGGAGGATGGCGCGTTTTACCAACTGAATTTGCGCGAATTGCAGGGCATTGACATCCGCCGCATCAACGATGCTCTGATGCGCCTGGCCCTGGCCGAACCGGTGCAGTCGCGCGATGACATCATCAAGCGCATGATCGAGTTGCTAGAGATGAGCGATCGCGAAATGCTGGCCAATATTTGCAAAGCGATGATCGTGTGGAGCGATGGCAAGGACGGCGCTCCGGAGGCGGCGATGAAGGCATCGGCGGCCCATTTTGCCTCGGCTAAGGATCTGCCCATCGAGGCCGCCACGTTTCTCGCCAAGTGGCAACAGCCGGACATTTATCCGATTCTGGAACAATTGTGGCTGAAAGAGCCGACGAATTGGGAGGAAGTGTACATGAAATCCGGCGCACCGGCCGAAGCGGGGCTGGTCAAGCACTTGACGGAGGGCAGCAACCGGCAGCGCATGTCCGCGGCGCGCATCATCGGGCGTGTGGGTGGGAAATCCGGCGCGGAGGCCCTCCAGCGTGCGCTCGAAAGCACCACGGATCTCGAGTTGCAAACCAGCTTCACCAACGCCATCGACGCGATCCGCCAACGCCAGCCGTAGAGGCACGGGACATGACAAGGGTGGCGCCATATACCAGCGCCCGACCCGCTGTCAAGTTGATTCCGCAATGGAAAATTTATTGGTTTTTCTCATCGCTATTCTTGCGCTTTCGTGCATAGTTGTTAGTGGAAATGAAATGGTTTCGTTTCCATAACCATAGAAATTACAAGACCATGCAAACTGCAAATGTGAACCCACCGATTACCATTACCGTTCGTCACGAGGAACTGACTCCCTCGCTTCGGGAATACGCCGAGAAGAAGATCGAAAGTCTTCATCTCGACTACCCGAAGATCATCGAAGCGAAGGTGATTCTCGACGTTCAGAAAAACCGACACATTGCGGAAATCATTCTTTTTTGCGCCAATCACATCACCATCGAGGCCCACAGCGAGGATCGCAGCATGTACGCGGCGATGGACGCCACGATCGAGAAGATCGCTCGGCGCATGCGTAAGCAAAAGACCCGTTTGATGAAACGGAACCGTCCGCATCGCAACGAATCGATCCGCTATCTCGAAGAGCGCTATTTCACCGAGGAGGCGATGGATCACCCGGAGGATTCGACACACGATCCCGAGCCCTTCATCATTCATCCGGACAAATACAAACTGCGCACCATGTACAAAGAGGATGCGATCATGGAGCTGGAGCTGGGAGACCGTCCGTTCGTGCTCTACAAGTCGGCGCGGCGCGGCTGTCTCACCATCATTTACCGCCGCAAGGATGGTGAATTCGCCTCGCTCGATCTGAATGGAGAAATGCTGGAATGAGCCGTGTGTCAACCACGGCATTTACCCCCTATACGCAAACAAGCTCCCCGATCGGGGAGCTTGTTTCGTGTAAGGATGGAGATCGCAGCGCTTATTTCGCCTTTTTCGAAACGTAGCCTTCGGCGATGTTGCCTTTGTCATCGAGCTTTCCGCAGGACCAGAGCAGGCCGCGGCAGACCAGGTTGAGGAAACGCTCGTCAGCCACGGTGGCATTGTTGTGGCCGAGCGTGGTGCTGAAAATCTTGGTCTTTTTGTCGCCGAATTCATTGGTCCAGACGATCACCGCGTGGTTTTTGCCAGGCTGGGTGCCGCCGTCCTGTTTGCCTTCCGCCAGTGGCTTGGCGGTGGGCCAGTTTTTGAAGTTCCCCTCAATGCCGTGCACGTTGTTGTAGAGTTCCTCGTTGATCGTGGTCCAATCGGCAAGGCCTTTGACAACCGGATGGTCTTTCGCGGTGTAGGTGATTTCGATGGGCTTCTGCGGACCGTGACCGCTGGATTGCAGACCCAGCATGTTGAACCAGGCCGCTTCCGGCGCATCCGGGCTCATGGGTTGCTGGAATTTGCCGCTGCGATACGAGTGCATGGCGCAGTGCAGGTTGACGGCAGGCACGCCGTTTTTGTGGGCATTGACGATGTTGTCGATGATGGTTTTGTCCGTCACATCGGCGGCGCACTCGTCGTGAATCACCACATCGTAGGCCTTGGCCCAGTTCGGGTCTTTGTAGATGGCGAAGTTCGGCTTGGTCGAGCGGTCATCGGTGTATTCGATGGTCACCTGGCAGTTGACGCGGGCTTCGATGCCTTCGGACAAGATGAACTGCTGCTTGCCGTAGTCGTGACAGCAACCGCCGATCACGAGGAGAACTTTGAGAGGTTTGACTTCCGCCTGGGCAAAGCCGAGGCTTGCGAAGGCACAACTGATAAGGAGCATTTTTCTGATCATACGGGTGAGGTGATTACTGAGCGAAACCGGGGGATTTATCAATGACATTTCTCGCGAGCTGGCGAATCGATCCTAAGAACCGGATCACAAGTGGGTTATTTTATCAGGGAATGCGGGGGGACGGGTGGTTTGCCCGGGATCACTTGGGTGCCGGAGCCTTGGCTTTTCCCGGTCGAGCGGCCTGCGGCATCGCGGTGCTGGCTGGAAAAACCGCTGGCTCCTGCCTGCGTGTAGGTGTGGCCCGTCAGCCGGCCGCTCGCATCGCGAAAACGGGTTTGCAAGCTTTGGGAGGACGAAGGCATCCGCGTCTCGGCGGAGCCGGTGAGCCGACCGGACGCATCGCGGAATTGCGTGGACTGGCCGTACGGAGTGCTCCTGCTTTGCGCGCTGCCCGTCAATCTGCCGCTGGCATCGCGATACTGTGTGGTGGCGCTGCTGCCAAATGGCGCACGGGTCACGGACGTGCCGATCAGGCGACCGCTGGCATCGCGAATGGTGCTGGAAATGCTGCCATCTCCCAGCGGTCTGCGTTCGATGGTCTGGAGGATTCTGCCACTGCCATCACGTACCGTCTCCCGGGTGTTTTGGGCAAACGCAACCGCACACAGCGAGAATGTGGCGAAAAGAAGGGCGGACCAGTGTTTCATGTGGCTCTAGGACGCAGGCAAGGGAATGTTTATTCGGAGAAGAGGAGGAAATGTCTGATGCGGGAGGCCGGAGGAAGTTGGAATCTTGTGAAAAGGGCGGAAATTCAGTGGATGCCGGATTCTGACGATGGTGCTTGATTTGGTTTTGCGTGATGGGGCAGGTTGTGGCACGGTGGGTGCTGCCGATGGAACCGATGGCATGCAATCAAGAATCTAGAGCACGCCTGACATTTCTCGGCACGGGCACTTCTACGGGCGTGCCGGTGATTGGCTGCTCCTGTGCGGTGTGTCGGTCGGCGGATCTGCGGAACACTCGTTTTCGCTCGTCGGTGCTGTTGGAATCGGCGGCGGTGACCTTGCTGGTGGATGCGGGTCCTGATTTGCGGCAGCAGGCCCTGCGCGCGGGCCTGAAGCGGGTGGATGCCGTTTTGTACACTCACGGGCACATGGATCACGTGGTGGGTTTTGATGAGTTGCGGGCGTTTTGCTGGAGTCGTGAAGAGCCGCTGCCGCTGCATGCGAACCGGGGCTGCATGAAAATTTTGCAATCGATGTTTGCCTGGGCGTTTGCCGACACCAATGTGTATCGCGGCTACATCAAGCCGGGTCCGGTGATCGTGGAGGGGGACTTTGTGATCGGCAATTGGTCCATCAAGCCGCTGCCTGTGCTGCACGGCACCGTTGAGACGAACGGGTATTTGTTTTCGTTGCCGGGCTGCCGGAGCGTGGCGTATGTGCCCGATGTCAAACATGTGCCCGATGCCACCATGGAGCTGATGGTCGGGGTGGATGTGCTGATCCTGGATGCCCTGCACTACCGCTCGCATCCCACGCATCTCTCGGTGGCGGAGGCGCTGGAAGTGATCGAGCGCGTCCGGCCACAGCAGGCCTATCTCACGCATTGTTCCCATGAGATCGATCATGCGACCCTGGAAAACCAATTGCCGCCGCAGGTGCGCGTGGCCTATGATACCTTAACCATCGAACTATGAAATCCTTTCTCTCATTCCTGCTGCTGTGCGCCCTGAGTCAGGTAGGGGCGGCGCCCGCCGCGCTGCTTCCCGAGCGTGTGGCCATTTTGTATAATTCCTCGCAACCGGAATCCCTGGAACTTGCGAAGGCCTATCAAAAAGCGAGGGGCATTCCCGAGGCGAACTTGATCGGCCTGGCGCTGCCGGATCGTGAGGAAATCACACGCGCCGAGTATGACGACATTCTCCGCAAGCCGTTGCGTGCCGAGTTTGCAAAACGCCAGTGGTGGAAACTCGGTCGCTTGGACGCCCAGATGACCATCGCGATCGAAAACCGCATCCAGGTGCTGGTCTGCATGCGGGGTGTGCCGCTCAAAATCGCCCGCATGGCGGAGGCCGCCCCGAAAAATCCCCCCGAGACTCCGGCCAACCCCACGCAGATCGCCAACGAGGCGTCGGTGGATTCGGAGCTGGCGACCTTGAGCTGGGAAGGGCAGGTGCTGAATGGTCCGCTCAAGAATGCCTACTTTGAGGCGAAGCAGGGTTTCAGCGAGATGGCATTGCCGTATTTGTTGTTGGTGGGGCGTATCGATGGCCCCTCGTTGGCGGTGTGTCAGCGCATGATTGCGGATGCGATTCAGGCGGAAAAAAGCGGACTGTGGGGACGGGCCTATATTGATCTCGCGCAATTTTATCCGCAGGGCGAAGAGTGGATTCGTTCCTGTGCGTCACAGTGCGCGGATGTGGGCATGCCCGTGGTGGTGAACTCGTGGAAGGAGGTGTTTCCCAAGCATTACCCGATGACCGATGCGGCGGTGTATTTCGGCTGGTATGAGTGGAATGTCTGCGGACCATTCGTGAAGCCGGGTTTCCGGATGAAGCGCGGCGCGGTGGCCGTGCATTTGCACAGTTTCAGCGCGGCCACGGTGCGGAGTGAATCGGCAAACTGGTGCGGGCCGTTGCTGGCGCGCGGCGCGGCGGTGACTTTGGGCAATGTCTATGAGCCGTATCTGGCCATGACGCATCATTTCGATGTGTTGCAGAAGCGTTTGCTCGAGGGATACACTTGGATCGAGGCGGCGTATGCCTCCAGTCCCGTGGTTTCCTGGCAAGTGGTGGTACTGGGCGATCCGCTCTATCGGCCCTTCGCGCATCTCGGCGGCAGTGGGGAAAAGCTGCCGGAGGACCGCTCCTACCGCGCCTTGCGTGTGGCGAAACTTTTGCATGCCGAGCAGGACAGCAAGTTTCTCGCGGAGACCGAGCGCATCGGCCGGGAAAAAACGAATCCGGTGATGCTGGAGGCGCTGGGGCTGATCCATGCGCAACGCAAGCAAGAGGCGCAGGCGCTGCGTTTCTTTCTGGAAGCCAAGCCGCTCTATCAGAATGAGGCGGACCGCTTGCGCTGTGATCTGCATGTGATCGGGCTGGATCGCGATGCCGGGCGCACGGCGATGGCCGTGAAAAACCTGCGTGACGCGCAGCTCGTGTATGCGGATCTTCCCGAGGTGGAGGCCCTGCGTTCATGGCTGGCGATTCTCGATCCGCCACCGCCGCCGCCGGTGCAGCCGCCGCAAAAGTGACATGACGGAGAATCGGCTATTGTGCTGAGGCTTGGGTTCGGTATGTTTGGCGCGTATGCATTTGGGAATTGATAGTTCGACGCAATCGTTGAGTGGAGTGGTGGTGGATGTGGCTTCGGGCTCCATCGTGGCGGAAATGTCGGTGAATTTCGGCGCGGATCTTCCGGAATATGGTTCGCCTAACGGATTTCTCCCCGGTGGTGCCGATGGCGAAGTGCATGCGGACCCGCGGCTCTGGCTGGCGGCGTTGGATCGGATGTTGTCAGGCCTGGGGGATCTGGTGGATTTGTCGCGCATCCGCGCGGTCAGTGGCAGCGGCCAGCAGCACGGGTCGGTCTATGTCGATGGAACTTTTGCCGAGCGCCTGGAGGCCTTGGAGCCGGAAGCGGATCTGGTCGCGCAGTTGGCCGGTTCATTGAGCCGTGCGACATCGCCGATCTGGATGGATACTTCCACGGGGACGCAATGCCGGGAAATCGCAGCGGCGATGTGCGGAAATGCGGAAGTGGGCAAACGCAGCGGCTCCGGTGCGATCGAGCGTTTTACCGGTCCGCAGATTCGCAAATTCTGGCAACAGGATCCCGATGGGTATCAGCGGACCTCGCGCGTTCATTTGGTGAGCTCGTTTCTTTGTTCGGTGCTCGCTGGCAAGCATGCGCCTATCGATTTCGGCGATGGCGCGGGAATGAATCTGATGAACCTTGCCGCGCGGCAATGGGATCACGGCCTGGTGGACGCCACGGCGCCACAATTGATGGTCAAGCTGCCAGAGTTGGCGGCAGCGGGCAGTCCGGTGGGGGCGATCGCGGAGTATTTTGTTGTGAAGTATGGTTTTTCCCCGGATTGTCAGGTGGGGGTGTTTACCGGCGATAATCCGGCAT
Organism: Verrucomicrobiia bacterium; assembly: GCA_947462875.1. Classification (GTDB taxonomy): domain Bacteria; phylum Verrucomicrobiota; class Verrucomicrobiia; order Verrucomicrobiales; family Akkermansiaceae; genus UBA956. The sequence continues at coordinate 18,603 of CANHQJ010000008.1, forward strand.
CGCTGGTCGGCATGGGCGCGACCACACCCGGGCAGGTGGTGATTTCGTTAGGCACGAGCGACACCTTTTTTGCCGGGATGGATGCCGCGCACACGGATCCGCGCGGCTTCGGCCATGTCTTCGGCAACCCCGGCGGGGGCTACATGTGTTTGGTCTGTTTCCGCAATGGTTCTCTGGCGCGCGAGGCGTTGCGCGATCAGTATCATCTGGACTGGTCGGCCTTCGAGCGGTCATCCCTGGCGCATACGGAAGCGGGCAATCAGGGCAACCGCATGCTGCCATTTTTCGGTCCGGAAATCACGCCGCGTCTGGATATCCAGCAACCGGTACGCCGGGGCAGCGAGGCGTTCGAGCGCGGCGAGGAACCGCTGCTGCAAGTGCGCGGCTTGCTGGAGGGGCAGTTTTTGAACATGAAGCATCACACCGACTGGATCGGCATCAAGGTGGATCGCATTTTGCTGACGGGTGGAGCTTCGCGCAATGACGGCATCGCGCAGATTGTCGCGGATGTGTTTGGCGCTCCGGTCGAGAGACTGGCGATCGCGAACTCGGCCGCCCTCGGCGCGGCGATTCTGGCGGCCGTGACGGATGGTCACGCGATGGAGCCTTTGCAGTCGATGTTCTGCCAACCCGCCGCCGATTCCCGCATCGATCCGACTCCCGGAGTGAACTACGGGGAAGCGCTGGCGGATTATGTTTCGCTGTTGGAGGAATACCGCAGCAGTCAAGGCTGAGGTTGTCCGGAGCGGTGATCAGGAAAGATAGGGACTGGCGAGTGCGGTGTAATCCTGTGCGGCCAGGCCCTCCTGGCACAGCTCTGTCATGCGCCGCGAAACGGTGCTCATGGCAGGCAGCGAGAGTCCCATTTGCTGCGCGAACTCAAGCGCGTAAACCGAATCCTTGCGCATGTTATCGAGCGAGAAATGGGTATCGAAGTCGCCCGTGAGCATGCCGGGCAATTTCATTTTCGCGAGAGCCGATGCGGTGCCGTGTTGGGTGATGACTTGTTCGAATGCCTCCTTGCTGATGCCGTGGGCGAGCGATAGCCCGAGTGCCTCGGAGAGTGCCTGGATCTGGCAGGCAGCGATGAGATTGGTCGCGAGTTTGATGACCGTCGCATTGCCACAGGCTCCCATGGGGATCATGGCGCTGGCGGTGGGGGTGAGGATTTTTTCCGCCCGGGCGACGGCGGCATCGGCCCCCGCGAGGTAATACATGAGCTTGCCATCGGTGGCGGCGATTTTTGATCCGGTAAAGGGGGCGTCCACAAACGCGCAGCCGATGGCGGCGCATTGCTCGGCGAGCCAGAGCGTGGTCGGCAGATCGATCGTCGAGTGATTCATCAGCAGGTGCCGCGTGCCCAGCACGGGGCGGATTTGCTCGAACACGGAACGCAGGGCCTGTGCGTCTTTCAGATAGAAGCTGAGGACGTCCGAGGTGCGAGCGGCCTCTGCGGCATCGGCTACGAAGTCAGACAATTCCTTGGGGGTGCGGTTCCAGCGGGTGACAGTCTCGCCTGCCTGTTGCCAGTTGTCAGCACAGCGCGAGCCGATGATTCCCATGCCAAATACGGTGATGTTCATGCGTGACGCGATGATACATGCTTATTGACCGTTTTCCAACTGAGTTTTGGATTTGCGGCGGAATTGTTCGTCGCGCATTTTTTTCAGATACTCGAAGTAGCGCTGCTGGGCATCGAGATCCGGTTGGTTCGATGTCGGCTTCGCCTGCGGACCGTATTTTTTCCATGGTCCGAAAGGCACCTGGGAATCCTCGACAAAGCGCCAATGCACCTGGCTGGAATTGGCGATGCCGAGGTAATCGCGCACGGCGGGGGAAATATCGATGCCGGCCCCTTTGTTGCTGGTGTTGATGGGACGTTTGTCGCCGAACACATAGGGCCAGTCATCCACGACAAACGGGCCCACATCCTCCCACTGCGCATAGCACGAGCGATTGTTCGAATAGACCTGGAGCCAGCGTCCTTTCAGAGTGGAGTTACCATCTCCCTTGGCGACGCGATGGAACCATGGCACGACCTTGCTGGCCTCGGGCCGATAGCCGCTGCGTTGTTTGTCGTTGTAGGGGAGGGCGATGTAGAAGGGATTGAGTTTGGGGACGAAATTTTTGGGACGGAACTCGCCGCTGCTGTGCGAGGCGATGCGTTTCATGGGGTCCGGGTCATCGTAGCCGCCATAATTGTCCGCCCAGTTCAGATCCCACGAGGAGACGTGGTTCGGCACGGGGTTGTTCTGGCTGGGTTGTTCGCCGATCCAGAAAGCGGTGGAGGTGATATTGAGTTTCCACGGATAGAGCGTGCGTTCCGCGGGGGCGGCGGGGCGGGCGGCGGATGTGCTGCCGCGCGACGGCACGACGCGCATGCCGCTGGGTATGACCACGCGCGGACCACCCGTGCTGTTTTGCGCCGCGGCGATGCCCGCCAAGACGGCAATAACCGTCACGCCCGCGCGAAGTGCGCGGGTGCATGTCCATGGTGCGGGCAATGGGAAGCGCATGGCGATGGAGGGGCCCCTTGCGCGTTACGCATGGGCTGCGCGTAAGTTGACACAGCCCATGAAACGCATCAAGCAGTTTTTCCCGACTCATCGTTGCATTGCCAGTATCACAAAATTGAACAGGCCCCGCCAAGATCCCCCTTGCCATGCGGGGGAGATCTGTGCATGGTTTGCCCGCTCATGGCCGTCTCATCCTTCCAATCACTGCCCGGTTTTCGCGACTTCCTGCCGCGCGATTTCGCGGTGCGCCAGTATCTTCAGGAAACCTGGCGTGCGACGGCGCGGCGGCATGGATTTGTGGAGTATGAAACGCCCTTGATCGAAGACACGGGACTCTATCTGAAAAAATCCGGCGGTGAGTTGTCCACACAGCTGTTTCGTTTTACCGATCAGGGAGGTCGAGATATCACCTTGCGCCCGGAAGTTACCGCCTCTCTCGCGAGGCTGGCGGCGGATCACCAGCGCGATTTCCCCAAACCGCTCAAGTGGTTCGAGATCGGTCAGTGCTTCCGCTTTGAAAAGCCGCAAAAGGGCAGGGGACGCGAGTTTTTCCAGTTCAATGTCGATATCCTCGGCGAAAGCGCGGCGCAGGCCGATGCCGAATTGTTAGCCGTGGCGATCGATACCATGCGCGCTTTCGGTTTTGAAAAAGACGACTACCAGGTGCGCGTGTCCGATCGACAGGCCTGGGCGGATTTCGCCGCCAAGCGCGGACTGGACTCCGAGCAACTCGCGGCCTTCCTGCAGATCGTCGACAAACTCGAACGCGAGCGGCCCGAGGTGCTGACAGAAAAACTCGCGGCGCTGGGGATCGCACTCGAGGAGGTGAAGGAATTCATCGCGAATCCCGAGAACGCTTCCGAGGCCTACCGCACCTTGCTCGCGGATCTCACCGCGCGCGGATGGGGGGAATTCGTGCGCTGGGATCTCTCGATCGTGCGCGGCCTGGCCTACTACACCGGGCTGGTGTTTGAGGTGTTCGATGCCCGTGCTTCCATGCGCGCCGTCGCGGGTGGGGGTCGCTACGATACGCTGGTGTCGACCATTTCCGATGGGAAAATCGACCTGCCAGCGACCGGCTTCGCGATGGGGGACTATGTGATTCGCAATTTGATCGAAGAAACGCCCCACGCCCTCATGCAGATGGAAGTCTGGCTGCAGCGGAATCAGGCGGGTTGCGATGTCTATGTGGTGATCGATCAGGAGGAAAAACGCGCCGATGCGCTGCGTCTCGTCACCGATCTTCGCACGGCGGGCGTGTCCGTGGATTTCCCGCTGATGCCGATGAAGTATAACAAGCAACTGCAACGCGCCGAGCAGGCGGGAGCGCGGTTTGCGCTGATCGTCGGCCAGGAAGATGAACAGCGGAAACTGAAAATCCTCGCCAGCCGCAGCGATGTCATGCTTTCCGCCGAGGGAATCGTGGAGGAAATCATCCAGCGCCTCCACCGTCCCGATGGCCCGCTGCTGGCCTGAGCGGAGCTTCCACAAATCGGCAGGAAAAAATTTCGACAAATCTTGACCTAGGGGAATCCCTCCCCTAGTTTCCGCGCGGAAAATTTTTCAACAAGCGTATGAACATCCACGAATACCAAGCAAAAGAGCTCTTTGACCGCTTCCAAGTCCCCAGTCCGAAAGGGCGCGTCGCCTCCACACCTGCCGAGGCGGAAGCCGCTGCACGGGAATTCGCTGGTTCGCCTCTGGTGATCAAGGCCCAGGTGCATGCCGGTGGTCGTGGCAAGGGCACATTCAAAAACGGCTTCAAGGGCGGTGTGCATTTGATCGAATCTCCCGAACAAGCGGCGGAATTCGCCGGCAAGATGCTCAATGAAACGCTCGTTACCGTGCAAACCGGTGAAGCGGGCCGCCTCGTGCGCAAGGTGATGATCGCGGAAGCCGTGGACATCACGCACGAATACTACCTCGCCATCCTGATGGATCGTGCGACCTGCCGTCCTGTCATCGTCGCTTCCACCGAAGGCGGTATGAACATCGAGGACGTGGCACACAACACTCCCGAAAAAATCATCCGCCAGTTCATCCACCCGCTGCTCGGCCTGCAGGCGTATGAAGTGCGCAAAATCACCGCCGCTCTCGGCCTGACGGGAGATTTCGCCAAGCAGTTCGCGAAATTGCTCGGCAATCTCTACAAGCTTTTTATCAGCTGCGATTGCTCGATGCTGGAAATCAACCCGCTGGTCACCACACCTGATGGCCGCGTGCTCGCACTGGATGCCAAATTCGGCTTCGATGACAACGCTCTCTATCGCCATCCCGATATCGTCGCCATGCGCGATAAGGAGGAGGAAGATCCCCGTGAAGTCGCGGCCTCCGAATACGATCTGAACTACATCGGCCTCGATGGCAACATCGCCTGTCTCGTCAACGGAGCCGGTCTGGCCATGGCGACGATGGACATCATTCAACACTACGGCGGTGAGCCTGCCAACTTCCTCGACGTGGGCGGTGGTGCTTCCAAGGAGCAAGTGACCGCTGCCTTCAAGATCATCCTCGGCGACCCGAAAGTGAAAGGCATCATGATCAATATCTTCGGTGGCATCATGGACTGCAACGTGATCGCGGAAGGCGTGGTCGCGGCAGCCAAGGAAACCGGCCTGCCGATTCCCCTGGTCGTTCGCCTCGAAGGCAACAACGTCGAAGCTGGCAAAGCCACCCTCGCCGCCAGCGGCATCAACATCACCGCCGCCACCACCATGGCCGATGCGGCGGAGAAAATCGTCGCTCTCGTGGGTTAAATCGTTCGATCCAACACCTCATACCTCATCTCACCATGTCCATCCTCATCAACGAAAACACCAAAGTCCTGATTCAGGGCATCACCGGCAGCTTTGGCGCGCGCCATGCCTCGCTTTCCCTCGCCTACGGCACCAAAGTCGTGGCCGGCGTCACTCCGGGCAAAGGCGGTCAATTGTTCGAAAACACCGTGCCGATCTTCAATGGCGTGGCTGATGCCGTGCGCGAAACAGGAGCCACCGCCTCCGCGATTTTTGTGCCGCCTCCGTTCGCCGCCGATGCCATTCTCGAAGCTGCGGATGCTGGCGTGGAGCTCATCGTCTGTATCACGGAAGGCATTCCTGTCATGGACATGATGCGCGTCAAGGAGGCCATCAAGGGGCTGCCCGTGCGCCTCGTCGGCCCGAACTGCCCCGGTCTGGTGACTCCCGGCTACGGTGAAAAATCCCACGGTGGCTGCCGCATCGGCATCGCCCCGGGCTACATCCACAAGCGTGGCAACGTTGGCGTTGTATCGCGCTCCGGCACTCTCACCTATGAGGCGGTGTTCCAGTTGACGCAACTCGGCTACGGCCAGAGCACCTGCGTCGGCATCGGTGGCGACCCGATCAATGGCACCTCCCACCTCGATGTGCTGCAAATGTTCAACGAAGACCCTGAGACCGAGGCCATCATCATGATCGGTGAAATCGGCGGCACGGCTGAAGTCGAAGCCGCACGCTGGGCCAAGAAAAACTGCAAGAAGCCCATCGCCGGATTCATCGCCGGTGCCACCGCACCTCCGGGACGCCGCATGGGTCACGCCGGTGCGATCGTCGGCGGCGAGGAAGACACCGCCGAGGCGAAAAAACGCATCCTCGCCGAGTGCGGCATCGCCGTGGCGGAGACGCCAAGCGACATGGCCACCACCCTGCTCGCACGCTGGGGCAAGTAAGTCGATTGACTCGTTTTTTTCAAAGGTCCCGAACTCGCGAGAGTTCGGGATTTTTTTTACTCCACCGTCACCGATTTCGCCAGGTTGCGTGGTTGGTCGATTTCGCAGCCGCGGATGCGGGCGATGTGGTAGGCGAAGAGTTGCAGCGCGACGGCGCTGGGGATGGTCGCGACCAGGGGGTGGCAGGCGGGGATTTCGATGACGTCATCCATGACCGCCGCCGCTTCTTCATCGCCTGCGGTGATGAGGCCGAGGATGCGCGCGCCTCGCGCTTTGCATTCCTCGATGTTGCCCAGCGTCTTGTCTTTGCCGGGGATGTCATTGGCCAGTGCGATGACCGGCGTGCCTTTTTCCAACAAGGCGATCGGGCCGTGCTTGAGCTCGGCGGCGTGGTAGCCCTCGGCGTGGATGTAGGAAATTTCCTTCAGCTTGAGGGCACCCTCCAACGCCACCGGATACATCGGGCCGCGACCGATGAAAAACGCGTGCTCGTTCGCGGCATAGGATTCGGCGATGCGGGCGATGTGATCATTTTGTGCGATGACTTGCGCGACCAGCGAGGGAATCGCTTCGATTTGCCGGGCGAAGTCCATGCCTTCCTGTCGGGAAAAACGGCGGGAACGCCCCATCTTCAGCGCCATCATCAGCAATACCGCGACTTGGCAGGTGAAGGCTTTGGTGGATGCCACCGAGATCTCCGGTCCGGCGTGCAGGTAAATGCCGCGCCCGGTTTCCCGCGCGATCGTCGAGCCAACGACATTGCACAGACCCATCACAAACGCGCCTTTCTGATTCGCCTCGCGCACGGCGGCGAGGGTGTCGGCCGTTTCTCCTGATTGGGAAATGGCGATGACCAGATCGCTGCGGCCGATGATGGGATTGCGGTAGCGGAACTCCGCCGCTTGCTGCACCTCGGCGGGGGTATCGGCCAGGTCTTCAAACGCGTATTCGCCGATCAAACCCGAGTGCAGGGAAGTGCCGCAGCCGACGAGCACGATGCGATTGATCTCCGCGAGTTCGCGTGGCGACGTGCCCATGCCGGATAACACGGAAGAGCCGAGCGCGAAATCGAGACGCCCGCGTATGGCATTGCGCAAGGATTCCGGTTGCTCGTGAATTTCCTTGAGCATGAAGTGGGCGAAGCCGCCTTTTTCCGCAGCGCTGGCATCGAGTTCCAGCTCCGCCACGGCACGGTTGACCGGCACGTTGTTCAGGTCGCGGATCTCGACGTGATCGGCCTTGACGATGGCGATGTCGTTATCGTCGAGATAAATCACCCGCTGGGTGTGCGCGAGGATGGCGGCCGCGTCCGAGGCGATGATCGTTTCTCCATCGCCTATGCCCAGGACGATAGGACTGCCACGGCGGGCGGTGATGATGAGGCCGGGCTCGCGCGAGGAGATGACGGCGATGCCAAAGGTGCCCTCGACCTGATGCAGAGCATCACACACGGCCTGGAACAGATTTTCCTCGTAGCGGTCGCCGATCAGATGGGCGAGCACCTCGGTATCAGTCTCCGATAAAAAAACGTGTCCCTTCGCTTCGAGTCGTGCGCGCAGGCTGCGGTAGTTTTCGATGATGCCATTGTGCACGAGCGCGATCTCGCCGCTTTGGTCGCGATGGGGATGCGCGTTGGCTTCGGTGGGTGGTCCGTGGGTGGCCCAGCGCGTGTGGGCGATGCCGTAGGAAGGCTGGGAAAAAAGTTCCGCTGGCCACTCACACTTCGATTTTTCCTTCAGATTCGCAACCTTGCCGGGAGCCTTGCTGACGAGCAGTTGCCGCCCATCGATGATCGCCATGCCCGCTGAATCGTAGCCACGATATTCCAAACGGCGCAGCCCATGGAGCAGAATGGGAGGGGCCGCTGCCTTGCCGATGTATCCGACGATGCCGCACATGATGATATTTTGTTAGAGTGAGGAGGGTGAGGGGATATCGTATTGCACGACTTCGCCGGGCCGGGTGGTGGCATGCGCGGCGATTTTACGACCGGGGTAAATGGCGGTGTGGATGCCGGTGTGGACGTGATCGCCGATGATCGCACCGAATTTCCGCCTGCCCGTGTCGACGAGACAGCCATCGACCATCGTGCGGTGGTTTTTGCCATCGTGGCGGAAATTGGAAATGATCGTGCCCGCGCCGAAGTTCACCTTCCGGCCGATCACCGAGTCGCCGACGTAGGAGAGGTGACCGATGGACGTGTGCGAGAGGATGAGCGAATTTTTGATTTCCACCGCCTGGCCGATGTGGCAGTGGTCGCCGATGCTGGTGGCTCCGCGGATGTAACAGTTCGGGCCGATCTTGCAGTGATCGCCGATGCTGACGTTTCCTTCGATAAAAACGCCGGGCAGGATGCGCGAGCCGGTGCCTAGCTCCACATTTCCCTCGATCACGGCGGAGGGATGGATTTCTCCGTCGATGGCCGATTGCGCGAGGTGGGAGAGATGTTCTTCGTTCGCCTTCAGCAGCTCCCACGAATGCGTTAGGAGAAACGAGTGAAACGCCGTCATGGTATGTGCCAGGTCGGGTTGCTCGCCGTGCCAGGCGAGCACGCGCTCCTGGTCGTCGAGAATCGTCAGACTCGCCGATTCCGCCGCCGCCAGCCAATCGACGACGCTGATCCAGGCATGCGGATGTTTCTGCCAGCCTAGCGGAAGCGCGTGCCGGGAGAGGGGAATGTTGCCGATAGGAAAATGCTCTAACGGATTGGTGTGTAGAATGGGCATGGGGAAAAAGTGTTAGTGTGATACGCTTGCGGAAATGGCATCGAGCAATGCGGTGCTCAGTCGATCGGCCCAGTGCGTCACGAGGGCGGCATCGGGATGCTCCACCATCACCCGCGCTTTGTTCTCCGTGCCGGAATAACGGATGAGATGGCGGCCGTTTTCGCCGAGGGCGTTTTGCGCTTCCTGCAGCAGCGCGGAGTAGCTGTGAAGGGAATCGAGCGGCGGCCTGGCAGGCACGGCGAAGCTTCTCAGCTCCTGCGGATATTCTTCCATGCACTGCGTCAGTTCGTGCAGCGGGCGGCCACTTTCTTTCATCACGCGTAGCACCTGCAGCGCGGAAAGGATGCCGTCGCCGGTGGTGGCGTGATCGGCGAAAATCAAGTGTCCGGAGTTTTCGCCGCCGAAGGAATGCTCGTGCGCGCGCAGGGCCTCGATGACTTGCCGATCGCCCACGCCCGTGGTCAGCACCCGGATGCCCGCCTCGCGCATGGCCGCATGCAGGCCGAGGTTGCTCATGACGGTGACCGCGATGGTATCACCGCGCAGTTGTTTCCTGCGTTTCAGCGACAGCGCGCAGAGGGCGATGATGCGATCGCCACTGACCGTGTTGCCGTGAGCATCGGTGAAAATGGCGCGGTCGGCATCGCCATCGAAGGACACCCCCAGATCGGCACCGTGTTGTTTCACCAATTCCCCCGCAGCCTCGGGATGGAGGGCACCGCAGCCGTCGTTGATGTTCTTTCCATCCGGTTGGGTGGCCATGGTGATCACCTCCGCGCCGAGTTCGCGAAAGATCAGCGGCGCGACGAAGTAGGCCGCGCCGTGGCCGCAATCGATCACGATTTTCAGCCCGTGCAGCGAAATGTTATCCGCCGTGTGCTTGGCGAACTCGATGTAGCGCCCGCGCGCGTCCTCGATGCGCGTGGCCTTGCCGATGTTTCCCGGGGCGCTCGCGAGATCGGGCGGATCCTGGGCAAGGATGAAGTCTTCGATTTTTTCCTCCAGCTCATCGGAAAGCTTGTAGCCATCCGCGCCGAATATTTTCAGGCCGTTGTCTTCGTAGGGATTGTGCGATGCCGTCAGCATGATCCCGGCGCTGCAGCCCATGGATTTTGTCAAATGCGCGACGGCGGGCGTGGGCAGCGGGCCAACGAGCAAGACGTCCATGCCGGTGGAAACCAGCCCGCTGGTTAGCGCCGTTTCCAGCATGTAACCGGAAATGCGCGTGTCCTTGCCGATGATCACCCGCTGCCGGGCGGTGCTGTGCTGCGTCATCACGGCGGTGATGGCTTTGCCCGCGCGTAGCGCGACTTCGGGAGTGATAGGAAATTGATTCGCCGTGCCGCGAATGCCGTCTGTGCCAAATAGTTTCATGGGGTTCGCGGTTGTTGTAGTACAGAATGGCGGTGCTGTAAAGAATCATTTGTGTCTGTAATTCGCTTTTGTTTGCTCTATTTTCGACAGATGTATTGCCGCGCGGATTTTCACTTTTTACTAGTACAGATGGCGATTGCCCGGCAGGGCGTGTATAAATGCGCGCATCGACATTTCGCGCTTGGAAATTCGGAGGTCTGCAATGCATGCTGCGCGTGTGACCGAGCATCTCGCATTAGAAGAAGACATGACGCGCATTGAGTCGATTTTTGTGCGGCATCGCAATGCGTTGTGGATCCGCGCCTCCTTCACGGGGCTGTTCACGGATTATTACATCCACCTGATGGAGCAAAAGATCCGGCACAATCCCGAACTGGACATGATGCTGAAGGAGCACATCGCCATGCTGAGCCTCTACCTGGTGACCCGCCCCTGGGCGGAAACGACGGGATGGACGGTGAACCTGCGCGCACCGCGCGTCAATTTGTTTGCCACCGGCGGCTGCACGCAGGAGTCCATCACCGGACGCCTGTTCACCGAGGATGTGCGTGAGCCGGATCGCAATTATTTCTACTCGCAAACGACGGATCCCTATCAAAAAGAACCGCGGCTCTCGACGATGGAAATGGAAAGCCGCAATCCCTTGCTGTGGTTCGAGCAGTTTTACCATCAGTCCGAGCAAAGGCCCGGTCGCGCGTTTCACATGGGCGATGACGACTACGCCGTGGTGGTGGCCCAGCCGGATTGCGATCTGGACTGGCTCGCATCGCTGGATGTGGAGGCGGTGAAACAATTGGAGCAAACCGAAGAGGTGAAGCTCTTGGAAGTGCGCAAGCTGCGGTTTTTCTGCGGCTGTGATTTGATGAAAATCATGCCCTTGCTCGCATCGTGGCGGAATCGCCTGGACGATCTGTTCGGTGAACAGGAGGTCATCCAGGTGCAGTGCCCGCGCTGTGCCGCGGTCTATCCGGTGAGCCGTGAGATGGTATTGGCCTTTCAGGCGAACGACTAAATCCCTTTTCTCTTGCAGTCTTTCCATCATCATCAGTTCCGGGATGTTTCGCTGCTGTGCCGGCGCAAGCAGTCTCTGAACGAATCCGTGAGCGTGGTCATTCCCACGCTGAACGAGGAATCCACGATTGCCGGCATCGTCGGAATCATTCGTGAGTCGCTGATGGAGCGGGTGCCCCTGGTCGATGAGATCATGGTGGTGGATTCCGGTTCCGAAGATCGCACCTGTGAGCTGGCGGCCGCGGCGGGGGCACGGGTGTTTCAGGCATCGCAGATCGCGGGGGAGCTCGGCGATCATCCGGGCAAGGGGGAGAATTTGTGGAAATCACAATTCGTCACGCGCGGGTCGATCTGCGTTTTTATCGATGGCGATATCCTCGACTTCCATGAAGGCTTCGTCACCGGTCTGGTGGGACCCCTCGTGGAAAACGCTTCACTCCAGTATGTGAAGGGATTCTACCGGCGCCCTTTGCAAGTCGCCAGCGGAGCGTTGGAAGAGGGTGGGGGACGTGTTTCGGAGTTGCTGGTGCGGCCGTTTTTTTCTCTGTTCTACCCGCAACTTTGCGCCTTTCACCAACCGTTGGCAGGGGAGTATGCCGTGCGCCGCGGTTTGCTGGAGCGTTTGTCTTTTCCGACGGGCTATGCTGTGGAAGCGGCGCATCTGATCGATGTGCTCGCGCTTCAGGGCATCGATGCCTTCGCGCAGTGCGATCTGCATTCGCGCCGGCACCGCAATCGTCCGTTAGACGAGCTGGGTGCCATGTCCTGCACGATTCTGCACGCACTGCTCCAGCGCGCGCAACGGGATGGAAAGCTTGAATTGTCAGAGGAATTGGTGAACAGTTACCTCCGACCGCATGGTTCCGGCGTCACGGAAACGCCCATTCCCACGCAGGAGCGTCCGCCCTTTGTTTCATTGAATGCCTTGTCCCACACATCATGAAATTGCAACTTCTCTCGATCATGGCAATGCCGGAAGTCATCGCCCTTTTGTCCTTTCTCAATCCCTCCGTGTGCGAGGAGACGTTGCGGCTCCGCTATGAGAAAATCCTGCGCGAGTTTCCGAACTATCATGTGCTCGGTGCCTACATCGATGGCCGCTTGGCGGGCTTGACCGGCATCTGGCACGGGACCAAAATCTGGTGCGGCGATTACATGGAGGTGGACAATTTGGTGGTTCATCCGGATTTTCGCGAGCGCGGTGTGGGCACCGCCCTGTTGGAACGAGTCGAGCAAATGGCGAGGGAAAAAGGCTGCAACATCGTTGTGCTCGATAGCTATACCAACAACCATCCCTCGCATCGCTTGTATCATCGCATGGGTTGTGAGATTTGGGGCTTCCACTTCGTCAAACCTCTGGGTGACTTTGAACACTGAGAGGCGGAAAGGGCCCTGTCTTGGAGGTTTTTGTTCGCCGTGCTTGACGTCCTGCGTGGCGAGCGTCATAGATATCGCATGCGAACGATTTGTGCAGCAATAACCATGGTGGTAATGACGCTAGGCGCAAGCGCGCAAGCGACGGCACCCATCGAGGTGGTCAACTCCGCGATTTCCGCGGTGAATGACTTGGGACGGCAGGTGGTGCTGGGAAAATTGAAAACTTCGCTGGAGCGGATGTATCCGCAGTGGAAGGACCGACTGAGCCGGCGTCTGGGCGGTGATGCGGCTCTGGAGAAACAGTTCGATGATGCGCTGGCGGAGATGATGAAGCAGGGCACCAGCATGGTTTCCTTCAAGAGCTATGGATTCCCGCGTGTCTATGAGGTGTTTCCCGGGAAAAAGGTGGAAATCATCGATGGCAAGGAAGTCGAGACATTGATCAACAAGAAGTGGATGCTGTTGATTCCGACGGAAGTCCGCTATCGGGTCATGCAAAAGCAGGAGGTGATCATCATCGAGAGCAAAGGGTTTCAGGTGGCGATCGCGGACAAGGACAAGCTGCACTGGACATTCATCGATGGCGCGGGATTGACCGTGCAGGACTTGCGCAGCTTGTTTATCAGCTTGCCCAAGGACATGGAGCTGCCGCAGATCCAGCGCCGCACGGTGCCAAAAGAAGAACTCTTGAAAAAATAAGTCACGCGCGATACCATGGGGAAGAGCAAATCGAAAGCGGAGAAGTCAGCGAAGCTGATCCGGAAAATGAAAAAAATGTGGGAACAGGCGCAAAGCGACCTTTGTGAGGTGAGGAACTCGGAGATTCATGGCAGGGGCGTTTACGCGACCCGCGCTATCAAGAAAGAAGAGAAAATCATCGAGTATGTCGGCGAGCTGATCGACAAAGCCGAGAGCGAGCGCCGCGCGCACATTCAGGCGGAACGTGCGGAAAAACATGGCGATGCCGCCGTTTATATTTTCACGGTGGATGACGAACATGACCTCGATGGCAATCTGCCCTGGAATACCGCTCGTCTGATCAATCATTCGTGCGAGCCGAATTGCGAGGCATGGATCGATGGCACTCGCATTTTCATTCACGCGCTGCGCAACATCAAAAAAGGCGATGAGCTGTCGTTCGACTATGGCTTCGATGTGGACACGTGGGAGGAGCATCCCTGCCTGTGCGGGAAAAAATCCTGCGTGGGGCACATCGTGAGCCGCTCGCAGTGGCCGGAACTGGAAAAGAAAAAAGCGGCGAAAAAATCCGCCGCTCGCTGAGATCACCAGTCGTGCAGGCGCAAGCCCAGGGTGAAGTAGGCCCCGTCATCGTAATCTTCCGTGCGCAGGGTCTTGTCCGCGCTGTTCTGCCATCTGACCTCATTGGCCGTCACAAAACCGGCACCCGCCACCAGCCAGAGATCATCGCGGAGTTCGCGCTCGACCGTGATGCCAGCGCGGTAGCTCTGCAGGCTGAGGTAATCGGAGTTGGGCGTGTCGATATTCCAGTAACCGCCCGTCGCTTCGCCGATGAAACGGAAAATCCATGACTCGTTCACTTTGCAGCGGGCCTCCACGGTGAAGCCGCGCACGGCGAATTGCCACTGATCGTTCATGTCATAGACGAAGCCGAGATAGGGCAGCACCTGTGGCTCGCCGATCATGCGGGTGTAGGCGGCGCCGAAGTTGATGCTGAGCTTGTCATTGACTTTGTAGTCGCCGCCCAGACGCACATCGCAGAAAAAGTCGTCGGAGTCGATCGACTCGAGGTCGCTGGAAATGCCGGGGGTGATGCGGGCATTGTAGCTCCAGGGGCTGCCGTTCGGCTTGTAGACAAAAAGGAGAGGGAGTTCCAGTGCGTGCAGATCGCCGCTGTAGTCGCCCTTGATGGCATCCGGTCCCTCGAAATCGCGGTATTCATAACGGGCCGCAGGCATGAAATAGAGCGCATCGGCGAGCTGGATGGGCTTGCTGAGTGGGGACTGCAGGCGCCATTGCTGCATTTGCCAATCCGGCCCGCCATCGCTGGCCTCGAGATCGCCATACGAGAACCATTGCAGTTTGGCGACACCGAGATCGAGGTCATCGGCATAGCAGTTCAGGGACAGACAGGTGAGCAGGGCGAGTTGGATTTTCATGAGTTGCGTTCGGGTGGTTGTGGGCTATGATAGTGAAATGACCGTTGATGACAAGCCTTCAATTTTTGCCCATCGGGTCTATGACGTCGTGCGCACGATCCCACGGGGAAAAGTGGCGACCTATCGCGATGTGGCTATGTTGCTCGGCATCCGCTCGGCTCAGGCGGTAGGCCAGGCACTGAAAACGAATCCCTTCGCTCCGGAAGTGCCCTGTCACCGGGTGATCAGCAGCAGCGGGCGATTGGGCGGGTTTTTCGGTGAGACGGCGGGAGCGCGCATCGAGCAGAAAGCGGAACTGCTGCGCACCGAGGGCGTGACTGTAGTGGCGGGGAAAATCGATATGACAGAATACGGGCACACATGGTGAAAACTCGATGGTTGTTGTGCCGTAGTTCACTGCCAATGAAGTGTTTCTGGTGGCTGGCTGCGTTGCTTGCCCCTCTGCATGCGGATCTAGCGAAGCAGTGGGACAAGGAAATTGTGCCCATTTTGGAAACCTACTGCTTCGATTGCCATGCGGATGGCGTGAAGAAGGGCGACTTTTCGTTCGATGCTTATAAGAACATCCCCTCCATGCAGGCGAAGCGCGATGCGTGGAAGCGGGTGCGGGAAAATCTCGCCTACGAACTGATGCCGCCCATCGACAAGGATCAGCCTTCCAGCGAAGAACGGCGCAAGCTGATCGCGTGGATCGATGCCGCCGTGTTTCCGGTCGATCCGAAAAATCCGGATCCCGGTCGCGTGACCTTGCGGCGCTTGAACCGCTTCGAATACCAGAACACCGTGCGCGACTTGATCGGCGTCATGCCCGATACGCAATTGCTGCCGCCCGATGACTCAGGCTACGGCTTCGATAACATGGCCGATGTCTTGACGCTATCGCCCACGCACCTCGATGCCTATCTCAACACCGCCTCGCAGGCGCTCGATGTCGCCTACGGCAGCGCGGCGAGCCCGAAGCGGCCCATCGATCCGCGCAGCATGAAAGGCAGCTCTGCGTATGAAGATGATATTTTCACGATGTACACCGGTGGTCGCCGTTACCTGCGGCTCGATGTGAAGCCCGGCAAGTACCGCGTCACGTTCCGTCTCAGCGGCCAGCAGGCGGGCGACGAAAAGGTGAAAGCAAAAATTCTGTTAGGCACGGTCGTGAATGACATCACCGTGGCCAATACCGACCCACGCGAGTTCGCCATCACGGCCGATATCAGTCCGGAACAGCCCGGCATGGGCGTGGAATATCTCAATGACTTCTGGGACGAACGCACCAAGGCGGACCGGAATCTGTTAGTGCATTCCATCGTGCTGGAAGGTCCTCTGGATCAGCCGAAAAAACGCAACCTGCTGCTCTTTCCCGATCGCAAGGAGGGACTCGCCGACGATCAATACATGGCGGTGATTCTGCGCAATTTCCTCTCGCACGCTTTCCGCCGCCCTGCCACGGATGCGGAGATCGCGCGCTACGCCGGCTTGGCGAAAGCCCAGCGCAAGGCGAAACAGAGCCTGGAGGATGCGATGCGTCCCGCCTTCGAGGCCGCGATGATTTCACCGCAGTTTCTGTTCCGCGAACTGCATGCCATTTATTCGCTCGACAAGCCCGGCACCATCCTGCCTGTGCCCGAGCTTTCGCTCGCTTCGCGCATTTCGTATTTTCTCTGGAGCTCCGCGCCCGAGGATTCCACGCTTTCGCTGGCGGCGAACAAACAACTGCGGCCTTTGCTGAAAGAGGAAGTGGACCGCATGATCCGCAGCCCGAAGTCCTCGGCACTCGTCGAGCGCTTTTTCGCGCAGTGGCTCCAGTACCAGGACGCGGCATTCATTCCCATCGATAGCAAACTCTATCCCTCGACTGTCGGTTCCATGCGTTCGCTCATGATCTCCGAGACCCGCACGTTCTGCGAAGACATGTTGAAAAACAACTTGCCCGTCACGCGCCTGATCGACGCCGATTATACCTTTGTCAATGAGACGCTGGCACGCCATTACAATATCCCTGACGTCAAGGGCGGGGACTTCCGCAAAGTGAATCTATCGGATCCGCAGCGACGTGGTGTGCTCACGCATGGTTCCATCCTCGCGGTGACCTCCAATCCGAACCGCACCTCCCCGGTGAAACGCGGCAAGTGGGTCCTGGAAACCCTGCTCGATGCCGCGCCACCACCGCCCCCGCCGAATGTGCCTTCGCTGCCATCGTCGAAAAACGGCATCAGCTCCGCCAGTTTGCGCGAGCAACTGGAAGTGCACCGCAAGGACCCCGCCTGTGCCTCGTGCCACAAATTGATGGACGGCATCGGCTTTGCCTTCGAGGGATTTGATGTGGATGGTGCGCGGCGCGGCGGACCGGACATCGATACGCGCGGCAATCTGGCATCGGGCGAAATGGTGGACTCGCCCGCATCGCTCGCAAAAATCCTCGCCACCAAACGGGCGGACGAGTTTCACCGCGCCTTCGCCGTCAAGATGCTGACCTTCGCCCTGGGCCGCGGTCTGGACTACTACGACAAGCCCGCCATCGATAAAATCGTCGCCCACGCCGCCAAAAACAACTACAGCCTGCACAGCTACATCCACGCAACGATCTACTCGTATCCCTTCCAGAATTATCGCAGATAGGGTCGTTTCACGATGGATCGTGTGTCGGTGCGAAAATCGGTAAAACCTGGCATGATTCCCATTTTCCTGCTGGCATGAACGGGGAAATCTGCTATTTGTATCATTCATGCATGGATGGCATACGTTTTGGCTGAGTGTGGCATGCGCTACCGGGGTTTGCACGGCAAGTGTCGTGGATCTGGATGGCGATGGCATGTGCGATGTGTGGGAGGCCGCGTATCATGCGGATGGCCTGCTGCCCGATGCGGATGCGGATGGGGACGGTGCCAGCAACCGCGCGGAAGCCCTGGCGGGAACCAATCCTCATCAGCTGTCTTCGCTCTTCGATGCGGACATCGAGCGCGCTGGCGGGCAGTTCGACATCCGCGTCACGGCGCAAGCGGGCAAACGCTATCGCTTGCTCAGGGCGTCGATGCCGCATGGCACCTGGCAACCGGTCGGCGAGTGGCAATTGTCCACGCAACCGGAGCTGAGTTTCTCATCGGCCGCGCTAGGACATTCTGGATTTTATCGCGTGGAAGTGGCGGATGCCGACACGGATGCCGATGGCGTCTCCGACTGGGCGGAAATGCGTTTGTTCGGCTATGATCGCACGAACCCCAACACCTTTTCCGCCACGGGCGGCGATCTCGCGGGGGTGCAGGAGTGGGTGAATCAATTGCGTAGCGGCGGTGTCACTGCTGCCGTAACCAGCGCCAGTGCCGCGGAAAAGGAGGAGACGCCCGCTGTGATCTCCTACACCCGAGGTGGCGACTTGACGCGCCCGTTCACCCTTTTCCTGAAAACCGCTGGGCCGGACCATCCCGCGCGCGCCACGCCCTTGGCCAGTGAGTGGATGTTCAAAGACGCCCTGGATCAGATTCTCACCGATCGCCTGCACGTGCCCGCCGGCAGCAGTTCCGCCCAGCTTCGTGTCGTTGCGATGAAGGATACGCTCGCGGAGGTGCCGGAGCATCTGCGCGTCAAGGTCGGTGCCACCTCGCTGGACACGGCTCTCACTCTGATCGATGCCGCCAACGAGCCCGCGAGCCAACGGCTTCTTGTCGCGTACTTGCGGCCTGCCGCCGGAGTGTCATCGCTCGGATCGGGAGTCGCCACGATTCGACTTTCCGGAAATAACGACACCGCTCTCATCGCGCTGAGTTTTTCCAATCTCAATTCTCCCGTGAACTCGACACAGGTGCTCACGGAAAATTCCGCGATTCTTCAGTCGGTGCCACCGTTTAACTACGGCGGCCAGTCCTGGGCGATCCGCGCCAGTCAGAATTTCCTCACGGATCAGTCGGTGCTGGATGCCTTGTTGTCGGGTGCGATTCAGCTGAGCATTTATACCGAAGCGCACGTGACGGGCGAGATCAGTGGCTTTTTCCAAAGCACCAATGGCTCCACCGAATTCCAGACGCCGCCCGCACCACCCGCGATCGAGACACTGACAGGTGCGGCACTGGAGCGCGATATCTTCCGCTTCCTCACACAGGCGACTTTTGGTCCCACGCCCGAAGACTTCGATACGATGCGTGACCTGATCGCGCAGCACTCCGGGGATCGTTTGGCCGCCTATGGGGCCTGGATCGATGCGCAGTTCGCGTTGCCATCGCCCAGCCTAGAGGCCTACACCCGCGCCGCGAATGATCAGGAAATCGCCCTGTATGCCGATCCGACCAAGTCATACGTCGATCTCGCGCGGGATCCGAACCAAATCAACGCCCGTCGCGGATGGTGGCTGCTCGCCCGACATGCTCCCGACCAGTTGCGCCAGCGTGTCGGCTTCGCTCTATCGGAAATTTTTGTGATCAGCGATGGCGACAGCACCATCGCGAACCGCGCCTATGGCATGACGAATTACTACGACATGCTCAAAAACTCGTCATCGGGTTCGTATCGCGAGTTGCTGGAAAAGGTTTCCCTCCATCCCATCATGGCGCAGTATCTTTCGCATTTGAAAAATCAAAAGGCGATCCTCGACGCGCAGGGGAATCCGCTGACCTCGCCGGACGAAAATTTCGCTCGCGAGATCATGCAGCTCTTTTCCATCGGTCTCGTGCAGCTTCACCCCGATGGCTCGTTGAAACTCGGTCCTGATGGATTGCCCATGACGGCCTACACGCAAAATGACATCGCCGCCCTGGCCCGGGTGTTCACCGGTTGGTCATTCTCGAAACGCAACAATCCCAGCACCAGCCTGACCGTGGTGGACAATACCAGTTTCTTCCAGGGAAGCGGCAACGAGCGCTTCGAAAGCTCGTGGACCAATCCGCTGAAAATGTTCTCCGCCTATCACGACATCGGCGCGAAGTCATGGCTCGGCATCACCCTCCCTGCCAATCAAACCGGCGAGCAGGACCTCGCCATGGTGCTCAATCATCTGGCCTCCCATCCGAACACCGCGCCGTTCCTTTGCCGTCGTCTCATCCAGCGTCTTGTCAGCGCCAATCCATCGCCCGGCTATCTCTATCGCGTTTCCAATGCCTTCACCGCCTCTAACGGAAATATCGCTCAAACGGTGCGTGCGATCCTGCTCGATCCCGAGGCGCGATCGAATGCACTGGCGGACAGCATCGTGGGCTACGGCAAAGTGCGCGAACCCCTGCTGCGCTATCTTGCCGTATTGCGGGCCTTCGGAGCCAAGTCCGAGCTGCGGTTGAGCGATCTCTCCAGCTACGGTTATCCCGCCGAAGAGCTGGCGAAATTTCCGCCGAACACGACGCGCGTCCGCGTGCCGGATACCGATGGCGTTCTCGGACAGACGCCGCAATCGGCCCCCTCCGTGTTCAACTGGTTCCTGCCCGATTACACGCCTTCCGGGAACTTGGCGGGCAATGGTCTGGTGTCGCCGGAATTGCAAATCGCCAATGAAAACAGCACTTTCACCTCCACCAACTATCTCTACACCCTCATCGATAACTCCACGGGGCAAGGGGGGGATACCTTGATCAATCAAACGCAGCCGGAATCAACCTACAATGCCAATTCCGAAAACCTGATCATTCCCTACGAGACCACACTGGAGCCGCTGTACCTGGCGGTGATGGATACCAATGACGATAACACTGTCGATCTGAATGAATATAAAAACAGCACCCAAATCCGTGGTGCCTGCGAGGCGGTTCTGGATCGTGTGGATTTGCTGCTGTGCGGCGGCGCGCTGAAATCCCGCTATGGCTCCATCGCCGGGCAGCCACGCGCGCTGATTCTGGATGCCGTCGTTTCGGTCCGATCGAGCTCGAATACAAGCAACACTCTCAGCACGCACACTCTCTCCATGCGCGAACGCATCGAGGACATCCTATGGCTGGTGGTCTCGTCACCCGAATTCCTCGTGCAAAAATAAACCCATTCCTACCGTGAAAAAGCACCAGAAAGAAGACATCCGCAATCGCCGGGATTTCATCCGCCAATCCGCCTGCGCCTCGCTTGGCGTGACAGGCTTGGTCAACATGCTCGCGCAGATGCGACTCATGACAGCTGCCATGGCCCAGGGTGGGCCGGACCCCGGATACAAGGCGATGGTTTGTCTGTTTTTGAATGGCGGCAATGATTCGAACAATTTGTTTGTGCCTGCAGGTGATCCACTCACGGATGAAGTTCGTGCGGACTATCAAGCTGGCCGCGGCGTTCTGGCGATTCCCCGCGAGCAAGCGCAGCTCGTGAACCTGCCGCCCACCACGCAGGCGTTCAAACGCCACTACGGCAACACCGTGCCCGTCATGGGCTTTCACCCGAACGCCCCGGCACTCGCCTCGATGTTCAACGCGGGCGAGCTGGCGGTCGTGGCGAATGTCGGCAGCCTCGCCTATCCGGTGCCGACTCGCGCCGATTATCTCGGAGGCAAAGTGCCGCTGCCCCAGCAACTCTTTTCCCACTCCGATCAGCAAACGCAGTGGCAATCCTCCGTGCCCGATCGCCCCTTCACCTCAGGGTGGGGCGGTCGAGCGGCGGAGCTTTTGCGCGCCTCCTACAATCCCGGCGGAACCTCGAATGTCTCGATGTCCATCTCGCTCGCGGGCGTGAATTCCTTTCAAGTGGGCACCTCGGGGCAGGTGGTGCAATACGTGGTGAGGCCTACCGGCACGGTGCCGCTCAGCGGGTTCAATGCCACCAGCACCGACACCTATGCCGGCGCGCTCAATACCGATGGTTCGTATAAAACATCGGATCAAGGGAGGCGATTGAAAGCATTCGAGGACATCATGCGCCTTACGCATGCCAATTTGCACGAGGAGGAATACAACCGCATCATCCGCCGCGCCCGTGCGACGGAGGGCTACATCGGCGCGGCGATGACGGCTGCCGCGGCCAGCGGGGTGAACTTCGATGCCAACTTTACCGGCACCACGACCAGTCTCGGCGGCCAGCTCAAGATGATCGCCAAGCTGATTGCGGGACGCTCCACGCTGGGCAATAACCGTCAGATCTTTTTCTGTCAGGTCGGCGGTTATGACACGCACTCCACGCTGCTGACATCCCATGCTCCTCTCATGTCGGAAATTTCCACCGGGCTGAAGGCGTTTCGCGACACCCTGGTGCAGCTGGGTGTGTTCGACAATGTCGTGACGTTCACCGCCTCCGATTTCAACCGCACCTTCACCCCGAACAGCACGGATCCCGCGCGTGCGGGCTCCGATCACGCCTGGGGCGGCCACACGCTCGTCATGGGCGGGCAGGTGAACGGCGGCGATGTCTACGGCCATTACCCGAAACTGAAAATCGGCAGCGCCACCGGCTCCATCGATGCCGGTACGAACAACCGCGGCCGCTGGATTCCCGGGACTTCGGTCGATCAATACGCGGCCGTACTCACGAAATGGATGGGGGCCAGCAGCAACGACATCGACGCGATCTTTCCCAACCTTCCGCGCTTCGACGATCCTTTCACCGTCAGCTCCGCCAATCTCGCATTCCTTTGAAACGCCTCATCGCCATCCTAGCCTTGGTCCTCATCGCCGCCTGGTGGTTTTGGCCGCGCGAAAACGAGCCAACCGATGCCGTTTCCCCCGCGATGGATGCGCGGAACAACCAGCCGCTCCAGCGCGACGAATTATCCCCGGAAACGCCTGACACAGGCCTGACTCTTGTTCCCATATCGGCAGAATCCGAGCGCTTGCTGGATTCACAAGCCAGCGCCCGCGATGACATGGAAGTGATGACGGTGCTGGTGGGGGAATACCGCCGACTGCTAGGTGGCAATCCCGTGGGAGACAATGACGAAATCACTGCCGCCCTTGCCGGAAAGAATGCCAAGCAGCTCGCGCTGCTCCCCTCCAAGGTGCTGGAACGTGTGGCACCGCAGGGCCAGTTGCTGGATCGCTGGGGCATGCCGTATTTTTTCCATTCCCGCTCCGGCACCTCCATGGAAATCATCTCCGCCGGCCCCGATGGCATGCTCCATACCGCAGATGATCTCCACGGCGGCGATCCCGAGTGAGTGAGGAAGGGGGCGATTCTTTCGCCGGGCGATGGATGTTCCTGTCCCGCTCAGGTGATGATAAGGGTTTTGCCTTGATGGATTCGAGCAACCCGGGAATACCTTTGTCTGCCGTCCTAACGGGACGATTCATACCAGCCCACGGAGCAACCGTGGAAGGGAGTTGTTAGGGTTTGTGAGCGCCCTTTTCGACAGATTGCGGGGTATGCTCGATCGAGAGCCAGATGATTGAACTTGCGGAAAAGGAAATGTGCGACAGAATGCATCTATGAAAACGGCATTTGTTCTGTTCGCCTGTTCCGCGATGGCATTCGCACAGTTTCCCTCGCCTTCGGGCAAGGGCGGGACCGGGACGCGGACGATTGATGGGGGGAACAGCGTCACCCCCGGCATCGCTCCCTCACGGCCTAACGATGAAAAGATCACGCAGTATATCACGCGGTTGTCGCTCAGCGAGTTGCGCTCGTGGACGAGCTCGGAGGGTAAGGTGATCGAGGCGAATCTGATTGCGTTCGAGGATTTGCGTGTGGAGTCGGTCAATGGAGCCATAGTCAAACAACCGGAGCCACCGAAGTATCCCACGGTGGTGAAGGACGGCAGTGTGCGTCTGGCGGTGAACCGCAAACCCGTCGTCTTGCCGCTGGCCCGTCTCAGCAAGGAGGATCAGGAATTTGTCGAAAAAATCCGCCTCCAACACGCGCCGAAGCCTTAGGAAACGGCGGGCGGTGCCGCGGTGTTGCCCTCGCCCAGGCTTACATCGCGTTCGACGAGCGGGCGGGCTAGCATTTCCTCATACATGGCGATGTATTGCTCGGCGACTTCCTCGTGATTGAAGCGCAGCTGGGACTCGCGCATGATGCGGCGCAGGTGCGCTTCCTTGACTTCCTGTGGCTGGCGATAGAATTCCATCGCCTGATCGGTGGCCCAGCGCAGGGCGGCGGGATCGTAGTTGTCAAAACGGAAACCATTGCCCGTGCCCGCATGGATATCGAGGTGGGTGATGGTGTCATAGAGCCCGCCTGTGGCGTGGACGATGGGAAGCGAGCCGTAGATGGGTGCGGTCATTTGCGGCAGTCCGCAGGGCTCGAACAAGGACGGCATGAACATGAAATCAGAACCGGCGTAGCCCATGCGCGAGAGGCGTTCATCGAAATCGACCACCGCCACCCGCCCGTGCAGACCGAAGGCGCTTACGATCTGGTGGAAGTATTTCTGGTGCGGCCCGTTCGCGATGATCGCGACTTGCAGGTCCTCGTGCCAGTAATCCGAAACGAGTTTGTGCAGGATGTCCGAGAGCAGTTGCGGGCCTTTTTGCACGGGATCGAGGCGCGAGGGCCAGAAGAACAGGGGAGCGTTCGGGTTTTCCTCCAATTGCAACTCGCGCTGCAGGGCGAGTTTGTTCTGTCGTTTGCCTTCCGTGACATGGATGAAGTGGAAGGGGTGGGGGATGAAAGGATCGGTCTCCGGATCGTAGGAAACGTCCGGCGCATTCAGGATGCCCTTGGCGCAGCCGGCCCAGTATTTTTGTCGCAGTTCCTGTCGCACGGATTCCGGCACCATGGGATGCCAGCCCTCGACGATTTCCCACAGGAAACGCGGGCTGACGGTATTGATGAAGTGGGCGGCGAAAATTCCGCTGGTGAGCAGATCGACGGGAGTGGCGTTGCGCGCGTGCTCGTAGTTGTAGGGCATGCCGTCGTAGTAAAGATTGGCCCAGAACTCGGCGGCATCGATGCCGTTGTCCTCGATCTGCGGCAGCCACACGCGCTGGGTGTGGATGTTGTGAACGGTGAACAGGCTCTTGATCCCGCGCCGCCGTGCCATGCCGGGAATCAGGCCGGTCATCCAGTCATTGCAGTGGATCAAATCCGGCCGCGCGTTGGGGATGATGTGGTTGATGACCTCGCGCTGGAAGACCATGGCGATCTTCATCGATTCATCCTGATAGCCGCTGTAGACCTGTTCGCGGTAGTAAAAAATCCTGTCCTCGGCGAGGTGGATGTGGGCATCGGGCAGCACCTCGTAGTACATCCTCAGTTGTTTTTCGTGGAAATTGAACACGTCGCCCTGGAACATGCGGCGGTAGTTCGGCAGGGCGACATGGACATCGGCCCCGAGCTCGAAGAGTGCCGAAACCAACGATGCCGAGACGTCCGCGAGTCCTCCTGCCTTGGCCGACATCCGCTGCGCATAGTTCCCCATGCCCGAGGGCAAGTAGGTGATTTCCGGGGTGACAATCAGGATGCGGGGGCGTGAGGTGCTGGACATGAGTGTGAGGAGAAAAGAATGTTCCGTGCCAATTCGCGCGGATTATGACTTTTTTTATGCACATCACCATGCTAAACCACGCATTTTTTCAGCAGATTCTCTGATCGTGCCGAATCCGTCACCGGGCCCGCCCCAAACAACCGGGCCTTATCAGCGGCGGGCCACGCGAATCGCCTGGCAGACCGAGGGGAAAATCTGTTTTTTGCGGCTGACCACGCCGGGTGCGGAGAAAGAATGCGCGCTCGTGCGCTGGTAGGGCAGCGATGCCAGCAGGGCGTCATTGCCTACGGCGAGAATGTGGCTGAAGTGCTCGGTGACATCGGTAATCACCAGGCAGATCAAATCGAGGTGCTCTTTGGCGACCAAGTGCTTCAGGTGCTGGATCAGCTCCGCCTCGCGCGCTGCGAGGGCATCCATGCCGAGCTCCTCGACCTGGGCGATGGAGATTTTCAGGCCTTCATCGGAAAATTCCTTGCGGTCGGCATTGACGATGTCATCCACAGTGCCATTCGCCAGCAAGGAGCCGATGGCGAAAAACTTGCGCGTGAAGGTGGCGGCATCCACCCCGGCGATGCTGGCCAGCCAGTCCAGCATTTCGCGATCCAGGTCGGTGGTCGTGGGTGAGGTGAGGTTGAGCGTATCCGAAACGATGCCGGCCAGCAGGCAGAGCGAGACCCCGGGCTCGGGCGTGAGGTCGCGGTGGGCAAACTTTCTCGCCACAAGCGTGGAAGTCGAACCAACCGGTTCGTTGAGATAGCGGATGGGCTCGCGCGACACCAGATTTCCGGCAAGGCGGTGGTGGTCGATGACTTCCACGATTTCCGCCTCTTCCACACCGCGCACGGCCTGGGCGTATTCGTTGTGATCGACGAGGGCCAGGCGCAGGCGCGGCGGGTCCACGAGGTCGGACTTCGATACCACGCCGAGCAGATGCTGGTCATCCGGCGATACCACCGGGAAAAGTTCCTGCGTTGTCGAAGCGAGGCGTTTTTTCAAGACCGAAACAGGTTCATGCGCTGAGACGGTGATGAATCCATCGTCCAGCACATTGCGCACCGTGCGCGAGCAGCGGATCAGCGTGGTGCAGGAGGCGGTGTCCTGTTTGGCCAGCAAGAGGCAGATGTTTTTTTCGCGTGCCAGTTGCTCCAGTTCCGGATCGATGCCGTAGCCGCCGGTGATGAGGAGCGCGCGCACGCCGAAATCGATCGCCAGTTTGTGCACGTAGGGTCGGTCGCCGCAGATCACGAGGAAACGATCGATGGTGCCTTCCGCCTGGGCCTGGAGCAGGCGTTTTTCCACGGTGTTTTGCGAGGAGGCGCCGACAAGAATGATGAGATTTTCCTCGTCTTCCGCATCGGGGCAGGGAGAGCCGGCGATTTCCGCATGCAGGGTGGACGCCATGTTTTTCAGGGCGACCAGCACCGTGCGCACGGCGATGCCTTCGGTCTCGGCGGGCACCAGCAATTCCAACAAATCAAGGTAGCGCAGGATGCCCATGACCAGGCCGCCGTCATCGACGACCGGCACGGCCCGCACGCCGGCGCGCAGCATTTTCTGATAGGCGATGAGGAAGGTATCGTTCGGTGAGAGCTTGACGACTTCGCGCCGGCACATCATCCCGGCGGTGGTGCGCACGTCATCGATCAGGACCGGTGCCTCGATGCCCGCTTCCTGCAGGACCCAGGCGGTGCGTTGGGTGATTTCCCCGCAACGGGCCGCCGTGGCCAATGGCTCGCCGGTGAGGCGCAGCAGGGCCGCGTGGCCGATCGCAGAGCAAATCGCATCGGTATCGGGATTGCGATGTCCGATCACATAAAACGGCAGTTCGCTTTTCCAGGATTCCATGATGCGGGGCAGGGGAGTGGGGTCGGATAGGATTACGTCGGCTGCTCGCCGCGGGCCATCACGACCTTGCCGGTGCGGACGGTTTCGATGATGTCGAACTGCGAGAACATCGTGATCGCGGCATCGGCCTTGGTGCTTTCGCCGGTGATCATGACGATGATGCTGGTGGGCGTCAGGTCGATGGTCTTGCCATTGAAGTGCTCGCAGATCTGCAGCACTTGCGAGCGCTCGGCGGGAGAGCAGGCGATCTTGATCATGAGCAATTCACGCACCACCGAGTCATCGCTGGTGTGCTCGAAGCAATGGATGACATCGATGAGCTTGTGCACTTGTTTGATGATCTGCTCCAGACCGTTCGGATCGCCGACGATGCCAATGGTCATGCGGGAAAAGCGCGTGTCACGGCCTTGCGAGACCACGAGGCTGTCGATGTTGAAGCCGCGGCGCGCGAAGACCTGGCAGATGCGCATCAGCACGCCGGGGCGGTTGTTGACGAGAACCGAGAGCGTATGCACCGTTTGATTGAGCGAGGGGGCGACGGGTGTATCGGTGGTGACAATCGTTTGCATGAAAGTGTGAGGTGGGTGGTGGAATGAAAAAAGGGAATGTCGTTAGGGAATCACGTGGAACCGGTGGGCTTGGCCATTTTGTATTTCGGCGGCTCGATGAGCATGTCTTCCAGCGCGGCGCCGGCCGGGATCATCGGGAACACGTTGTCGGTCTTGATGCACTCGGCATGGATCAGGATGGGCCCGTCGTTGTAAGCGAGGGCTTTTTTGATCATGCGGGTGACATCGGCCGGGCGTTTGATATTGACGCTGGGGATGCCGTAGGCGGCGGCCAGTTTGCAGAAGTCCGGATTGCCGATGAGGTCGACGCCGCTGAGGCGGTCATCGAAGAACAGCTCCTGCCACTGGCGCACCATGCCGAGGTAGTGGTTGTTCAACACCACGATTTTCAGCGGCAGCTTGTGAATCGCGGCGGTGGCGAGCTCGAACAAGGTCATCTGGAAACCACCGTCGCCCGAGATCGAAATGACGGTCTTGTCGGGGCAGGCGAACTGCGCGCCGATGGCGGCGGGGAAGCCGAAGCCCATCGTGCCGGCGCCGCCGGAGGACAGCCACTCGTAGGGGCGGTCGTTGAGGAAAAACTGCGCCGCCCACATCTGGTGCTGGCCCACATCCGTGGAGACGATGGCCTTGCCCTTGGTTTGTTTGTAAAGCTCCTGAATCACCTGTTGCATGCGCAGGCCGCCTTGCTTCTTGTAATTGAGAGGATACTTCTTTTTATAACTATCCAGATGCGCGTTCCACTCGGTGGTTTCCAGGCGGGAAATGCGCTTGTTCAGCTCGCCGAGCGCCGCCTTGGCATCGCCCACGATCTGCACGTCCGGGCGGATCATTTTGTTCATCTCCGCGTTGTCGATATCGACATGGATGATTTTCGCATTGCGGCCGAACATGTGCGGCTTGCCGATGATGCGGTCATCGAAGCGCGAGCCGACGTTGAAAATCAGATCCGCCTCGCAGATCGCTTTGTTCGCGTAGGCGGTGCCGTGCATGCCGATCATGCCGAGCGAGAGCTTGTGCGTCTCGGGGAAAATTCCTTTGCCCAGCAGCGTGGTTGTGACGGGGCAGTTCAGCGTCTCGGCGAAATGAATCAGCTCTTCTCCGGCGCGGGAGATCATGGCTCCCTGACCGGCGAGGATCACCGGGCGCTTCGACTGCGCGATGATTTGCAAGGCTTCGTCGATGGCGGTGGGGCAGATCTTGTAGGCTTCTTCCGGATGGTAGCCGGGCAGGTCGATTTCCGGTTCCATGTCGCCGGTGAAAGGCGATTGCGAAACGTCCTTCGGCACGTCGATCAACACCGGACCAGGGCGGCCGGTGGTGGCGATGTGATAGGCCTCGCGGGCGACCTTGGGCAGGTCGTTCGTGTTTTTGACCAAGAAGTTGTGTTTTACGACGGGCATCGTGATGCCGAAAATGTCCGCTTCCTGAAAGGCATCCTTGCCGAGCATCCAGGTGACCTGTTGGCCGCAGATCACGATCATCGGCACCGAGTCCATCTGCGCCGTCATCAGACCGGTGACGGTATTTCCGGCACCGGGGCCGGAGGTGACGAGCACGCA
Organism: Verrucomicrobiia bacterium; assembly: GCA_947462875.1. Taxonomy (GTDB): domain Bacteria; phylum Verrucomicrobiota; class Verrucomicrobiia; order Verrucomicrobiales; family Akkermansiaceae; genus UBA956. The sequence continues at coordinate 47,715 of CANHQJ010000008.1, forward strand.
GGCCGGTTTGCCGGTGGCGCGGGCGTAGCCATCGGCCATGTGCACCGCTCCTTGCTCGTGACGCACCAGAATAAACTTCATGTTGGTCTTGACAGTTTCGAGCGCATCGAAGATGGGAAGCGCGGCTCCACCAGAGTACCCGAAAACATACTCGATCCCTAATTCGTCGAGTGTTTTGATAAGCGCTTGTGCGCCGTCCATTTGTTCTTTGCTTGTCATGCTGGTAGTGGAAATTGGGGTTGGGAGGGAGAAGTTAGCAAATTCGCCCGATCTAGGCAATGCAAAATTGTCGTTTTTTCGATAATTTGGATGATTTTTCTCAATTGGATGATCAAAAATGCACTTTTATTGAGCAAACGTGGAGATTTTTGAGTTGGCGTCTGCGGGAAATGGCGAAATTTTGCACATCGCGCCCTTGCTGCTGGGCTCTGCATCTGCTCGTTCCGAGACGGTGAAAAAAAAAAGAGGTTGCCATCGGAGTCGTCGTGAGTCATAGTTCCGGCGTCAGCACGCAAGGACGGTTCCCTCGATTCGAGTAACGCCTGCGTCAAGCTTCCTCCGTTCCGTGGTTTTTTGCCACACCTTACCCGAACGGGAAGCGCACCCCTGATGATTGTCTCGCTTGCCTTTCTTTGGCGCGATCCTATGCAAACACCCTTCTCCCATTTTATTATTATTATCATACATGGCCGGTCATAACAAATGGTCTAAGGTCAAGCACATCAAAGCCAAGGTCGACGCTGTCAAAGGTCGCATCTTTTCCAAATGTGCCCATGAGATCGCTCTCGCCGCCCGCGCCGGTGGGGCTGACCCGTCGGCGAATGCGCGCCTGCGCACGGCCATCGATAACGCGAAGGCCGTCTCCATGCCGCGGGAAAACATCGAGCGCGCCATCAAAAAGGGCACCGGTGAGTTGGGAGGAGCGGCCATCCAGGAAGTGACGTACGAGGGCTATGGCCCTTCCGGCACGGCATTCCTGATCGAGATCGCCACGGATAATCTCAATCGCTCGGCGCAGGACATCCGCACGATTTTTTCGAAAAATAACGGCGCGGTCGCCACGCCCGGCTCCGTCGCCTATCAGTTCGATCGCAAGGGCGAAATCGTGCTACCCGCCGATGCCGCGAGCGAGGATGGCATTCTCGAACTCGCCGTCATGGCCGGTGCGGATGAGGTGTATTCGGATGAGTCCGAGCACGTGATCCAGACCCAGCCGACCATGCTCGCCACGGTGGCGCAGGAATTGCGCGCGCAAGGCCTGCCGCTCCAGTCAGAAAAATTCACCTCCATCCCACAAACTCCCGTCGTCATCGATGATCCCGCCACGGCCCGTCAAGCGCTGAAGCTTTACGATCTGTTGGATTCCTATGACGACACGCGCAATGTTTTCACCAACTTCGAGCTATCGGACTCGGTCCTGGCGCAACTTGATTCTTCATCCATTCATTGATTTTACCGCATGAGCGATTCTCTCCCATCCCAACCAGATTCCACGCCACCCAAAAAGCGCGCTGCCAAAAAAGCCGCCGCGAAAAAAGTGGCAACATCGGCAGACGCCCCCGCGCCTGCTGCGAAAAAAGCGGCCAAAAAAGCGGCGACCAAAGTAGCGAAAAAAGCTGTTGCCGCCGCACCCGCTGAGGCCACCTCTTCCGCCGCTCCGAAAAAACGCGCTGCCAAAAAAGCCGCCGCCGTCACAGCACCCGAGCCTGCTGCGGAAAAAGTCAAAGTCGCACGGCCGAAAAAAGCCGCCGTCGAGACCGCGCCGCCCGCAGTCGCCAGTGTCGTTGTTTCCGTCCCCGCGCCCGCTGCCATTCCGGCACCCGCTCCTGTTCCCGTAGCGGCTCCCGCCCCCGCGCCGCAACATCAGCAGCCGCGCCCGCCGCAGCATCAGCAGCCACATCAGCAGCAGCGCCAGCATCCGAATGACTTCAAGAAAAACAAGTTCGGCAAAAACAAAAAGAACGGCTTCGAGCGCCACCCGAAACAGAAGAACAAAAACTTCGGTAATGCCCAGGGTCCGCAGAAGTTTGATCCTGATGCCGAGCGCAATCAGGCCGTGCTGGAAGGTCCGAAGACGGAGGTCGAGGGCTTGCTGGAACTCACGCCAAAGGGCAGCGGCTTTCTGCGCAGCCTGAAGAAGAGTTTTGAAATGGCAAAAGACGATGCCTTCGTAGGAACCTCTCTCATCAACAAGTGGGGTCTGCGTTCCGGTGCCGTGATCAAGGCGCTCACGCAAATGGGCCCGCGCGGTCCGCAGGTGGTCGAGGTGCTCGCTGTGAACGACAGCCCGCCCGAGGAGGCGCGCCGTCTGCCGCACTTCGAAGAGCTCACCGCCGTCAATCCCTCGAAGCGCATCCCGTTTGAAAACGATCAAAACCGTTTCACCACCCGCGTGCTCGATATCATCGCGCCCGTCGGTCGTGGTCAGCGCGGTTTGATCGTCTCGCCGCCGCGTTCGGGCAAAACCACCCTCATGCTGCACATCGCGGAGTCGGTGCGCCAGCGCGAGGATGACAGCTTGCATTTGATCATCCTGCTTGTCGATGAGCGCCCCGAAGAGGTGACGGAGTTCCGCCGCGCTCTGCCGGGCGTGGAAATTTTCGCCAGCTCGAATGACGAGCACCCGCGCAATCACTGCCGCATCGCCGAGCTCACGATCGAGCGCGCGAAGCGTCTGGTCGAGGCGGGCAAGCATGTGTTCCTGCTGATGGATTCGATCACTCGTCTGGCGCGCGCTTACAACAACACCGGCTCGACGCAGGGTCGCGGCATCGGCACCGGTGGCGTCACCGTCGGTGCCCTCGAAGCGCCGCGCCGATTGTTCGCCGCCGCTCGCAATACCCGCGGTGCCGGTTCTCTCACGATTTTGGCCACCGCGCTGATTCAGACGAATTCGCGTGCGGACGAGGCGATTTTCCAGGAGTTCAAGGGCACGGGCAACATGGAGATTGTGCTGGATCGCAAGATTGCGGAAAACTACATCTACCCGGCGGTGGATATTTTCAAATCCGGCACGCGCCGCGAGGAGCTGCTGCTGCCCGAACACATGCTGCACAAGATCCACCTGATCCGCCGCGGTCTCTCGGGACACAAGCCGCTGGAGGCGATGGAGCGGTTGACGTATTTCCTGAAAAAATTCCCGTCGAACGCGCAGATGTTGTTAGAGATCAAGGGCTGACCTAGATCTCATAGCGCCACTGCTCCGGCGTCCACGCGCCTGTGGTCCATGCATCGGTGGTGGCGAATTCGCGCACGATCATTTCCTTGCCGCTGATGGTCACGTGCAGCACGGCTTGCGCCTGCGAGTGGAAGTGCGCCCCGTTATCGGTATTGAGAAAGGGCACTCCCTTTGTCGTTTTCACATCGCCCGTGCCATCCCAGCGCATGGTCCGCCTCACGTGCGTGTGGCCACAGAGGCAGGCGGCGATGCGATAGGGTGCGATGATTTTGTAAAATGCCTGCGCGTCACCGTAGTCCCATTCGCTGTGTTTCACCTTCTCGTCCTCGATGGTGACCGAGTAGCGATGCACGTCCACGTGGTGCACCAGCACCACAGGTCGACCGCTATCGCCGACGTGTTTTTTCAAATCCTGCTCGAGAAAGGGCAGACTGCCCATCGGTGCGTAGCGGCGCTTGCGCGTCACCTCCGGCGCATCTCCCGCGACGATGCCCAGCGCGACAAAATGCACCCCGGCCCAGTCCCATGAGTAATGCAGTCCGTTTTCCGATCGGTTGACGATGCCCTTGCGGCGCTGGTTGCGGGCGATGATCTCGCGAATCATCTGCGTGCCCCCCTGCGGTCCATCGTGATTGCCGTGAATTTCACACACCGGCCAGCGCAAGATGCCTTCGCCACCATTCAGCCCCCAGTCTTTGACAAACGCCGCGCACTCGGTGGCGACCATGGTTTTTTTGCCCGGACCTTTATCGCCGTTTTCGATGATGTCACCGGCGTGGATCACACCCATCGGAACCGGCACCGTGCCACCACCCAGAGCGGCGGGGAAAGCGGTTCCGGGAATTTCATTGAGCCAGCGCAGCAAGCCCTGGTTGGTCTTGAGCGAAGTCTCCTGCATCAGCTCCGGATGATCCTCCTGCGCGCAGTAATGGGTATCGCCCACGACAAAAAACGAAACCACCGCCTCCTCAGGCGCCGCCGCCGCACGTTGCAGCAGCGTGCCGCACAGCGGCAGAGCTCCGAGAAACCGGCGTCGATTCATGGTCGTGGCGAAGGTGCGGTTATTCATCTCATTCATACTGCCTTAAAGGAGCATTTTGGCAAGCGGGAACCATTCCTGTCTTTCCGATCCTGAAATACACTCGGCGGTGACTTCGCGGAAGTTATCCCTCCCTCCCCATCTTTCCACTGGAAAATTTCCGATTCACCACTACGTTCGCGCCGTGGCGAAACAACCGGGGCAGCAGAGTGAAAAGGAGGCGGTGATTCGCATCCGCGGAGCAAGACAACACAATCTCAAGGGGCTCGATCTCAGCATCGCACATGGCAAGCTGACGGTGGTCACCGGGCCCTCTGGATCCGGCAAGTCGTCGCTGGCGTTTCACACGCTCTATGCGGAAGGGCAGCGGCGTTACGTGGAAACGTTTTCGCCCTATGTGCGGCAGTTTTTCGACCGCATGGACAAGCCGGAGGTGGACGAGATCGATGGCATCTTGCCGGCGATCGCGATCGAGCAGAAAAATCATGTGCGCACCACGCGCTCGACGGTCGGCACGCTGACGGAGATCAATGACTATCTCAAAGTCTATTTCGGCAGAGCCAGCCAGGGCTACGATCCGCAGACCGGCGAGGAAATCAAGCCCGATAGCCCGGAGTCCGCTCTCGCCTGGTTGTTGGCCGAGCGACTGAATCAAAACATCCTGCTGCTGTTTTCCGCGCGCGTGCCGGAGGGCGCTACGCCCGGTGATTTTTTCCCTTTGCTGGTGCAGCAGGGATTTCTGCGCGTGGTGATCTATGGCGCGGTCTATCGCACCGATGAACCGCAGGCCTGTCCGCATGCGACATTGCCGGCGCAGTTGTGGATCGTGCAGGATCGCCTGGCGGTGAAAACCTCGCAACGCGCGCGTTTGCTCGAGGCGCTGGAAGCGGCGGCGCATCATGGCCGTGGCAGCTTCGCGGTGTGCGGCACGGATGCGGCGGCAGAAACGCTGCGCCAGTTCACCAATGACTGGATCAATCCGGCGACGGGATTCCAGCTCTGCGAACCATCGGCGGGATTGTTTTCCTTCAATAGCCCGCGCGGCGCCTGTCCGAAGTGCCGTGGCTTTGGTCGCGTGATCGGGATCGATCTCACCAAGGCCGTGCCGGACCCCAGCCTGAGCATTCGCGAGGGAGCGGTGAAGCCGTTTCAGGGCGAGCGCGGCGAGGAATGCCAGCGCGATTTGCTGCGCTGCTGCAAGGCACATGGAATCAATGTGAATACGGCTTGGGAGGATCTCACGGAAGATCAGCGCGAGTGGGTGAACTACGGCGAAGGCGGCGATCCCGATGATGCCTGGCGCGATGGGCGTTGGTATGGCATCAAGGGATTTTTCGATTGGCTGGAAACGAAGGCCTACAAGATGCACGTGCGCGTCTTTCTCTCTCGCTATCGCTCCTACACCGAATGCCCGGTCTGCCGTGGCAAGCGCCTGCGGGCCGAGGCGCTGTGTTTCCGAGTGAAGGGGAAATCATTGCCGGAAATCTGGCACATGCCGGTCTGCGATCTGGTGACGTGGTTCGGCTCGCTCACGACTGCGGACAGCTCGTTGGAATTGGTCCGTACGGAAATCCACTCGCGCCTGCAATACCTCGTGGATGTCGGACTGGGCTATCTCACGCTCGATCGCCAGACGCGCACGCTTTCGGGCGGGGAAATGGAGCGGGTCAATCTCACCACCTGCCTCGGGGCCTCTCTGACGAATACCTTGTTCGTGCTCGATGAGCCGACCGTGGGACTGCACGCGCGCGACATCCAGCAACTCGTCGGCGTGATGCATCGGCTGCGCGATAAGGGCAACACCCTGGTGGTGGTCGAACACGAGGAAGCGGTGATGGTGGCGGCGGATGAAATCATCGACCTCGGCCCCGCGGCGGGCGAGCAGGGAGGTTCGCTGGTCTATCAGGGCACCGCGATCAATCCCAAACAAACGACCGGAACGATTCCCTGGCTGGATGGACGCAAAAGCATCCCGTTGCCGAAAAAACGCCGCAAGGTGGGGCAAAAAAAACTCATCATCCGCGGAGCCTCGCGGCATAACATCAGGAAGCTCGATGTGGAAATTCCGTTAGGGATTTTCGTCTGCCTCAGTGGCGTTTCCGGTTCGGGGAAATCCACGCTCGCGCACGATGTCCTCTTTGCCAATCTGGCGCGCAAGCTCGGTCAGGATCCCGGCGATGAACGCGAGGCGGCGACGATTCACAGCCTCACGGGCTCACAGCATGTGAGAGAGGTGTTGTTGGTCGATCAATCCGCCCTCGCACGCACGCCTCGCTCGACTCCCGCGGTGCACTGCGGTGCATTTGATTTGATTCGTCAGTTGCTGTGTGAGACCGAGCAAGCGAAGTCCGCCGGATTGCAGCCCGGATATTTTTCCTTCAACTCCGGTCAAGGTCGCTGCGATCGCTGCGCGGGTGCGGGCTATGAGAATGTGGAAATGCAGTTCCTCAGCGACATTCAGGTGACCTGTCCGGACTGCAGCGGCAGGCGCTATCGGCCCTCGGCGCTGGAGTTTACCCTGAGCGAAAAAAGCATCGCCGACTGGCTCGAATTGACCGTCACGGGTGCGATCACCACGCTCGCCGCGATGTGCGAGGATGACAGCAAAAAAATCAAACGCCTCGCGCAGAAAGCCATCGAACTCTTGCGGCCCTTGGAACGTGTGGGCCTCGGCTACCTGCGGCTCGGTCAACCGCTCAATACTCTCAGCGGCGGTGAGTCGCAGCGCTTGAAGCTGTCCTCACTGCTCGGCACGCAGACCGAGGGCGGACGTTTGTTGATTCTCGATGAACCGACCACCGGCTTACACTTTTCCGATGTCGCCACCTTGCTCGATGTCTTCCAGCAACTCGTCGATGCCGGCAACAGCGTGCTGGTGATCGAGCATCATCTCGATGTCATGGCGGCGGCGGATTGGGTGATCGATCTCGGTCCCGGTGCGGGCGCGGACGGCGGGAAAATCATCGGTGCGGGGACTCCGGAGGAGATCGCAAAAAGCGGCAGCGAGACCGCTCGCTATCTGAAGGAAAAACTCAGCGGGAAAAAAGCGAAGGCCGCCAAAACCACAGCGCCATCCGTCGTGAAAGAACCTGCACAGATCGCACTGCACGGCGCGCGCCACCACAACCTGAAAAACATCTCGCTGACGATTCCGCGCGATCAATTTGTCGTCGTCTCCGGGCTCAGTGGCTCGGGGAAATCGACGCTGGCGTTCGACATCCTGTTTGCCGAGGGACAACGCCGTTTCCTCGACTCGATGTCGGCCTACGCGCGGCAGTTTGCCGATCAGTTGGAGAAGCCGGATCTCGATCACCTCAGCGGACTGCCGCCCACGGTGGCGATCGAGCAACGCATTTCCCAGGGCGGGGGAAAATCGACCGTGGCCACGATCACGGAAGTCTGGAACTTCATCCGCCTGCTCTATGCCAAGCTCGGCACTCGCTATTGCTGCGGTCAGCCGGTGGAAAAACAATCGCTCAGTGCGATGGAGCAGACGCTGCGGCGTCACTTGAAAAAGGGCCCCATCCGCTTGTTCGCGCCTTTGATCCGCGGGCGCAAGGGCTATCACACCGAGGTCGCCACCTGGGCGCTGCAGCATGGTTACGAAACGCTACTGGTAGATAAGCAACTCATCGAGGCCGAGTCATTCCGACCGCTCGAACGCTTCAAGGAGCACGACATCGATGTGATGATCGCGCATTTCACGAGTGCGACCAAAACCATGGGCACGCAGCTCGAAGAGGCGCTGCGCATCGGCAAAGGCACGGTGCGACTGCTCACGAGTGGTAATACCTTTCAGGTATTGTCATCCCAGCAGGCCTGTGCCGTGTGCGGGACATCCTACGAGGAGCTGGATCCGCGCCATTTTTCCTTCAACTCACCGCACGGTTGGTGTCTCGAATGCCGCGGCTACGGGATGGTTCCGAAAAAACGACGCTATCTCGATGTTTCGCGTTTCGATTCCCTCCTCGCCGCCGAGGTCGATGAGGAGCGTTCGTTAGAGCGGATGGAGGCGGACGAGCTGATGACGTGCCCGGTGTGTGAAGGCGCGCGTTTGCACCGCGATTCCTCACGCGTGCAGGTGGCGGATGTGGAAATCGGTGCCTTGGCGCGACTTCCCATCACACATGCGGCACGACATTTTGAGCGCCTGAAATTTGGTGAGAACCGTCAGCAACTGATTGCCCGCGACATCATTCCGGAGATTCACCAGCGCCTGCAATTCTTGAGCAAGGTGGGGCTCGGCTACTTGCAGCTCGATCGCTCGGCACGCACGCTCTCCGGCGGAGAAAGCCAGCGCATCCGCCTCGCGGCACAGCTCGGATCGAACCTGCGCGGGGTGCTTTATGTGCTCGATGAGCCGACCATAGGCCTGCATCCGCGCGACAACGCCGCGTTGTTGGAGACATTGATCGCGTTGCGCGATCGCGGCAATTCGCTGGTGGTGGTGGAGCATGATGAAGACACCATCGCCGCCGCGGATTGGTTGATCGATCTCGGCCCGGCAGCGGGGCGATTGGGCGGGCAGGTGGTCTATGAAGGCAAGCCGCCGCGCCACGGCCGAGGCCCGCGCAAGCTCGCGGCGAACCAGCTTTCTCCCACACTGCGTGCCATGGCGATCGAGATGAAACATCCGCTGCGAGGAAGCCGTCGCGATGTTTCGGGCAAACGCGAGTGGTTGCAGTTGTTAGGCTGCCATGCGAACAATTTGCAGAACATTGATGTGAAGATTCCGGTGGCTTGTCTGACGGTGCTGACGGGAGTTTCCGGTTCGGGCAAGTCGTCGTTCATGCACGGCTGCCTGGCACCCGCGGCGCGTGCGCAGGGGAAAAAATCAACCACGGCGATGATGTTCGGCAAGGCGAAGGGCTTCGAGGTGATCGAGTCGGTATTCGAGGTCGATCAGTCGCCCATCGGCAAAACATCGCGCTCCTGCCCCGCGACCTACGTGGGCATCTTCGATGAAATCCGCAAGGTCTTCGCACAGGTTCCCGAGGCGCGCGCGCGCGGCTTCGATGCCTCGCGTTTCTCGTTCAATACCGATGGCGGGCGCTGTGAGGAGTGCAAGGGAAATGGCCGGATCAAGCTGGAGATGGATTTTCTGCCGTCGGCATGGGTGCCTTGCGATGTGTGCCAGGGCAAGCGCTACAATGCGGCAACCTTGGACGTGCTCTATCGGGATTGCACCATCGCCGATGTGCTGGCGATGTCCATCGAGCAAGCCGCGCAGTTTTTCGAAGCGCACACGCGCCTCTCCGAACCACTCCGTTTGTTGAACGAGACGGGGCTGGGGTATCTGACCTTGGGGCAGGCATCGCCGACCCTATCGGGTGGTGAGGCGCAGCGCATCAAGCTGGTCAGTGAAATCTCCCGGGGACGATCGCTGCGCAAACGCATGGCGCAACTGAAACAAAGCAAGGGGAACCTGTATTTGATCGAGGAGCCGACGGTGGGCTTGCATCTGGAGGACGTGCGGCGATTGATCGATGTGCTGCATCGCCTCGTCGATGAAGGGCACACGGTGGTGGTGATCGAGCACCACATGGCAGTGGCGGCGGAGGCAGACTGGGTGATCGACATCGGCCCCGAGGCCGGCGCGGCAGGCGGCACGGTGGTGGCGCAGGGTGCGCCGGAATCGGTGGCGAAGGTCAAAGAATCGCGCACGGCGGCATTCCTAGCGAAACAACTTGGCTGATTTTTCTCTCGTCGGAATGCGCCTGAACAACCTAGCCTGTCCCCGTGATTGTTGTCGCTGATACCGCCGCGTTGTTGGAAAAAATCGATGCCGTGCCGCGTCCGCTGTGCCTGGTGCCGACCATGGGCGCGCTGCACGAAGGGCACCTTTCTCTCATCCGCGCGGCGAGAGAAAACGTAGGTGCGCAGGGCACGGTGGCGGTGTCGATTTTTGTCAACCCGATCCAGTTCGATCGCAAGGAGGACCTGGAGAAATACCCGCGTCCGCTCGAAAAAGACCTCGCCGCCTGTGAAGGAGCGGGCGCGGATCTGGTCTTCACGCCGGATGCCTCGCAGATGTATGCCGCGGATCACAGCATTGTGATTTCAGAGAACCGCTTGTCGAACCACCTCTGCGGCGCTTCGCGGCCCGGGCATTTTTCCGGTGTCTGCACGGTGGTGATGAAACTGTTTCTGCTGTTCCGCGCGCAGTCGGCGGTGTTCGGCAAAAAGGATTTCCAACAACTGGCGATCATCCGCCGCATGGTGCGGGACTTGAACGTGCCGATCGACATCATCGGCCATGCCACCATCCGCGAGGCCGATGGCCTGGCGATGTCCTCACGCAACGTGCGCCTCAGCCCCGAACAGCGCGCCGATGCGCCGATCATCCGTCGCTCGCTCGTGGCGGCGCGTGACCTGCTGTCACTCGGCGAACGCCAGGCCGCACTCATCCTCGCCGCAGCGCGCTTTCATCTGGAGAAATCGCCGCTGCTGAAAATCGATTACCTTTCCTTAGTCGATGCCGAAACGCTGGAGCCAGTCGCCACCATTCGAAGACCCGCCATTTTAGCGCTGGCGTGTTTTTATGATAGCGTGCGTCTGATCGATCATGTCGAGCTGATGCCGTGATCGGGGTGGGGTGCGTTCTCGTTTTTGAAGAGTAGGAAGGCGAGGGCGGTGGTGAGGTAATTCGCAGCAATCAGGCGGAAATGAGTGAAATAGAGGTAGAGAAAAACTTCACCAGAGCAGAGGTATTTCACTGTTACTGCTAGGCCCAAAAGCATCAGCAGTGCTGCAATCCACCTCAGTGTGACTGTCGCTTGCCAGAAACGCCAGCCGGGGATCAGTAACAGATTCATGAGGAGTAGCACGTGTAGCATCAAGAATGTAACACAAAAAGAATCTAGTGTGGGATCTGTGGCAGTAAAGATGCTGGTAGCGATATCTTGCGTCACGAATGGCCATTCATGGAAAAAACATCCTTTTGGCTCAAACATTTTCTGATCATTCAATGCGTAACCCGTTCTGAAATTCCAAGCGGCTAACAAGCAGAGAGAGAGAATACTCATCAGTATGGCCATCCGATTGCGTGTGCTGCGGGGGAACCATCCGTTCGTTTCCATGCGGGCATGATTGCTGTAATCGGCATCACGACAAGTCGATTTTTTTGCCAGATGTCACGAAGTGATCGGGCTGAGGTGCGTTCTCGTTTTTGAAGAGTAGCAGGGCGAGGGCGCTGAATAGGAAGTTGATTCCGATGCAAAACTCATGAAACAGGAAATAGGGAGAAAACATTCCGAACAGATAGAAGAAGACGATTCCAGCAAATCCGTTGAGCACGACTGTTGCTGACAGAACTCTCATCAGCCGAGATGATGAAAATATTTTCCAAAGCGGAGGCGTCAGAATTGCGATCGGTGGTAATAGAAATAGATTGATCAAAAAGAGTAAGTTCAGCATCGATAGGTAGCTAACAGTCAGATGCCGGTGAAAATAGATGATTTCTCGCATCGCACTTGGCCAAAACACCACGACAGTAGCTTGCGGTTTTACTGCTACGGTTCCCGTATAAAATGCAGGGTAGGGGAAAAGATTCCAAATGATCATCAAAGCCAAAGAGGCATAAGCGAAGAGCATCGCGATCCGATTGCGCGTGCTGCGCGGATACCAGTAACGCCCATCCATGCGCCGAGCATCGCCATTAACGCTGCGCCGACAAGTCCAAAGCAGAAGACTGGATCGTTTGTTGGGAGGCGGGAGCAGGGGATGATACATCCGCAGTTACCTAGGGATTTTGCGTGGCTTTCGCTCTGGCATACAGTCGGCCGGGAACTGAGCCGCTGGCCGTGGCGGTGACCCTTACGATATCATTGGCTGGTGCGGTGGCATCGACCATGACAGTTGTTTGGAAAGTCACCGTTGTGCCGCTGGAGGTGGCTCCGGATGGGTGCCATTGCTGTAGATTGCTGGACCACTCGTAGGACAGTGCGAGGTCTGTGGATGGTGTGTTGGATCGGCTGTGTTCAAATATCAACTGGCCTGGTGCAGCGGATACCTCGTTCAATCCTTGAGAGCCCACGCTCGGCGATGTGCCAAAAAGGTTTTCGATGCCATTGGCGACCCCATCGCCATCGGGGTCTGCGCTAAGCGCGTTGAGGCTGTTCACCGGATAAAGCGCGATCCACGAAGCGTAGCTGTTGGATGCGGGGGCGGTTACCGTGAGTATGAAACTCTGGGAAACGACCTCGTTGAGCGCGTTGTAGCGCTCGATGGTCAAAGGGTAAGGACCTGCTGCCACATGGGCGGCGATTGTGCCGCTGATCAGGCCCGTGCCGGCAGACAAACTCAGGCCGTCGGGCACCTGTACACCTGCGGCCCATCGGAATAGGGAGGGATTGTTCAAAGTCCCTGATCGCAGGGAGGTGACAAAAGTGAAATTGCCCGGGCTGTTTGCGTTAGCGGGTGTTACCCCCTCCAATGGTGCTTCATTGTCGGTGACCGTGACGCTGCTGCTCGCGGGGAGATAGCCTGCGGTCTCTGCGCTGATGGAAACATTGGCGACGCCGTCCACCAGGGCATCATCGATGGCCGTTAGCGAAAAACTCGCGGAAACTTGTCCGGCCGGGATGGTGACTGTGCCCGGCACGGTCACATCGTTTGTGGACGAGGAGCTGAGAGTGATGGTGAGGTTGGTGGTGGGTGCGACCGCGACACTCACGGTTCCCGTTGCAGCGGCGGCACCTGCGTTTTCCGCAAAGCTGGAGGGATTGATGATGAGCTGCAGCGAGGGTGCAACTGTTCCGCTGGCGAGCAGTTGCACGTTGTCGAGTGCCAGACCATCACGCGAGCCGCTGCCCGGCGAAGAGCTGGGCTGATAGAGCCAGCGCAGATAGACGGTTGAGCTCAGGTTGTTGAGCACGGCGGGCAGGGCGATGTTGGCAAAGGAAGTGACGGTGTTTTGCGCGATGGTGCCCGAGACATAAGTGGCATTTGGCACCGGGGTGAATCCGCTGGTGGGAGAGGTGGTGCTGTATTCCAAAATGAAATCGTGAGAGCGTCCTTGTTCACGGATTTTGACCACATCAAACGATATGGTGAGATTGCTCAAGGACGTGGTGTTGGCAATGGCCATGACCAGTGATCCCGTGTCAAAATTGCTGCCGGACCCAAGCAGGCCAAGTCTCGATCCATAGTTGTAGTTGCCGCCTATATCGGAGATACTGCTGCCGACTGCCATCAACGGATCTTCCGTCGTGCCGTTGTAGCATGTCCAGCCGTTCGGATACGCTGTGCCACTGGCACCTGGCGTAACGGAAAAATCCTGGCTGTAGGATCCGCTCGCGAGGGACACGGCGGGAGTGAGTGCGCGTCTGCTGCGCGCAACCGTGGATGAGGTGACAAGCCACTGGCTCGCATTCAATGATCCGGCATCATCACTGCCGAAGTAATAGGCGGATTTGCCGGTACCGACCGCTCCGACATTGGGCGGGGATGACGTTTCGTTCCCGTAACTCACGCGGCTGACGATGGCATCCGCGGCGTCTCGCAGGATTACGGCGTCTCCGCTGTTGCCCAACGCCGGCCAAACCGGAGTGCCGGAGAAAAAGGTGGTATTGGCGCTGGAGAGAATCATTTTCCCGTCGCTGGGATCAGAGTCATCGGCTCCCAGCAGAGTGTCTTTGTCGGTGCCGTTGTAGATGACGATCAGGGTGCCCGCAGGAATGTTGTCCCATGCCGTTGTCGCCGCGAATCTCAGCCGTGAGGCAGAGTTGTCGGCCAGCGACCAGTTGCGGAAACTTCCTTGGACCAGCGTGAGAATTTCGACCCATTCCCCGGTTGCACTGCCCTGGCTGAATTCCTGGATCATGGCCGAACGTGAGAGTGCGGACCCGGTGCCGCGCAGGACGAGTCCGCTCTGGTATTGATAGCTTGTCCCGGCCGAGGCGGTCAGGACTGGACGCGCGAGCATTTGCACCGCCGCGGACAGGAACGGCTCACTTGTATTGGTGCCATCCGATACCCTGACACGGCAACGCCAGAGCTTGCCCGCGCGACCGGGGTCGGTGCCTAACGAAACACCCTGCGCGAGCGGGGCATCTGTGAAAGCGGAGCCGTCGCTGGAGAACTGCCACTGGTATTGAATCGTTAGAGACTGGTTCTCCGGATCGCTGGCAGTGACACTCGAGACGCCCACGGTTTCGTCCGCATAGACGTTTCCGGAGGCTGAGAGAGTGAGGGCGGAAATGACAGGGGGTTGGTTGACGATCGATATGCCGACGGGTGCGGAATCATTGGACGCACCCTCGCTGTCCGTGGCACGCGCCACCAGCACCCGGTTGCCGACGGCGGGAGAAATGTTGAAGGTGTAGGGTGCCGTGGAATCCGTACCGATCGGCGAACCGTCGACCAGCAAAGACACCGAGTCAATGACGCCGGCAGTGCCGAGGCCGGTGAAATCCGAGGCGCTTACGGCAACAGGAATCGAGGAGTTGGGGGAGAATGTCTGACCATCCGTCGGTTGTGTGATGGCAACGGCGGGAGGCGGGTTGCTGGTGGCGGCCGCGGTGCCAAAAAGGGTCAGTTGTGCCGAGGTGAGACTGCCACCCGTGGTGTTGCCCGTGGTGCTGCGATCGGCGATGCGAAGCGTCCATGTTCCTGTGCTGTTCTCTCCCCAGTGACGCACCGAGCTGAAGGTCCAGTTGGCGTAATTGTCGTTGGAATCGCTGTGCACCGCTGTCAGTCGGCTCACCATTCCCGAGGGGGATGTCAGGGTGATTTCGAGGTTGCCGCGCGAGGTGTGGTTGATGTTGAGACGCACGGTGACATGCTCCACGCGCACGGGATTGTCGGTGATGGAAAAGGTGTGCGTGATTCCTGTCGCGTTGTTTTCGGGAATGCCCAGTGGCAATCCGCCCGCGGTGGAGGCAATCGTGGTTTGCGCGGCAAGATTGGTCCACGTGGCGGCGAGATTCACGGCGGCATCGGCATCTATCAATCCGGCACCGAAGTTGTGATTGAAACGAATCCCCGCTGCGTTGGTGACCCAGTCGGAATCCGTGGGCTGGAATTGGAAGGCGCTGCGAATCAAGATTTCCTGCACATCGCGCCAGCCGAGGTTGGGATTTTTTTCCAGCATCAAGGCCACGACGCCTGCCGCACTGGGGGTGGCGGATGAGGTTCCGCCGAAGTCATTCGCGTAATCGCCGCCGCTGGCCGAACTCGCCGTGTTGTAGCCATTGGTTCCCGTGCGATCCACCGTGGTGATGCCGAGGACTCCGCTCGACGGGGCACAGACAACAAGATTGCTGCCGGGTTCCGAATAATAGGCGCGATTTCCACTGGAATCTGTCGCGCCGATTGCGATCGTGTGGATGGAATTGGCGTAGCCATCGTAGTTCGAGTTATCTCCCACATCTCCCCCGTTTCCAGCGGCCCAGAGAATGATAGTGCCTTTGTTTCCGCGGCCGGTTGTGGTGGCGTTCAGCAAGGCTTGCCGCGTCAGGGGGCCGGGTTCTTCGACTATGTTTCCCGTGTCGTTGGGGCCCCAGCTGTTGGATAAAATCGGAATCAAACCGGGCAGGTAGCTCATCGCTTCCGCCTCCTGCGCATCGGTGACCGAGGCCGCGATCAGGCGCATGCCGACAAGAGTGGCATCAGGAGCCGATCCCGAGACACCGAGGGAGTTGTTGCCTTTCGCCGCCGCATTGCCAGCGCATGCCGTGCCATGATCATCTCCGGTGCCGGGGTTGGGGTCGCTGTCATTGCCGTTCCAGTCTTTGTCGTTCACGGTATCCACGTTTGCCGTCAAGTCGGGATGCGCCGTTTGCAATCCATCGTCAACGATACCGATGCGAATCCCGGCGCCTTTGACACCACCGCTGGCTCCGAATTTCCATGCGGCCTCCATGTTCATGTGTGTGCGCGGCACGGTCGCGTTTTTGTAGTGCCACTGATTGGTGATGAGAGGATCGTTGGGCATCGCGCGACGCGCTCTTTGGGAAGCCAGCAAGACATCCGCGGTTTGCATGCCCTGTTGTTCGCGCATGTGTTTCATGATCTCAAGTGCGACAAATGGATCGGCAGCTTTGAGAATGACCCAGTTGGGCGCGTATGCGGGTCGCTGGTGCAAGGTCACCGCATGGCTGGAGAGCAGGCGGTGGGTCATCGACTCATCGGCCTCCACGCGCAAGTCATTTGTGATCAGGCGACGGGTGGCATCGGTTCGAGGTTGGTCGAGAAGGTAGGCGACGGGGAAAACACCTTTTGCTGCGCTAAGGGCGCGCAATCGACTTGGCAGAGTTTCGCGGGTCGCCGCAGGACGAAGGGGCACGAGTGTTTCCATGCCATTTTCATCGCGAACGACCGCTTCATCCAGTGCCAATACGATGGACTCCCGAGAGGAGCCCGAACCGATGACGAATACCTCGGTGTCGTGCGCGGCACTCCCGGAGGATGATCGATCGGAAATACCGGAAACGTCCACCTCAGCATGCCTCTCCGGGCTCTGGTTTGGTTTCCGGGCAGACAGGTTCCCGGCAATGGACGACAGGCGAGAGTCGTTATTCCTCACCAGGAGAACTGAGGTGATGATGAGGCATAACAGGGTGCCGAGGAAAAAATGCGATCGTGTGCGATTCATGAGCGACAAAGACTTTCATTTTATCGCTGAGTATTGGTTTCCACAACTAACATTCAATAAAATGTGATCAAACGCTCAATGAAACGAAACCGTGTCATTTGTCTCTGCCGACCGTAGTTGGCAAGAGAGGCATTTTTTGATTGGCGGCGGTGGGGAAAATCCGTTTGATTGGGGGCATGGAGATCATTCATGGCAGCGCGAGTTTTTTTGTCAGCACCCCGGAGGTGGATTTTGCTGTGACCGAACAAGGCGGTCATCTGGCACCGGTGGATTTTTATTTTGAGGACTATGCGGTGTCGCCCTATGCGCTGGCGCCGTGGGAACCGCAGCAGGTGGATGCCTCGTTGCCGCATTTGCTGACGGAACTGCGCGGGGATTTTTTCTGTTTGCCCTTTGCGGGGCAGGCGGGTGGTCCACCGCATGGCGATACGGCGAATGCGAAGTGGAGCTTGGTCGAGCAGGGCGAACGCTCGCTTGTGTTAGAGATGAAGCAAACCGATAGCGGCGCGGCGGTGGTGAAGACCATCTCGGTGCGCGAGGGGCAGCAGGCGCTGTATGTGGAGCATATGATCACGGGGCTGGTGGGCGACTGGAATTACGGCAATCACCCCATCCTCGATTTTTCCGATCTTGCCACGGGGCAGGGGAGGCTGGCGGTGAGTCCGTTCCGCTGGGCTTCGGTCTACGATGGCGTTTTTGCGAATCCCGAGGCCGGGGAAACGGGCCGACTGCAGGAAAGCGCCTTGTTTTCCTCGCTGGAGGCCGTGCCGTGCAAGGATGGCACCACGCTGGACCTCACGCATTATCCCACGGCAGCGGGGCACGAGGATCTGGTGATGATGGTCAATGACGCGCCCACCACCGAGCAGCCCTTCGCGTGGTCGGCGGCGACCTTCGATGACTACGTGTGGTTTTCGCTGAAAAATGCCTCTGATTTTCCCGCCACCTTGTTCTGGATCTCGAACGGTGGCCGCAGTGCGCATCCGTGGGAGAGTAGGCATCTCGGCAGAATCGGCATCGAGGAAGTGTGCTCGCATTTTTGCAATGGCCTGGAGGCCTCGCGAGAGAACCGACTCGCGGCATACGGCATTCCCACGGTCCGGACATTCGCGGAGGGGGAAAGTGTGCGACTTCCCATCATTCAGGGCGTGGCCCTGGTCGAGCCGGGCTTCGGACAGGTCACGGCCATCGTGCCGCTGGACGATCACACCATCGCCATCAAGGGCGAGCATGGCGCGGAAGTGCATGCGAAGATCGATTGGCGGGAGTTTTTGGGGTGATGGCTACCGTCCCAAGATGAACAAAACACGTCTTGCGCGGTGATGGGGAATCTGCTTACCTGCGTGCCCCGCAACTTCACACATTATGGCAGACAAGACAAATACCGACCCGCAGCGCATGGAAAAAATCGTTTCGCTGTGCAAGCGCCGTGGCTTCATTTTCCAGGCTGGTGAACTGTATGGCGGACTCAATGGTTGCTGGGACTACGGTCCGCTGGGTGCCGAGCTGAAACGCAATCTCAAGGACTACTGGTGGCGTAGCACCGTTCAGGAGCGCGATGACGTGGTCGGCATGGATGGTGCGATTTTGACGATGCAGCAGGTGCTCGTGGCGTCCGGTCACGTCGGCGGATTCTCCGATCCGATGAGCGAGTGCCCGCTGACAAAAGCGCGGTTGCGCGCGGACCAGATTCCCGCTGCCGATGCCGGTATCGAATACACCTTTTTGGGAGCCAAGGATGCCGTTTCCGGCAAAACGACCGATAAAACGATCACGGTCTTGGTGGCGAACGAGAAGCAGGAAAAATTCCGTTCCGCGGAAAAAATCGCGCTGAAATTTTATGCCGAGATTTTTGGCAAGAACTCGAAGCCTGAATCGTTGGAAAACGGCTGGACCGAGCAACCGGGACCGCGCGAGAAAGGATTATACAATCCGGACAATGGCGTGCTGATGTCGGAGCCGCGTATGTTCAGCCTGATGTTCCAAACGAAGATGGGCGCCTCTGCGGATGACAACGATCCTAACGCGGTGGCCTACCTTCGCCCTGAGACGGCGCAGTCGATTTTCGTGCAATACAAGAACGTGCTCGATTCCTCGCGCGTGAAGCTGCCTTTCGGCATCGCGCAGGTCGGCAAGTCGTTCCGCAACGAGATCAATCCGCGCAACTACACCTTCCGCTCGCGCGAGTTCGAGCAAATGGAGATCGAGTATTTCTGCCATCCCAAAGACGGCATGCGCCTCACCGACGAGTGGCTGGAGACGCGCCTGAAGTTTTACGAGGAAATCGGCATCCCGCGCACGAAACTGCACATCCTCGATGTGCCCGATGGCGAGCGCGCATTCTACTCGCAGAAGACCTACGACATCGAGTATGAGTTCCCCTTCGGCGTGCAAGAACTCGAAGGTGTGGCGTATCGCACGGACTACGATCTCGGCGTTCACCAGAAAGGCTCGGGCCGTCCGCTCGAATACTTCGATGAGGAGACCAAGGAAAAATTCCTGCCGCACGTGGTGGAGCCGTCCGCCGGTTGCGACCGCACGATTCTGGCATTGATCTGCGAGGCTTTTGACGAAGAGACCCTGACCGATGACAAAGGCAAGGACGATGTCCGCACCGTGATGCGTTTCACCCCGCGCATGGCTCCGATCAAGGTGGGCATTTTCCCGCTGTTGAAAAAGAACGAGGATCAGGTGCGCATCGCCAAGGAGATCCAGAAGAAGCTGCAACCGTGGATGAACGTGTTCTACGATGACAGCGGTGCGGTCGGTCGTCGCTACCGTCGTCAGGATGAAGTGGGTACGCCGTATTGCGTGACCATCGACTTCGAAACGCTGGGCGAAAGCGGCGAGGAGCTGAAAAACACCGTGACACTGCGTCATCGCGATTCCATGGAACAGGAGCGCATCGCCATTGATGCCTTGCTGCCGTGGTTGCTGGAGCGCGTGCGCTGATCCACCGCCATGCGCTGGCAAATCATCGTCGCAGGAAAACCGGCCTTGGCCTATTCCAAGTCGGGCGTGGATGAGTATCTGCAACGGCTGCGGCGTTATCTCGATTGCGAACTGGTGATGGTGAAGGCGGGCAGCTCGCAGGAGGTGTCCCAGCGTTTGTTGGAAAAATCGCAGGGGGCGTATCGTATCGTGCTCGATGAGCGTGGCGAGCGCCCGACCACGCGACAACTGAGCGAAAAAGTGGCGGCGCTGGAAATGCGCGGCGACGTGAAATGCGTGGCTTTTCTGATCGGCGCGTCCGATGGCCACACGGAAGAGATGCGCCGCTCGGCGGATTTGCTGTTATCGTTGTCGTCGATGACCCTGCAGCACGAATTGGCACTGGTGGTGTTGTTGGAGCAGATCTATCGGATCGCGACCCTGCGCAAGGGCGAGCCGTATCATCGCGATTAGAGACGGTCCCTGCCTTTCATTGTTTGCGAAGATTGTGGCATGGGCGGGTTGGCTATAAGTGAGCCATGCAAGTAAACCCCGCCGGACCGCTCGGAGAGGCGGTCCCTGCCTTGGGATTTTGATTGCCATGTCACGGGCAAGTTGGCACAAGGCGCTGGTGAACGATTGTCGTGTGGTGTTGTTTGATTTCGATGGCATTCTGGTCGATACCGAATGGGCGATCTACCAGGCGTGGTGCCGTTGTTTCGAGGCGGAAGGATGTGAGTTGCCCTTGTCGCTCTACACGCGCTGCATCGGCAGTGATTTTGCCACCTGGTCGCCGAAATCGTATCTGGAAGAACTGACGGGGAAATCGTACGACTGGACCATCCTTGATGCCGAGCGCCAGCGCGAAATCGTGCATGAGCTTTCCGATGAGGGAGTGATGGATGGCGTGCATGAGTTGATCGATACCCTGCGCAGTCAGGATCTTTGTTTAGGGGTGGTATCGAGCAGTTCGCATCACTGGGTGGACCGCTGGCTGGATCAGTTAGAAATTACGTCACATTTTTCCCATGTGGTGTGCCGGGGAGATGCGCCGCGCATCAAGCCCGCGCCGGATCTGTGGCTGGAGGCGGCGAGACGTTTTTCCCTGCCTTCCGCGCAGTGCCTCGCGATCGAGGACTCGCACAATGGCCTCATCAGCGCGCAGGAAGCGGGCATGCCGGTGTGGGTGGTGCCGAATCGCGTGACCTCCTGTCTGGACTTTTCCTCCGCCCAGGCGCGATTTGATTCCTTGCACGGCATTGCCGAGCGCTTCAAAGCCCGGGCGGGTGTCGCATGATGTAGCCCTTGGCTCCGCGTTTCCACGGTTTCCATTTCGGCCCTGACCGTTGCCCGTCGCCACCGGTATCGAGACGCAGTCCGGCGATGGTCATGAAGACGTGGCCATTGCGTGAGTAAATGGTGATCCACTTGCCCTCACCGCGTTTGCCGTAGCTGAGATAGGCCTTGGACGGCATGCTGCCCTTGATGATGCCGGCTTCGCGCAGAACGTAGGAGACGGTGCCGGAGCAGTCATAGCCGGTATCGTTTTCAATGCGATGCCCGCCACCCCACTTGTAGGGCTTGCCCTGAAGGCGGTTGCCCGCAGCGATGGCGGCGATGACTTGCTTTGGCGCTTTTTTGGGAGCATAGGCGTATCCATCTTTCAGCAAAGCGGTTCGTCCGGGCTCGAACTGATAGACGACGGGCTGTTTCGCCTTGACTTGGAAACAAGAGGTTTGCAACAGCGCGACGGAAGAAAGCAGCAAGAGAAAAAGGATACGCATGTGATTAATGGGAGTGATTGTTGAGCCATTCAAGCGCGGCGGACAGGGCGCGCGAGCGGTGGCTGAGTTGATTTTTGATGGGTGCGCCGAGCTCGGCAAACGACGCGTCATGGCCGATCGGGGCGAACAGCGGGTCATAGCCGAAACCCTCCGCACCGCTGGGTGCCGCGAGAATGCGGCCCTCGACCGTGCCGCGAAAGTGAGCGAGTGCCTTGCCGTCGCGGGCGATGACCATCACGCAGACGAAGCGGGCACCGCGCGCGCCTTCCGGCACCTCACGCATTTCATCGAGCAGGCGTAGGTTATTGCGCGCATGGTTGCCTTCCTCTCCGCCGAAACTGGAGGACCAAACGCCGGGCGCGCCGCCGAGGGCGTCCACTTCCAGTCCTGAGTCGTCCGATAGCACAAAGCCCTGCACGCAGGCGCTGATGGCCTCGGCCTTGAGCGTGGCGTT
The DNA here is from genome assembly GCA_947462875.1 of Verrucomicrobiia bacterium. Taxonomy (GTDB): domain Bacteria; phylum Verrucomicrobiota; class Verrucomicrobiia; order Verrucomicrobiales; family Akkermansiaceae; genus UBA956. Next base: position 69,696 of record CANHQJ010000008.1, read on the forward strand.
TTCCAGAAACGTCGTGCCTGTCTCCTCCACTTGCGGGAAATCAGGATAGTCATTGGCATCGCGGACGAGATAGTCGTCACCCGCCATCTGGCGGATTTCCATCGTCTTGTGCGCATTCCTTGTCGCGATGATCAATGTCGCCTGCGGCATGAAAAAACGATGTCAGTCGCTCCTGCAAAAAGCGAACGTTTTTTGAACAAAAATCGGAGAGGGAAACGCTCACAGGGCGATGAGAATTTTTCACAAAGTCATATCGGCATTGGTCGCAGGAGTCTCCATGATCGGCGTAAGTTTTGCAGAACTGGAAGGCTGGAGCACCGATCTGGAAAAGGCGCTGGAACAAGCGAAAAAGGAGAAAAAAGCCGTATTGGTCGAGTTCACCGGCAGTGACTGGTGCCCGCCCTGCATCGCCATGCGCAAGAACGTGTTTTCGCAAAAAGAATTCGTCAAAGCAGCCTCGAAAGATTTCATCCTGGTGGAGCTGGATTTCCCGCGCGGTGACCAAGAGGTGAAGAAAAAAAACGATCCGTATGCGAAACAGTATAAGATCGAAGGTTTTCCGACAGTGATCCTGCTCGATCACGAGGGCAAAGAGTTCACCCGCTTCTTCGCCTCCGAGCACCCGACCACCGAAAAATTCCTCGCGCACCTGAAGGCGGCGCTGGAGAAAAAGGATCTCGATTGATCCGCGATTGCTTTGTTATTCCTGCGCCCTGAGTTCACCGGACTCAGGGCGTTTTTTTTTTTTTTGATTGGGGAATCAACCATGGCCCATCATCGTAAGGTTCCCCAGAGGACAATGGTTACCGTTTTTCCACAATATCAGTTTTTTTTGCACGTGATGCCGACTGGTTGGTTTGTTTTGAGGGGGGTGGGCGCACTCGGTGTTAGGTAGCGCTTTTTTGAGAACGGGTCAGTTCGCAAACGGGTTTTTTGGCGCGTCCGCCAGCATGCGGTGGTAGGGCGAGAGGCTGCGCAGGGTGGTGGACCAGAGGGTGTCATCATGGCTGAAGCCCAACAGGTTCGCCGGTGGATCCGCGACGATCCAGGTGTGGCGTTCCAGTTCGTCTTCGAGTTGCCCCGGGCTCCAGCCGGAGTAGCCCACAAACGCGCGCACCAGAGTGCCCGGTTGCTGGTGATGCTTGATCGCGTCTTCGGCGGAAATTTGATGAATGATGCGCAGGCCTTGCGGCGGCTCCCACCACAGTGCGGCGAAGAACAACTGGTTGTGGGCCACCGGGCCGCCGCGGTGCACGCTGATGTGACGCAGCGGATGGAATTGCGGATCTTTGAGCACATCGCCTACGACTTGCCCTGTGGGCTGATTCAGGATCAAACCAAACGCGCCATCTTTCAGCGAGTGGTTCGAGAGCAGGATGACCGAGTGATCGAAGGGACCGCCTTGCATCGTCGGCGAGGCAAACAGCAGGCTGCCTTGCAACTCTTGCGATTCGGGTTCTGATGGTGGGAGGTTCATGCCGTTACCATGAAACAGATTTTGTCATTGTCCAGTGGCGGAAGCGGGGATGGGATCGGCTTCCTTGTATTGCTCGGCGCGGCCTTTTTCGAGGCACTGGGTGAGCCACTGCACCATGTTTTTCGCCTCCTGGCTCTCGCTTCTCAGGTTGTTCAGGCCATGCCAATCGAGGTGGGGGCGGATTTGCGGCGCGGCGATGCGATTGATGTCGAGCCGCGCCATGATCGCCTCGGTCTCGCGCGGGTGGGCGTTGAGGATTTGCGCGGGGCGGGGGAGGTCATCGAGCATCTCGGAGGTCAGTCCAAAGGAGGTCACGCCGATGCCGAAGGTGGAATTGAGACGGCGCAGGCCATCGGCGAGGGCTTCATCGATGATGGGCGCTGCATAGATCAGCTCACCCGCCTGCGCCCATTGCGAGACGGCGAGGGTTTGGAAAAAATCTTCCCGATAGGTTTGCAGCGAGGGCTGGATGCGCAGGCGCGCGGCGTGCAGCCCGAAGGGAGAAACGCCCAGGCGCTGCTTGAGTGACAGCATCGTCTGGTCCAGGGTCATTTCCTCATCAGGTGCCTCGTCCGTTTCCCAATCGATCAGGACCATTTCCGGATACTTCCACAGGTTGCCGAGCGGCGCCTCGCGGGCGAAGGCCTGGCGGAAGATGAAGGGGAAACGTCCGTTGATCTCGAAGTAGCGATGCACGATCGCGCGGAACTTGCGAATCCGCAGCATCGTTTGATCGATCGCGGACTGATCGGTCGTCATGTCATCCAGCCGGCCCTGCGTCAGGGAAATCAGCTCCTGCGCGCTCGATAGAGCGGGTGCGGGGGCGCTGCGGCGGTAGTAGCCCTGGCCTTTTTCCACCTTCGCGATGGGCGAGGAGGGATCACAGGACATGATGGAAAAGTGATAGCGCAGCGAGGCGTCCGAATAGTTGCCATCGAGCTGGAGCCGCACCAGCCGAATGAGTTCCGTGCCTTTGATCGAATCGACGGGGTTGGTCGGAAGCAGTGCGATCAAAATATCATTCAGTTGTTTGCGCAGACTCATGTTTCTGAACGGCATTCAATGACCGATTGGCTGAAATTTCAAGAAGGAAGGTGGTATTTTTGAAAATTCTCATCAGTATGCAGGGGAATTTTTAAGAAAAACGGCATCCTTGACGACTTCGGTCGCAGCAGGCAGCTTCGTGCCCGCATGAACGAACCCCGCGTCACCGATCTTCACGTTGCCTCGAATGTCACCCTGCCCGCGCCGCAAGAACTGCTCAGTCAGCTCGCGCGCACGGAGAAGGATGCGCGGTTTGTGCAGGAATCGCGCGCGCAAATCAAAGACTCGCTCTTTGCGCCAGACGGTCGATTTCTGGTCATCGCCGGGCCTTGTTCCATTCACGACATCCAGGCCGGCAGGGAATACGCCGAGCGCTTCGCGGCTCTGGCGGAAAAAGTCAAGGAGCGTATGCTTTTGGTCATGCGTGTCTATTTTGAAAAACCACGCACCACCGTCGGTTGGAAAGGTCTCATCATGGACCCGCACCTCGATGGCTCGAACGACATCGCCCACGGCCTGCACATGGCGCGGCAGTTCTTGTTAGATGTGATCCGCATGGGAGTGCCCACGGCGACCGAACTGCTCGACCCCATCACCCCGCAGTATATCGCGGATCTCATCACTTGGTCGGCCATCGGAGCGCGCACCACCGAATCCCAAACGCACCGCCAGATGGCGAGCGGTTTGTCCATGCCCATCGGTTTCAAAAACGGCACCATGGGGAATCTGGAGCCCGCCATCAATGCGATCAAGGCCGCCACACAGACGCAGACCTTTATCGGTGTGGGCATGGATGGACGCGCCTCCGCCGTGACCACCTCGGGCAATCCCGATTGCCACATCATCCTGCGCGGCGGCGAAAAGGGCCCGAACTTCAATACCGCCTCCGTGGCGGAAACGCGGGACCTGTTGGAAAAACATCGCCTGCCCGCGTCCATCATGATCGATGCCAGCCACGGCAATTGCGGTAAAGACCACCTGCGGATGCCGACGGTGTTTGAGGAAATCGTGCGCGAGCGCGCGGCGGGGGACAGATCGGTGGTCGGCGCGATGCTGGAGAGCAACCTCGTGGGCGGCTCCCAGACTTTTCCCCGCCCGCTCTCCGAGCTGGTGTACGGCCAAAGCATCACCGATGCCTGCATCGACTGGGCCACGACCGAGGAGTTGGTGCTTAGAGCTGCGGAAGTGCTTTGAGTTTGCAGAAAATCCTTTGTTTGACTTTTTCCCCGCGATGGTGCTAGAATCGCCGTCCGTTACGGGATATTATGTTTATTGATCACATTCGAGTTTTTGCCAAGGCAGGTGATGGCGGCCATGGAGCGGTGAGTTTTCGCCGCGAGAAATATGTACCGCGTGGCGGCCCTGATGGCGGCGATGGCGGCAAGGGTGGCGATGTGATCCTCAAGGTCTCCCCGCACACGGACAATCTTCGCCAGTTCCACTATGACCCGAAAATGATCGCCGATAGTGGCGTCAACGGTGCCGGCGTGCGCAAAACCGGGCGTGGCGGGAAGCCGTTCATCGCCCTGGTCCCTCCTGGCACGGTGGTCTATCGCACCACAGCCACCAACGTGCAGGAAGCCGTGGAGCTGGAGCGTAGCGAAGAGGGGATCGATATGGAGCCCATCGCCGACCTCACGGAAGAAGGGCAGGAGTTTGTGCTCTGCCACGGTGGCAAGGGCGGCAAGGGCAACTGGCATTTCAAGACCCCTACCAACCGCGCGCCGGTCGAGCATACACTCGGCGAGGACGGCGAACTGGGCGTGTTTTATCTGGAGCTGCGCCGCATCGCCGATGTGGGTCTGGTGGGCTTCCCGAATGCGGGCAAATCGACCTTGATCGGAAAACTCTCCCATGCCCATCCGAAAGTGGCATCCTATCCGTTCACCACGCTGCAACCGGTGGTGGGAGTGGCGGAGTTCGAGGGCTACAAGCGCTGCACCATCGCCGACATTCCCGGCCTGATCGAAGGCGCGCATTTGAACAAAGGCCTGGGTCATGAATTCCTGCGCCACATCACGCGCTGTCACATGCTGCTGTTTGTCATCGATATGGCAGGCACCGATGGCCGCGATCCCGTCAGCGATCTGGAAATCCTGCGTGCGGAAATTCGCGAATACGATGAGGAACTGGCGAAATTCCCCTGGCTCGTCGTGGCCAACAAAATGGACTCTGACGTCGCCGAGGAAAATCTGAAAAATTTCCGCAAACGCTTCGCCAAAGTGGAAATCGTGCCCATCTCCGCCGAGTTGGAGATCGGTCTCGACGACCTGCGCCGTGTGCTCTTCGAGCGCGTGGCCAAACAAGCGACGATGAAAGCGAAGTAAGGCGCTCATCGGTCCACTGGAGCATCGGTTCACGTTTCGACGCGCATTTTTGATCAGTTGTGTGGCATCCATGTCGTTGCGTTTTTTCGTCCGATCCGTCAAAAATCTTTCCAAGGAAATTTCCACTCAGCGCGTTGATGAAGGGTGAACCCGACGCGTATGGCCATGAATTTTTGTCTGACTCTCCTTGCGACTCTCTCTTGTTGTCTCGCACTTTCCGCTAAAACCGTTGCTGACACGTCCCCGGCAGGTCGGCTGGATGCTACGAATTCCGCTGGGCACGCACTCGGCACCTGCCCGCTGAAGCACACGGCGATCGATGCGGAAATCAGCGGCACGATCGCACGGGTGTCCGTGACCCAGCAATTTCACAATCCATTCCCGGAAAAAATCGAAGCCGTTTACGTGTTCCCTTTGCCAGAGGATTCGGCGGTGGACGAGATGGAAATGAAGGTGGGCGAGCGTGTGATCAAAGGGCTCATCAAGGAGCGCAGTCTTGCGAAGAAAATCTACACTGAAGCGAAAAACAAGGGGCATGTGGCAGCGCTGCTCGATCAGGAGCGCGCGAACATTTTCACCCAAGCCGTTGCCAATATCGAGCCCGGCCAGCAAGTGACCATCACGATCCGCTACTCGCTCACGCTGGCTTGGAAAGACGGATTCTATGCGTTCGAACTGCCGACGGTCGTAGGTCCGCGCTACATCCCCGGCGCGCCGATCGCGACACCTGCGGTGATGCCATCGCTGTTTCCTGATGAATCCTCCGGGCAAGCGACAAAGCATCCCACTCCCGTCTATCAAGCCACTCCCGCCGCGCCCACCGATGCCGTGCCCGATGCCAATCGCATCACGCCCCCCGTCGCCCAAGAAGGTTATCGCGCCGGCCACGATCTCTCCATCACCGTGAACCTCCGCGCTGGCATTCCCATCGAGGAAATTGTCTGCGAAACGCACACGATCCGCATTGATCGCACTGGGGCGGACAAATCCCGCGCGGTCGTCCGCTTGCAAGACGGCACCACCGTGCCCGACCGCGACTTCGTTCTCCGCTATCGCACCGCAGGGGAAACCATCACCGATTCCGTGCTCACCCACACCGATGAGAGAGGGAACTTTTTCACCCTCGTGCTGCAACCGCCCGCCCGTGTGAAGCCCGAGCAAATCGTGCCGCGCGAATTGATCTTCGTGCTCGATACCAGCGGATCCATGTCCGGATTTCCGTTAGAAACTTCCAAGGCGTTGATGCGAAAAGCGATAGAAAACCTGCGTCCCGCTGACCGCTTCAATCTCATCACCTTCGCCGGGCACACCGCTGTGATGGCACCCAAGCCCCTCGATAACACCGCGCCGAATCGCCAGTGCGCCCTGCGTTTCATCGATACCCTCGAGGGCAACGGTGGCACCGAGATGATGAAGGCCATCGACACCGCGCTGGGCGGCAACATCGATCCGAAAAAAGTCCGCATCGTATGTTTCCTCACGGATGGCTTCGTGGGTGATGATGAAAAAATCGTCGCCGCCGTGAAAAAACACGCCCGCACCACACGCGTGTTCAGTTTCGGCATCGGCAGCTCGGTCAACCGCTACCTGCTCAGTGCCATGGCACGCGAGGGCAAGGGCTATGCGCAGTTCGTGCTTTCCCCGAGCACCGCCGAGGCCGCGGCAAATCGTTTTTACGAACACATCGATGCTCCCGTGCTCACCGATCTCTCGTTAGACTTCGGCGGCCTGGCAGTGGAGGAAATGTACCCCGCACAGTTGCCCGATCTGTTCTCCCATCACCCCCTCGTCATCAAAGGCCGCTACACCAAGGCCGGCACTGGCAAGGTGCGCCTCAGCGGTCGCAATGCCGCGGGCCGCTACCAGCGCGATCTCACCATCACCTTGCCGGAAACGAATGCGGAAAATGCCGTGCTCGCCCCGCAGTGGGCCCGTGCGAAGGTCGAGCAACTCTCTCTGCAAGAAGTTTCACAGAATTCTTCCGGCAGAGTGGATCCCAAGGTGGAAAAGGAGATCATCGTTCTCGGCACTACTTACGGCTTGCTGACGAAATTCACCAGCTTCGTGGCAGTCGATGCCGGGCACATCACGCAGGACGGAGAGGCCACCATCGTCCCCGTGCCACTCGAAATTCCCCACGGCGTCAGCCCTTCCACCACCTTCGGCAGTGATGAAGATTTCGGAGGTGGTTGGGGCAGCGGCGGCGACGGCGGCGGGGGAGGCGGCGGATTCGGCATGATTCCCGCCACCATGCGCAAACGCTGCGCCATGGAAGATAGGCTCGCTCGTCTGACGGCCAATGGCGGCACACCTGCCTGCGAGAGTGCTGTTGTCAAATCACTCGATTGGATCAAACAACGGCAACATCCCGACGGCAGTTGGGGCGAGAGCCATCGCGCTGCCGCGACAGGAGTCGCCTTGCTCGCCTACCTAGGCCACTGTGAAACTCCCTTGTCCGAGAAATATGGAGAGTCTGTTCTCACGGCTACCATGTTCCTTATCGCGCAATCCAAAGCACAGCAGGGTGTATTGGTTGACAAAAAGGATGATCCGCTGGCCCTTCACGAACACGCCATCGCCACCATGGCCTTGGCTGAGGCATACGTTTTCAATAAAACACTTCAGATCCTGGTCCCCGACCTCGAAGAAGCCGTGCGCGCCGCCGGGCAACAGATCCTCGATCGTGTGAGAGCTTCCGGTGGTTGGTCCATCGATCCGAACGATGCCTCTGCCGATGCGCTTCTCACCTGCCTGAACCTTCAGGCTCTCAAGGCCTGCAAGCATACGGGCATCGATTTCCGTGGATTGTCCGCCTGCGTGATAAAATCCCTCGCCGCCATCAAAGATCGCAAAGCTCCATCCGGTCCGCTCGCCCTCGTGCATCAAGAGTGGGGCAAAAGCGATACGGCCACCGCCAAGGCCGCTATGGCAAGCATCCAACGACAAGCCGCCTTCCAGTGGTCTCCCGCAGCGACGGATCTGTGGACAATGTACTTCGATGTCCATGCACTTCACTGGCAAGCGGGAAAGACTTGGACTGACTTCAATGCCACGCTTCTGCCCGCATTGCTAAAAGTCCAGGCCGCCGATGGTTCCTTCCCTGATCCCGGCGCGCCTGCCATTGATTCCTCCGCGCCGCTAACGACGATGCTCTCAGGAAAATCCGCCGAGCATTTCCGCACCTGCCTCACCACCCTGACCCTGGAAGTCTATTACCGTTACATTGGTCCTAATGGGATGGCGCGGTAGTGTTCGATGGGCGTTAGATCAACGCCTAGAACTCAGTTTGGCGGAAGGAAGTTGATTTTCACCTTGCCCGCGGGTTGTTTCATTTCATCGGATAAGGTCGAGACGGCGGGTTTGGTCTCCACGGCTCCGCCATCGAGCGCGCTGCGCAGGGCTCCTTCCACGAGTTGGCCGCAGTGGATTTTCATCGGTGGCAGGGCGCCGAGATCGCCGCTCAGTTCTTCGGCGGACATGGCGCGCGCTTGTTCGATGGTTTTTCCCTTGAGCAATTCCGTGGCCATCGAGGCGACGGCGATCGCGGTCTGGCAGCCGAAGCTTTGGAAGGTGGCGCGGTCGATGACTTTTTTGCCGTCTTTTTCCGTGAACTTCAGCCACATGCGCAGCATATCGCCGCAATCGGGCGAGCCGACCGTGCCCACGCTATCGGCATCGGGCATTTCTCCCTGATTCTGCGGGCTGCTCAGCGCCTTGCGTACGTTTTCTTCGAAATCGCTCATGCGCGCACTGTAGAATTCCTCAGCAAAAAACGCAAGGAGGGATCGTGTTGTGATTTGACCGCGGAACCGGATTGTTTCAGCATGGGGCATGGATTTCACTTCAGTGCCCTCACAGGACAATGGCAGCGAGCTTGCGCGATTTTCCTTCGCCGAGCCCACGAGCGATCTCGGCAAGCGATTGGTCGGTTTGTTAGGTGGCGGCAAGGTCTGCGACGTGCAGGAAATTCGGGAGTCACACGCTACGGACAAATGGTATGCCAAAGCGCAGCCGGATGTGGTGGTGTTTGCGGAGAGCACGGAGGATGTTGCGAAAGTCATGGCCTTCGCGCATCAGCAGCGCATCCCGGTGACGACGCGCGGAGCGGGGCATGGTTATGTGGGCGGTTGTGTGCCGAATTGCGGTGGCATCGTGCTGTCATTGATCCGCATGAACCGCATCGTGGAGATCAATCCAGAGGATGGTGTCGCGGTGGTGGAGCCGGGTGTGATCACGGCGCACTTGCAGGAAGCGGCGCGGCAACTGGGCTGGGACTACCCGCCGGATCCGGCATCGCTGAAAGATTGTTCCATCGGTGGCAACATCGCGACGAATGCGGGGGGACCGCGTTGTTTGAAGTATGGGGTGACGAGAAATTATGTGTTAGGCCTGGAAGTGGTGCTGGCCACGGGTCAGGTGGTGCGCTGCGGGGGCAGGGTGCACAAAAACAAAACCGGCTTTGATTTGGTGGGGCTGTTCACCGGATCGGAGGGGATGTTAGGCGTGGTGACGCAAGCGACCTTGCGTCTGATTCCCAAGCCGCGTTCGCGGGCGATGCTGGCGGCGATTTTTCCGGAGTTCGAACACGCGGCGGCGACGGTGCAGGAAATTTTCCGACAAGGCCACTTGCCATCGGCCCTGGAGATTACGGATTCCTTCACGCTGACTGCGGCGCGGAAACGGCTGGGCGATGACTTGTTGCCGCCGGGCAACGCGCACCTGTTGGTGGAGACGGATGGCTCTGCGGTCGCGGTGAGCGCGGAGATCGAGGAGCTGACGCAGTTGCTGCAGCGCATGGGAGCCACTCACATTGTGCCGGCGATGGACGAGGCGGCCTGCGAGACGTTTTGGAAGATACGCCGTGAGTTTTCCTACTCCTTGCGCGATACCGGACTCACGAAACTGAACGAGGACATCGTCGTGCCGCGATCGAAGCTGGTAGACCTGGTGCGTTTTGCCCGGTTGCTGCAGCAGGAAACGGGCATAGCCATCGCGTGTTTCGGTCACGCGGGCGATGGCAACATCCACACCAACCTGATGGTGGCGGACTATCATTTGCCGCAGAACCGCAAACGCGGCGATGAGGCGCTGGACATCCTCTTCACCTGGGTGCTGGAAAACGGCGGTGCCATTACCGGCGAGCACGGCATCGGCCTGGCGAAAAAGCCATGGATCCAGCAAGCGCTCGGAACGACGTCATTGTCCTTGCAGCGATCCCTGAAACGCGCCGCCGATCCGCACGGGATTCTCAATCCGGGGAAGTGGCTGGATTGATTGTTGATTTCCGTTAGAAAAAAACTGTCTCGGCTCAACCCGTGGTGCGCAGGCCGGAGGCGATGGCGTTGATGGAGAGCAGCAACTTGGGCAACAGGGTTTCCGCGGCGTTGGCATTTTCTTCCGCCAGATGGCCGCGCCATTCCCGCAGCAGCGTGACTTGTTGCTGGTGCAGCACGGCGAGTGGTTCATCGCGGATGGTCAGCGTTTTGATCATGCGGGGACGGCGCGTTTCCATGCCGCCATCGAAGAGCTCCGCGAGCAGGCGGCCGGTGCGGTCGAACTCGCGTATGATCAGGTCCATGAAGTTCTCGCGCAGGGTGGCATCGGTAACCAGGGATGCATACGATTCCATGATGCCGCGGTTCGCCGAATGCAGGTTGGTTTCCACGTTGGTGAAAAGATAGGCGACGAAGGGTGTGTGGTGCAGGGCTTTTTTCAGCGCGGCGAATTGTTGCGGCTGGGTGTTCCGGAGTTCTTCCAGAGCGGAGCCGACGCCGAACCAACCGGGCAGGTAGAAGCGTGCCTGGGTCCAGGAGAAGACCCACGGTATGGCGCGGAGGTCGGCGATGCTGTGACCTTTTTTGCCGGTGCGACGTGCCGGACGCGAGCCGATGCGGGCGTTTTCCAAGGCATCGATGGGCGTGACCTGGCGATAGAAATCGATGAAGCCGGGCTTGCGCAGAAATTCCTGATAAGCGGTGGTGCTGCTGCTGGACAGGTGGCTGAGGATGGCAAAGAGGTCATCGTCCTGATGAGGTGCCTGTTCGTGCTTGTGGCGTGCCGTGGTGATGGCGGCACCGGCGAGGAGCAGTTCAAGATTGTAGGTGGCGTTGGCGAGGTTGGCGTATTTTTGCGCGATGGTTTCGCCTTGCTCGGTCATGCGGAAGCCGCCGGACATGGAGCCATGCGGCAGCGAGGCCATGAACCAATGCGTGGGACCCGCGCCGCGCGAGATGGTGCCGCCGCGGCCGTGGAAGTAGCGGAAATGCAGGTTGAATTGTTTCGCGGTGGCGGTCAGTCGCGTTTCGGCCCGGTGCAAGGCCCACTGGGCGGCGAGGATGCCGCAGTCCTTGTTCGAGTCCGAGTAGCCGAGCATGATCTGCTGCGAGGCAGTGGTGGTGGCGGAGGCTCCCTCGCTGGCGAGGTGGCGCTGGAGAATGGATCGCATCGCTATGGGCAGGGCGAGGTATTGCTCCATGATTTGCGGCGCGCGGTCGAGGTCATCCATGGTCTCGAACAAGGGCACAATTTCCAAGGGGCACCACAGGCCCTCTGCCGATAGATTCATCAATCCTGCCTCGCGGGCGAGGACGTGCACGCCTAACAAGTCGCTGACCTGGCGGGTCATGGAAACGATCAGGGCGCCGACGCCGGCGGAGCCGTGAGTGCGGCGATGGGCGGCGACCACACGATAGGCGCGCAGCACCAGATCCGCTTGCTCGCCGGCGCTGGCGGTATCGTGCAGGAAAGGACGGGCGGACTGGAGTTCCTGGCTGAGGAAGGCGATGCGACGGCTTTCCTCCCACTGGGCGTAGTTTTCGCCGTCGGGGATGCCAGCGGCATGGAGGAGCTGCGCGATCGCCTGATCGTGGAACTCGGAGTTTTGGCGAACATCGAGCGTGGCGAGGTGGAAGCCGAAAATTTGCAGCTTGTGGCGCAGCGGGCGGATGTGCTGCTCCACGATCAAGTGGCAGCCGCACTCGGTGATGGTCGTGGCAAGCAGTTGCAGATCGGCATCGACCTGCTGCGGATGTTGATAGATGCGGAGCGCGCCATCGAGCTCCACCGACTCGCGGATCGCGATCATCATCAGGGCCGCGAGCTGACGCCATGGTTCCTCGCTGAAACGATCGAAAATTTCCGGCGTGAACTCCTCCGGGATCACTGCCGTGAGTTCTGCGATGCGCTGCGTGAGGGCGGGTGGGATGCGATTGAGGTGCTGGGAGAGTGTGAGATTGTTGGAAAGCTCGCCGAGCTCGCGTTGCAACAGCTGGAATGCGGCGCGGCGCAGCATTTGCAGGGTTTTTTCCGTGACCTCGGGCGTGACCAGCGGGTGACCATCGCGGTCTCCGCCGATCCAGGTGCCGAAACTGAGCTGCGGGATGTTTCCGGCGGCGCGCAGCATGTCGAGCGGGAATCCGGCATCGCGCCAGGCCTCGGTGAAATGCAGGTCCAGCCGATCGAGCGCGGCGGGGAAGAGATCGCGCAGGTAGTGGATGGCATCGCGCAGCTCGCGGAAAATGTCGGGCCGCGTCAGGTGGATTTCACCGGTGCGCCAGAGTGTTTGCAGGGCGGTGACGATGCGATCGCGGATGCGGCGTTTTTCACGATTGGTGAATTTCGGGAATTCGTAGCGCACGAGTTCATCATACAGCGCGCGGTGGCGTTCGCGCACGGAGGCGCGTTTGGCCTCGGTGGGGTGGGCGGTGAGAACGGGCTGCACGTCCACATCGGCCAGCACTTGCAGGATTTCCTCGGGCTTCAGGCCGATGGACTGCATGTCGCGCAGTGCCTGCGGCCAGAGCCCGCGGATCGAGGTGGCGCCGAGTTCTTTTTCGCGCTCGCGGCGGATGGCGGCGGCCACGCGTTCCTCGACCATGTTGAGCAACTGGAAGCCGATGGAGTAGAGCTGCTGGATGCCCTCGGGCGGCGTGCCTGTGGGCGCGGGTTGATCCGACCACGGCAGATAGGGGAGAAGGTCTTTTTCTCCGAGCTGTTCGAGAGCGTCACCGAGGCATTCGATGAGAAAGCTGAGAGTTTCATCGATGAGTTCGAAACCTTCCAGACGAAGGCGTTGGCGGGCAATGGGATCGTTCGGCACGGGATCAGAAAGTGAGGATGATGGCTGAATAAGCAGACAACGTGCCGAAGTCTAGGCGAATGGGTTCCGATTGCGCAAGACTGATCCCTGTCAGGCTGCGTCAAGCCATCGATTACTCCATCGGTGCCGTCGCGGCGGGCTGGTCCTTGCGGGAAAATTCCGAGCTGCTGCTGAGATACCAGAGGCCGAGGGCGGTGCCGATGACGCTGAGCAGAATCAACAGGCCGATGGCGACGAGGATGTTTGATTTCATGGCGGGGGAGGTTCAGAATTTTCGGATGCGGGTGTCCTGTGCCAGGCTGGGCTTGGCATTCGGGTGGTCGCTGGTGTAGTGGAGCCCGCGCGATTCCTTGCGTTTCACCGCGCAATCGACAATCATCGAGGCGACGGAAACGAGATTTCGCAGTTCCAGGATATCGGCATTGACGCGGTGGCCCCAGTAAAATTCCCGCACTTCTTTTTTCAGATTGCGCAGGCGGGTGGCGGCGCGGCGCAGGCGGTTATCGGTGCGCACGATAGAAACGTAGTCCCACATCAGGCGGCGGATCTCATCCCAGTTGTGATAGATGACGACCAATTCATCCGGTGCCGCGGTATCGCCATGCTCCCAGACGGGGATGTCAAAAAGCTCGGATTCCCGCTGCGGATGGAGGTGGGCGAGCATTTCCTCCAGAGCGCGGCGGGCGGTGACATTGCCTTCGAGAAGGGAATTCGATGCGAGGCGATTGGCTCCGTGCAGACCGGTGCAGGCGACTTCTCCCACGGCGTAAAGCCCGCGCAGGGTGGTTTTGCCATTGATGTCCGTGACCACGCCACCGCATTGGTAGTGAGCGGCGGGCACGACGGGGATGGGTTCTTTTTCGCAATCCAGCCCGAAGCGCAGCAGTGTTTCGTAAATGAAGGGAAAGCGCTCCTTCATGAAACCGGGCGGCTTGTGACGCACATCGAGATACACGCAGGGCGCGCCGGTGCGTTTGATTTCGTGGTCGATGGCGCGGGCGACGATATCGCGCGGTGCCAGTGAGCCACGCGCGTCGTGTTTCAGCGTGAAGTCCTCGCCTTTCTGATTGATCAACACCGCGCCCTCGCCGCGCAGTGCTTCGGAAACGAGGAAAGAACGCGCTTCCGCACCGCTGGCGGCGGGGTTGTAAAAGCAGGTCGGGTGAAACTGGATGAACTCCATGTTCGCGATCGTGGCTCCGGCGCGCCAGGCCATCGCCACACCGTCGCCGGTGGCGGAGTCCGGATTGGTGGTATAAAGGTAGACCTTGCCGCAACCGCCCGTGGCGAGGATGACGCGGTCCGAGCGGAAAATTTCCACTTCGCCCGTATCGCGATTCAGCACGTAGGCTCCCAGCACCCGATCATCCGTGACCATACCGAGCTTGCCGGTGGTGATGAGATCGATGGCAAAATGATGCTCCAGCAGGGTGAGATTCGGCGTCTTGCGGGCGGTGGCCACGAGAGCCTCGGCGATTTCCCGTCCGGTGGTATCACGGGCGTGGAGGATGCGGCGCTTCGAGTGACCGCCTTCTTTTCCGAGCGAGTAGTGTCCGTCCGCAGCATCAAAATCCACGCCGTAGTGGACGAGGTCGTCGATGGTGTTCGCGCCTTCCTCGATGATCGTTCGCACCACCGATTCCACGCAGAGGCCGGCACCGGCATCGAGGGTGTCGGCGATGTGAAGCTCACAGGTGTCTCCCGGATCGCGCAGGGACTCCGGCAGGACCGCGGCGATGCCGCCCTGGGCCCATGCCGTATTGGATTCCAGCATCGTTCCCTTGGTGAGGCAGACGACTTTCCCATGCTTCGCCGCGCGAATGGCCAGCGACAATCCCGCGATGCCACAGCCGATGATCAGAAAGTCCGCAGTCACAGTAAAAGGGTAGGGGCCTCAGTCCTCTTCGAACTTGCGGGCGATGAGATCCGAGAGCGCGTTCATGGCGGCTTCCTCATCGGGTCCATCGGTGGTGACAGTGATGATGGAGCCGTGTCCGGCCGCGAGCATCATCAAGCCCATGATGCTTTTGCCCTCGACTTCCTCGCCGTCCTTTTCGACGCGAACCTCGCAAGTGAAACGGTTCGCAATTTTCACAAACTGCGCCGCCGGGCGCGCATGAATGCCGAGTTTGTTCTGAATCGTAAGTTCGCGTGTGATGGCCATGTGCTTGCAGGACTAAAGACAGAAATCGGCAACGAAGGGAAGCAGAAAATGAGACATGGTGAATCGTGGTGACGCGCGGGGAGTGGACGATTTCCCATTTTTCTAAAGGAAGCTTGTTACTTGGGAAATGGCTCTTTCAGGAAGCGGTAGTATTGTTCGCGCAGGGGAGTGGCACCGGGCTCGGAGGTGATGGCTTTTTTCGACCATTCGACGGCTTTTTCGCGGTTGCCGCGGGCGAAGTGGATCTCGGCCATGGTGTCGAGGTAGGCGGCCTGGTTCGGGCGCAGGCGCAGGGCCTCGGTGGATTCCTTTTGTGCATCGTCGAGTCGTTTCATGGCGCGTGCGGCGAGCCAGGCGGCGGAGTTGCGCACGTTGTCGTCTTGCGGGAAGCGATCGCGGTTTTTCATCAGTGCCTGCCAGGATTCCTCGAACCAGGCGTCGTGTTGTTCCTTGGCGCCGATGAGGCGCAGGGCGGGGAAAAATTGATCGGCGAGGGAGGCATCCGCCATGAGTGATTGGTGGCAATCGCGGAGCAGAGCGAGAGCTTGTTGCGGTTGTTTGGCATACATGCCGAACGCGCGGGCCATATCGGCTTTTTTGCGGGTGCGGAAAGTGGTCATCATGGTGGAGGTGTCGCCATCGGCGAGAGAGTGTAGGATGTAGGCCTCATAGCCGGCGAGCGCGAGGTTCCATTGCCCGGTGAGGAGCTGATCCTCGGCATTGGTGTAGAGCGTTACGTGCCAGGAGCCATCGCGGGCACCGCAATGCAGCGCCATTTGGCGCCAGGCGCGCGCTTTTTCCATAAAGCCGAGGTGCTGATAGATCGCGGAGGCGGTGATCATCATCGAGCTATCGCCGAGGATGAGTGCCTCGAACAGGGCTTCGGCTTTTTTGGCTTTTTCCTGGTTGCCGGCCTGTTGCCAGCAAAGGCCGGACCAAAGGATGGAGTGGATGGTATCGGGCGATGTTTTGAGGGATTGCTCCCATTTAACGGCGGCGAGTTCCCATTGCTCCAGATTCATGAGGTCATCCGTATCGAGTTCATTCACATCGGCACAGGACCACCGGGCGTATTGGGCGGAGCGGGTGACGGCGGCGAGGACGGAGAGGAGTTTGCGATGACCCTCCGCGGCATCGGGCGCGTCTTTTTGCAACGCGGTGTGGATGGCTTTATCCAGCTCCGCGAGTTCGCCGCGTTTGTCGGGGATGGCGTGGAAAAGCACGAGCATGTGGCGGAATCGATCCGTGCGCTTTTGTTCGGGAGAAATTTCGCCGAGCCATTCCCACCATTGGGTGAAGTAGCTGTTGTCAGAAAAGGCGTTGCGGATCATGGACCCCCAGAGCACGTCGTCCTCCTTGGCATAGGCGCAGGCGATTTTCACCGCCGTTTCCGGGGCGAGGCGGGTGGTGGAATAGGCGGAGAAGAGCATGCTGAGGAACTCGGTGAATTTTTCATTGTCTTTTTCGGCGAGCTCCAGCATGCGCGGAACAAAGTGCTCATCGATGGGCTCGGTGACGCCGTGTTTCTCCAAAAATCCGATCATGTTCGGCACCATGTCCATTTCATCGTCTTCTTCATCCGCCATGATGGTTTTCATGTGGCGTTCGATCCACTGGCCGAAATCGGGAGTCTTTGGGTCGAGCTCCAGCGCCTTGAGAGCCTCGTCGATCTTTTCCCGTTCGGCCATGTAGCCGAAGAGCATGGCCGGATTGAGCGACTGTACGGGTTTTTGCGCGACCGCTTCATTTCCTAACGAAAACAATGCGTAAATGGCGGCCCAGCGGCGCGTGTAGTCGCCGTCCTTCAAGGCGGCCTTGGTCAGCAGGCTGCTGTTTGCGGCGGCACCGTCCTTGCCGGTGCGCAGGCGGCTGAGCACGATGCTGGCATAGGCTCTGGTGATATCGGCGGTCTCGCCGTCGGCGCGTTCCGCTGCCAGACTGATCCATTTTTCCGGATTGCCATCGAGCAGCTCCATGGCGGCGGCGATTTCGGGCAGGTTGTGCTTTTCCGCGATATCGGCGACTCCAGCGCGGTCGCCTTTGATGCGGAGCAGGGCGAGGAGGTAGCGCCAATCGTCGGGCTCCTTGGAGGTGCGGGCCTTGGCGATTTCTTCATCGAGCTTGCCCTGGGTGCGTGCCATCCAGGCAAGGGCGGTGAGGCTTTTCGGGTCTTCGGGAAAGTCCTTGAGGAAACGCACCGCCGCCTGTTCATCGCCGGCGATGAGTGCCTCGCGTGCGGCGACGATGGCAAGGCCGCTGATGGAGGCGCGGATCTGCGAGCGCACGACGCTGTCCTTTTCCTGCTGGAACAGCAGCAGGGCGATGCGGAAACGGCGCTGTTTTTTTAAGGTTTCAAAGGCGTTGTTTTTGCCCTCGACCGACATTTTTTCGAAATTTTGCGCGAGCTCGATGATATCCTTCGGTGAGTCAGGAGTCAGCCCCAGTTGCAGGTAGCGGGCGATTTTTGCCGCGCGCAGGGCGGTTTCCGGATTCGCGTTGGTGCGGGCGGCTTCGAGAGCGGGGAGCGCGCGCGACCCGGCTTGCCAGAGCTTTTGCTCAGCTTCCTGACGGGTGCGGAATTTGTCGCTGGAGAGCATCTCGACCCAAGCGGCGGGATCGTCTTGTGCGGTGGCGGTGGCGAGGATACCCAGCGGCAGCGAGCACAGAAGGATCAGGCGAATTCGGCGCGTCATGATGCGGGTATTTTCCGCTGAATTTCAAATAAAGCAATGCGGAAGAGAAACGCGGTGGAAAAATTATTTGCCGATGCAGAAGCGGCTGAAGATCACGCCGAGAATGTCATCCGAGTCGATTTTTCCGGAGATTTCACCCAGGGCATCCATGGCTTCGCGCAGCTCGATGCTGACGAGTGTCAAGTCCTCGCCGTGCTGGAGTTGCTGGATGGCGATGAGAAGCGATTGCTGTGCGCGACGCAGGCAGTCCTGATGGCGGGCATTGATGGAGACGAGGCTTTGCCCTTCATCGAGCGAGTGGTGCATCAGGGTGTTTCTGAGCGCTTCCTCCAGGGCATCAAATCCGCTGCCATGGAGGCAGGAAAGACGCAGGGCCGGAGTTCCGTGCCAGGTAGGGTGCTCGCCGCGGTCGATCTTGTTCAAGATCAGCAACACATGCTGGTGGGGGTGGGCGGGCTGGGGGAGTGTCGCTGGTTTTTCCTCGCTGGCATCAAACAAGGCAAGCACGAGATCCGCTTGTTCGCGGAGTTCCATTGATCGGCGCATGCCTTCCTTTTCGATCACATCCTGCGTGTGTTCGCGCATGCCTGCGGTATCGGTAAGGCGCAGGAGCAGGCCACCGACGTTGACGGATTCCTCGATGGAATCACGCGTGGTGCCGGCTGTCTGGCTGACGATGGCGCGCTCGAAGCCCAGCAGGCGATTGAGCAAGCTGGACTTGCCGGTATTGGGCGAGCCGAAGATGACCGTGCGCACGCCCTCGCGCAGGATGCGGCCGCGATCGGCGGTGGCGAGAAGTTTGCCGAGAGTCTGCGCGATGTCCTGCAAGCGCCGTTCGAGGGCCGCGCCGACTTCGGGCGAAATGTCTTCCTCGGGAAAATCGATGTAGGCCTCGATGTGGGCGATGCATTCGAGCAATTGATCGCGTGCCTGTTCGGTTTGCCGGCCGAGCTTGCCTTGGCGCTGTTCGTGTGCGGCGCGCAGAGCGTAGTGGGTCTGTGCCGAAATCAGGTCCATGACGCCCTCGGCCTGCGTGAGGTCGAGTTTCCCGTGTAAAAAGGCCTGCTGGGTGAACTCCCCGGGGCCGGCGAGTGTGGCACCAGAGGCCAGCGCGCGTTCTAACAAAGAACGCATCACCAGCATGCCGCCGTGACCGGCGAACTCGCAGACATCCTCGCCGGTATAGCTGCGCGGGGCACGAAAGACGGTGAGCAGGGTTTCATCGATCATCTCGCCGCGATCATTGCGCACGATGCAGAGACGGGCGTGTCGTTCGGGGGCGGAACTGGCTTTTCCATCCGTCATGGCATCCGCAATCGCGATCGACTCGGGGCCGGAAATGCGCAGCAGCCCCACAGCGGCGGGGGCGGCGGCTGTGGCGATGGCGGCAATGGTGGGGCGTTGGGAAGAACGGAACACGGTTCAAGGATCTGTGAGAGACGGCGTCGGTTCGACAGGAGAGACGGTCTCGGTATCATTTGGTGCGGAAACGGCACCGCGCCAAGGCCGCCCGGGCGCGCCGGCCAGGCCATCGAAGTCCCAGCAGATCAGTTCGTCCAAATGGATCTCGCCCGCAGCATGTTTGCTGACCCTGACCGTAGCCGCAGCGAACTGCGATTTCACACCGGACATGCCATACCAATGAATTTGCGACAGTAGTTGTGAAGTGGCTGAGTCCAGTGCCGTGGTTACGCGATAGCTATCCGATATGTGGATGGGATCGGTGATGCGATAGACCCGGCGCTGGTTTTTTTTGTCCGGCAGCAGGGGCACGTCCTCGATGATGATTGCGCGAAATACCGCCTTCGCGCCCACGGGTGCGGATTCGGCGAAGGTGTGCAGCGTGCGGTGACGGGTTTGCAGATAGAGGTCGTAATCCAAGCGCAGCCCATCGGCGGTTTGTTTGAAAAAAGCCTCGATCTTGAGCGGCGGCATCTCGAAGTTTTCCGGCTCGATGAGGGTTTTGGTGAGAGGATCAAGCGGAACGGCTCCTTGCATGACTTCCATGCTGACCAGCGGGCGCAAGTATTTTTTGATATCCATCTGCACGGGGCGGTCATAGAGCAGCAGATAAATCGGCGGGTCGCTTTTTTCTTCACCCGTGAGAATCGCGGCGAAGTCATCGGGATTAACGGGTTCTTCCGTAAACAATCGTTCGCCCCAGATGGCTTGAAGGCGATCGACGGTGGCCTTTCCGCCGATGACCCACCGCGCTTTTTCGTCGTGGGTCTGTGCTTGGAGAAACGAGCGCAGCACATGCCGTGCCTGGCCTTCCCAGGTAAACTCTGTCGAAGTAGCTGCGGGTTTCTTCGTCGGAGCCGGCTGTGTGGTGATGGGCGTTGAAGAGCTATCCTGCGTGACAAATTTTTCGTAAAACCACCAACCGCCGACGATCACCATCAGCAGCAATGCCGCACTGACAAACCATGGCGTAGCGGACGATGCGCCAGGGGTGCGAGTGACCTCCGCTGGTTTTTTCGATGGTGCCGTGCGGGGCACGGGGGCGGGAATGGTTGCGGGGCGGGGTTCGGGGATCGTGACGGGCCTGAGGGTGGGGATCGAGCCGAGTTCCTCCGCCGCGGTAGCTGCGGGCAGGGCGGGTGAAGTCACCGTGGTGCCGCATCGCGGACAAGGAGCGGAAGTGGGCGGCAGGTCCGCCGGAATGTAGATCAGCACCTGGCAGGCAGGGCAGGAGAAAGAACGTTGCTGGGGGGCGGACATGGCGGGAGTGTTAGGACGTGGTGAGCTCCGTCAATGCCTGTCTCAGTGAGACTGCAGGGCTTTGACCAACTGTCGACGGACTTCGATGGCATCAAGCTCTCCCTGATGTTTCCACAAAATCTCGCCACCCGGTGCCACCAAAACGGTGTAGGGCAGGGCGCCGTTCCAGTCTTTGCTGATGGCATCGGCCACGCCATCGAGCGCGCCGTCCTTGACCTGGTAATTGTTGGTGGTGCGATTTTCCTTTTTCATGGCAGCCTCGCGCGGCTTGGGTGTGGCGACATTTTTTGCCTTGAGAACGGCGAGTACGCGCTTGGCGTCATCGGCGGGATCCGTGCTGATGGTGATCAATTCAAACGGACGGTTTTGGAAACGGCGGGCGGTTTCCACGAGGTCGGGCATTTCCGCCACGCAGGGGCCGCAGGTGGTGGCCCAGAAATTGATCAAACGCACTTTGTCGGTGGCGTTGGCGACGATGGCCTTGGCTACTTCCGCATCCATCACATCGACGGTGACCTCGCGATTGATCCATGCCTCGTTGTCCTTCGCCACGCTGTCGCGCTTGTAGGACCATTTTGTCGAGCAACCATAGGAACGGGTGGTGGGGACGGCGACTTCCTTGCCTGCCAGCAGGGCGTCGATGGCATCGCGCATCTGGCTTTTATCGACCGGGCCGGCCTTGCGGTAGCCTTCATCCATGCGGCCGGTGTAGCGCAGCTTGCGTTCGGCATCGAACACGAAGACATGCGGCGTGGACTGTGCGCCGTAGGCACGGGTGACGGCTTGGTTTTCGCCATCGTAAAGATAGGGGATGGTCCACTTCGCCTCTTTCGCGGCCAATTTCATCTCGGGAAACGAGTCGCCGTGTGGAGCATAGCCGAGCTCATCCGCGCGCAGTGCGAGCGGGTCGTTGCCGGAAATCGCGATCACCGCTACGCCCTTGTCCTTGTAAAAATCGGCGGTTTCCTGAATGCGTGCGCTGGCGGCATAGGCTTCCGGGCAGTGATTGCAGGTGAAAACGACTGCCAGCACCTTGGCGGCGGCGAAGTCCTTCAGGGCATAGGTTTTGTCATCGACCCCGACGAGGGAAAAGTCAGGCGCGGTGGCACCGATTTCGAGAGTCTTGACCTCGAAGGGTTCAGCGGCGGCGAGCCAGGAGCAGGAGAGGGCGGCAAGGAAAAGTTTGCGGATCATGGTGGTGATTACGTGAGTTGGTGATGTGTTTTTTCAATCAGGAAATGAAGCGGATGGACCACGGAATGCGTGTCCACTCCCCTCGACTGGCCTGCACCGAGGCCATGATTTCGAAGATCAGGGAAAGGATGCCTGCGACCATCAAGGGCAGGATGAAAAGAATGCCGATGCAGAAAAAGCTGCCCACGAAGATGAGAATCCCGCAGGCGAGGTAGAAGATGAGGAAGGTGATCTGGTGGTTCAGGCTCTCGCGGGCGTGGAAGCAGATGAATTCTGATTTGCCCTGGTGCAGGTTCATGATGATGAGTGGCCCCACGAAACCGAGAAACCCACCACCGACCAGGACCCCGAGCAGAGCCGTGAGGTGGCAGAGCATGCCCATGTTTTTCTCTTCGGCCGTGGCGATGATGCCGGCCTGTTGCGGTAGATCGGGAGGTGGTTGCTGTAACATATTTACTCGGGAGTGGTGTTGATGAATTGCACGAGATCCGTGCGCATTTTTTTCAAATCCGGTGGATTCAGATAAAACATGTGCCCGCCTTCATACCAGGTGAAGCTGATGTTTTTCTGCAACGCGGCGGGGAGGTTGAGCATCTGGCGGGTGGAATAGAGCATGCCATCCGATGGCGTGGCGAGGTCGGTGTAGCCGCACTGCACCAGGACGCGCAGCTTGGGATTGTCGCGCATGGCGGCGGCGAGCTTGTTGCTCAGGTTGACGTAGCCATTGGTGGCATTCCAGCGCCAGGGATGCACCTTGCCGGTGAGGATTTCGTAGGGTTGATCCTCCTGCCAATTGAGTTCCGTGGTGAGATAGTGCAGCATGGAGGTGCCGAAGGCTCCGTAGGCGAGTGAGTAGGAGGGATCGTAATCGGCGTGAGCCTCGCTGGTATCGGTGTCTTCCCAAGCGACACGGGCATCGAAGCGACCGAGGACTTTTCCTTTGCTCTTGAGCAATTCACCGCGGAAACGAGTGGGATCGATGCGCAGATTGAGCTCCTCGATCAGAGAGGCGGACAGACCTGTGAAACCTGCGAGTTGCGTGGCGATGGATTTTTTTTCTGCAGCGGGCAATTCGTTTCCTTGCAACAGGGCCGTGGCGTAGGGTCCGAAGGCAAAGGCGCGCGCTTTTTTCGCCAACTCATCGCGATCCCCCTGCAACACGCCGTGGTAGTGGGCCACGGTGGCGAAGGTAGGAAGAAACACCTGATAGGCGAGGTCGTTTCCGTTAGCGGGGGACAACGTTTGGAAATCCATCAATGTGGAGAGCATCACCACGCCATTGAGTGACATCGCGTAGCGGCTTTGCAGGAAGTTCGACAAACCGGCCGCGCGCACGCCGCCGTAGGATTCGCCTAGCAGAAATTTCGGAGATGCCCAGCGCTTGTTCTGTGTGACCCAGGAGCGGATGAAGTCGGCCACGGATTCCACGTCTTCGTCCACGCCATGAAAGTCACCGGGCTTGGCATCTTTTTCGGCACGGCTGTATCCGGTGGAGACGGGATCGATGAAAACGAGGTCGGTGGCATCGAGGATGGAACATTCGTTGTTGCCGAATTGCGCGGGTGGCATCACGGGCTGGGTGCCATCGCCCGGCATTTGCAGGATGCGTGGCCCCAGCGCGCCGAGGTGCAGCCACACGGCGGAAGAACCGGGACCACCATTGAAGGCGAATGTCACGGGGCGCTTCGCGGAGTCCTGATCCGCGCGGATGTAGGATACATGGAAAATCGATGCGCGGGGTGTGCCGTCTTCTTTGTTGATGACAAGTTTTCCGGTGGTGGCCTTGTAGGGGATTTTTTTCCCATCGATGGTGACACTGCCATCGATGGTGACATCTTTTTGGGCGGATGCGGCATCGGCTTTTTTCGGTTCCTCCTTGGGTTTTTCCGCCGCGGGTTTTTCCTGAGCCGTGAGTGAAAGGCACAGAGCGGTGAGTATGACAACGCAGGTAGGAGTCGAAAGCATGCGGGCAATGTAGTGAGAATGCCGTTTCTGGCAACAGAAAAACCGAGCGATTGGCGGCGACGTTAGTTCATTGATCAGTAAGTTAATTTTGCTGCTGCAATGTTTTTCTTGCAGTGGGGAAAAATACCTGTATAGAATCTCCCCCCGCCACATTCTCTTTTTTGGCGTTTGACCCTTACCATTTCGCGATGAATCCAGACCGTGCTACATTGAATTTTCTGAACAGCTTTCCTGAGGAAGCCCGCAAAAAAGGTGAACTGCTGCAAAAAGATGGTGCTGTGACGCAGATCTTCGGCAATCACTTGTTCATTCAGGGGCGAGTCGAGGAAGAAACCGGCGTGCACCGCACCAGTCTGCGCCTCCAGGGGAATCGTTGGTTCGGCAGTTGCACTGCGGAGGACGAGATCGTTTCCGGAGCCTGCCAGTATGCGACGATGATGGAGCGCATGCACCGCGGCGAGGATTTGCCGGAGTCGCCGAATGAATTTGATGACGCGCCAGTGCTGGACCTGATCGAGGAAAAACTCGGTCGCGAGCTGGACGACAAAGAAGCGGATTTCGTCACCAAGATCGAAAAGCGCTATCGCCGTTATGTGATCGAGGGGGAAGTACACGATCACGACATGGTGCGCATCTCGCCGCGTTGGGAAATCACCAGCTATGAGCCGCTGGAGCTCTGGCCCATGCCGCCCAGTGATATTCTGGAATTCTGGAACTACATCGCCTACGCATTCTATAAGAAAAAACTGCCGTATCCCGAGTTCATGAATGTCATCACCGATCTCGAATCGGTGCAGAAAAAAATGGCGGAGTGGGAACAGGAACGCGAAGTGGCTTCCTGGTATGAGCGCATCGAGCGCGTCAATGAGCGCCCGCCGACGGAGCCTCCCTTCGAAGCGGAAGTGCGCTTGGTGGCTACCATCAATGAAGCTCGCATCGAGCTGCGCGAAAAAGGCGGCGAGTGGCTGCAGTTGCGGGAAAAAACCGATATCGAACGCTACGCCGCGCTCTACATGGAGGCGGCGATGCGTCTGGATCCTTCGAGCCAGATCCTGTGGGAACATTTCCTCTCGTTCTATCGGAAAGAGGGCGATACCTTGTTTGATTTCGATCAAGAGGAAAGCTGCCGCTTCATGAACCGCTTGTTCCGTCAACCAGCGCTCAAAGGCTACCTCGTCAACCTCGATGAAAAACATTTCAAAGTCGTGGATGAACCACTGCGCTGGCAGTGCGAGGATGATCCCTATGACAGCATGAATTTCGCCCTGCAGCTGGTCACCGCCGCCGGGGAAAATGTATCGCACTCGGTGCGCCTGCTGCCGGGGCGTGTCGAGCTTTATCAATCCGACGAAACTGTTTTCCCCGGTCCGCCCCGCTGGCTGAACGAGACGGAAATCATGCCGCGCTACTTCATTCCCAAGCGCGTCATCGACTCGCTGGAAGGCGTGGAGTTCTTGCGTAAGATCGGCGCTTCTCTTCCCGAGTCCCTGACCAAACGCGTGGTCGATCTGGAGCTGAAGCCGAAGCTGGAGTTGAAACTCGTGGCCGGCCTCACCTCGGCGGAAACCGAGCACTTGGTCGTGGATGTGACCGCTCTGGAAACCAAGGGCCGCCGCACCGAACGCCTCAGCAAGGAAGGCTGGGAATTGGTGGAGCAGCAGGTGGTGAAAGGCAAGCAACTCATGCGCTTCGCCCGCGAAGACCTGCACTGCGTGCCGAAAGTGTTAGAGGAGATGTCTCTCACCTATGATGAGAAACTGGTCTCGTTCAAAACACGCCTTACGAAAAATTTCCCGGAAAAATTCGCCGAATGGATCCGCAAGATGCCGCCTCAGGTGGAGTTGGACATTGATGCCCGCCTGAAGACGATTCTCAACGACCCGGTGAGCGCCGCCGTGCGTTTCGAAGTGGTCAATCAGGAGATCGACTGGTTCGATCTGCGCATCGTCATCGATGTCGAAGGCGTCAATCTCAGCAAGGCCCAGATCCGTCAACTCGTCGCCGCCCGCGGTGGCTATGTGCGCATGGAAGATGGCTCTTGGATGCGTCTCGAAATCAAACTCGATCCGGAACAGCGCGATGCCGTCACGCGCCTCGGTCTCGATCCCTTCGACCTCTCCGGCGAAACCCACCGCATGCACGCCCTGCAACTCGCCGACCCGAAAGCGGCGGATGTGTTTGATCCGAAAGCCTGGAAAAAAATCAAGGACCGCGCGAACGACATCGTCATCGAGGTCGATGCCGAATTGCCTACTAATCTCAACGCCACGCTGCGTCCCTACCAGATCGAAGGTTTCCGCTTCCTTGCCTATCTGGCCACGAACAACTTCGGCGGTATCCTCGCCGATGACATGGGCTTGGGTAAAACGATCCAGTCCCTCACCTACATCTTGTGGCTGCGCAACGAAGCCGCCAAGAAAAAGGCCAAGAAAAAGCCGGTTCTCATCGTCTGCCCGAAATCGGTGCTCGATGTCTGGGTCACGGAAGCGCACAAATTCGCTCCGGAACTCAACGTCAAGATTCTTCGCAACCGCGACGACATCGATCTCGATTACTACCAGAACACGCTCGACATGTTGGTGATGAACTACGCGCAGCTCCGCGTGTGTGGTGAATTACTCAACAAGATCCAGTGGCTCACCGTCATCCTCGATGAAGGCCAGCAGATCAAGAACCCGGACTCGAAGGCCGCCAAAGCCGCGCGCGAACTGGATGCCGGCAACCGTCTTGTCCTCACGGGTACTCCGATCGAAAACCGCCTGATGGACATGTGGTCGCTGATGGCCTTCGCCATGCCCGGCGTGCTCGGCTCGCGTGCCTACTTCAAAAAACGTTTCGACAAACGCAAGGACCCCGGCAGCCAGCAACGCCTCGCTGCACGCCTGCGTCCGTTCCTGATTCGCCGGACGAAGTCGCAAGTGGCGCAGGACCTGCCGCCACGGACCGAGGAGGAAGTTTACTCGAAAATGGAAGGCGTGCAGCTCGAGCTGTACCGCGCCGAGCTCAAGCGCATCCAGAAAGCGCTGCTGGGCATGGACTCCGACGAAGCCGTCAAGAAAAACTCCTTCGCCATTCTGCAAGGTCTCATGCGTCTGCGCCAGATCTGCTGCCACCCCGGCCTCATCGATCCGAAGTATCTCAAGGAAGAGAGCGCGAAAATGGAGTCGCTGTTCTACCTGCTCGATCAGCTTCACGAAGAAGGTCACAAGGTGTTGGTGTTCTCGCAGTTCGTCTCGATGCTGGATCTCATCAAAGCACGTCTCGAAGGCGAAAGCCGTCCGTACAACTACCTCACCGGTCAGACCAAGGATCGTAAAGGTGAGATTGAAAAATTCCAGACGACCAAGGACCCGAGCGTCTTCCTGCTCTCGCTGAAAGCCGGTGGCGCGGGTCTGAACCTGACTTCGGCCTCCTACGTCATTCTTTACGATCCCTGGTGGAACCCCGCGGTGGAAAACCAAGCCATCGACCGAACCCACCGGATCGGTCAGAAGAACAAGGTCATCGCCTATCGTCTGCTCACCCGCGATACGGTGGAAGAAAAGATCCGCATCCTTCAGCATCAGAAAACGCAGTTGGTCATCAATGTGCTCGGCGACGAGGGCTTCGCGACCAACCTCGGCATCGACGATCTCGCCTTCATTCTCAACCACGGTGGAGAAGAGGAAGAGCCCGCACCGCCGCCTGATGATGAGGATGACGATTGATTCTCAGCAAAAAAATCCGCAGCTCAGGCTGCGGATTTTTTTGTTAGGCCGTCAGTCTTTTTGCGCGGCCCTGACATCGGTGATGATGACTTGTAGGGAAGTCACACCACGGAAGGTGTTGCGGTCGATGGTAAAAGCGATGTCCCAGGGTGGGTCGGGTAGATGGCGCTCGCCGCCGTTGAAAAACATCGCGGATTGTTCGTTGAGCCCGGATTGTCCCTGGCGCAGGAACAAGCGCAGGTGCTTGTTTTTCAAATGCATGGGCGGTCGGCTGAGATAGACATCGCGGGCGAAAAACACCGGTTGCGGATTGCCGCTGCCGAAAGGTTGCAGTAGCTCGTAGGATTTCAAAAATTCCAGCGAAAGCCAATCGAAGTTCAGCTCGGCATCCAGATAGATTTTCGGCAAACGCTGCTCGGGTGTGGTGTTCCGCAATACGTGTTCGGCGAATTGCCGGCGGAAGGCATCGAGGTGCTGTTCCTCGATGGAAATGCCCGCCGCCATTTCATGACCACCACCAGCGAGCAGAAGCGGACGGCATTCATCAATCGCCGCGACCAGCGAGACGCCCTGGATCGAGCGGCCCGAGCCTTTGCCGATGCCGTTTTCATCGATGGAGATGATGAAGGTGGGTCTGTGGTATTGCCGCATCAGGCGCGAGGCCACGATTCCTACCACGCCGGGGTGCCAGTCTCGCGAGCCTAACACAATCACCGGATCGTGCTCGTAGGCTTTCATCATCTCCAGCGCTTCACGGCGCATGCGTTCCTCCATGGTCTGGCGCTCGCGATTGAAGTCATCGAGCAGGGCGGCCAGTTCTTCCGCTTGCCCGGCTTCCTCGCACATGAGCGTGGCCAGTGCCATTTCGGGCTGATCCATGCGCCCGGCGGCATTGAGTCGCGGGCCGATGCGGAATCCCACGTCCATGGAAGTCGCGCTGCCATTCATGCCCACGGCTTTTTGCAGAGCACGCAGGCCGAGGTTGTTGGTGGTCGGCAGGCGCTTGAGGCCATGACGCACGATGAGCCGGTTTTCTCCGATCATCGGCACGATGTCCGCGATGGTCGCCACGCTGACCATGTCTAACAGATTTTTCAAATCGTAATCCGCAAGCGGGCGCGTTTTCAGCATGGCGTGCGCCACTTTGAAACAGACGCCCGCGGCGCAGAGGTAGGGGAAATCACTGCCGCATTTCGGATTGACCAGCGCTTCGCAATCCGGGCGTCCACGTGGCCCGGGCTCATGGTGATCGAGCACGATGACATCCACGCCTTTGGCGGTGAGCATGGCGATTTCATCGATCGAGCTGGTGCCGCAATCCACGGCGATGAGGAGATCCGGTTTCCCGCACTCGCGTTCGAATCGTTCCAGCGCCGCCGCGCTCAGTCCGTAGCCTTCCGCGCTGCGCTGGGGCACGAAATAGGTGGGCTCCGCCCCGTAGGCGCGCAGGATCGAGCACATCACGGAAATGGAGGTGACGCCATCCACATCGTAGTCGCCGAAGATGCCGATGCGTTGTCCCTGATCGATGGCCGCAAAAATGCGTTCGGTGGCGATCGCCATATCCGGCAGCAGGAAAGGATCGGCGAGGTCCTTGAGTTTCGGTTCGAGAAAACGGTCCAGTGCCCCTTGTTCCGCGATGTTTCTCTGGCGGATCAGGTGGGCGAGAATCGCGGGAAAATCATCATGCGCGTCATTTTCCTCCATCTGGAATGACTCGCCTCGTATGATCCACTCAGTGTTTGTTTCCCGCATGTGCTACGCTCTAGTATGGCGAGTTTGCGCAGGCTGACAAGTGCGGATGATTTTCTTTTTTTGCGCGCGCAAGTGTGAGAGACGCATCACAAGCGATGCAGCCACCATTCCAGCGAGAGAATCATCTGCTGGGTCAAGCGGTCGGCGAGCCAAGGAGAGCACTGGCAGTTCCGCATTTGCGGGGCCTGTGTGAGCACACTGGTGAGCATGAGCGCAGCCATGGGCAGGGCGATGGCGACATGCCATGCGGCGGCGGAAAAATGGCCTGCGTGCCAGCGGTTCCACAGGCTGTGGGCGATCCACGCCCACCATGCGATTTCCGCCACAAAAAACAGCAGCAAAAAGGGCATCACCTGCTGGCAGCGATAGGTCACAAACAGTCCGCACATGGTCAGCGCCAGCGCACAGGATGCCATCAGACACGCAACCACCGCATCCGCCCGATGTCCCCATTGTTCCGGAACGTCCATTGACAGGGGAAACGGATCTATGGGATTTTTCTTAGGCAATTATTTTTGATCCAGGCAGGGACCGCCTCTCCGAGCGGTCCGGCGGGGAGAACGACGTTATTTCCCTAACGCAACCTACCTTCACCCCATACGCTGTTCGCGAAGAGCGGGGAATGGTTTGGATGGCTGTCGGTGAGTGAACCATGCACACCCCACCGGACCGCTCGGAGAGGCGGTCCCTGCCTGTTATTATTCCCCCGCGTCCGGATAGGAACCTAACAGTTTCACGAAAGAGCAATGCTTCCGCAGTTCGTCGAGCGCGTTGGCCACCTTCGGTTCTTCGCAATGCCCGCCGAGATCGACGTAGAAGATATACTCCCAGTCCTTCTGCTTCGAGGGGCGAGATTCGATTTTCGACATGTTGATTTCGAATTGATCGAAGGACTGTAAGGCGCTGACGAGGGCTCCCGGCTTGTCCTGGATGGAAAACAGAATCGAAGTGCGGTCATTGCCGGTGGGCGGGCAGGTTTTTTCGCCGATGACAAGGAAGCGAGTGGTGTTCGTGGCGCGATCCTGGATGGAGTGGTCGAGGATGGTGAGTCCGTGCAGTTCCGCCGCCAACGCGCCGCCCAGTGCGGCTGCGCCGTGATCGGCGTATTCCTGTGCGAGTTTGGCGGCCTTGGTGGTGGAGGAAACTTCGACCATGTCGGCCTCAGGGAAATGTTTCAGGATCCAGTTCCGGCACTGCCCGAACACCTGCGGATGCGAGTAGAGTGTTTTGATTTTCTCGCGCGGAATCGCGGCCATCAGGTTGTTTTCGATGCGCAGCAAAATCTGCGCGCAGATGTGCAGTGGCGAATCGACAAACAAATCCAGCGTGTGGGAAACAGCGCCCTCGGTCGAGTTCTCGATCGGCACCACTCCGTAGTCGGCACGGCGGCGCGCCACCTGGTCAAACACATCGGAGAAGTTCGGTTGGGAGGCGTACTGCACCGAGTGGCCGAATTTTTTGATCGCCGCCTGATGGGTCCAGGTGCCTTCGGGACCGAGGTAGGCGATTTTGAGATCGTCCTCCAGCGCGAGCGCCGCCGACATGATTTCCCGATAGATCGCGCGGATGGATTTTTCCGGCAACCGTCCGTGGTTTTTTTCGAGCAATTTTTTCAGCAGGGCATCTTCGCGCTCGGGGGCATAGATTTGCAGGCCCTCTTGTTTTTTGATGACGCCCACCTGATGGACGAGGTCGGCGCGTTCTGACAGGAGATTCATCAGGCGTGAATCCACTTCATCGATTTGTTTTCTGATATCTTCTAAACTCACGGGGTTGCGGGGCTGGTTATTCTTCTTCGTGGCTCTCATCCTCCTCGCTGGGAGCGGGGGTGCTCACGCTGGCGAGCGGAAGCTGCTCGCTGACGGGGGCGCTTTCGCTGGCGGGCTCGGGGAGTTTGACTTTGCGAAGCTCCGCCGCATTGGGCAGGTCATCGATGCTGCGGATGCCGAAGTGCTCGTAAAACAGTTCGGTGGTTTCATAGAGAAGCGGACGTCCCGGCAGATCGGCCCGCCCGCCGATGCGCACCAGATCGCGGTCGAGCAGTTTCTGCAGCATGCCATCGCAGGAAACGCCGCGCACGGCCTCGATCGCGGCTTTGGTGATGGGTTGGCGGTAGGCGACGATGGCGAGTGTTTCCATCGCCGGGCCGCTGAGCCGCTCGGGCTTGCGACCGGGGAAAAGTTGGCGCACAAAATCGCCATACTGCGCCGCCGTGTAGAATTTCCACCCCTTCGCCCGCTCCAGCAAGGCGAACGAGCGACCGCTCTGGCCGTAGCTTTCATTGAGCTGCTGGATCGCGGCGAGCACTTCCGCGCTGTCCACGGCCGACAGTGGGGCCATCCATTCGGGCAGGGGAGCGGGCTCATCGCCATCCTCGCTCTCACGCTGGTGCACATCCTCCGCCTCCGCCACACGGGCACGCACCAACCGGGCCAACTCATCGGCGGAAAGAGGCTCGCTCGAGGCGATCAACAAGGCTTCTACAATCAACGATAGCTCCATAGTCCGCCGCGAGACTAGGAAGCTTCTCGCCGCGGTGCAAGCCTGCAAAAAAATTCCTGCGTCCTGCGCGCGCAAACTATTTTGCCAAAATCCCATTTTTTCCCTTGCAGGTTGACAGTTTGACCGCTAATGAACGACGCCCACTCGCATGGCTGCGATGGCGTTCCCCTCTATTTCCCATTCCTACCTCTACTATCATGGCTGCGAAAAAAGCTGCAAAGAAACCATCTGCGAAGGTGGCAAACAAACCGGTCGCGAAAAAAGCCCCGGCCAAACCCGTGAAAAAAGCTCCGGTTAAACCAGTTGCCAAACCCGCTGCGAAGCCGGTGGCGAAAAAGGTGGCTGCCAAGGCACCCGCGAAACCGGTGAAAAAAGCACCCGCCAAGCCGGTGGCGAAAAAGCCCGTGGCCAAGGCACCTGCCAAGCCCGTGGCGAAAAAGCCTTCGGTCAAAAAGCCCGTAGCCAAGGCACCTGCCAAGCCGGTGAAAAAAGCACCCGCGAAGCCTGTGGCGAAAAAACCGGTAGCGAAGGCTCCTGCGAAAAAACCGGTAGCGAAGGCTCCTGCGAAAAAACCGGCTCCGGCGAAACCCGCTGCCTCCAAAGCTCCGGTGAAAGCATCTGCCAAACCCGCTGCTAAGCCCGTTGCCGTCAAACCTGCCGCACCGGCGAAACCTGTCAAAGTGGAAGTGAAAAAAGCGGTAGAGGCACCCGTGAAGGCGGCGGCTCCCGCTCCTGCCAAAAAAATCGTCGCCAAAACGCCGGCCAAAAAGACTCCGTTTGTTCCCAAGCCAGCCGCCGAGCCTACCATCATCGTGGAACCGATCACCGATCCGAAGTTCCTCGCCTTCGCCCAAAAGCAGAAACAGCGTCTGCTGGACCTGCGCGATGGCATCGTCGATGCCATGACCGGCTCGGCCCGCGAAGCCATCCGCAGTTCTCCCGAGGGCAGCGAAGCCTCCGGCAGCGGCATGCACCAGGGCGATGCCGGCAGCGATGCTTACGACCGCGACTTCGCTCTCAGCGTGCTCGCGAAAGACCAGGATGCTCTCTATGAAATCGAGGAAGCCCTGCTCCGCATCAAAAAAGGCACCTACGGTCTTTGCGAAATGTCGGGCAAGCGCATCCCCATTCCGCGCCTCGAAGCCATCCCCTTCGCGCGCCTCACCGTCGAGTGCCAGGCCCAGTGGGAAAAGGAATTCGGCACGAAAAAATTCCGTCCAAGTGGCAGCGTCGGATTCAGCGGTGGAGGAATTTTTGACGAAGATGAAGATTCTGACACGATTTCGCTTGACGAAGACGAAGATTAATGTAGTTTCGCCCTCCCATCACTCCAAGCCATGCCACGCGACATTATCATCCTCGAATGCACCGAAGCCAAAGCGGAAGGGAAACCGACCTCCCGCTACGTGACCACCCGCAACAAAAAGAGTCTCCGCACTCCGGGTCGTCTCGAAAAGGTGAAATTCAACCCTTTCCTTAAGCGCAGAACTCTTCACCGCGAACTCCGCTAACATCAACGTATATGCAAGAAACCGAACCAAAAACAGTCGAGCGTCGCATTGCTTTCCGTAAGGCGAACCGTCGCATGACCCGCCGTCGCCAGGACATTCCTGTTGACAAGATTGATCACACCAATCCCGATCTTTTGTCGAAATTCACCTCGACCACTGGCAAAATCCTTCCTCGTCGCGTGACTGGAGTGCCGGCCAAGGTGCATCGCAAGATCACCCGTGAGATCAAGCGCGCCCGCGCCTTGAACCTCGTGCCATAAGCTCGTGGCTTTCTGAATTTTCAGGGCTTGTCCGTCATCGACCGGGCAAGCCCTTTTCCTTTCCCGCTCACCTTTGCCGATTTTTTTTCTCCGCCTTCTTCCATGCAAGAACTCACTGATACCCAGAACGAAAAGGACGACCGCAATTTGCCCATCGATCGCGTCGGCGTGAAAAGCCTGCGTTTCCCCGTGGAGGTCCGGGAAAAAAACGGCGGCACCCAGAAAACGGTCGCCACCGTTTCCCTGGCAGTGGACTTGCCGCAGCACTACAAGGGCACGCACATGAGCCGCTTCGTGGAAGTGCTGAATTCGCACGGCAATTGTCTCGATGTCCACACCATCAATGCCATTCCCAAGGAACTGCTCAACCGTCTCGATGCCCAACGCGCGCACGTGACCTTCCAGTTTCCCTTCTTCCTCAAAAAAGCCGCTCCCATCAGCGGCGGCGAGGGACTGGTCGATTACGAAGTGCGTTTCGAGATCGACTATGAACGCGATGGCGCCACCGATTTCATTCTAACGACTTTTGTTCCCGTCGCCACCCTCTGCCCCTGTTCGAAGGCGATCAGCGAACGCGGCGCGCACAATCAGCGCGGTCTGGTGACCTATTCGATCCGTTCGAAAAAACCGATCTGGATCGAGGACCTCATCGCCCTTGTCGAGCGCTCCGCCAGTTGCGAGCTCTACAGCCTGCTCAAGCGCCCCGATGAAAAATACGTTACCGAAAAAGCCTACGACAATCCGGTATTCGTGGAGGACCTCGTGCGCAACATCGCCTCGCGCAGCAATGCCCACGAGCAAATCACCTGGTACCGCGTCGAAGCGGAAAACTACGAGTCCATCCACAATCACAACGCCTACGCGGTGATCGAGGCGAAGTAGGGCGGGTGACTCATGCGGAATGGATTCCGCGCTCCAATTTCCCTGCGTGTTTTCTTGCCAATCGGGGGTTTCTGTAGAGGATTAGTTTCGTTGTCCATGGAATCGATACGTGCGGAAAAGGTGGTGAAGGCTTTCGGGGAGACGCGTGCGCTGAATGGCGTGACGTTGGAGATCCGGCCCGGTGAGTTGTTCTTTCTGTTAGGGGCCTCGGGTTGCGGGAAATCAACCTTGCTGCGCTGCATCGCGGGACTGGAATCGCCCACCAGCGGCGCTATCTATTTCGGTGATCGCGATGTCACCGCCATGGCTCCGCACAAGCGCGAGGCGGCGATGGTGTTCCAAAGCTACGCGCTGTGGCCCCACCTCACCGTGGCGAAAAACATTTCCTTCGGCCTGGAGGAACGCAAGGTGCCGAAGGACGAGACCAAACGCCGTGTCGAGGAAGCCCTGGCGATGGTGAAACTGGAAGGCTTTGGCGAGCGCTCGATCGATGCGATGTCCGGCGGGCAGCAGCAGCGCGTGGCTCTGGCGCGCGCGCTGGTGGTGCGGCCGAAGTGTTTGCTCCTCGATGAACCGCTTTCCAATCTCGATGCCCAACTCCGCATTGAGATGCGTCGTGAAATTCGACGCATCGTGAAAGAATTCGGACTAACCGCGATCTATGTCACGCACGATCAGGAAGAGGCGCTGGCGATGGCAGACCGCATGGCGATTCTCTCGCGCGGGGTGATCGAGCAACTCGGCACGCCCGAGGAGGTCTATCGCGATCCGCGCACCAGTTATGTCGCTGGTTTCATCGGCGAGACAAATCTTTGCGATGGCGTCATCGAGAAGGACGCGAACGGTTACGCGGTGCGCTTCGGCCAGGTGCGGCTGGCGGCACGCATCACGAATCCCGATTGGCAGCCCGGCGACGGCCAAAACGGCAAGGTTTCGATGCGTCCGGAGGCGCTGCGCATCGATCCCGCAGGGCAGATCGCCGCGAAGGTGGTGGAAAAGGTGTATCTCGGGCAGAGCATCCAGTACTGGGTGGAGACCGCGTTCGGGCGCTTGCAGGTGGTGGAGCAGAACCCGCATCGCATTTACGGTCCGGGAGACGCGCTGATGCTGGCGATTGATGTGGCGGATGTCGTTTTGTTGGAAAAATAGGAACTATCATGATCAAGCGCGTCGGAATCATCGTAGGCTTGTTGGTGGCGATCGTGCTGCTGCCGGTGCTGCTGCGCAAAAAGTCCGCCACGGCAGCGCCCGATGCGGCGGATGACCGGCTGGTCATCATCACGCCGCACAACGAGTCCATCCGCAATGAATACGGCGAGGCCTTCGCGCGGTGGTGGAAGGAGCGCAGCGGGCGCAGTGTGTATGTTGATTGGCGCACGCCTGGCGGCACGGCGGAGATCCGCAAGGTGCTGGATTCCGGCTACGCCGCTGCCGAGGCGCGCGGTGCCGCAGGCATGGGGATCGATCTCTTTTTCGGCGGTGGCGATTACGAATTCAAAACCCAGCACAAGCCGAAAAAAGGCGAGGGTCGTTTGGTGCGTTTGGAAGTCTTTGACAAGCACCCGGAGTGGTTCGGTGAAAAGGGCGTGACGCAGTATTTTTCGGGCGAGCAATACTATAACGACGAGCGCACGTGGGTGACGGCGTGTTTGTCGCAATTCGGCATCTGTTACAATGAGGATGCCCTGAAGCGTCTCGGCTTGCCTGTGCCGCGGGGCTGGGAGGATCTCGGGGATCCGCGCTATGCCGGCTATCTCGCACTGGCGGACCCGAGCAAGAGCGGTTCGGTGGCGCGGGCCTTCGAATTGCTGATCCAGCAGCAAATGCAGCAGGTCATTTCCTCCGCCGATCCCTCGATGCCGTCGGAAAAAGTGCGGCAACAAGGCTGGGAAAAGGGCTGGCAGCTCATCATGCGCTTGTGTGCGAATGCCCGTTATTTCACCGATAGTGCTTCGAAGATCCCGCAGGACGTGGGGCAGGGGGACTCGGTGGCGGGGATGTGTGTGGACTTTTACGGAAGATCCTTCAGCGATGAATTGATGCGCGACGATGGTACCTCGCGCCTGCGCTGGATCGCACCGGCCGGTGGTTCCTCTCTCAGTGGCGATCCGATCGCCGTGATGAGCGGCGCGCCGAATCCCTTGGTGGCGCAGGCGTTTGTGGAGTTTGTCTTAAGCGATGCCGGCCAGATTTTGTGGAATGCCAAGCCCGGCACAGAGAACGGACCCGTCTCCAAG
The DNA here is from genome assembly GCA_947462875.1 of Verrucomicrobiia bacterium. Lineage (GTDB taxonomy): Bacteria > Verrucomicrobiota > Verrucomicrobiia > Verrucomicrobiales > Akkermansiaceae > UBA956. The sequence goes on from CANHQJ010000008.1 coordinate 106,233, forward strand.
GCGCTGCGACGCATGCCGGTGCGCCGCGACATGTACACTCCGGAAAATCGTGCACGGTTCAGCGATGGTGAGATGAATCCCTATGAAGCCACGGGAGAATTCGTTTACAAACCGGAACTCACGGGCAAGGCCTTTGGCACGATACGCTCGCTGGTGCGGATTGTCGGCATTGACTCGCACGAGGAAATGAAGAGCGCGTGGAAAGCCCTGCGCGAGGCGAATTTCCCCCCGGATGCGATGAAGGTGTTTTTTGATGTATCGGTGCTGGAGTATCAGAGCATGAGCCTGGGTGATCCGCGTTTAGGCTCCGGTGACGCGCTGGATGCCGCCGCCCGCGCTTCCGAGCTGGGCGCGCATTTCCGGGCGCAGTACCAACGCGCCGAAGCCATGGCACGCGATGCGCTAGCGAAAGGAGGAACGCCATGAGAAAAGAGTATGCATGGACCATCATGGTGACGGTGGTCATTCTGTTTGCGGTGTTTTTTGTCTATCCGGCTTTCACCATCGTGGGGGAAGCCTTTGGCAAAAAAGGGGGCGGTTTTACGTTCGCCTATATCACGGCGGTGTTTCGCGATCCGGTCTATCTGGAGGGATTGTGGAATGCGTTTGCGCTCGGCATCGTCAGCACGGCGGCGACCTTGCTGATTGCCTTTCCGCTGGCCTTGTTCTCGCATCGCTACGATTTTGTCGGGAAAAAATGGCTGAGTGTGTTGGTGCTGGTGCCGCTGATTCTGCCGCCCTTCGTAGGCGCGGTGGGCGTGAAGGAAATGCTGGGCGTCGATGGCGCGCTGAATGCGTTTCTGATCGATCTCGGCTGGATGGAAGCCGCGCGGCCTTACGATTGGCTGGCGAACGGGCGCTTCACAGGCATCGTGCTGATGAACGCGCTGCATCTCTATCCGATTCTCTACATGAACATCGCGGCGGCTCTATCGAATCTCGATCCGGCGATGGAACAAGCCGCGCAAAATCTCGGCTGTCCGCCGTGGCGTCGGTTTTGGAAAATCACCTTTCCGCTCACGCTGCCGGGCGTGTTTGCGGGATCGTCCATCGTTTTCATCTGGGCCTTCACCGAGCTGGGTGTGCCACTCGTGTTCGACTACGCCCGCGTCGCGCCGGTGCAGGTCTATGACGGCATCAAGGATCTGGGCGGCAATCCCTTGCCGTATGCGATCGTCGCGATCATGTTGGTGATTTCGGCGGTGGTATTTGCGGTATCGAAGTTGGTGCTCGGTCGCTCGCCACTGGGCACGGCACCGCGTCCGAAAGGTCGGAGCAATGATGTCGTGCTGCGTGGGGTCAAATCATGGCTGGTGTGCGGCGTGTTTGTTGCCGTGTTCTTGTTTGCCTCGGTGCCGCACCTGGGAGTGATTTTTCTCTCGGTTTCCAATGACTGGTATCAAACCATCCTGCCGAGCGAATTGACCATGCGGCACTACGATGAGGCGCTCGGAAATTCGCTGGTGGTGCCCTCGATCCAGAACAGTTTGTTTTATGCCTCGATGGCGACCTTGATCGATCTGTTGCTCGGCATTGCCATTGCCTGGGTGGTGGTGCGGAGCAAGATCCGCGGCCGTGCCGTGCTCGATTCGCTGGTGATGCTGCCCCTGGCCGTGCCGGGACTGGTGATGGCCTTCGGCTACCTGGCCCTGTCCCAGCCCGGCAAGCCGTTTGCGTTTTTGATCGGTGCCGATGGCAATCCGGCATTGCTATTGATCGTGGCCTACGCGTTCCGCCGCCTGCCGTATGTGGTGCGCTCGGCGGTGGCGGGTTTGCAGCAGAGCAATCCCGTGCTGGAAGAGGCGGCGCGTTCGATGGGAGCCACGCCGGTGCGGACCTTGCGCAAAATCGCGTTGCCCTTGATCGGAGCCAATCTTGCCGCAGGGGCGATTCTCGCTTTTGCGTTCGCGATGCTGGAGGTGAGCGATAGCCTCATTCTGGCGCAGCAAAGCGAGCACTATCCCATCACCAAAGCGATCTATACCTTGCTTAGCACTCTGGGCAATGGCGTGCAGCTCGCCGCCGCGCTGGGCGTCTGGGCGATGGTGTTTCTCTCGGTAGCGATCATCGGTGCGGCGGTCATCGGCGGCAAGCGCGGCGGCTTGTTCAAGGTGTGAGTGAACTTATTGTGAGACGATTATGTTGAAACGCGATTCTCACGGACATGCGGAATTCGGCAAGGGGGAACTGGCCTTGCAGGTGCTCATTTTTATGTGCCTGGTGGTTTTTGCGATAGAAACCCTGCCGAATCTAACCACCACGCAGCAGCGGTGGATCGATGCCTTTGATGTCTTTTCCGTGGCGGTGTTCACGGTGGAGTATATCATCCGCCTGTGGGCGTCCCGACCGAGGAAAGGCTACGCGCTCAGTTTTTTCGGAATCATCGATCTGATTTCCATTTTGCCGTTTTACATCGGCTTGGGCGTTGATTTGCGCAACTTGCGGGCCCTGCGCATGCTGCGTTTGTTCCGGATTCTCAAATTGGCACGCTACAGCAAGGCGATGCGCCGCTTTCACCGGGCTTTTATCATCACCAAAGAGGAGATCGTGCTGTTTCTGACATCTACCTTCATCCTGCTCTACATCGCGGGCATGGGGATCTATCACTTTGAGAACGAGGCGCAACCGGATCGGTATCGATCGATGTTTGACGGTCTGTGGTGGGCCGTGGCGACGCTCACGACGGTGGGATACGGCGATGTCTATCCGATTACCGTGGGCGGGAAAATTTTCACCTTCGTGATTTTGATCCTGGGTCTCGGCATCATCGCCGTGCCCACGGGCATGGTGGCATCCGCGCTGGCGAAGGCGCGAAAGGAAGAAGACGAACGTCACGCCAGCGGCGATGATGCTGATGAGGATGGGTGATGTCCTGCGTCAGCAGGTAAAATTTTTCGAATTGGTTCTTCATTCCCGGGATTTCTGTGGTATGGAATTCGTCCCGTAGGCCATTTTGATGGCCGGACGGGGAATGTTCTAAGTTTATGAGTGATCAAGTAAAAGGAATCGAGCTGGCGAAGGCCTGTGCCAAGGCGGCGGATGAAATGCAGGCGGAAAACATCCAGGTGTTTGATGTGACGGGGCTGTCCACGATCACGGATTTTGTCGTGCTGTGTTCCGGGTCCTCGATGCCGCACCTGCGCGCGATCATGCGCGATGTGGCGGGGCACGTCATCGAATGGCATGGTGTGAAGCCGATTTTGTCGGAAGGCAACGCGGACAGCCGCTGGGTGGTGCTCGATTACATCGATGTGATGGTGCACGTTCTGCACACCGAGATGCGCGAGTTCTACGATCTGGAATCCATGTGGGCCAAGGCGAAGCCGGTGGAGTGGAAAGGGGAGAGTTGAAGTGATGAGTCAGCAGTGATCCGTGATCAGTGCTTTTGAGACTAGGGACTCAGTCGTTCGATGCTCCAGTTCTCCTCGCCTTTGGTGTAGAGAAAACGATCGTGAATGCGGGCGGGGCCGCCTTGCCAGAACTCGATGGTTTCCGGCACCACGCGGAAGCCGCCCCAGAACGAGGGCAGGGGGATTTCCCCGTGTTTGAATTTTTCGCCGATCTCGTGGAGTTTTTGCATGAGCAATTTCCGCGAGCTGATGACCGAGCTTTGTTGGGACACCCAGGCACCTAGCTGTGATTCGCGCGGGCGCGAGGTGAAGTACTTGAGCGATTCGGTGGTTGAGATTTTTTCCGCGCGTCCCTGGATGATCACTTGTCGCTCCAATGTGATCCACGGAAACAACAGGCAGACGTGGGGATTTTTTTCGATCTGGCGCGCCTTGCGGCTTTCGTAGTTGGTGAAAAAGACAAAACCCTCCTGATCGAAATATTTCAGCAGCACGGTGCGTTGCAAGGGCGCGCCGCGTTCATCGACGGTGGCCAGGGTCATGGCATTCGGCTCATGCACTTGCAGCTCGATGGCTTGCTGGAACCAGCGAGTGAACTGTTGCAGGGGATTGGCATCGAGGTCGCTGCGGTGCAGTCCTTTGGCGGAGTATTCTTTGCGAAAATCGGAGAGATCCATGAGCGGGGAAGAGGATAGCACGGCTTGGGGCGGTGTCGAATGCGAATCATTCGATGATGACGCGGTCGCCGACTTCGGTGAGTTCGAAAAGTTTCTGGGCATTGCCGTAGGGCACGCGCAGGCAACCGTGGGAGGCGGGGTAGCCGGGGACGATGCCCTGGTGGAAGCCGAAGGCACCGCAACTGAGGCGCTGGAAACAGGGCATGGAGGCCCCGTCGTAAATGTTCGAGTGCCAGGTGCGGTGTTTGTTGGTGATGACGTAGGTGCCTTTCGGCGTGCTGTAGCCTTTTTTGCCGGTGGAAATTTTGGTGGAAAACGTCAGGTTGCCACAAACGTCGTAGAGCTGGGCTTCCTGTTTGGCGAGATCGACGATGATTTTTCTCGTTTCGATGTAGGGATTTTTGCGCAGCATGAGTCGCATCATCGGCACGTCCGCCTGGCGGCAGGCGAAGTTGAGTGGCCAGGTCTTGTTGACCACGGTCCAGGCGTTGAGTTTGGCCCCGTGCTCCATGAGGGTGCGGGCGACTTCCACCTCACCGCTATCGGCGGCGAGCATGAGCGGGGTGATATTGCGGTCAAAGGTGAGATACCACTTCATGCCGTTGCCCGGAAAGATCGATAGGAAGGCGGCATTGGCTTTGGGTTGCAGCGGGCGATTGGGATCGGCGTGATAGCGGAGCAGGAGTCGCACGATGTCGAGACGGCGTCGCGCGATGGCGCAGGCGAGAGGTGTTTGCTGTTCTTTTCCTAACGCATGGATGTCATGCGGCTTCTGCAAAAGGTATTCCAGCACGGCGATGTTGCGGTGGTGGATGGCGATATGGATCGGGTGGTCGAATGATTCATCAAAGGCCGGGTCGTGAGTGATGCCATTTTTTTCGAGCAGCGGCAGTGCCTCGACACGACCGAAAGCACAGGCTTCGTGAAATAGGGCGGGTGTGCGGATGTTGTTTTCGAGCAGGGTGGAAAAAATGGTGAGGCTCGGTTGTTTCATCGCGGCTCTGAGCAACTGCGTTTCTTGCTCCGAGCCCCGGGCGGGGCGGATGCCGGCGGCGAGCAGTGTGGCGAGTTGTTGGTTTTTTGCCTTGGCGACGGCTTCCTGCAGCAATTCCGTCCAGGTGGCTTGCGGTGGCTTGGCACCAAGGAGCACGAGCCGTTGAAAGGCATCGACCTTGCCCTGCTCCAGGGCCAGGGTGGCGGCGGTGTGGCCTTGGGCGGTAGTGGCATTGATATCGGCTCCGTGCTGGATCAGCGGTTCTAACAAGTCCAGCATGCCTTGTTCGGTGGCGCGGCAGATGAGTGGAGCGATAGTCCCTGCGGACACTTCGTGATCCTTGGCGCTGGCGCCGCGGCTGAGCAAGGCATCGCAGAGCGCGCGTTTGTATTGATCGATCGCATGGGCGAGCACGCTGACTCCCCGGGCATCGCGGGTGTTCGGATCCGCGCCTTTTTCCAGCAGCCGCAGCGATAGGTTTTCCTCGCGCGTGAGGCTCCAGAGAAACAGCGTGCGGCCATCGGCGAGAGTGGCATTGGGATCAAGTCCCAGATCCAACAACTGCGACCACTGGCGTTCGTCATCGCTGGCGAGTGCGTAATCAAGAACAGAGCGGCCCTGCGCATCGGTGGCTCGCAGATCGGCTCCACGTTTCACCAGCTTCGGGAGAAGATCCTGCCAGCCCAGTTCGAGACAGCGGATGGCCACGGGAGTGAAGGCTTCTTCGCTTTTCACGGCCCGTCCCGGATCGGCGCCGAGTTCTAACAAATGCTCGACCAGCGCGCGTTGACGTCGCTCGAACGCATAGGCGATGGCGTTGTTTCCGGCGCGATCATGCACGTGGAAATCGGCCTGGTGCGAGAGCAGGGCATCCGCGATGATGTAGCGGCCGTGCTGGATGCACCAGAGCAGCAGCGGTTGACCATTCTCCATGCGGGCATTCGGTTTCGCGCCTTTCTGGAGAAGTAGCTTGGCGATGGCGATATCGCCATGCACCGCCGCCGTGGCGAGAGGGCCGCCGCGTTCCGTGGTGGTCTGCGGGGAGCGGATGCCGCGGCTGTTTTGCAAGAGCAAACGCACCATGCGGAAATCGCTGCGTTCGCAGGCGGAGAGGAGCGGGGTTTTTCCGGCATCGTCGTGCTGTTCGGAAAAAACCCCGCAGATGAGAAGTTGATGCAGCGTTTCCTCATCACCGCGTGCCACGGCCGCATTGACCTGATCCGCCCGCAGGGGGATGCCTTTGTCCCGCAGCGATCGCTGGGCACGTGTTCGTTCGTCTCCGCAACTGACAAGCAGCAGCGACATGGCAGCGATGACTAAGCCCTGAACGCGTAACACGTCCTCTTGCTAGCAAGAAACGTGCTCACTGAGAAGACGGAATGACAGCCGGGCGTGAACTTTTTGTGACCGATCTCTCAAGCCAGCAGCGCGCTGATGCGGCGGCAGACCTCCTCGACGTTTTCGCGCGAGTTAAAGGCGGAAATCCGGAACCAGCCCTCGCCCGCTGCGCCGAAGCCGGAGCCGGGGGTGATGACGACCTGGGCATCGTGCAGCATCATATCGAACATTTCCCACGATGTTTTGCCAGCCGGACAGCCGACCCAGACGTAGGGGGCGTTTTCACCGCCGAATACCGTGAGTCCGGCGGCTTGGCAGGCTTCGCGGAGAAGCGTGGCATTGCCCATGTAGTGTTTGATGAGAGCGGCGACCTGCTCTTTTCCTTCGGGGCTGAAAAGTGCGGCGGCGGCTTTTTGCACCGGGTAGCTGGCACCGTTGAACTTGGTGCTGTGGCGGCGCGACCACAGCTGATGCAGCGGGACTTTTTTGCCGTCGGTGGTGGAGCCCATCAGGGTTTTCGGGATCACCGTGTAGGCGCAGCGCACGCCGGTGAAGCCGCCGTGTTTCGAGAAAGAACGGAACTCCATGGCGCACTCGTGGGCACCGGGGATTTCGTAAATGGAGCGCGGCACGTTGGGATCCTGAACGAAGGCCTCGTAGGCGGAGTCGAACAAAATGATCGTATCATTCGCCAAGGCATAGTTGACCCATGCGGTGAGCTGCTCGCGTGTGGCGACGGCTCCGGTGGGGTTGTTCGGGAAGCAGAGATAGACGAGATCGACTTTCTCCGCGGGCGGCGCGGCGACGAAGCCATTGCTGGCATCGCAACGCAGGTAGACCAGTCCCTCGTAGGCACCGTTTTCATCGGCATCGCCGGTGTTCCCGGCCATGACGTTGGTATCGACATACACGGGATAGACGGGATCGGTGATGGCGATGCGATTGCCTTTGCCGAAAATATCGAGGATGTTTCCGGTGTCGCACTTCGAGCCATCCGAGATGAAAATTTCCTCGGCGCTGATGTTGAGGCCCGCGTATTGGTGCTCGGCCACGGCTTCGCGCAGGAAGGCATAGCCTTGCTCAGGGCCGTAGCCCTTGAAGCTGCTGCGGTTCGCGAGCTCATCCACGCCTTCGTGCATGGCCTTGATGGCGGCAGAGGGCAAAGCCTCGGTGACATCGCCGATGCCGCAACGGATCAGACGCGCCGCTTTTTCAGGGTTCTGCTGTTGAAATGCTGTCACGCGACGACCGATTTCAGGAAACAGGTAACCTGCCTTCAGTTTGAGGAAATTTTCATTGATGAGAGCCATGGCGGCGCAGGCATAGAGAAGGATTCCATCGCTGACAAGTGAGAAATGCTTTCTTGGGCGTCGGTCCCGAAGGTGAGTGGAAAATGGGGAGAATATTCCACCGTGCAATGTTTGAGATCTGGCTAGAGTGCGAGTGTCATGAAAAGCAAAGCGATCAGCAAAAGACAGGGGAATCACATGCAGCAACTGCGACGACACATCTCGGCATTGGCGACCTTGCCGGAGAGTGGGGAGCCCGTTATCAGCGCCTTCTTTGATTTGCGCAGCCCACGGGAGACATTGCGCACGGCCTTGGAAATCTGGGCCATCGCCGCGCGGCATACGCTGGAGAAAAAGGATAGGCCATCGTTCGATCAATCGAAATCGGAAATTCTGATGACGCTCGGGCAATCGTGGACGGAGGAAATGCAGGGCCTGGCGGTATTCGCACGGGGTGGCGAGCATCCCATGCTGTTGGCCTTGCCCTTCCAAGCTGCCATGGAAACGCACTTTGATCTCTCCGCACGTCCGGTGATTTTCCCACTGGTGCAGCTGAAAGACCGGTTTCATCGTTTTGTCCTGGTCATCTGCACAGAGGAGCGCAGCCGCATCATGGAGCTTTCGCTCGGCGCGGTGACGGAGGAAATCATTAGCGCGAAAGAAGAGCTCTGTGCCCGTCTAGGTCGCCAGCTCAGCAAGGAGCATTATCACCAGCGTCGCGAAGAGGACACCAAACGATTTGTCCGCGATCAGGTGCAGATCATCACCAATCTGATGGCGCAGCGCGGGCACAATCACCTGATACTCGCCGGGCATCCGCGTCATCTTTCGCCGCTACGGGAACAACTGCCGAAACACCTGCAATCGCGCATTGTCGGCTCGCTGTTCCATGCGCCCAACGGCCACGACTGCTCGCCGCTGGTGGATCAGGCGATCGATGCCTTCGTGCGCGCGGAGCAAGAAGAAAGCCGCACGACCGTTGAGCGCCTGCACGAGCAAATCCGCCGTCAGGGGCTCGCCGTGGTGGGTGTGCATGCCTGTCGTGATGCGATCGCGGCCGGCGCGGTCAGCCAGTTGGTGATCGCCGAGGAAATCCCGCATGCGGATCGCGAGGAACTGGTGCGACTGGCGACCTTGCACGATCTCCCCATCGAGGTCTGCGAGCAGGACGAACTGCTACTCAGCCATGGCGGATGCGGATGCCTGCTGCGTTTCCGCATGGAGTATCTGGCCGCGGATCCGCTGGACTTGGGTCATTGACCCTATGGTCAGGTCGATTCACCGCACAGCTCTAAAAAGCCGCTGCGGGTGGCAGCGGCTTTGGGTAAGAGAGGGAAGATGTGTTAGCGGGATCGCTGGCGATTGCCGCCGCCTTGTCCACGGCGTTGGCCACCGCGTTGTGGCGGGCGTCCACCACCGGGGCGTGCCGCACCTTGCGAGCGGGCTCCGCGCAAATGGCGATCGGCCAAGGATTCCTCATGCCAGTTGTGATTGTCCCAGCGGGGAATCGGCATGCGGATGATTTTTTCGATGTCGCGCAGGTATTCCAGTTCCTCTTCCGAGCAAAACGAAACCGCACGACCTTCGGCGCCAGCACGGGCGGTGCGGCCGATGCGATGCACGTAAGCTTCCGGTTCGTTCGGCAAGTCAAAATTCACGACAAGACCGACGTCCTTCACGTCCACACCGCGCGCGGCGACATCGGTGGCCACCAAAATCGGCGTGAGGCCTTTTTTGAAGCGATCGAGCGCCTTTTCGCGCTGCGCCTGCGACTTGTTGCCGTGGATGGCATCCGAGGGAAATCCGGCGGCACAGAGGCTCTTGGCGAGTTTGTTGGCACCGTGTTTCGTGCGGCTGAAAACAATCGTCAGTTTTTGCGCGCTGGCATTGGCCTGTCCGCGGAGCAGTTCCTCTAACAACGGGCGTTTCGATTCCTTGGTGACGAAGCAGACCTGTTGATCGATCTTTTCCGCCGTGGTCGTTTCCGGAGTGATGCTGACGTGCGCGGGATTGCGCAGGATGTTGTTGGCGAGTTCGACGATGTTCGGCGCCAGCGTGGCGGAGAAAAACAGCGACTGGCGTTTTGCTGGCAGCATCGAAACGATGCGTTTCACATCGCGCAGGAAGCCCATGTCCAGCATGCGGTCCACTTCATCGAGAACGAAAAATTCCACGTGCGAGAGATCGACGTGGCCCTGATCGATGAGGTCCAACAAACGGCCGGGGCAGGCGACGAGGACATCAACGCCCTGGCGCATGGCCTGCACCTGGGGCACCTGGCCGACGCCACCGTAGATCAGCGTTTGGCGGAAGGGCACGTATTTGCCATACGTGGAAAAGCTCTTGCCCACCTGCATCGCGAGTTCGCGCGTGGGGGCGAGCACCAGCGTGCGGCAGGATTTGTGCTTCGGCTTGGCAAGATTGCCGTGCAGGGCATGGAGGATGGGCAGGGCGAAGCTTGCCGTTTTTCCGGTGCCGGTCTGGGCGCAACCTAACAGGTCACGGCCTTCCAATAGCAGCGGGATGGCCTGCGCCTGGATGGGCGAGGGTGTGGTGTAGTTGAGTTCTTGCAACACGCGTTGCAGGGGCGCGGCCAAGGGCAGCGCTTCGAATAAGGGAGCGGTCATAGTGTTTGGTAAATGGCCAGCGCAGCCGTGAATTCGGCAGCTGGCCGTGCGATGAGCTGTAGGGTGTAACCTCAAACAATCTTTCTCATCGACGAAGACCGGAAAAGGGCGATGCTCACAAGAGCGCCTGATCGTCCGCTTGCGCGAACACGGGAGACCAATGCGCTGGTATTGCGGAAAAGTCAAGATCAATCGTACATCGATCGATCACGCTGCGGCAAAAGCGGCGGCTGGTGCGCTGGAGAAAAACGATGCGTCAACTCTCGAAGTAGGTGTAGCCACTCAATCCGTTGCGGAACAAGTCCATGACCTCGCGGCGTTCGCTGGGCGAAATGTTGCCTTTGCTCACGGCCTGCTCGGCGAAGCTGCGGAAGCGACCGACGAGTTCCTTGGTGTCGTATTCGACATAGCTGAGCACGTCTGCCACGGTATCGCCCTCGACCTCGTGGGTATAGACGGGTTTGCCATTTTCCATGTGCACGCCGACGACGTGGGTATCACCCAACAGATTGTGCAGGTCGCCCAGGGTTTCCTGATAGGCGCCGACAAGGAAAACGGCGACGTAGTAGGGCGTGCCGGGTTTGAACTCGTGGAGAGGGAGGATTTTCGCGACGTCCTCACGGTCGATGAATCGATCGATCTTGCCATCGCAGTCGCAAGTGATGTCCGCCAGCACCGCACGATGACGCGGGCGCTCTTCGAGACGGTGGATGGGCATCACGGGGAAAAGTTGGTCGATGGCCCAGGAATCCGGAAGGCTCTGGAACAGGCTGAAATTTCCGTAATAGAAATCCGTCAGAGAGCTCGAGAGCTCGCGCAGATCCTCGGGGATGTCATCCATTTCCGTGAGCAATTTCGAGACGCGGGTGAGGATGTGCCAGGACCATGCCTCGCCGAGACCGCGCTCGCGCAGCGTGGCATTGCCATGGAAAAACTGCGCGCGCAGTTGATCGCGGTAGTAGAGAGCGTCGTTCACGCACTCCTGGAGATTTTTTTTACACAAGACGCGATTGACCTCGATGAGGTTTTTCAACTGGTCGTGCGGATTTTCCGGCGTGGCGGGCTCGTCATCGGAGGACTGCACGCTGGTGACATCGAGAATGTTGAAGACCAGCACCGAGTAGTAGGATACCACCGCGCGGCCCGATTCCGAAATGATGTTCGGGTGGGCGATGTTTTGTTTTTGGCAAATGCTGGAGATCACCTCAATGATGTCCGCGCAGTATTCCGAAATCGAGTAATTGCAGGACGAGGTGAAATTCGTGTGCGAGCCATCGTAATCAACCGCGAGTCCTCCGCCGATGTCGAGAATGCCCATGGGCGCGCCCTCGCGAACCAGGTCGCAGTACATGCGCACCGCTTCCGTGGCACCCTCGCGGATCGAGGCGATGTTGGGGATCTGCGAACCTTGATGGTAGTGCAGCATTTTCAGGCAGTCGAGGTAGCCGTAGTCCTTGAGGCGATCGACGACTTCGATGACTTGCGCGGCATTGAGGCCGAACACGGACTTGTCCCCTGCGGACTCCTGCCAGTGGCCGGAACCGCGGGTGGCGAGGCGGACGCGGACGCCGAGATTGGGACGGATGCCGATGGCTTCCGAGCGTTTGATGATGGAGTGCAATTCGCTGGGCATTTCCAGCACCAGAATCACGCGCAAGCCCATCTTTTGGGCATGCAGGGCGAGGTCGATGAATTCCTCATCCTTATAGCCATTGCAAATGATGTATGCCTCGGGATCGTGCATGTGCGCCAGCGCGGCGATCAATTCCGGCTTGGAGCCCGCTTCGAGGCCGTAGTGATACTGTTTGCCGAACTCGGTGATTTCCTCGATGACCTGGCGTTGCTGGTTGACCTTGATCGGATAAACGCCGCGGTAGGAGCCCTGGTAGTTCAGGTCCTTGATGGCTTTGTGAAAGGAATTGTTCAGCTCGGCGATGCGCGAGTGCAAGAGATCGCGGAAGCGAAGCAGGACCGGAAGCTGTGTTCCGCGATCGGCGAGGCCATCGACGATGTTTTTCAGGCTGATGTCGTAGTTTTCATCGTCCTCCGTGAGGCGCACCGTGACTTCGCCTTGGCGGGACACATGGAAATAGCCGTGGCCCCAATCATCGATGCCATACAGCTCCGCAGACTTGCTGGGAGACCAACCTTTTTGGGATTTGCCAGTGGTGGGTGCGGGCGCGGGCTTTTTTTTCTTTTTCGAAGGACTAGGGGACATGCTCGGGATGCGGTGGAAGAGCGGATGTATTAGGCAGGATGCCACAAATGGCAAAGAAAATCGAGTGACAAAGCAAAAAAATCTTCCTCATTCCGCCGAACTTACTCGGCGGTCGGGGTGGCTGGGTCTGCCGCAGGCTCTGCGGGCGCGGCGGTGTCCGCCGGTTTGTCTTTGTTAGACATGGATTGCAGCAGCGACTGATGGGTTTCCTTTTCGTGGCGGATCGAGAGACCGACGTAGAAGGCGAGAGCGGCGAGGATCAGGAACACGACCATGGCCAGAAAGCTGTGCGCGGGGTTCGCCGAAGCAAGGGTGGCGGGAGCGGGCGCTGGTCGGCGCACGGGGCCGCGATCCGATGTCTTGGGGCGAGCTTTTTCGGGTTCCTCGGCGATGATTTTCGACTCAGTGGGAGGGTTTTCACGGGCGAGGGCTTCCTTTTCCTCATCGGTGAGGGAAAAATCAAAGGCCACGTCACCGAGTTTCACGCTCAGGCCATCGCGCAGGGCGATGATGGGCAGGCGGTTGCCATCGAGTTTGGTGCCGTTGGTGGATTCGAGATCGCGTATCTGATAGCCACCGGAGATGCGTTCCATTACGGCATGGTGCACGGAAACGGAGCCGCAGTTGATGGCAATGTCATTGTCCGAACCCCTGCCCATCTTCACCGATTGGCGGTCAAGTTGGAAACGATAAGGCTGCGGGGTTTGGTCGGGTACGGTAATGATGACGCGTGGCATGATGATAATACGGTGGCTTGGTGTGATTTATAGCGTTTTTTTTCAGAGATCGTAAATGGTAAAGTTCGGGAACGCCGACCTTTGGCGGTGGGGCGTGAAAGGTTGGAATTGGTGCGGATGTATGGTGTGGCGATGAAACGATGGATTTTCGCGATGTTGTTGGGGTTGGCTACCGGCGCGCATGCGTTTACCGCAGTGACATGGAACATTCACCGCGGAGTGGGGATGGATGGGAAATACGACTTGGATCGAACGGTTGCCGTGATCCGCGAGCAGAAAGCGGACGTGGTGGTGCTGCAGGAAGTCGATCAGGGCACCGCGCGCAGTGGCAAACGCAAATTGGCCGATGAGATCGCCAAGGCTTTGGGCTGGCAGGTGTTTTTTGGCAAAGCGATCGACTTTCAAGGCGGCGAATACGGCCAGGCGATTTTGTCACCTCATCCTCTTCGCAATCCGCGTGTGATCCGGCTTTCCGAGCAAGGGGAAGCGCGCATCGCCGTGGTGGCGGAAATGGAAGTGAATCAGGAATGGGTGACCGTCGTGGGCGTCCATCTGGATGCCGGCGATGGAGCGCGCAGAACCCGGGAGGGCGAAGCCTTGCTGGCGGGATTGGCGGGCGTGAAAGGGAAAATCTACGCCGCAGGGGATTGGAACGAGGAACCCGATGCGGGCGTGGGCGGTCTGATGAAGGCGGCGGGATGGGTCTATCAGAAAAAAACCGGACCAGCCGCCACCTGCCCGGAACCGAAGCCCGAGGTGGAAATCGATTATTTCTGGACAAAGGGTGTCTCCGAGCCAGCGGAATCGCGGGTGATCGATGTCAAAGGCGCCTCGGATCACCGGGCCGTGATTGCAATCTGGAAGTAGTGTGTTTCCCGTATCAGGGCAGCTTCCAGGCGGCACGATATTGCTGATATTCGGCGGCGGGAAGGATGACGTAGAGCGGTTGTTGCGTGGGATCGATGCTGGCGATCAGCGCCCGCAAACGCGCTTCCTCCATCGTCGTGCAACCCGCCGTGGGAGAGCCTCCACCATTGCGCCAGATGTGAAAAAAGATCGAGCTGCCCGCGCCCTTGACCACCTTCGGCGGTGCGTTATGCGCGATGAAAAGTTTCAGTTTGTGAGCGGCATCGTTTTGTTTCATCTGCTGCTTTTTTTCCCAGGCGGTGGAGGGTTCGTGCGGCAGGATGACATGCTGATTGTAGGAAGGCGACGCGGGGTCCTCGACCCATAGGTCGCGGGAAGTGACCTGACGGTAGGGGAGTTTGGGATGCTTGCGGATCTGGGCATCGGCGCCCCACGCGCCACCGATGCGGAAGACGCCGGCTGGCGTGCGACCGTCACCTTCCGCCTTGATCGCGGCGTTGGCGGGAGAGGGGTGCAGGCCCAGTCCCCAAACCAGGCCGTTTTTTCCGAGTCTGCCGTTCCACGCTGAGCCTGCTTTTTGCCACTGTTTGCCGGATTTTTGATAGAGCTGCAAAGAGACCTGGGAGGAGTTCCAGTCCTTCGCTGTGCCTACGAGACACTGGGTCGAACCCTTGGGCAGATCAAAGGCGCAACAGAGAGAAGCGGTTAAGACAAAAAACAAGAAGCGAAGCATGACCGCATGATACGATCATGAGTGGATAATGCAACGGTGCATGTGGAGGAATTGCGGTTCTCAGCCGATTTGCTGATTGACAGAGGGAATCGGCGAATGAATCATGATTGCGCGCACCTTCGATCAATCATCCACCGTTGAACCATTTCATTTGCTGATTTCCACATGAGTCACCCAAGTTCTGCAATCTCAACCCATAGAGTCGCCATTTTGTTTGCAAATTTGAAAGGGAATTTGGGCGATTTCGCGATTTTGCAGGCGATGATTCACCAAATCAAATCAGCTTGTCCCGCCACGGGCATCGACGTGTTCGCGCATCCGCTCGTCCCCATCGATGCCCTGCGTCTTGAGGCGTTCCAGCGCTACAATGAAGGCGTGCGTTTTCCCGGCGTGAGCTATTACAAGCCTCCCGGTTTCTTTGAACGGTTGCTGTTGTCAACATTTCTCCGTCGATGGATCCAGCCCCGCATGATTGAATCGTTCGCGTCGCAAGCGGAAGCATCCATGGCATCCTTCGCCGCGTATGAAGCCGTGTATTTCGCGGGCGGTGATCAGTGGAGCGGAAAAGATCTGGGGCATGCGATGTTCGGCACTCTGGTGGCGGTGCAACGCATCAATCCCCATGTCTTTTGTTTTCCGTTTTCGCTGAAAAAGAGCATGACCGGACTCTACCCGTCAGGCCTGTTGTCGTCATATTTCGCGCGGTTGCGGCAGCCGGTGATCGTGCGGGACAGCCTCACGAAAGGGATCATGGACGATCTTGGTGTCACCTGCGTGCAAGGTGCGGACTGCGTTTTTTCCCTCCCTGACAATCTCGCGGAGGGAGAGGCGGCCGAGGGTCGGGATCCCGAGCGTGTGCTGTTTGTCGTCAAGGGCCAGGAGGCAAACCTCGCGGCCGCGATGGAGAAGTTATTGGAACAGTCCGTGCGGATTGAATTGCTATCGACATGCCCGCAGGAAGACGATCGCATTTTCCAATCGTTAGCGGCCCGATTTTCGATTCCCTACCACACACCTGCGACGTGGCAGGAGGTGATTGCCGAATTCCGCGCCAGCAGTTTGATCGTTACCAACCGCCTGCACGGCCTGATTCTCGGTTCCCTTGCCCGTGTGCCGTTGTTGCCCGTCACGGACCGCAAAAAATCACTGGCATTCGCTCTTGATGCCGCCATGCCTCATCATGTTCCCGCGGTGACTGACGTGACACGGGAATTGCTCCAAAAGACCCTGATCGACAAGGATCAGGTGCTTCGTCAAATGCGAACGTATCAAGAGCTTTGCCGATCGCAACCCAACTCGCCCATCAACCCGAATCTGCCATGAACTGCCCCGTATGTGAAAGCCCGGATCACGCCTCGTGCGCCTCAAAAAATGGTTACGCGATTCATCGCTGCGCTGACTGCGGTGTTCTGTTCATCCATCCGTTTCCCTCCTCGCAGGAGTTGTCCGATTTTTATCATAACTATCATAAGTCCAAGCAATACAAGGACAAGATGCAGTCCAAAATCAAAAGGGCGTACAGCCGCATCGCCTCCTTGCGCAGCCGCGGAAACCTTGCCTTTCTCGACGTCGGCTGCAATCTCGGTTTTGCTACGGAAGCCGGGCGCAGGCTGGGCTACCGGGCGTTGGGCATCGACGTCGATGCCGATGCGGTGGAGCGCGCCAAGACGAGTTTCCCCGGTGCCTCCTTCCGCGCTGTAGGCATCGAGGTGCTCGCTGCCGAAGGGCAGAAATTCGATGTGGTCTATTGCAGCGAGGTGATCGAGCATCTTGTGGATCCGTATGAATTTTTGTGCTCGATCAGAGCCGTCATGGCGGACGATGGTGTTTTGTTTCTGACCACGCCGGATGTGGGACATTTTTCATTGCCCGGGAAGATCGATAAACTCGTCGAGTGGACGACGTTCCGCCCCCCGGAGCATTTGATTTATTTTGACAAATCATCGCTGGCGCTGCTTTTCAAGCGGGCGGGTTTCGGTTCGGTGAAATTCCGATTTGGCTTCAAACCCACGCTCAAGGTCGTGGCCCAGCCGTAATTATGGAGAATTACCATCGTGACAGATACCACGGCGATCTTGCCGCGCTGAGCCGCTTGCGCGCTGTGTTGCGCGAGACAGTGGCGGGGAGAACCACGATTGTCATCGGGTCCGCTCCGGATCCCGTCGTTCCGGCGGTTCACAACGCCTGCCACCTGTGCGTCAATGGTTCCGTGCACTCGGCCGACAAGTACTTTCATGTGATTCCTGACGCCACGTTTCTCAACGGCGCGATCTTCCATGATGCGGATTCGTACGCGGAGGCGACGGTAGGCGCCTTGCGCGACAAATCCCTGGGTATCGTGCTGGTCTCGCGGAATGCCTACCATTGCTGCTCCGCAGTGCTGGAAGAGATCGGTGCATCCGCCAGGAAATGCTATTCGGTTTCCAAGTATGACAAGCGGCTGATCATCGGGCAGTCGCTCGGCCACAGCTTTTTTGGGACGTATCCGATCGAGGCGAACATCTCCAACGGTATGTTCATGGCCGTGGTGGCATTATGGGCCGGCGCCGCGGAAGTGATTCTGGTGGGTTTTTCTTTCAACAGCCGGCACGAATACTCCAAGCAGGCCCAGCAACTCTCGGTGCGCGGCCATCTGCGGGAAGACAGCAGGTTTCTCGAATACATCGTGGCAAGCAAACTGCCCGTCTCAACCACAGCGCCTGAGATACACAACAAGTTCGGCCTGGCACTGCATGGCTAACTGATGGCGTGGGATTGTTCCCCTCGTTCGCACTCGGCTCTGATGGCGTTGTATAACTGGATGTCCTTTGAAATGAGCGCATCCAACAGATCGCGGTCGTATTCTTCCGCCGCGACCGCGGGGACTTTTTCGGTTTTGTTTTTCCAGACCGCTGAGGCCGGAGCACCGAGTTTTTCTGACAACTGTTGCGCAAAAAGATCCATGCGCTCCATCGTGCCGTAGTGGAAGTAATTGTTTTTGAGAAACTCGTAGGCATCTCCCACCTCGGCTCCGCCGGTGACATAACCGACCAGGGGATTCGCGAAGCGATCACCCTGCGCGTGAAGGTACTTGATGTAGTCGCCGAAGCTGCCCTTGCCTGCGACTTTGAGACGTTTGGCGAGATACCATCGTCTCCATGCGGGGCGTTGGAAGTAGCTCTGGCGGCAGTAGCGGTACTCGGAGTAAAGCCGGGTGATAGGCTCGCGCACCAGGGTGATATAACGCAATTCCCAGTCGGGCAGTTTCGGTGCTCCGAACATGAAATGTCCCGAAACCACATCTCCCTCGTGAGCCGTGGCGTTCAGGATGCTCCATGCCTTCGGATAACTGATGGTTTGGAAAAGTTTCCTCAAGCGTTTTTTTGTGCGACGGATGCGGCGGAAGTCCTCAAGGATTCCGACTCCCATATCGGCGATCGGCGGGATGGGGGGCATGGAGTGGATTTTGCTGTTAGGCAGAGCGGCTCCGATCATCTCCACGAGAGATTGGCTGCCGGATTTGCGAATGCGCACTAAGGCGTAAAGGTAGGGTCTGCGACTCATGTGTTATAGGGCGGCTGGTGATGTGTTTGGCGCGGATGCGTGCGTAGCATAGGTGGCAAGTACGGCTTGGGCAAGACCGCGCGTGGGGTCGTGCTCGACAAGATGCCATCCGCCCCGGGGCGTGGCTTCGGTCTGGGCGAGATGGTGAGGGTCCTGCAAAACCACGCGCTTCTCGCTTGCGAGCCGCTGCAGGTTTTGCCGCAAGCGCGGGTTGCCGCCTTCCAGAGGAAGGATGACAAACACGGGACGTCCTGAAGAAACCGATTCATGTGTCATGGACATGCTGTCGGCGGTGACGTAGAGTCTCGAACACGCGCCCATCATCGCCAGCAGGGGAATTGCGTTTTTGTCACGATGATGAAACCAGCACGATTCCCCGAGGATGCCGGATGCTTCGAACAGATCCCGGAGTGTCGATTCGAAATGACGGGGTGTTCTGCGCGATGTGGCGATGCGGACTCTCACGCCCTGTTGTTTTGCGGCTTCGAGGAAAGATGAGGCGATTTGCCGATAGCACGCGTCCGTCCACATGATATCTTCGCCATTTCCCCCGATCAGCAATCCCCATGTGGCGCTCTCCCGGAGCTGGGCGCTCCGGGCCGCTTCCTGCGCCGCACGGGGAGTGACCATCGATGGTATGATGTCGAAACGATAGTAGGGACATGTCTTTTCGGGTGCATCGTGAAATGCGATCAGTGAAAAAAAATCCGCCTTCATTCCGCGCAGCGAGCCGAGGAAGACATTCGCAACTTCTCTTTGAAACGCCATGGCGGCATTGGGCCACTGCGTGGAGCCGCCTGCGGAGAGAATCAGGGAAACCGGGGCAGGCGCGGGGAGGTTTTTGAGCAGCCAGCGCAGCGGCAGTCGCAGGCCGAGAAGTCCCAGTTTCGGAAGAATCGCACGGATGCCGGACCAGCGCCACTGCACTTCATACTCGGTCACTTCGATTTCCTCCAGCTCCGCCATGGCGCGCAACAGACCCTTGGCTTTGTGCAGGTGCCCTGTTTTCGAGTCTTTCAGCCAGAGGATTTTCATGGATTCAGCGTGGGCTCTCGGGATCGAAAACGTAACCCATGAGGCGTATTTCACGGGAAAATTCCTGTGCGATTTTTTCCCGTGTTTCCTCGTCGTAAAACTCCCGGTAATCGACCGGTTGACTGGTGATGTTGGTTTTTTCCCTGGGCATGTTGCCGCTGAACGGAATGTTCATTCGCTGGCAAAGATCGTTGAATCGGCCGATAAAGCCTTTGTATTCGAGTACTTCATCCATCAGGCACTGCTCGCCTTCGAAATAAAGCGACGCATCCAGCGGCAGGCGATGGGTTTTGCACATGACCCATGTTTTGAAGTCCGGCATGGGTTTGCCTTGTCCGAACTTTTTCCAATTGTAATAGGAAACCACCTTGTCCCATGGGTTGCGTTCGAAGCAAAACTTGTGGTAGCGGTTCCACACATCCTCACCGATGAGCTCGCGCACTCGCCACGCGGGCATGTGCTCGTAAAACCAACGACCGAGAAGCGGCGAGTGACGGTGGATGCACTTGCGTGTCAGGCGCGAACGGGAGTAGAGTTTTCCCAGCAGTGTGTCCTCGTGATAATTGCGTGGTATGTCGCTGTGGACATTGGACTCCATCGGAGTGACGATGTCATCGGGACCACAGAGCGGTCCGAGCGCCATTTCCATGCTGCTGCCTGCGGTCTTGTGAGTCTTGATGAAAATGAATTGGTATTGGTGACTGACAATCATGCGAATAAGAGGGAACGGGTTCAGGCGGGAGATGCCAATTCCTGGTAAACACTGAGCGTGGCATCCAGCATTTTGGCCAGCGAGAAGGGGGTGATGGGAGATGGTATGCCACCCTCGTTGATGATGCGAAGGGTGGCCGCTTCCGCGGCATCGATATCGGCCACGGGAACAAGACCTGCGGGAAACAACACCCGCAGTTGTTCGGCCACTCCGCCGTGTGCGTAAGCGACCACTGGCTTGCCCAGAGCCATGGCCTCGAGCGAGACTCTTCCGAAAGCTTCCGGCTGAAGAGATAGCGAGTAAACGATCGATGATGACGCCATGACATCGCGCAGGTCCGAGCGATGACCGAGAAAGGTCAGGTGATTTTCGACATGCAGTGCGCCGGCGAGCTGTTTCAGTTCATCGAGGAACGCCATTTTTTTCGGATGTGGCTCACCGGCGATGAGCCCATGAACGGGCAGGCCTTTTTCGACCAGTCTGGCGATCAGGCGGATGAAATCTTCTTGCCCTTTCCAGCGCGTCAAGCGCCCTGCCAGCAACAGGGGGATGCGATGTTCCAGGTAGGGGTGCGTCTCGCGCCATGTTCCCAGCCACTGCGAACTTGGTCTGTAGTCGTGGGTGTAAGTCGTTTCATCCACGCCCCGATGGATCACGCGGATCAAGGCGGCATCGGTGGCGGGGTAATTCGCAAGAATGTATTCGCGCACGCTTTCCGAGACGGCGATGACCCGTTCTCCGCGTGTCATGACGCGGGAGTAGGCGTTCACGGAATAGAAACCATGGACGGTAGAAACTAGGCGAGGGCGGTTTTTCGGATCCATGCCTCTCCACGCCAGCCAGGCGATCCAGCCGGGAGCGCGCGAGCGGATGTGCAGGATGTCCGGCTTTTCGTTCTCCAGCAGGGTGCGCAGTTTGTTTACCTGAAAGAGTGAGCGCAATGATTTGCGGTGAACCGGCATCGGAATGTGCCGGGCGCCCATGGCTTCCAGTTCCGCAACCAAACGGCCGCCATTGGATACCACCACGGCCTCATGGCCGTGCCGTATCAAATGCGAGGCTACCTCCAAAGTACCGCGCTCGACACCTCCTGCATTAAGTTCGGGAAGGATTTGAATGACTTTCACGAGATCGGTGGCGGAAATTTTTCTAACAGGATTTTCGCGCAGCGGTCGGCTTCGGCGAATGGCGCGCAGGATACCAAACGGCCTTTTTCTTGCAAGTGTTTAAATGTCATGATTTTACCCTCTTCACACAGCGTTTCGATGGCCCTGGCGATCTTGGAAGTGCTCTTGCGCGCGGGCATGGGCAGGATTCCCACGCGAGCCCCGCTGCTGAGCGCTTCGTAAATCATCGACACGCTGTCGCAGGTGACCCACACCGATTCGCACCGGCAGAGCAACCGGGGAAGCCAATCGGCATCTGTATTTCGATGAGGGTGCAGGGTGGCGGACAGGTGGCCCAGCGAAGAGAGAAATGCATCGGGCGTGCGGCGTGAATCAGCAATGTGCCAGTCGAGTTCGGTTTGTGACAGAAGTTGCGAGATCGCATCGCGCAGGGAATCCGGATCAAAGGCATAATCTTTCGATTCTCCGCCGATGAGAATGAGCCCCTTGGATTCCCGGACGGGGGCAGGCACGATACGATTCAGCGCTCCCATCGTGGGGATCACGCGGGCAGGTGCTTTGCCTGCTTTGAGATCGTGTGTGGGCACGAGGCAGGCATCAAAGAAGGAGTATGGCCAGCTGGGCTTCATCAAAACGATGCTGCGGCACCGGTATCTGCGGCTCAGCAGCAGCGCGCACAGATGAGTGCCGTGACCGGTGGCGATGATCCAGTCGGGCGCCGGGCCATGCCGGATGATGTCAGCGGCATGACGGATTTTTTTTCCGCGCGGAAAATCTCCCAGGTCGATCGTGCGGGTTTCTGTTGGGGTGAGACGCGCCAGAGCCTCCGCCAGGCCCAGGCTTTGGTTGCGGTGCCCGGGCTTGCCATCAGACAGAATCAGAAGTTGTAGCGGTCGGCTCATGGCGGGGGATCGTTCAGAGTGATGCCCAGTTTGCTGAGGAAATGCCACCATGTTTGCGGGGAGGTCAGAGGTGTGGGCGGAGCGGCGATGCGGATGTCAAGCAGGTGATTTTTGTCAGATGACATGCCGACCGCCTGCGGAATCGGGATTTTTCTGTGGGCATCGTTGATTTCCCTGCTGTCGCAAAAATAGACGACCATGTCGAGTGGGTATGGCCTGCTCGCATCGATCTTGCGGAGAAGCGATGCCAAGTTTTCTCCCGAGTCCGCCACATGCCGCGAGGCATGAGGGAAAGGGCTCGTGGAGGCGGTGTTGATCAGCTCGAATGCGGTATCGGCTTGCTGTCGGATCAGGAATTCGATGGCGGAAGCGGCGGCTGCGTTGATGGCGGGATCAGACGAACCGATGAGCGCAATGCGCCAGGGTTTTGTGAGGTTGGCAGTGGTGGTGGATCTCCGTGATCGATGGGTGCGGAATGGGAGTTTGGGCGCCAATTTCCAGCGATTGTGGAACCAGAATCCATCGCAGGGACTGGAGGATAATGCTCTCTCCAGCCCCTGCATGACGGTATCGGTAGAAATGGCGACCGCCGGCGGGTGGGGTGTGATCTGGATCTGCCAGTGGGCGCGTCTGGTGCGTTTGACGGAAAAATAAAAAACCGCGGCACCCGTGCGTCGATGCAATAATTCCACCAGTGGCGAGCAGGAGGTGGGGCGGCCAAAAAACGGCGTCATGCTGCCGGAGTGTCCGGCGTGTTGGTCCGCCAATATGCCCAGCAAGCCGCCTTCGCGCAGGAGGGGGCAGGATTGGGTGAAACCTTCTTTGTTCGAAAACAACTGCGTGCCGGATCGTGCACGGCGTCGCATGGTCATGCGGTTCATCCAGGGGTTGTTGAGCGGCCGATAAAAGGCTGCGGTAGGTGCGCCCGGCGCGACCAAGGTGCCGATGCGCGCGAGGATTTCCCAGTTGCCCATGTGCACCAGTGCGAAAATGGCTCCACGGTTGGTGCGTTGTAGCGTTTCCCGGACGATTTCCTCGCCTTCGATGGTGACGTGAGTTTTGATTTGTTCATCGCTCATCAGCATGCAGCGGGTGCTGCTGAGCAAGTTCGCGCCACAGTGGCGAAAGGTGTCGCGCGTGAGTGTTTCCAACTCCTCGGCACTAAGCGAGTCGCCCCAGGCGATGCGGCAGTTGCGGCGCACGGTGTCGCGGCGGGCGGGGAGCAGGTGATAGGCGCAGGCTCCGAGGTTCCATCCCAGTGCATCGACCCACGTTGCAGGCAGGAAACGCAGTACCGTTTCCATCAAACGGAAAATCGCGTATTCGAGGAGAGATCGGATCGAGGATCGTCTGGAGCGCCTGCTTGCCACAGCGGCAGCATTTGCCATTTTTTCCTGATTGGCAAGCAGGGAACAGAGTGATGCATCGCGTAAGAGGGGCATGAGATGAAGTATTTCTTGAATCGAGTGCCATTCTCGCGTAATTAGATGCCGCGCTCCCGTAGTTCAATGGATAGAACGGCCCTCTCCTAAAGGGCAAATGCAGGTTCGATTCCCGCCGGGAGCACAGTTGACACGGTTTTTGCTGGATTTACCGCGGCACTGCCCCTAGTTTCCCCGCGCGATGTCAACTTCTGTGAAACCTGTGTATCTGTACGACACGACCCTGCGCGATGGAACGCAAGGGGAAGGATTTCAACTTTCCGGCTTGGACAAACTGCGAATTGCCGAGCGTCTGGATCAATTCGGCATCGACTACATTGAAGGCGGATGGCCGGGCTCGAACCCGAAGGATGTGGAATTTTTCCGCGAGGCGAAAAAGCTCAAACTCAAGCATGCCAAATTGGCGGCCTTTGGGTCCACACGCCGGGCCGACACGCCCGTCGAGCAAGATGCGCAGGTGGCTTTGTTGTTAGAGGCGGATACGCCCGTCGTCACGATTTTCGGCAAGAGCTGGGATCTGCACGTGACCGAGGTGCTGCGCACGACCGTGGAGGAAAACCAAGCGATGATCCGCGATACCGTGGCGCACTTGAAAAAGCATGGCCGCGAGGTAGTCTATGACGCCGAGCATTTTTTCGATGGCTACAAGGACAATGCCGGGCATGCCCTCGCGACCTTGCGCGCTGCGGCGGAGGGAGGCGCGGACATTTTGGTGCTTTGCGACACCAATGGCGGTACCTTGCCTCATGAAGTCGCTGCGATTTGCCAAGCGGTGCAAACGGCCATCCCGCAAGTGCCGATCGGCATCCACACGCACAACGATTGCGAATTGGCCGTGGCCAATGCCATCGCCGCCGTGCAAGCCGGTGCCGTGCAGGTGCAGGGTACGATCAATGGCTACGGCGAGCGCACGGGGAACTGCAATCTCACTTCGGTCATCCCCATCCTGCAACTCAAGCTGGGATTATCGGTCACGCCGTTTTTGGAGAAACTCAAGGACTTGTCCTATTTCGTCGACGACGTCTCGAACAATCCGCACTTCGCGCGCGCGCCATTCATCGGACGCACAGCCTTCGCGCACAAAGGCGGCATGCATGTGAATGCGGTGCAGAAATTGGCCCGCAGCTATGAACACATCCGCCCCGAGGAAGTGGGAAATACCCAAAACATCCTGGTGTCCGAACTCGCAGGACAAAGCAACATCTTGATCAAGGCGGAACAAATGGGGCTGGCGCTGGAAAAAGGCTCGGCGGCTGCGAAAAACCTGTTGCAGACCGTCAAGGAGTTGGAAAATACCGGCTATTCCTTTGAGGCGGCGGGCGGTTCGCTGGAGCTGCTGATTCGCAAGGAAACCGGCCAATACCGGAAACCGTTCGATCTGAAAGAATACCACACCAGCTTCCGCCAGTATCGCGATGGTCACTCGCCCGTGTGCGAAGCGACGGTAAAAGTCTTTGTCAACGACACCCCCGAATACACCGTGGCGGAAGGTCACGGTGTGGTGAACGCGCTCGATGTCGCCCTGCGCAAAGCCCTGCTTCCGTTTTATCCGGAACTCGCCCAGGTGACTCTGGTGGACTACAAAGTCCGTATCCTCGATGGCCACGATGCCACCGCCTCCAAGACGCGGGTGCTCATCGTGTGCTCGGATGGGGAAAACAACTGGGGCACGGTCGGCGTTTCCGAGAACATCATCGAAGCAAGCTGGATCGCTCTCGTGGATGGACTGGATCTTTTCTTGCAGCGGCGCTGATCGCAGAGAAAGTGAAAGAGTTTCCGCATGCGTTTCGTAGCATACGCATGATTAAACCCTTGTTTGTATTGGTGATGTGCGCGATGAGCTTGCAGGCTGCGGAGCCTGTGGCCCTCTTTGATGGCAAAACCCTGGATGGCTGGAAACCCTCCGCCATGCCGGAATACTGGTCGGTGCAGGACGGCGCGATCGTTGGCAAGAGTGATGCGAAGAAAAAAGGCTCCATCCTCTGGACTTCGGGTGAGTATGCCGATTTTTCGTTAGAAGCGGAGTTCCGCTACACCGGGCATGTCGATTCCGGATTTTTCCTGCGCAATGAAAACGAGCAAATCCAGATCGGCATCTCCGGCTCGCTCAAGCGCGACATGACCTGCTCGCCCTACATCGGCAAAAAAGGCAAATATCCCGTGGAAGCCGTGGGCGTGAAGGATCTGCTGAAAATCGGCGACTGGAATCGCATCAAGATCGAGGTCAAAGGCAAAAAATACATCGTCACCCTCAACGGCAAACAAGTGCTCGATTACACCACCGACATGGAATCAGCCAAAGGCCCCATCGGCCTCCAGGTGCATCCCGGAGTGGAGATGGAAATCCATTTCCGCAATCTCAGCCTCACGCCCCAGTAGTGCCATCTTTTTTCCGCAAATGCAAAAAATTCGCCACGATGATGGTGAAGGCTCCCAGGTAAAAAGTGGGCTGGAGGGCGCGGTAGTCATGGAAAATCAGCGCGCCTAAGAGGATGCCGTGCACGGGCTCGAAGTTCATCGCCAGGTTGCTGGCGTAGGCGGTGATGTGGCGCAGCAGATGGCTGTGGAAGGCATGGCCAAAGACGGTGCAGACCACCGCCATGAAAAACATCCACAGCCAGTCGAGACCTTGCCATTGCAACAGCGAATCATACGAGGCGAACAGCGGATGGACCAGCAGCGCGGTGAGGCAGGCGCCGGGCATTTCCCAGATGAGCAGGGTTTCCGGCGCGATGCCTGTCAGCACGAACTTCCGGTTCAGAACCGGGAAAATGGCGGCCAGCGCCGCACCGCAGATCGCCAGTCCGAGGCCGAGGTGGTGTTTGGTTTCCACTCCGGCGATCAAGGCCAAACCCACAGCGACCAGCACGCCTAACAGTACTTCCTTTTTGCGAATGCCCCGCCCGATCAGCCAGGGTTCGGTGAAGGCGGTGAACAGCGAAATGGATGCCATGCCGGTGAGGCAGATGGTCATGTTCGCGACTTTCAGGCTGCCGTAAAAACATACCCAGTGGAGGCCGATGATCATGCCCACGGCCAGCATGCGCAGGGCCGCTCGGGGAGAGACAAGGATGGGCGCGCTTTTCCGATAGAGAAGCCACAGCACCATCACCACCGTCGCCAAGGCCGTGCGCCAGATCACCAGGCTGGTCGCGGACAAGGACATCAGCGTGCCGAACACTCCGGTGAGTGCGAGCAGAAAGACCAGCAGGTGGAGTTGCAGGGTGGCGGAAATCTTTTGCATGCCAGCGACCTTCGCTTAGCTGGCGATCAGAGCGAACTTCAGTTCTCCCTCGGAGACGACCTCGCCATTGACCAGACAACGCACCTTGGTTTGGCCGATGGAGCCACGGATCTTGATGACCTCTGCCTCGATGAACAATGTATCGCCGGGCAGCACGGGGCGGCGCCATTTGACGTTGTCCGCGCTCATGAAGTAGCCGATTTTCCCTTGGTTTTCCGGCTTGCGCAGCATCAGCACGGAGGAAACCTGGGCCATGGCTTCGAGCTGCAGTACGCCAGGCATGACCGGATGACCGGGGAAGTGACCAGGGAAAAACGGCTCGTTGATGGTGACGTTTTTCACGCCGGTGCATTTGCTGTCGCCCTCGAAATCGACGATGCGATCGACCAGCAAAAACGGATAGCGGTGCGGCAGGATTTTCAGCACGTCGTTGATATCGAGCACCGCCTCGCCGCTGGGGATCTTGATCGGTGGCACCATCGAGCGCATGCGGCTGTATTCGCGTTTCACCGTGGCGGCCATGAGTGTGTTCGGTCCGTGGCCGGGCTTCACGGCGATGACATGGCCGAGAATGCGTTTGCCCGAGAGCATGAGGTCGCCGATGAGGTCGAGCGCCTTGTGGCGGGCGAATTCGTTAGGGAAACGAAGCGCCTCCTTCGACATCACCTCGTTGCCGCGCACGACCACCGCGTTTTCGAGCGAGCCGCCTTTGATCAGGCCCTTGTCGAGCAGGGGCTTGACGTCCTCGTAATAGACAAAAGTCCGCGCCGCCGCGATTTCCTTCTCGTAGAGCTCGGGAGTGACCTCGCTGGAAAAGTATTGGGTAAAGCGCCCGTCGGGACCGACGTTGGTGACCGAAACGCGGAACGTTTTGCTCGGCACGATGGTGATGATGCTGCCGTCGCCGCTTTCCTGATGGATGGGCTCGCGGATTTCCCAAATGCGGCGCGGTGCTTTCTGCGCGACGACGCCGGCCTTTTTGATCAGCTCCACGAAGGGACGGGAGGATCCATCGCCGATGGGTGGCTCATTCGCATCCATCTCGATGATGGCATTGTCCACGCCCATGCCGGTGAGGGCGGAAATCACGTGTTCGACCGTATGAACTTTGACCGGCCCCTCGGCCAGGGTGGTGGCGCGCTCCACGGTTTTGACTTTATCGACATCGGCATCGATGAACGGCTGGTCGGCGAGGTCGATGCGGCGGAACTTGAAGCCGTGGCCCTCGGGAGCTGGTTTGATGGTGAGGGATACTTTTTCACCCGTGTGAAGGGAAGTTCCTTCCAAGGTGGCGGCGGAGGCGAGGGTATGTTCGTATTCAGTGGCCATGTCTGGCAGCGGTTGTAGGGGGAAATGCAGGCAGTGCCAAGCATGATTTTGGTTGTTCAGGGAATCCCGTTTTCGTGCTTGAGTGAAGCGCTTGAATCTTCTATGGCTCTTCCCAACCAATAAAATCCACACATGAAATACCCACTGATCGTTGCCATCGCGTGCGGCTCATTCCTGATGAGTTCCTGCAAGGAAGATGAAGCCGCCAAACAAAAAATCACCGAACTGGAGGATAGCGTTTTGTCGTTGCAGAGTGAAAAACTCAGTCTGGAGGCGGATGTGCTGGCCCTGAAAGCCAAGCAGGGAGGCATGGATGCCGCATCCGCCAAGGCATTGACGGATCGCAAGGATGCGCTGGAACAACAAGTGCAAACCTTGCTCCCTCTCGAAGCCAAGGTGCGGGAGCTCACGCAGAAAAATGAGGAACTCGCGGCGAAGCTCGCGGCGGCGACCATGACTCCCACGGGCGCGGCTCTGGGGGCTGCCTCGGGAGCTGCGGGCGAGGCCGCTCCCCCGGGATCGGACATCAGCAAGGCGGTGGCGGATTCCTTTGTCTCGGTCGAGGGCGATCAAAACAGTGGCGGAGGATTTTTGGCGGCGCAGGATGGCAAACTGTATCTTTACACGGCGGCCAGCGTGCTGTCCGGCAATCAGAAACTCACCATCCGCACCTCGGGCGGACAGGCCTTGACCAAATTCGCCGCGCTGGAGTTGTGCGAGGGCGTCGACATCGCGCGCATGCAGGTGCTCGATGAAGTCGAGCACATGATGGAGCTGGTGGCGGCCGATGCCGAGATCCCGAATGCGGTTCCGGTGCTGGCACTGGGCATGGCCAAGGGCAGCTCGGTGGTGTCCACGGAAAAGGCGAACGTACTGGGCGTGGATGGCAATGCTCTGCAAGTGGACAACAGCTACCTGCAAAGCGCGCCGGGCGGACCGATCATTCACGCGATTTCCGGCAAGGTTCTTGGCGTCATGGGCAAGGCGATCGCCGGACCCAAGCCCTTGTGGCAGACCGAGGACTCACAGATCGCATCCGGTCAGCCACAGCAGCTGCTCATCGCACGCATGAACAAGACGATGGTGTGGAAAGAAACGAAGATCGGCACTTTTATCACCGAATCGAAAGTGCTGCGCGAGTTTGATGAGGTCACGCGTCTGGCCTTGGCGGTATCGAGCGTGTCCCTGATGGAAGGTGTGCCGCAGACGGAGACGATGGTCGGTGGATCGAGTGTATCGGTGCAGTCGGTTCTGGATCAGCACAAGGACAAGGCGTTGGTGCAGGCGATCATGAAATGGAAGGCCGACGGCTCGGGCAAGAAGCTGACGATGAGCGAGGCTGACATTAAGAAAAAATGGCGGGGTCTGCTCACGGAGGCACTTTCGTTGGCGCAGCGCGGCGTCGCCGACATCAAAGCCCCTCAATTTTCCTGGTATCACCGCGCCTGGGCGGAGTCGTCCCTGAGCGAACGCAAGGACGCGATCCAGGACCTCAACGATGATCTTGCTGAGGCGAAATAAAAAAGTCACGAAGGCAAAAAAACAGGCGGCCCTGATTCCCAGCGGCCGCCTGATTTTTTTTCGAGGCTTGATTACATCAAACGCGCGCCGACGTCTGCCAACTCCGAGCGCTCGCCGCGGGTAAGCGCGACATGGGCGGTGAAGGACTGGCCGCGCAGGCGGTTGCGGGTGTAAACGAGGCCGTTGCTGCGGCTATCGACGTAGGGGTTGTCGATCTGCGCGGGATCACCGACGAGCACCAGCTTCGACCCGCGGCTCATGCGCGTGACCACCGTTTTCGCTTCCTGCGGCGTGAGTTGTTGCGCTTCATCGAGGATGAAAAAGCGGTTCGGGATCGAGCGGCCGCGGATGTAGCAGAGCGCCTCGATCTCGATGATGCCCTGGTCCATGAGCAGCTCCCAAGGTTTTTTGACTTTGGGCTCGGGACCCTCTTTTTTCACTTGCTTGCGGCGCGGGCCGGTGGGCATGGAGGGACGCATCAAGAGGTCCAGCGCATCGTGGATGGGCTGGAGCCAGGGGCGCATTTTTTCTTCCAGCGTGCCGGGGAGGAAACCGAGCTGATCGCCCATGGCGACGACCGGGCGGCTGATGGTCACGCCGTTGTAGCGGCGGTTGAACATTTCATGCAGGCCCACGGCGACGGCGACGAGGGTCTTGCCCGTGCCGGCATGGCCATAGCAGGTGACGAGGGAGATATCGGGATTGAGCAGGGCATCGATCAGGCACTTTTGTCCCATGTTCAGCGGCTTGAGATTGTGGCCATCGGGGATTTTCAGCACATCCGGGCAGAGCAAACGCACCAGCATGCCGTGAGCATCCACGCGGGCGGGCATGTGATGGTTGTCCCCGGCATCGAGCAGCACATACTCATTCACCGAGAGCCCCTCGATGCGGCTCTCCTCCAGGTCTAGCTCGCCACTGCTGGCGAATCGCTGGAGCTCGGAGGGATCCACGGGGATGCGCTTGTTTTCATAATTCGCGATCTCCTCGGGACGCACCTTGTCGTTGAGGTAGTCCTCGCAATTCAGCCCCACCGCTCTCGCCTTGAGATGCATGTTGAGGTCCTTGGTGACCAGCACGACCGGCGCTTCATTGTATTGGGAAATGAGCAGCACGCAGGCGAGGATGCGGTGATCCATGCGCTCGCGGTCCGGGAAAATGCGGTGAAACTGATCGAGCTTCTCGGTGTTTTTCGGGCAAATCTGCGGATCGTAAATGACCATGCGCACCGTGCCGCCGCCATCCGTGGGCACTCCCTGTGTGACAGGGCCCGATCCGGCGAACATCTCCATCAGCATGCGATGCACCTTGCGGGCATTCGCGCCGCGCTCGGTTTGTTCGCTTTTGAATTTATCCAGCTCGGCCAGCACATCCGCCGGCACGCAAATGTGATTGTCCTTGAAGCGCCCCAGGCAGGCGGGATCGTGCAGGAGCACATTGGTATCCAGCACGTAGTTTTTCACCAACTGGGAGGGCGCCACCAATCCATAGTCCGCGGGATCGGCGTTGGTGGTGCGGTTCTTCTGAGCTTTGCTTTCTTTGGCTGACACGGCGGTGATTTCGGGGAACAATACAGTTTGATTGGATGGCTGGCGCTGGATCATTGTTTATTTCTAGGATATGGCAAGCATCGATCGAGAGTTTTTCTCCTCGGCTGGCCGGGTTGCGGGGAAGACACAAAGGATGTGGTTGAATTGATTTTCAAGTTATCCGTAGATTCGCCATTTTTTTTGGTGGAATCAATGCAAAAGTCGTGAATGGCAGAGAAATATCGCGGCATCCTGCAGGACGAACTCATTTTTTTCATTTTCCTCGCCTTTTTCTTGACATGGTCTGTGGAAACGGTAGATTTCTCGCCCCGCGCAAGCGGAAATGTCGTCTTAGATCACCTTCACCACTGTCATTTTTTTACCATGGCCCACACCAAATCTGCCCAAAAGCGCATTCGTCAGACCGAAGTACGCACGGAACGTAACCGCGCCGCCAAGAGCCGCATCAGAACGCTTCGCAAGAAAGTTGCCGAGGCTGTGACGAGTGGTGACAAAGCTGCCGCCAGCACCGCCGTGAGCGCACTCGCTTCCGCCGTGGACAAGGCCGCGAAGACCAATCTCATTCACAGCAACAAAGCTGCGAACATCAAGAGCAAAGCCGCCAAAGCTTTGGCCGCTGCCGGTGCTTGATCGCACTGCGTTCTCTTTGAAAAAAGCGGGCCGGGTCATGCCTTGTCCGCTTTTTTACGCCCCCATGCCTGACTTGCTATGAACGCCCCCGAATCCAGACAGGATAAAGCACGCAAAATCGCCGCCAATGCCGCCTCCTACAAGGTCTGCGAAGGCTGCGATTCCATCGTCGGCATTCGCACGGTGCTGTGCCCGAATTGCCATTCGTTCCGCTTCGATGAATCCCCGGTGCGCGTGATCACCCAGGCGCAATTGCTGGGCGCTCGCGAGCAAAACTCGGTCACTTCCAGCGATCTGCTCTGATCTTCAGCGGCGAGGATTTTTCCGCTGCGATCCCGGCAAATCATGCTATACTGCGGCATGCGCACGATTTTTTTGCTCATTCTCCTCATGTCCTCATCGCTATGGTCGCAAGAAACGGGACACGCCACAGCCGAGCTTTGGCTCGCACCGCCGCGGGTCGAGGAGGGCAAGCCGACGGTGATTCCCGCCGCGATCCGCATGGTCTATGAAAAAGGCTGGCACGGCTACTGGGTGAACCCGGGAGAAGGCGGCATGAAGACCGAGGTCACCTGGAAATTGCCAGCGGGCCTCTCGGCGGGCGCGCTGCAGTTTCCCGCGCCCAAGCGCGAAATGACGGGCGAGCTGGCCTGCTATGGTTACGTCGGTGAGGTCCTGTTGCCGGTGTTATTCACCGTCACTGGTGCCTTGCCGAAGGAGGGGGACATCGAAGCGACCGTGTCATGGCTGGCCTGTGATGAAAAGGGCTGCGCCTCTGGTGAGGCCACGGTCAAGGCCAATGTGGCATCGGTTGCGGATGCCTCACGCGCTGCCGCGGTGGCGGCGGCCTTCGCGGCCTTGCCCGTAGCGGATGAGAAGCTGAAACTGCAAGTCACAGAAGCCGATGGCTGGGTGACCTTGCTGGTCACGGGCGCGGAGCATCGTGACCTGCTGGGTGCCGAAATTTTCCCCGTGACCGAGCAAGCGCTCGACCCACGCGAGTCCATCCTACTGCAAAAAACCGCGACCGGATTGGCGGCACGTGTCAAAAAAAACGAATACGCCACCGGCCCGCTCACGCAGCTCAGTCTCGTCATCGTGCCGAAGGCGCCGCAGCGGGCGCTGGCGGTCGAGTGGAAAAAATAGGCAAATTTCCCATTGGACAGCGGGCAAAAGTGCGGCATCTTCTGATTCCGTGATCCTCACCGTCTATCGGATCAACCAAGCAAACCTCAACTCCATACCAACATGATGACTGCAAGAAATATGTTCGCTGCGATGGTCAGTGCCATCTCCATCTCCGTATCGGCTCACGCTGCTGAAGTCGGCAAACCCGCCCCGGCCTTTTCCGCGAAGGATGCCAAAGGCGCGGAGGTTTCTCTGGAAGGCCTGAAGGGCAAAGTGGTGGTTCTCGAGTGGGTCAACCACGGTTGCCCGTTCGTCGTGAAACACTACGGATCGAAAAACATGCAGAAACTCCAGGAAACCTATACCGGCAAGGGCGTGGTGTGGATCACCATCAATTCCGGATCCAAGGCCAGCGGCAGTTACACGGACAACGAGAAATTCCTGCAAATCTCCGCGGACAAGGGCAGCAAGGCGAGTCATTTGATCGCGGATGAGAGCGGCACCATCGGCAAGGCCTATTCCGCCAAGACCACACCGCACATGTTCGTGATCAACAAGGAAGGTGTGCTGGTCTACAACGGCGCGATCGACTCGAAAAAAACCACCAACGCCGCCGATATCGAAAGCTCGGAAAACTACGTGGCCAAGGCGCTCGATGAGGTCCTGGCAGGCAAGGAAGTCACCACTTCCAAAACCGAGCCCTACGGCTGCGGCGTGAAATACTGATTTGCACTGAATCCTGGCAAAAGGAGCGGCCTGCAGCCGCTCCTTTTTTTTATGGAGAAGGGGTTTGCAACCCCTTTTTTCTTCTTCTCATTCCTATTCTGCTTCACAAGAACCATGGATGGCAATCTTGTCATGGCAAGGAAATCACGCAACGGGAATAAAATCAGGGATTGCAAATCCCTGCTCCTTACTGTCACTCCGGCGCGTCGGTGGGGCGGCTGGGGGGGGCGTAGAGGGGGGGCGGCAGGGCGCCGGTGCCGGCATCGCCGCGGGCGGATTGGTCGCGGATGGCTTGGGCGATGGCGGATGCCATTTTTTGTCGATAGGCGGGAGATTGCGCCAACTGCGCTTCGGCGGGGTGGCTGAGGTAGCCGCACTCCAACAGCAGGCAGGGGATTTCCGGATTGCGGGTGAGGCGCAGGCGGCGTCGCACCATGCCGCGATTCGATTGCTCGGCGGGGCTCACGGCCGCCATGGCGCGCTGGCAACGCACGGCGAGTCCGTGGCTATCGACGCGCCAGTAGTAGGTCTCCGGGCCACGCACTCCGCTAGGGCCGCTGTTGAAATGGACGCTTACGAGAATGGCGTTCGGATAGTGGTTCGCGCGGGCCACGCGGTCATCGAGGTCGATGAAGGCATCGTGGTGGCGCATGAGGACGGTGCGGAAGGAGGAACCGAGTTCGTTCTTGATCCGGTTGACCATATCGAGCGTGAGGTCTTTTTCCTTCGCCCCCGTGCTGCGGCTCACCGCGCCGCTATCGTGCCCGCCGTGACCGGCATCCAGGATGACGGTGGTGAAGCCCTTGGGCCCGGGGCGGTGGCCCCACTCGTCGCGCCCGTAACCGCCGGTGCCGGATTGGCTGGCGCAGGAAACCAGGGCGATGCTGGCAACGAGGCCGAGCAGGGGAGAGAGACGTTTCAGTGATGCGTTCATTTGTTGAGAAAGTAGCCGCGTTGTTTTTCGGAGATGGGCAGTGAAAGTTTTTCCATGGCGGCGAGCATGTCTTCCCAGAACTTGCGCTTCTTGCTGTGGGCTGCGGTGAGCAGGAACGAGGGTGCGTCGCTGGTGCGCAGGGCGATGCCGTTCCATTCATGCCACTGGCCGCGCAGGGAGTCGATCGATGCCGCCGATGCGCACAAGGTGGCCGATGGCAGAGAGCCGAGGGCGATGATGACCTGCGGGGCGATGATGGCCATTTCATGCGCCAGTGCGGGCAGGAATGCCGCAAGCTCGGCCGGGGTGGGCGCGCGGTTGTTGGTGGTTTGGTTTTTGGTGGCAGGGCGGAATTTCACCAGGTGCGTCAGATAGACTTCGGACCGGCTCAGGTTCATCGCCTTGAGAATCAGGTCGAATTTTTCGCCGACGGGACCGGCAAAGGGATGGCCCTGCTGCTCATCGTGATGCGAGGGGCTTTCCCCCACGAACACCAGACGCGCGTCCGGATTGCCCTGCGAAAAGACCAAGGTTTCGCGCATTTGCGTGAGGCCGCGCGTGCGGGGGAAATCGAGAAGTTGCCGGCGCAAATCGGCGAGCCGTTCGGCCTTGGTGACGCCCTGGGTGGTGAGAATGGCAGGGGGCGGGGTGATGACTTCCGCGACAGGGTCTGGCGGAGCCTCGACTGGCAGGCGCGGAGCGGCAGCGGGGGCCTCAACAGCGGCGGGCGTCTTGCGTTTGGACAACTGGTTGAGAAAGTCACGGGCGGGTTCATCGATATCCACGTGCGTGATTCCACGCGATTGCTGTTCGCGCAGGAAATCGATCACAATGTCAACGGGACGGGGCACATGGGCATTGTAGTGGGTTCTCCTATTTGTCCAATCCTCAATTTGTGAAATTGTGCGCGATGGGCGCAGGGAGTGCTCACTGATCGAGAATCATGTGCTCCAGGCCGAGGCGGCTGGCGCGCCCTTCGGCTTCCTTGGCGCGGGGGCAGGGGAAGGTGGCGATTTTTTTGGCGATTGCGATGGCGGATTCCCAGCGGCGGTTTTTTTCTAACAGCGCGATGGCATTGAAGCCGCAACGTTCGAAATAATCCCAGTTCGTGATGACCTGTTTGCTGGCGGACTCGACCACCTGGTAGTAAACATCGAGCGCCTGGTCCGGCTGTTTCATGTGCTCCAGCGTCAGGCCGCGGTAGTAATTGATGCGATTGCGGTCATCGTCGCCCAGGCCCGGGTGCTCGAGCAATTTGCGTTGCAGCGCGAGGCCTTCGTCGTGGCGGGCAGGTTCGGCACCACCCAGCGAATAGAGTGTTTCCATCCACAGCAGGCCGGCGGTGATCTGGAGCGGAGGATTTTTTTCGAGCGATTGATAGAGCGCTTCCAGTTCCTTGGCGGCTTGCTGGAGCGAGGCCGTGGATTTGGCATCGATGAGCGTGCGGGCTTTTTCCAGCGAGGCAAAGGAGGCGAGGGAAGACTTCGATTGGATGATGCGGTCAAACAGCTCAATGGCCTCCGCGAGCGATTGCGGGGTGCCCGTGCGTGCGGCGGCGCGTGCGGCGATCAGCAGGGCGGGAGCGGCTTTTTCCGGATGGGTCTTTTCGAGTTTTTGCAGCGTTTGGCGCGCGTCGCTGAGGTCGCCATTCTGATAGAGCGAGGTGCCCAGGGCAAGGGTGACATTGGCGAATTGCGGGGAGGTGGGAAATGTTTCGAGAAACTCGCGGCACAAGGTGATGCATTCGGCATTCTGATTGGCCGCGATGGCGAGCTGGATTTTCGCCAACAGCAGATGTTCCGCTTCCAGGCTTTCTTCATCGATGGACTCCAGCAGCGCGCGGGCCAGGGAAATGGCGGGCGGCACTTGTTCCAGCGCGCAAAAGGCCATGGCGAGACGCGCTTCATTGAGGCGCGCATGTGTCGGGTGATCGACGATGAAGCGGTCGAGCAGCGGCAGTGCCAGTTCGGGCTGTTGGCTGGCGGTGTAGAGTGCCTGTTCGAGTTGGAGGCTTGCCATGAGCTTGGGCGTGCCTTGCTCTTGCAGGCGCTTCACCTGATCCGGATCACCGGCGAGCAGCCAGGAGATACCGGCATTGAATTGCGCGTTGCTGCGCGCTGTCGATTGCAACAGCGTGGCGGCTTTTTCAAAAGAAGAAGCCGCCTGGGCGAACTCTTGTTTTTGATAGAGCTGGTTGGCAAGTATGAGATGGGCCTCGACTTCGGTGGAGCCTGCGGCCGTTGAGTCGATGAGATTTTCCAGCAAATAGCGGGCTTTCTCAAATTGCTTGTTTGCGAACAAAGTGCGGGCGAGTTCGATGGTGGCCTGCGCGCTGAGCGGGTGCTCCGGATGCTCCCAGCGCAGTTGGGTCACGAGGCGGCGCTGTTCTTCGAGTCGCTCGATTTCCGTGGACTTCCCAAGCTCGACGATACGGAGAAACAGCGACTGCGCATGCAGTTCCGGGTGTGCGAACTCGAGGATGGCAGGCGGAAGATCGGCGGCACCGGCAGTGGAGTCGGGGAAGATCGCGGGGTTTTTGTTAGGCGGGCTGAGCGACCACTGGGCAAGTCGTGCCTTGATCAGAGTGACGACCGGGTCATCCTCGCTGGTCTCACCGAGCAACAGGGGACGGAGCAGCGCGAAGGCTTCGTCGAGATTCGGCGAGTCTGGCTGGTTCTGCAAAAAAGCGAGCAGGGCATCCGTGGCCTCGGCGCGCTGGCCCATCGAGGCGAGAGCGCGGGCGAGGCCGATGGCGGCCGGATGGATGAGTGCGGGCAGGGCGTCGTCTTCCTTTTGATACTGTGCCAAAATGGACTTGTAGGCGGCGGCGGCTTTGGAAAACTGTGACTCCGCTTGCAATAACGCTGCATCCATCAACAAGGCATCGAACAACTCGGCGGACTTGAGGGTTTTCGCCGATGGCAGAGTCTTGCGCGCGTCTTCGATCTGACCGGTGATGATGAGCAAGCGCGTTTGGTCGAGTTTCGCCCGTGTCGCCAAGGGTGACTTGGTGGTGGTGAGCAGATTGAGCCCGGCGATGGCGGCGCGATGATTGCCCAGGGCCGAAAGCAGGCGCGAACGCGTGAGGATGGATTCGCCGTAAAAAGGGAAATCTTTCGTGTCGATGACTTGGTCTAACAATTCGATGGCGCGTTGCAAGGATCCGTTGGCGCGGTGTGCCTGTGCTTTCCAAAACAGCGCGAGGGTGGAGTCGGCGAGACTGGGATGGTCCAGCGTGGCCAGTGCGCTCTCGGGCTGATTCGCCCGCACCAGGGACTCGCCTAACAGCAAACGCAGGCGCTTGGCTTCCTCCGCATCCGTGGGCTGGCTTTCGAGACGGGCGCTGAAACGTGCCGCCGCCACATCGGGCAACTGCGCGGCCAGGGCGTCGAGGCCTTGTCGTTCAAGCTCGGAAGTGGCGGGTGCCGCCTGGAGCAGACCGCACACCGCGATGCCCAGCCACAGTCGGGTGGCAGGCAGGAAAATCAACGATGGGCGCATGGTCCAAGGCACACTGCAAGGCTAGAGTGGAATCGAGGGGCGGGCAAGGCATTTCGATGAAACTGTCGCCCGTTTCTGAGGCGGTGGCGTGGGATCATTCGAGCTTTTTGAGCGCGGTCTTGAGAAAATCCGCGCAGGCGATTTCCGCGGCACCCTTGGGGCGGATCATGTAGGGCTTGCCCGTGGTGGAGGATTTGGTCGCGACCTTGTCGATGAAATCACGCGCTGATTTGATGTCTTCTTTGTTCGCATCCCACTTGCCGCGCAGGAATTTGGCGGCGTTTTTGGCGTTGTATTCGCTGCCGTTGCGGACAAAGGTGGCATCGCTCAGGGACTCGATGGTGTTGATGAGCGATTCGATTTTTGCTTGCTCGGACAGTGCACCCTCCGCTGCGCGAAGCAAGGGGCTGAGCAGTCCGCAGAGGAGGGCGATCACAATAACGAAGCGATGCGGCAGTGTCATGGTCATGTGATGGATACTGACAGCGGAACATGCGCGGAGCAAGCCGGAATGTGGTGCTTCACAAGGTGCGCAGCAGTTCCATGATCTCTTGCAGTTTTTCCGTAGCAGAAATCGAGCGCAGGCGCGGGTGGCGATTGTCCAGTGTGATGGGCTGGTTGTTGCGGGTGAGGGTGAGGCGTTGGTCCTTCAGCTCGACTAACGAGATTTTTTTGCCAGCGGCGCGGATCTTGATGCGGCTGAGGGTGAAAAGATGAGTCACGGCCTCGGGGAAGCGGCCGAAGCGATCGCGCCACGAGCTTTCGAGGGCATCGAGTTCCTTTTCCGTGAGGCACTCGGCGAGCTCGCGATAGGCGTGGACGCGGAGTTTGGTGTCGTTGATGAAATCGGTGGAGAGGTAGGCGGGTATTATGTTAGAAGAATTTGCGATTGATGATATTGGATTTTTGATTTTTGATTTTTGAGGTTTTTGATTGGGGGTTGGGAATGCGTCGCCACGGCGGTATTCGGTTTCTGTCAGGGCCACGCAGTCGAGCTTGAGGGTGGTCTCGGCGCGCTGGGGGGTGGCGCGGCCTTTGAGGCGATCAACGGATTGGCGGAGGAGCTTGCAGTAGAGATCGAAGCCGACGGCGGCGATGTGGCCGGATTGTTTCGTGCCTAACAGATTTCCCGCGCCGCGGATTTCCAGGTCGCGCATGGCGATCTTGAAACCGGAACCGAGGGCGGTGTATTCGCGAATCGCCTGTATGCGTTTGCGGGCATCGCCCTGCGCGATCATGTCGCGCGGCAAGAGCAGAATGGCGTAGGCCTTTTCGCCCGCCCGGCCGACACGGCCGCGGAGTTGATAGAGATCGGCGAGGCCGAAACGGTCGGCGCGGTCGATGAGGATGGTGTTGGCGTTCGGGATGTCGATGCCGGTCTCGATGATGGTGGTGGCTAACAGAATATCGGCATCGCCCTTGACGAAGGTTTTCATCACGACTTCCAGCTCATCCTGCTCCATCTGGCCGTGGCCGATGAGGATCCGCGCTTCCGGAACCAGCTCCTGGAGTTTGCCGCGCATGTGATCGATGGTTTTGACGCGATTGTGCAGGAAGAACACCTGTCCGCCGCGTTTCATCTCGCGCAGGATGGCATCGCGGATGATGCGTTCATCGTAGGGGGAGATGGTGGTGTGAACGGGCGTGCGATTCGGCGGCGGGGTATCGATGGTGGACATGTCCCGTGTGCCCATCAGTGCCATGTAGAGCGTGCGCGGGATGGGCGTGGCGGAAAGCGTGAGGATATCGATGTGGCGGAAGATTTCCTTGAATTTTTCCTTATGCTTCACGCCGAAGCGTTGCTCCTCGTCGATGACCACGAGTCCGAGATTGTGGTAGTGGATATCGCCCGAGAGCAGTCGATGCGTGCCGATGACGATGTCCACCGAGCCATCGGCCACGCCTGCGACGGTCTCGCGCACTTCGGCGGGCGTGCGGAAGCGATTGAGCAAATCGACGCGTATGGGGTAGTCGCTCATGCGTTCGCGGAACGTGCGCCAGTGTTGTTCGGCGAGTACGGTGGTGGGCACCAGAATGGCCACCTGCTTGCCGCCGGTCACCGCCTTGAAAGCGGCGCGGATGGCGACCTCCGTTTTACCGAAG
Organism: Verrucomicrobiia bacterium; assembly: GCA_947462875.1. Lineage (GTDB taxonomy): Bacteria > Verrucomicrobiota > Verrucomicrobiia > Verrucomicrobiales > Akkermansiaceae > UBA956. The sequence goes on from CANHQJ010000008.1 coordinate 146,490, forward strand.
CCGACATCGCCACAGATCAGCCGATCCATCGGCTCGCTGCTTTCCATGTCGCGTTTGGTCTCCTCGATCGCGCGTCGCTGATCGATGGTTTCGGTGAAGTGAAAGGAATTTTCAAACTCCCACATCCAGCGTGAGTCCGGCGGGTGCGCGTAGCCCTCCGCCGTCTGTCGCTCGGCCTGCACGCGGAGGATTTGCGCGGCGTAGTCGAGGATGGATTTCTCCGCTGTCTTCCGCGCGTTTTTCCATGAGCTGCCGCCGAGGTTGTGAAGGTCGGGCGTTTTCCCGCCCATGCCGACATACTTGGCGACGAGGTGCGCTTGATCGATGGGAACTTCTAACAGGGCGCCGTTTTGGTATTCGATGATGATCTCCTCGGTGTGACCGTCATCGGAAATCTGGATGCCGCGAAAGCGACCGATGCCGTATTCGTAATGCACCACGAGGTCGGCGAGTTGAATTTCCTCCAAATTCGCGGCCACGGCGTGATTGCGCTCCAGCAAGCTCCTGCGCACGCTCGCGCCGGTGCGGTAGCGCCCGAACAACTCCGAGGAGGACAGGACCGCGATCTTCCATGCGGGGATGATGAAGCCCGCCTGAAGCTCACCGCGCAGGACGGGCAGGGGAGTGAAGTCGCCGGCGAGTTCCTGGAAACGTTCCTCCTCGCCGCGATTGGCGAAGCTCATGGCGAGCGTCCATTTCTCGCGCCTCCATTCCTCGATCTGCGAGAAAAAGCGTTCACGTTTTTTCTGCTGCAAAATGAAATCACCGGCCTCGAATACCCCTAGGGGACTGGGCAGAATTTCTAACGGAATTTTATGCGGTGAATCGTCATCGAGCCAGTGCTCGCAGAGTTGCAGGTGCGGAAAAAACGGGGAATCGCTGACATCGCCGACGTGGATGACCCAATGATCGGGGTGGATGTAGTCGCTGGCGCAGGCGCTTTTGTCCGGCTCGTGCAGGGAGAGCGTGACGCGATCGCGCTTGTGAGTGCTGAGTTGCGAATCGGGATCGTATTCGCGGATGGATTCGAGTTCCTGATCGAAAAACTCCAGGCGCAGGGGCATGGCGGCATGCCAGGGGAAAAGATCGATGATGCCTCCACGGATGGCAAACTGGCCGCGTGTGTGGACAATCGTGCTGCGTTCGTAGCCGCTGGCGGTGAGGGAGTCGGCGAATGTTTGTGGGTCGAGCCGTGCGTTTTTTTCCAGCACCAGCCGTGCTTGTTGCAAGCTGAGTGGATCCGGTGCGGCGGACTGCAGGGCGCTGCTGTGCGTGTGGATCACCGCGCGCCGGTGTTGGCTGAGTTGCTCAAAGACCTGCATGCGCTCGGCCTCGGCTTCCGGATCGGCGATGGTGCCATCGACGAGATCGGCGGCGGGCTCGGGCAGGGTGAGGGTCGTTTGCCCCCAGCACTCCATCTCGGCGGCGATGCGTTCGCGCAGGCGCGGCGATTCATGGATGACCCAGATGGTTTTTTTGTGATGCAACCTGCACAACGCGGTGAGCAGGTAGGCATGGGAGGCCGCATGGCAGGGGCCGAGCACAAGCGTCTCCCGCGCTTTGCCGAGAGTGGCCAGCGATTCGAGCAGGTCCGGGTGCTGTGACAGTTGTGCCAGCAGCATCTGTGCGGTGTTCGCTTGGGGCGGCACGCGCGAAGCATACGCTGCTTTGCGGAAATCGCGAACCGTATTTTCTTTTCATCACCGTCATCGCCGTGTATCAGCATGGGGCACGTGAGCGACACTGCGGAAAAACTGGACACCTTGCAATCCATCGAGCTGGCCGAGGGTGTGGAAATCCGCTTGCGCATCGCCGGGCCGATCTTGCGCATCTTCGCCTGGATGATCGATATGGTGGTGATCGGACTCACCTTGCTCTTGCTCGCGCTGGTTCTGGAAATCACGGGCTTTGTGGTGGGGGACAACGTGATTTCCGGAGTGATGATGCTGGCGGCTTTTGTCATGACCTGGTGGTATCCGGTGATCTGTGAGGTCAGCCGCTGGGGTGCGACGTTAGGGAAAAAAATCTGCGGCTTGCGCGTGATGCAGCCATCGGGAGCGCCGATCACCTGGGCGCAAGCGATCGTGCGGAATTTCCTGCGCGTGGTGGACATCAACCCGCCGTTCTGGGGGCTGCCCGGCATGGTCAGTTGCCTCGCGACACGGCGCTTCCAACGCCTCGGCGACCTGGCAGCGGGCACGGTGGTGGTGTATGAGCGCAGTGAAATCGTGCCGGAAAGTTCGGGTCCGCCACCCTTGCAAGCACAGCGTCCGATGGTGGCATTGCGACCGGAGGAAAGCCGGGCGATTGTGACATTTCGCGAGCGCGCGGTGTTTTGGTCCGATGCGCGGCGTCGCGAGATTGCCGATCATTTGCAGGTGCTGACGGGCAAGCAGGGCGAGGCAGGAGTGAATTCGCTATCCGCCATGGCGCACTGGCTGCAGGATAAACGTTAGTCGTTTGCATGCTACACTCTGCGCTTGTCAAAAACGGTGGTGAGAAGGAAAATGACGGCATGTCTTTGGAAGATCGTCACCACGCCAAGAAGTTCCGTCGCAAGATCACCGGTTACGCCGCCTGTCTGTTGCCTTTTGAAAAGGACGGACGCATTGCGGAAAACGCTTTTCGTGAAGCGGTGGAGCGCACCACCGCCGCCGGTCTCGGCTGCGCGGTGAATATGGACACCGGCTACGCGAACTACATCACCGCCGCCGAGCGCACGCAGGTGCTTCGCTGGACGCAGGAGGTGATCGCGGGGCGACGCGATTTCACCGCAGGTGCGTTTGTCGAAGGAAAAGAGGGTGACCTGGTGGATCTCTATCGCCGCGAAATGGATGAGATCGTGAGCTACGGCGGCACTCCCATCTTGTTCCAAACCACCCGTTTTCACGACTGGTCGGCACAACAGATCGTCGATCTGTATGCGACGGTGTGCGAGGGCTACGAGTCGGTTTTCGGCTTCGAGCTCGGCCGCATGTTTGCCCCGAACGGCATGATTTTCGATGAGGAAACGGTGCGCGGGCTGATGCGGATTCCGGCTCTGAAAGGCATGAAACATTCCTCGCTCGATCGCGGGCAGGAGTTGCGCCGTTTGCAGATCCGCGACGAGGTGCGGCCCGAGTTCATGGTCTTCACGGGAAATGATCTCGGCATCGACATGGTCGAGTATGGTTCCGATTATCTGTTAGGTCTCGCGGCGTTCTGTCCGGAAAAATTCGCCGAGCGCGATGCCTACTGGGAAAACGGCGACGAGCGCTACGCCGAGCTGAACGATGCCCTGCAGTATCTCGGCAACGTCGGCTTCCGCGCGGCGGTACCCGCTTACAAGCACAGCTGCGCGGTGTTCCAGCATTTGTTGGGCCGCATTCCTTCCTCCGAGCCACATCCGCTTTGTCCGCGCCGTCCCGACTGGGAGTCCGGCATCATGAAAGATTGCGCGCTGCGACTGGGTTACCAGGTCGGCTAACAAGCGCCGCGCTTTTGAAATCTCGGGGATTTCCCGATCGTATTGTCTCACTGTCATGGACCTTCATCACGCCGCTATTCATACTTTCACCACCAAGCCGTGGTCCATCGATCAGTGCATCGACGGTTATGCCCGCCACGGATTCGGCGGCATCTCGGTGTGGCGGGAAACGGTTGCCGGTCAGGATCTCGGACGGGTTCGGAAAAAAATGTCCGATGCCGGACTGGCGGGCGTGTCCCTGGTGCGCGGTGGATTTTTCACCGGTAAGACCAAGGAACAACGCGATGCCGCCATCGTGGAAAATCGCAAGGCGATCGACGAAGCGGAAGCGCTGGGCTTGCCGATGATCGTGCTCGTTTGTGGTGCCACGCCCGGGCAGATTCCGTCGGATAATTTTTTGCAGATCGAGCAGGGCCTGGAGGAAATTCTGCCCTATGCCGAGGCCGCGGGCATCCGCCTCGCCGTCGAGCCCTTGCACCCCATGTATGCGGGGGACAGGTCGGCGGTATGCAGCTTGCGCGATGCGAATGACATGGTCGAGCGACTCGCGCATCCCTTGCTTGGCATCGCGGTGGACGTCTATCATGTCTGGTGGGAGCTGGACCTGCAGGAGCAGATCGACCGCTGCGCCGATGAGGAGCACCTTTTTGCCTTTCATGTCTGCGACTTCAAGCCGGACATGAGCCACGTTTTGTTAGATCGTGGGCTGCCCGGCGAAGGCGTGGCGAACGTGGGTGTCATCGATACCTGGGTGCGCGATGCCGGATTCGCGGGCATGACCGAAGTGGAGATTTTCTCCAACCGTTACTGGGCGGAGGACCAGGATGAATTTCTCAAAAAAATCGCTGCCAGCTTGCAGCCCTTAAAAAACCCGTATCAGGACTGAACATTTTATGAAAACACGCAACATCGGCATCATCATGAACGGCGTCACCGGACGCATGGGCACCAATCAGCACCTCGTGCGCTCCATCCTCGCGATCCGTCAGCAAGGAGGAGTGGTCTGCGGTGACGAGCGCATCATGCCGGATCCCATTCTCACCGGTCGCAATGCCGACAAACTCCAGCAACTCGCCGCAAAACATGGTGTGGAGAAATACACGACGGATCTGGATGCCGTATTGGCCGATCCGTATTACGAAATCTTTTTCGATGCCAGCGGCACTCCACACCGCATTCCTTTCCTCGAGCGCGCCATTGCGGCGGGCAAGCATATCTATTGCGAGAAACCCACGGCGGTGCAGGCATCCGAGGCCTATCGCATCGCCGAGGTGGCGGAAAAAGCCGGCGTGAAAAACGGCACCGTGCAGGACAAGCTCTGGCTGCCCGGCATCCGCAAGTTCCAGCTTCTCAAGGAGCAGGGATTTTTCGGCGAAATCCTCTCCGTGCGCGGTGAGTTCGGCTACTGGGTGTTCACCGGCGAGAACCTGGAACAACCCGCGCAGCGTCCGAGCTGGAACTACCGCAATGAGGATGGCGGTGGCATGATCGTGGACATGCATTGCCACTGGCGCTATGTGATCGACAATCTCTTCGGCAACGTCACCCGCGTGTTCTGCAAAGCCGCCACGCACATCCCGCAGCGTCGCAGTGAGAGCGGAGAGATGTTTCCCTGCACCGCCGACGATTCCGCCTATGCCCTGTTCGAGACCGATACCGGCGTGGTCTGTCAGTTCAACAGCAGCTGGGCCGTGCGCGTGCGTCGCGATGACCTGCTCACCATGCAGGTTGATGGCACCAAAGGCTCCGCCATCGTCGGCCTGCGCAAGTGCTGGGTGCAGCACCAGAGCGTCACGCCGCGTCCCGTGTGGAATCCGGACATCGACAGCCCGCTGAACTTCTACGACAACTGGACCGAAGTGCCCGACCAAGGCGTCTATGACAACGCCTTCAAGATCCAGTGGGAAATGTTCCTGAAACACGTCGTCGCCGGCGAACCCTTCCGCTGGACTCTGCGCGAGGGCGCCAAGGGCGTGCAACTCGCCGAACTCAGCTGGGACTCCCACCACAAGGGCGCCTGGGTGGATGTGCCGTAAGGCGCGTCACCCGTTGGCCGGGTAGTAGTCCTCGAAGCGATAGACATGCTTGCCGAATTTGTTCGGAACGGAAACGTTCATCTCGTTCCGCAGCGATTGTTCCACTCCTTCATCGTAGGGGCTGCCGACGAAATCAAAGACCTTGCGCGCCGTGCCGATCGGTTGATCCACGATGTCGCGGTAGTGGAGATCCAGGACCTTGTCGCGGTTTCCGTCGAGCACGGCTTTGGCCTTGGCGAGGTCACGGGTCAGAAATTTCCGCACTTCGCTGCCGATTTCCCTGCCATTCACCCGATGACTGGTCATGCAGCGATAGGCCGCGGCCAGTGAGCAAATGCTGCCCAGCACCTCGTTCAGATCGCGATGGAGATGGATGAATTTCGCATCGGGAAACACCTGGAGGATGCTGTCGATGGATTGGATATGAATCGGCGTCTTCAGCAACCAGCGCTTTTCGCCGCAGCCCAGGATTTGGAGTTGTTTGTAGTAGAACTGATAGGTCGGCAAATAGTCGGCTGTGTCCAGGAAATCATTGTAGCGCGGGATGTGAAGGATACTGGGAAACGATTGCGATACGAAACAGTCGAGGATGGGCTTGGTGCATTCCTCGGGTCCCTCCAAGCGGATTTCGTGCACCGTCCGGAATCCGGGTGAAAGGTGATGCATCAGTTTCAGCAGAAATGCCGCTTGGGCCTTTTTCAACAGCACGGGCTTTCGGCTCGCGACGTCGTGGGTCTCCCAGTGCGTCAGGGTTCTGAACTTACCGGTGGCGCCTAGCAGGTTGAAGAGATAGGTGGATCCCGTGCGGGGGAGTCCCAGGATGAAGATCGGATCCTTGATCGGCGCAAACGTCTCAACCCTGAAACGCTCGGCGACCTGATGATGGTTCCGCAGGATCTCCTTCACCATGTTCTCGATCATCAGGCTCCCCAGCCCGTTCAGTTCCGCCGTTTCCTCAATGCACTCCAGCAAAAATTCACCGTTCGCCCTTGTCGTGGGATCGAGTGAGTTGGCATGATCGAAAGAACCCAACACAATCTTGCGCGGTTTCCGCATGGTTTCCACCATACGCGCCACCAGTGAGCGATGCGGCCGACTGATGTCGATGGTGGGGGGGACGGTGTTGTCTGGCATGGCGCTTCTGTGTTCGGGCTGATGATTTTCCTAACACGTGACTATCATGGTCGGTTGATGCGCGGCAAGACAAAAGCGCCCGGAGCAACGTGGCACCGGGCGCGGGGAAAACCATTCTCTTTGGGCCCTGGAGGAGAGCCCGTGAACATTACGAAATGATACTCAGCGGCTTGGTGGTTTTCCAGTTGCCGCGGGTGAAGTCGGGGAAGTCCTGGGGCATGCCGTCTTCATTGATCGATTTTTCGCTCAAGGGTGCGACGGAGGACCAGAAGCAGCCCTCGTAAACATTTTGGTCGAGTGGCAGGCCGTTGCGCAGGCACTCGATGATGCGGAAGAGCATCAGGAAGTCCATGCCGCCGTGGCCGCCCATTTTTTTGGCGAGTTCGCCCATGCGTTTGAACAGGGGATGTTCGTATTTTTCGGCGATCGCATTGAATTCCTCCGAGCTGGTCCATTCGTGGTAGCTCTTCGTCATGCCCTCGATGGCCATGGCGTTGGGGAAACCCTTGAGCGTGCCCTTGGTGCCCTGGATCAGGTTGTGGCGGCTGTAAGGGCGGGGCGAGGTTTCATCCCACTGCACCATGATCGTGCGACCCAAGGTCGTTTTGATGATGGAGGTATTCATGTCGCCGCACTGGTAGTCGAGCGTTTTGAACTCGGGCTTGGTGAGATTGGTGGATTTTTCCGCCCACAGCTTGCGTCCGCGCGCGGGGGAGGAAAAGGAAACGATGCGGCGGAAATTGTCCTCTCCGCGAGCCAGGCTCATGTATTGCGCCACCGGACCGAGACCGTGGCAGGGGTAGAGGTTGCCATTGCGGTTGGCGTAGTGAAGCGTGCGCCAGGATCCGGTGCTGTTGCCGCCGTTCATTTGCCCGCGCAGTTCGTGAATGTAGGCGGCCTCGCCGTGCAGCAGTTCGCCGATGACACCCTGGCGCACCATGTTCAGATAGAGCAGTTCTTCGCGACCGTAGTTGACGTTTTCCATCAGCATGCAATGGCGGCCGGTGGCTTCCGAGGTATCGACGATGTCCCACATTTCCTTGATGCTCAGCGCGATGGGGATCTCGACAAACGCATGCGCTCCGGCCTTCATGCAGGCCACGGCTTGGGGACCGTGGAGCTGCCAGGGCGTGGCGATGAACACGGCATCGGGCTTGGCCTCGGCGAGCATTTTTTGCCAGGCATTTTCATCGCCGAAATAGACCTTCGGGTTGTGTCCTTTGCCTTTGACGTTTTTTTCCGAGCCTTTGGCGCGGTTTTCATTCAGATCGCAAATGCCCACGACCTCCACGCCTTCGATGGACGCCAGTTGCGAAATGTGGCCGGATCCCCGAGCTCCGACGCCGATGATGGCGACCTTGACCTTGTCCAGCTTCGGTGCGGCGAAATCGCCCATATACTTGGCGCCGGAGGGACGTGAGGGTGTGCTTTGTGCTTGGAGCAGGCCCGGCAATGCTGCCATGCCGGCACCGAGGCCGCCGAGGGTTTTGAGGAAATTACGGCGCTGCGTGGATGGTTGGATGTCTTTCATGAAAGTCAGTGGGTGATAAAACTGCTACGAAAAGTGTTACAGGTTTTTATCAATCGGCAAGCAAGATTTACGGAATTTCCTGCCAACCGTGTTGCCTCATTGAAGCGGACACCATAAATATTTCCATGAGTGACTGGGAGAGTGCCGTTGCCTCATAAATAGAGACACCATGGCGCCAGCCATGAGTATGAGTGAAAAAAGCATCGAAGAATACACAAAGAAGATGCGCGCAAG
>CANHQJ010000009.1 GCA_947462875.1 Verrucomicrobiia bacterium
CGAAGTGGAACCACCCGGTCCCATTCCGAACCCGGAAGTGAAACGCTTCAGCGCCAATGGTAGTGAGACGATAGGTCTTGTGAGAGTAGGTCGTCGCCAGGTATATGCCCCGCATTCAGCAATGAATGCGGGGCTCTTTTTTGTACGTGTGTTTTGTGGACCACGCTGCTACTAATCCCGCGTGGACGATACGAAAGAAGAACGAGATCACGGATTACAGCCCTTGGACCAGTTGATGACAGAGTGGGGCATGGGCAATCACGACCTGGTGGAAGCATCTCCGGAGCAACTCAATCACAAGCAAGTGCAGAAGGCGCGCAAGGGGCGGCAATTGACACTGCATACCATGCAGAAAGTCACACGCGCTCTCAATATCGCGATTTGGAACTGTCTCAATAAGGAGCAGAAAGAAGCGTATTTCGAGTACCTGCATCACTGGCTTTTCAATTACGCAAAAGGCTATGTGGCCGGGCGTGTGGATCCCAATGATGCCTTGAAGGCAATCGTGAAAAACCGATGAAGCCGGTGGTCATTGTCGGCCTTGGCCTGGCTGGTGCCTGCACTGCGTGGCATTTGTGGCATAGGGGCGTTGCGTTTCGCATCATCGATTCGGGGAAACGGGGCAGTTCGCATGTGGCGGCGGGATTGGTGCATCCGGTGACGGGAAAAAACTGCACGGTGGCCGAGGGATATGCGCTCCACAGGCGGGAGGCGGAAGCGTTCTATCAGCACTGTGAGACGCTGCTGCAACAGCAGGTGTGGCATCCGTTGGAAGTGGTGCGTCTGTTAGGCAACACCGAACGGAAAAAGTTGTTGCCGAAGTTCGAGACCGGACCGGCGGCGGAGTGGGTGATCGACATGGATTTGCATGAATCGGAGCAAGGCGATATCGCGATCACATTGCGCGGTGGCGCGCGCTTGGATGTGGCGGAGTTCTTGCGCCGCAGTCGTGCGTTTTTTGGCAAGCATGGTTTGGTAGAGGAACGTGAGTTTTCAGGCGTTTCAGGGGATGCGACAACCATCTTGTGCGAGGGGGCGCAGGGGTTGATGCGAGGGCATCCGGTTGCGTGGCAGCATCGCTGTGCCAAGGGCGAAATACTTACGGTTCACGCGCCATCGTGGCGTCAGAGCCGCATGATCACCGGGCGCGGATGGTTGGTGCCGGTGGGAAACGATTGTTATAAGGTTGGTGCGACGTATGAATGGAACCAACTGGATGAAATACCTAGCGAAAAAGGACTGCGTCACATTGAGAGCATTGCGAGGCATCTCGGTGGCGCGCATTATACGATACTGTCGCACGATGCGGGCATACGACCGATTTTGCGGAAAAGCCAACCGGTCGCGGGAATGATATCGCCGGATGTTTACGTTTTGAACGGATTGGGTTCCAAAGGCTCGCTCCATGCGCCGTGGGCGACGCGTGCGTTGGTTGAGCATTTGTTAGATGGCGCTGCCCTGCAATCGCACTTGAGCCTCGACCATTATTTTGCCAGCCTGCGCCATTCGTCATGAGTCCGTTTGCATTTCCACGACCCACCGCGCTGGCGCACACATGGCTGACGGCTCTGCTCCGTCCGGGCGATCACGCGGTGGATGCCACCCTGGGCAACGGTCATGACGCGTTGTTTTTGGCGCAGTGTGTGGGTGTCGAGGGAAAGGTCATCGGCTTTGACATCCAGGCCGAAGCACTGGGCGCATCGTCCCGGTTGTTGGAAAGTCATGGCATTCCGCCGCATTGTTATGAATGGCACCAGCGTTCCCATGCGTTCATGGGGGAATGCGTGAAGCAGCCTGTGAAAGCCGTGATGTTCAATCTCGGCTATTTACCCGGAGCGGATCATGGGGTGATTACCGAGGCGGATGAAACGCTGGCCGCATTGCATGCTGCGGCGCGGATCGTGCAGGAAGGCGGGATGATCACCATCGTCTGTTACCCCGGCCACCCCGGTGGCGATAGAGAAAAAAATGCGGTGTGCGAGTGGGCCGGTCGGCAAGGAGACGGGTGGCATGTGGTGCACTATGAGAAGCATGTCACCTTGCGCCCGGCACCGATGTTGGTGGCGTTGCAGAGAAAGGAGAAAGGGCGATGAATCACGACGAATCATGGATGGCGCTGGCCTTGCAGGAGGCTCGCAAGGGGATTGGCAGAACCGCGCCCAACCCTCCGGTGGGGGCCGTGCTCGTAAAGGATGATGTTTTGTTAGGCTGTGGCTGGCATCAAAAGGCGGGCATGCCGCATGCGGAGCGTGAGGCGATGGCCGACTGTGTGGCCCGTCATGGAGCGGACGCGTTGCGCGGCGCTACGGCCTATGTTTCGTTAGAGCCGTGCTCAACCCATGGGCGCACACCGCCCTGCGTGCAAGGATTGATTGACGCGGGGATCAAGCGTGTCGTCTATGCGTGCGAAGACCCGAATCCGCATCACGCGGGGAGGGCCGATGTGTTGTTGGAAGCGGCAGGGATCACGGTAGGCAAAGGTGTGATGCGGGATGAGGCGCAGAAAATCCTTCGTCCTTTTGCTAAAGTGCAGCGCACCGGTCTGCCATGGGTGGTGGCAAAAATCGCGATGAGCCTGGACGGTCGCATCACTCGTCCCGAAGGGGAGGGGCAATGGCTGACGGGTGAAGCCGCCAGAAAGGATGTGCAGTTGTTACGCGGTGAGGCGGACCTCATCATGACCAGTGGCGAGACCGTGCGCAGGGACTTGCCATCCTTGACGATTCGCGAACCGGATTTGCTGCAAGGGAGGGAGCAACCATGGCGTTTGGTGCTGACGAATCAGCCGGAATCCTTGCCGCCCGGGGCCCCGTTGTTTCTGGATGAAAACCGGCATCGGACTCTTGTGCGAGGAGGTGATCTGCAAATCATTCTGCGCGAGATGGTGGCGGATCATGGTGTTCTGTCGGTCATGGTGGAGGCGGGTGGCAGGCTCGTCGCGGAACTTGCGAAACAAAATTTGTTAGATGAATGTGTCATCTATCTCGCGCCGATGATCACCGGCGGGCTGCCGGCGATGGCGGGCATAAGCGTGCTGGATTTGGCTATGGCCGAGGCAGAGTGGGCGCGCATCGGCGATGATGTTCGCGTGCGGGCCCGCGTGCTGACGGATCAGTCCGGCAGATGATCGTAGGCGATACGGAAACCGAGGTCGTCACGACGGAGGTTGCGATCGTTTGTCCACTCGCGTGCTTGCGAACCGTTGGCAGTTTTGGCGAACGATGCGCCGATGATCACCCATTGACGGGCACCGAGAGGATTGGATGGATCGCTCGCAGGTTTGCGCGTCCACTCGCTGACTCCGCCCGCCATGCCGAAAATTCCCGCTCCATTTTTATCGAGTGACTTGACGTCCGCCCAGCCGCCCGGTTTCAAGGCGAGCGGGTCCTGCGTTTGCAGGCGCATTGCGGCGAACCACTCTTCCTGGCTGGGGAGGCGGGCGCGTTTCCATTCACAGTAGGCATGGGCATCCCACCAATCGACTCCAAAAACCGGGCAGTTCAGCGATAGCGGCCGGTTTTTCCAGGTTTGACCTTTTTCCGCTGCGGCGAGGATGGCGCTCCAATTCTCGGTTTCATGCGAGACTTTGGTGGGTGGTTGAGATTCGTGGTCGTAAATTTTCCGCTGTTCATCATCGAGTACTTTCAGCGAATCGAGAAATTCGCGGTATTCACCAATCGTCACCTCATGGGCAGACATCCAGAATTTTCTGATTTTGTTCGAGTTACCATCGGGATCAGGGTACTGGCCTTCGGGAATGAGGATGGGCTCATCCAGTGTGAGGTGTGGTTGGGGCTTGGTGCGTTTGCCCTGCGAGAGAATCAAGACCAAAAGAACGACCACGGCGGCAGCGGCGATGCCTATGATCCAAGGCAAAGGATTGCTTTTTTTCACAACCGTTAGTTTGGGATGGGTTGTGGACTGCATCGGCACCACGGGAGTGGCCAGTTGCTGCTCGATCTGATCGGCATAATGCCGGATTTCCTTCCACGGCAACACATGCTCCGGATCCTTGCCGGTCATCCAATGGAGCAAGGTTTGCAATCGAGTGTAGCCGGGGGCTCCGGGTTCTAACAAAGGAAGCAAAGTGGACCCCAGTTCCGCCATGTCGATCGCGGATGAGTTTTCACTGCGCGTTCCTGATTTTGCCAGATTCGAGAGGCGCAGCACATTCTGTTCGTTGAGATAAATGTGGGAGGGCCTGAGCACATCGGTGGCCGTGCCGCGTTCTTCCAGGTGCATGCTGGCTTCCGCCACGCGTTTGATGATATGGGCCAACTGTGCGGGCTTGAGTGTGATTCCGTTTGCCATCATGGCGGAGAGGCTTTCGCCCGGCAACCATTCGCGGGTAAAAAGGCAGTGATCACCGTCATTGATGGCCTCATAGACAGAAGCGATGAGGGGATGATCGACGCTGGCTTTGGCGCGCACGGAGGCGATGAATTCATCACGATGATCCGAGTTCAGATCGCGCAGTTGTTCCAGCACGACGTTGCGCCGAACCGACACCTGTTCGGCGAGCCAGATGCTCGTGTGTTCGTTCTCGCCGAGAAGTTTGCTGAGCTTGTAGTCGTTAGGTGGGAAAAAGGGCATGTGTTCTTGCCGCCAATGCTGCAGGAAAAGTCACGGCACGGGAAGAGCAAAATGCGTACAATCGAATCTTCGCATCAGAGTTGGTGATGAGCTCCGCCCAGGATGCTGTGGGCCATAAAACCATGATTGGCCAGAATGCGCGCGGCGAAATAACTGGTTTTGCCCATTTGGCAAATCGTATACACGGGTTGGCTGCGATCGAGTTCATCGAGGCGGTTTCGCAGTTGCATGAGCGGGATGTTGATCGCTCCGGGCACGGGTTGACTCGCCGCGGTCGCGGCCGGGCGCACATCGACGATTTGGGCGCCTGCCTCGGCGATGCCGGGGATGGGAAGCAGGAATCCATCGCGGATATTGCAGGCCGCGAATCCGGCGATATTGATCACATCCTTCGCGCTGCCGAAGGGCGGTGCGTAGGCCAGTTCCAGATGCGCCAGATCGCTGATGGTGAGATTTCCGCGTATGGCCGTGGCGATGACGTCGAGCCGTTTATCGACTCCGTCCTTGCCCACTGCCTGCGCTCCCAGGATGCGACCGTCCTCGGGATTCCACAGCAACTTGAGAGTGACCGTTTCCGCACCCGGGTAATAGCTGGCGTGGGACGCGGCGTTGACCGTAACGGTTTGATAGGGACGCCCGGCTTGCTGGAGGCGTTTTTCACTCCATCCGGTAATGCCCGCACTGGTGTCAAACACGCGCACGATCGCCGTGCCGATGCTGCCGGGATAGGGCAAAGCGCGTTCCCCCATGAAAATATGATCGGCGGCAGTTCTGCCTTGCCGATTGGCGGGACCGGCGAGGGCGATCGCGACCGGCACGTCAAAAATCGGATCGAAAGTCTCGCAGGCATCGCCCACTGCGTAAATAGCCGGATCGCTGGTTTGTTGCCAGGCATTCGTGACGATGTGACCACGAGTTCCGAGTGCGAGACCGGCGTTTTTCGCCAAGGCGTTTTCCGGGGTGACGCCGATGGAGAGAATCACGAGATCGGCGGCGAGTTTTTGTCCGGATTGCAGGACGGCGTTCAGCGATGCGTTTTCTGTTTCGAAGCCGGCAATGCCATCATTGATAATGAGACGGACGCCGTGCTTTTCAAGTGCTTTCTCCAGCGGGCGCACCATCGGTTGATCCAGCAAAGGGAGCACTTGCGGATTGCGCTCGATCAGAGTGACGGACTTGCCCAAGTGAATCAGTTGCTCGGCCATTTCCAGACCGATGAAGCCGGCGCCGATCACGAGAACCTGATGGGCTTGTTCCGCAGCGGCTTTGATGCGATCCGTATCCTGCAAATTCCGCAAGGTCATGATGCGTTCATCGTCAATGCCGGGCATGGCAGGCACGAGAGGCCTTGCGCCGGGTGAGAGAATCAATTGATCGTAGGCGAGAGTATCGTCCGTGCCGCTGGTCACATCTCGCACCTGGATGGTCTTGTTGACGCGGTCGATGGCAATGGCCTCGGTGAGGGTGCGGACATCGAGATTGAGCAAATCGCGCAGACTTTGGGGCGTCTGCACGTTCAGCTCGGCGCGATCGCTGATCTCGCCGCCGATGTGATAAGGGAGACCGCAATTCGCAAACGAAACATCCGGTCCGCGTTCCAGCAGAATGATGTGGGCGTTTTCGCTGTGGCGACGGGCGCGGGCGGCGGCGGAGGCACCACCAGCGACGCCGCCGACGATGATGATGGTGTGTGTGGACTGATTCATGACTTAGAGGGAATTCGGTTTGAGGGTTTGGGAAAAGGCTTCACAAAAACGCTGGATTTGTGCGGTTTCGAGCGAATAGAGATTTTCACTGCCGCGTTGCTGTTCCGAGAGTAAGCCCGCCTCCTTCAGCGTCGCCAGATGGCGGGATACGGATGGCTGGGAGAGAGGAATATGAGCGACGATGTCTCCGCAAGCACAGGGACCGCGGCCGTGAAGAAATGTCAAAATTTCGATTCGCGCCGGATGCGATAAGGCCTTCGCGAACTCCGACAGCGTCACGGTCTTTTCGCTGAACAAATTGATTTTCGCGTAAGGCATATTTGTAATTTGAAATATAGAATATTTAAGTCAAGAAAAAAAGGGAAGAAAATGATACCAGGCGGTCAGCGCAAAAGAGAACGGGTAGAAGCTAAGATTTGCTCTGTGAGTCAAGGGTTCTGACCAACTCTGGCATTGCCAGCAGGGAATGACTGCGGTAGCGTGATGGGGTCCTGCGGGTCCCACAGCGGATTTTTTTTTCAGATTGCATGAATAAATTGTACCACATCTCGTCATACTTCATGCAGGGACCTATGCACGTGGAGCCGCCGTTTGGCGGGGACGGTGCGGAGGAGACTGCCGATGCCGTTCTCGTCAGCCGATCCCAATCGGGCGACATGAAGGCGTATGACCAACTGGTGCTTCGCCACCGCAACCGCATTTTTGCCATGATCCGCAATATGACACACCATGAGGCCGACGCTTGGGATTTGACCCAGGACGTCTTCATCAAGGCGTGGAACGCACTCGGTAACTTCGAGGCCAAGGCGAAGTTCACCACGTGGCTCTATCGCATCGCCCACAATGTGGTCTATGACTGGAATCGCCGGAAAAAGCACGACGTGGTGGGAGAGCTGCACGATGAGACACTGGAAAACGAACGCATCGATCCCGCGGCAATTGCCATTCCCCACGTGGGCGACAGTCCCGATCAGAAAATGGCCATGGGGGAGCTGAAGAAAAAAATCGAAGCCGCGCTGGCAAAAATTTCGCCTGAACATCGGGAGATCGTGATCCTCAAGGATGTGCAGGGTTTAGCTTACAAGGAAATCGCCGACGTAATGGGGTGCACGATCGGCACGGTGATGAGCCGGTTGTTTTACGCCCGCCAGAAACTACAAACACTTCTGAGAGATGAATATGAATCCCGATAATCAAACCTTGATGCTGTGGCTGGAAGATGAGCTGCCGGAAGATCTGAAACAGCAAATCGATGCCTGGGCCTCTGATCAGCCGCTGTGGCTGGAGAAACGTGAATCCGCACGCCTATGGCGCGGTCAGCTCAGCCAGGCGATGGCAGAGCAGGAACTTCCCTACGGCGATTTTTTCCAATCGCAACTCATGCGCACGATCGAGCAAGGTCGTGCGGCGTCTCAGCGTGATGTGCCAGCCGCCGTTCGCGTTTCACCTTGGCGAAAATTCTGGCTTCCCGCGAGTGTCGCCGCTGCGATGGTTCTTGGTTTTATCGGGGGAACACAGTGGCAAGAGAAACCTCATCGCGCGAAAACGTTGGTGACTTACACGCCTGAAGAAGGAGTTAAAGCCGAATTTTTCGAGACCAGTCCGGCCGAGGGCACTGTCATTGTGCTCAATGGCATGGCTGCACTGCCCGACTCTTTCGTCAGCACGGAAACCACGTCGCATGAGCCACAGCATCTGAACGAGCCGATCGAGCAGAAAAAAGAAACCGCGACCCTTGTGGCTCCCTAATCGATTTACTTCGTTTGGAATGAATGCGTTGATCAAAGTATGCTTGTTCGCCTTCACCTTCTTGTTGCCGGTGCGGGCGGAGCGTGGACGTGACATCATCGGCGAAGTGTCGGTGACCTTGATCCATGCCTGTGATCAGGATCAAGTCGAGGGTCTGTCAAAATTCAAGCTTCTGGATGACGTCACAAAACAACGTCTGATGAAGGATCCCCGGTTGAAATTCGCCCACTATCGCGTGCTGGGTGAGGATCGGAAACCTCTTTACCGCAGTTACGAAAACTGGGCGAAACCCATGGCGAACACCGATGACATCATGGTGCGCTTTGAGGCTCAGGCGCGGCCCTCGAAAGAACTCACGCGACTCGATCTCGAGCTATGGGTGAGTCACAAAAAAATCCTGAAAACCGGAGCGGCCCTGACACAAGACTCTCCCATGTATGTGCTAGGCCCTGAGTGGCGTCAGGGGCGGATGATTCTCATCATCTCCTTGTCTCCCTATGAAAAACCTCTTCCCGATACATCTCCATGAAAACCTTATTCGCTTGTCTGCTGAGTCTGACTCTTTCCGTGCACGCTCAACTGGTGTTCGACGCGCAGAAAAAAGAAATCAAAGCACCGCCGGAAGCGCGCAAGATCGTTTGTGACTTCTCCTTTGAAAACAAAGGCACGCAGACCGTTAAGATCGCGCGCTACGAATCCACCTGTTCCTGCATGTCCGTGCAGATCAATCAGGGCGGGAAACTGGAATACGCCCCGGGCGAAAAGGGCATCCTGCGCGCCCATTTCGACATGGAAAATTTCACCGGCGAGGTGGACAAGAACGTCATTCTGTGGCTCGAAGGGGATCCGGAGTCCAAGCCGTCGTTTGTTCTGGTCGTTCACGTGATCATTCCGGTGCTGGTGGACATGCAGCCCCGCACTCTGGAGTGGAACGGGCCGGGACCTTGGGAAGCGAAAACACTGAAAATCCGCATGAATCACAGCGAACCGATCCAGATCATCAGCGCCAAGTTGAACAATCCCTGCTATGAGTCCGAGCTCAAAGTGATCGAAGCTGGCAAGGAGTATGATTTCATCGTCAAGCCCGTGGTGAAACCGGACATGGTTCCAGGGGTGGGCGTGATTCACATCGAGACCGATTGCACGATCGACAAACAAAAAAAACAAATGGCGTTTGTCGTCGTGCGGTCTGAAGCTGCAAAGGTGCCGGCTCCCGCACAGTTAGGTCCGGCGCCGCGTGGTGAGGCAGAAGCGAGCAATCCTCCGTAAACCAGCGATTGTGAAAGAGCTAATGAAGCAATTTGCAATCATCGTCGGGCTGTCAGCGACTGCGGCCGTGGCGACGTATCTGATCAAACCACCACCTGCCGCTGTCGTGCGAATCGTCTGTGATCCGGCGATTCTGGCCAGTGATGAAATCTGCCTTCAGACTGTCATCGATGACTGGCACAATGACTGTCTCTGGGTGGATGCGAGGCGAAGATCCGATTGGGAAAAAGATGGCCTTCCCGGATCCATCCTGCTCACCACCGCCGACGGGGAAAGTTTCGAGCGTCTATTGGAGCAAGCGTTTCCGGTACTGGCGGAAAAACAAAAGCGGGTGGTCGTGTACTGCAACGACGTGGGCTGCGGCACCAGTCGCGAAATTGCCAAGCGCCTGCGCGACTATCAATTGGTGCCGGAGGTGCGCGCCCTGCATGGCGGCTGGAAAGCGCTATCGCAGGCGGGCATGATTCCGCAG
This sequence comes from Verrucomicrobiia bacterium, assembly GCA_947462875.1. Classification (GTDB taxonomy): domain Bacteria; phylum Verrucomicrobiota; class Verrucomicrobiia; order Verrucomicrobiales; family Akkermansiaceae; genus UBA956. The sequence continues at coordinate 9,790 of CANHQJ010000009.1, forward strand.
TCAAAATAAAAAAACCTGCCGCCCGGGAGAGCGGCAGGTTTGTCAGAAAACCGGTGAATTATTGCTCAGGAGCGGCTTCTTCCGCAGGCTCTTCCGGGGCGACTTCCGCAGGAGCGGGGGTCAATTCCATAGGCTGGCCCAGGTTCGGATTCGTAATATCAATGCCTTGCTCTTTCATGACGTCCATTCCGGCTTTGAAAACGAGACCGTAACCGACCAAGGACAGGACGAATGATGCCGTCCATATCAGCATGACTTTGCTGAGGCCATACTTACTTGCGTTCATCCAGCCCCAGATGAAGGCCCACAGGCCGCAAAAGATGCCGATGATACCCATAAGAGGGCTTTCTTGTGTTTTGAACATTTTGACGAGAACCATGATCCAGCACGCCATCGATGCCAGACCTGCCACGCTCATGAGGATGAATCCGATTGTCATAATAGGTAGTTGTTGTTGTTTGTTGTGATCCGGCGTTGTTGAACCGGAGAAGTGTTAGCTTTACATCATAAGAATCCAACGCGTCAAGGTATAAATCATCAAGATAATGACGAACCAAAGTCCCCAGCGGCTGCGGTGTTCCCAGCGGCCGATCGATTGGATCCACGCCGTGCGGTAGCGCGCGGGAATGGATACTCCCACGGCTACGATCATCCAAAGCAACAAGACGGCCACTGTGAGCGCATTCGCATTCAGAGATTCCCGATAGCGACCCTGAAGCAACGCGAAGGTGCTGCGCGTCATGCCGCATCCGGGACAGGGCAGCCCCGTCAGGTTTTTCCACGGGCAAACCATCAGCGGCAGGCCCCACCATGAGATCAGCCCATAGACGGCGGTGCCAAGGAGCATCACGCGCGCAAGCAGCGGCTGTGCGAGCAGTGCCGCAATCAAGTGCCAGCGTTTGGAATCCGGAGTGGCGTTTTCAGACACGGTGACAGTCTGAAAGGGAGGCATCCGCAGTGCAATCAAATTCCCATTCCTGTCGGATCGATGAGGAACCCTTTCATACGAGGAAAAAATAATGTTTTTTACAGAAATTCACAAATTACTTGAATCTTGGCGCTAACATAGCAGGTTGGTGTATGCAGCTTGCTGCAGCAAACCTCCAAAAATAATACTGCATGCAGTACTGTTTTTGGTTTCATGGGAAAACAGTCGCCGAGTGCCGGGGGGCGCTCGGCGACAAAGTTTTTCAGGGGGTCACTTCGCGACTGTGCTGATTTTCCCGTTTTTGAAATCATACACCACGGTGCCCGAGCCGGGGATCTGGAGTGTCAATGCGCCGCCGTTCGGCTGATTCGCATGGGTGCATTTTAGAAGGGAAAATTCGCTGATTTTCAGTGATTTGCCATTCACCCGGCACTCGTCTTTGAGCGGATCGGGCAGGTTTTTCCAGGTGATTTCCATCCGATCGCCCTTGAGTGTTTGATAGCTCAGTTGAGGCGGTGACTGTTTGGTTTGGTCGTGAATTTTGCAGCGGAGCAGGGCATCGCCAAAGCGTTGCAATTCCGCCTGCACGCCACCACCGGCGAAGGGTTGAAGGGGAGAGGTTTCCAGAATCCAGCCGCCGCGCTTGTCATCGCATCGCCAGAGTTCCAGTTGCTCGCGGGTGTCGGGCTTGTCCCATTTCGCTGGACCCGTGAAACGGAAGGCGAAGAGCATGGATCCGCCGTGGCAGATGATCCATCCGTTGCGCTCGGTTTTCGCCACAATCGCGCCGGTGGTGGTGAACGGCGCGCGGGTGAGCCAGAAGCCGTAGTCCTCCGGCACGTCATACACGCCCAGCAAGGTGCCTTTGTGCTGCAAGGTCTGGCAGTAGGGATTTTCTCCGTAGGCAAAGGCGTTGCCGATTTTTTCCTGGGGACGGCGCCGGTTCTGCTGAATCACGGTAAAACTGCTGCCCGGTTTGTCGCTGTGCCATTTCAGCATGGTGCGGCGGCATTCTTTGAAGAGATAACTGCGGAAGGTGGTGCCATCCTCTCGCTGGCTGGCCAGCCCGTAGCCTTTAGTGAACCACGCGTATTTGTGAACGATGGCATCATGGCTGGGCCAGATGTGGGTCGCGAGCACGGTGCGGGTCTCCGGCAGCGATGCCTGCCACGCCGACAGGCGCTCGGGTGATAGTGTTTTGCCGGGATGCGCGAGCCAGTAGGCCTGCGGGGCGGAGGAGATCTTGAAGGGACGGTAGGAGCCGTAAAACAAGTAGGCCATGCCATTGGTCGGGGCCGCGGCATCAGGGCCCAGGTTCAGCGAGCCCCAGTATTTCCCGCGCCCGGCACTGCTGATGTGGTAGCCCTGGTGCCAGTGGGCACCGGTGTGGATGAGCATGAAGTCGAGCGTCATTTTCGCCGCCATGCTCATGCGCGGATCGGTGCTGAATTCGGCAATCATGCGGGCGGGCGCGAAGTCCGTGCCATAATAAATCGGTGCATCGTATTCGCTGGCATTGCGGTCGGTGGTCTCACGCCAGATGCGCCACAGCCAGCCCTCGCAATTTTTTTTGATCTTCGCGGCATCGTTCCCGGCGGCGTCCACCAGGTCCGGCCATTCCTGGGCGGCGAGGTAGCCCGCGCCATCGCGCATGAGCTCGTAATTCAGGCTGACGCCGATGGGCTTGGAATATGTCCAACTGGCGGCGAGCCGTTTGATTTTCGCGCGAATCTCCGGCGTGAGTTTTTCCTTGTGGAGAAAATAGGCGTGCATGCAGGCATGCAGATGAAAGGGATCGGGGCGCGATTTCAGTGTGACATCGAGCATCTGATCGATGGTCTTGAGGGTGCCCGGCAGATCGCGACCGAGCTGCAGCCGCGCGGCGTGATACGGCATGGCATCCTTCGGGAAATTCGGGTTCTTCGGGCTGGCATCGGCAAAGTAGCGGACCAATTGCTCGCTGCGTTCCTGGTAGTTTTTGCCCGTGAGTCGGCTCGGGTCCTGGGCGGAGAGTGGCGACAATGTGGCGAAGCAGATCGAGACCGCTGTGGCTCGCGTAATGGATGATCGGAAAAGCATGGGTAGAATCAGGGGCTGCCGCTGCGATACATTTCCGCGATTTCCTTTGGCGTCAGGATGCGGGAGAGAATCACAAGGTGATCGAGGCGTCCGACAAAATTCCGCACGCGTTGGCTGGGGATTTGGCTGAGAATCCATGCGTTGTCCTGGCTTTTGCCATCCGCGCCCCAGTTGCCGAATTCCATTTCGCCCATGACGATGGGGAGGGGATTGGCAAAGCGGCCATTGCCGACCATTTCGCCATCGCGGTAGTGGATGATTTCTCCCGAGCGCGCATTGCAGGTGGTGACGATCTGCATCCAGCGCCCGAAGTCCAGGCCATTGAATCCCTTGCCGCTGACGGGACCATTCCATTGGGATGGGTCGGTCGGGTTGGTTGGATTGGCAAACTGCGTCAGCCGCATTTCGCCACCGCGTTCGATGTTCCAGTGAAGATGGCCGACCTGATAATGCGATGGCATCAGGAGCGAATTGTAGTCGTTCGGCAGGCTGTCCACGCGGATCCAAGCGCTCATGCTGAGAAGGTCAAAGGTGCCCGGCACCGAAAAACGCAAACGATCGCCTCGGGTGCGGAATTCCAGACCGTTCTTGCCTTTCCAGCGCCCTCCCGTCCATCCGGCACCCACCAGCGTGGCGTCTGATTTCATCGCTGCGGCGCTTGCGTGATTTTTCACCGCGCGACTCCATTCGTTTTCCTCATCGAAGGTGTAAAGAACCACGGTCTGGGGATCTGCGGCCAGTTTCCGATTGACCGCTGTCCATTCTTCCATCCGCTGCTCGGTATCGATTTTGGCGCGGTGCGACAATTCCTCGCCATTGGGGAAGTCCTTAGGGCGGACGGGAACCTCTAACAAATTTTCACCCTGGAGTTGCAGCGCCTTTTGTCCCGATAGCAGCAGCGGTTCTTTTTGATCCGCTGCCGTAAAGAGCTCCACCGCACCATCAAAACAATGGACTTCCGGCGCCTTGCCCGCGGAGATTTCCAAGCCGAAAGAGGTGCCTAGGTCCTTGATTTGGAGATTGGGCGAATGGAGCACAAATCCCTGGGCGGGTTCCGGCACATAGGCGCTCGCCTTGCCGGATTCCAGAAAGGCGGAATTTTCGGTATCGAGCCGCAGTGCCGCCGGGCCATTGACGAGGAGGCGCGCGCCACTGAGAAATTCGATCTGCAGCGTGCCCTCGGCGATGCGCAGCCATCCGGAAGTGAGTGGTGAGCCCGTGGGGCGTCCGTCCGCGGCATCCTGCCATCGTACGTTCGTGGCACTTTTCAAAACGGCGACAGGTTCGCCGGTCTCCATCGGGATGGAGACGGGGCCATCGATCGAGGCGATGTCGCGCTGTGGACTCACGCCGCGCGGGAAAAGGTACCAGATCAGCCCCGCACATATCACCAGCGCTGCCGCCATCGCCAGCATGCCCAGCCCGCGGGCATCGTAGCCGCGGGGGGCAGGAGATGTTTTGTTGGATTGGCTCAGTGCCATTTCCCGCAGTTGCGTCTCGATGCACGACTGCGTCCGCAGAAAAGCGCGGGCCTCCGGCTCATCGCGCAACAAGGCGTTCAGGCGATCGATGTTTTCCTCGGCGAGCTTGCCATCGAGGTAATCGAGAATGAGCTGGCTGTGTTCCGGTTTCATGGGCTGAATTCTTGGGTGATTTTGCGTTCGATGCAATGCTGCAATTCGATGCGGATGCGCCGCAGTAGCTGATACAAACTGTTCTCGCTGCGGGCGATCTCCGTGGCGATATCGCGCATGGATTTCTGCGGCGAGTAGCAGGCCAGGATCAGCTCGCGGCGTTCCTCGGGCAGTTCCTTGAGGCAGTGTTCCAGAGCGTTCATTTGCAGGGATCGCAGGGAAATTTCCTCCTCCGCTTCATCCGCGAGCTTGGCGACGATGTCGGGATCGAGCACGATGCGGTCACGCGCTTTGTTGCGCCGATAGGTCATCACTTCGTAGCGGGCGATCACGCAGGCCCAGCGCGGAAAGGCATCGAGGTCCTCGAGTTGGGAAAATTTCCGCCACGCGATCAAGGCTACTTCCGGCATCACCTGATCCACATCCTCATACGATGGCAAAAGGTTGCGCAGGTAGGAGCGGATGACTGGCTCATACTGCGAGAGCAGCCGCACAAAGCATTCATCGCGGTTGGGTGGCGTGGCATCCATCTTACCCGATTACGTCCGCCCGATGCCAAACTTGACGATCTTTCTGCGCAGTTCACGCCGAGGCGGGCAACTTCGGGATCGAGTTGAGAAGACGCTTGGTGTATTCGTGCTGCGGGTGATGGAAGAGCTGCTCGGCTTCCCCGTATTCGACGATTTTCCCCTGATACATCACCGCGATGTTGTCGGCGATGTAGCGCACCACGCCGAGGTCGTGCGAGATGAAAATCATGGTCAGTTGGAAATCATCGCGCAATTTTCTCAGCAGGTTGAGGATTTGCGATTGGATGGAAACATCGAGCGCCGAGACGGGTTCATCGGCGATGATGAGTTTCGGTTCCGGGGCGAGCGCGCGGGCGATGGCGATGCGCTGGCGTTGGCCGCCGGAAAACTCGTGCGGGTATTTTTTCATCACCGCCGGATCGAGGCCCACGGTCTCCATGAGGGCGATGATTTTATCGTAGAGCTCCGCCTTGGCAAGGTTCGGATGGCGTTGTTTCATCGCTTCCTCCAGCGTGGAAAAAATCGTCATGCGCGGGTTCAGCGAGGCGTAGGGGTCCTGGAAAATCATTTGAAAATCCAGCCGACGCATGCGCACCTCATGATGGCTGAGCCGGGTCAGTGATTCGCCCGCGAGCACGACCTCGCCGGAAGTGGCGGGGATGAGCTGCATGATGGTGCGAGAGAGTGTGGACTTGCCGCAGCCGGACTCGCCCACGAGGCCGAGGATTTCACCTTTTTCGATCGAGAGTGTCACATCATCCACGGCTCGGATGACTTCCGTGCGGGGAGAAAACACCGTGCCCGCATGTTTGGTGAAATGCGTGTGAAGATGGCGGATTTCCAGGTAGGACATGATTATTTCGAGAGCGCGCGGTTGTAGGCATCGAGAGCTTTGCGGAATTCCTCGGGAAATTCCTGTCCGGCCACACCCGAGGCCTTAGGGATGCGGCGTTCCTCCGCTTTCTCGCCATTGCCGCTGCCGTTGTTAGCGGTGTTTCCCGTATCGGACTCGCCCTTCATGCCTTCGCCGGGTTTGTTTCCGGGTTTGTTGCCCGGTTTTTTTTCATCGCCTTCCGAGCCCTCGCCCATCATGCGCTTCATCATTTCCATCATGCCCTGCGCGCCCTGACCCTGGCCCTGTTGTTGCTGTTGTTTCTTTTTGGCGGCCTCGAAAATCTTTTCGATCACTTCCGTCTGCGCGGCGATGGTGTCACCGCCCGTATTGGCATCGAGCAAGTTTTCGCTCGCTTCGTCCATGATGGTTTCCACTTCATCGAGCAGTTTGATGACTTCCGGGTTCGTTTGTTCGATGCGGAGTTGCTGCACATCTGCGGCGAGTTCGTCCTGCTTGACGGAAGTTTTGGTCGAACCTTGCTGATGCTCCGAGAGAATGGCGGCGGTGTCTTTTTTCGCCGGTTCCTCTGCCGCGATGAGACCAATGCCCAGAAGGGAAAGGAGAGTGAGTGGTGCTTTCATAAGGGAAAAATGGTGAGGTATCAGGGTTGCAGTTGGGCGGAGCGTTTCAGTTCTTCCAGCGCGCGTGTGGTCGCACGGAGATCTTGTTCCTGCTGGATCAGTTTCATCACACGCAACATGAATTCAAAGTCCTCGTCCTCCGGGTTGCCACCGCCACCGCCGCCACCGCCGCCTTGTTCGTCCTTTTCGCCTTCCAGCTTCTTCGCCCACTCTTTGAGTTTTCCTGCCCAGTAGGTGGCGCTGCTCGTGGCGCGTGATGTCTTGTTGTTTTTCAGCAGTTCGCGAAGCTCTTCCAGCGAGGTATCGATGCTCGCACCAGCGCTGGTATCGCGCATGGCGTCGAGTACTTCCTTATACACCTCCTTGTTGGTGCGGGTGAAGAAATGGCCGAGGTCTTCCTGAATCCAGCGGATGTCCGCGGCATTGTTCGCCTGTTTGCGATCCATTTCCGCCAGCATGGTGAGAACCTTGGGATCCACCGAGGTGCTCGATACGCCCAGGCTTTTCTGCCAATGCTCGACCATGGTGCCGGCGATGGCATCCTCTTCCGAAGCGGCTTTTTTCAGGCGATTGACAAAGGTGGAGGCTTCCATGTCCTTGTTCGCATCGCGGGCTTTTTCGAGAGTCTTCTGCATTTTTTCGAGGACTTTTTTCTGTTCCTCCACGGCCTTGGCCACGTCCTTCTGCGCCTGTTCGGGCGTGCTGTTTTGCTGCTGGGAATCGCCGAGCTTGCTTTCCACTTTGGGCATGTCTTGCTGCGCCAGTTCGCCGAGTGATTTCATGGTCTCCGCCATTTTTTTCATGGTCTCCTTATCGATGTCGCCATTGCGGGTGGAGTCCTTGAGGAGTTTTTCCATGCGTTTTTCGAGGTCCGCCATGCGCTGCATGTTTTCTTGCTCGGCTTTTTGCTGGGCTTCGAGGCGCTTGCGGTTTTCTTCTTTCTGCAAATCCTCCGGCTTCATGCGCTCGAGGCGTTGGTTTTCCTCGTTGGAATTCTGCTCGCGGCGGGTCGCGTCCTCGAGTTCGCCGACGACGCGGTCGAACTGATTCTTCAGCATCTGCGCGTGTTCATCGCGGGTCAGGATGAAGAGCGTGATCGGCTCCGAATAGACCTTCTGGCGGTCTGGCATGAAGTCCTGCGTGTAGGCGCGGAGAATGAGCTTTTGCGGTCCGATTTTCAGCGCGGCGGGGCTGAACGAGGTGTTTTTCGCCAAGCGTTTCGAGGAGGGCGAGCCGGGCAGGAGTTTGAGAGAACCCTGTGCCAGCGAGGAGGCGACGGCGGACTGGCCAGCCTCGCCATTCCATTCGAGTCCCAGCTCAGTGAGTCCGAAGTCGTCCTCGGCGAGCGCATCGAAGTCGATCGTTTCCTCGGGCAGCATCACGTGCTGGCGTTCGATGCCCTGGATGTAGGCGGAGGGAGCATTGTCCTGGATCGCCTCGACACGCAGGCGGAAGCTGTTATCGCCCTCCAGTTGGAAGGTATCCGTCCAAGCGAAAGGCACATCGAAAGAATCACCAGCCACGGGGATGAGGGCGGAAGTCGCTTGATTGCCAGACACGTTGAGCTCGGCGCGGAATCCCGGTGCGGGGATGGTGGGCGCGGGTTTTTCCGGATTGGGAATGTGAGTGACGGGACCGAGCGAGGCTTTTTCGAGGGCGCGTGTGGCATTGAGCCGGAACTGCAATTGCGAGCCGGAAACGGCGGTGGCGACACCTGTTTTCAGGTCTATCGTCTCATCGGGCAACTGCAGGTAGGCGGGATACTTCAGCACGGCTTCGGCGAGATCGATGGCGGGGCGCATGGTCGGCTCGATACGGATCGAGTGCCGGGCATCGCCAATGGTCAGTGCTAGCGTGGTGGGTGTGTGCTGTGCGGGGAGATTGAAAGCATACTGGCGATCCGAGAGATTCACGACCACGCCGGGATTCGCACCGATGCGCACCTCGCCCGTGGCGGGTGTCCACTCCGAATCGGCGGTAAGGCGAACGGTAAAGGAAAACGCTTCGCCGTGAGGCACCACCAGAGTGCCCGGCACTTTTTCCAACTTGGTAAAGGTGTAGCGCTCGGTTTCCTGCAAAGGCATGGCCCAGCGTTTCAGCGCATTGATGCCGGCCTTGGGCGCATAGAAGAAAGCGACGACGGTAATGGCGATGAGAACCACGCTGGCGAGCAGGGCTTTTCTCAACCACGTCGATGGCAGGGCTGATTGCAGGCCTTGTTTCTCCGCATCTGCCGCCACGGTCTCCATGGCCGCCACACGCAGGCGCGGGGAGAGCGAGTCCTTGGTCTCGTTTTGCTCCTGCAGTTCGATGATGCCGAGCAAGCGGTCGCCGAGGTTCGGGTGCTTGCGCGCGATGAGCCGGGCCAGTTCATTTTCGCGGCGATGCCCCCACACCCAACGGCGCATCCACAGCGGCGCGAACACCGCGAAAAGCGAGGTGCCTGCCAGCAAAATGAACAAACGCAAAAAGGCGGGCGTTTGCACGAAACGATCCAGCGCGAAAACCAAGAGAAACGAGACCACCAGGCCGATGATGCCGGCCAAAATGGCCTCACCGATCTTGTTGCGCCACAGCTTGCGACGATACTCCGCCAGCAGTTTTTTCAGGCTTTCCGGAATGGCTTGCTCGTGCGGAGGAAGGGTGGGATCAGGCATACGATGAGTGCGACGTTGAAACTGTAGTCAAGCTGCGCCAATAAGCCAGCGGATAATTCACAAAGTAGGAGCGCCGTGCCGTGCGGAAATTGTCTTTGGATATGGGAGAATCAGCCAATTTCCCTGTTACGGACGACGGCTCAAAATGCAGGCTTGTCAGGCGGCGGAAAATTCCCCACAACTGGTCTACCATGACTGATGCCAGAGAGCTACCGGATCGCCTGCACCCCATGACGGTGAAGGAGCTGCAGCAGGGCATGCGCCGTGCGAGCTTTGTTTACCCGTTTTTGGGCATTCATGTGCTGGCGATCGCGGCGATGGCGATGGAGTTCTCCATGGGCTCGGTGATGCGCAATGAATATCCGGGCATTCTCAATTTGTGGATGCTGGTGGAGTCCGGGCCATTCTGGAATGTGGTGGCTCTGGTCTGCGGCGTGCTGATGCCGCTGGGTGGGTTGATTTTGATGGGGCAGGAATTGGAGGAAGGAAATCACGAGTTGCTGTTGCTCACGCGGCTCGATCGATGGGCGGTGGTGAAAGGGAAATTTCTCATCCTGTGGTCGGTCTGCGCGCTGAGCCTGATCTCCCTGCTCCCCTACGTGGTGGTGCGCTATTTCATCGGCGGCGTGGAGTTTCTGCAAGAGCTGATGTGTGGACTTTCCGTGCTTGGCTGCGCGGCGGTGTGTTGCGCGGGCATGATCGGAGCTTCATCGTTCCGGCACATCGGGGCGCGCATCGGCGTGGTGGTGCTGTTCCTCGGATCGTTCCTGTTTTCGGCATCCGTTTCCTTGGTTTTTTGCGCGATGGTGACGCACAAAATGCATGCCTCCTTGTTTCAGATTTTCTTCAACCTGAACGGCCTGGCGGCGACGTTTTGCTATGTGGTCCTGGGGCTTACGGTGGCGCGTTCACGGCTGCGCCTGGTGATTCACGCGTATGAGGTGAAGCCGAGTTGGCTGGTGATCGGCTTGCTGTTTTTCACGCCCTTTGTGGTCAGTATGTGCACGGCGATCACGGTGGGCTTCGCCGGGTTTGTCGGTCTGATTGGCATGGCCTTGGTGGGCATTTATGCCGATGTTACGCCGAAGGCGCGCAAGGTGCTGCCCAAGCCGATGAACCTGACGCCACCACCGCCGACAACGATGGTCGTGCCGTGACGGGGCCTGTCGCTTTTTTCCTTTTCATCCGATGCCTTTCCACTAGCTTGGGGGCGACGGATGGAGGAATCAATACTGGAGCGCTTCAATGCATTTGTGAAACGACGTTCGCTGCGGCGGACCTCGCAGCGCGACTCGATCGTGCGCTCGATTTTTGCCAAGGACGAACATTTCACGGCAGAGGAGTTGTTTGATCGCATCCACCGCACCGATTCCCGCGCCTCAAGGGCGACGGTCTATCGCACCATCAGCTTGCTGGTGGAAGCGGGGCTGCTGCGCGAGATTGATCTGGGCTCTGAGGAAAAAACCTACGACCCGAATTTCCTCGATAAACCATCGCACAACCACCTGGTCTGTGTCGATTGCGGCAAGGTCGTCGAATTCGAGGACGCGCACATTGATTTGCTCAATGATTGCATTACGCGCCGTCTCGGCTATCGTCCCATCCGCCAATCGATCCACATCGAGGCAGGTTGCGAGCAGTTGCGCTTGAAAGGCATGTGCCCGAACCTGCTGGCCACCCGGCTCTCCGGCAAACGCATCAAAAAACGTTAGATGATTTCATGAACCGCATCACACGCACATTCGCAGAACTGAAACAACAAGGGAAAAAAGCATTTGTCGCCTATGTGGCGGCAGGCGATCCGGATTATGATCGGTCTCTCGCCATCCTCAGGGGATTGGCAGATGCGGGAGCGGATGTGTTGGAGCTTGGCTTGCCGTTTTCCGATCCTCTTGCCGATGGCATCGTCAACCAAATGGCGGCCGAGCGCGCGCTGAAAGCGGGCATGACCACGCGGCGCGTGATCGAGCTGATCCGCGATTTCCGCAAAACACATGAAACGCCTCTGGTGCTTTTCACCTATCTGAATCCGATTTTCGCCTATGGCTTTGAGACATTTCAAGCCGATGCCGTGGCGGCGGGAGCGGATGGCATTCTGTTGCTGGACTTGCCTCCGGATGAAGCCGGACAGAGCCATGATTTCGATGGCAATACCGATTTGTTGCGCATTCGCCTGATCGCGCCAAACACGCCCGAGCCGCGTGCCCGTATGCTGGCGGCGCAGGCGGAAGGTTTCATCTATGCTTTGTCGCGCACTGGCGTGACCGGGGCTCACGGCGCGCCCTCAGCTCACATCGGGGCCTTGGTGACTTCGCTGAAGCAGCACGCTACCGTGCCCGTTTGCGTGGGATTCGGCATCTCTACCGCCGAGCAGGCGCGCGAGGTGGCGGAACATGCCGATGGCGTCATCGTCGGCTCGGCCTTGGTAAAGCAGGTGGAATTGCATGCCAAGGAATCCGATCCCGTGGAGGCCGTGGTCCGCTTTGCCAAGGACCTGATCGATGCCGTGCACTCGGTGTGAGTGCTACGATTGCTTGCGACGGTAGTAAATCACTTCGGGCGGTTTTTCCTGGGTGTAAACATCGAGGAGGTGTTCCATCCGCATCAAAATCCACGGTTGCGCGTAATTGATACCGTTCTTGGTGAACACGATATCGGCGGCGATGTGCACGGCCGAGTGAACGATGGCTCTTGAGGAATCGCGCAGGAATATCAGATCACCACACTGCGTGGCGGCGCCGATTTGATAGAAGTTTTCATTCACGTAGGCACTGGCATAGGCGGTGTCCTGGTAACGGTCGTCGGTCGTGGCATTGAAAAAATTCAACGCCGTCCAGTGGCAGTCCATTCTTGTGTCGCCGGGTTTGCTGGGAAAGGGGTAAGTGAACAAACGCTCGCGAGCGAAAGGCGGGAGAAAATACAAGAGGCTGAGATTGAACCCCTGTGGCGTTTTCTGGATCGATTCAAGCAGCGGGCGCAGATCCTTCGATCTCACTTCCGGCACCGCTCCCCAATAACCGAGCAGCTGATTGATGTCCGTTTGATCGTTGATGTGCACTTGCACGAGCGTGGCTTGTTGATACGTCAGCGCCTGCAACAGGCTGATTTTTTCCTCGGGAGAGGAGAGTCGGTTGAGAACCAGATTGACATCGCTGAAGCAGGTAATGCCACCGCGCTGAAAGGTGAGGCTGCGGATCAGATCGATGGTTTCGGGCTTGATGCTCTTGCTGGCGAAAATCGCTTCGATCGGTTCCGTCGTGAGATGGTAGGGCGCGACACACAAAGTGTTTTCCGGCCAACGGGCGAGTTCCCGATAGAGCTTCGCGCGAACTTCTGCTTTGAGGCCGAGTATCATCGATTCCGTGGGGGCGATGGTGGTTCCCGCCGCGTCTGTGGTCGTGCGATCTTTGTGCAGAATGGCAGCGATCTCCGCATCGGAAAGCCCGGCGGCGCTCAGAATATTGGTGGTCTGGCTCGCATTGCACGAACCGAAAAACCATAACGTTTTCCGTTCTCCGGTGGACTCGAAGGAAACATATTCCGTGGGCTGCTCGATGGTGATATCCTGGACTAACAATTGGCCCCAGGGTTGCTCTTGTTCGGCTGCGGCGAGAGTTTTCTCAGGGGGATTGCTTGCGATCGGAGCTGAGTGAAGGTGTGAGAAAAAGTGAAACGCCGCCCCGGTGGCGACGATCAATACGAGACAAAGCGTCAATAATCCGATGAGCGAAAATCGGATCGTGGGAGTCTGTGTGTTATGGGCGGGGGAGGAAGAAGCGGGCGTGGCGGAGGAAGGCTCCGTGTGTGGATCGGGCATGAGGTGTGTTGGATGTGTCTGATGACGCGGAAGGCGGTGAAAGCGAAAAGGAGCGTTATGTCAGGCCTTGTGTTATGAACAAGTAACGCCGGAGACTGTGTGATTTGTGCCTAATAAACTCAGGAGTGCAGGAATCGACGACTGCTGCGTCGCGCACCCGGGAAGGCAGTTCAGGATTTCCAGTTGAGAGCGCCTTTTTTCAGGGCGTAAACGTAGGCCAGAGCGAGGATGCCGGCGAAACCAGCGATGCTCAGAAGAGGTACGGTGGAGACCTGTATCATGTCGCGGAACTGCACGGCCCACGGATACATGAAAACGACCTCAATATCGAAAATCACGAACAACATCGCGACGAGGTAGAATTTTACCGAAAACCTGGGAGCGCCATCGCCGATGGGAAGCATGCCGCACTCGTAGGCGCTGTCTTTGGTCTCATTGGTGCGCGCGGATTTTCCGAATACGACACTGAGAGAAAGAACCACCACCGCAAAGCCGATGGCGATGAGCATCTGGAAAAATACAGGCAGGTAGTCGGAAAGCATGACGCGCGGAACATGCCCGCATCGGGCCGTCCAGTCAAGCGAAGAGCGAAAAATTCATGGCTTTTTGCCCCTCAGGCCACGCATGCCGCATCAGTTCTGGTCCAGCTCTGCAAAGACCATGAGGCCGTTGCTGGTTTGCAGCGTGCTGATGACGTGAACGGTCTGGGAGCTGCCGATGAGTTCGGCGGCCTGATTGACCACGATCATGGTGCCATCGCTGAGGTAGCCAACGGCTTGGTGATCCTCCTTGCCGGGGCGCACCAGGGCCAAACGCATTTTCTCCCCGACCACGATGGAGGGCTTGAGCGCGTCGGTGAGCTCGTGCAGGTTGAGAACCATCACGCCTTGCAGTCGCGCGATTTTCGCCAGTGTCTCGTCATTGGTGAGCAAACGGCCATCGAGCAGCCGTGCGATGTCAATCATGCGTGTGTGATACGGGGTGTCCTCGGACATTTTTCCCGCCTCGTGGATCGCCATCTGCGTGCTGGCATCACTGCGCATCTTCTCCATCACGTCCACGCCGCGCTGCCCGCGCGTGCGCTGGGCGAGATTGCTGGAGGAGGCGAGGCTTTGCAGCTCCTGGAATACGAAGCTCGGCACAATCAGGCGCCCGCCGAGAAAACCGGCCTTGGCGATGTTGATGACGCGGCTGTCCATGACGGCATCGGCATCCAGCACGACAGGTCGCCCCTGCGAACCTTCCTGACGGAAACGGACGAAAGGGATGATGAAGGCGAAATCATCGCGATTGCTGCGCAGGGCGATGGCGGCACCGAGAAAGCCGAGGCTGGCGTAGAGGGAGACATTGATCGCGAGCCGCACGGCCTCCGCCCGCTCATTCATGATCAAACGGCGTTCGATGCTTTCGTCGTCCGTGGGCTGCGGCGCGTTTTCCCGCACCATGTTTGCCACCAGCTCCGCGATGTCCACGCGGGTGATCAGCCAGGCGCAAAACAAGCCGACGCCCAAGCCGAACGTGGCCGTGGAAAAACCGCGCAACGTGAAGCCCTTCAGCGTGCTCTCGATCAGGATGAAAAATCCCGCGATCGTCAGGCCGCCGACCAGTGCGAGCCAGAGCGGAAGAGCATCCGAGAACGTCAGCGAGACCGCTACCGCCAGCAACTCACAGATGAGAATGTAGGTGAGACGGGCAACGGTGACGGAGGCAGGTGTGTTCATGAAGTGATGTGAGGATCCTTGGGCTCAAGACAGGCGGGCTCAGTCGGAATGCTGGTCCGCCGTGTTTTTCACCTCTTGCAAGGCCTGGATGAAATCGCCGAGAATTTCGGCGGGGACCATGATGGTGTCGCGATTGCCGCCCACATCCTCCGTGATCTTGACCACCATCCCTCGCGAGTTCTCCTTGAGATCGATGTAAAACGTTTTCCGGTCCGCTAAAATTTTTTCTGTGTGCAATAATCCGTTGTCCACGTAACCTCCTTGTGTGTTAGGAGATCACCCTAGCAAAGAGCTGTGTTGCGTCAATCAAAAAGCGCCTTCTGAGCGGACTTTGGTTTCATCCTGTCTTGCGCCGCAGCAGGCGCTGGCTGATGGCGACGAGGAAAAAGGTGGCGAGCAAGAGCAGGGTCGAGAGCGCGTTGATGACGGGCAGCTCCTTGCTGTGCCGGATCATGCTGTTGATTTTCAGCGGCAGGGTATCCGCACCCGCTCCACTGACAAAAAAGGTGACCACGAAGTCATCGATCGATAGCGTGAATGCCAGCAACCCTCCCGCCACGATGCCCGGAGCGAGCAGCGGCAGCATCACGTGGAGGTTTGCCTGAAAGCGTGTGGCTCCCAGATCGCGAGCGGCATCGATCACGGAAAAATCGAAGTCTTGCAAGCGCGCCTGCACCACCAACGCGACGTAGCCGAGGCAGAAGGTGATGTGGGCGATGGTGACCGTCACCATGCTCAGTGGGACTCTCAGGGCGACGAAAAATGACAGCAACGACATGCCGATCAGCACCTCTGGCAGCACCAGGGGGAGCGCAAGCAGCAGGCGGTGGGCGCTTTGCCAGCGACTGCGGTACCGATGCAGAGCGAATGCCGCGCAGGTGCCCAGAATCATCGCGATCAGGCTGGCGAGCAGGGCGATGCCCAACGAATGCTGCAGCGCACGCCACAGATCGGCGCGCTGGAAGAGCGTCTCATACCACTTCCACGTGAAGCCCTGCCAGGTCGTGCCGTAGCGCGATTCATTGAAGGAATGCAGCACCAGCAGCGCGATCGGAACGTAGAAAAACAGCAGCACCGCTGCGGTGATCAGCAAGGGCATGCGGCTGGGCTTCATGAGAAATCGTTAGGCGAGATGCAGCAGCGCGCAGTAGGCGCCATCGGTGTGATCGACGCAGGGCAGCACTTGTTTTTCTTTGACCAGCGATAGTTCCGGATGCTCCTTGAGCAAATCGGAGATGAGTTTGGTATTTTCCTCGGGCTCGATCGAACAGGTGGAATAAACCAAACGACCGCCTTTTTTCAAGCAGGGCAGGGCGTTTTCCAGGATGCGTTTTTGGATGACCGGCAAATCCGATAGATCCTTCGGCAGCAAGCGCCAACGGGCATCCACGCGACGGCGCAGCACGCCGGTGTTCGAGCAGGGAACATCCAGCAAAATAGCGTCGAAGGTGTTGTGCCATTCGGTCGGTGCCGGTTCGAGCCAGTCGTGCCGGGAAACTTTCGCGCAGGTCACGTGCAGGCGTTGCAAGTTTTCTTCCAGACGCGGCAGGCGTTTTTCATTGGAATCGGTGGCGATGAGCGTGCCGCGATTTTCCATGGCGGCGGCGATGAGTGCCGCTTTGCCACCGGGGGCGGCGCAGGCATCCAGAATGGTTTCGCCGGGTTGCGGGGCCAGCATTTCCACGCTGTGGCGCGTGGCGGGATCCTGCATGTAGATGACGCCATCGCGGATCAGTTTCATCGGCACGGCTCCTTCGACGCGGAAAAATCCGGGCACGTCAGGCAGGGGATCTTCCAGCGGGCAGGGTTGTTTGCTGAGCGGATTGTAGTGCGCGTAATTTTCCGCTGGCTCCTGATTCCACTCCATCAGCGCGATGGCTTGGTCCGTGCCGTAGTGCTTGCGCCAGCGCTTGAAGAGCCAATCGGGATGCGAGTGCAGTTCGGCCGGTGGCAGGTCGTTGAGCGACTCTAACAACTTCGCCTTTTGTCCGACCGCGCGACGCAGCACGGCATTGAGCAAACCGCGGATATTCGCTTTGCCGGCTTCCACGGTTTCATTGACGGCGGCGTGGTCGGCGATGTTGAGGATCAGCACCTGAAACAGGCCGATGCGCAGGAGATCGCGCGCATCCATGTCCAGCTTGCCGCGGCGCATTTCACTGATGAAATGATCGAGCACCCGTCGATGCCGCAGCACACCGAAAAGAATGGCATTGAGCAATCCGCGATCGGACGCGGAGAGTTGATAGCGCTGGGCGTGGCGTTCGACGAGAGTTTCCGCGTAATCATGCCCCTTGCCCCAGGCGTGAAGGGCGGCATGAGCGGCGCGGCGGATGTTGTGTTGTGCTGGCACAGGGGCAGACAATAGCAATCACACGCATGTGTCAATCAGGAGTGAACAGGGAAGGTGCTGCGCCGGCGAGATGATGACGACAACCCATGCTCTAACAAAACTACTTCGGATCGAGATTTTCGAGCATTTGGTCATCGCTCGGGGCCGGGGACGCGACGCCCTGTTCGGGCACGGCAAGGCCGGAGATCCAGGCGATTGCGTTGAGCACGATGCGGCGCTGTTGATCGTTTTGCCAGTTTTTGTGGAAATGCCCGCCAGTGAAGCCGAAGCCGCGACCACTGCCCGCTGCCGCAGGACGCTCGAAGGCCCACATGACATGTTGTTTTTCCTTGCGCTCCAGCACGGCGGCGCGGACGTGAGGATTGCCGGAGTGGGGGCCGTCCGGGCGGCTCAGTGTCTCCGCAGGTGGCAGTGTGGAAAGGATGGGTGTCACGCCTTCCATGTCTTTGCGAAAACGCATGTGGTAGTACCATTCATCGCGCATTTCATAGTCCTTGATTCCGCGAGAAATCTCATGTGCGGGCATGACAAAGGAAGCATCCCAGTGGGGATTGACAGACCAATTCGTTTCGAAATACCCGCCTATCGTGTCGAGAAACGCATCGCCCGGTTCCCCCTTCGGCACCTCGACGGCATAATGGATGCAGCCGATGCCCACGCCTTTTTTCGCCATCGCTCGCAATGTGGCGAGTTGGCGAATGCCAGGGTGACCGCCACCGCCGTCCGAGTAGATCACCACGGCGGAAGCGCCATCGAACACCGCGTTGTCGGCAGGCCAGCCGTTATCGACGACAACGGCTTCGACGGGCAAACCGCTTTTGTTCAAATGCCCGGCCAGGAGCATACAGCCGGCGCGGTGTTCGTGCTGACCTTTGCCGTGGCTTGGTTTGCCAGCGACGAAGACGATCTTTTTTCTGACCGGCGCTTCCTCCGCTTGGCTGGTGGCGGGTGTATCGGTCATGAAACAAAGGGCCGCCCCTGCACCAAGGAGCGCGGGCACCATCAGGCTGCGTGAAATCCAGGCATTCATCATGACATCATACGCGATGGGTGGCGGGGCTCTTGCAGGTGCTGCACACTTCTCCTTACTTCAGCGACATCAGGTAGGCAAAAAGGTCCTTGCGTTGTTGATCGGTGAAAGAAGCCAATAGCCCCTCGGGCATGAGGCTTTGGCGCAGGAACTGGGTGGACACGATGTTCTTGCGTTCGATGCGTTTGTCACCCGCTCCCATTTGTCTGACGACGATGGCATCCTTGTCCTCGCTGACAAAAAAGGCATCGAGCAGCGAACCGTCCTTCAGAGTCACGCGGAAAATCCGATAGCCTGGTTCGATCGCGGCATTGGGCGTGAGGATGTTGCGCACGATGGCTTCGGGACCCATGGAGCCCACGCTGCTGAGGTTGGGGCCGATGTTGCCGCCGGTATTGCCAAACTGGTGACAGGAACTGCACAGGGCGGCGAGGGCCTTGCCCGACTCTACGTTGCCACCGGCCTTCATCAGGCTCAGGTAGTGTTCGTAGGTTTTGTCGAATTCGGTCGCCTGGCTCAGGCTCATCACCGGCGGCAGGTCCAGCGTGCGGGTCAACATCGCGGCTTTGTTCGTCGCGCCCCATCCTTTGTCGTTGCTGCCGTTGTAAAGAAGTCCGGCATCGCCCGCGGGAAGACTGCGGTCGAAAAAATTGCGGATCTCGGCTGCGCTGCGTTCGCGATTCCAGATGCGGTATTCGGCGAACTGTCCATCGGTTCCGCCCTGGGGCGTGCTCCAGCCGATGAGGATTTTTTCTATCGGATGATTGGCGGACTTGGCACTGGTGCTGTCGAGCTCGCCATTGAGGTAGATCTTGAAACGACCTGCGGCATCGCGGGTGGCGGCGACGTGGGTCCACAGACCGGCGATGATTTTTTTCTTCGCAATGAGAACATCGCCGCCGTGGGAGCCGCAGTAGACGCGGAACAGTTCGCCGGCGAAGTTGAGATCGAGTTGGTCGTTCGCGCCGCCGATGCTGTCGCGGTTGTCGATGCCCGGGCGGAGTTTCACCCAGGTCTCGATGGTGAAAGGTCCGGGCAGGGAAATGGCGGTCGGAACTTGCGCTTGGTTGTTGCCGTTGAGTTGAAGCACGGAGCGGAACTTGTCGCCGAGTTGCGTGAGGAGTTTTTGCCATTCCGGATCATTGCCGAGCACGGTTTGCAAGCGATCGAGGGTGATGCTGCTAAGGTCTTCGGCCTTGAGAGGTTGTTGTGCGAGGCAGGCGGCGACGACGGCGGAAGCACCGATTTTGTGGGAAACCAGGATCTCGATGATGGGCGCTCGCATGGTTGGGGGCACTTGCGCGAGACCTGCCATGGTGGCTGCACCGGCATCCGCTTGGCGTGAGGATGCGAGAGCCTTGAGCGTGCTTACGCGCACGCTTTGATCGGCATGATTGAGCAAGGATGTGAGAGGAATGGGATTGGCATTTTGTTGTGCGGCGAGTGCATCGAGTGCGGCGATACGGGTGGCGGTATCGGCAGAATCGAGGGCGATTTTTTGCAGGCGATCGCCAGTATTTTTCAACGCGAATGCGGCACTTAGTTCGATGGCGCGCGTGACGTCTTCCGCCTTTCCTGCAAACAAGCGATCGACGGTGCCGCCGATGAGCGCTTGGATTTGCTCGGGTGATATGCGGCTCTTGTTTTTCAGCAAGGCATCGATGATGGCCTGGCTGGTGGCGGGGTTTTCGATGGCGGCGCTCAGCGATTGTTGGATCGCGGGATTTTGGATCGCTTGCACCAGACGCAGGACTTCCTCGTCATTGAGGCTGCGCTTCAGTTCGCTGACACGCCTGGCGATGATGGGCGCACCATCGGCGGCGGGCAGGGCGAGTGCGGCGAGTAGAAAACTCTCGACGGGGAGTTTCGCGGCGGCATCGGTGGCGAGGAAGGAAGAGAGCGCGGCGGCGTGACGTTCGAGCAGCAAGCGCACGACATAGCGCTCGAATTCACGATCGTAGGCCTCGCGAACCGGCATGGGTTTGCCACCGTGGGTGCTTGGAGCGACCGGTTGGGGCAAGGCGGCGAGTTCGAAGTCGAGCAAGGCCTGGAACAAGGGGTTTTTGTCGTCCGCTTTTCCAAGCCAGTAGCCGATGCTGGTCAGAGCCTCGCGTCGCACATTTTTATCGGAGTCTTTGCGGAGTTTCAGCAAAGCGGGGGAAACGGTGGCCGTTTCTGCGAGTGCGCGTGCGGTTTCGCGGCGGACGTGGATGCTGGGTGAAGAGGCCGATTTTTCGAGCTGCTCAAGGGTCGGCGTGTGCGCCATGAGTGCGGGCACTTCCGTGAGATCGCTCGGCGTCACCTTGCGGTCGGCGAGGGCTTGTGCGGCGATTTGAGTTTGCGTCAGTGAGGGGGATTTCAGGAGCTTTTGCAAAGCGGCATTGTCGAGCTTGGTGAAGTCGGGCACCTCGAATTTCTTTTGTCCGCTGTGTTTGATGCGCCAGATGCGACCGCGCAATTTATCGCGATCCGGATGAGCGCGCGGCACTTCGTTGTGACTGATGATTTTGTTGTACCAATCGACGATGTAAACGCATCCATCGGGACCGAGTGTCATGGCAACCGGACGGAACCAGGGATCATCGCAGGTGACGAAATCCCCGATTCGATTGAACTGCCAGTCGGTGAGATAATGGTCGGGCGATGGTTGATCGCGCTGCATCACCACCGTGTTGATGCGGGAGGTGATGGGGTTCGCCACGAGCATGAGATTGCCATACGGAGCGGGAAAAGCACCTGCGGCATCGGTGAGGCACAGACCGCTGAGTCCCGTGCCGCCGAAGCGCTGTTTCACAAAGGTGCCAGGAAATTCCGGCGCGTAGCTTTTCCACTGGCCGTTCGAGCAACCGGGGTAGTTGGCGTATTCGTGAAAGGGCATGACGCCATAGCCGAAGTCGTTGGCCTCCTGGATGAATGACTCGCCATTGCGATCCATGACGAAGCCCCAGATGTTGCAGGGACCATTGGAGGTGATTTCAAACTCACTGCCATCAGGACGGAAGCGCGCCATGCGGGTTTGGTCGAACTTGATGGCTTTTTCCTTCGGGTCCTGCGGGCGTTTGACGTTGCTGTAGTTGAAGGCGCCCTGTGCGAACCAGATCCAACCACCGGGGGCGCGGGTGAATTGGTGGGGAAACAGGTGCGAGTCCTGCACGCCGAAGCCTTCGAGGATGACCTCGCTTTTGTCGGAAACACTGTCGTTGTTGGTATCGGTGAGCAAAACGATGTTGCGGCCGTGTTGCGCGTAGCATTTCGAGCCATCGCCCCAGGGCAGAATGCCTAACGGAATCGCGAGGCCATCGGCGAACACGTGGTCGGGTTTCAGGCCATCGGCGGGAAGGGGTTTGCCAAAGACGGACTCGCGATTGTAGATGAGGATTTTGTCCTTCGCCTTGCTGGCGTAAAGGGCATCGGCAATGGCGGCGTTTTCATTCGCATCGACGGGATACTCCAGCGCGGTCTGCGTCCACATGCGGCCGCGTTGGTCGAAATAAACGGAAATGAATTTTCCGGCGGGGATGGTAGGGTCTTCCGCGGCGACGAGTTCGATCTCGAATCCCGGAGGCAGATGAAAAGCGGCTTGTTGTTCTTGTGGAGTGCGAGGCTTGGCTTGGGCGATGGGCAGGGGCTTCGGTTCTTTGGCTCCTTGGAATTCAACGGTGGCGGGCAGTTCGGTGAGCGTGATGTTTTTGAATTGCACCAGAAATTTTCCGCCTCCGTGCGCTTGGAGGCCGATCAATCCCGAGAGGGGAATGGCGGGATCCGTCTCGGTGTAGTCGAGCGCGGGCACGCCGTTGATCCAACTGCGGATGCGCTTGCCCTCGCAGACGATGCGGTAGTCGTTCCAGTCCCAGTCTTTCGCCGCGGCCTTGATGGCGGCGGCATCGACGGGCTCGCCGATGACTTTGTTGCGGCGGGATTCATCGTAGAGCTTGCCCCACCAGCCGATCCCGGCATCGACCTGATACCCGCACATCTCCGAGTTGTTAGGCACGCGGGTGCTGCGCAGTTGCAGGCCGGAGTTGATGAAGCCATCGCCCTTGGTGAGTTTGATTTGAAAACGCAGGTCAAAGTTCTGGTAGCTTTTTTTCGTGGAGAGAAAGGTATTGTGAGGAACCTTTTCCGTGAGCGATCCGCCGGTGATCATGCCATCCTGCACGCGCCACCATTTTTCCTCCCCCGCGCGAATCTCCCAACCATCGAGTGATGTTCCGTTGAAGAGTGGAGTTTGCGCCTTGGCGAGAGAAAGGAGTAAAAGAATGCAGAAAAGCGTTTTCATAAAAAAGAGAAGTGGGAATTACCAAGCGAAATCAAATACCACGAGGCGATCGAGGCGTGGTGCCACGATTTGGCGCACGCGTTCGTGCTCCGGGTGAGGAAGATATTCATCGCGGCTTTGGGCGGTATCGAAGGTCATCAGGAAACCGTGGGTGTAGCCATCGTTGAGACCTTCCGAGCTTTGGTAGGGGCCGTGCTCCATCGAGAGCAAGCCGGGGATCTGGCCCACCATGCCCATCATCTCGCGAAAGCATTCGTCGATTTGTTCCGGGGTGATTTCTGGTTTGAATTGGAATACGCCGTAGTGTCGGATCATTTTTTTAAGTGGTGAATGTGAAGAGTGAAGTGTGAAGTGATCCGCCGTCGCTAAAGCTATGGCGGACAAGGCAGTGATCAGTGGAAGGAGAGGTGGAGAATGGTTGTGACAGAAATTCAGAATGGGGTGTGGTGGTGTTTTGATTTTTTACAATTCACTGATAACCAATAACCTATAACTTACCTGCCAACTCGATGTTGCGTAGCAGCTGTTTGGCGGCGGCTTTGGCGAAGATGGGGCTGTTGATGGTTTCGGTTAGGGTGATGATGGGGGCGGTGCAGTGTTGGTGGATGGCATCGAACAGGGCTTTGTCGGCATCGGGATCGTGGAAGGCCTGGCCTTCGGCGCTGATGATGCTGATCGCTTTTGCGGGGATCATCACGGTCACGGGTGCCGTGTAGGTTTTGGCTTTTTCCGCCAGGATTTTCCCGAGTTGCGCGCATTCCTCGGCATTGGTGCGCATGAGGGTGACTTGGGGGTTGTGGATGTAAAACTGGCGGTCATTGAATTTCGCGGGAACGGTTTCGCGGGCGCCGAAGTTCACCATATCGAGACAGCCGGGGGCGATGACGGCGGGGATGCCCGCTTTGGCGGCGGCGTCGAGTCGTGTCGGTCCGGCGCTGAGGGTGCCGCCCACGAGTTCATCGGCCCACTCGGTGGTGGTGACATCGAGCACGCCACTGACCATACCGCTGGCGATGAGGTCTTCCATGGCTTTGCCGCCGGTGCCGGTGGCGTGAAAAACGAGGACTTCATACCCCGCTTCTTCCAGCACTTGTTTAGCGTGATCGATGCATTCGGTGGTGTTGCCAAACATGCTGGCGGCGATGATGGGCTTGCTCTCACCGGTTTCCAGTGGCGCTTCAACCATTGCGCAAATCGCAGCGGCGGCGCGGGTGAAGACCATGCGCGAGACGCGGTTGAGACCGGCGACATCGACGATGGCAGGCATCATGGCAATGTCCTTGGTGCCGAGGTAGTGCGCGGTGTTGCCGCTGGCGAGTGTGGAAACCATCAGCTTGGGGAAACCGAGCGGCAGGGCGCGCATCGCGGCGGTGGCGAGTGCGGTGCCACCACCTCCGCCGAGAGAAATGACGCCGTGGATTTTTGCCACGCGCGCGAGTTTTTCCAACAAGACGGGCGCGGCTTGCGACATGGCGACCACGCATTCGCCGCGGTCGTGGCGATCGAGCAAGGGCTGCAAGTCCAGTCCGGCGGCAGCGGCGACTTCGTAACGCGTGATGTCAGGAGTGACCACAGGATCACCCCCCGTGCCGAGATCGATGAGCAACACCTCGTGGCCGCGCTTGCGGATTTCCGCGGCGACAAATGCGTGCTCCAGGCCCTTGGAATCGAGCGTTCCGATGACTGCGATGGTTGACATGTTAGAATTTGCGTTTTACGGGGATGGCTTTGAATTGTTTGGTCAGATCGACGAGGGAATTTTCCACTGCCATGCGCTCCAGGCTGGAGGCTCCCACGAAGCCCACGGCATCGGTGTGCTCGTTGATGTAGGCGGCATCCTCCGGCGTATTGATGGGACCGCCGTGGCTGAGGAAAATGATGTCCTTGCGCACGGTGGACGCGGCATCGATGATGGTTTGCGTGCGTTTGGCGGCTTCGGGAAGGGACATGGTGGCATCGACCACACCGATCGATCCGCCGACCGTGGTGCCGACGTGGGCGATGATGACATCGGCACCCGCTTCGGCCATGGCGATGGCTTCCTCGGGAGCATCGACATACACGATGCTGAAAAGGTCCATGCGGCGGGCGAGGGCGACCATCTCGAATTCCTTCTTCACGCTCATGCCCGTCTCTTCGAGAATCTGGCGGAACTTGCCATCGACGATGCAGTGGGTGGGAAAATTGTTCACGCCACTGAAACCCATGTCCTTGACCTTGCCGAGCCAATGCCACATGCGGCGGCGCGGATCGGTGGCATGGACGCCACAGATGACGGGCACTTCCTGCACCACGGGCAGCACTTCGAATTCGCCGATCTCCATCGCGATGGCATTGGCATCGCCGTAGGACATCAGTCCCGCTGTCGAGCCGTGGCCCGACATGCGGTAGCGGCCGGAATTGTAAATGATGATCAAATCCGCGCCGCCTTTTTCAATGAACTTCGCGCTGATGCCCGTCCCGGCTCCGGCGGCGATGATGGATTCGCCTTTGCGAAGGGTGTCGTGCAGTCGATCCAGCACTTCGGTGCGGGTGTAGGGATTTCCGATTCCGGTCCAAGGGTTGGGCATAGTGGGTGTATGATATGCAGACTACGCGCGGAAACCATAAGACATTTCCACAAGTGCATATCCAAAATCCACATCCGCGGTGGTTTTGGGCTTGTGAGTGAAAGACAGGCTGGTAGTCTCGGTGCGTGGCTGTAAGGAAAGAGCGTCACGCGGAAACGCACTCAGATCAAGATGAGCAGAACTTTGGGAGTGCTTTGTATGAAGTCGTACGCTCCGATACAGCGGACCCGCGCGACTGGTTGCAAGAGGCGCCGGTGTGTCGGCTATTGAAAACGCACCATATCGCTCATGTCGGCGTGATGCAGGCCAGCCATCCGTTTCGCGTCAGTCGCATCAATCCGAACGGCGCGTACATGATGGCCTGCATGGATGGCCGTGGTCAGGTGCTGGTGGATGGGCGCTGGGAATCGCTGGTGGCAGGGCAGGCGTGTTTGCTGCCGCCCTTTGTGATGAATCGCTTCCAATGCCTGCCGCGCCTGCCATGGAAATTCTGCTGGGTGCGCTACGCGGAGTCGCGCGAGACGCCGTCGTTCATTTCCTCCAGCACACCCGTGATGGGAACCTTCGCGCCCGAGCCTCTGCTGTATGCGATACAGGGCCTGCGCGCCGAGGCCGCGTATCGCAACCATCCGCAGGCACAGGAAGCGTGGGTGAATTTGCTGCACCAGTATGTGATGGGTTTTGCACAACCGCAGCATCGCGATGAACGCATTGTGAAATTATGGCAACTGGTGGAAAAAAATCTCGCCCGGTCATGGAGCCTGGAGCAGATGGCGGACTTGGCGCATGTGAGTCATGAGCATTTGCGTCGTCTGTGCCGCCAGCATCTGGGGCGCAGTCCCTTGCAGCAACTGACTTTTCTGCGCATGCAGCGGGCGCAACGATTGTTGAGCACGACGACCGATAAGATCGAAACGATCGCCCATGCCGTCGGCTATGAGAATGCGTTTACTTTTTCCAATCGCTTCAAACAATGGGTGGGCTGGAGACCTTCGGAGCATCGGTGAAATTTTCCCGGCTTATTTCTGCCAAACGCCCGCCGCGATGAGTTGTTTTCGCGCCGTGCCCGCCCAGTCGCGATTCGCGGCGGGCGAGGCGGGGGAGGGGTGGAGGATTTTGCCAATGGTCCCCGTGAAGTCCGGCGCGGCCAGGCGCAGGCGCTGTTCGGCATAGGCACCCACGCCGATGAGGAATTGCGGGTTGAGAATGGCGATGACCTTGCGCAGATGGGCGAGGCAGGCATCCTCGACAGGGCGCATCTCGGCTACGGAAAGTTTGTCCGGCGTGACATTCGCACCGCTCGCGGTCATCCACACGAGTGGGCAGTAGTTGGCGACGAAATGATGCTGAAAAAAGTCGGGGGCATGGGGGAATTCCTCGGCGAAGAGTCCCCAGAGCCGTCTGCCGCTGACTTCCGATTTGGGACAGGCAAAGCCGCTGATGGGGCGCTTCGGGTGCGGGTTGGCAGGCGAGTTGACAGGTCCGCTGATCTTCATCCAATCCCGCACGGCGGGGATTTCCCCGAAGGGCACTCCTGTCTGCGCCATACCGTAGGGACCGGGATTCATGCCGAGAAACAGCACGGTTTTTTCTCCGGAACCGCAGCGTTCCAGATACTGGCAGTGTGTTTCCCACGCGTAGTCGAGCGGTTGATAGGTGTGGGTGACAGGAGCGGAAAAATCAAGGCCGCGCAAGGCTTCGCGCAGTTCGTGAGCGGCGGTGATGAGGGGATGAATCATTGCCATGCGCCGATTTTCTGTTGTTTCGCCTTTGCCTCCAGCGCACGCAGGTGTTGTCGGTGTTTTTCCAACGAAGTGCCATCGGCGAGATCGGCACCTTGGGTGTGGATGCGCGCCAATCCACGCTGCACGAGCATTTCATCGAGCCGCTGGCGCTGGGCCTCGTAATGGAGTTCGATGTGCGCGTAGTGGCGTTCGCTATCGAACACGGCCTCGTGTTTGGTGATGATGTCAAAGGGGGTATCGCGCAGCAGCGAGAGCGTGAATTGTTTCGCCTTGCTGCCGATCGCCACGGCCTGATCGGAACTGATGTTGTTAAAATATCGGGCCTGTTCCGCGATGCGTTTCGCGTTGGTATTGCCATCGCGGTAGCGCTTGAACTGGCTCTCGGGCGTGTCGACAAAATACAGGCGGAACTCGCGCTCGCTGCCGTCGGGTAGCTTGGCGCGGAAGCTATCTCCATCATTGTGCGGATGGGTCACCAGGGTGCAAGCGCGGTGGATGGTCCAGCCCGACCGCACGGAGGTGGATGACTCGACTTCCTCCTGCGCGGGAGCGCGGGTAGGTCGTGCGTGCTCCCGGGATTGATTGAGGTAATAGCGCGCGCCGAGTACGATCAGCAAAAGCAATAGGCTCCAACCGATCTTGCGCGGACTCTGAGTGCGTGCCATGATTGCCATCGCTTACAGGCCCTTCAGGCCGTGGTAATCCGTGTAGGTGCCGATGGGCGTGGCCTGCTTGCGCCATTCACGATTGAGTTTGCGATACTTGTTGATGAACGTGCGCGGATCAGCCCAGTTGTCCATCGTTTTCGGCACGGATTCCCGTTGCATGCCGATGGCGAGGTTGTGGCGGATTTCAAAGTGCAGGTGGGCGGCATACATGCCTCGGTTCGAGCCCAGAGTGCCGATTTGTTGGCCGCGTTTCACCGTGTCGCCCACCTTGGCCATGCGTTGCAGCAAGTGCGCGTATTGCGAATCGCAGAAGCGCACCTGGCCGGTTTGCGGGTCGCGGTAGGCATGGCGGACGAGGATCACATTGCCCCAGCCCGCGGCGCAGTCGTAGGAAAACATCACCACGCCATCCGCGATCGCGTAGATGGGATCACCCATATCGGTATCGCCGCCGCTCAGGCCATTCCAGTCCTCGCCGAAATGGATCGGCGAGCGCAGGCGCAGGCCGCGGGCCACATAGTAGCCCTTGCCATCGGGCTTGCCGACGGGGTAGTCGAAACCATCCGCCAAGGGCAGGGCTACCGTGCGTTGTTGCGCATGGCCAGCGTTCATGGTCAATGCCAACGCTGCGAGACAAAGCATCCAGCGCCAGGGAGAGAGTAGGCGGGTCATCGGGGAAGAAGATTCCTTGTTTGGCCAGTCATGGCAAGCAAAATGAGCCACAAGAGAAGAGGTCAGTTCCTGCCTTCCGCCGAGCTGGATTCCTTCGATTCAGGGAGCGTTTCCGGGCGGTGCTCATGCAAGATGCCGAAACCGACCAAGCCTGCCGCGAGGATGGCGACGGCAATGCGGTACCAGCCGAAAATTTCCATGCCGTGTTTCTGCAAGTAGGTGACCAGCCACTTGACCGCCAGCGCGGCGGATAGGGTGGAGGCGAGGAAACCGGCGATCAGGTTGCCGAGGCCGAAGGTCTGCAGCATCAGCGGGCCGTATTCCAGGGAATCCTTCGCGGTGGCGGCGCCGAGAGTCATCACACCGAGGAGGAAGGAAAATTCCACGGCTTCCTTCGGGCGTAGTCCGACGAGGATGCCGCCGACGATGGTCATGAGGCTGCGGCTGGTGCCCGGCCACATCGCCACGCATTGGAGCAGTCCGATCACCAAAGCCATGCGCCACGTCAGATCCGCGAGCGACTTGCTGTTTTCCGCGCGGGGGTTGTTGCGTTTCCACCGGCTGACCAGCAAGATGATCACGCCCCCCACAAACCAGGCGAAAATGATGGGATTGATACCGAAGAGGTGGCCTTTGATCCATTTTTCCAAAGTCAATGCTGTGACGGCGGCGGGGCAGAAGGCGACGATGAGCTTGAGCAGCAGTTGCAGGCCCTCGGGCGATTTGCCGAGGAGGCCGAGAAACATCTGCCACACGTGCTTGTAGTAGAGTCCCATCACCGCGGCAATGGCACCGCCCTGGATGCTGATCGCAAAGGCATCCGCCGCGGTCTTGTCATCGGCCAGGCCAATGCCCATCAAGCGTTCGGTGATGAGCAAATGTCCCGTTGAGCTGACAGGAAGATATTCAGTGATTCCCTCGACCAAACCGAGGATGAGTGATTGCCAAAGCTCCATGCGCGCGATGCTTTCCTATCGTCACAAAAACATCAAGGAAATCCACTTGCCTATTTTGCCACCCGCGTGCAAGTTGCCCCCGACCCATGAAGCGACATTACCTGAAATTTGTGCGCCGCTTCTACCGGCAATTGCGGCATCCGCGGATGCGGAACAACCGGTTCTTTTCGAATCTGACCCATCGGCTGACCAATCGTCGGCTGTGGAAACCCTGTCGCGCCACCGTCTCGCACGGCCTGGCGATCGGGTTGTTTTTTTCGATGATGCTGCCGATGCCGTTCCAGAGTTTTGTCGCGGCGTTTTTCGCGATCCGCTCGCGGGTGAATGTGCCTTTTGCGATGCTGGCGGTGTGGATTTCCAATCCCCTGACCAATGTGCCGCTGGCGCTGATGCAGGAAAGTCTCGGCGGGTTCATGCGGAAGTCGATGAACGTGCCGATGCCGGTCTTTCTCGATTTCAGTGGCACCTTTCCCTACACGGACATCAGCTGCAATGCATCGAACTTCGTGCTGGGCATGCTGACCTCCGGCGTGCTGGCATCGATGCTGGCCTATCCGCTGGTGCATGTGATTTCGCTGATCTTGCCAGACCACCTTCCGGTGACCCGTGAGGATGTGATCCGTGTCTTTAAAAAATCCGCATGAGCGGCGGGGGGAGGGGGATTGCCGGTGCCGAGATTTTCCCGCGTGGCCGAATCGCCTGCCACTCATTCATCACTCACTGGGAATGGCGACATGTAAACTCTTTTCAAATCGCTGAATCATGCTAGAAATCACTCCACAAGCCCCCTCACCCCATGGAATCATTCGTCTTGCGTCATTTGACAAAGCTTTTCACCGCCTGGTGTTTGATTCACACGGCAGTGTTCGCGCAGTCCCCCTGGCGTAGCTCCCTCTACCCGCCGAATTGGCAGCCCCCCGCCTCCACGGTATCCTTCGCCGCAGACAAACTGATCCAGGACTTTTCCTATGCCGGCTACCGCCGTGGTGAGGCATTCATCCCCACCATTAGCGGCCCGATCTTCGACGTCACCGACTACGGTGCCGTTCCCAACGGCAGCAATGACAACACCGTGGAGATCCAAACTGCCATCAACGCCGCCGCGGCTGCGGGTGGTGGAGTCGTATTCTTACCCGCGGGAGTCTATCGCATTTCCCCCCAGGGAACGAACGGTCACTGTCTCCGCATCTCCACCAATGAGATCGTGCTGCGCGGGGCCGGGACCTCACAAACCTTTCTGCTCAATACCTCCAAGACCATGAATGGCAAAAGCGTCATCCAGGTTTCACCCGCCTCCTCGCCCGCCACTGGCACCGCCCGCGCGATCACAAGCAACTTGTTAGGTCCCACGCGCCGCATTCCGGTCGAAAACGCCAGCTCCTTTGCCCCCGGAAACATGGTGCAGATCCGGTGGGAGTTCACCACCGATTGGGTCACCGAAAACAACCAGCAAACCTGGTGGGGCACCGCACAACCGGCAGATGCCACTTACCTCCGCGAAGTCACCGCCACGGATGCCACGGCTGGCTGGATCGAAGTGGATGTTCCCACCCGCTACTGGATGAAAACCCGCGACAATCCCACCGTACGGACCATCAGCGGACTGCTGCGCAACGTCGCCATCGAATCGCTCTCGATCGGAAACGTCCAAATCACCGAAACAGGCTGGGGTGAGAATGATTACACGGATTCCACCAAGGCCGCCTACGATGCCCACGCCAGTTGGCTGATACGCATGCAAAACACCAGGGATAGCTGGATCAGCGGTGTGAATAGCTATCAGGTCAGCACCAACACATCCACTTGCCACATGTTATCGAATGGCATCCTGCTCGGCAGCTGCTCGCGCATCACGGTGCGTGATTGCGAGATGCGACGCCCGCAATACGGCGGCGGTGGTGGCAATGGTTACATGTATCGACTCCAGAGCAGCAACGATTGTCTCGTTCGAGACTGCATCGCCGATTTCTCGCGCCATGGGTTTGTCATCTCCCATGCGGGCACGTCCGGCAATGTCTTTCACAAGTGCGAGGACCGCAATACCGCGCGCGCCACCGGTTCCTCATCCTCCGGTTACACCACGGATGGATCCGGCAGCGATAATCACCAACACTTCAGCCACTCGAATCTCTGGGATCAGTGCCACGCGCACAACAGCTTCTACACCGCGCACCATCGCATCACCTACGGTAGCACACCCTCGCACGGCCTTACTTCCGCCCATGCCGTTTATTGGAATACCACCGGCAGCGGCACCCGCTTTGCGAGTTCCGCAAACCCCATCGTCCGCAGCGAACAGTTCGAATACGGATACATCATCGGCACGCGTGCCACCGATACCAACGACGCCTACTTCACCTCGAATCCCACGGGCGGCAATACTTCTCCGGCAGACCATCGCGAAGGCGTCGACAATACCGGCCACCTGCTCCAGCCGCAATCGTTGTTTCTCGATCAAGTGTCGCGCCGTCTTCGCCCTGTGATCACTTTCGCGGCAAATGGCGGCAGTGCGACCACTCCGGCAAGCGTCCAGCTGACCTTCGGAGATCCCTACGGCACACTGCCGAGTACCACCCGTACGGGCTTTGTCTTCGTGGGTTGGTTCACCGCCTCCTCGGGGGGCTCCCCGATCACCGCCTCCACGACGATCACCAACTCCGCGAATCACACACTTCACGCCCAATGGAACGCCATCCCCACGCTCAATGCCGGGCCCAATCAATCACTGGCGCTGAATCAACTGATTCTCTGGTCCCCCCTTTCCACCACCACTGCCGGCTGGTATGATGCCGCCGATGCCACCACCATCACCGCCACGAACAATGCCGTTTCCCTCTGGCGAGACAAAAGCGGCAACCAGAACCACGCCGCCCAGTCCACCAGCTCCCAAAGACCCAGCACGGGCAGCCAACACATAGGCGGGCTGAATGCCATCGCCTTCAATCCCGCCAATAACCAACTACTCTCCGCCCCGCACTCCGCCTCGCTCCATCTCGATGCCACGGGAGGTGCCAACTTGTTTGCCGTATTCCGCACCAATGGCTACATCAACCGGGGTTCCGGTCTGAACTCCATCGTCTCCAAAGGCTCCCTGCTCTCCGCAGGTGCCGCCTACGGGATACGCATCAATAATACCAGCCGCCTGCCCTTCAAAGCGAGCTCCGATCTGCTTTCCCTTCCACCCCAGAGCCTAACCTCGCAGAATCTCATCTACAGCGGCACGCGCGATGATGCCACCAAGACCGCTTTGACGTTTATCAACGGCCTACAATCTTCCAGCGCGACCCATACTTCCATCACCAGTAACAACACCACCGCGCTCATCCTCGGCGGAGAAACCGACACCGCCCGCTGCGCCGATGTTTCGCTGGGCGAGTTCCTCATCGTTCCCGGCTCACTGGCGGCGCCGCAGCGCCAAAAATTCGAGGGCTACCTCGCGCACAAATGGTCTCTCAGCACAAACCTCGCTGCCGATCACAGATACCGGACCTCGCCTCCGCTCATGCCCGCAGCCACCGTCACGCTCAATGGCGCGGCGAATGATACGGATCAGCCGCTGCTCACGGTGGGGTGGTCCCTGGTGTCAGGTCCCGCAGCCGTCACTTTTGGCAACGCCGCGTCGAGCACCACCAGCGCGACATTCGCCCGACCTGGTACTTATGTTCTTCGTCTTACCGCAAGTGATGGCGTGAGCACACGCACGGACGACCTCACGATCACGGTCGGTGATTTCCAGTCATCCAACCCCTTTGTTCCCTGGGCCCTCGAGCCGGCATCCAACTTCCTCATCGACTACAACCGCGACAGCATCGCCGACGGCCTGGCGTGGCTGCTCGGAGCCGAGGCACCCACCACTGATGCCACCACTCTGCTGCCGCTGCCCAGCCGGGAAAACGACGGGCTGGCCATGACCTTCCGCTACCTCAACGCGTCCGCGCGCGGATCCCACTCGCTGCGCTTGCAGCATAGCAGCACTCTTGCGGCGGACTCCTGGACCAATGTCACCATTCCCGATGTCTCCAGCACCGTCGATGGCGTGGATTTCATCATTACCCCCTTGCCCGGCGGAAGCATCCATCAGATCAAAGCGACCATCCCTGCAGGATCCTCCGGAAAAGTCTTCCTGCGCCTCGCGACCACGATGCCCAGCCCCTGAAAGAGGGCAAGCGAGGCAGAGGGGCGTCATCCGTGGCGTCGCTTCATGTCCCGCTAAGCGGGGTCCAAGCGACAGGCCAAAATCACGCAAGTTTTTGTGCGTGGCGTCTCTTCATCCCCACGCCGATGGCGATGGAGAGGAAGGATTTGATCAATGGGGAGCAGCCTTTAAAACGCGTTTTCTTCATGAAATCTTCGCCATGATCTTCGACCATGTTGCCGAATGTCGCGTGAACAAAGGAATCGGTGATGTTGTGCACCCCGGTGAAATCAAAAACAATCGTCTCACATTTGTCCCACACGCGCTCGACGCGCAGAGACATGACACGATTGCCCACATGACCATCCGCGAGGAAGTCCCCGAATTCTGCCAGCATGTTGATTTCTAGTTGCATAAGATTAAAATTGTCTTGCCGCTTGATTCCATAGCTCATGCGAACAGTCAAGGTTTCTGACGCTTGCGGCTGCTTATGTTTGAATTGCGGGAAAGATCAAAAAACTCCTTGACAATATTCCGAAATGGAATATGCTGTCATCCATGAGTTGGGAGATCGAACTAAACGAACAATGCGGGCGGGATATCAGAAAATACGAAAAGAAGAATCCCGATGAGCTGGAGGCGGTCTTGCTCAACTTGGAAAAATACAAGGAAGCGCTCGATGCCGCTGTTCACCCCCGACTTGTGAGTTTTGGATTCATGCATTCGGAACCCAAGGGGATGATCGCCATCGACCAAACGGGCGGTGCCTTACCAAGCGGTAAAAAGCGGAAACGCCTTCAAGAAACGAGACTCTACACATATTCTGATTTGGAATCAAAAACCTTGCATTTGCTCTGTTTGGGTTCTAAGTCATCCCAGCCGAAGGACATCCGCTTCGCCGAGAGCGCGGTGGATGCCCTTAGACAGGGCTAATCATTCTCCCGATACACCCAAGCAACCAAACTAGAAATTATGAAAAAAACGAAAACTGCTAATCAGGGCACAAAGCGCTTCGCTTCCGTCTCCGCATTAGTGAAGGCAACTCTGGAAGACCAGAGCAAAGCCGAGGCGATTTGCCAAAAAATCACCGGTATGCAGATCGTCAACGCGATGATCCGCTCCCGGGCTGCAGCGGGCATGACCCAAGCCGACGTTGCTCAGAAAATGAACTGCACCCAAAGTGCTGTCTCAAAACTCGAACATTCCAGCGATGCGGAGCTTACTCTGCAAGACATTGCTAACTACCTCCGCGCCACCGGAGGGCGATTGAACATTGGGGTCGGCAAACAACCCAACCGCGTGGAGCGCATCAAAGAGTTGGCAACAGGGCTCAAACACGAATTGGAAGCTCTCGCCGATCTTTCCTCCGCCAGTGACGATGCTTCGATTCGCAAAAGCATCAACGGCTTTTTCGGCGAAGCATGGTTCAATCTGTTCTCGATCATGTGCACGGCGACTGCCAAACTGCCGAAGGAGAAAGAAGAGACTTCATTGCTCTCATTGATTGAGGGCGAATTCTTCGATCCGATTGCTAGCGAGAAATTAAAATTGGCAAAGTGCTGATTTAACGAAATCTAGATTTGTCAGCCCTGTGCCTTCGTCTTGGCATGGGGCTGATTTTTTTTCAGGTGGAGCGATTTATGTTGGATCTAACGCAAACTCGGGCGTGATATCTCGAATGATGTATTCAACTTTCGTCAAAAGTTGAATAGCTTCGGATTCATTCACTTGGTGTCCACCGTGAATCACTTTGTTGCGTAAATCTAAAATAGTTATAATCTCATTAGGCTTGATAGGAATTACAACTCCCAATTTTTTCAGGAGTTCGATCCTATTTTTGAGCATTCTGTGACCGTCGAGCATTAGCTTTATGTGCTTATCTGTTGCCTTAGATTTTTTCATCTCGGAACGAATTCGACGAGTCGCTGCCACCTCGAGAGCGGTGGCAGCTTCAATAACAACGTTTCTCATGTCATTCTCTTGAAGTGCGTCAAATGCACGCAGAAGCAATTGGTAATGTAATGCTAGAACTTTGCCCTGTGAGCAATAATTGAGCGCTGATTTCAAATCATTTTTGGTCGCATGCCGTTTGATTTTGCTGTCAGACCTATGCAACTGTATTTTTTGCATAGGTGGAGTTACCTGTTTTCTAGAATTTGCTTCATGTATTCGCAAATTCGTGTGGTAACTAGGAACCATGCGAAATGCGGCCCCCAATTTTTGATTCGAAACAACTCGTAAAAATGAATCAAAATGGAGAAGCCATGATTGGTTTGTTTCATGGACTTCTTTTGAAAAAACCCCAACATCATGCGAAATGGCCGTGAAAGTGGCAAATAAATGCTCTACTTTAGCGATCGTTTCACCGTTCGGATTCGATGACCAGACTGAACCCCAGTAAATGGCTGCCGTTTTGGACAAAAATGATTCAGACATTTTAGGCATCTCCAAATTCCTTTTATAATTTGCCATTTTGTTCGAATCATCAGTGACTTCATCTACGGGTACAAGAACAGGAGTATGAAATTGCACCTTGTGACCTGCAATGGACGCTGAAAATTTTTGACCAAGTGCGCAATTAGCCAGCATAATTGGCTTTGGCAAAGTCACTATTGCAAAGTATTGCGGCTTCATATGATACATCTACGCCTGTCCCAATCCTTTCAAGATCTCGATGATGCCTTCGATTTGGTCGGTGCGTTTTTGGTTTTTGCGGCCGAAGTGTTGGGAGAGTTGGTCGGGAGTGGCGGTGGGGGTTTGTTGGAGCAGGTGGCGGATGAGGTGGACTTGCTCGGGGAGCTTTTCTGGCCACTCAGAGGGCTGATTGACGTGTTGTTGACCCGACTTCGCCGAGGCTCCGACGGGCGAGTTTTTGATTTTTGATGGGGATGGCTCTTCGGGGATGGCGAAGGTGCTTTGGGTGGCGGTGGGGGCGGATTGGGGGTTTTGGTAGTCGGGGCGGAGGTAGCGGATTTGGCCGCGCTTTTCTTCGGCGGCGCGTTCGTGGTTCAGGGCGACGAGACGAGTGAGCAGTTCTTGCTCAAACTCTTCTTTTCTTATGTCTGATGTCTGAGAGTCTTGTTTCTTGATCGCGAGATCAGCCCAGCCGTAGGCTTCGAGGACGGCGGCGTCTAGGTCGTCGTGGAGTTGTTGGAGGATGGTGACGAGGCCTTGGTCGTGGATGGTTTTTTCTTTGGCATTGAGCGGTTCTTCGCTGCGGAGTTTTTCCAAGACGTTGTACATGCCCGTGAGCGTGAGGCCGGGATGCAACTCCTGCTGGCGCTTGCGGTGCGCGTCCAAGCGCTCGCCGAGGTCGCGGATGCGTTGCTTCAACTCCCCTTCTTCGAGGGCGGGGAAGGGGAAGGTATCGAACACAATTGATGCATTGTAACGTGGAGTTGGTCCAAGAACCGCGCCTTGTGCAAGCGCCCAGTCGTTATGAATTTTGCTAGAAAGAATACCCAAACAGTAACCATCATCGAAAGCAAGAGCTACGAGCCCTTGGTCGGGCAAAACGTCCATTGTGAAAAATGTGAAAAACCGATGCTTAGCAGTCATTGGTGTGACAATGTAGCGAGTTAAGGATTTTAAGGCAGGTCGAAATGACAATCTTGGTTCGCCAGGTATCCACCACGCTTCCCTGTAGCTCTTTCGGGGATTTTGATCACGCTCCGGTTTAGTGTTAATAAAAAGATGTTGGTATATCATCGGAAACTCTTCTCTCACTTGTTCCTCATTGTATCCAACTAGATCAATGAGATACACCCCTCGCGATCTAGAGGTGAGGTCTTTCCCATTCCAATACGGTCGTATCACTCCTTTCAAATGAGTGGATGCACCATAACCAAACTGTTGAGCCTGTTCTTGCGTAATGACCAAGCCAGATCCATGAACTGCAATACCAACACTGGCTAAGTTTAAGTTAGATTGAAGGATTTTTGTTGTAACAACATTAGCGCCAATTGTTAAATCCGAATGAATACTTCCAATCGACGTGCGCAGAACCACCTGAACAGCATCTTCCCCTTCAACAGACCTTTCGGCTACAACGTGCTGTAGCATACCATCGCCAGCGCTTGCTCCAACAGTTAGAGCTATCCGCACAGCCGCACCGTCGGTGCCATCCACCCATGGATGATCTGGTATGGCATATACCAGCGAGATGGGATCTTTTTGGTCCATGTGATGCTGGATTACCTTACGGTTGAATGTCTGCGTGATACTGTTTGTGGTGATGAGTCCGAAACGCTTGGCTTTGCCAGTTCGCACCAACTCAGCAGCTTTATCCCACCAATACATCACAAAATCCGCGCTATCGGGAATATTTGCATAGGTTTTCCTTAGTGCATCCACGTAACCTGCACCAAGAGCTTCTTTCATACGTTTATCTCCAATAAACGGTGGATTGCCGACGATGTAGTCGGCCTGGGGCCATTCTGCACTGCGGGGGTTGAGGTAATCGAAGAGCGCAGTGCGGGCGCTTTCATCGGGCACTTCTTTGCCGGTGAGGGGGTGGGGCTTGGTGGTGTGGCCGTCCCAGATGGTGAGGATTTTTCCGGTGGCGGGATCGGTGCGGGGGATGCGTTCATCGTAGGCGAGCACGGCGTCTTTCTGGCGGATGCTCTGGGTTTTCGGCAGGAGGGGGCGGTCGCCGGTATCGGCCTTGCCGGTGGTTTTGCGCTGCCACTGGAAGTAGCCGATCCAGAGGACGAGCTGGGCGATGGCGACGGCATTGGGCGAGAGTTCGAGGCCGAGGAATTGTTCGGGGCGGACTTTGTATTCGTTCATCTCGAAGGTGGCATCGCCGCCGAGGGCGGTGACGAGCTCGAGCACTTCGGCTTCGAGGCGTTTCATGTGTTCGAGGGTAACGTAGAGGAAGTTGGCGGTGCCGCAGGCGGGGTCGAGGATTTTGAGGGCGCAGAGGTGGCGGTGGAAGGCGGTGACGAGCTTGAGGGCCTCGGCGTCTTTCTTTTTCGCGTCGGCGAGGGTTTTGGTGCGGTCGGCACCGAGGGCCTGGGCTTCCTTGGTGGTGCCGAGGGCTTGCATTTTTTCGTGGAGGGAATCGGCGCGGGCTTCGAGGGATTCGGCATCGGCATGGAGCTTGGCGGCGGCGATGCGGACGGCATCCCATTCGTCGCGGAGGGGCTCGATGATGGTGGGGCGGATGAGGCGCTCGACGTAGGAGCGGGGGGTGTATTCGGCACCGAGTTTGTGGCGTTCGCGGGAATCGAGCGCGCGGGTGAGGAGGGTGCCGAAGATGGAGGGCTCTACGCCGGACCAATCGGTGCCTGCGGCATCGATGAGCATGGCGAGCTGGGCGCTGGTGAGGGGGAGGGCGCTGGTGTTTTCGAAGAGGCCGCCATTGAAGTGGGCGATTTCCTGGAAGAGGAGGGCGGAGTATTGGGTGCCGGTGGCCATTTCTTTCCACAGGGCGGTGATGAGGGTGACGAAGCCGTGGGGGGAGTTTTTGACTTTGTCGAGCAGGTCCTTGAAGCCGTTTTCGGGGAGCAGGCCGATGTCTTCGGCGAACATGGTGAAGAGGCAGCGCTGGAGGAATCCGGCGATGACGTGGGGATCGTGGCCGTCGTTTTCGAGGGAGCGGGAGAGCCGGGCGAGGCGGTCGGCGATGTCGCGGGTGACCTCGGCGGCGCGTTTGGAGGGATCGAGCGCGTGGGGATCGGTGAAGACGAGGCGGAGGCGCTCGCGGATCTCGGGGCGGCGCAGATCGGTGAGGAGGATGCGGTGGTTTTTGGGATCGGGGAAGCGTTCGTAGCGTCCGCCGGTGCAGGTGAACTCGGAGTAGAGATCGATGGAGTAGCCGACATCGCAGATGAGGAGGAAGGGCGGGCGTCCGTGAGAGGCGGGGAGTGAGGTGATGTAGTCGCGGCCCTGGTTGTAGGCGCGTTCGAGGGCTTTATCGAAGGCGGCGCTGCCGCGTTTGCCGTGGCCGGTTTTGGTGGCGGTGGGGGCATCCTCGGAGGGGACTTCGGATGAGCCTTGTTTGGTCTCGCAGAGGAAGTGGGCGGCTTTGTAGAAATCGATGTAGTTGGTGACGGCGGAGCCATCGGGCGAAGTGCGGGTGATGGCGCGATCGAAGACGTAGCGGTTTTTTTCGGGATCGGCGGTGGTGGGATCCGGGCGAGGGACGCCGAGCAGGTCGCAGAGTTCGCTGAGGAACATCTGGTAGTTCGCGCGTTCTGCCGCGCCGGAGTTTTCCCAGCGGGAGATGAAGGTTTCGATGAGGTCGGGAGATGACATGCGTTCTTGTGTGGCAGCATGGTGGCTTTTTCGCGTTAGGGGGTCAAGGGATTAGTGGGAAGGATGATGCGAATTTCACGAGGGATCGGGGGAGGTGCGTCCCCTTGCGACGACCACGCGGGAAAATCCCTGTGAATGCGATTGGCAAACGGCTTGAAATCAGTCACAAGCAGCGCGCGTGATTGAGGAACAGCGGAGCCAGGAAACAGCGTCACACAAGGCGGTGATGCTGCGGTTGTGCGCGATGTTCTTCATGCTGGGCATGGGTCCGGGGATGTGGTTGCCGGGCTTGACGAATGCGATCCGCGCGACGGGGTGGGGCTCTGAGTGGGTGGCGTGGGCCTTTCTGATCATGCCGTTGGCTTCGCTGCTGTCGCCATTGTTCAGCGGCGCGCTGGCCGATCAGAAAGTCGCGGCGCAGCAGCTCGCGGGGTGGATTTGCGTGGCGAGCACGCTGACGATGACGGTGGCCTTTTACGGACTGCGTGCGGAGGGATCGCCCTGGTTTTTTCTCGGCATGTTTTTTATCACCTCGGTCATCGCCGCGCCCTTGTGGAATCTGGTGATCACCGTGGCGATGACGCACCTGCCGCGCCCCGAGCAGCAATTTCCCCACGTGCGCTTGTGGTGCACGCTGGGCTGGATCCTCGGCGGCTGGTTTTCCAGTCTGGTGCTGCATGCGGATGCCTCGCCCGTAGCGGGCTATGCGGGAGCGGTGTGTCGTTTGATTCTAGCGGCGCTGGTGTTTCTCTGCCCGCACACGCCGCCGCGCGGGGAGGTGGGGAACTGGCGGAGTTTGTTAGGCTTCGATGCCTTTCGCCTCATGCGGGAAAAGGACCTGCGCGTGCTGTTGATCGGGTCCGCGGTGTTGTCCATGCCGATCGCTTCGTTTTACATGCACACTCCCGAGCACTTGCGCGATCTTGGCGATGTGCGCTCGACGTTTACGATGAGTTTCGGCCAGTGGAGTGAGGTGGCGGCGATGGCGGTGACGGGCTGGCTGATGCTGCGCTATCGCCTGAAGACTTTGTTGCTGGTTGGATTGGGCTGTTGTGTGGCGCGGTTTGTGATTTTCGCCTATGCGGGCTATCAGCACCAACTCCCCGGCATGTGGCCGGGCATCGCGATTCACGGGATTTGCTACACTTTGTTTTTCATCACCGGGCAGATTTTTCTGGATCAACGGGTGGAGCCCGGCATGCGCGGGCAGATGCAGGGCTTGTTAGGGCTGATGACCAATGGCGTGGGCACTCTGCTGGGCACGCTAGCCCTGAAATGGCTGCACGCCTGCACGGTGGAGCGCAACGGGGACTGGGGGCTGTATTGGTCGGTGCTGGCGGTGTTCACGATTCTCTGTCTGGTCTGGTTCGCCCGTGCCTTCCATGAAAAAACCCCATCTCCGTGAGGAAATGGGGTTCTTGTCCGTGAGCGGGATGATCAGGGGGTTTGGAAGATCGTTTTTTCGCTGGAGGCATCGATGATGGCAAAGCGTTCGCGATGCATCGCCGGATCCGCGCGGAAGATGAGGCGTCCGTTGTGCGAGCGCTCCAGCTCCATGAGGATCTTCGAGTCCTCGGTGCGGAAGCGATTGAGCACATCCGTATTCACCATCACGACGAGATCGCCCTGGTGGGCGTTTTTCTGAATGATGGTATTGAGCTGGCGCTGCACTTCCACCGACATGCTCATCGTCGTTTTGACGCGGCCACGGCCGGTGCAATACGGGCAGGGCTCATACATCGAATCGCGCAGGGATTCGTTGAGACGCTGGCGCGTCATTTCCATCAGGCCGATGGCGGAGATTTGCAGCACCTGGGTCTTGGCTTTGTCTTTTTTGACACGCTCCTTCATCGCCTTATAGACCGTCATCTGGTCCTTGCGATGGCGCATATCGATGAAGTCCACGACCACCAATCCGCCGATGTTGCGCAGGCGCAGCTGGCGCGCCACTGCCTGGGCGGCCTCGACGTTGGTTTCGAGAATCATTTTGTCCTGATCCTTGTTGCCGCGATTGCGGCCGGTGTTCACGTCGATGGCGATGAGAGCTTCCGTTTCATCGATGACGATGTAGCCACCGCAGGGGAGCCAGACCTGGCGGGAAAAGGCTTCGTCGATCTGCTTCTGGATGCCGATGCGTTCAAACAAGGGCACGGCTCCCGTGATGCAGTTGACGCGGCGCTTGGCGCGGCGGGACACTTTGCCGGCGACTTCGCGAATCGCCTCGGTGGTTTCCGGGCAATCGCAAATCACCTGATCGATGTCATCCGTGAGCAGGTCGCGGGCGGTGCGCTCGACGAGGCCTGGCTCTTGGAAAACGCAATACGGCGCGGCATGGGAATCGCGTTGGCGTTCGACCTCGCGCCACTGCTCCAGCAGCAT
This sequence comes from Verrucomicrobiia bacterium, assembly GCA_947462875.1. Lineage (GTDB taxonomy): Bacteria > Verrucomicrobiota > Verrucomicrobiia > Verrucomicrobiales > Akkermansiaceae > UBA956. Next base: position 51,677 of record CANHQJ010000009.1, read on the forward strand.
GGCGAGGTCGCGGATGAGATGGCGCTTGCGGGTGCCGATGGCGGCGGTGCGCATGATGATGCCCATGCCTTCCGGCACGGCGAGTTTCTGGATGATGGTGCGCAGGCGCTGGCGTTCCTTGGGATCCTCGATCTTGCGGGAAATGCCGAATTGCTCGGTGTAGGGCATGAGCACGAGGTAGCGGCCGGCGAGCGAGATATTCGTCGTGACGCGCGGACCTTTCGTACCGATGGGCCCCTTCGAGACCTGGATCATGATTTCCGATCCGATCGGATAGATGCTCGGAATGTCCTTCGAGGTGATTTTTTTCTGCTGTTTTTTCGGACCGCGGTCGATCTCTTCCAAGCCAGCGTCGAGGGCGGCGGGCAGCGCGTCCCAGAAGTGGAGGAAGGCATTTTTATCGAGGCCGATATCGACAAACATGGCCTTGAGGCCCTGTTCGATGTTTTTGACGCGGCCTTTGAAAATCCCGCCGACGATGTTCTGATCGCCCTCGCGCTCCACGGAATACTCTTCGAGCAATCCGTTTTCGAGCAAGGCGACCCGTCGTTCGAGTTTTTCCACATTGATGAGGATGGTGTTACCTTCCATCGGATTGTTGGATCCGAATCCGAGGAAGCGTTTGATTTTATTGATCATGGCGATGGGCACAGTAGTGAGTTGGGTATAGGTTGTGATTACTCCTCGACGGGTATGGCGCGGGGGATGGTGCCAGCTGAGTCGATTTCGGGAGTGATGGTTGGGGTTGGTAGAATGTCGGTTGTCGTGGGTTCGTTGTCTTGGTTGGGTTGGGTCGTATCCAGATTCGTTTGCACGTTATCGGCCGTTTCCGTGATTTCTACTGCTTCGACAGCAGCGAGAGTGTCTTCGGGCAGCAGGATCTCCTCAATGGAGTCGGTGTTTCCCGCCACCTCGTCCTGCGGTTGCAGGGGAAGCTTGAGTCCGTCGTCGAGAGCGAACAGCCCCCGGTAAATCAAATGCACCAGCGGTCCGCAGACCTTGCCGCCGGATTTGCCGCCGACCACAAGCACGCAGACGGCATACTTCGGGTTCTCGAACGGGGCGAACGAAACCGTCCATGAGTTGTTGGATTTTTTTCCACGATCCACGCTCTGCGCGGTGCCGGTTTTGGCGGCGACCTCGATGCCGGGCATCTTCACCCGGCCCGCCGTGCCGCCCGGTTGGTTCACCGCCATCCACATGCCCTTGCGGATGCGCTCCATGTCCTCCGCCTTGACGCCTTGTTGCAGCAAATCGACCAACAACTTCGGCTGATCGGGCACGAGCACTTCCTTGTCGCGAGTGACTTTTTTCACGACGCGTGGCTGGTAGTATTTTCCGCCGTTGGCGATGCAGCTGGTGACGGCGGCGAGCTGGAGAGGGGAGGCCGAGCTGACACCCTGGCCGATGGCGAGGAAGGCGGTATCGACGGGAGTGACCGTGGTGGAGGGATAGCGCAGCTTCCACGAAGGAGAGCCGATCACCATGCCGGGTTTTTCCGAGGGGAGCTCAATGCCTGTGGTGCGGCCCAGGCTGAGCATGGTAAATGTTTCCGCCATGGCGCGCGGGCCTACCGCATTGGCCAGACGGAAAAAGTAGGGATTGCAGGACTGCTGGATGGCTTTGCTGACATTTTGCGCGCCGTGCATGCCCTTGCTTTGGTTCCAGATCCAGCATCCGGCCTTATGGGTGCCGTAGGCGACGTAACCATTGCAGCTATACACGCGGTCGCCCATTCCGGCTCTGGCACCGGCGATGGCGGTGGGGAGCTTGAAGGTCGAGCCCGGATCGAAGGACTCGATGGCGCGGTTCATCAGCGGCAGGCAGATGTTTTTGGTTTTGTATTCCTCCCATTTTTTCTCGGAAATGGAGGGGATGAAGTTGTTCGGATCATAATTCGGCACCGAGGCCATGGCGATGATTTCGCCGGTCTGCACATTCATCACCACGGCGGCGGCCCGTCCCGCACGGCGCAGGATGTTTTCCACCAAGTACTGCACACGGCTATCAATCGTGAGCGTGACATCCGCTCCCATCTGCGGCTTGGTGTAGTCGATCATGCTGACGATGCGGCCCTTTTCGTCCTTGAGCACCGTTTTGACACCCTCCTTGCCGGTGAGGTAGGAATCCATTGTCATTTCGACGCCGGCAATGCCCTTTTCCTCACCGATGTAGTGGTTGAATTTCTTCTGCCCCTCCTCCGGAATATCGCCTTTTTCCCATTCCTTGGTGTAGCCGAGAATGTGGCAGGCGAGGGTTTTGTAGGGATACTGGCGCTGCGGACGCAGGTTGATGTAAACGCCGGGGAGTTCGAGATTCAGCTCCGCAAAGCGGGCGAACTGCTCGTAGGTGAGATCCGTGCGATAGGAAAACGGCACCAGACCGCCATGAGTCGAGTAATGCACCTCCAGGGCCTTCGCGCTGTAGTCCTTGGCCAGACCATAGTGAGTGAGGCGGGAAATGATCACCTCATTGACGATGGCCGCGATGTTTTTCTTTTTTCCCGCGCGGCTCATGCCGTTTTCCGAGCGCAGTGTCTCGACAAAAGGGGAGTCATCGTGCTGCAACTGGTAAGCGTTGATGATTTCCTCGATGTTGAACGAGACCTCGTAATTGCGGCTGTTGCGGGCGAGCAGGACGCCGTGGGCATCGCGGATTTCCCCACGCACGCCGGGTTCGCGCACGGAGACGTTTCGGGGCGAGGGCACGCGGTCGCGGTACTTCTGGGTGTCCTCGATCTGCACTTCGTGGAGCCGGTGCAACAGCGCGCCAAATCCCAGCAGCACCAGAGCGGTGAGCAGGTAAAGTCGCAGACGGTAGGCGGTTTCCATGAAGGGTTCGGGTGGTCAGGTGAAGCGGCGTTTCGAGCGATTGGTCTCTACGATAGAGTGGTCAAAAAGTCGAGCAATATAGAACAAGGCCGCGAATGCCAAGGGCGAGACGATGATGCTGAAGAGCGAGGTGTAGCCGCATTGGGAGAGAACGCCGCGGTCTACCGTGAAGGATCCGCGCACGAAATCGATCAGCGCGTACTCGCTCATGCAGTAAAGGAAAGTGGCGATGCCCGTCAGCAAGGCGGACACATACCATTTCCCTTGGAGGAAAAGCGGACGGAAGCCATGCATAAGAAGTCCGGCGAAACCGAACAGAAGAATCGAGGTGCCGAAGCGCAGGCTGGCGACGGGGTCGAGGTAGATGCTGGTGTCCACCGCAGGGGAGCCAAGCGTACACTGCGCGTCCCAGAGAAAGCCGCAGATCAGCGCAAACAGGAACATCACCGGCAGGGGCACCGTGACCGCGATGCAGAGGAAAACAATCAGCAATAGAAACACACGCGCATTGTAGAGCGCTATGAACGTAGGCACAAACTGCTGCGCGATGACGGCGAGCAGGATGAGGATCAGGAGGCTGATGGAGTAACGAAACACAGATACCGTATGGTTAATTCGCAGAGGGAATGACGAATACGGTGACAAGATCGTTGAAGTTCACGGCGGGACGGACGAGAGCTTCGGAATCCTGAGCACCGGTTTCGACCGATTCGATGGTTCCAAGAAGGATATTGGCGGGGATGATGCCTCCCCGGCCATTGCTAAAGACCCTTTGGCCTTTTTTGAGATTGGCTTTTTTCGACAGGAAACGCAGGGCGAGCATGGGCGGATCCCCGTAGTCGGCGCGGCGGCCGCTGAGGATGCCGACCTCGGGCGAACCCTCGATTTTGGCGGAAACCTGGCATTTTTCATCCGTGAGCAGAATGACGGTGGCGAACTCCTTGCCCGAGAGATCGATTTTCCCCACCAGACCCTCCGCCGTCACGACCGGATTTTGATTGCCGATGAACGACTCCTCGCCGCGGTTGATTTCGAGGGTTTTGTACCAATTGGTCGTTTGCCGCCGCGTAATGCGCGCCGCGATGAGTGTGAACGGCGTGTTCTTTTTGAATTCCAGGGCATCGCGAAGTCGCATGTTCTCGGTCTCCAGATCGGTGAAACGCTGTTCGACCTGGCGCAGCTTGCTCAGTTCCGCGCGGGTGAGCTCGAGCTCGACCTCCAGGGCCTTGGAGTGCTCGACCTCGCGGGAAAAATTCCGTGCTTTTTCCTCCATCGCCGAGCCAGCCTTGAGGAACGGCATCAGTGCCGAGTAGTAGTAATACTGAATCTCGCGCACACTGCGATCACTGCGCGTCAGTGCCCAAGTGGCGCCACCGAGGAAACAGAGAAGTGCGATGAGATTGAGCGGCTTCATGGCCGGGGTGATCCGAGGGATGCAACGTGAAAATCAACCAATGTTGGAGATACGCTTGAGCAGGGCAATTTCTTGCAAGGCCTTGCCCGTGCCTTCTGCCACGGCGCTGAGCGGATCTTCCGCAATGTGCACGGGCAGTCCCGTTTCCTCACGAATCAGGCGGTCCAGCCCTTTGAGGAGGGCACCGCCACCGGCGAGAATGATGCCGCGGTCCACCAGGTCTGCCGCCAGCTCCGGCGGGCAGCGCTCCAGTGTGGTGCGGATGCCGTCGATCACCTGCTGCAGCGGGTCCGCCATGGCATCGCGCACCTCCTGCGAGGTGATGGTGATGGTTTTCGGCAAACCGGCGACGAGGTCGCGGCCTTTGACCTCCATGGTCAGCTCTTTGGGCAAGGGTGCCGCCGAGCCGATGCGGATCTTGATGTCCTCGGCGGTGCGCTCCCCGATCATCAGGTTGTAGGCCCGCTTCATGTAGGAAATGATCGCTTCGTCCAGCTCATCCCCCGCCACGCGCACGCTGCGGGAATAGACGATGCCGGAAAGGGAAATGAGCGCCACTTCCGTGGTGCCGCCGCCGATATCGACGATCATGTTGCCCGCGGCATCCTGCACCGGCAGACCCACCCCGATGGCTGCCGCCATGGGTTCTTCGATCAAATAAACCTCACGGGCTCCGGCCATTTCGGCGGATTCGCGCACGGCACGTTTTTCGACCTCGGTGATGCCCGAAGGCACGGCGATCACAACGCGCGAGTTCGAGCGGCGGCCGTTGTTCACTTTTTTGATGAAATGGCGCAGCATCGCCTCCGTGACGCGGAAGTCCGAAATGACGCCGTCCTTGAGCGGGCGGATGGCGACGATGTCACCGGGAGTGCGTCCGAGCATGCGCTTGGCGTCGTCACCTACCGCCAGCACCTCATTGGTGCCGGCTTTTACGGCGACCACCGAGGGTTCGCGCAGGACGATGCCGTGATCTTTGACGCAGACGAGAGTGTTGGCGGTGCCGAGGTCGATCCCAATGTCTTGGGAAAGCCAGTGACCGAAAATTCGATTGAAAATGGACATGGAAGTGGGGAAAAGTGGAAAGAGTGTGAGAGAAATTCCGAAGCGCCGTGGGAAAAAGCAAGGGCAGTTGAGGGAGACGCAGCGGTTGCTATCACCCGGAAAATTCTTGTCACAAGCCCATGGAAAAACGGAACCGCGAGACAATCAGGAATTTGAGAAAAGTCAACTAATATTTACTGTGTGGAACAAGATTTTGCTAAAATTTTCAAGGCTTGCACGGTGCTGAATCGCGCAAAACGAGTGTTTGGAGTGGTTGGGGTCTCGTATTTTCCGTTTTTTTCTCAAAAATACGGCGTTCGGTAAAAAAAAATCGAACACACTCAAATCGTCATTTCATCTTTCGAACGAGCGTTTTGATGAGTCTCTGGGCAATCAGCCCCCTGGCGTTGCCGCACTCCTATCGGGAATTCGATTCTTGCTTGAATGGAGTGTGTCGGTTCACTACAATGGCGGCATGGAAGAGGTAACTTTGTGGCAAGGGGCTCGTTCGCAAATCACGAACTGGGGCGTTTATGCGATCGCCCTGCTGCTGATCGCGGGGGCGATTGTCGGGGGATTTTTCTTTCCTCCCGCCTGGGCGCTGATCGCGGTGCCGGTGATTTGGATCGTCTGGGTGTGGCTGCGCACGCGTTCCGAAAGTTTCACTCTCACCACGGAGAGACTGCGTTTGAAAAAGGGAGTGCTCAACCAGGTGTTCGACGAAGTGGAGCTCTACCGCGTGAAGGACGTGACTCTGACGAGATCCGCGATTCAGCGCATGTTCGGGCTCGGCACCGTGACCATGCAAACATCCGATCAGGGACAGGAAAACATTTGCATCGATTCCGTTCACAGCTCGGAAGAATTGCGCGAGCAGTTGCGCAAACAAGTGGAAATCATCCGTGACCGCAAACGCGTGCGCGAAGTCGATTTCCAGGAAGACAGTCACCAGGGGTGATCGTCTGGTCGCCTGTGTCGCTTGATCATTCGTAGCCGCTTTCACGCAAGAGAGGACGGAAATCCTCTAGATACGGTTGCAGCCATTTTTCATAATTTTTCCACCGCGCGATCGAGTTCCGATAGAGGTCTTTGCCGACGGCAACATGGGTGGGGGATTTCACCACTTTATCCGCCACGTGGCGTTTGTGATCGGCTTGTTGCGCCTGCCATTCCAGCCCCAGGAATTCCGTGGCTTTTCGTCCGCAGGAAATGAGGTCATCGACCATGTCTTCGTAGCGCACGACTGTCCAGTCCTGTGCCAATAGCGGCTTTGCCTTCATCCAGATCTCATGTGTGAACGCGCATTGGTGAATGGTGTCCCGCAGGGTGAGCCATCGGCTGCTCCATGGCGTGCGATCGCACCATAGGAAAAACGAACTGATGCAGACATCGCGAGGATCGCGTTGTGCATAAATGATGCGCGAGTGAGGCATGGTCCTGGCCATGCGGGGAACAGCGATGCTCAGTGCCGGATTTTTATCCAACCACAATCGAGTGTCGGTTTCCGGCAGGTGCTCACGGCGAAGCAGTTCGCAATACTGTTGTCTAAGGCTGGCCAGGCGGCTTTCCGGATATGCGCCGACGTATGTGGAAAAGGATAGGCCGCAGTGACTTGCCGCATACTCTGCCATCAGTCTCGCATCGATGCAGGTGGAGTAGAGGTTGGTTTCCTCTACGCTTTGGAGATTCTGATGAGAATCGAGCACTTGCTCTAACAAAGTGGTGCCGCTGCGTGGGTGACCTAACAAAAAAGCGTGATCGTGGTAAGGTTCGGTTTCGTCCTGCCAGCGTTTCGCATCCTCGCGGCTGAAGGCGAGGGCATCCGCATGCCATGATCGCCAAGTCGCTTGCTGTGACTGGAATGCCTTGATCTTGGGATCGTGCTGGAGCTCCTGTTCTTTCGCGCGAGACAACGAGGCGAAAGCCTCATCGTAGAGCCCGAGTTGATCCAACACATGGGCCAGATGATATCCGTGCGCTGCGGTAAAAGGAAAGGGGACGCCAGTGCGCGGCTGGGCCAGTTCTCTCAAAATCGGCAAGGCCTGCGGCGGATCATGGCGCATCCACCACATGGCACGGGCGGAGCGCACCTCGGGGTAACAAGCGCCGTGAAATTCCGCCCGATCCAACGCTTCCTGCGCCGCATCCAGAGACGATACGCGCAAGTGCAGAGCTGCTTCCCGCGCCGCCCCCACGGCTCGTTCCGCATCTGTGCGGCAATCACGCATCAGACGGAATGTTTCCAGCGCATGCTGGTAAAGCCCCATCTTTTGCAATTCCTCGCCGAGAAAATCCAGCCGTGCCCCTTGGCCGTCAGAAAGCAAACGCAGTTCTCCGACCATATCACGAACCCGCTCAGGCAATCGCAACTTATGACAACACAAAATCTGATCGAGCAGGAATGGCGGATGCTGCACTCCGCTGGTGCGAATTTGATCGAGAATCTCCAACGCAGCTTGATACTGGCCGACTAGCATCAGCTGTCTGCTCTGGTGATAGAGGTTAGAGATTTGATTCTGATTCATCGGAAAAAAATGGGCGGCAGTCAGAAACCGCCGCCCATCTCTATGAGGCTAGGAGCAAAAAATCAAACTCAAGGAGTGACTTCGTTGACGTTCAAGCGAATGAAGTTTTTCGGGTCGGTTGATGTGTTGCCACTTGCCCGGAAGGTGAACCACGACCACCCTGTATCAAGTGCAGGCAGTGCTGGCGTAATGGCAGCCTGCACTGCTGCGGCATCCGTCGCTCCCAGTAGGTCAACGTCGACCACGTTCCACGCCGTGAGGTTTTGGCTGGCCTCGATGGTGTATTTCATCAGATCGATGCTCGCTTCCTGTTTCACCGCATCCACCGCGCCGTTGGCAAAGGTGGCACCGGTGCGCGCCGCCACCGTCAGCGTGAGCACGTCTTGGCCACCCAGCGAATGGATTTTGGGATAGACTCTCGCGCCTGATGAGCCGTTGGTGGGATTGGAGTTGGTGGCGAATTCCATCAGGTTGTTCACGCCATCTCCATCCGTGTCAGCTGCTTTGCCACCTGTAGCGCCAGAGGTGCTGGCCCAGCCGACATAGGGATCGGGTGGGCCCGTCACTACCGTCACAACTCCCGTGCCAGTGAAGTAAGTGTCGTTGATGTGATCCGCCCCAGATCCCGTGGCTCCCCAGGTTCCGGCTACTTGTTGCTCGCTGCCGAAAAACAAGGTGTCCACCGTTTCGTTAGAGCCGGAAGGATCCACTTTTCCTGCATTGATGATGAGTTTTTTGCTGTTGGCGAGCGAATTGCCGGAGACTTTGAGCAGTCCGTCATTGACTATCGTATCACCGTTGAATGTATTGGCACCCGTGAGCTTCAAGGTGCCCGGTCCGGACTTGGTGAGGTTGTTGTCATTGATGATCGCACCGGAAACAATCAAGTCATCATCGGCGGTGCCGTCCGCGACATTCAGCGTCGCACCGCCCACCATTTGCAGCGGTGCAGCGATCACCGAACTGTCAGCACTGGCGAGGAAGGTCATCGTGCCTCCCCAGGTGCGCAAGGCTCCCGGTCCATTGATCAAGCCGCCCGTCATCGTCAGGTTGGAAATGTAATTCTCCGCACCCAAATTCAGTGTTCCCTTCACATGAAAGGTATTTTGATCCACCCCCAGACAATGGGCGGATGCGGTGGTCAGCACGCCGGTGTCTTCCACGGTCACGGCGTTCGTCGCTCCAAAGGGGTTCACATACCAACCGCCTGCGGAGACGAACATCGTTCCCGCCTCGATGGTGACGCCACCGGAGAAGTTTTTGTTGTTAGGGATGGTTAGTGTGCCGCTCCCCCGTTTGATCAAGCTACCACTTCCATTGATCGGGTAGGTAACCGACTGATTGCTGGAAATGTCATAAATCAGAGTGGCGGAATTGGTAACCGAAGTGTTCGCCAGGGTTCCCTTCACGATGAGCGATCCGCCTGTAATCTGGGTGACTCCCAGATAGCCCTGATTGGATTCGTAGGTGAGACTACCCGCGCCAGACTTGGTGACGCCCAAGGCTCCGGTGATCTGACCACTTCCCGAAAGCACGTAATTCAGAGTATTGTTAAAAAACAACACGGAGGCGGGTTGCACGTTAGCCGAGAGAACCACGTTTCCGGTGGTTGCGTTATCGTCAAATGTGATCACGTCATCGTTGTAATATTTCGTTGGCGATGAGTCGCTGTCCAAGGTCCAGTTCTGGGTGGAATTGATATCCCAGGCGGAAGAGACGTCTCCCTTCCACGTGATGCTGTCAGCAGCGGTCACGACCAGCTTGATCTGCTTGTTATCAATGTCATGAGTCAGACTGGCGGCGTAGTGTGGATTGGGAAGCGCAGCGGCGGAAAGGCCCGGGAAACCGAGGCCGCTGAGTGTGTCATACGTGATGACGGTGAAATCCGCATTGACAAACAAGGGGCCTGCTGGAGACAGGGAAACTTTTGATGCTGCTACGACATTCAAATCCAAAACGTCGAGAGCGTCACTGCTCGCGCCCCCCACTCGGAAGTTCATGGTAGTGTCATTCGCATCCATGTTACCAAGGAGCGAGGTGCCGGGTGTGAATGCCGAGCCCGCGCCAATCACAGTTCCGGAATTTGCGATCAATTTGCTGGAAAGTTGACTGCCCCCGTAAAAACTGCCAGCGTTGACTACAGTATCACCACTGTAGGTGCTGCCGCCGGCATTCGTGCCGAGGGACAAGGTCCCGGCACCATTTTTGATGATGCCGCCTGCGCCGCTGGCTCCATTGGCGAGAATGATCGTGCGCGGTGTTGTGTTGTCCACCGAGTCCAGTGTGGTAAAAGTCACCGTGTCGGTGAGGTTGATCGCTTTCGTCGAGGTCCAGTTCGCACTGGCGCCGATGGTGGCGTTGCCTGCATTGATCGTTTTGTTGCTTTGGTTGTTGATGCCACCGATGCCAAGGTTCAGTCTGCCTCCAGTGAGATTGTAGGAGGCGGAATTGCCACGACCATTATCGATGTTGATCCCTCGTAAATTCGCCGTGCCGCCGGACTGGTTCATTTGCACGTTGCCGCGGTCCCAGCCCAGGCTGAGCCGGGCATTCGGCGAGTTCAAGGTTCCTCCGGACAGGTTATAGATGGAGGACGGGCCATAGCCCCAATGGCCCATGAGAAACGAGGCGCTGGTGCCATTGCTGTCATTGGTGCCGTTGACATTGAGTGTGCCGCCGGTGTGGCTGACCGTATCATTCACGTAATACAGATCCGCCATGACGAAACGATCGGTGGTAATGTCCGCGCCCGTCTGAATCGCCAGGGTTTGTGTGCCACCGGAATTGTTCCAATTGAAGCGAAGATTGGCTGAGACTGTCAATGGCCCCGCGATGGTGAGGGTGCCGGCATTGACGTTGAGATCACCCGTGACACTGGTGCTACCCGTAAGCGCAACGGTACCAGTTCCGCTTTTGTTGAGGCCCGCTCCGGAGACAGTGGCTGCTACAGTTCCGCTGCCGCCACCAGAGAGCTGGATGGGGCCAGTGCCAAAACTGAGGCTGCCGGTTCCGGCAATGGTGGGAGTGCCTTCCTGAAAAACCAGACCCGCCACGCTGATCACACCTGAGGTGCTGACTGTGAATGGATCGACCGCGTCCGTGCCTGCGGAAAAAATGGCGGTATCGCCATTGACCCAAGCGCCTGGAGCAGTGGTGTCACCGGCTTCTGTGGAATTCCAATAGGTGTCAACGCCCCAAGTGCCCGTGGGTGTTGTGCCCGCACCTGCCGTGTCGCCGTTGGCGTCCCAGTAGAGATTGGCGGCGCTTGCATGCGAGGCGAGGCATGCCGCTAAAGCCATGTGAAATTTGATGGCAGAGTGGTTCTGGCGGAACCATGAAGTCATGAGGTGGACGTTTTTTTGTTTCATGTTACGTTTATGGGGTTCGGTTTTTTGTATTGATATAAGATACTGTTAGCAGATTACCTGCCAACATGGGGGCGTCAATAAAACTTTTGTATAATCTGCAAAATGAGCGATTTGATCTTTCTCGAACCGTTGATAGGCAGAAGGGGGGTGCCATGGGTAGCAGCTTCGTGACTCTTGGCATTGGGAAAAATCGCACTTGCACACAGTTGCCGTGTTCGCTTAGGTGAGGGCGTTTGAATCCTGCCGCCATTGAAAATACTGTTGTGAACGTGCTCATCGCTTGGGTGGTGATCATTGGCTCGGCGTGGGCGGTGGGGCGATTGGGGAAAAAAGTGGGTCAGCCACTGGCGGTCGGGGAAATCGCTGCAGGTATTCTATTGGGCCCTTCCGTGCTGGGGCTTTGCGGGCCCTGGGGGGCGGAAGCTGTCGACTTTTTACGCAATACGGAACTGCAGAAAATGCTGCAAGTATTGGGCAAGCTGGGGCTGATTTTTCTGCTGTTTCAGGTGGGCATGCAGTTTCATTTTTCAGACATCCGCGGCCGCTCACGCACGGTGTTGTCCGTGGCGGCACTGGGCATCATCGGCCCGATGTTGCTGGGAGTTCTGATCGGTCCTTGGCTTCACCAGCAATGCGCGCCGGAGGTGCCGCGGGCTGGCATGATGTTGTTCTGTGGCATCGCGATGTCCATTTCCGCTCTGCCCATCATGGGGCGGATTCTGATCGAGATGAATTTGCAAACGCGACCGTTTGCCCTGATTGCCATCTCGGCAGCGGCGCTGGATGATGTCTTGGGCTGGATTCTGTTGGCCTCGGCAGGTGCACTGGCGACGTCTTGGGCGAAGAATCAAGCCTTTGCCGTGGATAGCCTGGCCATGCAGATCGCTGGCATTGCGCTCTATTATGGGGTGATGATGAAAGCCGTGGGGCCGCTGTTGCGGTCGCTCTATCGCCGGTTGGCCACACCCGCCGACAAGTTGCCTCACTCGTTTCTCGCGGTTCTGCTGGTGGTGCTGTTTTGTTCCTGTCTGATCACGCATCGCTTGGGGATTTTCACGATCTTCGGGGCCTTCATGCTGGGCGCGGCTCTGCATCAGGAGCGCGGATTGGCCGAGGCCTGGACAAGCCGCTACTCCGCTCTGGTGACTGTTGCGTTTGTCCCGATCTTTTTCACCAACAACGGGCTGAACGTGAATTTGCAGAGTCTGAGTGCGGTGGGATGGTCGGCCTTGTTACTGGTTTGTCTTTGCTCTGTTGTGGGAAAATTGGGCTGCTGTTATCTGGGTGCGCGTTTGGGGGGAGAGTCTCACGGGGATGCGTTTCGCATCGGCACCCTGCTCAATACCCGGGCCCTGATGGGCTTGATTGCCGTGAGCGTGGGCAAGAGCCTGGGCTTGTTCAATGACACCCTGTTCACGATCTTCGTGCTGATGTGTTTGATCACCACGGCGATGTGCGGGCCATTGCTGCAATGGACTCTTCGCGGCGAACGCAGGAAAGAGATGTCACAGAGCGACTGAGCATGCGTGGCAGAGATGTCCGCTCGTGTGAATTTTTTGCATTGTTAGATTTTGTTTGGCCAGGACTGTGCTTACAGTAAGTCCTGTTAAAACGTTTCTCTGCATGACAGCGCAATACAAAGAAAAGGAATCTTCGGGTGTTTCATCGGTGCTGGTTTTGGGCGGCGGTAGTGCTGGGCTCCTGGCGGCCTTGGCTCTCAAATGTCAGCTTCCCCATTGCTCGGTCAAATTGATCCACAGCAAGGAGATTGGTGTGATCGGCGTGGGGGAGGGAACGACAGCGGTATTTCCGCAATTTTTGTTCAAGGTTCTGGGCATTTCGAAAGAGCGCTTTTACCGCGAGGCGATGCCGACGTGGAAGCAGGGAATCCGGTTTCTGTGGGGCGAGCGCGGGGATTATTTTTATGACTTTGGCTTCCAGTATGACCAGCAATTTCCCGGAATGAGCAAAGCGACGGGGTTTTATGCGGAAGAGAACTGCGATGATCTGAGCGAGGTCTGTGCCATGATGAGAGCGGGCAAGGCCTTCGCCGCTGGGCCGCTCAACAAGCCGCTGATCAAGGGCGAATATGCCTTTCACATCGAAAATGAAAAACTCGTGCGCTGTCTCACCAATATCGCGATCGAGCATGGAGTGGTGATGGAAGAGGATACGCTGCTGCATGCGCAAGCCGATGAAAACGGCATTCGTTCGCTGCACTTTCAGAGCGGTGCCACCCACAGCGCGGATCTATACATTGATGCCTCTGGTTTTCGCACGGAATTGATCGGCAAAGCGCTGGGCGTTCCGTTCCAGAGCTTCGCCGGTTCGTTGTTCTGTGATCGCGCCGTCATCGGTGGATGGGTGCGCCAGGAAGAGCCCTTGCAGGCCTATACCACCGCGGAGACGATGGATGCGGGGTGGTGCTGGCAGATCGAGCATGAGCATTTCATCAATCGGGGCTATGTCTATGGCGCGGATTTTCTCAGTGATGAGCAAGCCGAGGCGGAATTCCGCAAAGTGAATCCGCGAGCGGGGAATACCCGTGTGGTAAAGTTCCGCAGCGGGCGGATGGAGCGGAGTTGGGAAAAAAATGTCGTCGCCATCGGCAACAGCTCGGGATTCGTCGAACCGCTCGAGGCCACGGCTCTGGCGCAAATCATTTTTGCCAGCCGGTGGTTGGTGGAAATGCTGAAACAATCCCAGTATCGTCCGGGAGATGCGCAGCGGGATCAATACAATCTCTTTATGGGCCGGGCGTGGGATGAAATCCGCGACTTCCTCGCGCTGCACTACAAGTTCAACACCCTGCGGGATACGCCGTTTTGGCGGCATTGTCAGGAACATACGTCGCTGGGGGACTTTCAGGCATTTTTTGAGAAGTATCAGCAAATCGGCCCCAGCCCCACGTTGATCAATACCTTGCCGTATCAGCCGAATGTTTACGGCATAGAAGGCTACCTGGTGCATCTGCTGGGCATGCGAGTGCCGCATCGGGCCGGGCACCCGGCCACTCCGCAAGAGCTGGCGATTTGGGAAAAACACCGCGCGCGCCATCGCCTCACCGCCTCTCAAGCGCTCACCTGCCAGCAAGCGCTCGATGCCATCCGCAGGCCGCACTGGCGCTGGGATTGACCCCGTCGTGGGTGTCTGGTCTCCCGCGTTTCGTTCACTTCATCAGCCGCAGCATTTCCTTGCCTGTGGCCTCGCCGATCAGAAGAAAGGATTCGGCGTTGTTGTGGTAGTCCCATTCGCGACCGCCGGGCGACTGTTCTTTGGGTAAAAAATACGGGATGGTGTCCACCGCGGCGGTGTGGGGGATGGCGGGCGGCAGGGCCATCTGGGCGTCGTGGACTTTCCGCAGCAGCGGTTGCATTTTTTCGCCGTATTGGCCGAGCGCGGCGATGACGACGGGAAGCGCGGGGGTGTTCCACTCTTTCCGCAGGTCCTGGATCAGACCGGTGAGGTTTTTGGCATAGGCTGCGGAAAACGCGGGCGATCCGGCATCGGCTATGCCCTGGAACCAGACCAGGCCGGCGAGCTCGGGACTGCGGTCGGCGAAGTCGGGGCAGTAGCGGGGGATATCGGCGAGGGTCTGTTTCACGCCGTTGATCAGTTCGAGGTATTCCTGGCCATTGAGCAGATATTGTTTGAGATCGACCCATTGATCGACCATGCGCGCGCCGGTGCCGGAGTGTTCGCCGTTGCCGGGGTTCTTGGCGACAAAAGCCTTGCCATCGAGATTTTTCTGCACCTGCGCCCAGTAGCCGCCGGTAATGGAGTCGCCGATGAATAGCACGCGCGGAATGGGGCGGGACGGATTTTTCCGCGCCTTGAGTGCGGCTTCCACGACTTCGGTGACCTTGGGCGCAAGGTTGCCGACGTCGTGCACGTTGAGTGCCTTGGGCTTGCCCTAGCGGCGGGATTCGGCATTCAGGTCGTTGATGATGACGCCGTTTTCCTCCATGACCTTGGCGGCGATGGCGTTGTATTTGTCCACCATCTCACCGCCCACGTAGCCCGGTTCCGAGCCGACAAGGATGGGCGTGGTGTGGGCCCAAATGAGGGTGGCCTTGGTCTGTTTCAGGCGGGCGACGATGGAGCGGAGGTTTTTTTCGTAGTCGGCGATGGAGGTGCGGATGGTGCCCTGACCGGGAGCGGCGCGTTGGCCGGTTTGGGGGTCGAGCGTGGCCTGATCCCAGACCCCGTGGTTGAAATGGATGACGTCCCAGTTTCCCTCCAGATCCAGCCCGCCCCCGCCCGAGGGCGAAAGGTAATCGTATCCCAGCGAGCGCGAGCCGCGCTGGAACCAGACCGGCGCTTTGGTGGCGAAACGGATGAGCAACACCGGTTCCTCGCTGGCCTCGCCGATCACGTGAGCGAACATGTGCTCCAGCCCGACGCCGAAACCAAGCGGATCCGCAGGATCGGTGGGGATTTGCAACAATCGACCGGGCGAGCGTGTGTTGTTGGAGAGAGGGTGGGCATCGTAGAGGGCGACGTCCGAGCGTTTGGCCCATGATCTCGACGGCTCTTTGAAAAAAGAGTAGCGATCGGTTTTCTTGAGAACGGTCAGCAAGGTGCCTGGGGCGTCGTTCGCAGGGGCCGAGGGGGCGGCTTTTTTCCCGGGATCGCGCGAGGCGCCATCGATCGAGCCCTGGCGCAGCATCGATTCATCACCGGCGAGCACGAATACCTTGAGCGGCTCCTTGGCGAAGGCGCAGGAAGAAATGGCGAAAATGCAGGCGAGGATGCGGTTTTTCATGAGAAGGACTACGTTCTGGCTTTCGTCAAAATTTCCAAGGCCTGGGCGGCGGCGATGAGGCCGAAGGTGGCGGTGACGGGGGTGGCGGTGCCGTAGCCGGATTCGCAGTTCAGGCGCAGATTGCTGCCCTCGGGGCGCTCGCAGGAGACGGTGCCGTCGGTTTGAGGGAAAACGGGGGCTTCGCTGGAAAAAATGGCGGTCACGCCGAATTTTTTCACTTTTTTACCCGTCGGGGCCTTGGGGAAACCGTGGTGGGCGCGCAGGTTTTTGCGGGTCTGGAGAAGTAGGGCATCCTGGCTGGTGAGGGCGAGGTCGGCGACCTGGATGCGGCTGGGATCGCGCCGACCGCCGGCGGCACCGCAGGTGACGATGGGGATGCCGCGCTGTTTGCAGGTGGCGATGAGATGGCACTTCTGGCGCACGGCGTCGATGGCATCGATCACGACATCAAATCCGTCACCGAGCAGCTCCTCGGCATTCTTTTCTGAATAAAACGTTTGTTTTTCTTCGATGGTGGCATCGGGGTTGATCGCGCGGATGCGGTCGGCCATGGCGGTGGTTTTCAAACGACCGATTTGACCGTCCATGGCGTGGAGTTGTCGGTTCACATTGCTGAGGCAGATTTCATCGAGATCGATCAAAGTGAGGTGGCCGACGCCCGAGCGGGCGAGGGCTTCGACTGTCCAAGAACCGACGCCGCCAATGCCGACAATGGCGACGCGAGCCTGCGAAAAGCGCTCCAGAGCGCTAGCACCGTAGAGTCTGGAAATTCCGGAAAAACGTGAGGAAGACATTGAGAGAGAGTAGGTAGTGATTTATGCTGAGAGTTCTTTGTGTGATTTATTAAACATTTGTTTCAATCGTTCGTTTCTGCATGTGAACAAGGTGCGAATTTCGATAGGGGTGGCGGGCTGATTAATTAAAACGAACGTTTGCCGCGGCGAGGGCGGCGTGGATTTTGAAGTCGATGGCCTTGCCTTGTTGTTCCTGCTCGGCGAGCCAGGAGCGGAGGTGGGCGAGGGGGATTTGGTGGACGATGATGGACTCGCCGGCGACCCCGCCGCCGCTGTGTTCCTGCTTCAGGCCGGTGGCGAGGAAGAGGTGGGTGATTTCCGAGGTCATGCCGGCGGAGGTGGGTGAGGCGAGCAAAAGGGAGATCGAGGAGGCGGTGAATCCGGTTTCCTCTTCCAGCTCGCGCGCGGCGGTGGCGGCGAGGGATTCGCCTGCGAACTCCGGCTCATCGCCGACGAGACCGGCGGGAATTTCGATGACGGGGCACTGCACGGGGATGCGGAATTGCTCGATGAGGATGACTTTTTCCTCATCAGTGATCGCCAGAATGCCGACGGCGGCGTTGGCGTGCGGCCTCCGCACAAACTCCCAGTGACCGCGTTGTTGCAGGATGAGCCAGCGGGAGGCGAAAAGGGTGGTGGGATCAGACATCGGCACAGGCAAGCAGAGAACGGGCGGGCTGACAATGCGATTGAGCGGGGATTGTGTGTTTGTGTGTTCTTTTGAACAAATCAGGCTTGCGCTGGGGAGGGATTTTGCTAGCCTGCGGGGCATGGAACCGATGATGCGGGATCTTTCGGCGGGCGATCGACCGAGGGAAAAAATGCAACGACTGGGTGCGAGGGCTTTATCGAACGAGGAGCTTCTTGCCCTTTTTTTGCGCACGGGTGTGAAAGGCAAAAGCGCGATTCAGATCGGGCGGGAGCTGATCCAGCGCTTTGGCTCGATGAGTCATCTCGGGCAGTTGAGTCTGGATGAGTTGAAAAAATGCCACGGTCTGGGCCTGGGCAAGGCCTCGCAGCTGATGGCGGCGTTTGAGTTGGGGAGGCGGGTGGCGGAGGAGCAGGTGCAGGGCGTTTCCCTGGATTCTCCGAATGTGATCTACGAGCATTTCGCCCCGCAAATGCAGCATTTGACCCAGGAAAAGCTGGTGGTGTGCCTGCTGAATACCAAGCTGCACTTGATGGCGATGGTGGAGGTCAGCACGGGCACGGTGAGCGAGACGCTGGCTCACCCGCGGGAAATTTTGCATCCGGTGGTGAATCGCAATGCCTACGCGTTTTTCCTGATGCACAATCATCCCTCGGGCGATCCGCTGCCGAGCCGGGCGGACCTGCAATTGACCTCGCGGGTGCGTGATGCGAGCGATCTGCTACAGGTCCGGTTTGTCGATCACGTGATCATCGGCAGACCGGCGGAAGGGCGGCTACCGTATTATTCGTTCAAAGAGGGCGGGCAGTTGTGAGCTGACTCACAGCAGACTGGTCTGCAAAATCTCGCGCGGGGCTTGCGGGATGGCGAGGTGCTCGGGTTGGAGATCCAGTCCATGGAGCGGGCGCACGTTTTTTTCGGCATCTTCCAGGATATCGAGCTCGGGGCGGAAATCGGCGGCGTGGTAGGAACTGCGGACCAAGGGACCGCTGGCGACGTGACGGAAGCCTTTGTCGAGCGCGATTTGTTTGTATTCCGCGAATTGATCCGGGTGAATGTAGGCGACGACGGGCAAGTGGCGCGGGGTGGGGCGCAGATACTGGCCCATGGTCAGCACCGTGACATCGGCGGCGAGCAGGTCATCCATGGCGGTGAGGATTTCCTCGCGGGTCTCTCCGAGGCCGAGCATGATGCCGCTTTTGGTGGCGACCTTGCCATGGACCATGGCCTTGGCTTTTTTCAGCACGGCGAGGCTGCGGTGATACTTGGCACGCGAGCGGACAAGCGGGGTGAGGCGCTCCACGGTTTCGAGGTTGTGATTGAAAATGTGCGGGCGGGCATCCATGACCATTTGCAGGGCCCAGTCGCGGTCATTGAAATCGGGCACCAGCACCTCGATGATGATGCCGGGGTTGATGGCGCGCACGGCCTCGATGGTTTTTTGGAAATGTTCGGCTCCCCCATCGCGCAGGTCATCGCGAGCGACGGCGGTGATGACGACGTGGCGGAGTTTCATGCGACGGGTGGCCTCGGCGACGCGCAGTGGTTCGTCTTCCTCCAGGGCATCGGGCTTGGCGGTCTTCACCGCGCAGAATCCGCAGGCGCGGGTGCATTTTTCCCCGGCGATCATGAATGTCGCGGTGCCTTGGCCCCAGCATTCCCAACGGTTCGGGCACTGGGCTTCTTCGCAGACGGTGACGAGTTTCAGGTCGGTGATGAGTGACTTGGTGGACCAGAAAGCCGGATTGTTCGGCAGGCGCACCTTGATCCAATCGGGCTTGCGCTCCTGATGGAGGGTGGGATCCATTTTCATCTGTGGTCCATGGCAATTGCTCATCGGCGGAAAGCCTACGTGCGAACGCTTCGAGCGGCAACCGCAAAGGTGAAAAAAATGCAGGGCACGCCTCGTTGCCGCGCTTTTCGATTTACAAGACCGCGGTGATCAGGCTAGCTGTATGCATGACTCTGTGGACGCGTTGGGGATTTCTGATACCGATCTTATGGCTGATGGGCTTTGTGGTGTTTTATTGGGTCAATCATTTCACCAATGGCTTCGTGCCGGACAAGTGGATCGTCACGGTGGGGCATTTGTTAGGCACGATCTTTGTCTGGATTTTTTCGATCACGCTGGGAAACACCACCTTCAAGGAGGTGATGGATGTGAAGACCGAGGAGACCACGATCGTGGAATTGCCGCACAAGTTCCTGTTTTTCTCTGCCAAGATCTGGGGGCTGATCCTCACACTGGCGGTGGGCTGGTTCCTTTACCAACCGCCGCCGAAGTCGTGGCTGGACAAGGCATTCCTGCAAAAGGAAGCGTTGGAGAAAAAACTGCTGGAGGCGGGTGAGGAGGCGAAGGAAAAACTGAAGCCGAAAACCGATGCCGCTGCGACACCCGAGAAAAAGCCGGTGGTGGATGCCACTCCGGTGATGCGCGAGTGGGTCAATGCGGAGGGTAAAAAACTCAAGGCGAAATGCATGGGTGCCTCCACCGTGGAGGGCAAGCGCAAGGTCCGTTTGGTCAAGGAAGATGGCGTGGATGTGCTCTACGATTTCGAAAAACTCTCGGCGGATGACCAGCGCTACGTCAACGAGCGCTTCCCGCAGTGAGTCGTATCTAACGAAAAAAGAGCATGCACATCCCGACACTGATTGCCCACAAACGCGATGGCGGGGTGTTGGCGGAAAAGGAGATTCGCTGGTTGATCGAGGGTTTTGTGGCGGGTGATGTCACCGAGGCGCAGATGTCCGCTCTGGCGATGGCGGTTTTTTTCCGTGGCATGACGGCGGCGGAGACGGCGGCGCTCACCTACGCGATGCTGGAAAGTGGCGAACGCTTCCGTTTTTCGGGGGAGCACCCGCCGGTGGTGGACAAGCATTCGACCGGCGGCATCGGCGATAAAGTTTCGCTCATCCTCGCGCCGCTGGTGGCGTGCTGTGATTGCTGGATTCCGATGGTATCGGGACGGGGGCTGGGCATCACGGGGGGAACTCTGGATAAGCTGGAGTCGATTCCCGGATTCCGCGTCGGCCTGAGCATCGAGGAAGCGCAACAGCAACTGAAGCAAATCGGCGTGGCGATGATGGGGCAGACGGAGCAATTTTGCCCGGCGGACAAAAAACTCTACGCCCTGCGCGATGTGACGGGCACGGTGCCCTCGATCCCACTGATCACAGCCTCCATCATGTCCAAAAAACTGGCCGAGTCCCTGGACCGGCTGGTGCTGGATGTGAAATACGGCAGCGGGGCCTTCATGAAAACGCGGGCGCTGGCGGAGGAGCTGGCGGCGGCGATGAAAGCGGTGGGGGATGAAATGGGCGTGCAAGTGATCACGCAGCTCAATCCGATGGAAGAGCCGCTGGGCTGTGCGGTGGGCAATGCGCTGGAGGTCGTGGAATCCCTCGCAACCATGCGCGGCGAGGGCCCGCCTGATCTCGTGGCGCTGGTGCTGGCGCAGACCGAAGCCATCACGGGCGTGCCGCGGGAGAAATTGGCGGGCATGCTGCAATCGGGAGAGGTGTTAGAAAAATTCAATCAGATCGTCAAAGTCCAAGGTGGCGATGTTTCCGCGCTGCATGCGCTCGCCAAGATCCAAGCCGCTCCCGTGGTGCGCGATGTGCTCGCACCAACCAGTGGCGCGGTGCTGCGCTTCGATGCCGGCCAGATCGGCCAAGCCGCGCTGGAGCTGGGCGCGGGCCGGGGCAAGGCGAGCGATCGCATCGATCCGCGTGTCGGTTTCGATGCTCTGATAAAAGTCGGCCAACACCTGGCGAAGGGTGATCGCATCGCGCGGGTGCATGCCGCGGATGAAGCCTCCGCCGCGCGTGCTGCCACTGCCTTGCAAGCGGCGTTGAGCGTGGGGTGACTCTGCATGGGCGGATTACGTCCCAGTGGGACATCAGAAGGCAGTCGGTGGTGAAACCACCGGATTCCGGTGACCCATCCTCTTATCCGCCCCAGCGGGGAGGGAGGCGCCTCGTGAGAGAGTCGGTCGTTTCTCGCGCACCTCCGGCGCGCCTCTACTGCTTTATGGTATCTGTTCCGGTGGTTTTCACCACCGGCTACCTTCGTTTGCCCCGCGGGGGCGATTCGATGCCCCGCAATGCACGCTTGCCAACTGCCGCGATGATTCCTACATTCTCCCGCATGCGCTTCCTTGTCTCGCTCGTGTGTCTCATCGTTTTTTCCCACCTGCCCTTGCAGGCGAATACCCCTGCGGTGGTCAGCGGGCTGCGCGAGGAGTATAAGGCGAAAATGGAAGTGTGGACGCTATCCATGCAGACGGCGACCACGGCGGAGGCGCAGCAGAAAATCTGGTCACAACGCCCCGATGCCGTGGTCTATGCCACCAAGTTGTGGGCGGCGCTGAAGCCACAATTGGCGCAGGACTGGACCATCGAGCCCTGTGCCTGGTTGCTCAAATTGATCAATACGTTTCCCGCAGACGGGATCACT
Organism: Verrucomicrobiia bacterium; assembly: GCA_947462875.1. Classification (GTDB taxonomy): domain Bacteria; phylum Verrucomicrobiota; class Verrucomicrobiia; order Verrucomicrobiales; family Akkermansiaceae; genus UBA956. Next base: position 73,523 of record CANHQJ010000009.1, read on the forward strand.
CCGGAAACGTTGGAGATGCGGAAGGAAATCATACTGCAAATCCTGGGTGCCGTGGAAAAACAGCACCTGCGCAGCGCGAAGCTGGCGCCGATGTGCCTGGGTCTCGTGGCGGTGCGCGATTCCTTGGCGCTGAAACTTCTCGAACGCATTGAAAAGGAAAATCCCGACCGCAGCGTGCAGGGAGTGGCGGCCCTGGCGATCGCGACATTGCTCCAGGACCTGAGCGAGGACCCGGAAAACATGAAGCGCCGCCTCACGCTGATCCGCAAGGCCATCATCGAGAGCGCCCATGTGGAAATCGATGGCATCAGCGTGGCGAAGATCGCCGATGACCAATTGTATGTCATTCGCTATCTGACGAAGAATCGCGTCGCCCCCGATCTCTCGGGAGTCGATGAAACGGGAGCCACGGGCAAGCTTTCCGAGTACGCGGGCAAAGTCGTGGTGCTGTTGTTCTGGAACTCCGCCATTCCCGACTACGAGCGGGTCTTGGAAATCCAGAACAAACTCGTCAAAAAAATGGAGGGCAAGCCCTTTGTGCTCATCGGCGTCACCAATGACAGTCTGCCCTCCCTGCGGGTGATGAAGGCCGAGGGCGTCATCACGTGGCGCAATTTTCTCGACCCCAAGGGAGAGCTCGCCCGTCAGTATCGCGTGCAAGGGCTGCCGTTTTGTTATGTGCTCGATCACGAGCGGAAGATCCAATACGTCGGCAACCCGGGATCCTTCGTGGAGCTGACAGCCGACGCGTTGCTGCTCGACGTCAAGTGAGTGGAAAAATCCCCGCATTTTCTCATGCGCTAGCTCTTGCGGAGACAATGATTTCCGCTATGCTTCCGCCAACAAAACTATGGATCCATCAATGTTACTGCAAACAAGTGTGGGGCCGCAGAGCGGCTTCATGGGAATCGGCATGGGCTACTGGGTCATCATGGGTGGCACGATGCTGCTGAGTTTTCTGATCAGCTCCACGTTGAAGCGGAGATTCAACGAATACTCGCAAATCCCGCTCCGCGTCACAGGCGCGGAGGTGGCGGAGATGATGCTGCGCAGTCACGGCATCCGCGACGTGAAGGTGATCCAGGTCAACGGCCACCTCACCGACCACTACGATCCCACGCAAAAAACCGTCAACCTGAGCGAGTCCGTTTATCACATGAACAGCGTGGCGGCGGCGGCGGTGGCGGCACACGAGTGCGGACACGCCGTGCAACACCAGCAAGCCTACGCATGGCTCGGCTTCCGTTCGCGCATGGTGCCAATCGTCAATCTGGCGAGCCAGTTGATGAACCTGGTGATGATTCTGGGTGTGGTGGGGATGTTCGCGCTGGGCAATGGCATGCTGATCTGGGTGATCGTGGCCTGCTTGGGCGTGACGACGGCGTTTTCCCTGGTGACCTTGCCGGTGGAGTTCGATGCGAGCCGCCGCGCCATGGTGTGGCTGGAAAGCAGCGGCCTGGCCAACAGCATGGAGCATGATCGCGCGAAGAATGCCCTGTTCTGGGCGGCGATGACCTATGTGGCGGCCGCGGTCGGTTCCGCTGCCATGCTGATGTATTACCTCATGCAGGCGCTGGGACGTCGCGATTGATCAGGCATTTCCCGTTCCTGCTAGAAAGCACGATTTTGCTTGGCAGTGCGGGATGCGGATGCTACACCATTTCCGGCAATGCGTAACCTACAAGAGAATCCAGCGTGGAGCGAAGAAGACTTGGGCATTGCCATCCCGGATTCGCTGCATGCCGTCTCGGTTTGTTTGCCGAACTGGAAGGCGGTGGTCGATTACGAAGAGGGCCGCGACCGCGTGGTGCGCAAGATGCGCGCGGGCTATCCGCGGTTTTTCCGGCATCCGGCGGTCGAACGGTTGTTTGAGGTGGCGAAAAAAGAACTGGCCAGCGAAGGTCACTCCGTGGTGCTGTTTCCCTCGCGGGTCTCGGCGCAGCGGGCGCAACGCTTTGTGGAACGGCGCGCCGAGGTCGCCGCGCGCATCGCGAGCTTTCATGGCTTGCAGGCTCTCATTGTGCCGGAAAAAGCCAGCGCCGTGGCAGTGGACTACTGGCGTTTTTCGGGCGAGGTCGTGAGCAGTCGTCAGGCGATTGACATTCTCGATGGCAACTCCGTGCCCTCGGGGCGTTCGAAAATTTTGCGCGCCAAGATCGGCAAGATTGTCGGCGTGGGGAAGGATCAGATATTTGTCTTTGCCAGCGGCATGGCGGCCTGCACTTCGGTGCTGCGCAGTTTGCCCGGCCTGCGCATGGGCAAAAAGACGCTACAGATCGAGTTTCCTTACGTGGATTGCCTGAAGGTGCAGGAAATGTTTGGCAACGGCGTGGTGTTTCTCAATCAGGGAGCCGGGGAGTCGCTGGACGAGGCGCTGCACCGCGTGCGACAAGGCGAGTTCGCCGGAGTGTTCCTGGAAGTGCCGAGCAATCCGCTGTTGCGCACGGTGAATTTGCCGCTGATCTCCGAGGCCTGTCGTCTGAGCGGCACGCCTTTGATCGTGGATGACTCCACCGCCTGTCCCGGCAATGTGGAAGTGCTGCGCTATGCCGATGTCGTCACCACCAGTCTCACGAAATGGATTTCCGGAGCAGGGGACGTGATGGCCGGCATGGCCTGCGTGCGCGAGGACAGTCCGTTCAGCGCGGATTTTTCCGTATCGCTGGCTGGAGAGGTTTCGGAGTGCGCTCCGCTGTATGCGGGAGACAGTCTCGCGTTATTGTCGAATCTCCGCCACAGCGAACCATTGTGGAGCAGTGCGAACGAAAGCGCGCAGGCGTTGGTCGGCTTGCTGCAATCACATCCCGCCGTGGACAAGGTCTGGCACCCGTCCGTGACCTGCCGCGCGGAATACGATGCCGTGCGCAAGCCGCAAGGCGGCTACGGCGGACTGCTTTCCTTCACGCTTAAGGCGGCGAAAAAGACGGCGAAATTTTACGATAGTCTGCAAGTCAGCAAGGGCCCGTCATTTGGTACGCCTTTCACGTTGATTTGCCCCTACACGCTGCTGGCACACTACCGTGAACTGCCCTGGGCGGAGGGTTGTGGAGTGCCGAGCCATCTGCTGCGCGTGAGCGTGGGAGCCGAGGGATCACAGCATATCTGTGATACTTTCCAGGCGGCACTGGACGCGATTTGAGCGAAATTCGCCCTTGCGCAAAATCACAATTATTTTGCGCGATGTCACATGGATAGTGAGAGCATTGCGGTTATGCTTATCGCAGAACCCTATGAACTCAGATCAATCGCAACGCCAGTTCACCAAGCTTTCACTCCGCGTGAATGAAACCAATGAAAACCACCATCTTTGGAACAATCGCGGTGTGTGGTGGTGCCACTTGACCATCCATCAGTCCGATGGAACCGCCAAGCGCATGCGTTTTTCGCTCAAGACACGCGAACTGGAAAAAGCCCGCATCCGTCGTGATCGGATCTTCCAGCAGTTAAGTGAAATGCAACATTGCGCAGCATGATTCTTTTGTACTAAAAAGTAGATCTGTACTTTTTTTTGTATTTTTTGGTTGCGGTTGTCATACAGAAGTGGTAGAAAACTGCGGCATGAAAAAAACCTCAAAAGTCGTCATGAAAATCAACGATGGAAATGAAAACCATCATTTGTGGAACAACCGCGGCATCTGGTGGTGCCATGTGACGATTCACAAATCGGACGCGACTTCGGAAAGAATGCGGTTTTCTTTGAAAACAAAAGATGTGGAAAAAGCCCGCGAGCGCCGCGACCGGATTTTCAAGAAAATCGCCGAGGTATACGACATCGCGGCGTAAGAAGCTGCAGCTTCCCTTACTGTACTGCAAACACTTGTTTGAGTTTATGGGCTTGCCACACCGAGCTCATATCGTTACGTTCTCGCTCCCGCGCCTGTTTCCGGTAGGTCACAGGCGCTTTACGAACTCTAGTCAATACAGCTGTGGGATTTTGGGATGCGTTCAAACGATGGAAGTTGGCTCAACAGGGGCTTTCTTCCGGTAAAAAACGACGGGTGTATGATGCGGAAGATCGTTTTTCCGCCTTGCTCGGCAGTGCCCAATGGGTGAATTGGCTGCTGCTCATCGCGTTTGTGGTGTATCTGGTCGCATTGGTCGTGCGGCAGCCGCATGGCGATATCGACAAGTGGGCGGCGCATGTCTGGCAGCAGGTCATCAGTGCGGTGGTGATGGCGGTGACGGCGGTGATCATGCTGCGGCTCAATCATCGCGACCTGATGCGGAAAAACGGCGTGGTCTTGCTGCTGCTCGGCGGCTTGCTGCTGCATCTGACTTTGGTCTGTCTGATATCGCACTGGGTGGATACCTATCACTGGCGCAGCGAGTATAAACTGCTGCTGATTCCGTTCGCCCTCGCGCCGATGGTGCACTCGGTGCTGTTAGGCCGCAGGGCGGGGACCTTCAGTGCGATTTTTGTGAGCATCGCGGGCACTTTGCTGGTGCCGGCCTCGGAGATGGTCGTCTATCTGATCATGAGCCTCGCCTGCTGCATGGCGGTGGTGATGTTGACCAGTCGCGTGCGCAAGCGGGCACAGCTGCTGCGGGCGGGGATTTACGCGGGAGGACTTTCGTTGTTGTTTGCGATCATTTATGGCGAGATTCTCCAGCCGTCTTCACTGGCGGCGCAGGATCGCATGCTGTCTGATGGAGCGATGTTTGCCGTGGCCTTCGGAGTCGGTTTCATCACGGCGCTGATCGTGAGCGGATTGCTGCCTTTGTTAGAAGGAGCGTTTTCATTGACGACGAATATCAGCTGGCTCGAGTTGTGCGATCTCAATCACCCGCTGCTCAAGCAGATGCAATTGGACGCCCCGGGGACGTTTCACCACAGCCTGGTGATGGCATCCTTGGCGGAATCGGCGGCGGAAGCCATCGGCGCCAATGCGGCGCTGTGCCGGGCCTGCGCGTATTTCCACGATGTGGGCAAGTTGAAGAAGCCGGAGTATTTCATCGAGAACCAGGCGGATGGCATGGAGAATCCGCACGATGCCCTGACACCCACGATGAGCGCGCTGGTGATCATCGCCCACGTGAAGGATGGCGTGGACATGGCGTTGAAACACAAACTCAATCCCCGCATCATCGATGCCATTCTCGAGCATCATGGCGACTCGATGGTGTATTATTTCTATCGGAAATGCCAGGAGCAGAAGGCGCAGGAGGAGGACAAGGTCGGCAAGGGCTTGGAGAACGCCGAGGACTTGCCGCAGATCGATGACAAAAATTTCCGCTACCCCGGTCCGCGGCCACGATCGAAGGAGACGGGGATCCTGAGCCTGGCGGATGCGATCGAGAGTGCATCGCGCTCCTTGAAAAAGCCGAACCCGATCAAGATCCGCGGTCTGGTGGATGACATCGTGCGCAAGCGCTGGGCGGATGGCCAGCTCGATGACTGCACACTGACCTTGCGCGAGCTCACGAAAGTGCGCGACAGTTTCGCCAATACCCTGCGCAGCATGATGCACAGCCGCATCAGTTACACCAAAACGGAGGATCCGTTGGATCGCAAGACGAGCGGAGGAAAGAGCGCGGCAGAGAAAAAAGAATCCGTCGAGTCCTGAAAATGCACATGGGAAACGAGCCTTTCGCGGTTGAGATGATCGACCATCAGCAGGAAGTGTCCTTGCCGCTCCGGTGGCAAGAGGCCCTGCGCGATGCGGCATCGCAGGCTTGGGCGATGGTGGCGGAACATGCCTGTGAGGATCATCATCTGTTAGAGATCGACGTGCTGGAGATTGCGTTTGTCAGCCGTGCCGATTCCGATCGCATCCATCGCGAGTTCATGGACGTGGCGGGGGATACCGATGTGATCACCTTTCTGCATGGCGAGCTGGTCATTTGCCCGGCGGTGGCAGCGGCCCAGGCCGCCGAGCATGGCGAGCCGCTGTTGCGCGAGCTGCTGCGCTATGTCATTCATGGCATGCTGCATTTGGCAGGTCATCTTGATGATCAGGAAAACCGTAGGATCGTCATGGAGAGCATTCAGGAGCAGTTGGTGGCGGAACTCTGGAATCACAAGGATTTTGGGGTCTTTGCGGAGGAAAATGCCAAATTTTTCGAAAAATGAGCACCGAAAGCAGAAAAAAATGATTTTTTTTTCATTTCATGCTTGCCAGCGTTTCAATCTCTGGTATCAACGCCGCCCCGCATCGCTTCACCAACTCTGTCGCATGCGCCTAAACGCGAATCTACGCAAACATCATGGCCCGCATTTTCGGTATTGAAATTCCTAATGAGAAGCGCATCGAAGCTTCTCTTCCGTTCATTTATGGCATCGGTCGTCCGACTGCCACGAAGATCCTTGAGCAAGCCGGGATTGATCCCGACATCCGCACGGGGCAACTTTCCGAGGAGCAACTCGTGAAAATCGCGCAAGCGATCCAGAGCAACGGCATCGCCATCGAAGGTGACCTTCGTCGTGAGCGTCAGGTTTCGCTGAAGCGCTTGACCTCGATCAACTGCTATCGCGGCATCCGTCACAAGCGCGGCTTGCCCGTTCGTGGCCAGCGCACCCGCACCAACGCACGCACCCGCAAAGGCAAGAAGAAAACCGTGGGCGTTAAGAAATAATTAGATCTCCATTACTATGTCTGAGGAAACAAACAATTCGATCGAACCACAAGTGGCTGCTCCTGCCGTAGAAGCGCCTGCTGCCGCCGCTGAGGCCGTGGCTCCCAAAAAAGACGAGCGTCGCGACATCTTTGCGGAAATCGCCGGTGGCGAAGAGCAAGTGATCAAAATTCACAAGGCCAAGGGTTCGAAAAACATTACCAAAGGTATTGTTCACGTCACCTCCACCTTCAACAACACTCTCGTTTCCGTGACGGACGCTCTGGGCAATGCGCTCGGCTGGTCCAGCGCCGGCAAGATGGGCTTCAAAGGTTCCCGCAAGAGCACGGCGTATGCCGCTCAGGTCGTGTGCCAGGACGCCTGCCGCCAAGCCATGGGTCACGGTCTCCGCGAAGCGGAAGTGCGCGTGAAGGGCCCGGGTTCCGGCCGCGAGTCCGCTGTGCGTGCCGTGCAAACCATCGGCATTGAAATCATCTCCATCGACGACGTGACCCCCGTTCCCCACAACGGTTGCCGTCCGAAAAAAGCTCGTCGCGTCTAATCCCCAATTTTTACACTTACAAGATCATGGCACGTTATACAGGTCCCCGCACAAGAATCAGCCGCCGCTTCGGTGTGCCTTTGTTTGGTTCCAACAAGTCGTTGGAGCGTCGCAATTTCCCACCCGGCCAGCACGGCATCCGCGCCGGTCGTAAGAAGAAGAGTGAATACTCGGTGGCTCTTGGTGAAAAACAAAAACTCCGTTTCCAGTACGGCGTTCTGGAAAAACAATTCCGCGGTTACTACGAAGAGGCGGCCCGCCGTCGTGGCATCACCGGTGAAATCATCCTGCAATTGCTGGAGCTCCGTCTCGACAATGTTTGCTACCGCCTCGGCTTCGGCAACACCCGTCAGGCAGCCCGTCAGTTGGTCAATCACGGCCATGTGCTGGTGAACGGTCACGTGGTGGACATCGCCAGCTACGAGTGCAAAGCCGGTGACGTGATCAAACTCGCCGCCAAGCCCTCCTCGCAGCAAATGGGCCTGCGCATGCTCGACCTGACCCAGGCAGTGCCGTTGGTCGATTGGTTGACTCTCGATCGCAACGCGCTCGAAGGCACCATCTCCCGCGTGCCAGAGCGTTCGGACGTGGATCCAATGGTCAACGAGCAGTTGATCGTGGAGCTTTACTCCCGCTAATCGTTCCCGCAACGAACCAAACAACCTCGCCACCCTCGGGTCGCGGGGTTTTTTGTTGTCGTGGCGGAGGCATCTTGCCTCCAAGCCTAACAGAGGAAGATTCAGCCAGGAGGCAAGATGCCTCGGCCACGGGAAATCTCCTTGCGTCCGTAGCGCCTACCCGATAGATTCGCGCTATGCTTCACCGTCGCGGGAAAATCATGCTCGTTCTCTGCTGCGGCTTGGTGGTGGGAGGCACGCTGGGGCGCTATCGCACGCTGCAGCTCGCAGATAAACAGAGCAACAAGCCTGTGCCCGTCGTTTTTCACGCGGAAGAGTTCGCGCAGGCATCTTTGCCCGATTCGGCGATGATCCTTGCTCGGAATCTGGCCCAAGCGGATGCCCAACGTTGCGCCGAGTTGGCCAATGCGATGTTGGCGAAACGGATCAAGGTCACCGCGCCGATCGACCCTTTTTCGACGAACTCGAGGGTGGAAACGTATGAGGAAATGCTGCCGTCGAGGGCCTGGTCGGGGCTTTTCAAGCGTTGGATGAAGGTCGCTCCGCAGGCGGCATGGGAGTTTGTGCTGGCGCATCACAGTGAGAAGTTGCCCTTGCGCGAAGTGGCGTTGTTTCAATGGGCGCTCTATAATCCCCATGCGGCAGTGCAGGCGGCGGGGTCTCAGATCGACTCGACCGAGAAGGCGGAAATTCTGCGTGCCTGTGTGGAGAAAAATCCGGCGTTGGGCTTGGATTTGCTGAGGCAGTGGGGGCTCGATTCCTTCAACGATGATCCGGATGATCCCTTCGATAGTAATGATTTTCTCCCGAGTCGATTGCTCCGGAAACATGCGGAAACTTCACCTGCGGCGGCGCTGGAGTGGTGCCAAGCCTTTGCTCCCGATGAATTATTCTCGGTATGCGCGGGATGGATGAAGTGTGATGAGGCGGCTTGTTTGGCCTGGCTCAAAACCCAAGAGGTGGAAAAACAGAAGGATTTACTGGAGAGTTTATTGGAGGAAGAGCAGGTGAGCGCTGGTTCGATTCGTCAGTTGGCAACCTTGTGCAAACCGGAGGAAATTTTTAGTTCGTTGGACGATGGTTTGTGCAGTCTGGCCAATCGGGATGCAAGCATGGCGCAGTCTCTCATCGAAGAATTGCTGACAAATCCGACCGATCGCATGATGGCGCGCTCTTTGATCGCTGAACAATTGATGAAGGCCGATCCCCGCAAGGCGATGGAAATTCTCCTGCCCTCGCTGCGTGAGGCACTTCCTTTCTATGCACAGCCGACGCCTCAATTCTCAGGTTTTCCGATCGATTCTTATCAAGAGGCAGGTCCTGATTATTACGGTGTCGCCACAGTGCTTGGATCCTACATCAACCTTGGTTCTGCCGCAGGTGTGAGTTCGCAGGAAATTCTGCAAGTCCTGCAAGACATTCATCCGCAATATCACGCCTGGTTGATCGGAGATAATTGGGAGGGTCTTACGGAGGCCCTGGGTCACCCAAGTGAGTGGGCACTGCCCTTTTTGCAAGACATGCCGCGCGAGGATCTGAAGGATTTGTTAGAGTATTTCGAAGATCCCCCCGATGCCGTCTGGCGTGATTTGAAGAAGAGGCCCGAGGGAACCCTGCGTGATGTCATGAGCGAGCGATACCTGGAATTATTGATCGCCGATGATGCTCCCTTTGATGTGTTGATGGCGCGGGCGAAGGAACTGGGCGGGACGCGCTTGGATCTGAGTTCCGTCTATGATGTGTGGATGGACAAAGAACCGGCAGCGGCACTGCAACATCTCATAGCGAATCCTGATGCCAAGATCACGGAGTGGCAGACGGTGATAGGTAATGGCTATCAGAAATACGCAGCGGAAATTCAGGATGCTGTCGAGCGGATGCCAGCGGGAGAGTTGCGTAGCAAGGCCGTGCAAAGCCTTGCAGTCGCTGCTCTGAATCATGATGATGATATTGTCACCTCCATGTATTGGGCGACGGAAATTACCGACCGCTTGAAGCGCACAGAGCTACTGAGACAGGCTTGGAATCAATGGCAGGAGGATGAAAAGAGAAACCGCGATCCGCAAATTCTTGAGGGGGTCCGGCAGAATCTGGAGCATTCCTCTCTCGAGGCACGGGAGAAAGCCCTATGGCTGGAGCGTTTGGAAAGCGAGGTCCCGCGATGAGACTCTATCTGATGGTATTCGCGGCATCGTGTGCCGTGGGCTACATGGCCTTTTCTCTGCGACAAAGCCAAGCGTGGTGGGGCATGGAGAGCTTGGAGGATTCGGCGTCCCAGCGCACCAAGAGCGCGCGTGAATCGGAGGAAATCGCCGATTATGAGAATCTGCTGATGAGTGACGACGAAAAGTTCGAGCGGGAGTTGAGTGAAGCGAAGAGTCTTTCGGCCTTGTTAGGGCTGGCAGAGAAACAACTGCGGGGAGGGGATTACTCATCGAATGAACTGGATCGGATTGCTTATCAATTGGCGGAACTTTATCCCGCAGAAGCCCTGCGTTATTATGTCGCGCGACCTACCCATGCGGAAATGAATGAGCACATGTTTGATGCAATCATCAGTGCATGGTCACGGCGTGATTGGGTGGCCTGCATCTCGTATTTCGATCAGGATGCGACTCTTACCACTAGAGAATTTTGTGAGCGCTGGGACAAGACCACTGATGAATTCGACGATGAGCGTCCGCCTGGATTTTTGCAGGTCTTTGGCAGACTGAGTGAAGAGAGGCAAAAAGCGCTGATGAGCTATCTTTCCCCCGATGAAAAAGCATTTCTGCTACCAGCCATCAGGGATAAGGCACTGCGAGCAGAAATAGAGGATGAGTACCGTATCGCTCAGCAAAAAGCATCCGAGGCCGCTGCGAAACCGAAAGAGAGCAGCCCGAAGCAAGCGGATCCAGAAGAGCAACTTGTTGCCGACTTGCAGAAGCAATGGAAAAAGGAGCCGCCGGATGTGGAGCGTCTTGCGGATAACCTGCGAAGTATCAAAAACCGCGAGCGCCGTCATGAGCTTCTGCGTCGCCAACTGGAACCGCGCAGCGATCCAGCGGAGGATGCGACCGCGTGGATGACGCGCGTGACGGATACGCTCGCGGCGGTGGGGGAGGTTCCGCAATTGAACATCAATTTTAACGGAGACACCAACCAAGGATACCGCTCGGTTTTCATGGAATGGCTGCCCCGTCAAACACCGCAAGTCCAGCGCGCGTGGGCGGACAACGTTATCCGCGCGAGAGAGCCTGAGCAGTCTCTGAAGTGGATTGAAAATCTCTCAACGGCATCCTTGCGCAGAGATATGCGGGATGAGGTGCTTACTTCATGGGCATTGAGAGATGCGCCCGAAGCCGCGCGATACATGGCAGAAAAAGCGACCGCCGAAGAGCAGGAATCTTATTTACCGCAAGCGGTGCGCACCTGGGCGCTGCATGATTTCGCCTCCGCCTCTCAATGGCTGAAGTCGCAGCCAGACTCGGAGGCCAAAAGGCAGGCCATGCAGAAGATCGGGGTGGAGTGAGCGTGGCGGCGGCATCTTGCCTCCAAGCCTGATGTGAGAAGAATGGGCCGGGAGGCAAGATGCCTCCGCCACGATTACTTTTCCGCCGTGACTTTGGGAAAGTATTTCACGTGGGGCAGACCTTTGAAGTCGGCATCTTGTGTCCAGAGGGTGGCATGATGGCTGAGGGCTGTCGCGTAGATGAGGGAATCGGCCATGGCCAGTTTGTAGCGCGCGCCTAATGCTGCGGCGAGCGCGGCGATTTCTGTCGTGACGGGGCTGATGTGATATTGCTGCAAAAAGGCAAGGACCTGCTCTGTGATTGTTTCTCCTGAGACACGCGTGAGGTAGCGCGCCATCTCATAGATGCTGATCGAGGAAATGATGACGGATTCCGCCTTGGCTAACGCTTTTTCGAATTTCGCGGCATGGGGGCCATCGTGGGTGATTTCCAATAAAGCCGAGGTATCGAAGCAGTGCACGTTCATGGCAGCGTGCGATCGGATTTTTCGCGGACGAATTCGCTGTGCGCTTTCCCCTTGAGGATGCCTCTCAATTGATCCGGCGTCAGGATCGGACTGACTTCAATTTTCCCATCGACCTGCTTGAACTGAAGGCGTTGTCCCGGCTGGAGATTCATCGCTTTACGAATCTCTTTTGGTATTACGACTTGATATTTGGGAGATAACTGTGCTGTTGTCATACGTTTTGTATTTTAGGCTACGTTTCACATTTATCCAGCATTTTTTGCGTGGGGGATGCGCGGCGGGCGACATTTTGTGCCCTGCCAGGGAATGAATCAGGCGGTTGGCGAGACGCCTCCGCCACGTTACTTCACCTCCAGCTTGACCCGCAGGAACTCTTCTTTGTTCTTCGGGGCGATGGCTTCCATCGCGCGGGGGCGGTTGGGGTTTTCCGTGGGGATAATCACTTGGTAGCGCACGCCTTGGGGGACGCGGATGCTCAGAAACTCGTTCATGTCGGCGGTGGCGGAGGGGGTTTTTCCTTTGGCGACGACCACGTCGAATTGACGGACTTCCACGTCGAGCGACTCGCGTTTTTTCGTGCCATCGGCCTGGGTGAGGTAGGCATCGATGCGCAGTTCACACTCGCCGGGCTTGATCATGGTCTTGGCGCCGAGTTCGATGTAGCGCTGGGTCACGTCAACGCTTGGGACGGTGGTGTCGCGCATGTTCCAGACCATGGGGAAGTGCTGTTTGGTTTTTTCCCAAGAGGTGGCATAGACGCCGTGGGCGACGGAGCCGGGGATGCCGCGCGCGGCATCGGCGATGAGCCAGCCGTGGTCGAGGCCTTTTTTGTCGGGAGTGTATTCGGTGAAGAGCCAGCGCTTGTGCTCGGGGAGCCAGACTTCGTTCCAGTTGTGGTTGCCCTCCTTGGTGGTCCACATGGCGGTGCCGGCGATGCGGCAGGGGATGCAGACGGAACGCAGTGCATCGGCGAGCAGAATCGAGAGTCCGGTGCAGGATGCCATTTTCAGCTGCATGGACTCGTAGGGGCCTTGGTTCGGCGCGCGGCGTTTGGTATTGTATTCCACGCCGACCTCTTGGGCGATCGCGGCATTGATGCGTTCCAGTGCCTGCGAGGCGGTGGTGGCATCGCCGGCGATTTTTTTGAAGCGTGTGTAAAAATCGGCACGCCAGTTGTCGCGCGTTTCATCGAGCACGGCGTAGGGGAGCACGTCGTTGAGGAAAATTTCCTCGGGGATGTCCTTGCCCCAGGGCATCTCGCTGCGCGCCTGGTAGGCGAGTTTGACATTTTCTAACAAAAAGTCCGCTTTGAGGGTGGTGGCATCGCGCGGTGGCATGTGGGCGAGCAGGAATTCCATGCCTTTTTTCTGATCGGCGGGGCACTGGTCCCAGGCTTTTTTCAGTTCCTCACCGTGCTGGCCGGCGCGCTCGAAAAGGGCGCTCAATGCCTGTGGTGTGGTGGTTTCTGCCGCGAGAAGCGGGGCGGTGATGAGGGAGAGAGAGAGGAGTAAAGTGCGCATGGCCGACATTTCCCAAAATCCTTTCCTCTTGGCGATGACAAAACGCGAGAGCAGGGAAATTTCCCCCTGATCCTGAGGCTGGTATGAAAAACGCGGGCGGGGTTTTGAATGCGCTTGCAATTCTCGTCTGCTGCGCTTGGATGGGTGCCCGCTGGGTATCCAGTATCAATCGAACTTGCGAATGAGTCAATTTATCGTCAAAGCCATCAACAGCCTGCACGCGGAACTGAGCGTGCCGGGGGACAAGAGCATGTCGCACCGGGCGGCGATCATCGCCGGTCTGGCGGACGGTGATTCCGTGATCCGGAATTTTCTGCCCAGCGAGGACTGCCTGAATACCTTGCATGCGATGGCGGCGGCAGGTGTGGAATATGATGTCCTCGAAGAACTGGAAGGCTATGGCCCCATGGCGCTGTGCATTCACGGGCGCAAGGGTAAATTGCAAGCTCCGCAGAAACCGATCGACTGTGGCAACTCAGGGACCGGCATGCGTTTGCTCGCGGGCTTGCTCGCGGCACAGCCATTCACGAGCGAGCTTTTTGGTGATGAATCGCTGTCGTCGCGGCCGATGGGTCGGGTGATCACGCCGCTGTCCCAGATGGGCGCGGAGATCGAGTCGATGGGGGAAAAGCCGGGATGCGCGCCGTTGCGGATTCATGGCAAAACGCTTCAGCCCACGACCTACACGATGCCGGTGGCCAGCGCGCAGGTGAAAAGCGCGGTGTTGCTGGCGGGATTGTTTTGCGAGGGCGTGACCACGGTCGTGCAGCCTGCGGAAACGCGCGACCACACCGAGCGCATGCTCGAGGCCTTTGGCGTGAAGACCGAGCGCGAAGGGCAGGCGATTCATCTCTCGGGCGGGCAGATTCCCCAAGCGCGCGACTTCCGCGTGCCGGGCGACATTTCGAGTGCCGCGTTCTGGATCGTGGCGGCGGCGGCGATGCCGGGTTCGCGATTGCTGATTCGCAATGTAGGGCTCAATCCGACGCGCACGGCGGTCATCGATGTCATCCGCCGCATGGGCGCGAAAATCACCGTCGTTTCCTCCTCATCCCAGGATGGCGAGCCGATGGGCGACCTGGAAATTTGCGGCGCGCCGCTCACGGGTACCGAAATTTTCCCGGCGGAGGTGCCGAATCTGATCGATGAAATTCCCGTGATTGCCGTGGCCGCGGCGATGGCGCAGGGGAAAACGGTCATTCGCAATGCCAAGGAATTGCGCGTGAAAGAAACCGACCGCATCACGACCGTGGTGAACAACCTGCGCAGCATGGGCGGCGAGGTGGAAGAGTTCGAGGACGGCATGGTCATCACCGGCGGTCATCCGCTGCACGGCGCGGTGATGCAAAGCTACGGCGATCACCGCATTGCCATGGCCTTCGCGATCGCAGGCTTGTTTGCCAGTGGCGAAACCGTGATGGAAAACACCGCCTGTGTGAACACGTCCTACCCCGGATTCGCCCGCCATCTTGCCGCGGTCATGCAGGAGTCCACCGATCCGCTGGCCTATCAAATGCCTACCCTATCCCACAGCCACTGATGCAGACACACTCCCATTTTGCCATTGCCATCGATGGTCCTGCCGCCTCGGGAAAAAGCACCATCGCCAAATGTCTCGCCCGCGAACTGGGCCTGGTGATGGTGAACTCCGGCGCCATGTATCGCGCGGTGACCTGGAAAATTCTGCAGATGGGCCTTGATCCGCACGATACCGCCGCGATCGTGGCGGCCTTGCCGACCCTGCCGCTGACTTGTGGAGTAAATGGGCGCTATTCCACGGTGGCGATGGATGGCAAGGTCCTGGATGAGGAGCTGCGGGAAACGTCTGTCAATCAGGCGGTATCGATCGTAGCCGCGATCCCCGCCGTGCGGGAGAAGCTGGTGCAATTGCAACGCGACTATCTGCAACACACCAGCGTGGTGATGGAGGGGCGTGACATCGGATCCATCGTTTTTCCCGACACACCGTATAAAATTTACGTGGATGCCTCCGAGGAAGTGCGCGCCGCGCGCCGATCGGCGGAGGGCGTCACCGATAGCGTGGCCGCGCGCGACAAGGCCGATAGCAATCGCAACAACTCGCCGCTGATGGTGGCGGACGGGGCGGTGGTGCTGGACAATTCCGATCACACGGTGGCTTCCGCAGTGGCGGCGGCGCTGGACATTTTGCGTGGCCAGGGCTTGGAAGTGCGCGACTAACATTTTTTTCTACCGATATGATGCGATGGATTTACTGGTTGGGATGGATGAGCTTCGGCGCTGCCTACCGCACGCTGTTTGGCCTGCGCATCGAGGGGCGCGAGAATCTGATCACCGAGGGCCCTGTGCTTGTGGCCGCGAATCACCAGAGTTTCCTCGATCCGCCACTGGTCGGGAACCTCTACCATGAGGAAATGTATTTTCTCGCTCGCAAGACCTTGTTTGTCGGCCTGGGCAAGTGGCTTTACAAACAATGGAATGCCATTCCCGTCGATCAGGATCGCCCTGACATGGCGAGCCTCAAGACCATGGTGAAGCTGCTGCATCAGGGCGAAAAAGTGCTGGTGTTCCCCGAGGGCGAACGCAGTGAGTCGGGTGCGCTGGGCACGGCACAGCCGGGCATTGGCCTGATCGTCGCCAAGGCGGGCGTGAAGGTCCAGCCCGTGCGCATACGCGGTGCCATCGATGCCCTGCCGCGCGGCTCCTCCCGCATCAAGTTCGCCCGCATCACCATGACCGTGGGACCGGCGATCGACTTCTCCGGTGAGGACTACAAAGGCAAAGACGGCTACCAAAAAATCGCCGACCGCATCATGGCGGAAATCGCGGCGTTGTAGCCTCAGTTCAAGCGATGGCGCCCGCAATAATGGGGATCAGCGTTCATTGCGGGGTTGACCTTGGATGAAGGTGGACCATAAAATGGGAGCGACTAGTGGGGGTGTTCACCCGTGTAATGTTCTGCTGTCGCAAGATGGTGCTTGGCTAATTTTCATCCATTTTCCACTGATTATCTTCAAGCCGAAAGGAGACTCTGCCCGGCATCCTACCATGCTGATCCGAGACAGTAAAATTCACCTCTGTTGTGGCACCTCCGTCCGGCGTTCGATTGATCGGGCCCGAGCCATCTATGGATTCCACTCTGTAAGCGGCCCATACCCCCGCCCACCACTCCAATGAATGCATTTTTTCTTTTGATGACTTCCAGTTGATGTCTGGTGACCAATTTCCGTAGCCCGTCCAAATCTTCAGCCCGGCACGCAGCAAAAAATAAAGAGGCGGCTTTTTGTGGTCCCTCGGGATCTGCTTCATTCACCGTTGCGGCCGCGGGAGCTGATGTGATGTCTTTTTTGTGGTCGTTATCGTTAAGGGGCATGATAGACGCTGCTCCGCCCCCGGCTTCAAAGAAGGCCGGCGTTTTGCGCAACGCGATACCTACGGCTTTTGAATATTGGAAACCCTTTAATTTCCATGGATCTGCAAGGTGATTGACGCTTTGCCTCACCCCGAAGGCGCTAAGATAGCCGTCCTTGTTGCGGTCAACCAGGAAGTAAATCTGATCGCCCCAAGGTGTAAAGAGTTTCCCTTCGTAAAATCCCAAGGAATAGGCAGTTCCATTTTCCCTGACTCGCACAGTGACTGGACTTATGGCGGCAAGGTAGTCCACAAACCCTTCTACATTGGCCACCTCATCCTCACCTGCGAATTTCACTCTATCCGGGTATTGCCCAGTATAGGCAAATAATAGGTAATTCAGCTTTCCGCAACCCAAGCCAGATGGGGACCACAACCAGCGGAGTTCCTGATAAAGATCTTTTCGCGGCTCGACAGATTTTGGAGGCAAATTTTGAGCCGAGGAATACATCAGCGATCCTAGAAGGAGGAGTAGAGCATATTTCATGTCGTCGAACTAATAGGCCAGCCACGGCGGGAATGGAAGCCAGAAATTGATCAGATTGCTTGCCCGCAATTGCATGATCCGGTTTGTTAGGACGGGGAGGCAACGATGGGTGGTTCGAAATATTAGAGGATCCTTGTCATGTCTTCACATGCAAGTGCCTTAATCCTTAAAGGCATGGGACTGGGAGCGGGGAATTTGGTTGCTGATAGACACACGTTGACAGGAATCGCTGCGACCACTTGCCGCAGTATCGCCGCGGGAAGGCGTCTTGGCAGGATGGCGTCACACTCCCTTCACGCAGCGCAGCGATTGCAGGACCTTGCCTTGGCTTTCCCAGAGGAGTTGAAAGTCGGTTTTCGGATAGAAAAAGTCGCCCTCCGCCCACGGGAGAATCGTGAATTTCCCGAATTCCCGCACCTCGCGGCAGACCCATTCGTAGTATTCCTCATGGTCGGTCTTGAATAAAAATTCGCCGCCGGGCTTGAGAGCTTCCCACAGCGACTGCAAAAAATCCTGTTGCACGAGCCGCCGCGGGTGATGCTTGCCCTTCGGCCACGGATCGGGGCAAAGCAGGTGGAGGCGATCGATGGCATTTTTTTCCAACAACCACTCGATGGTGTATTTGCTCTCCAGCCGCAGGACCTTGGCATTGGTGAGACCGGCGCGGGTGATATCGCGTGCGACCTTGCGCACACGACCGAGCAGGCGCTCGACCCCGAGAAAATTCCGCTCCGGAAACTGCCGTGCCATCGCCAGCAAAAAAGCGCCATCGCCACAGCCGAGATCCACCTCAAAGGGGGCGTCACCGGGGAAGATCGCCTGCGGAGAAATGCGGGCAAAATAGTCTTCCGGAACAAAAAGTCCCGCCTCGATGTCCTTGAGTTTCACGCCTTTCGCCATGTGTCAGAGAGCTTTTTTCCGAAAATGATCCGGGTGTCAATGGCCTTCGCTGGATTTCGAGGCCTGTACAGCTTTCTCGATTTGTTTCCAACCGCGAAGTCGATACTTACGGCAAAGTTTGCCAATAGCTTCCAAGTCGCTGTCCGGATTTCTTTTTAGCAATTCCATGATGTCGGTCATCGATTTCCATCCGCCAGCATACATTTTGAGCACCACCAGATAGGGAATCGGTGCCACCCGCAGCGCTGTGTCTCTGCCATCGGATTTAGGGATCGATGCGAGGGCGTCTTCGATGACGGCGGGAAAACGTTCGCCAAAATTAATGATTTGCACTGTGCCGTGCGAGCAAGTGATATTGATGACTCCTCCAAGTGGATCATCCAAATCAGGCGCGTGGTACAATACCGAGTAGCCGTTTTCCTCCAAAAGATCGGCCAGCCGCTTCATTCCAGAAATGCTGCTCACGATCGCGAGATCCACATCTTCCGTGAAACGAATATACCGATGAGCAGCCATGGCAATGGCTCCGATGACCAATACTTCGATTCCTTCATTTTCGATGAGAACAGCAATCTTACAGGCTTCGTCGAAACAGGCTTGTAAGTCATCCCTCATGTTTTTGAATTTTTAATCGCGATTCTTTCTGCGTTACCTGATATTGTCCCAGAAGCAATGCTTGGCGCATGCGCTCTTCGATGGTCATTTGATCAATCCGCTCGATTTCCGCCTTCAGCGCTGCGTCAGCACAAGCGCTGCGGCGTTGGCGGGGAAAAGAGGGGATGCGCTGTGATTTGTGCATGGTGATTACGCCAATAGAGCACCAAAAATTTTCCCTCTCGTCAAGAATTGGTTCTGAATCGAGCGTCTTCGCTGCCACCCACATTGATGACTTGACCAAGGCCGGAAAATTTCGCAATTTCTCCGCAGCAAACCTGCTACTTTCTCACCATCAACCTATACCACCGTGGAACTCGATCAAATTCGCAAAATCGTCGAACTCATGCAGGAGCATGAACTTTCTTATTTTGACATGACTACTGCCGATGGCGTGCACCTGCGCTTGAAAAAAGGCGCGGATCTGGAGGCGCTGCGCGGTGCTTTGTCGGCGGCTTCGTTCGCGCCTGCCGCCGCTCCCGTGGCGGCCGCGCCTGCCGCTGGTTCCGCTCCTGCTCCGGCTGCTGCCGCTCCCGCTGGCTCCGAGATCACCTCGCCGATGGTGGGCACTTTCTACCGCAAGGCCTCACCCGACGCGCCGGAATTCGTCAAGGTAGGCGATACCGTGAGCGTGGGCCAGACGCTCTGCATCATCGAGGCGATGAAAGTGATGAATGAGATCAAGGCGGAGAAGTCCGGCACGATCACCGCCGTCGTCGCCGAGGATGCCACTCCTGTGCAATACGGCGATGTTCTGTTCCGCATTGCCTAACACCATTTTCCCACCCTCATGTTCAAACGTGTTCTAGTCGCTAATCGCGGTGAAATCGCCCTTCGCATCATCCGCGCCTGTCGCGAGCTCGGCGTCGAATCGGTGGCCGTCTATTCGGAGGCTGATGTGGATTCCATGCACGTGCAGCTGGCGGATCACGCGGTCTGCATCGGCAAAGGCCCGTCCAAAGACAGCTACCTGAAGCCGGACCGCATCATCGCCGCCTGTGAGATCACCAACGCGGAGGCGATCCATCCGGGTTACGGCTTCCTCTCGGAAAACGCCCGTTTTGCGGAAATCTGCACCTCGTCCGGCATCAAGTTCATCGGCCCCTCGGCGAAAGTCATTTCCATGATGGGCGACAAGGCCACCGCGCGTGCGAATGCCGTTGCCAACGGTGTGCCCATCACGCCGGGCTCCGAGATTATCATCGATGCCGATGAAGCCTTCGCGAAGGCCAAAGAGATCGGTTTCCCCGTGATGATCAAGGCCACGGCCGGTGGCGGTGGACGCGGCATGCGCCCTTGTTTCAAGGAGGAGGAGTTTCACTCCTTGTTCGTGGCCGCCTCGAATGAAGCGATGGCTTGTTTCGGCAATGGCGAATGCTACCTGGAAAAGCTGGTGCTCAATCCGCATCACATCGAGTTCCAGATCATCGCCGATACCCATGGCAACTTCGTGCATCTCGGCGAGCGCGATTGCTCCATGCAGCGCCGTAACCAGAAGATCATCGAGGAATGCCCGTCGCCATTGATCGATGCCGACATGCGCAAGCGCATGGGCGATGCCTCGGTGAAGCTGATCAAAGCGATCGGCTACGAGAATGCGGGCACCATCGAGTATCTCGTCGATGAGAGCGGCAAAAATTTCTACTTCATGGAGATGAACACCCGCATTCAGGTGGAGCATCCCGTGACGGAGGAAGTGATGGGCTGCGAGCTGATCAAGGAGCAGATCCGCATCGCCGCAGGCATGCCTCTTTCCGAGCACGTGCTGAATGCCACGCCGCGCGGGCATTCGATCGAGTGCCGCATCAATGCGGAGGATCCGTACAACAATTTCACACCCAGTCCCGGCAAGATCGACCTTTGGTATGCTCCGGGCGGCAAGGGCGTGCGGGTGGACACCCACGTGTATTCCGGCTACAGCGTGCCTCCGTACTATGATTCGATGATTGCCAAACTCATCGTCACGGCGGCCACTCGCGAGATCGCGATCGCCCGGATGAAGCGTGCTTTGTCCGAGTTCATGATCCGCGGCATCAAGACGACGATTCCTTTCCAACAGGAAATTCTCGATCACCCCGATTTCATCAGTGGCAACTATGACATCGGCTGGGTGGGCCGCTATCTTGAGGAGAAAAAGCTGAGCTGACAGAACATGTGCGGGCCGGCTCGCTCCGTGATCTCAGCGATCCGTGAGCCAGTCGGTATCGATCCAGTCCTGCGAGTGAATCACCTCGGTGAGCAGCGGCGCTTTGGCGCATTGCGGAATGCAGTTTTTGTTAGAGATGGTGGCGGTATCGAGCTCGTCCACCAGATGATTCAGGATCAAGCCGCGCAGATCGACCTTGCGCGCGCGTATGGCTTGGCAGGAGAGCACGGTGTGGTTGATCGCACCGAGGCGGTTGGCCACCACCAAGGCGACGGGAAGTCCGAGGGCGATGGCGAGATCGGCCGTGGAAAAGTCCGCCGTAATCGGCACTTCCCAGCCACCGCAGCCTTCCACCAGGACCAACTCGTGCTGTGCGGCGAGAGCGTGGTAGCCGGCGATGAGAGCCTCCACATCGATGCTGACATTTTCCAATTGCGCCGCCACCCAGGGGGCGACGGGAGTTTTCAGCCAGACCGGATTCACTTGCTCCAGCGGCAAGCCGCCGGATGCCGCGGCGAGAATGTGGGCGTCATCGCGATCGCCGCAGACGATGGGCTTGTAGCCGACGGCGTCGAAGCCATCGGCGCGCAGGGATTCTAACAAGATTTTGGTGACGTGGGTTTTCCCCACGCCCGTGTCGGTGCCGGCGATGAAACAATTCATGGGTGAGAGTGACGATTAGGGATTCGGAGGAGTGGGCTCGGGTGCTTTTTTTTCCTCCTCTTCGGGAACGACCTGTGCTTTGGGGGCGTTCTCCGTCATGGTTTTGTCGATTTTTTGTTGCAAAATCGATACCTCCAGGAGTTTTTGCTGCATTTCCCGCTGCAAGAGCTGTTGCTGCAGTTGCTGGTCACGCGCCTGCTCACTGATGAAACGGAAGCCCACGCCGTCGTGGATATGCTGGTGAATCACATACCAGATGGCATAAGCGGCGACCAATGAGGCGATTTTAGCTGGCCAGTTCTTTGTCAGTGCGGTTTTCATCGGCGGCGGGATTGGAGAGGAAGAGCGCTTCGAGGCGATTGCGGAAATCTTCGGCATTGGTGGTGCGGATCAGCTCGCCATCGACACACAGCGAGATCGTGCCGGTTTCTTCGGATACGATGACGACGACACAATCGGACTCCTCGGAGACTCCGATCGCCGCGCGATGGCGCAGGCCGATGGAGCGGTCACCGAGTTCTTTTTGGCTCACCGGAAACACGCAGGCGGCCCCTGCGACGCGGTCCTGGGCGATGATCATGGCTCCATCGTGCAGCGGAGCTTTCGGGTGAAACACGGCCAGGGCGAGCTCCGGCGAGAAAATGGCATCCATTTTCACGCCCGTGTCCAAAAACTGGCGCAAGCTGATGCCCCGTTCGATGGCAAAAAGCGCGCCGATGCGTTTTTTCGAGAGCGTGATCACCGCATCGGCAAATGTTTCGAGGAAGGCGAGCTTGCGATTGGTGGAGAACAGGAACAGGCGGCTGCTGCCGAGTTTGGCGAGCGCGTTGCGAAGCTCCGGTTGGAAAATCACGATCAATGCCAGTGCGAGCGCCGCGGCGGCGCGGGTGATGATCCAGCCGATCACCTGGAAAGAGAACAATTGCGAGATCAGTGTCAGGAAAATCAGGATCGAGGCCAGGCCGACAAGGATGCGGGCGCCACGGGTCGACTTGAAGGCGCGGAAAATTTGATAGACACCCAGCGCGAGTATCAAAATCTCGACCGCATTGCGCCAGTGATCCGCTATCCATTTGCCAATTTCCGCCATGTGCCTGCACTGTAAACGATCGCCGTGCCTGTGTCACCTTGATTCTCGCAAAATTCCATGCGCAGCCCCGAGATTTTGCAAATGCGGGCTTGCGCCATGGGCAAAGATGGGTAGTTTTTCCGCGCTTTACCGAATCTATTTATTATGAATTGCGAACATCAATCGTTTCAAGCGGAAGTTAGACAATTATTGGACATCGTCATTCATTCTCTTTACACCGACCGTGAGATTTTCACGCGCGAGCTGGTGTCGAATGCCTCCGATGCCCTGGAAAAACTCAAGCTGCTGCAGTTGACGGAGTCCGGCATCCATGAGCCCGAGCAGCCCTTGCAAATCGAGATCACGACGGACGAGGAAAACCGGCAGTTGGTCATCGCGGACCGCGGTATCGGCATGACACGGGAGGAACTGGTGCAGAACCTCGGCACGATCGCCCACTCCGGCACCAAGGCCTTTTTGCAAAGCATGAAGGAAAAGGGCACCCAGAATGGCGGGATGATCGGTCAGTTTGGTGTGGGATTTTACAGCGTGTTCATGGTCGCCGATCGGGTGGATGTTTACACCCATTCATGGCGCACGGACGCGCCGTCCCTGCGCTGGTCCAGCGATGGCAGAGAAGGCTATGAAATCGAGGAGGTGGACTCGCAGGCGCGGGGCGCACGCATGGTGATTCACCTGAAGGAGGAGTATGCCGAGTACGCCAAGGAGTCGCGCATCAAGGAATTGCTGAACAAGTATTCGAACTTCGTCGCCTTTCCCATCCTGCTCAATGGCGAGCGCGTCAACCAGGTGGAGGCGCTGTGGCTGAAAGCGAAGGGCGAGGTCAGCGATAAGGAATACGAGGAATTCTATCAGTTCACGGCAAAAGCGTGGGACAAGCCGCGTTTCACCATGCACTTCACCGCGGATGCTCCTCTCGACATCCACGCGCTGCTGTTTCTCCCCGAGGAAAATCAAGAGCGCTTCGGTTTCGGTCCGGTGCAGCCGGGCGTGGCATTGTATTGCAAGCGCGTGCTGATCGATCCGCAACCCGAGGGCTTGTTGCCGGAGTGGCTGCGCTTCGTGCGCGGGGTCATTGATTCGGCTGACCTGCCGCTGAACATCTCGCGTGAGTCGATGCAGGACAGCGCCCTGGTGAAAAAACTCGGCCAGGTGGTGACGAAGCGTTTGCTGAAGTTTTTGGAGAAAAAGGCCACCGATGATGCTGCGGCGTATCGCGAGTTTTACCAGGGATTTTCTCGTTTCATCAAAGAAGGCATTGTCAGCTCACACGAGCACCGCGAGGCCTTGGCCGGGCTGTTGCGATTTGAGAGCTCGATGACGGAGGGTGATACGCTGAGTTCGTTCGATGACTACATCGCGCGCATGAAGGACGGGCAAACTGACATTTACTACCTCGCTGGCACCAGCCGTTCCGTGATGGAGTCCGGCCCGTACTTGGAGGCCTTCAAGGCACGCGGTCTGGAAGTCGCCTACTTCACCGAGGGCGTGGATGAATTTGTCTTCGAGTCTCTGGGAACCTATCGCGAGAAAAAACTCGTGCGCGCCGATCAAGCGGACATCGAGCTGGAAGAGACCGCCCTCGACGGCGAGGCCTTGGCGGCGAGCGAAGTGGAGTCTCTGCAAACCTGGTGGCAGGAAGCCATGGGTGGGCAGCTCAAGGAAGTCAAAACCGGCAAGCGCCTGATCGGAAGTCCGGTGGTGGCCTTGGTTCCGGAGGATGCGCCGAATCCGCAGATGCGCGCGATGATGAAGGCGATGGGGCAGGACGTGCCATCCGTGAAGCCCGTGCTGGAAATCAATCCGCGCCATCCCTTGGTCAAAAAGCTGTCATCCCTGCGCACGGAAAAGCCGGAGATCGCCGGGTTGGTGGCGCAGCAATTGGTCGATCAGGCGATGCTTTCGGCTGGTTTGGTGGAGCATCCGCAGCAATTGGCGACGCGCATGAATGAGATTCTGGAAAAAATTCTCTGAAGCGGAGACGACTCTTTACTGGACAAACGGACAAATCGGTCGATAGGTAGTTGCGTTGTAGGACATTCCCCACAATATCCCAAAAAAAAGCCACCCATATGCGGCCCTGCCTCATCGTTCTAGGAATTCTATTGATCGCGATCGCTCTGCGCACGGCGCGGCGGGCATGGGTGAGAAAGCTGGGGGCCATGGCCTTTCTCGGTGCCAGCTACACGCTGTTTTATTATCTCATCGGCGCGTGGTGGGGCGGCGTTCTGGGCGTGGTGTTGTGGTTTTTCCTGCCGTGGTTCGAGCTCCTCACGCGCGTGAAGCGCATGAAGCTGCCGATGGATAACCGCCTCCGCTACCGCACCGCGCCGAATCCCGCGTTTTTCCCCAATGCCCAGGAGACCGTCGAAACGATGGAGTCGGAACGGTTCGAGCATACCTCCGACTGCGGTTGGGAGTGGTCCGGCATGAAGCAGCACTACCGCTTGTTCTTTCATCCCGATAGCAAGACCGTGGCCACGCTCTGTCTCTGCGAGCAGGCGGATGTGGTGTTTTCCTTCGTATCGATCACTTCGATCACGGCGGAGGGAGTTGTGCTGCGCACCACGAACTATCCCTTTGCGCCGACACTGAAGTATCCGAAAAAATTCCGCTGGAATCACGTGCCATGCACGCGTCACTGCTTCCGTCAGATTCTCACCAGCCATCAGGAGCATCTGCGGAAATGCCGGCTGGAGACCAATGACCTGCTCGCCGTTGATCCCGATCACCTGGAGGAAATGATCGAGGAGGAAATGCAGGAAATGATCGAGCACAACCTCGATCACGGCATCATCGAGTTCGCGGGTGACGGATACTTTTGCTACAGCACCAAGGGGCTGTTTTACCTGTGGGGGCAGTTTCTCAAGGACATGGTCCGGCTTTGCTAGAACGGGCCGGGCAATGAGGGAAAAGGACGCGGTCTGGGATTTAGCATGGACGGCATGGCGGGAATGTGCTGGCATGTATCGTGCTCGCCAGCAGGGAGCGTTAGAATGCCATGACACCGGGGAGTTTTGAAAAAAAGAATGCGCCGCGCTGGTGTGAGATGGATGTCCTGATGACGGCGGTGGAGAAGAAGCAGCAGGACGTGGATGTCCGCTCGCTGCCGCGTTTGTTTCGTCAGGCATGTGCGGACCTCGCGCTGGCACAGTATCGGATGTACGGGCAGCGGTTGGTGCATGGCATGAACGACCGGGTGATCCGCGGCTACAAGATTCTGTACCGCGGTCGGTCGGTGGGGCTCGAGACCTGCGCGCGTTTTCTGTTGCTGACGTTTCCGCAGGCCGTGTGGCGCGAGTGGCGCCTGTTCTGGCTCAGCAACGCGTTGTTCTGGGTGCCGTTTTTCGCGTTGATGGCATCGGTGCACTGGGACATTTCGTGGGTCCAGAGCATTCTGGGGCAGGATGGCATGGCGGGCATGGAACAAATGTATGGCGGCGATGGCGCATCGCAGGTCACGCATCTGCGTTCGCAATTCGGCTCGAACTTCATGATGTTCGCGCATTACATTCAGAACAATGTGGGCATTGATTTCCGTTTGTTTGCCGGCGGCATCCTGGCGGGGCTGGGTACGATTTTTTATCTGCTGGTCAATGGCGTGATGATCGGTGCCTCGGCGGGGTATGCGAATTACGCCTGCAATCCCACGTCCTTCTGGACCTTTGTCAGCGGCCATTCGTCGTTCGAGTTGTTAGGGATGTGCGTGGTTGGCATGGCGGGGATGCGCATGGGGCTGGGACTGGTCAAGCCGGGGCGTCTGCCGCGCAGTCGCGCGCTGCGGGAGTCGACGGTCAAGGCGATGCCTTTGCTGTTTGGCGGCGCCTTGATGACGGCGTTGGCGGCGGTGGTGGAAGGATTTTGGTCGGCGAGGGAATTGCCCGATGCGTGGAAATACGGCGTGGGGATCTTTTTCTGGGTCTTGCATGTGGTGTATTTTGTAGCGCTGGGGCGTCGAGCGGAGGATAGGGTGGCATGAGGTTGGAAGATGTCACGATGGAGATCCGTCCGCGCACGGACTGGGAGGCGGTTGATTCCGGGCTGGCGCTGGCGCGACGCGATTTCTGGCGCTGTTGGGGCTTGTGGTGGCTGGCCTTGCTGCCGGTGCTGGCGCTGATCTATCCGCTGCGGGACATTCCCTTCCTGTGTTTTGTGCTGCTGTTGTGGGCGAAGTGGGTGGGATGCCGGATGGTGTTGTATCAGTTGAGCCGCCGTTTGTTTGGCGAAAATCCCGCATGGTCCTCGTTGTGGCGTGAGATTCCGCGCGCGTGGGGGCGGCGGTTTTTCTATCGGATGATCTGGGCGCGCTGTTCGCCGTGGAAGCCATTATCGGCAGCGGTCGAGGAACTGGAGGGACTGCGTGGGGAAAAATTCAGGCTGCGCATGAGCTTGATCACGCGCAAGGGCGAGGGGATTTCCATGCTGCTGACTCTGGTCTCGGCGCTGGGCGTGGTGTGGCTGGCCTTCGGCATCTTCATGACCGGGCTGATGTTTTTGCCGGAGTCCGTGGGCGAACGCTGGGAAGAGTCGTTTGATCCGGAGCGTTTGTTCGATAGCCATGGGTATGTGTGGTTGCTGATGGCCTGCATCATGACGGCCTGCTCGCTGATGGATGTTTTCATCACGGGTGCTGGCTTCGGCCTGTATGTGAACAGCCGGACGTGGATCGAGGGCTGGGACATCGAGCTCGCATTCAAGCGCATGGCGAATCGGTTGAAAAATCACGCGGTCATCGTGCTGGGCCTGCTGTGGCTGTGCAGTGCTCCGGATGGTCGGGCGGAGGAAACCAGCGAGCCATTGTCCGCGCGTGAGATGATCGAGGAAGTGAAGAGTCATGAGGACTTCACCGTTCATAAGGAAAAGTACCGGGAGTATGCATCTTCTTCCAGCAGCGGCTCTTCGATCACGCCGCCCTCCGGTTTGTTAGAGGTCTTTCAGGCACTGGGGCATGTGGCACTGGGTGTGTTTCTGCTGGCATTGTTGGGAGGCATCGTCTGGTTGCTCTATCGTGCGCGCTGGATGCGGCTGCGGAGTTCGATCAAGACCGTGCCCGTGGAAAAGGCCCGTGTCGTGATGGGCATGGAGGTCACCGCCGCATCCCTGCCGGAAGATTTGCTGGCGAGCGCGCAAAGATGCTGGGCCGCGGGGGACAGGCTGCTGGCGATGAGCCTGCTCTATCGCGGTTCGCTGGCGTGGTGGATCGATCAGGCACGTGTGGCCATTCAGGAGTCCGATACCGAGGGCGACTGTCTGCGGCGGGTGACGGAGCTGCGGCATCCGCATGAATCGTATTTCCAGACGCTCACGCAGGCCTGGGTTCTGGGGGCTTATGCGAAAAGATTTCCGTCGCAGGAAACATGGGCGGACTTGTGCCAGCGCTGGCCGTTTGCAGGAAGGAGGTCGGCATGAAAGGCAGGCTGTGGATGATCCTGTTCTGCCTGTTCTCTCTCACGCAGTGTGAAAAGGGCGTGGAGAAGGAGCGGGAGGTCGGCTACCGTGGCAAAGCGCGCAGCAACCCGTATCTGGCGTTTGAGCGCTTCGTGGAGCGGTATGATGGCGAAGCGCCGGTGGTGCAGTCCTCCTGGCCTGCGCTCGATGACTCGGAAGCGATGATCCTTTTCACGGCGGATCAGTTGGCAAGCCGTTTCAGTATCGACCAAGTGCAGGAGTGGGTGGAGCAGGGCGGGCATGCCGTTATTTTGCTGGACCATGCCGACATGTATTCCAGCGATTGGGATCGCTGGTCGCCGGCGGTGGAATTGCCCGAGCCTCTGCTCGAGTGGGCCACGCGCATGGAATGGAATGTCGAGTCTGTCACTTCCGAAGAAAAATACGATTCAGTGGAATTTCAAGAGGAACCGTATGAGGTCGAAATGGCTTCGCGCATTGTGGTGCGGGATGCGGACAAAAAGGCCCAGGCGCTGCTGATGCACGAACTGGGCGATGGGGCCGTGACCTGGGTGAGCGATGCGCGCTTGCTGCGCAACCGCTGGATCGATCAGAAGGAGCACATCGAGTTGCTGAGTCATATGATGGAGGTGAAGCGTGTGGGAAAAACCATCTTCCTGCGCGGCGTGGGGATCTCGTTTTTCGGCCTGCTGTGGCAGAAGGGGTGGATGGTATTGCTGGCGCTGGCCGTATGGATTTTGGCATGGCTGCTGCGGCACATGCCACGCTTCGGTCCGCTGCAACGGGGACTGCGCGAGGATCAGATCCGTGCCTACGATCACCATTTGGAAATGATCGGCGATTTTCACTGGCGCTTGGATCACGGGCACTCGCTCTTGCAGCCCTTGCGCCAGGAAGTTCAGGAGCTCTGCCATCACTGGCAGGCGAAAAACGGCAGGCTCGACGAGCGGTTGTTCGACGTGATGGCAGCGCGGGCAAACATTCCCGTTGATCGGGTGGAGCGCGCGATGACAGACCCGAAGGCCCGCGATAACATGATTTTCACCCGCATCGTTGCGGATTTACAACACATACGAAAGGCATTTGCATGAACGAAGAAACCATCAGCGAGGAGATTCCCTACCTACCACCCGTCGAAGCGCCGCCCGAGTCGTCGCGCATTTTCCATGAGATCCGCCATGAGCTGAAAAAAGTCTTCCTCGGTCAGGATGAGGTGGCCGGGCAGGTGCTCGCCGCTTTGCTGGCCGGAGGACATGTTTTGTTAGAGGGGAAACCGGGGCTTGGCAAAACCCACCTGGTGTTGGCCTTGGCGCGGACCTTCGGCGGCGGCTTCGGCCGCATTCAGTTCACGCCTGACCTGATGCCCTCGGACGTCACCGGCTTTCGCCTCTACGACATGAAAAGCCAGTCGTTCGAACTGCGCAAAGGGCCGGTGTTTACCAACTTGCTGTTAGCCGATGAAATCAACCGCGCTCCCGCCAAGACCCAGGCGGCCTTGCTGGAGGTGATGCAGGAGCAACAGGTGACCATCGATGGCGAGAGCCTGGCGCTGAGCGCGCCTTTCATGACACTGGCGACGCAGAATCCCGTGGAGCACGAGGGCACCTATCCCTTGCCCGAGGCCCAGCTCGACCGCTTTCTGATGAAGATCGTGATCGACTATCCGGATCATGCCGATGAAGCCAGTATCGTATCCATGGCCTCATCCGTGAGACAATCGGCCTCGCTCGCTTCGTTGCGCGTGGTGTGTTCCGTGCAGGACATCATTCGCGCGCAGGAAGAAACGGCACAGGTGCAGGCGGTGGATGAGCTCGTGGCCTATGCCGTGGCCCTGGTGCGGGCGACGCGGGAATCGCGTGCGATTTCGTTAGGCGCGGGCACGCGCGGCGCGATCAGTCTGGTGCGCGTGGGCAAGGCGCTCGCGGTCATGAACGGACGCCGCTTCGTCACGCCCGATGACATCAAGGCGGTGGCGCTGCCGGTGCTGCGGCATCGGGTGCAGTTGACGCCCGAAATCGCCATCAGCGGGCAAGACCTGGACGATATCCTGCGCGGTATCATCGAAAACGTTCCCGCGCCCCGCATGTGACATGGTGACTCCCTCACGGTTCGGCATGCAAGTGCTGTTGGTTTGGACGCTGGCTTCCGTGCCCGTGGCTTTTGTGCCAACTCTTGTGATGCCTTGGTTGCTCATCGGCGGGGTGTTGTTGTGCCTGTGGCTGATCGATGTCGTCATGCTGTATGTGTATCGTCCGTTGCGCATCGAGCGGGAATTGCCCCAGCGCTTTGCGGTAGGCGAAAAGGGGGAAGTGCATCTCAGCCTGCACAATCCGAATCGAAAGGCCCTGCGTTTGGAAGTGTTTGACGGCATCCCCGCCGAGGCCGAGGCGGCAGCCATGCCGTGGGAGGGAGAAATCCCGGGCGGGATCACCGCTCATGTGCGCTATCACGCGACCATTCCCCAGCGGGGTGAGGCGACATTCGGTGCTGTCAGTCTCCGCGTGCTGGGTCCGCTGCGTTTGTTCT
Source organism: Verrucomicrobiia bacterium (assembly GCA_947462875.1). Taxonomy (GTDB): domain Bacteria; phylum Verrucomicrobiota; class Verrucomicrobiia; order Verrucomicrobiales; family Akkermansiaceae; genus UBA956. The sequence continues at coordinate 104,038 of CANHQJ010000009.1, forward strand.
GGCGTTCCTATCGTGTGCCGCTGACGCAAGCCGTGAAAGTCTATCCGAACTACGCGCCTGTCATGCGGCTTTCTTTGCTAGCGACCGAGCATCGTCAGGACCAGATGGGAATCGTGCGTCGCTCGCGCGGCGGCAGTAGCCGTGACTTCCATCAACTGCGCGACTACCGCCAGGGCGACAGCCTTTCGCAGATCGATTGGAAATCCACCTCGCGCCGCTTGCAACTGATCAGCCGCGATTATCAGGAGCAACGCAACCAGCAAATCGTTTTTCTGTTGGATAGTGGCCGGCGCATGCGGGCACTGGATGGCGAGGTGCCGCATTTTGATCATTGCCTCAATGCCTTGCTGATGGTGAGCTACGTTGCTTTGCGACAGGGTGACAACGTGGCGGTGCAAAGCTTCGGCGGAGTGGATCGCTGGCTGCCATCGGTGAAAGGCAGTCACGCGATGGCGACGATTCTGGAGCACCTCTATGATGCCGAAACGACACAATCGCCAAGCGACTTCAGTGAGGCGGCCGAACGTTTGATGATGCGATTCCGTCGTCGCGCGCTCGTCATCGTGATGACCAACCTGCGAGGGGAAGATGCGGAGGAAATCATTCCGGCGCTGCGTTCCCTGCAAGCGCGGCACTTGGTTTTGTTAGCCAGTTTGTGTGAGGGATCGGTGCGTGGCGCGATCGAGGAACCGGTCGTCGATTTCTCCTCCGCGTTGCAACACGTGGCGGCGCGACAATACATGGGCGAGCGTAGGGAGGTGCTGGCGCATTTGCAGGCGCATGGCATTCTCACGCTCGATGTCACCGCGGATGAGCTGGCGGTGGGGCTCGCGAACCGCTATCTCGACATCAAAGCGGCCGGAGCCTTGTGAATAAAAAAAACACCCACACGTGAAACACGCGTGGGTGTAAAAAAACGAGGGTGCTGCTTATGCCTTCTCGGCAACCTTCGCGGCAGGAGCGGGTGCTGCTGCTGCGGGGGCGTTAGCGGCAGGTGCGCTGGCACCGATGGTGGATTTTCCAACAAAAACGGCACCGGCTTCCATCGAGAGCACCTTGGATTTGATATCGCCGACGATTTCCGCGCCAGCCTTGAGATCCACGCGGTCGGTCGCCGTGATGTTGCCATGCACCTTGCCGTGAACGATCACGGTAGCCGTGCGGATTTCCGCCTTGATGCGGGCATTTTCCCCGATCGTGAGATTGCCATCCGAGTGGATTTCCCCTTCGATACGGCCATCGACGATGAGGTCGTTGGTGAACTTCAGGATGCCCTTGACCTCGACATCCGTGGACAGCACGTTGCGCGAGGCGGCAGCGGAAGGACGAGCCGGTGCGGAAGCGGCCACAGGTTGGTTGCTCGCCACCGGTGCCGGATTGATGGGCGTAGGGGTGGTGGGCGCGGGCTGGATAGGAGTGGAGCTGGGTGGAACTGGCTCGCCAGAATTTTTACCGATGACTTTTTGGAACATATGTGGAAAGAGTGAGTGATTGAATTATTGCGGTGGGGTGACGGGTGAAGGAGGAGTGGAAGGTGGCGTGGCTTCTTCCGTTTTGGGGGCGTCCGGAGTGGGCGTGCTACCGGGTTGGTTCAGGCTGTCCAGCAGAGGGTTGCCGGTGGAGGCGCCAGAGCCGGGCAGTTCGTCGGGCTTGGTAAGCAAGGGAGGCGGTTCGCTGACCACGGGAGGAGCCTCGACTTCCACGGGTGCCGTGAAATGGAGAAACTTGGTGCGATCCGTGGCGAGGTTGGCGAAAGGACTATCGCCAAAGTCCGAGGAGACTTTTTTGTAGAGAGAAGCCGCTTTTTCGAGGTCGCCGGCCTTTTTGGCGATATCGCCGAGGGCAATGGTGGCGGCGGGGGCGAGGTAGCGGGCATCCGCGCGATCGATCACGGCCTGGAAGGCCTGGCTGGCATCACCGGTTTTCCCTTGGGCCATCAAACGATAGCCGAGCGCGTTTTGGGCAACGGCAGAAGCGGGATGACCCGGGAATTTTTCGATGATTTCGCGCAGCGTGGCGATGGCTTCATCTTGCTGACCGTTGCTCCAGAGCTTATCGGCGATGCCCATGGCTGCCGTGACGGCGGAAGGGGTATCGGAGAAATCGACTTTGACCTTTTCCAATTCGGCAATGTCCTTTGCGGCGGAGAGGGCGGCGCCTGCATCGGCGGCATGGTCTTTCTGAATCGTGCGATAGACCATGAATCCACCAATGCCGAGAGCGATGGCCACGGCCGAAACGGCGATCAACTTCTGGTTATTCTCCAAAAATTGCTCGAAAGCACTGGGTCCCTGGACGATTTCGCCGATGGGTAGGGGATGGGTGGATGGATCTGACATGCGCGAGCGCGAGAATGCTCCGCATTGCCAAGAAAATCAATCGGAAATTTGCATTTTCCGCTGGTTTGAGAGTGGACGTGAGTGCGGGTGGTTGTTACCTTTCGCGCGGATGCCAACTTCGTTATACGTCATCGCGGGGGAATTGAGTGGAGATGCGCACGGGGCCGGCTTGCTGCGTGTCTTGCGACAATCGTGTCCGGATCTGCGGATCGGCGGTGCCGGTGGACCGCAAATGAGGGAAATCGCGGGAATGGAACTGCGCGACTGGGTCGAAGACTCGGCGGTGATGGGCCTATGGGAGGTGCTGAAGCACTACCGGTGGTTTCAGGAGCAATTCCGCCAGATGCTCGAGGAAATCGCGGTGCTGCAACCGCAGGTCTTGTTGCTCATCGACTATCCGGGCTTCAATTTGCGTTTTGCCAAAGCGGTCAAGGAAAAGCATCCGTCGGTCAAAATTGTGTACTACATCAGCCCGCAAGTCTGGGCCTGGAATCGCGGGCGCATTCCGAAGATGGCACGCATGCTCGATGAGATGATGTGCCTGTTTCCCTTCGAGCAGGAAATTTTCGCCTCCGCGGGGCTGCGCACCACGTTTGTGGGGCATCCGTTGGTCGATGAATTGGAGGCCGAGCGAGTGTCGCAGGAGCGCGATGGGAAATTGCTGGGATTGTTTCCCGGTAGCCGCGAGCGCGAGGTATCGCGGCTGTTTCCCGTGATGCTCGATGCCGCGGAAAAACTCTTGTCGGGCGATGCCTCCCTGCGATTTTCCGCGCCTGCCGCCTCGGCGAAACTGGCGGTGCTGATGCGTGAACAAGTGCGGTCACGCGGTCTGGGCGACGCGGTGGAAGTGACCGACGGCGGAAGCCTTGCCTTGATGCAGCGTGCGACGTGCGGGGTGATCGCCAGTGGCACGGCGACTCTGGAAGCCGCCTATTTCGGCCTGCCGTATGTGCTGATCTACAAGGTGGCCTGGCCGACGTACTGGCTGGGCAAGATGCTGGTGAAAATTGACTTCATCGGTCTCGTCAATATCCTCGCGGGTAATGCGGTGGTGAAAGAGCTGATTCAGTCGGATGCCGAGGCACCCGGGATTGTGGCGGAATTGCGGCGATTGCTGGTGCGTGGCGAGGAGCGTGAGCGGATGATCGCGAGCCTGCGCGAGACGGCGGCGCTGTTAGGCGGTCCCGGCGCGCATGAGCGGGCGGCGGAGGTGGTGGGGGAGTGGCTGCGCGGCGAACGAAAAATTTCCGTCTCTGCTATTGCCAATCCGCCCACACTGGTCTAATACTGCTCCGCGATGAAATTTGCTCTCTTATTGTTGTCTCTCACGTCCTTCGGCGTCATGTCCTGTGAGCGTCATAAGTTTGAAGACGTGAAAGTGCTGCATGAATCCCATGGTGCGGATCACGGAGACGCTCATGGTGCCCATGGCGAGGCCCATGGTGCGCATGCCGACAGCCACGGCGAGGAAAAAGCTGCGCACTAACGATTTTCCCGTCGCACGTAGCTCAAAAATACTTCGCCTTCCGCCTCCAGAGGCTCGAAATGCACGAGTTCGAAATTGCGTGATTTCACGAGCGGAATGCCCGGCACTCCCGATAAGGTCGGTGCCTCCGCGCCACCGAACAAGGTATGCGCCGCCCAGGTGAGGTGGAGCTCATCAAGGCAATCGATCTCTAACAGCTCCCGCAGCAGCGTGCCGCCGCCCTCGCAGTGGAGGTGCCGCACGTTGTGATTCTGATGAAGTTCTAACAGAAAATTTTCCAACGAGCCGTGATGTAGGGTCGTGTTAGGGAGTTCGCAGGATGGCTTCGTCTGGCACCAGAGATGGATGCCTCCTCCCGGGGCTTGAAAGACTTTTTCCTGTCCGCTGAGAGCGCCCGAAGCACTGGCAATGCAGCGCAATGGCTGGCGCGCTGCGTCCGGCACCGTGAGGCTCATGTTGTCGATCAGCAAGGTTCGCCGACCCACCAAAATGGCATCGGCATCGCGGCGCAGCGCGAGAAGGCGAAGGAAATCGGCACGTGAGGTCCAGCCCGAGGGTCTGTGATCCAACGAAGAGATTTTCCCATCCAGCGAGATGGCGAAATTCGCGGAGATCTTGAGTTGTTGGAGGGCCTCAGGTTTCATCGTCGCTGTACATGTTTGTCGCCACGGTGCCGAATTTTTCCTGCAGCTCCAACCGCCGTTGTTGATTCTCCGCCTTGAGTTCCGCCATTTCCTGAATCCAGCGATTGCGCGACCACTGCATGAAGAACCACGTGGCGGTGGCGAGCATGGCGCACAGCAGCAAACACAGCGGCCAAGCGATCCAGTGGGCTTCTTTGAAATAACCGCAGAGGCAAAAAATCGCCATGCTGATGGCGAGCCCAGCCCAGCGCGGCGCGAGGTCTTTTTCCGTGCGGATAAAAATCCCCAGAAATGCGAGGAGAAGTGGCAGGGAAATCACGGCCCATGACGAGAGCAGGTGCGCGGGGCCGATCAGAAATGCATACAGCGGCTCTACGGGATAGGAAAACATTTCATGCACATGCAGCGACCATGAGCCGATGCCGCAGCCGATGAAAATCGCCGAGATGAAGAGAAACAGGCGCGAGAGCATGTCCCAGCATCCTGCTCCCACGACGTCCACGGGATCGAACTTTAGGTTCATCGGTCAGACGTTCAACAGTTTCTGCCAACGCGCGATTTGCTCGCGCACGATGCGCGGATTCGGGCATCCGGGATTGGTGCGGGCTTGCAGCGCGCGTTTGAGTTGGAAAATTTCCGCCGTGTCATTGCCGTAGTGTTCGCTGATGGCGGTGAGGTCGAGCTTGTCTAACGGAGTCTTGGTGGCGATCGCCGCGGCCACGGCTTTTCCGACCAATTCATGCGCCTGACGGAAGGGAACGCCTTTTTTCACGAGGTAATCGGCGAGATCGGTGGCGAGCAACATGGGGTCCGCCGCTGCCGCCGCACAAACATCCTCGCGCAAGGTCAGGGCGAGCATCATTTCGGTATTCACGGCGAGCGTGAGATGCAGGGTATCGATGGAATCAAACAGCGGCTCTTTGTCCTCTTGCAGGTCGCGGTTGTAGGTGAGTGGCAGCCCTTTGATGGCGGTGAGGATGGCAACCAGATTGCCGACGAGGCGACCGGTCTTTCCACGGGTGAGCTCACAGACGTCGGGATTTTTTTTCTGCGGCATCAGCGAAGAGCCGGTGGTATGCGCATCGGCGAGGGCGGCGAAGGCGAACTCCGCGCTGCACCAGAGAATCAGATCCTCGCTCAGGCGCGAGAGGTGAACGCCGCAGAGTGCGATCACAAACAAAATCTCGGCGATGTAGTCGCGATCGGCGATGGCATCCATCGAGTTGGTGGTGACGCCATCGAAGCCCAGCTCTGCCGCGATGGCGTGGCGATCGAGATTGATGGTGGAGCCCGCCAGCGCACCGGAACCGAGCGGCGAAATGTTGAGGCGCTTGCGCGCATCGAGCAGGCGCGAGACGTCGCGTTCGAGCATTTCCACGTAGGCGAGAAAATGGTGACCGGCCGTGACCGGCTGGCCGCGTTGCAGGTGGGTGTAGCCGGGCATGACGGATTCGGCATAGGCCTCGGCACGGTTCACCAAGGCACGCTGCAAGGCGCGGATGTTTTCGACCAGAGCGTCAATCTGTGTGCGACAGTAGAGTCGGGTATCGGTCGCCACCTGATCGTTGCGCGAACGCGCGGTGTGGAGCTTGGCACCCGCCGGACCGATGCGACGCGTCAGCTCGGACTCGATGTTCATGTGGATGTCCTCCAGCGAGGTCTTGAATTCGAAATGCCCGGCTTCAATGTCGGCACGGATGGCCAGCAGTCCGGTTTCGATCGCGGAAAATTCCTCCTCGGTCAGGTAGCCTGCCGTTTTCTGGGCGCGGGCATGGGCGATGGAGCCGGCGATGTCGTGAGGAAACAAGCGCCAGTCATACGAAACCGACTCACCAAACTGCTGCACCAACGATGAAGTATCCTGCGTAAAACGACCTTTCCACATAGCGCCGCGAGGATAGGGGACAAATGCTGGAGGGAAAAGCATATTGTGAGCGGCGGCGGCGGTTTGTCGTCGCTGGCGCTCGTTTGTTATTTCCCTTGTTGTTGCGGCAGGGAAAACGGCCGGCCGTCTTTTTTGTTGCCGCGCATATCGAGCGATTGGTGTTCGCCCATGCTCACCTCGCCGTGGAATTGGTTGTTGAGCAGCGTGATGGCGCGCGCCTTGGCGATGCGAAGCGGAGCGTGGAAGGTGCAGCCCTCGATGTGGATGTTCTGGATGCGGGTTTGTTCCAGCGGACCGATGCCGCCGCTTTGCGCGACGTAGCCGGATCCGCGACCGGTGTGGAACTCGGTGTTTTTGATCCACATCGATTCCGGGCCCGGACCCTCGACATTATCCTGCCGTGGCGACATGCCGTAGGAAACATTGTAGCAAGTGAACCGGCAATCCTCGATCTTGAGCGAGGTCTGCATGCGGATGCTGAATGTGGCGCGGCAATGCCGCATCGTGGTATCAGGATTGGCGGCTTCCTTTGCCCAAACGGTGAGCCCGGGCGTGAGTCCGCTGACGGGACGATCGAGAAGCAGGGTCACCTCCGGACACGATCCGCCCGCCACGATGGCGCTGCCGTTTTTGGGCGGTGTTTCGTTGTAGCGCGCGATTTGGGCACTGCCCAGCACGATGTTTTCCGCATTCATCACCTGCAATGTTTCGCCCACGCGCATGGGATTGTACTGGATCGGGAATTTCTGGCGGATGATGATTTGATTAGGAGAGAGGACCTTGCGGATTGAGGAGGAAAGGACGCAGAAGTTGTAGTCATCGTCGCCGATGCCGCCGGTATCGCAGTGCTCGAACAGCAGCTTCGCGCGATTTCCGGTGACGTGGAAGGCATCGCGGCAACCGCTCATGAGCCGCTGGCTGTTAGGCTTGGGAATCACATCGACATCGATGAAGCGACAATGACCCTCGCAGCGATAGATGCTGAAGCTGAACCATGGCGCGCCCCAGACATGGACGCGTTCCAGAGTCACGTCCGTGGCATCGTGGATTTCAAACAGAGCGCCCGGACCGTGGCGATGGGCGACTCCCGCGCGCGGCACACTGAAAGCGGTTTTCCCCGGAATGATGGTGTCCGCGATGGCGTTGCCGAACGTTCCCTCGCCATAGTGCACGCGCATGAGGCCGTTCTCGCGTTTCTCCACACTTTTCACCGCGAAATGTCTCGCGGCTTTGGGATGAGTGCCGTTTTCGCACCAGACGAATCCACCGAACCACTGCTCGCCCTCTTGTTTTGTCGGACCGCCGAGGTCGCTGGCTTCGGCGGCATCGCTGAGGCTCACATCGACGAAACTCCTTGCGGGATCGACGGCCTGCACGGTCGTCTCGACAAACATGCTTTTGGTGAAATCCACGTTGCAATTCTTCAGCATCACGTTGCGGGCGAAATGCATGTCAGCCATGCGGATGCCCGGGTCTAGCAGAAATGTGCAGCCATTGCCATCGATGGCGATATCCCGGTATTCGCGCAGGGAAAAGAGATATCCTTTCCGCGCGGTGGCGGCGAAGATGACCTTGTTCGGCGGAAACACCAGAGTCACGGGTTTTTCCGAGGTTTTCGCTGCATCTAACAATTTCAAGATCGCCGGTCCGTCATCGGTCCTGCCATCGGCGATGAGGCCGTAGTCCGATGCGTTCAGAGTGACCGCGCCGCAAGGATGCGCGACGGGAATGAGCCAGAGCAGAGCAAGGCGGGCGAAGAGGGTGCATCGCAATTTTTCTAACAGATTCATCGGATGGTTCGGGGAAGGGGAATCAATGCTCGCGCATGCGGAAGGTAGGCAGGCGCAGGCCGAAGCGCATGGCGAGCAAGCGCAGCAACAGGATCACCGCCATGCCGATGAAGCGGTTGCTTTCATTTTGCGGAAACCAATGGTGCAGCAGCACAAAAACGACGGCGCCCACAAAGACCGTGGTGGCATACAGATGCACTTCCGCGCGAAAGACCCAGGGGATTTCGCTGCGCAGGACATCGCGCAAAACGCCGCCGGCCACACCCGTGACGATGCCTAACAGAACCGCCGCCACTTCACTGGCACCGAGGATGAGCGCCTTTTCCGTGCCCACGATGCCAAACAACGCGAGGCCGAAGGCATCGGCGATCAGCAAGGCGCGGCCGGGCATGCGGATGTAGCGCACGGCCAAAAAGGCGAACAAGGCCGCGAGAGTCGCGGAGAGCACCGTGCCGGGATGTTTCAACCAGAACACCTGCGTATCGAGACAGATATCGCGAATGGTGCCGCCGCCGACGGCTGTGACCAGGGCCAGCACCAGCACGCCGAAGAGGTCGATGCGTTTGCCTTCGGCGGCCAGAACGCCGGAGATCGCGCAGACGGCGCAGGCGAAATATTCAATCCAGGGTGGCATGCGCGGAACCTTATTCTTTTGTTAGATCATTCCAAGACTTAAGTCCGGTGATGGGCAGCAAGGGCGCAGCCGCCGCATCCCACTCCGGAGTGCCGGCTTTCTGAAACAGGCTCCAGATTTGTTTTTTGCTATGGGGATCGACAATCGAATGCGGGGCATTGCGCCACAGCCCGAGCCGCAGGCCGCCTTCCTTGGCGTGATCGACATGGCGATGGTAAATGAAAGCATCCACCAGCGGCAGGCGCCGGCATTTTTCCCAGGCATACGCATAGGCGGCGGCTTGCAGGGCTTCGCCTTCGGGAGTGAGCAACGTGTGAAATCCCTGCTCGGACAAAATCACGCGGCGTGGTGTGCCCTGGTAAAGCAGCTGCGGTTGGCGCAGGTGGCGGCAGAGAACTTCCAGATTCTTGAACGTGACCTTGTTGGTCTTGTCATCGTGGGTCACCGTCTTGTCGGCCCAGGCGCGGGGATTGCCGAGATCCTCGGGATACGGATGCCAGGCCACATGCCAGTCGAGATCGCTCGTGAGCGCGGCGAAGGCATCGAGAAACGCCCGCCCGCCCACGGCTTCCTCCGCGCTGATGCCATGCATGCCCACGCCCCAGTGATGATCGAAGGAAATGTAGAGTCGCGCGTTTTTCGATGCCGTGCGCAGACCGCTGTGAATGATGCGGAACGCTCCGGCGTAGGCCGATGTCGCCTGGGCTAACGATTTTTTGCCCATGTTCGACCACATCCAGTGCGAGTTCACCTCATTGCCGACGATCCAGCCCCAGACCCTGCCGCATTCGGGGCGTGCGCCGCTCCAACGCGCCGCCATTTCCTCGCTGACTGCTCGCAACCATGCTTTGCCCTCGGGTGTCGCCGCATTGAATCCGCCCACGGTGTATTTGTAGTCCTTGCGCGCATCGGGATGGATCACCAGCCCGTCCACCGCGGGATTTTTGGAAGGGTAGGCGATGACGATCAGATAGATCAGAATGCCTTTGTCCGAGAGCGGCTTGATCTGGCGGTCGAGGCTTTTCAGGTAGCTCTCCTGAAAGCTGAATTCGAAGCCATCGACCGTCCGCTTCGGATTCTGCGGTTTTTTTTCCCGATCCACCAATGCCGTGATGTTGATGTTCACTCCCGCGTGATGAATGCCGAGAGCGATGGCGTCATCCACCATCTGCACCTGCAAGCCCTTGATCGAAGCAGGCTGCGGAAACGGCGTGTTGTCCTGTGCGGAAAGCTGCGGCATCCAGCTGTTCAACAGGAGCAACGCTGCGATGATCGTCAGCGTGCGATGGAAAATGTCGCGGAAAAAACGAGGATGGATGGCAGCGTGCACATGGATGAGAACGCGATCGGATGTGGCGAAATTACAAGAAAAAATCCGCAGTGGGTGCTGCGGATTTGAGGAATGAATCAGAAAATGGGGCTCAGTTTTCGTGCAACATTGGATGATCAGCCCCCCGTTTTCGGCGGGCGTTTTTTCGAGGGAGTGACGTCGCGCAGGTTCGAGGGATTGCCCTGGGATTTGGCGGCTTGGGCGCGCTGGAGTTCCTCTTGTTTTTCGATCATGCGCTCCATGAAGCCTTTTTTCTTCGGCTTGGTGGGATCTTCCGGTTTTTCCTTCAATTGTGGCTCCGGCAATTTGGCGGTCAGCCAGGTTTGGAAGATCGTGAAGAGGTTCTGTGTGGTCCAGTAGAGCGCCAGCGCCGAGGCGAAGGAGTAACAGAAGAAGAGGAACATGAAGGGCATGAACATCATCAGGCGCTGTTGCATCTTGTCGCCGGTCTTGGGCATCATCGCCATCTGGGCGAAGCTGGTCAGCGTCATGATGATGGGCAGAAGGTTGATCGGAAGGCCCATGACATGACCGATCGTATCCGGTTGTGAAAGGTCTTGCACCCACCACAGGAAGGGCTCATGGCGCAGCTCGACGGCGTATTGCAGCATACGATAGAAGCCGAAGAAAATCGGGATTTGCAGCAGCATGGGGAGGCAGCCGCCGATGGGGTTGACGCCGAATTTTTTGTAAAGCTTCATCACCTCCTGATTCATCTTGGTCGGATCGTCAGGGTATTTTTCCTTGATCTTGTCCATCTCGGGCTTGAGCTTCGCCATGCGCTTCATCGAGCGATTCGATTTATTGTACAGCGGCCAGATGGCGGTGCGCACACAGAGGGTGAGCAACACGATAGAGATACCCCAGGACCAGGTGTCAGATACCTTGGAGATCACCTGATGAATCCAGTGCAGCACCCAGTTGAGCAGTCGGCTGATGGGGGAGAACCATCCGTAGTTCATGATATTGCCCCACTTTTCGCCCATCTTGCGCAGCATGTTGTTGTTCTTGGGGCCCATGTAGATCTGGTAGCTGATCTTTTTCTGTTCGCCCTGGCCGAGCGATTCGCCGGGCAAACGCAAATGGGCGCTCACGCCTTGCAGCGGTTTTTCCACATCGGGGAAACGGATGTCGTAGGGCGATGCCACCAGACTGCTGGCATACGGTTGTTTCGTTTGCAGGGCGATGGTGAAGAACTGATCGCAGACGCCGGCGAGCTCCACGTTTTTCATGACGCGTTCGTCCGATGCCTTGTCGCTGCCGATGATGCCACCCTTGAACTCCGTCACCTCGATGTACTCGTAGCTGCCGTCATCGTGGAAAAAGTAGGTCGTCTGGTTCGGCCACTCCTTCGCATGAATGGGGCCCGTCGAGCCGAGGGCGAGCGTCCACTGGCTGAGATTGACCGGAGTGGCGTTGGCGTTTTCGATCACGATATCGAAGTCCAGCAGGTAAGCCGCACCGGGCTTGCTGGCATCCTCCATGATGCGATAGGTTTTTTTGACCAAAAGACCATCGGCGGTCTTGGCAATGAACACGGCGGACTTTTGCGGGACGGACTGCTCCGGCATGTAGGCATAGACCAGCGAGTCGGTGGTATTCACGCCGCGGGTGAGGGCGCCTACGGGATTGAGGTCTTCTTGGTTGACGTGGATGGGGATTTTTTTATCGCCGATCTCGAACTGATTCTTCAACGCCGCATACTTGATGCCAGCGCCGATATTGGTGAGCACGAAGGAAACTTCCGATGTCTCCAGAGTGACGGTTTTTTCTTCGACCTTGGCGGGAATTTCCGGCGCAGGCGCTGCGGGGTCGGCGGGGTTGGCTGCCACCGGGGCGGCGGCTTTTTTCGCTTCTTCCGCCTGCTTCAGGTAAGCCTCCTGCTTTTGTTTTTCCTCATAGGCGATGCGAGCTTTTTTCTGGGAATCGAAGAACAGAAAGGCCAACAGGACGCTGCAGAGAGAGACGACGACCCAAGTTTTTTTATCGTACATAGGAATCAAGAATGATGGTTAGAAGAATGATGTGAGTGGGAACGGGGAGGCACCGGGTCCGCGCCGAAACCACCCCAGGGATGGCAGCGGAGAATGCGTTTGCAGCCGAGCCATGATCCGCGCAGCGGGCCGTGGACCTCCACGGCTTGTAAAAAATAATGCGAGCAGGTTGGTTGGTACCGACACCCGGAATGCGGGCCGAAAGCGACTTTGAGCGCCGGGCTGATCAGGCGCTGGTAGAAGCGGATGAGCAGACGAATCAGATGGGTGATGGCCCGGGAGAGCATGAGTCATGAGGTGGGCGTGGTGAGCGGGCGAAGCATGCCGAGTTTTGCGGCGATTTTCAACCAATCTTGTTCCAACTCGGCGTAAGTGGCGGTGATCGTGTTGTAGCGGGCGATGATCACGAGGTAGCGGAGTGAGGGGCATACGCGGTGCCAATGGGCTTGCACGATGCTGCGGAAGCGGCGGCGCAGGAGAGAGCGGTCATGGGCTTTGCCGACTTTTTTGGTGGTGATGAAGGCGACCATGAAATGCGGCAACGCGTTGTCTTCCAGAGTGCTTAAAACGAGAAACCGGCCAGCTTTGGAGCGGCCGGTCTCGCGGACCTTCTGGAAGTCGGCCCGCTTTTTCATGGTGTGCTTCCGAGGAAGGCGCATCAGCGGGGAAGAGACTTCAATTAGTTCGAAGTGTGTTGTTGAGTATGGCGCTTGAATTGCACTTCGCAACCTTTGCCCATCAGGCGTTTGCGCCCTTTTTGACGACGGCGGCTCAGGATCGCGCGACCTCCTTTGGTAGCCATGCGGGCACGGAAGCCGTGCTGTTGTTTGCGGGTGCGCTTGGATGGACGATAGGTAGGGCTCATGGCGGAATGTGGTTACGTAATGTTAAGCAAAAAAGGTTGACCGGAGAGCGGTCGGGGGGCGGAGATTAGTCAAATTGGCGGCAATGTCAACACAACAAACAGAAAATTTGCGAAAATTTCTCCGAAAATTCCGAAATGGCATCAAAACAACCCGGGGGGGATCGGGATTTCGAAATGCAGGCTGCTCCCAGCGGCGCAAGCCAGCATGCAACTGGCGACGTTATCGCCGGTTGCCGCGCATGATTTGTTGGGGCTCGCAGATTCTTTTTCGGTGTTCACGGCATATTATTTCGCTCAACTTGATAATCATCTGGATTGTATTCAGAATCAGATCCTGCAATCAAAATGCAACACTCATCTGGCACTTGTATGCATGACGATTGCTGGCACTCGGAAGTGAGCAGGGTTGCTGCAACTAAAAACTCAGGCGGAAAAGCCATTGCGGATGCCGCCACCAAGGATCCTGTCCGGCCTCGTGGCGCAGCAGCGAAAAACTGCGCACCTCCATGTCGCGGTTGGGCAGCATGGTCATGAAGCGCATCCATCCATCGCCGCCATTGCCTTTTTCATCCGAACCGCCGCCGAATCCCTGCGCGTTGAAGAGCAACTGGTGGACGATTTTTCCGGCATCATTGAGATCGTTGCGGCGGCCGACGTGGCTTCCCATCTCATGGCCGTTGAGGATGAGTTGTAACTGCGGTGCTTGTCGCACCAGTTGTCGCCAAAGATCTTCGCCATCGTGGGTGTCGGCGGAGGTGGGATAGGTGTGTGGATTGCCGGAACGCTTGCGATTGCCATCCTGCCCATCGCGTTTGTCGCCCGGGATGATGAAATCGTGGGTCAAGAGAATGCCGAAATGATGGGCAAAACGCGGACGCCGGCAAAGTTCCAGGGCCCACTCAACGACGGCCCGACGCGGCCCCCATTCGAGAGCGAGGAGCAGGAATTTCCGGCCATCCGGCGCGGCGTATTCGTAGGCGGCGTTTTCCAGTGTCTTGACGCCGAACGCATTGGCCGCGCATTCGACGAGGATGCCGCCCCCTTTGCCATCGGACACGAGCGGATTCCAGTCGAGCGGAAAGATGGCGGGAAATTGGGATTCGCGCGTTTCCGCATTGCGGATGCCGTAGTCGTGATTGCCCGTGGCCAGCACGGCGGGAAGAACGCCTGAAAAGACGGACATGGCTTTTTGGGCGCTGGCCCATTGCGAGGTCGAGTTTTGGTCGCCCCAGCCGCGTCCGCCACCCTCGGCGATGTTGTTTTGCTCGACAAAATCTCCTTCGTGCAGCACGAGCTGGATGTTCCATGCCTTGCGATGCTTGACCACCCACTCGGTCATGCGCTGGAAGTGCGCTTGGTTTTTTCCATACTTCGCATAGTTCTGGGTATCGGGCAGCACACAAATGGTCCAACCTTCCGCGATTCCCTCTTCGGGCTTGGGCAGCGTGGGAGTTTGCACGCCCGTCGTTTGTGCGAAACCGGCCAAGGGCAGCGCGGCCAGGGTTTTGAGATAATCGCGGCGTTTCATCAGGAAATTTTCTAGGATTCTGCTGTATTACGCAGAATCACAGTGGATGTTTCATTTACCGCATGGATGGCTTTGCGCTTGTATCCGGAAATTCAGACAACGGATTATTTTGCCATCTCAGACTTCATCGATCGAGATGCTGTAGCCGAGTCTTTGCGCATGAGAATACCCGCAATAAGGACACTCTGTGATGCGATAGATGGGAAAACAACGTGGCAAAAAATATACGATGAAAGGAGGCAGGGGAAGCAGCACCGCATAGATGCCCGTCCAAAATTTCGAGGGCCAGAGGTAAATCAAGGCCAGTATCGCCACGGTAAAAAACGGGAACCACAACACCAGGATCTTGATGTAATTCTTTACCATGAAACGGGCGACAGGATGAATGCGCCTCACCTTGCTTCCAAAGCCCACGAGAGGCTTCAAGCACTTGGGGCATTGCATGATGGATCCGACTGCTTTCATGTTGTCCTAACAACGGATAGTCCATCCACGGCGGAGATGGAAGGCCGAATTCAAACAGGAGCGTTACCGCGCAGGTATGAGTTGGCTTGTTGTGCCTTGGTTGCTATCACGAGCGATGCCGTCGAGAGTATAGAGTTAATCGGTCTGCCAAAAGAGATCGCAGATCCGAGTTCAGAGCATCATACGGAATGCGTTGCAATCTCAGCCCCAATCGATGCAACTCGGATGCTTCTTCAAAATCCAGAAATAGCCAGTCTAGGTCTTCAAGCAGGGTGATCTTCCTGACTCTCATTGGAGCTTCGTATCCGGCGACCGATACCTCAAGATCGCTGTCAATGGCACGTATGGTCGCTACTCGATCATCGCCCAGAGAAAATTCGACGCTGTCATGGTTGTGCTTCCACTTGTCGGACTCAAGTTCTATGCGCTTCTTCATTTCTTGCAACGTCGAAGTCCGCTCAAACCTACCCGAGGGCGCGGCTTCGACAGTGGGTTGAGGGTGAAATTGTCATGACGGATTTGAACTCGCGGCGGGGCATGTATTGAGAGCGACGCATTTTTCTGCTTGGAGTCTAGGGCGACCAAACGTGGTAGGAATCGCAGAGTGCTCTGAACTCGTCAACACACCGTCGCTGCCCCTCGGACAGCAGTTCCAGTCTATCACCTGGCCGTCTCACGGCGGTGCAGACTGCAACAAACCCACCGTTCGGGAAGTCGCGAAGAAAATGACTCATAAAAGCAGGCAAGTAGAACCGCCATCCTTCAGAATCGGAGAAAGTGAAATACTCTTGGAAACATTCGATCTTCGCATCGGAAACTTCCTGCCAAGAAATCTCAGGGTCCTCAGCCTTGAGTTCCTCTCCTCGCTCCTGAGAAACGTTCCACTCGTCATCGTATGCTCGAGCTACGTGAAGCGTTATGCGAGGAGCAGGAACATCACGAAACTCCGTGGCAATGCTGGACAACAAAGCCTCAACTCGCTTGCACATCACCGCGAACTTATCCCCATCATGCGTCGATAGGTCATACCCGCGCGATTTTAGTTCGCTGTATGGAATGGATGAGTAGTGCAATTTTTTAGCAGAACAGTAATATTCGCAGCCATATGACGTGCGATATCACGTTCATGCTACGGGTGAATAAAGGCGTAAAAGCATTGATATCACAAGGTTTTTTTCAGGGATCGTGCGTCGCGGTTGCTCGGGCCGAGTTGGGGCTCGGCGCCCCGGGGGCATTTGAGAAAAAAAAGTACCGCTGTGCCGTTCAAGGAGCAAAGAGCCTCGTTCCTGTAAGCTCTCCAAATGTGGGGTCTAACGCCAGAATCTGTCTTCCTGTGAAGGCATGACATCATCGGACGGTTCGCGCCCCGGATATAACGCATCGGATCGGGCTTGCAAACCTTTCACGAACGCACACAGCAGTTCCGGAAGCTAGCGCCGACCCGCCATTCTGGCAAGTTGATATCGCGAAAATTTTTTGATTTTACAGCAAGATGGACTTCACCGCGCGGGCTTTTTCCACGCCGGTGAGCTTGGCGTCGAGGCCTTGGAATTTGTGGGTGAAGCGATCGTGATCGATGCCGAGACGGTTCAGCATGGTGGCGTGGAGGTCGAAGATGCTGACGGGGTCGCGCACGATGTTGTAGCAGAAGTCATCGGTCTCGCCCACGGTCATGCCGGGCTTGATGCCGCCACCGGCGAGGAAGATGGTGAAGCAGCGCGGGTGGTGATCGCGGCCGTAGTTGTCCTGCGTGAGCGCGCCCTGGGAGTAGATGGTGCGGCCGAATTCGCCGCCCCATACGATGAGGGTATCTTCCAACAAACCGCGCTCCTTGAGGTCTTTGATCAGCGCGGCGGTGGGTTGATCGGTATCCTGGCATTGCCCGCGGATGGCTTTGGGGAGTTGTCCGTGCTGGTCCCAGCCCATGTGGAAGAGCTGCACAAAACGCACGTCGCGCTCGGCGAGGCGGCGGGCGAGCAGGCAGTTCGCGGCGTAGCTGCCGGGGCGCTTCACATCGGGGCCGTACATGTCGAGGATGTGCTGCGGTTCTTTGGACAAGTCGGTCAGTTCCGGCACGCTGGTTTGCATGCGGAAGGCCATTTCGTATTGGGCGATGCGCGCCTCGATCTCCGGATCGCCGACCACGCCATAGCGTTGCTGGTTGAGGGCGTTGAGGTCGTCCAGTGTGGCGCGGCGCGTGGCGGCGGACATGCCGTTCGGGTTCGAGAGATAAAGCACCGGATCACCCGAGTTGCGGAATTTCACTCCCTGGTGCTGCGCGGGCAGGAAACCGCTGCCCCAGAGCCGGTCGTAGAGCGGTTGATCATCGCGGCGACCACTGCCAAAGGAAGTCATCACCACAAAGGCCGGCAGGTCCTTGTTTTCGCTCCCCAATCCGTAGCTCAGCCACGAGCCCATGCTCGGGAAACCGGCGATCTGGCGACCGGTTTGGAAAAAGGTGATCGCCGGATCGTGATTGATCGCATCGGTGTGCATGGACTTGATGAAGCACAATTCATCGGCGATGCCGGAGATGTGCGGCATCAGTTCGCTGATGGTGGCGCGGCTTTTACCATGCTCGGCGAACTTGAATATGCTGGGGGCTACGGGAAAATTTTTCTGCTTGGAGGTCATGCCGGTGAGGCGCTGGCCTTGTCGGATCGAATCCGGCAGATCCTTGCCGAACATTTTTGCCATCTGCGGCTTGGGGTCGAACAGATCCATTTGCGAGGGAGCGCCGGATTGGAACAGATAGATCACGCGTTTCGCCTTGATCGGCAAATGCGGGTAACCGCCGATGATGCTTGGGGCGCTGGCGGCTTGCAATAGATTCGGTGAGAGCAGCGAGTTCAGTGCCGTGAGGCCCAGCACCGATGAAGTGCTGGTCAGGAAGCTGCGGCGATTGATCGCATCCTGGGCTTGCAGAAGAAAGGGATTCATGGCGGTGAGAAATTTCTGTTAGTCGCGGGTGATGACCTCATCGAGATTGAGAATGACATTGGCACAAGCGGTGTAGGCGGCGAGTTCGATGGGGTCGGTTGCTGCGACGGGGGCGTCGCCGGCATCGATCAACTTCGCGGCTTCCTGTGGCGCGGCGCGGTAGGTGGCGAGATGGTGGGCGAAGCTTTTTTGCATGATGGCTAATTCCTGGCCGGTGGGTTCGCGCAAGGTGGCGTTACTGAATCCCCAGGACAGGCGTTGCGCAGTCGTGGTTCCACCTTCCTTCATCATACGCTGTGCCAGCACCCGGGCGGCTTCGACGTAGGTGACTTCGTTCAGCAAGGAGAGAGCTTGCAGCGGAGTGTTGGTGTTGGAGCGCTTGACGGTGCAGATTTCGCGTGTGGGGGCATCAAACAAGAGCATGGTGGGAGGGGCTGATGTGCGTTTGCGGATGGTGTAGAGGGTGCGTCGGTACAAGCCGCCGTTCGGATCGTGTTTGTAGTTGCGCAAGTCGCCATAGACGCTGGTCTCATCCCAAACCCCGTTCGGCATGTAGGGACGCACGCTGGGTCCGCCGATTTTGCGATCGAGCAGTCCGCTGATGGCCAGTGCCTGATCACGCACGGCTTCGGCCGAGAGGCGAAGGCGCGGAGCGCGCGCGAGCAATCGATTGTAGGGATCCAGTTCGAGCAGGGCGGGGGTGAGGCCCTTGACATTCGACGATTGCCGATAGGTCGCGCTCATGACCATGCGTTTCTGCATCGCCTTCATGTCCCAGCCACTTTTCATAAACTCCGTGGCGAGCCAATCGAGCAATTCCGGGTGGCTCGGTGGCTCCGATTGCATGCCGAAATTTTCGCTGCTCTTGACGATGCCGTTGCCGAAAAAGCGTTCCCACTGGCGGTTGACCCAGACGCGGGCGGTGAGGGGATTTTGCGGGGAAACGATCCATTGCGCGAGTGTCAGGCGGTTGCGCGGGGCATTGGCGGGTAGCGGTGGCAACACGGCGGGCGTGTTGGCAAAGACCTCTTCGCCCTTTTCCGTATACTGGCCGCGATGCAGGATGTGGGCGGGGCGTGGTTTTGGCAGTTCCTCCATCACCATGGTGACGGGCGTGGCCAGATCGAGTTGCGCCAAT
This sequence comes from Verrucomicrobiia bacterium, assembly GCA_947462875.1. Lineage (GTDB taxonomy): Bacteria > Verrucomicrobiota > Verrucomicrobiia > Verrucomicrobiales > Akkermansiaceae > UBA956. The sequence goes on from CANHQJ010000009.1 coordinate 123,076, forward strand.
TCTTTCTGCAAGACCGCCAGCTCCGCGGACAGTTGTTTGCCAGGGTGATCGATGTTGTCACGGAAATACTTGCTGAGCTGCTCCGCTTGTTTTTTGTCCCGTTTCTTCGGCTCGATTTCGATGATTTTTTTGATGTTGGCGGGCGTTTGCGAGTGCACTTTGGCGTTTTTCTCCCAGTCGCTTTGGGCTTTTGCGATGGCTTTGTTCGCTTTGGCGAGCGCCGCGTTCACCTCAGCGATTTTGGTTTCCAGCTCTTTGGAGCGCTTGAGCTGTTCCGGCGTGCCGACGCGGATCACGGGATCGAAATTGCCACCGGAGCGGTTCTTCGCGCCGATCGCGACCCCCGTTTCATTGATGTTGTTGAAAAACGCGAACATCTGGTAGAATTCCTTTTGCGAAACAGGATCGTATTTGTGATCATGGCAACGTGCGCAGCCGAGGGTGAGGCCGAGCCAGGTGGCGCCGGTGGTATCGACGCGATCGATCACGTTTTCCACGTGCCATTCCTCCGGAATCAGGCCGCCTTCGCCGTTGAGCCGGTGATTGCGATGGAATCCGGTCGCCACGATTTGCGCATTGCCCGGCTGGGGCAACAAGTCGCCGGCGAGCTGTTCGATGGTGAATTGATCAAACGGTTTGTTCTCATTGAAAGCGCGGATCACCCAGTCGCGCCAAGGCCACATCACACGCGAGCTGTCGCTCTGGAAGCCGTGGCTATCGGCGTAGCGGGCGTAATCCAGCCATGTGCTGGCCATGTGTTCGCCGTAGGCGGGCGATGCCAGCAAGCGATCGACGAGGGCCTCGTACGCCTCTTTCGAAATGGTGTAGCCCGCGCCATCGGCAGTGCGGCAGGCATTGACAAAAGCCGCCACCTCGGCAGGCGCAGGCGGCAGGCCGGTTAGGTCCAACGTGACACGCCGGATCAGCGTGTGCGGATCAGCGGGCGGGGAAAGCTGCGCCTGGGCCTGCTCGAGTTTTTCCAATACAAAGGCATCGATGGTATTGCCAAAAGCGGCCCCTTTGCTTTTCACCGCGGGGACTTCCGGCCGCTTCGGCGCGACGAAGGCCCAGTGTTCCTGATACTCCGCGCCTTCGGTGATCCAGCGTTTGAGCAATTCCTTTTGTGTGCCGCTGAGGACTTTATGGGTCTTGGGCGGGGGCATGATTTCATCCTCATCGTCGGTGAAAATCCGCTCGATCAAGTCGCTCTCCTCGGGCTTGCCCGGAACGATGGCACCCGCCTTAATGGCATCGGCGCGGATGTCCAGGCGCAGATCTTCCTCGCGGTGCTTCTCATCCGGGCCGTGGCAGTAATAGCAATTTTCCGACAGAATGGGCCGGATATCGCGGTTGAAGCTGACTTTTCCCTCGGCAGCACACAGCCGCAAGGTCGCGAGAAAAAGACAAAAGATTCCTGGAATACGCGGTCGCATGGTCATTGATTACCACTCAATACGATCCGATGCAAAGAAACTTTCTTTTCCGTAAGACAGTCTCCGAATTGCCTCGGATGTGTGGTTGACAATCGGGGTGTATCGTCGAAACTCGCCGCAGCTAATCTTATGGAAGAAGTCATTATCATCGGAACCGGATGCGCGGGATACACCGCAGCGATTTACACCGCACGTGCGAACCTCAAGCCGCTGATGCTCTCGGGCACGCAGCCGGGCGGTCAGCTCACCACCACCACCGAGGTGGAAAATTTTCCCGGCCATCCGGACGGCGTCATGGGACCGGAGCTCATGATGAAAATGCAGGCGCAGGCGGAAAAATTCGGCACCCGCATCGCCTATGAAATGGTGGAAAGCGTCACGCGCCGCGACGATGGCACTTTCGCCGTGAAAACGGGCTCAGCCACCCACGAGGCGAAAACCGTGATCGTCGCCACAGGTGCGGCACCGCGACACCTCGGCTTGCCGAACGAGCAGAGCCTGATCGGCCGCGGCTTGACTTCGTGCGCGACCTGCGACGGCGCGTTCTACCCCGATGTGCCCGTGGCTGTCATCGGTGGCGGCGACAGCGCCTGCGAGGAAGCGGGTTTCCTCACCCGTTTTGCCAGCAAGGTGTATCTGGTGCACCGCCGCGATGAATTGCGCGCTTCGAAAATCATGGCCGAGCGCGCCTTGGCCAATCCCAAGATCGAGCCGCTGTGGAATTCGGCGGTCAGCGCCTACCTCACCGATGAAAAAGGCGAAATGCGTGCGATCGCTTTGAAAAATCTCGTCGATGGCAGCGAGCGGGAAGTGGAAGTGAAATGCGTTTTTGTTGCCATCGGCCACGTGCCGAACAGCGGTTTCCTCGGCGGTCTCGTCGATCTCGATGAAAACGGCTACATCCTGCAAACGCCCGGCCGCACCTCCACCAAAACGCCCGGTCTGTTTGCCGCAGGCGACGTGGCGGATCACTACTACCGCCAGGCGATCACGGCGGCGGGACAAGGCTGCGCCGCTGCTCTCGAAGCAGAACGCTACCTCGCCGATCACGAGGGGCATTGAGCCGATCGAATCGACAAAAAAACGCGACATCAGTGATGATGTCGCGTTTTTTGTTAGGATCGAAACGGATCAGCGTCCGCGGTAGGCGTATTGCAGAACGTAGTGAGCGCCATTGTAGGTGCTGTTGAACATGGTCACCTTGAGGTAGTAGGTGCCTGTCCAGCGCGGGGTGATGCGCACGACCGCGAGCGAACTGCGATCGCTGTCCGATCCGATGAAATTGCCATTCTCATCATAGACCGCAAGGTCCACGTCATAGGCGTCCTCGCAACCGCTGGCGGCGAGGCAGTAGCTGTTACCGGCATACAGGGTGGTGGCGATCACGACAGAACCACCGCGGCGCAGCAGGCCTTGGGAAAAGCTATCGCGGCATTCCCAGCCTTGATTGCGCAGTCCGACAAAGAGTGCCGCCGCCGTGTAGCGTGCGCCGGGAACGGAGCCGGGCAGGAAGGAAGTGGGCATCATCGCAAGCAGCAAACCTGCGACCATACCGCGAACCGTGGAGCGTTGGAAAAAGGAAGTTTTCATATCGTTGTAAGGATGGTGATGAGTGGATGAGGATTATTTTTTTTCTGGAGCACCTTCGAGCGCGGCGAACCCGTCCTTCGCGGCGGCGGCGATTTTGGCGATCGCCTCTTTTGAGATGGCGGCTTCTTTTTCGACCTTGGTCAGTTTGGCGATTTCCGAGAGGGCGGCGGCGGCTTTGGAGGCATCCTTCACGCGCCCCTCGGGCAACTTCGCGACGCGACCGGCGAGGTGCTCGGCGAGTTCGCTCTGGCGCAGTTGTTTCGAGGCATCCTCATTGTAGGCGGCATCGATCTGATTCGCGATCAGGCCGAATCCATGAATCCAGCCACTGGCGGAAATCATGGTGATCAAGTCGAGGTCGCCGTCTTTCGCGAGGTTGACCAGCAGTTTCGTGCGGAAGGCATCGGCGGCGGTGGATGCTTCGCCCCATTTTCCGGCATCGACCATTTCGCCGATTTTTTTGCCTTCGGCGAGCACCAGTTCATCGGCGCCCAGTTCCTTGCCCACGGAGAAGAGTTGTTTGCCGACGGCACGCGTTTTTTCGGCATCCTTCGCGTGCAGACAAATGAATCCATCCGCCAGCAACTCACCGAGCGCGTGGGCGAGTTGCGAGTCGGATCCATCGGTGGCGACGGCATCGATCTTGATATTGCCAACGATGGCTTTCAGGTCGATTTTGTCGCTGGCGGCCTGCAGCAGTTCGCCGGGATTGGGGATGGTGAAATTTTCGCGCGCCGCCGTGAGGTCCTTGGCATCGAGCGCGGTGGTGGGTTTGCCCGGATCGCTCTTTGTCGTCTCTTCAGCGCCGATGGATGTCACGCCCAGCAGCAGGCAGGCGGTGAAAGGAAGCATGGTTCGTGGTATCTGTTGTTTCATAAGTGTGTGTGTCATTGGCTTAACGGCATTCACCGATTGACAAATTTGTTAGCGGTTTCCGTGCCGAGTGGCAATCATATTATGGAATAATGTTCGCCAGAGGGACGAGGGGAACTGTCCTGCGCATCCACCGGCTTGTCAGCGCTTTTGACTGTTAGGAGCGATGACCAGCGTTACAACCCGCGTCTCGCTATCAATATCGATCAACCACAACAAAGCTGCCTGCTGACATGCTTGATCAATCGCGGAGCCGAAATCCATCTCATCGGCCTTCAGTGTAACAGTTTTTGGTTTGGATGGTTTCGTATCCTCCGGCGTGAATGGATCCTTGGCATTGCCTTCGATCTGCGACTTGCGAATCACGAAATTCATCCTCGGGTGGTTGCCACGTCTCAAGCTCTCATTCAAGGCCGCCACAGCTTCATCAATCGAAGCATCTTTGATCTCAATGTTCTTGAGCTTAACCTTGCGAAGTGACTCTACAAATGCTGCCTTCGCGGCGTAATCATCTCCTAAAGCGCGAAACCCTTCGACTCCAAAAAGAACAGTGCTGCATGTTACCAGACAGCCAAGAATACTCATACACTTAGTCATCTTATTGGATTTTTTATTTCCGCTAACATCGAGGCTTATTAAGCACTATCGGGATCGACTCTCCGATTCAGGTTGAGGTTTTTTGTCATCATCAGGATTCGCTTCAGAATGGTTAGCGCGTTGTGCAGTGCCGGCTTTTTGTGCGTTTTTTTGATCGATTTTGAGCTGATTGTCGGGAAGTTTTACCATTGTGGCTAGCCGTCTTGCCGACGACACTGCTTCCTCCCAATTGGGAAACTCGATCTCAAAATAGGAGTCAGGACCGCGATTTGCAGTTACCAGGTAGACTTCGACGATTTTGTCTTCGAGCTTGATCATGGGAAACCATCCTTTCACAGGCTCTGCGGTCAAATAGGCTCGCAGCAAATTCGGGCGATTGCTTTCATTCACTACTTCAATTCGGCGCACCTTTGGTGTCGGTAGGCGTTCCAGCTTTGTTGAAAAAATGATCTGATCTCCTTCGATTCTTGCTGTGCGTATGTCAGGCTCCTCACTAACCGAGAAGAAGAAGCTTTCGGATCGAACTGTCGTCGAAAGAAGAAGCAAGCAGAAGAGAGTGGCACGCATATTACAGCAGTAAAGTTTTGTTCGCAGCCGGTCTGATGGTTAGATCAAATCGCTTTCCGTAATCTACTCAACCAGAGTCACCTCGTCACTGCAAGAAATAAACCGGAAATTGGTCGCTCATCATCTCAATCAACGAGATGCTTGGGAGTAGTTGATTTGGAGAATCCTTCTGGAGAAACGAGGGATGGATTGTCAGGGGATGTGAGCCGCGCAGGCGCTCGGTCACTTCGGTGCGGCGAAAACTTCCAGCTCGTAGATACTCCAGTATTTTCCAGGCTTGGTGCCGTGTTGGAGGATGCGGAGGTGAGAGCCGGCGGCGGGGGGGAAGCTGATGGTGGTCAGCGCACCCGTGCCGGCGCCTTTGCTCAGCGATGTCCATTTTTTCCCGTCCTCGCTGATCTGCACTTCGTATTGCTGCGGAGCATCGTTGGGTGAGGTGGCCGTGTGCAATTCGATGCCGGAAAGCTTGGTGGGCGATGGCAGATCGATCTGCACCCACATGCCGGGGACTTGGGGCGTTTTGCTGTCCCAGCGGGTGGCGGAATCTCCATCGATCGCATGGCTAAGCTTTTCCGCATTGTGGCTGCTGCTGAGTTTCCATGACTTGCGGTTGGGCAGTGGCTGGGGGGCGAGGGCGCGGAGTTCCTCGATGGTCCAGGGCTTGGTGCGCGAGGAAACTTCCTTGCGCAGTTTGCCCACGGATTTGGCATCGACCAATGGCGCGCTGTTGCCGAAGGCGTTGCGGATGTAGCTGCTGACATCGGCCAGCCACTGATCGCTGTTGGTGTTCTGCGGAATCATTTGCGATTCGTAGGTTTTGCCTTCGATGGGGCCTTCCAGGCCGTTGAGCAATACGCGCAGGAGGGCATCGCCCTGGCGCACGGTTTTCGAGTTTGCCAGTGGCGGGGCGAGGGTTTGGCCTTTGACGCCGGGGATGGGTGTGCCGTGGCCGTCGGGCCCGTGGCAGGCGAAACACACTTCCTGATAGATTTTCATGCCGCGCTCGAGTTGCTTGCGGTCGGCAGGGGAAAAGCTTTTGGAAATGGTGGGGCCGGTGGAGAGCAGGGCTGCACCGATTTCTTTCAGTCCGGGCGTTCCGGCCACGATGAGGTGTTGTGTGGCATGCTCTTTCCACTGCGGAAACTTGTGGAGCTTGGCGCTGAGGATGGACTGGAGTTTGACCTGATGATGCGGGTCATTGGCGGCGGATTCGATATCGGCGACAAAGGTGGTATCGCCGGCCTTGAGCAAGGTTTCGCTGGCGCGGATGGCTTGCACGCGGACCATGGGATCCTTGTCCATGTAAGCCTGGCGTGCCAGGGCGGGGGTGAGGGCACCCAGGCCTTCGATCGTCCACAGAGCGTGGATGCGGGCCAGTGGTAGCGGATGGCTTTCGAGCATGTGTTCTAACTCGGGGAGCACGGATTTGTCGCCTTTCACAATCAGCAAGCGCTGGGCGGTATCGCGCCACCAGCCATTGGGATGGGCGAGATGTTTCACCCATTGCGAGGGGCTTTCCTCCAGCATTTTCGGCTGTGGGCCGGGTTTGTGATCTTTGTGCACGAGACGCCAGATGCGGCCGCGGCCGACGTTGTTTTGGAAGCCGTATTGCTGCACCACTTTGCGCAGGTAGGAACCCTCGCGCACCCAGTTTCCTTCCTGAATGATGCCGCGGTACATATCGACGATGTAGAGGCAACCATCGGGCCCCGTCGTCATGTTCATCGGGCGGAAGCAGAGATCGGTCGAGCGGATGAACTCGGATTGCGGATGCGGATTGCTGAGAACGGTGAGGCCTTCCTTGTCCGTGACGACCGAGCGACGGATCAAACGTCCCACGGGCTCGGGCAGAAAAACGTTGCCATACAATTCGGCGGGGAGGCGGTCGCCGCGGAACACCGTTTGTCCGGCGCAACCGGTGAAGTGATTCAGCGTGCCATCGGGGCGGGACTTGTTAGGGCCGCCCTGATAATCGCGGGCACCGACGAGCGGCCAGGTGACATCGAAGTCCTTTTCTTTTTGTGAAGGCGGGTTGAGGTTGCCGTAGACGATGGGAACCTGATAGGTGTGCAGGCCTTTTTCGCCACCCGCATTGCTCCACCACATCTTGCCGTAGTCATCCTGGGCGAGCCCCCATTGGCCGCCGTTCGAGGGGGTTGATTCCTGCAAAGGAGCGGAGTTCTCGCCGGTCCAGCGGAGTCGATAGGAATTGTAGGTGGTGTAAATCCAGTTATCCATCCCCCAGATCAGGCCGCTGGGTTGGTGCTCCATATTTCCGCCGCGCGGGCCGCCCTTGAACCAGAGTTGATTGTCATCGGCGACGCCGTCGCGATTTTTATCGCTGTAAATCGTTAGGTCGGAAGTGTTGGTGATGCCTAACAGAATGCGGTCGTCGAGTGGGAGGATCATGCGCGGCAGCAGCACGTCTTTGAGATAGACCGAGTGCTTGTCGAAGACCCCGTCGCCCTTGCTGCTGACGTGCTTGCTGACGACGCTGCGCGGGGTGATTTCATCCGTGCCATCGATGTCCTGCATGTAGGTGCGCATTTCCGCGATGTACATGGCGCCATTGGGATCGAAGGCGATGGCGACGGGCTCCTTGATCTGCGGCTCGCTGAGCACGAGTTCGAGGCTGTAGCCTTCGGGCAGTTGCACCGTTTTCAAAAACTCCTGCGGGCTGAGGAATGGCACCTGCGGTTGCGGGGTGAAATCGAGCGGCGGTGGAATGGCGACAGCGGGTGAGGAAATCACGCAGGCGAGAGCCAGGGACAGTGGGTTTGTTTTCATGAGGAAAAGGGCAAAATGCTTACGGAAGCAGTGGGATGCTACGTGATGAGCGAGCTTGTGCTTTCAGGTGATTTGCTCACAAGGGGCGTGCGTAGGTCTGGCAGCGGTTCGTCCAGCCGGCGCGCCAACGTGCTTCTCCGCGGGCGGGCGGTGAGTTCTCGATGCGGCGGTTCAGGCATCGGGTGGCGGCAGCGGCGAATTCCGTGGCAGCGGTGGCTCCGCTCGGCACGTCTTTCATTTCGCCGAGCACTTGCAGCAGGCCCCAGCCTCTGCCGTTGTAGCGTTCGCCGGTGTTGAGACCATCGCCTTTGAAATTGACGTAATCGATGAGCGCATACTGGCCATGTGCGGTGGCGGCGACTTTTTGGTAATTGTTTGCGATGCGCTCTCGCTCGCTGGCGGGGGCACCGGCGAGGATCTTCGGCAGGGCGGCGCGTGAGCGGGTGATGATGAAATCGGTCTGCAAGGTCACGGTCGAGGCTAGCCATTGGCGCAGCTCATTCATGCGCGCGCTGCGGAAATCGCTTTTGAATTCGGCGGGGGAATTCCAGGGTGCGTGTGGCGAGAGCGCGACCGCTGGAGGCGTGACACCGCGCTGCTTGCAGTATGCCATGAACTGCGGCCAAGACTCGGTGAAGGGGCCTTTGTGCGAGGCGGTGTACCAGATGAAATGTCCGATGCCGAGCGAAGGAAACTCTTCGCCGGCATTCCACGTGGTGAGGCCATCGACAGAACCGCCGCATTCGTTTTGCCAGATTTTTTTGCCGATGGCGGCTTTTTGCGAAGCGGTCAGTTCGGGCAGGGGCGTGGAATTTTGTGCCGAGGAAGACGAGGAAAAGGGCGCGCAACTCAGCGTTGCGAGACAGAGGGCGAAGGTGAGGATTTTCATGGTGAGTCGGATGGTGGAGTTTCGATGGATGAGAGGGATGGGGGAGTTTCGTGAGAAGGTTCGGGCTCGATGACTTTCGCTTTGCGCATCATCAGGCGGTAGGTGATGTAGGCGAGCAGGATGCCCGAGATCATACAAATGGCGAGCTTGCGCCATTGTTGTTTTTTGCGGATTGAAATGACGGGAGTCTCGATGACCGAGCTGATGTAGCGCACCTCCACGGCGATCTCGTCATTTTCGGCGATCCACATGGTTCCGGCATCGGTGGTCTTGGGCGCCAGCACTAGGCCGCTGGTGCTGCCGACGTAGGAAGCCGTGCTCAGCAAGTAGCCGCAGGTCGCTACCGCCGCGCCGAGCGTGAGGCCAAATACGGCGCACTTGAGGGAGAAAAAGGTCATGGGATCTGGTCGGATGTTATCATTTCCGCCGCGCGTTGCAAGGCTCTCAGCATCGAAGAATGATGGGCGATGTTTTTCCCCGCGATGGCGAACGCCGTGCCGTGGTCGGGGCTGAGCCGTGGGCGCGGCAGGCCGAGGGTGATGTTGACGGCGTTATCGAAGTCGAGCAGTTTCAGCGGGATCAATCCCTGATCGTGATACATGCACAAAACGGCATCGTAGTCGCCGCGCGCCGCATCGCGGAAAATGGCATCCGGCACGTGAGGTCCGGAAAACGCACCGATGCCGAGCGCCTGTAATTGCTCGATCGCAGGGGTGATGATCTCGATTTCCTCGCGTCCGAAGGCACCATTTTCTCCGGCGTGCGGATTCAGCCCGCAAACAGCGATGCGCGGCGAGCGACGCAGGCGTTTCCGCATGTATTCCGCGAGATGGGTGCCGCTTTGCACGATGGAGGCTTGGGAAAGGGAGCGGGCGACATCGGCGAGAGGAATGTGAATGGTGACCAGTGCCACCGTCAGATGATCTCCGGTGAGGCACATCGTCACGTCGGAGGCTCCCAGGCGATCGCAGAAAAATTCCGTTTGTCCGGGGTAGGGGAAGCCGATGGCTTGCAGCCCCTCCTTCGAGACAGGTCCCGTCACGACGGCATCCGCGGTGCCCTCGCGCAAGCGCCGCGCGGCTTCCTCCAGAGCATCGAGCGCGATGCGCGCGGAGGCTGCATCGGGTTTTCCCGGTGTGCTTGTGTCGTCATACGGCAACAGCAGGTAGTCGCAGTGCTGCGGCAGCTCGGGGGAGGCCAGCGCCTTGGCGATGATCTCCGGCCCGATGCCTGCGGGATCGCCCGGGGTGATGAGAATGAGTGGGCGTTTCATGAGAATCACGGATCGACAAGTTTGCGCAGAAATTGATTTTTTCCAATAAGCTCTTCCATTCGTTTGTCATTGCGCCGGAGTTTCACCATTGCTGTGATCAGCAGCCATAATGAGATCAATACCAACAGCGTGCAGCCGCCCAGCACGGGAACCAACAGGAATAAAATATCGCCCGGTTTGTACCATTGCGACGTCGCAATCAGAACCGAGCCGATGGACAGTGGAATCGAAAAGATCGCGATGCCGGTGCGCAGAAGCGACAGGGCCGTGCGCTTTTCCGAGAGCAGCAGATTGACCTCATCGAGAACGTATTCGCGGGGATCCTGTTTCTGCATGAGGAAACCATAGAAAAAAAACCGGCAATATCCAATCAAAATGCGTGCGACGTGATCGATTCTTGGGAGCTGTTAGCCCTTGCGTGAAACGATCGCCGGGTTCATTCCCGCTTTACAATGGCATTGTCTGGTGTAGGTAGTCGCTCCCGCGTATGTCCATTTCCGCACTGCAGCTTTTCACCATCGGCATCGGTCCATCGTCATCGCATACCGTCGGTCCGATGCGTGCGGCCTGGCAATTCCGGCAACAGCTGATGGAGCATGCGCGGCGGAAGGAAATCGCGCGCGTCGGCTGTGATCTGTATGGCTCGCTGGCTGCCACGGGCAAAGGCCACGGCACCGATACGGCGATCATGCTGGGATTCCTCGGCGAGGAGCCGGAGACGGTGGATGTCGATCAGGTGGATCAGAAAATCGCTTCGCTGCGCGAGATCGGAAAGATCGCCCTCGCCGCGGGGGGGCTGGTGGCTTTCGATGGCAAAGCGGATCTGAGTTTCAAGCGCCTCAAGCCGCTGCCGCTGCACCCGAACGGCATTCATTTTTTCGCGGTGGATCAAAAAGGCGAGATCGTGCACGAGCAGGTGGTCTATTCGTTAGGCGGCGGCTTCATCGCAACCGAAGAGCAGATGAAGGCCAAAGCGGATGACGTGCAAGTGCCGTATCCGTTCAAGTCTGCGGCGGAACTCATGCATCTGTGCCAGGAACATGGCCTCACGGTGAGCGAGCTGACACTGGCCAACGAGGCATCCTTTCGTCCTGAGGCGGAAACGCGCGCCAGCCTGCAAGCGATCTGGCGGGCGATGCAGGACTGTGTGAAACGCGGCATCACGCGCGATGGCACCTTGCCCGGTGGACTGCATGTGAAACGCCGGGCGAAACAAAACTACGACCAAATGTGCCAGCGTCCGGAAGCGGCCCTGGCGGATCCTTTGTCGATTCTCGACTGGGTGAATCTCTATGCTCTCGCCGTTAATGAAGAAAATGCTGCCGGTGGGCGGGTGGTGACAGCGCCGACAAACGGTGCGGCAGGCATCATCCCGGCGGTGCTGCATTATGCCGTGCGTTTCCGCAATTCTCCTCATCCCGATGGCGTCGAGCGCTTCCTCCTCACCGCGGCGGCGATCGGCATGCTCTACAAACGCAATGCATCCATTTCCGGTGCCGAGGCCGGTTGTCAGGGGGAAGTGGGCGTGGCTTGTTCGATGGCGGCGGCGGGCTTGGTGGAGTATCTGGGTGGCTCGATCCGACAGGTCGAAAACGCCGCGGAAATCGGCATGGAGCACAATCTCGGACTGACCTGCGATCCCATCGGCGGGCTGGTGCAGATCCCTTGCATCGAACGCAACGCCATGGGCGCGGTCAAAGCGATCAACGCCTCGCGGCTGGCCCTTTCCTCGGACGGCACCCACTTTGTTTCGTTGGACAAAGTCATTCAGACCATGCGCGCCACCGGTCGCGACATGAATGCCAAATACAAGGAAACCTCGCGCGGCGGATTGGCCGTGAATGTGGTGGAGTGTTAGTCCACTGAATCGTTTTTCTGGTCGGTCGCGATGCTCCGCACCGATCCATCGGCCAGGCGGGTGATCAGGTTCATTCCTTCCCTGACATCCTTCGCGCTGCGGATGATGTTTCCTTTTTCATCAAAAGTGATCGAGTAACCGCGCTGGAGCGATGACTCCGGGCCCAGGGTGCGCAGCATGACCTCGAGGTGACGCAGGTGTTTTTCCTGGTCCAGCAACGCCTGCTGAATCGAGCCCTGGAGTCTGCGGCGCAGTTCGTCCAGGCCGGTCTCGCGGCGTTGCAGGATGAGGCGCGGGTGCAGGGTGCGGTGGGCGGTTTGCAATTGCTCCATCCGCTGCATGCGCTGTTGCCACTGGTGCTCGATCGCGCGCTGCAGGCGATCGCGGATGTTATCGAGCCGCATGACGGGCTCGCGCAGCAGTCGCTCGCCGCGTCGCTGCAAGGCACCGCGACGCATGGCATCGAGCTGATAATGCCATTGCTGCAAGCGGGCCGCAGTGTTCTGTTTTATGCGGCGGTGCAACAGCTGCAGACGATTCGCGAGCTCCGCGCTGTCCGGCACGGCCAGTTCCGCCGCTGCGCTCGGGGTGGGGGCGCGCAGATCGGCGACGAAATCCGCGATGGTGAAATCGATTTCGTGACCCACGGCGGAAATCACGGGAATCGGGCAGCGGGCGATCGCTCGCGCGACGATTTCTTCGTTAAAACACCAGAGATCCTCCAGCGAACCGCCACCGCGCCCCACGATCAGCACGTCGCAGGTGGGCAAGTCGTAGCGATCCGGATCAGAAAAAGCCGCGATCGCCGCCGCGATTTCCCGCTCGGCACCTCTGCCCTGAACCCGAACGGGCAGCAGGTAGAGCCGCACCCATGGCGCGCGGCGGGCGATGACTTGCTGGATGTCCTGGAGCACGGCGCCGGTCTCCGAGGTCACGATGCCGATGCGGCGGGGAAAGCGGGGGATCGCCTTTTTCCGTTCCGCGGCAAACAGACCCTCGGCGTTCAACTGGCGTTTCAGCGCCTCGAATTTCGCCTGCAAGTCTCCCAAGCCCGCCGCCTCCGCCCGCATCACGATGATCTGCAAGCTGCCGCGTGCCTCGTAGATGGTGGTTTCGGCAAAAACGCGCACCTTCGCCCCGTCCTGCAACGCCTCATGGCCGCTGCGCTTGCGGGCGCCGAACATCGCGCACTGGATCTGCGCGTGGTCGTCCTTCAGCGTGAAGTACCAGTGCCCGCTCGCCTGTTTCTTGAGGTTGCTCACTTCCCCCTCCACCCACACCTCGCCGACCTCGATCTCGACGACATTCTTGATGCGCCGCAGCAACTGGGTGACAGAGAGTGTTTTGGCTTCAGACACTGGCCTATGCTGTGGCCGGCAGGGGAGAAGGGCAAGGCAAAATCATCCGATCCCTCGCCGCGGCAGGTTCCATGCGAAAAATCGAAAATTTTCCGCCTCGTAGCTTGCCAATTCCGTGGAATCCGATACTGTCCGCGCGCACGCTTGGCACACCGATTGCTGCGGGCGACTGATTCATTTTCTCCAAACATCCATGAACACACTGCGCACATTCACCACGGGCTCGGGCCAGGAAGGTAAATTCTACTCGCTGCCAGCACTCGCCGAACAGGGTTATGCCCATCTTTCCCGCTTGCCGATTTCCATTCGTATCGTGCTGGAAAGCCTGCTGCGCAATCACGATGGCCTGAAGGTGACCGACAAGGACATCGCCAATCTCGCCGCCTATCAGCCGAAAAATCCCGGCGACTATGAAATTCCCTTCGTCGTCGCGCGCATCGTGTTGCAGGACTTCACGGGTGTGCCTTTGCTGGTGGACCTCGCTGCCATGCGCTCGGCGGTGGACCGCATGGGCAAGGATGCGAAAATGATCGAGCCATTGGTCCCCGTGGACCTCGTGGTGGACCACAGCGTGCAGGTGGACTACGCTGGCACGGGCGATTCGCTTTCCCGCAACCTCGACCTCGAGTTCCATCGCAACCGCGAGCGCTACGAGTTCCTGAAATGGGGTGAGCAGGCCTTCGATACCTTCAAGGTCGTGCCTCCCGGCATCGGTATCGTCCACCAGGTGAACCTGGAATATCTCGCGAAATGCGTGCTGGAAAAAGACGGCGTGTTTTATCCCGATACCCTCGTCGGCACCGACTCGCACACCACCATGATCAACGGCCTCGGCGTCGTTGGTTGGGGCGTGGGTGGCATCGAGGCGGAGGCGGGCATGCTCGGCCAGCCGGTGACTTTCCTCGTGCCGGAAGTGGTGGGCGTTTACCTCACGGGTGAATTGACCGCTGGCGTCACCGCGACCGACCTCGTGCTGCGCGTGACGGAAATGCTGCGCAAGACCAAGGTGGTCGGCAAATTCGTCGAGTTCTACGGCCCCGGTGCCAAGGCGCTCAGCTTGCCCGACCGCGCCACTATCGCCAACATGGCTCCGGAATACGGCGCGACCATGGGCTTTTTCGGCATCGATGAAATCACCACCGGCTATCTGCGCGGCACCGGTCGCAGCGAGGAGCTGTGCCAGACCGTGGAAAATTACTACAAGGCGCAAGGCCTCTGGGGCATCCCGACCGAAAAGGACGCGCTGGAATTCAGCCAGATCGTCGAGCTGGATATCTCCACCGTCAAGCCCGGCGTCGCCGGACCGAAGCGCCCGCAGGACCGCATCGACGTGGATGCGCTCAAGTCGAAGTGGGGCGAGATCCTCGCCGCACCCGCACCCGATGGCTACGGCAAATCCGAGCCCAAAACGGCCACCGTCACGGTCGATAGCAAAGGCGGCATCAGCGATACCATCTCGCACGGCTCCGTGCTGATCGCGGCGATCACCAGCTGCACCAACACCTCGAACCCCAGCGTGATGCTTGCCGCCGGATTGCTGGCGAAAAAAGCCAACGCGCTCGGTCTGACCATCAAGCCCTCCGTGAAAACCTCGCTCGGCCCAGGATCGCGTGTGGTCACGGATTACCTCAACAAAACCGGCTTGCAGGATGAGCTGGACAAACTCGGTTTCCAAACCGTCGGCTACGGCTGCACCACCTGCATCGGCAACTCCGGTCCGCTCGACAAGGGCATCGAAGACGTGGTGAAAGCCGAGGACATCGTCGCCGCCTCCGTGCTTTCCGGCAACCGCAACTTCGAGGCGCGCGTGCACCAATCGATCAAAGCGAACTTCCTCATGTCGCCCCCGCTCGTTGTCGCCTACGCGATCGCCGGCACGGTGGACATCGATCTGAGCAAGGACGCTCTCGGCACTTCCGCCGATGGCAAACCGGTTTATCTCGCCGACATCTGGCCCACCTCCGCCGAGGTCGAGGCCGCGATGAACGCCTCGCTGAAACCCGATGTGTTCCAGCGCCTCTACACCGGTTTCTCCGACCAAAATCCCAAGTGGAACAGCATCAAGTCCTCCACCGGAAACGTTTACGAATGGGACCGTCAATCGACCTACATCCAGGAGCCGCCGTTTTTCGACGGTTTCACGCCCACCCCGCGCGACATCGAGGAAATCATCGATGCGAAACCGCTCGGCATCTTTGGCGATAGCGTCACCACCGACCACATTTCGCCTGCCGGTGCGATCAAGAAAGACAGCCCCGGCGGTCGCTATCTCGGCGAAAACGGCGTTGAGTTCGCCGATTTCAATTCCTACGGCTCGCGTCGCGGCAACGACCGCATCATGACTCGCGGCACCTTTGCCAACGTGCGCATCAAGAACCTGATGGTTCCCGGCGTCGAAGGTGGCGTCACCAAGTTCAACGGCGAAACCGTGGCGATCTACGACGCCGCCGAAGCTCACGCGAAAAACGACACCTCGCTCATCGTCATCGGCGGTGAAGACTACGGCATGGGTTCCAGCCGCGACTGGGCCGCCAAAGGCACCAGCCTGCTCGGCGTCAAGGCGGTCATCACGAAATCCTTCGAGCGCATTCACCGCAGCAACCTCGTCGGCATGGGCGTGCTGCCCTGCAACTTCGTCAACAAAGAGGACTACGACAAAGTCAAAGACCTCGCCGATGCCACCTTTAGTCTCGTCGGCATCAGCAATGACATCAAGCCGCAAAGCCAAGCGACCTTGGTCGTGAAAAAAGCCGACGGCAGCAGCTTCGACGTGCCCGTGGTCGTCCGCCTCGACACCCCCGTCGAGATCGACTACTACCGCGCTGGCGGCATTCTGCCCTACGTGCTCGGCCAAATCATCGCCTAACCCGTGGCGGCGGAATCCTTCCGCATTGCCAAAACTCATCACGCCCGCTTTTCCGCCACGAAAAGCGGGCGTTTTGTTTCACCACCCGGAGCGCGGACCTCCCGGTCCGCATGATCGTGGGGAAGAAGAAGCGGACCAGGAGGTCCGCGCTCCGGTGGATCCGCGCTCCATTTGCTCACGACTTTTCGTTTTTTCCTGCAAAATACGGGCGATTTTGGTTCGCATATCTTAAGCATGCGCTCCACGCCAGGGCATGGCATGAATCGTGCTTTTCCCACTGCGTTCTCAGGCAGCGCACCCGAGTTTTTCCCCTCAAGATTCAGTTGCGCGCATCCCGAAACTCGTTACGATGTGACGACTTCGTTGCCGAAAATCTGCCTTGTTTTCCCTAACATCCTTTATGATTTCACCGCACACCGACACGCATCATTGTATGAACTCGAACAAAACTCATCTCTCGCAAGGACTTCCCTCCTTGTTCCAACGCCTCAAAGTTCCTTTCACATCGGCGTTGTTAGGTGCCATGGGAATCGCTGCCCTGCCGCACATGGCTTCCGCGCAACAGTCGATCACATCACACAGCACGCTGACGCAGAATTTTGACGGAATGGGATCAAGTGGAACAGCCGCTCTGCCATCAGGATTTCGATTGGGTACGAACTGGGGCACAGGAACTAGTGCCACGACGCTGGCATATGGTACCACAGGAACAGGCGCAGTTACTGGAAGTTCACCTGGCGGTGTGATTAACTGGGCCAATGGCATCACAGCTTCAGCAACTGATCGTGGTCTGGGATTTTTGACAACTGGTAGTTTTACTGCTCCAACCTCTATTATATACGCTTTCACCAATAATACAGGTGCAACGGTCGTATCCTTGGATTTGGCATGGGACTATGAAAAATATCGCTCGGGTTCTCGCGCTTTCAATTGGACTTTTTTTCACGGCAATACGGCAACGGCAGCAACTGCGGCTACGGCAGGGGATCAATCGTACCCAGCGGATGCCAATAACAATGTAATTTCGAATCCACCTTTATCCACCAGCAAAAGTTTCACCCTTTCAGGACTGAACATTGCGAATGGAAGCACGTATTACTTGCGCTGGACATACACAGGGGTGGGTAATACTACTAATGCACAAGGCCTGGCGATTGATAACTTCTCGGTCAAAACCACGCCTGATGCGACCCAACCTGCGATCACGGGCATAGCCACGGCAGCGGCTTTCACCACCACGTATGGCACGGCATCGGTGGCACAGACTTTCCCGATTTCCGGTGTCAACTTGACTGCGGATTTGATCGCCACCGCTCCTACCGGATTTGAAGTATCCGCTGACGGTATCACCTACGGCACTGCGGCAACATTTCTGCAAACCAGTGGCTCTGCCAGCGGCACCTTGCGCATCCGTCTCGCTGCCACGGCTGCCGTCACGGGAACCTACAATGCGCAATCGATCGCTCTCACCAGCACGGGGGCAGCTACGGTGAACATCACCACCTCCGCATCCGGCAATGCCGTCACCGCCAAGTCTCTGACCATCACGGGTCTCACAGCACAAAACAAAAACTGGGATGGCACCACGGACGCTACCGTTACCGGAACTCCAGAGTATGTCGGTTTGGCCAACAGCGAAACTTTCTCCGTCGCTGGCACGGTCACCTGGGCCTTTGCCGATGCGAGCATTGGTTCGGATAAAACCTTAGTCCGCACGGGCAGTTATTTGGCTCCCTCCACGAACTACACTGTCACTCAGCCCAGCTTTACGGCATCGATCGCTGGATTGGCTCCTCCCGCTCCCGCCATCACGGAAATCACTGCGGGCAATCAGCAGTTGAGCGTGGCCTTCACCGCACCCGCGAACAATGGCGGCGTGGCGATCACCAATTATGAATACTCGATCAATGGCGGCACCAATTGGATCACGCCCGATCCAGCTTCGACTGCGAGCCCGCTGTTGATCTTGGGTTTGACCAATGACGTCACCTACAGCGTGCAACTGCGCGCGGTCAATGCGATCGGCAGCGGTGCGGCATCCACGACAGTGCAGGCTTCACCCGTCGCTCCTACCACCCCCACCATCAGTGTTACGCCCGCCATTCTCGGTGGCCCGCTGAGTTCCACCTACGGCGTGGCTTCCTCGCTGCAAAACCTGACCGTCTCCGGTTCCGTGCTTTCGGGTAACTTGACCGTCACCGCGCCAGCAGGTCTGGAGTTGTCACTGGATACCGATGGTGTCTTTACCGATGAGCTTATTCTCACTGCTAGTGGCGGCAACGTTCCTGCTACGGTTCTTTACGTGCGACTTAAGGCTACGGCTCCTGCCGGTAGCTACAACGGTCTGAACATCGTGGTTTCCGGCGGTGGCGCTCCATCGCAAAGTGTCTCCACCACGGCCAGCGGTAACACGCAAGCGACCCAGGAGTTGACGATCACGGGATTGAGAGCTTCTGGCAGAGAATACGATGCCACCATGGATGTCAGTGTTTCTGGCACACCAGAATTCGCTGGCCTTGTCAACGGGGAAGAATTTACGCCCAGTGGCTCGGTCACATGGGCATTTTCGAACAAAACGGTGGGTACCGCCAAAGCTCTTGTCCGCACAGGTTCCTACGCGGCTCCTTCGGCCAATTACACGGTGACCCAACCCACACTCTCGGCCGACATTACCGCGAAAAACCTGACGGTCACCGGGGCGGTGGTATCCACGCGTCCCTTCAACGCCACGACCACAGCCACGATCATCGGTGCGACTTTGTCGGGTGTGATTGAAACCGATGTGGTGACTCTCACCAACGCCACGTCAGGCGTTTTTGCCCAGGCCAACGTGGGGCAGGACATCAGCGTCACCACCACGATGGGACTCACGGGAGGGGATTCCGGCAACTACACCATCACACAGCCGACGCTCACAGGCACGATTGTCAAAGCGGACCAAACGATCACCTTCGCCGTATTGGCGGCGCGTTCGATCACCGATGCTCCCTTCAATCTCGTGGCCAGTGCTTCTTCGGGTCTTGCCGTGAGTTTTGCCAATTCAAACAATGCGGTGGCGACACTCGCAGGAGCTACGGTAACGATTGTCGGCGTGGGCTCCACGACCATCACTGCCAGCCAGGCGGGTGATGACAACTTCAACGAAGCCGTGATTGTGGAGCGCGAGTTGGTGGTCACTCCGGTGCCTTTGCTCTGGAACTTCACGGGTGCCACGACTGGCGCCGCGGCGAGCAGCCCAGCGAATGTGACTCCATCCGTGTTCTCTGGTGGCAATAATAATGGCACGGTCACCCTCATTACCTCCACAGCCGCTTCCACGACTTCGCTGGGTTTCAGCGGCACCAACAATGCGGGTGCTGCGGCCCGCGCTGGCGCTCTCAACACCGCCGCCAGTGGCAGTGCGTATTTTGAATTCACCGTGACTCCCACCAGCGGATTCAAGGCGACCATGACGGATTTCAGCTTTGGCAGCCGCAGCACGGGCACGGGTCCTCAGGCCTACAGCATTCGCAGTTCCGCTGACAACTATGCCACGGACGTGCTCACCGGCACTCTGGGGGCGGATAGCTCATGGGCGCTCAAATCCCATACTGGTCTCACGTTGGAATTTGACGCGCCGCGGACTTACCGCATCTACGGTCACTCGGGTGTCGGCTCAGCCAGTGCAGGAACGGTCAACTGGCGCGTGGATGACATTCGTCTGCTGATCAACGTTGTGGAAAAAGCCACGCCGACCATCACCACGGCTCCTACAGCATCGGCCATCACCGTCGGTCAAACCCTTGCGTCCTCCACTCTCAGCGGTGGCGCGGCGAGTGTCGCAGGCTCATTTGCCTTCACCACGCCCACCACGGCTCCGGCTGTAGGCACCAGCAGTCAGAGTGTGACTTTCACGCCTACGGACAGCCTCAATAACAAATCAGTCACGCTGTCGGTGGATGTCACGACCGATCGGAACACACCTACCATCACAACGGCACCAACGGCCTCCGCGATCACGGTGGGGCAAACACTTGCCTCCTCCACGCTCACGGGTGGGGTCGCCAGTGTGCCTGGCACGTTTGCCTTCACAAGTCCTACGACGGCACCTGCGCAAGGCACGAGTGCACAGAGTGTGACATTTACACCCACGGATTTGGTCAATCACAACACGGTCAACTTCAACGTGAATGTGACGGTCAATGCCGTGGTAACCGAAGATTCGCTCTTCACCGATCCCACGAAAAACGCTGTTCTCTCTGACTTCACCGGTGGTGTGAAACGCCTGAGCTTCACGGGTATCTCCGGCCGTGTCTATGGCATCGAGCGTTCCGGCACCCTTACCGGCTGGACCCAGATCGGCACGGTAACGGCACCAGAAAGTGGCGCTGTCACCTTCGATGATGCCAATCCGCCGCAAGACAAAGGGTTCTACCGTATCGTTTATCCTGCGGCACCGAACTAAGAAAAAGTTTTTCGTGCAGGCGTTGGACTTTCTGCCCAATGTCCCGCACGAGGTGAAAAACAAAAACAAAACAGAGAAGGCTCCGGAGTAACGCCCGGAGCCTTTTTCTTTGGAGAAGGGGTTTGCAACCCCTTTCACAAGCCCAGTGCCTTGAAAAAGGGGTTGTAAACCCCTTCTCCTTATGGGCCATGGCGATCTACGATCAGCGCGGACGGCGCTTGAGTTTGAGCTGGGCCATCGATTTGGCGATGAGGGCCTGCAGGTGAGCCACTTCCTCGGCATCGACGCTGTGGTCGATAGGGAGAAGGGGTTTGCAACCCCTTTCACAAGCTCAGTGCCTTGA
>CANHQJ010000010.1 GCA_947462875.1 Verrucomicrobiia bacterium
TAAGGTAGCCGAATCCACGATTGTTACTCTCCGCTCCTGATGGTGATAGCTCTCGGGGGCGAACACTCGCAATACTGCCACGGTTGCCGTTTGCTTTTTCTGCGGCTCGCAAGGCGGCAAGTTCCCACATTCGCAGTTCGCTGATTGGTTGGGGATCGAATTGAGTGGAGAGGACATAACAATGAGAATCTAGCTCATCTAAAGCAGGTCGTCGATGACAAAGGATTCTGGCTTTCAGTTTTTTGTAAAGTGCTGGCTACCATCACCAGACCTTACGAACAGAATCCTCTTTTTAACAAGCGTCGCGCCTGCGCCCACGATACGGGACCACATAGCAGGCGACCCCGGACTGTCTTCGGTGCTGAACTGAACGATATCGACTTTTCTGCCTTATCCGGCTTGCTTTCTTGCTGCTTCAACTCCGTTTTTTGCCCATTGTGGAGCGGTTGATTCATCGACGGCGAGATAGGTGCTTCCAAGGACATTGCGATGGGACTGTATAAGTTTGAAATTGTACTGTCGAGATGAAAGGTCTGGCCGAGCACACGATGTGAAATATGGCAGTCATTTTTGCCCATTTTCTGCTGAATCCAGCATTCGCCGAAGAGCCGCTCTGGCGGTAGGGCTGTTTTTCACTCTCTCCAGGATGGCGGAGTCATTTTCTGACAGGTTCGCGGTGATGACCTCCTGACGTTCCACGGGCCTGCCGTGCTTGTAGGCGAGTGCAAGAGTAGCGGCCTGCAACCGGGTCTTGTGATCGGGCTCCACGGTGCCGCTGCGGGTCGTCTGGGTAGCGGTCAGTGCATCGCGAATGGCAATCGCGATCTGCTCGTCCGGGAGTTCCGTGGCGAGTGCTTCGGCGAGTGTGTTAGTGGGGGGCGGTTTCATTTTTTGCGGATGATTCGGGTTATGCGGCGGACGGGTTTTTCTACGAGGAATTCTGCGACGAGTTTTTCGCGGATGGCGGCCGGCAGTTCGCACAGAAACTCCGCAATGCGTTCCGGTGGGAATGCTTCGGCCAACGCGCGGGTGTATTTTTCGATCTGGTTTTCTTGTTTCATTTGGTTTCGGTGTTGTTGGATGAGTTTCCTTCATGGCATCGAGCGTGTGATGGCTTCAAAGAGCATGAAGAGTAGAATGGCGATGATTGCGGCGGTGATGAAGTTGTTCATTGGTTCTGGTGGTGGTGATTGATTTTGCATGATTTTAAATTTGTGGATTTTTGATCTGATTTAATAGGGACAGGAACGGGACAAAAAGCGTCCCTCTATAGAGGGACGCATTGTCCCGTCCCGTTTCTAGTCAGGACATTTTTTAATTGTCCCAAACTTGTCCCGTTTGTCCCGTTTGGTTAATTGTCCAAGTGCCACGTTTGTTTTTCTTCAATACGCCAAGGATTTCCGCGCGCTGCATCTGCTTCTTAATGGTCTCTGGTTTCGGTGGTGTTTTTGTCCCCTTTATGTCCCAAATGATTTTTGCGGCTTGCTCTGGTGATAAATCGGGACAAGCGCATGTTGTCCCGGTTTCATCCGTAGCAAGGTCAAAAATCTCACTCCATTTTTCCCGCTCCTTGGTCACCTTGGCGTTTTCTTTCGCCTGTCCCACAATCTGCGAGTAGATGCCAAGAGTTGCATGCATGCATTGCTGCTTGTCCCATGCAAAGCACAACCCATGCTGTTTAGGGATTGAGCCGTGGCGGTTATCGTTTCCATAGATTGTGGAAATGTCGGTGTTCGGGTCTTTATCAATGCGAAGATTGGCGTAGCCTTTCCTTGCAAGTTCACTCCCGAAGTGTCCGCGTGTTTTGCCTGTTTCAGTGCCAGGGTTTTCATGAATCACTACGATGATGCAGCAATTAAATTCCTGTGCAATCCTCATCATTTCAGCCACGACATCGCATGCAATCTCGGTGCTGTTTACGTCCTTCACGAAGTCCGCGCCACCGTCTAACACGATGCAATCAATCTTGCCCTTTTCTGCGAGTTTTTTCACTTTCAAACGCAATATGTCCATGCGTTCTCTCATGCTAAACTTTCCAATTGGGTAACTGTATAGACGCTCGATCTCTGCGATGCCTGAGCGTTTCCTTGCCCGTTCTACGCAAGCGTGATGATCTGCGGGTGATTGCTCGGTGTCAAAGTGTAGAATTGCTCCTGTTGCTTCTCCAATCCAAGCAAAGCCTAGAGTGTCACCCTGTGCATGACATGCGCCACGGATTGCAACACCAACGGCAGATGTCACCGTGCCAGTCTTGCCCGTCTTTACCTTCGAGCCGATCACGCTGAGATTTCCGCGCGCTCCTATTGGAATACCTAAGAACGTAAGACAAACCTCATCGGGTGGCGGTGGCTTATTCGGATCGTAGCGCACTTCTTCCAGTCGTTTCAGCAAGTCGGCTTCATATTCTGCCTGTGTGAGCTGTGGTTTATTCGACTGATTATTTTCTGGAGTATGAATCAATTCAGTAAACTGTTTTTTTACATCGCTCTCGGTCGGTGATGCCTTTGCAATCCAGTCGTTCGGGTCTTCGTAGCCTTCCGGCGCTTGGGAGTATGAAAACATGCAGTCAGCGGGTATGCTCGCCCTCACACTCTCCAACCACTTCTGCGCGGGGGTCTTACCGTCCTTGCCCTTCTTTGCGTCCGGATCGTTCTGCACGATCGCTATGATGCGAGTGGTCTTGCTGATAAGCGATGAAACGTCTGTGTTCGATGACGCTCCCCGCGTGACGATGTAGGCGTAATACGCATCATGCTCCCAATGCCGGAGCGCGGCCATCACTGCGAACGCATCCCACTGGCTTTCCAGAATGAACGTGGTGTTCGCCAGTTTCGGATCACCGATGATGAGCGCGCTATTGGTGCCGCCTTTCGGATCGTAATACCACGTATCTTTTTCGTGGTCTTTCACATGGCACCGCACGACTTCGCCGTCCTCATAGACGGGGAACGCAACGTGACCATTGTAAAGGCCGATGAGTTTCTTTTCCTTGAGATACTGAATCGCCCTCTGATCAATGCCGCGGTTGATCGCCACGGATTCGACATACTCGTCGGTGAAATTGTTGACTCGCGACTCCCACAAGGCCACGAATTTATTCGCTTTCTTCGGTTGCTTCGGTTCGGGTTTGGCTTCCACTTTCCCGTCCGCCATATCGTCAGACAGTCGGATGATGCGACCGTTTTTCACTCCCTTGGGTGCGTCGTCGATGACATGCCCGGTGATGAGCTCGGCGGCTTCCTTGAAAGAAACGGCCTTGATCGCCTGGACGAATGAGAAAATGTCTCCGCTCGCTCCGCAGCCAAAGCATTTGTAAATGCCAAGCTTCGGATTGACCTTGAAGCTGCCGGATTTTTCGTTGTGGAACGGGCAGCATGCGGTGTTGTTCTTGTCGAGATCGATGAACCGCTTCACCACGGAAACGATGTCGTACTGCTCGCGGATTCGGTCGAGTTCTTGTTGTGGTATCTTCATCTCCCGACCTCCTCATCTTTATCGTTTGGGGTTGGTGAGTCGAACGTATGAAGCTGATGAGAGAGAGGAGCTTTTGTTTGCTCCTTCTCATCTCGCAAACGCTGTTCGGGGAATTCATGCTGGATAATCCACTTGAGGCGACAAGTTTGCCGATCCTTGCAATGATGATGACTCATAGCAGCACCTCCTTCGTCATGGAAGCCGTTCCTTGATGTGCTTGTTTCGCCTTTCAAGTAGTTGATGAGGCTAACTCGTTGTGAAATGAATGTTTTCATGCGCTAACATTTTAGTTGTAAGCCGCCTGAATGGATGTAGACTTTGGGCAGATGAAAGCTTGCGAGTCCGATCCAGTTCTGGGTCGGCTCGTTTGTTTTAGACGGGGTCGATGGGGTTAATTTTGAAACGGCGATCTAAGGAAGCACGCACGGCTTCTGGCTCGCAGAAAACCCTTTTTCCCACCTTTAAAATCGGGAAAAATTTTCTGGCTCTCCATTCCGCCCAGGTGCGCTTTGATGGCGCTGATGGACCTGTCCCGAATAGTATTTCTCGGCACTCATCGAGGCCGACGTATCGTTGTTGTTGCAGTTGGTTACTCATAACGAGCAAACAAATGCATAATACCTAAAATAAATACGTGGGTCTCAAGTATTAGACTTGTCCCCTATGTATTTTTCACTTCCTACTTTTTCCTCTTCCTCCGGCGGGTAGCCAACTAAAACACAAGCGCTCCATAAGCGAGTCAAACGTAGATTCTGCAATGAGTTGTGGGTTTGGAACTGCATTTTCAAAGATGCTCCTTACGGCCTTTTTCGTCGGCACCCCACCAGCGGTTTGAGCAGCGATTTCAACAGATTTGAAAAAAATTTTGTAACGATCATCGACAGGGAGAGATTCAATATGAGCAATCTTGTTAATCCACGTACCTAGCCGAATCAAGAAATCCCCAGCTCCGTCATCTTGTATTTTCACAATCAACCATTCGCCGATATGCTTTTCAAATCTGCTCTCGTCTTTGGATATTTCCTCCCAAAATTTTAAGTTCGCTTCGGATATAGCTTTACCTGTGGTCTCTTCTAATTCGTTGGACAGTCGCCTGATTGCAAGCATTCGCCAGTGAGATGCTATCGCGGCATCACTAATGTCATGTTTCTTAAAGCGTTGCCGTAGCGCCATAAGTAAAAGAAGCTCGCCCTTGGGAATATGCAATTCATCAACTGGCGAATCGCTAGAATTCTTGCAGCCACCCTTTGCCAAATGAGGAAAGTGTAATTTCAAGTCATTCAGCAAAGCATGATATTTTCGAGTTTTTTTGTCGAATAATAAGAAACCAGATGTTGCGTCATTCTTTTCGTGTGCGATCCAGAATTCAGGAGTTTCAGAACGAACATACTTCGTTTTATCAGCTTTGACCGATAAAGCATCTGGCGTTTTTTCTGGCTTAGCAATTGGCTTCTTGGCTGCCGTTTTTTTTGCTGGTCTTTTCATCATGTCTATTTGGTCAGTGGTGTAAACTGCTTAGATGACTTTGAGCTTTTGTTTCTGAGGCATCACTTTTTTGATCACTGCGTGGCCCTTCGCCGTCCGAGGGTACACAGAGAAAAACTTCGCCCCGTCTTCCCGCGTATGTAGGTTCAGGTAGTGGCGTTTGACGATCGTTTCGGAGTTGCCGGCCTGCAATGCGGCGTCCCCTACGGACCGGTGCAAGGCGACGTGGTAGCTGATGAAGCTGTGGCGCATTTCATCGTGCTTGAGCTTATGGTCCATGCGGATCTTGGCGATCCTCCTTTTGTAGTTCGTTGGCAAGATCGGCTTGCAGTAGGCCTGTAGCCATGCCGCGAGGTTGGGGGGAATCTCCACCTGCCGCTGTTGACGCGTTTTTGATATGCCTGCCGGAATCGTGATGACGTTGGTATCCAGATTGATGAGCTGTTTCTCTCTATCGTTCATGCGCTGTGCTTCCTCTGGGCGGATCCCGGCAAAGTAGCAGAGCGCGAAATAGGGGATCAATTCGCCCCCATCTGCCATGAGGCTGGTGAAAAGCGATAGCACTTTTTCAGGACTGGACGTAGTGGGGTGCAGTGCTTGCTCTTCCCTCACGATCTTGTTTTTGTGACGAATCACCTGCTCCACCGGATTGATGAAGCAGTAGGGCCGCTTGGTAGCCAGGTCTTTTTCCATGCACCATTTGAAGAACGCATGCAGCTCGTCCCGGTAGTTGTTCCATGTCTTGCGGGAAATCTTCTCAGACTCACCGACACGAATCGACTTGAGAAACAGGGTGATCTGTTCGCTCGTGATGGTATGCACGTCGGCGTTGTTCGCGGCATCGGCGAATCGCTTCAGCGAGCGTTTCAGAGCATTGATGGTCCGATCCCTGAGCAGGCTCTCTTTATCCTCGATGTAGCGTGAGATCGCATTGGTGAGGGCAATGGTGTAGTCTGGAGCGCGATGGTTCACCAAGAAGTATTTCACGGCCTCGGTGAGGGAGTAGATACCGAGAGCCTCATAAGCCCGGCATGCTTCGTCGTGCTTTTCCTGAGTGAGGGAGGAAAGGATCATGTGCTGCTGCCGGCCCGCATTCTCCATGGAGATGCGTTTCATCGATGCGAACGTTTTGGCTTTCGTCTCATCCGAGAAGAACTTGCGCTGCCATTTCCCGTTTTCTTGCCAACCTTGAACGAGGTGAGTGAGATAGCCATTGCGCATCACCTGCCGAATGGTAATTTCAGATGCTGACGTTTTTGGGGCGATTGTGCGCGTGCGTTTCGTCGTCTTGCTCATGTGTGCATCCTAGTGCATCTCTCCGACTCTGGCAACAACTATTGCACTGTTTGTTGCACTGTATTTTTTTTCCCTTTATTTATGTGGTTTGTTTGCAGGTTCGAAACCTGCACCGCGCACCATGTTTTTCTGCCATTCATGGAGCGGCAATGCGCAATCGGAAGTACTGGTTTGTCGAGGTCCGCACCCCCTGAATGACCCGCTGGGTCGAAGACGCGGGATAAAACGGGGCATTTCCCGATACGTTCCAAAGCGACCACTGTTGCAGATTTGTGCTTGTTTCAATCAATACCGAACGATTGGCCGGGTGGGTGAAGGAGAGTGAAAAGACATTTCCGTCAGTGATTGTTGTCGGTTGGTAGGGGGCGTTGTACGACTGTGGATTGGTGCCGAGCAGGTATTCAAGATGGTTGTTTTGCCCGTCGCCATCGGGATTCGCCGTGCCCTGGGCCTCGGGTGTGGAGGTGCTGGGAAAATGCGTCAATTGCCACTGGGAAAAACTTTGTCGCGCGGGCAGTGCGGCATTGATCCATTCGGTGAGCAGTTGCTCGGCGGCGAGATCGCGCTCGTTCGTGCCGAGAGGCGGCATCCTGTTGGCGCCGATGCCTGAGAGGCGTTTGAGAATCATCGAGCGCGAGGTGTCGCCGGGGATGCACCATCGATGGAGCGGATCCCCTCCATCATTGACCAAAAGCCCGTTGATGAGTTGCGCGGAATCCGTGGGTGTCGTGGCGCGCGCATCCCAGTTGCCGACGGCGGCACCGCCGGGTTGATGGCATTGCGCGCAATTGACCGAAAGATACGAGCGCACGCGCCACTCGAGGGATGAGGTCGTATCATCCGCCGCGGCATACTTCGGCAGCGTGGCCACCGCCGTCGGTTCGGTGCCGGGCGTGATGTATCCTGCCGCCATCATTGCCTCGATTTGGTGGGGCGTTTGCGTGCCGTAGGGATGCATGCGATTCAGTTGTGGGGTGTTGAAACTGAGCGCCAGGCCTCCCCCATCGGTATGGCAAACACGGCACTCCGTCCGGCTCGGGTAGCGCCAGGTTTGTGCCGGGCTGCTTGCGGGAATGAGTTCCGTCAGTCCCTGTTCCGGGACGAGATCCGCATCGCTTTGATCGGCACGCCATTTGTACGTCAGTCCATAGATTTCTGTCGCCGTCTTGACGATGATGCGGGTTTCGAGTTTGCGGCGCGTGGCCGGATTTCCGCGCGTGGTGTCTATATCGAAGTGCTTGATCCATGTCATGCCCGTGGGAAACGTCCAGTTGCCGTTTTGGCTGAAGCCGATGGTGTCCGTGAGATTCTTGATCGCAAACCAGCGTGTCTTGATGGCGTGGTCGCTCCAGAAGGGAACGTTGGGCGCATACGGAACCACGCCCGCTTGCGGCGTGAGCGTGGCGAGATGGGAGAAGACGCCGGTTTGCGACAACAGCAAAGGTGGTGATGTGCCGCTGGTGCCGGAGCGGGCGAGGCGCTTGACTTGACCGGCCGTGAGATCACAGAGCAGCGCGTCCTGATTGCGTGGATCGTAGCCCCAGCCGGAAATGTTATTGTCTGTGGCGATGCGCGCGCCTGTCCAGGAACCGTTGGAACCTTCGGTGAGGGCTACGATGAATCCGGTGTTGTAATCGCAAAACAGATACCTGCCGAAGAGTTCCGGCAATCGATCACCGCGGTAGACCACACCACCCGTGATGGACGTACCATGAATCACGGCATCGCTGCCCTGGCCATCGTTCGTGTGATCGTATTCGTAAATGGGATCTTGCGACGTCCAGCCCGCGGGTGGGAGGGTGGGAGCCACCGCAGGGGTGTGTGCGTTTTTCCCCTCGCGCCAACTCCAGCCCGCGTTAAACCCGCTGGTAACCAGATTGATTTCCTCGTAGCGACCTTGCCCCACATCCGCGACAAACAATCGCCCCGTGAGAGGATCGAAACTCATGCGCCATGGATTGCGATAGCATGCGGAGTAGATTTCCGTGCGGATGGCAGACTTCGGAAATGTGTAACCATTGTAGGTGGCATTGCCCGTTCCCTGAGCCATCGCGACGAAGGGGTTATCGGGCGGAATGCGGTAGCTCCCCGCGGTGATGGCGCTATCGCCTACCGTGGTGGTGCTGCTTTCGTCATGGAGGTTCGGTGCGAGAGAGCCGGGCTTGGCATCGACATCGATGCGCAGGATGTGACCGAGGAAATCTTTTGCGATGCGCCTTGCATTGTCGCTGCCATCGCGTTGCGCACCTTCATCGCCGGTGGAAATATACAGGTAGCCATCGGGGCCGAATGCCATGTCGCCGCCGTTGTGATTGTCCTGCTCATCTCGCTGGGTGATGATCGGCGCTATTGTGGAAGCGAGAGCGGAGGTGGCGGCATTGTAATTTCCTGCCGTCCCCGTGGCCTGGAAACGCGCGACCCGCTGGTAGGTCAGGTTGCTGATGCGCAAGCTGTAGAAAAGATAAAAGTAGCCGTTCTGGTTGTAGTTCGGATGAAACGCCATCGAGAGCAATCCGCATTCGCTGTTGGTGTAGGCGGTAAGCGGCATGAACTGTGACTTTGTCATCGTATCCAAATTCACGATTTGAATTCCCAGCCCGCGCTCCAGGACGAACAAGCGATTCGTCACCCCCGGCGGCGATGCCACATCGATCGGGGAGGAGAAAGTAAGCGTGCCCAATGCGTTTTCCGTGGTAAATCCCGTGGTCACAGGAAGCGCGGCAGGGAGATTGAGTGTGTTGGCGGCTTGTCGCACCAATTGCCCGTGGCAAATGCCGAACACAAAAATTGCAGTCGTGATGAGTAACGCACGCATGACAGGGTGGTGTGGTTTTTCGTGAAAATTCCTGCTCTTTTTGGCGAATCGGAAAACGACAAAAACAGACGGCGATACTATGATCTCACTCGGTGAATTGTCAAAATGTTACTCACTGCTCCATGAAATCACAGGTCAGGCATGGGCCTTTTTTCAAAATCAACTTGCCGACTGAGTCAGACAGCTTAGCTTGTTGGTATGGAATGTGCATAAACGTTCTTCAACCTCCTTCCACTCATGTCCTCCGTTGCTCAATTTTATTCTTTGGTCCGCTTGCTCGATGACGATACCCCGACGGTGCGTGATACGGTGTGCGAAAAATTGCGCGAGTATGGCGGCGATGTGAGTGAGGTCTTGGCGGAGTGCCCGCATCCGTTGACGGATTCGGAGATCGGTCTGCTCTCGGATGTGCTGAAGCCGTGTCGTCGCGATGCCTTGCTGGTGGACTGGGAAGTGCCGTTTCATGGCTGGCGGGCGATGGATGATGACTGGGATCACCTGGAGGCCTGCCTGCGTCAGATTTCCGATTTCCTCCACGATGGCGTGTCACTGCGGCCACCGCTCTCCGATTTGCTCGATCTGCTGGCCGAGGAGGCGCGGGAGGCTTGTGATGAGGCGGGCATCGATGGGCTGCGCATGTACTTGTTCGAGAGCGGAAAATTCAAGGGCAATCACGAGCACTACCACGATCCGCGCAATTCGGATCTCGCATGGGCGGTGCAGGAAGGGAAATCCAATCCCATCGGCCTGGCCACCATTTTCATTCTGGTGGCCCAACGTCTGGATCTGGAGGTGGATGGCGTGAATTTCCCCGGCCACTTTTTGTGCCGCGTGGAGCATGGCGGACAGCAGTTGTTGGTCGATTGTTTCAACAGCGGCCGCATGCATGATCTGAATGACATTCTAACGCGCCAGGATGAGATCGATGACACCATCGCCCGTGCCTTGTCGGCGACGGCCACACCGGGGGAAATTCTCATCCGCACGTTGCGGAATTTGGAAGTGTCTCTGCAGCGACAGGAAGAGACCGAGGATGCGGCCCTGATCCATCGCCTCGTGGAGTCGTTGAAACCGTGAGCGGCGAGAAATCGCATAGACAAATGGGCCCTGATCTGTCGATATCTTTGTCGCAGCGGTTGATGCCGTTTGTTGACTTTGATTGATCGCATGAGCACTCCCATTTCCTCCACACCGCCGACCAGTGAATCGTTGGCACTTATCGAAGCGCAGGTGAGCGCGTCTTCCGCATGGATCCAGCCGCTGCGGCAGGAGATTGCCCGCTACCTGATCGGTCAGACCACGCTGGTGGATCGCTTGCTGATCTCGCTGCTGGTGAAAGGTCACATCTTGTTAGAAGGGGTGCCGGGCCTGGCGAAAACGCTGGCCTTGAAAACGCTGGCATCGCTGGTGAACGCGCAGTTTCATCGCATCCAGTTCACGCCTGACATGCTGCCGGCGGATATCGTGGGCACGGAGATCTACGACCCGAAAGAAGCGCGTTTCCGCGTGAAGCACGGGCCGGTGTTCGCGAACTTTATCTTGGCGGATGAGATCAACCGCGCGCCGGCCAAGGTGCAGAGCGCGCTGCTGGAGGCGATGCAGGAAAAGCAGGTCACCATCGGCGAGCAAACCTTCCCGCTGCCAGCGCCGTTTTTCGTGCTCGCCACGCAAAATCCGTTAGAGCAGGAGGGGACCTATCCGCTGCCGGAAGCACAGCTCGATCGTTTCATGATGAAGGTGATCATGGACTACCCGACGGAGGATGAGGAAATGCAGGTGCTCGATCTGGCGGCGACGACCGAAGACATGCTGGTGCCGCAGGCGATGGTCAGCCTGGAGGCGATCCAGCAGGCGCGCCAGGTGGTGAACCGCCTGCATCTCGATGAAAAAGTGAAACGTTACATCGTGCGCCTGGTACAGGCGACGCGGCGTCCGGACGACTACGGCGTGCCGATCGCGCCACTGATCCGCGTGGGTGCCTCGCCGCGTGCCACCATCAATCTCGCTCTCACCAGCCGCGCTCATGCGTTTCTCGAGGGTCGCGCCTACGTGACGCCGCACGATGTGAAATCGGTGGCGATGGATGTGCTGCGCCATCGCGTGACAGTGACCTATGAAGCCGAGGCCGAGGGCCTGAACAGCGAGCAGATCATCGCACGACTGCTCAACGAGTTGCCGGTGCCATGATGCGCAAGCCCGTCCAGCACACGATCACGGCGGAGGATGAGGCCCGTGCGGCGGAAATCCTCGGGCGTGTGCGGCGTATGGAAGTGTGCACGCACCGGCTGGTGAATGACGCGCTTGCGGGTCGCTACGCCAGCGTGTTCAAGGGGCGCGGCATGGATTTTGACCGGGTGAGAAATTATGTGGCGGGCGATGACGTGCGCACCATCGACTGGAATGTCACCGCGCGCACCGGCGAGGCGCACATCAAGGTGTTCACCGAAGAGCGGGAGCTTACGATTCTGCTGTTGATCGATATCAGCGCCTCGTCGGACTTCGGATCGGTGGAAAGCTCCAAGCGCGAGCTGGCCGCGGAGGCGGCGGGCGTGTTGGCGGCATCGGCGATTCGCAATCGCGACAAGGTCGGCGTGATTTTGTTTTGTGACGACGTGGAACTTTACATTCCGCCGGGCAAGGGCCGCACGCACATCATGCGCATCATCCGCGAGATTTTGTTTTTCCGCGCGCGGCGCAAGGGTACGGATATCGTGTGTGCGCTCGATTTCGCGAACCGCGTGCTGCACCGCCGTGCGGTGTTGTTTTTGGTGTCGGACTTTTGTCTCGGAGCCGATCAGGAAAAAAAGATGCAGCGCCTGCTGACGAAGTTGCAGGTGAGCAGCCGCCGCCACGATGTGATCGCGGTATCCGTCACCGATCCGCGCGAGGAGAGCTTGCCGGATGTGGGTTTGTTGTGCATCGAGGATGCCGAAACGGGCGAGGTGGTGGAGTTGGCGACGTCGAGCCAGGAGGTGCGCGATAGCTACACGCGGCAGGCGCGCGACAGGCGGGAAAACACCGCGGCAAAAATCCGTTCGCGCGGCATCGATCTGGTGGAATGCGTGAACGGGGAAAACTGGATGCCGCAGTTGTTAGGATTTTTTCAGAATCGGCGTCAACGCAGTGGCTAACGGGAAATGAAAGATGGCATGTTACATCGCTTCGGCTTCGGTTTGTTGATGGGCGCGATTCTTTTGCGAGTGGCTTCGGCGCAGACCGCACCGGCGGCGGAAGAAGACATCCGCGAGGTGCGCGAGGTGATCGCCATCCCCGCCGAGCCTGTGCCATCGTATGTGGGCTGGTGGATCGCGGGGGGAGCCGTGGTGCTGTTGGTGGCTGTGATTTTCCTCGTACGCTGGCTGCGTTCGCGTCGTCCCGGTGTGTCGGCGATGAGTGCGGCTCTGGCGGAACTGCGCGTGATCGAGTCGGGCCATGTGCCGCTCGACGATGAGGCGTTTGCCTCACGCGTGGCGGATGTGCTGCGTGCCTATGTCGTGAATGTGCATGGCATCGCGGCACCGCAGCGCACGTCACAGGAATTTTTGCAGGAGTGCCTGCGCCAGCAGCGCTGGGACAAGGGCACGCTGGAGCACCTGCGTTCGTTTTTGCGGAGTTGTGATATGGCGAAATTCGCCGCGCTTTCACTCACGTCGTCCGAGCGGCAAAGCCTGGTAACCCAGGCCCGCGAACTGGTGTTGGCGCCGTTGCCCACGGAGGAAAACAAGGAATCATCGGCCGCATGAATGTTTCGTTTCAATTCGCCCATCCCTGGTTCTTGCTGCTGCTGTTGCTGCTGCCCGTGATGGCGTGGTGGAAGGGTAGGCGAGGTCAGCCGCTGGCGCTGCGCTTGCCGAGCATCGACGATGCGGTAAAGGTCGGTGCCCGCTCGCATTCGCGCGCCGGGGCGTGGCTGTTTTTGCTGAGCCTGCTTTCGTTCGCGTTGCTGGTGGTGGCGCTGGCTCGTCCGCGCCGGGTGAGGGGCACGAGCGATGTGGAATCGCAGGGCATCGATATCATACTGACCATCGACGTGTCTGGTTCGATGGAGGCACTGGATTTCAAACTGCAAGGCAAACAGTCGAACCGGCTGGAAGTGGTGAAGGATGTGGTGGCGAAATTTGTCGTGCAGCGACCGGATGACCGCATCGGCATGGTGGCGTTCGCGGGGCGTCCGTATCTCGCGGCGCCTCTCACGAACGATGAAGACTGGATCGCGAAGCGCCTGCAGGATGTGAAAATCGGTCAGGTGGAGGATGGCACGGCGATCGGCTCCGCGATTGTTTCCTCGGTGGATCACCTGCGTGATTCCGAGGCGAAAAGCAAGATCGTGATCTTGCTGACCGATGGCGTGAATACCAGCGGCTCGATCAATCCACTGACCGCGACGGAAGCGGCCAAGGCGCTGGGCATCAAGATCTACACCATCGGTGCCGGCACCAATGGCGAAGCGCCCTATCCCGTGCGCACGATGTTCGGCACGCAGACGCAGATGGTGAAGGTGGAGATCGATGAGAAGACACTGGGAGAAATCGCCGAGAAGACAGGCGGAAAATACTTCCGCGCCACCGATACCGATTCGTTGGAAAAAATTTACGAAGTGATCAACCAGCTCGAAACCACCGCGCGCAAGGAGAAAAAATACGAGGACTATGACGAATGGTTCGCCGTGGCGCTCTGGCCGGGACTGGGTCTGCTGTTGATCGAGTGGTTGTTGCGTCACACGCGTTATCGGAGATTGCCATGATTGCCTTTGCAGAACAATCCGGATTGCAGTTCGGCCAGCCCTGGTGGTTGGCGGTGGGTCTTGTCGTCTGCATTTCGATCGCGTTGTTCTATCGGAAATTCGATCGCCGCCGTCAGAGCGATTTGGAAAAAATGGCACACGCCCGATTCCTGCCGCTGCTCTTTGCCGGGGACTCGCCGCAACGCCGCCGGCTGAAACGGATGTTGTGGATCGCGGCCATAGGGCTGAGTTTCACGGCGCTGGCTCGTCCGCAGATGGGCTATGAATTTCGCGAGGTGCGGCGTCGCGGCATCGACCTGTTGTTCGCGCTCGATACCTCGCAGAGCATGCTCGCGGATGACCTCACTCCCAACCGCCTCGACCGTGCGCGCCTCGGCATTCATGATTTTGTCGATCGCCTGGAGGGCGACCGCATCGGGCTGATTCCCTTTGCCGGCAGTGCGTATGCCTTGTGCCCGCTCACGCTCGACTACGATGCCTTTCGCGAATCGCTGCAAGTGATCAACACCCAGATGATTCCGCATCAGGGTACCGACCTCGCCAGCGCGATCCAGGAGGCCGAGCGTTTGTTCGAGGAAAACCAGAACAACCAGCGCATCCTTGTGCTCATCACCGATGGCGAGGACTTGCAAGGAGATGTGCTGGATGCGGCGAAAAAAGCGCATGAAAAAGGCATGGTGATCTACACCGTGGGTGTCGGAAATCCCGAGGGTTCGACGATTCCCGTGCAATACCAAAATGGCCGCCGCGATGTCATGCGCGATCAAAAGGGCGAAGTCGTGCGCACCAAGCTGGACGAAAGCACCTTGAAAAAAATCGCCGAGACCACCAAAGGCCTCTACGTGCCGCTGGGTCGCGGTGCGGAAGGCCTGAACACGATCTATCAGGAAAAACTACGCCTGATGCCGAAAACCGACCTGAACCAGCGCATGGAAAAAATCCCCTTGGAAAAATTCGTTTGGCCCCTGACGCTCGCGGTGCTTTTGTTGTTGGTGGAATTTTTTCTGCCAGATCGCAAACGAGCGAAGTCAACCAACGCGGCTCTCATGGGATGGATGATCGCTTTCCTGTGCACTGCCGCGTTGAGCCATCCGCTGCACGCGCAGGCGACGGGGACGGTGAATTACAATCGCGGCACGGAAGCTTATCAGCGCGGTGAATTCGTGGAAGCGGCGGATCTCTTGCGTGAGTCTCTCCACACCCAGGATCTGGGCCTGCAACAACGCGCCTATTACAATCTGGGCAATGCCCTCTATCGGCTCGGGCAACAAGCGCAGGAAAAGGAACCACAAACCACCATCAAGCGCTGGCAGGATTCCATCAAAGCCTACGAGGACGCGCTGGCCCTGCGCGGCGACGATGATGATGCCCGCTACAATCGCGATCTGGTGAAAAAGAAACTCGAAGAACTGCAACAACAACAGCAGCAACAAAATCCGCAGGACCAGCAAAACAAGGACCAGCAGGAGCAGGAGAAAAAAGAACAAGAGAAAAAAGAGCAGGAACAACAGGAAAAGGAGAAACAGGAGCAGGAGCAGAAGGGCGAAGAGCAGAAGCAGGATCCGAAAGAAGGGAAGGAAGAGGAAGGAAAGGAACAAGGAGAAGAAGAGAAGGGCGAGCCGAAGGAGGAAAAGGGCGAGCCGAAGGAATCTCAGGAAGCTCAACAACAACCATCGGAAAAAGAGGGCAAGGAGGAAGGTCAACAGGCGGCGCAACCCGCGCAAGCGCGCGAGATGACGGCGGAGGAAGCGAAGCAGTTGCTGGAATCGCTGCGCCATGAGGAGCGACGTGTCATCCCCATCCCGCAGCGCCGCGAGGGCAAATCCGACAACACAACCAAAGGGAAAACATGGTAGAGATCGCACGACATTGGTGGGCGCGTTCGCTGCTCGCGGCTTGGCTGATCTTGTCCGCCCATGGCGCGGAGGTGCGGGTGACGCTGGATGCGAACCGCATCGCTACGGGGGAAGCGGCGAATTTCACGATTCAAGTCAGTGGTGGAAGAGCGGAGCAACCGGTCATCGCGGCGGTGCCGAATTTGATCGTCGATTTCCAGGGAAAAAACCAGATGATCTCCATCGTCAATGGGGTGACCACTCAGATCGTATCTTTTTCCTACACCGTAGGTTCTCAAGTAGCGGGTGAATACACGATCCCCCCGGTTGTGGTGAAAGTCGATGGACAGGAGTTGCAAACGAAGCCGCAACAACTCGTGGTGTTCGACGATGGCAGTGGCAAAACGACGCCCGATGCACCAACTGAGGACCCCAATCGTTTCGGCACGATGTCGGTCGAGCTGGCGATTCCCGAGCGCACGGAAATTTACCTCGGTGAAATCGCGCCCGTGCGGATTCAGGCGTTTTTGCCGATGGATGCGCAAATTCAACTGCGCAGCATCATCCAACCGGAAAACGGCGCGTTCACGCTGCACAATGTCAGCGATCAGCCGCAGCAAAGTGTCGAAGTCAAGGACGGCAAACAGTATCGCACGCTCACCTGGTTCGGCGGCATATCCGCGACCAAGGCGGGGACGCAGTCGGTCAATCTCTCGGTCAAAGCGATGGTGGCCTTGCCGGATCGTTCGAAGCCCGTACTGCGCCCGCGCCTTGGCGATCCGAATGATCCGTTTCGCCATGCCTTTGGCCGCGGCGCGCAGGTGAGATATACGGAAAACGATGTCACTTTGCGCAGCGCCGACATGCCGCTCACCGTGCGTGCCTTGCCGGAGGAGGGAAAACCCGCCAACTTCTCCGGCGCGGTGGGCGAGTTCGCGTTCGATGCGTTGGAGATTCCCGCGCAGTGGAAAACCGGCGAGCCGCAGCGGGTGGCCCTGCGCATCAAGGGCAGCGGGAACTTTGCCACCATGAAGGCCCCCGAGCTGAGCCCGGCGGACTTGTGGAAATGGTATCCGGGACAGGATCAATTCACGCCGGGAGACATCGCCTCTTTTTCGGGCAGCAAGGTGTTTCAATACAATGCCATCGCCCGGCGCAATGGCGAATACGATGTGGCTTTCGCCCTCAGTTATTTCGACCCGAAACAAGCGAAGTATCTCACGATTGCTTCCGATGGGAAACGCGTTTCCATCAGCGGTGACGCCATGCAAGAGGAAAAGGCTCCGACGACAGAAGTCGCCGCGCCCGCGTCGATGGAAGAAACGCCGGGTCTGATGCCTTTGCGGAAACGCAATGATCGCGCCGCATTTTTTGCGGGTTTTGCGGGACGCGTGAATCCTTTTTTGTTAGGTGGAATCGCCTTGTTCTTCTCCGCCCTGGCTCCTGCCGCAGCATGGTGGCGGAGGCGTTTGCAAGATCCCCTTTTGCGCGAGCGGCAACAGCGCAAAAAAGACATCGCGCAGGCGCTCGCCGAGGCGCAGCAGCATGTGCGCGCAGAATCCGCTGCGCTATACTGGGAGTCGGCTCGACGCGCCCTCCAGATCCAGTTGGCCGCGCAATGGCGGGTGAAAGCACATGCCATTTCGCTGCACGATGTGGCCAAAAACTGTGGCGCTGATTCTCCAGTCACCGCATTTTTTCGCGAGGCGGATCGCTGGTCTTATGCTTCAACCGCGCAAGAAGCGGACTGGTCGCGTTGGCAATCTCTTCATCAACAAGCTCTGCAATCGATCGATTCATGAAAGCTTTTCTCATCCTATGGTTCGCGCTGACGCTACTGGCACAGGCTGGTGCCCCTCCTTTCGTACTTGCGCAATGGTCTGCGGAGAAAGGTGATTGGGAGCAGGCGATTTCCAGTTATTCCGCAGCGTTGCAATACGAAGGACCGAGTGCCAGCGTCTATTACAATCTCGGCTTCTGCCATCAACAAACCGGTGATGCGGGGCGCGCGGTGCTCGCCTATGAGCGCTGCCTTGCACTGAGTCCCCGCGCGGCGGATGCTCAAAACAATCTGACCATGCTGCGCAAGGAATTGTCACTGCCCGATGCGAAGATCCGGGCCCGTGATCTGCCCGCATGGATCGCGTGGATCAGTCGGGATGAATGGTTCCTTGTTTTTCTAACAGCAAGCGTCCTTCTCGTTGCTTTGTTCTGGTGCGCTTGGCTGTCATCGCGTCGCAATGCGAGATTCCTGTGTTTTGCGGCATCGGCATTCGCCTGTACGGTGATGGCGGGTTCGGCATGGGTGATGAAACAGCGCGAATCGGAGGACCTCCTGGCTGTAGTGCTGGCGGCCGATCAATCGCTCCAGCTATCGCCTTTTCCGACCTCGGAGAAAGTGACCTCATGCCCTGCAGGCTCCGTGGTGAGCTTGGAGCAAGAGCACGGAGATTACGTCTTCGCCGAGCTCACACCGGGCAACACGCGCGGGTGGCTGCGCAAGGATTCGTTGGAGAAAATCGCGCCGCGCTGACTATTGCCGCTTCGGATAGGTGGCCTCATCGAAGACCTTGCCATCGGCGGTCTTTGCCTCGCAGTGGAATTGGTCCTGCTGAAGTGTGACGCGGAAGAGGTGATTCAGGTTGGCCTGCTTGGCGACCCACGGGCGTTTTAGCAGATCTTTCGGCTGAACGGGCCGTACAGCAGCCCCCCAGGCGCCGTCGCCGAGATAGGGGATGCCGTTGGCGTCGTCACGTTTGCCCGCGGTGAGCGGCCAGGTGCGTTTGTAGGTGTGATGATCATGCTCGAATACGGCATCCACCCCCTGCGTTTCAAACAGCGGACACCACTTCTGCTGGATATCCACGGCATCCTCTTTCACGCCCGTGCCCCACGCGGGTCGATGATAGGCGGCGAAAACAAAAGGAACCTTGCGACGCTCGGCAGCGGAGCTTTGCAAGAATTTCACTTGCTCGGAAATGCGCTGGGTGTGTCCTGAGTCTAACAAAATCAAACTCAGGTAGTTGCCGAAATCGAGGTTGTAGTAGGAAATCGCCCGACCATCGCGCTGACCCATGCGGAACAAGCTGTAGAACTGCGTCGATTTTTCCGGACCGGGGGTGTTTTTTTCGGGAAAAAATCCGGTGCCCACCACTTCATGATTGCCCATGCCGATGACCATGGGAATCAGCCGTCCATCGGGGGCCTTGGCGTTTTGCACCCAGGAGTCGATCCAGTCGTACCAGCGCTCGACGATGCTGTCATTCGCGTAGGCGAGGTCGCCGATCAGCGCGGCGAACAGCGGGTCCTCGGCTCCCGCGCGTTTGTTCATGGCATCGAGCAGACTACGGCCGTGATACATGTCGCCGCCGATGACAAAATGCATGGGGCGAAATGTTTCCGGCGCGGTCTGCATCAGATGCGGACCGTTGAGGCTTTGATCGGCTTGATTGCGGATGGTGAACTCGTAGCGCGTATCGCCTCTGAGTCCTGTGAGAGATGCAGCGTGAACCTTGCTGTCGCTGGTGGCAAAAGCGTGTGACTTCGTGTCCATCCACGTCCACTCGGCTTGCCCGGCGATACGATAGCCCAGCGAGTAGGTCCTGGCCGCGGAGGCGGGCGCTTTGGCGATTTCCGGGTATGCCGTTTTCCACTCGGCTTCCGGAGCTTTCTTGGCGAGGTATTGCCAGGTGTCCTGGCGTTTGATCAG
Organism: Verrucomicrobiia bacterium; assembly: GCA_947462875.1. Lineage (GTDB taxonomy): Bacteria > Verrucomicrobiota > Verrucomicrobiia > Verrucomicrobiales > Akkermansiaceae > UBA956. The sequence continues at coordinate 19,359 of CANHQJ010000010.1, forward strand.
AGGCGTCGATTTTTTCCCTTGAATCGTCAAACTAAGATCAAACGAAAGATCGCTGCTATCGGCCTTGTCGTTGATCACCTGCGCGCTGACGATGGAGCCTTCCTTGAGCAGTGCGGCTGCTTTTCCGAGCGGGAAACGCTCCCACTTGGTCGCCTCGTGCGATCCCTGGGACTGGATCTTGTCATCGCTGCCGGTGCAGTTCTTCCGCAGCACCTCTTTGCCATCGATGAACAGCACGAAGCCGTCATCATACAATACATCCGCCACCAAGGCATCCTGCTCCTCCGCCTGCCCGCTCCAGGTGATTTTTTTGCGCAGAGCGATGTTCACATAGCGATCTTTCATCTGCGACAAAACGGTGCCGTCATCACCATCGCCATAGCCGAATCCTGCTTGTCCCACCGCCCACACGCCTTCGATCGTGTTTGGCGTGCCCCGATCCACCCAGCGGATCTCCGCTTCGTGGCAGGGATCGTGATACCACTGTACGAATGGCCCGTGATCAACAGCGGCGGCGAGGCTGATGAGTGAGAAATACAAGGGGTAACGGAGCATGAATGAGATTCACACCGGGGAGAAAAAATGCAAGGGGGAAATCAGCTTGATCACTGTCGATTCAATGACGATGCCAAATGACGGAACTGCCGGCTTGCGTATGATTCAGTGACTTCAGCATATCAACGTTTTGCCATATCCGTCATTTATGGCGACGTGGCGTTTTCCGATGAATGAGTCATTGCTCCAGCATTTTTGCGAGTGGGAGCAGCGGTTCCGATCAGTGGACGATCGCTTCACAACTCCCACCAGCCGCAGGTTTCATCCTGCGATGCGCAGTTCACCGCTACGTGCGTGAGGCCTTTGCCGGTGAGGACTTGCTGCATCGCGCGCGTGGCGATTTGGCGGCAGTTGCAGTCGCTGCTGAGGTGGCCGAGCACGACGTGCCGCAGTGCCGCGTGGCTGATGTTTTCTAACAACTCGGCAGCCTGTCGGTTCGACAAATGCCCGTGCCGCGAGCTGATGCGTTGTTTGATCGACCACGGGCGCTTGGTGTCGGCGGCGAGCAGTTCGTCGTCGTAATTCGCCTCCAGATACAGCCCGTGCATGCCCTGCAAGTGCTGGGTGACGCTGTGGGTGACGTGGCCGGCATCGCTGATCAGTCCGAGACTTTTTTCCGCGCTGCGCAGCACGTAGCCGACGGGATCGACGGCGTCGTGGAGGATGGAAAAACTCTGCACCGTGAGATCGCCGATGGGAAAGGCCTGACCGGCCTCGAAGGTGTGCCACGTCGCCTGGATGCCGGATTCGCGCAGCACGTGAGCGGTGGCGCTGGTGGCGTAGAGAGGGATGTTGCGTTGCTTCAGCAGGGTTTTCAAGCCGCGCACGTGATCGCCGTGTTCGTGCGTGAGCAGGATCGCATCGATGGCATCCGCGCCCAGCGACTGCGCGCGCGCGAGCAACTGCTTGGCGCTCAGGCCGGCATCGACGAGGACGGTGGTGTGGGCGGATTTTGCGAGAGTGGCATTGCCACTGCTGCCGCTGCCAAGAATTGCGAATTGCACGGCCGAACCATGCCTGAGGAGGGGGGTACAGGTCAAGTGCCGCGATGAATCCGCAACACATCCTTGCAATCTTGGGCATTTCCGCCATGGTTCGGGGAGATGATACGTTTTACTTTATTTGGCATTCCTGTTGAAATCCAACCGTGGTTTTGGGTGATTCTCGCATTGCTCGGATCAAGTTTCGGACAGGTCGGTGGCACGGCGAACGAGGCGCTCTCCGTGGCGCTTTTTGTGATTGCCGGGGCGATTTCGATTTTAGTGCACGAACTCGGTCATGCGGTCACGGGACAAATGTTCAAGGCCCGTCCGTTCATCGTATTGCATGGTTTCGGCGGCTTCGCGGCATTTCCCGGTGCGCGATTCACGCGCATGCAGAGTTTTGTCGTCACGGCGGCAGGGCCATTGGTGCAGCTGATTCTCGGCGCCATCGTTCTGGCGGCGTGGTTCTTCCTGCCGGATCTGTCGGAGGCGTTCCGCAGTTTTGTGATGGATCTGGCGATTGTCAGTCTTTTCTGGGCCCTGCTGAATTTGATCCCTGTCTTTCCGCTCGATGGCGGGCAGATGATGGCGGCCGCGCTGGGCCCGCAACGCCGGAAACTTTGTTTGCAGTTGAGCATTGCCGTCGCGGTGACGGCATCGGCAGCCCTGTTGTTGCTGAAAATCGGATTCATGATGCCGATTTTCATGCTCTACTTCGCCTATCAGAATTTCCAGGAGCTGAAAGAGACACATCGCTGATGGTTAGAAAAACAGCAGACGTGTGCCCGCGATCACGGAAAACGCGATCACCAGTGACTCGAACCAGCGCTGCGGCACGCGCTTGACGAGAAATTTCCCGGCAATCACTCCCAGCCACACGCCGGGCACAAGCAGGAGATTGATTTTGAGTGTTTGCCAGGTGATCAAATCCAACTGCACCGTCATCGGCACCTTGATCAGATTGATCAGCAGAAAAAACCGCGCACTGATGCCGATGAGCTCCATTTTCGGGATGCGACGCGATAGCAAAAACAACTGGATCACCGGTCCTGCGGCATTGGCAATCATCGTCGCCATGCCGCCGGTGATGCCCGCCGTCACGCCGAAGGCCCGTGAATCGGCGATGCGATGAAACAGCGGTTGATTCCACAGACGCAGCGCCTGCACCGCGACCATCAGCAGGACCGAGAGCCCGATGCCGTGACGCGCTTGTCCGTCATCGATGCTCGCCAGGATCGCATAACCGATCGCCAAGCCGATCAACGTCGGCAGCAATAATTTCCAGACCGGTTTCCACGAACCATGTTCGCGAAAGGCCGGATAGACCGTGAGATCGGCGATGATGAGCAGCGGCAGCACCAGTCCCACCGAGGTTTTCGCGCCAAACAAATCCGCGAACAGCAGAACCGAAATGAGCGAGATCCCCGTGAAGCCGGTCTTGGATAGCCCCACGCACAGGGCACCGCAGAGTGCCATGGTCCATGCCGCCGGACTATCGAGCACCATGTTCACCGGCCCAGTTTCACCACGAGATCAAAATGTTTTTTCACCACCGGCGTGATCGAGAGCCGCGTGCCTTTTTGCAACACCACCATGCCTTCCAGCTTCGGTTCCTGCCGCAGCGCCTCCAGCGTGACCATTTGCGAAAACTCTTTCACAAACGCAAAGTCCACCAGCCACCAGCGCGGCTTCGCCTCGGTCGATTTTTCGTCGAAATACTCCGATGCCGGGTCCCACTGCGTCGGATCAGGATACGGCTCCGATGCCACCTTCGCCACGCCCACCACACCGGGCGGTGTGGCATTGCTGTGATAAAACAGAGCCAGATCACCGATCCGCATGTCGCGCCACATGAAATTGCGCGCCTGATAATTGCGCACGCCACTCCACGGCTCCTGCTTCACTTTTTTCAGATCGGAAATCGAAAACACATCCGGTTCGCTCTTGATCAGCCAATGCTTCATACCGCGCGAAGCTACGACCATTTGCGACCAAGCTCAACTCATTAAAATGAGGAGAAGGGATTTGCCATCCCTTGCATCACCACCACCGCGCAATCCCTTCTTACTTCTTCTCCAAGGGCGCGAGCTCCACCTTGCGGAACTCGACTTCCGAGCCCTCGGCCTGGAGCGCGATCTTTCCTTTGGTGGCGGTGGCGTTTTTGCCGTGGTTCACGAGGGTGCCGTTGACGTGGACGATGATCTCCGCGCCACGCGCCTCGATGGTCATCGTGTTCCACTCGCCGAGCGGTTTTTCGGAATCGTCGGTGAGGTTGAGGATTTGGCGGGCATCGGGCTGGTCGCCGCCGAATTTCTGGCCCTCCTTGCGCGGGCGGCGTTTTTCCATCTCCGGCACCTCGATGTTTTCCTGGATGCACCAGAAATCCCCCGCGCTCTTGTGCATCATCTGCACTTCGATGGATTGCGGAAACATTTTGTAGAGCGCGCGCGGCTTGGACGCGTGAACGAGCACGCCGCAGTTGCCGGGCTTCGCTGGAAATCGATATTCGACCGTGAGCTTGTAATCGCAATATTCCTTTTCCGTGATCAAATGCCCCAGCGGCGTTCCCAGCGAGACCAACATGCCATCGCGGACGATGAAGCTGGGGCTGATGTCTTTTTTCTGATCCGCAGCGGGAACATCGGCAACCCAGCCATCGAGGTTCTTGCCGTTGAAAAGGAAAATTGGTTCAGCGGCAAACAGCAGGCTGTGAGAAAGCGCGAGGATCGTCAGAGTTGATTTGAGCATGCCCCCACTCTGGCGGCGGATCGGGAGATGACAAATCAAAATTTTCGGGCATTTTTTCTATGGAGAAGGGATTTGTAATCCCTCATTCTTTTTGCATAAGAAAAGCATAAGAAAAATCAGGGATGACAAATCCCTGCTCCGTAGCTTCCTGAACAAATCTTAAGGAATGAGGCATCGCTTGGAGCGGGCAGGTGGGCTAGAAATTCGGCTTCGTACTAACGCATGATTTCTTCCATCCTTCGTCGTCCCATCACAGTGCTTGTCGCGGTGGCTGCCATTCTTTGCGGATCGTATCTCGCGATCAAAAAAATGCCGCGCGATATTTTCCCGCCGCTGGGCGTGCCGACCATTTACGTGGCGCAGCCCTACGGTGGGATGGATGCCGCGCAGATGGAATCGTATCTCACGTATTTTTATGAGTATCACTTCCTCTACATCGCGAACCTGAAGCATGTGGAATCGAAGACCATCCAGGGGGCTTCGATCATGAAGCTGGAGTTCCACCCCGGCACCGACATGTCGGCGGCGATGGCGGAAACGATTTCGTATGTGAACCGTGCGCGCGCTTTCATGCCGGCGGGCGCGCCGAATCCGTTTGTGACACGCTTCGATGCCGGATCGGTGCCGGTCGGGTATCTCACGTTTTCCACGGAAAATCCCAACCGCACGCTCGGACAAATGCAGGACGAGGCGCTGAACAAGGTGCGACCGCTGTTTGCGACTTTGCCCGGTGTTTCCGCCCCACCGCCTTTCGGTGGATCGGCGCGCACGATCGTGGTGAATGTGGATGCCGACAAACTGCGCGCGCGTGGCCTCAGCCCCGATGAAGTGGTGCAAACCATCGCCAAGAGCAATGTCGTGTCTCCCTCGGGCAACATGATTCTCGGCGATCTCTATCCGATCGTGCCCATGAATACCGTGGTCGGAAAACCCGCCGAGCTCGCCGATGTGCCGATCCGTTCCGCTGCCGAGGGTGCGGTCTATGTGCGCGATGTGGCTACGGTCACCGATGGCTCGGACATCACCACGTCCTACGCTCTCGTGAATGGCCGACGCACCGTCTATCTGCCTGTGACGAAACGCTCGGAGGCTTCGACCCTGGCGGTGGTCGATCAGGTGAAAAGCAACATCCCGAAATTCCAATCGGCCGTTTCGGAGGACGTGAAAGTTTCCTACGAGTTCGATCAATCGCCGGTGGTGTGGAGTTCCATCAACGTGCTGGTGAAAGAAGCGGGGCTCGGCGCGATTCTAACAGGTCTGATGGTTCTCCTTTTTTTGCGTGACCTGCGCAGTGCGTTCATCGTGGTGGTGAACATCCCGATCTCGCTGTTGGCGGCATCGCTGGCGATGGGTCTCACGGGACAAACGGTCAACCTGATGACACTCGGTGGTCTGGCACTGGCGGTGGGCATCCTCGTCGATGAGGCAACGGTCGCAGTGGAAAACATCCACGCGCGAATGGCGCGCGGCGCTCCGGTGGGTCGGGCGTCCGCCGATGCGATCAAGGAAACGGCCTTGCCGCGCTTGTTGGCGATGCTCTGCATTCTGGCGATGTTTATCCCCGCTTTTTTCATGGAAGGGGCGGCGCGCGCCTTGTTCCAACCACTGGCCCTGGCGGTGGGCTTCTCGATGATCGCGAGTTATTTGCTTTCATCCACACTGGTGCCAGTTCTAACCATCTGGCTGCTGCGCGGTCGCAAGGCGCAGGAAGAGAAATCGTTTTTCCTCACCCGCTTGTATGAAGCTCTGCTACGTCCGCTGATCGCGATGCGCTGGATTCTCATCCCGATCTATCTGGGCGGAGCGGCGCTGCTTCTGTTAGGCATCGCGCCACGTCTCGGCACCGAAATTTTCCCGCGCGCCAATACCGATCAGTTCGCCCTGCGTTTCCGCGCACCGGCAGGAACCCGCGTGGAAAAAACCGAGGAGCATGCCAAGGCGGTGCTTTCGTTGATCGAACGCGAGGTCGGCAAGGACAAGATCAAGCTCACCATCGGCCTCGTCGGCGTGCATGCGGCGAACTATCCTGTGAACCTCATTCACCTCTGGAATGGCGGCCCCGAGGAAGGCTGGCTGGCGGTGCAGTTGCAGGCGGACTCGGGCGTGAATGTCTTTGCTTTGCAGGAAAAATTGCGCGCGGTGCTGAAGCAGGAAATGCCTTACTTGCGCTTGTCCTTCGAGCCGTCCGACATCACCACGCGCGTGATGTCCTTCGGCGCGACCACGCCCATCGAGGTCGCCATCGGCGGCGCGGACCTAGCGGTATCGAAAGCCCATGCGGAAAAAATTCTCGCGGAAATGAAAAAGGTGCCGCAGCTGCGCGATGTGCAGATCGCCCAGGAAACGGAATTCCCCTCGGTGAAAATCGAGGTCGACCGCGAGCGTGCGGGCTTGCTCGGCGTGAACATGCAGGACGTCGCGCGCGCGATGGTCGCCGCCACCACGTCGAGTCGTTTCACCCAAGCGAATTTCTGGGCGGATCCGAGCAAAGGCGTTTCCTACAACGTGCAGGTGCAAATCCCGCAGGCGGATACCAAAACGCTCGAAGACCTCGGCAACATCGACATCACTTCTTCCTCGGGTCAGCCCATCGCCCTGCGCAACATCGCCAAGATCACGACCACGACTTCGGTGAGCCAGTTCGAGCGTTTCAACATGGCGCGTCTCATTTCCGTCACGGCGAATTATCATGATACGGATTACGGCACAGCGATGAAAAAAGTCCGTGCCGCCATCGCCGCTGCGGGAGCGCCGCCAGCAAAAACCTCGGTGGAACTGCGGGGACAAGCGCCCACCATGGACGCTCTGGAAAAAGGATTCCGCCAAGGTCTCGGCATCGCGGTGCTGGTGTTGTTTTTTCTGCTCGCCGCGAATTTCCAGTCATGGCGCATGGCCTTCGTCGCCATCTCCACCGTGCCCGCGGTGTTGTTAGGTGTCGTCGTCACGCTGTGGCTCACCGGCACGACCTTGAACATCCAGTCGGCGATCGGCAGCATCATGGCCATCGGCGTGGCACTGGCGAACGCGATTTTGTTAGTCACCTTCGCCGAGCGCGAACGCAGAGCGAACGAAGGCGATGCCCGCATCGGCGCGCGTCTCGGGGCTTCGTCGCGCTTGCGCCCCATCATGATGACTTCCCTAGCGATGATCGCCGGCATGATTCCCATGGCCCTCGGCACCGGCGAAGGCGGCGAGCAAATCGCGCCCCTTGGTCGCGCGGTGGTCGGCGGTCTGGTCTTTGCCACGGTGGCGACCTTGCTGCTGCTGCCCGCCTGCTTCGCGCTTCTTGCCGGAAAAAACACCCGCTCCATCTCGCTCGATCCCGATGACGAGGAAAGCGTTCATTTCACCCCTTCCACCCAAGCCTAACAATTTTATGATGCGACTTCTCACCATCCTTTGTTTCCTCATCGCACCGCTCGGTGCCGTGGAGGTCATGCTCACGCCCCTGCAACGCGGTATCATCCATCGTTGGGTCACCATTCCCGCGACCTTGCAGCCGAACCAATCCACCACCTTGCACGCCCGCGTTTCCGGTCATGTGAAATCCATTTCCGTCGATGTCGGCGATCGGGTCAAGGCCGGGCAAGTCATTGCCGTTTTGGAAGTGCCGGAACTGGAGGCCGACATCATCAGCGCAAAAACCGCACGCGAAGTTGCCGCCACCACGTTCCAGCGCCTCACCATGGCCAGCGAAAAAGCCCCCGGCCTGGTCTTGCCGCAGGATCTCGATGAAGCCGAGGGCGCGGTGAAAATCGCCGATGCAGCCCTCAAGCGCACCGAAGTTCTTCTCGAATACGCCACCATTAAGGCACCCTTCGATGGCGTCATCACCGCCCGTCATGCTGATCTCGGTGCCTTCATCCCCGCAGGCGGCACGGGCACGGCGGGTGCCGTCGTCACGATCGCCGATCTTTCCACCCTGCGCGCCGAAGTCCCCGTGCCGGAAAACGAAGCCCGTTTCATGAAACCCGGCACGCTCGCCCGCATGGTCGGTCACGAGTGGGAAGGAAAAATTTCGCGCAGCGCGCAGACCATAGCTCCCCGCTCGGCGACAATGAAGGTCGAAGTCGATGTCGCCAATGCCGACGGCAAATGGATCGACGGTGCCTACATCAAAGCCCAGCTCGCCGCTGAAACGCACACCAATGCCCTGCTTGCTCCGGCGAGTGCTGTATTCATCGAAAAAGTATCTTCGTCCGTCTTTTTGTTCAAAGACGGCAAAGCGGTCAAAACTCCCGTCACCACCGGTTTCAACGACGGCAAGAACATCGAAATCCTCACCGGCTTGCAGGGCGAGGAAACTCCGATCGTTTTGACCGGTCTGACCCTCACCGATGGCCAAGCCGTTACTCTGAAAAAATAACCCTCATCCACTCATGCGCTGTTTCCTCATTCTTTTCTTATGGGCAGGTCTGCTTCATGCAGCGGAAGAACCTGCCACGTTGCCCACCAACGACATCAACCTCGCCACCGCGCTGCGTTTGGCGGGGGCGAATCATCTCGATATCGAAACCGCCCGCGTTTCCCTGCAAACCGCACGCGCGCAGTATGCCGATACGCGCCGGAAATTTTTCCCGTGGCTCACCGTGGGCACGAGCTATCACCGCACCGCGGGCAATTTGCAGGACATTCCCGGCAATGTCACCGAGGAATCGAAAAACAACTACCAGGCAGGTCTCGGCGTCGCAGCGGAATTGCGCATCGGTGAAGTGATCTATCAAAATCTTTCGGCGAAACAACGCGCCAAGGCGGCGGAGCACGAAGTCGATGCGGCGCGCAATCAATCGGTGGCACAAGTGACGCAGGCCTACTTCCGCCTTCTGCGGGCACAGGCGAGTTTGCAAGTGAGCCAGCAATCGCGCGTGCTGGCGGGTGATTACGAAACGCAGCTCAGTGCCGCGGTGAAAGCGGGCGTGGCCTTTGAAGCGGATCAGCTGCGGGCGCAAGTGCAGACCTTTCGCCACGACCTGATGATACGCAAAACGCAGGAAGATGTGGAAACGGCATCGGCGAAACTGTGCGAAATGCTGCGTTTGCCGAACGGGCTGAAGCTGCGTGGCGATACCGGCGAACTCACGCCGTTGACGTACATTTCTCCTGAATCCTCGATGACCTCGCTCGTCACCACGGCACTGAATCGTCGTCCGGAATTGCGCAGTCGCGAAGCCATGCTGGCCGCTGCCAGGACGGATGCCGAGGGCACGCGCAAGGCACCGTGGTATCCCGATGTCACGGTGCGCGGTTTTGTCGGCGGATTCGGCGGCGGCTTCAATTCGCACACGGGAAATTTCGATGATGTGGCCGATGGCGTGATCGGCATCGGCTGGCGCGTCGGTCCCGGCGGATTGTTCGATCGCCAGCGCAGCGCCACAGCGGACAGCCTCGCCGACAAGGAATCCGTGCTCGTGGAAAAAACCCGTCAACGCATCACCCGCGAAGTGCTGGAGTCCGTGGCCGCGGTGCGTTCCTTGCGCGATCGCATCGCCATCTCGGAAAAACTGTTAGCCGCTGCCGAAAAAGCCTACGCACTCACCCGCGAGCGTGGCAAACAGGGCATCGGTGGCGTGTTGGAAACCCTGCGTTCCGAGGAAGATCTCAGTTTCGCCCGTCTCGCCTACTTTGATCTAGTGACCGAGTCGAACATCGCGCAGACGCAACTGCGTTACGCGATGGGGACTCCATGAGTAAGGAGCAGGGATTTTCAATCCCTGAATTTGGAAAAACAAGGGATTGAAAATCCCTTCTCCTTATTCTTGATAGACACGCGCTATGTATAGGGTAGGATAGGAGCTGCCATGAATCCTCCACCGATTTCCTCCCCGCCCGCCAAATCATCTTCGCGCGGATGTTTGCTCTATTCCGGCATCGTGATCGTCACGTTTTTGCTCGTGTTCCTGACAGCGTGCGTCATCACCTACGTGATGCCGAAGAAATTTGAGAGCACGGCATTGGTACAAGTGCGGCCTTCGACGTATCAAAAAGGTACCTCAACTCCTCAACAGTTGGCAACGGAGTTTGAAGTGATACGCGCCAATCTGACTCTCAAGCCCGTGGTGCAAAAACTGGATCTCTCCAAGAACTGGAACATGACGGAAGAGGATGCAATTGCCGTTTTACGCGGCATCGTTGACGCACAGAACATCAGAGGTACGGACCTGATACAAATCAAAGTAAGACATACCAGTGGGGAGCAAGCGCGCGACATTGCCAAGGAAGTCTATGAGGCCTACAAAAAACGCCGTGAGGATAAGGCGCGTGAGATCCTAGCGGATTCGCTCAAAGAGATGGAAAAAGCCATCGTGGATCAGGCTGATGTCGTTGAGGAAAAACGAAAACAACGGGATAACCTCCTAACAAGATCGAACGGCAATGCCAGCGATCCGACTGTCCTCGAAGTCCAGAAAGAATTCGAAACCCAAATGGCTTTGTTAGAAAAAATGCGCGAAAAGTTCGGAACGGATCAGTTGATTCTCAGAAATATCTCAATGATTGAACTTCACGAAGAACCTTTCGTTCCTCGATATCCCTCCAGCCCCAACGTTAATCTCAACCTGATCATGGGAGCGGCCCTGGGTTTGCTCTTCGGCTTGCTGATTGCCTTGTTCGTTCGTGTTGTTTTTGGGCGCCGGATTTCCGGTTGATGCTGATCATCCTGCGGCGCTTAGCTTTCACAGCCCCCAAATCACCGCGCAGCGGAGCCTTTCCAGCATACCGCCAACACCGTGAGCGCTGCGGGCAGGTAGAGCAGGGTGAACAGAAACAGGCGTCGGGCGCTGGCGCGGTCGCCCGCTTGGCCGAAGTTGCGGGATAGCATGATCAGCCGCACGCCTAACAGAACGCCGCACATCAGCCACGGCAAGGTGGCCAGTCCGCTCAGATACGGCCACAGTGGCAACAGCATCAGGCAGGCGGAAAACCAGAGGCACAGCCGCGCGCTTTTCACGCCGGACACGTCGCCATTTGACCACATGCGATACCCCGCGCTTTCGTATTCCTCGCGGCACATCCAGTTGATGGCGATGAAATGTGGCAACTGCCAGAGAAACAACAAGGCGAACAAAAACCAGGCGGATTCATCCAAGGCCCCGCCCGCGGCGGTCCAGCCGATCATCGGCGGAATCGCTCCCGGTACGGCTCCGATCAGGGTATTGACCGAATGTTTCCGCTTCATCGGGGTGTAGAGAAACACATAGGTCACCAGCGTGATCAGCGCGAGAACGGCCGTCATTTTGTTCACCATCACCGAGAGATGCACGAGCCCGAAGGCGCTGAGCAGGACGCCGATCACAAAAGCCACCAGCACGTCCATGCGCTTCGACGGCAGGGGCCGGTCCGCCGTGCGGGCCATGCGCGCATCGAGATCGATTTCCATCAGCTGATTGAACGCCGCCGAGCCGAAGGCCGCCGCCGCGGTGCCGAGGATGGTGTGAAACAGCTGCATCCAGTCCCAGCCATGCGTTTTGGCACCGAGAAAGTAGCCGAAAAATGTCGTCACCAGCACGAAGGTGTTCAGCCGCACCTTCGTAAGGACCGCGAGGTCCTTGCGAAACATCCCCGGTGTCGGCGAAAGGTCATCGTTCATGCGCGCCGCCACTTTGCACAGATTCGATCAAATCACAAACGCCAATTTGTCGCGTCGATTGATTTCATCCGCAAGCGATCAACGCGAATTGTCCAGCGCGTCCTTGATCGGGCGCTTGATGACGTAGTCCTGTGACACCGTGCGTCCCCCCTGTGTCACGGTGCGCTGCGTGAGGCAGGAGCTGAAGAGCAAGGAGGAAACAAGAGCGAGCAGGAGCGAGAAAGTGGAAATGGTCTTCATTTGCCCAAAAAACTAGATTCCCCGCATGCGACGTCAAGCTCATTCCCGTGGTGGCGATGCTTTCCGGGATATCGCGGACTTTTCTGTTGTCGGCTTGTAGGTTTTGGCATCAGACTCGCGTAACCCATTCCACGATATGAAAGCATTCTTCTTCTTTTTGTTCGGCCTCACCTTGGCCCATGCGGCGAAACCGATGAATGTGGTCGTGTTGTTTGCCGATGACTGGCGGCACGACACGCTGGGCTGCGCGGGTCATCCGTTTTTGCAAACGCCGAATCTCGATCAACTGGCGAAGGAAGGATGCCGTTTCACGCACAGCTGCGTCACCACCTCGATCTGCGGGGTGAGCCGTGCGACCTTGTTCACGGGCCAGTGGATGTCGCGCCATGGCAACATCGCGATGAAGGAATTCAAGACTCCCTGGAGCGAAACGTATCCCGGTCTGCTGCGCTCGAACGGCTACCACGTCGGCCACATCGGCAAGTGGCACAATGGGGATTTTCCGGCGAAGGAGTTTGACTTCGGGCGCTCTTATTCCGGCACCCACTGGATCAAACAAAAGGACGGTACCAAGATCCATGTGACGCAGAAAAATGAAAACGACGCGCTGGAGTTCCTGCAGCAGCGGCCCAAGGACAAGCCGTTCTGCCTGACGCTGGCGTTTTTCGCGACGCATGCCGAGGATGGCAATCCCAAACAATTCCTGCCTCAACCACAGAGCATGTCGCTTTATGAAAACATCAAGGTTCCCGTGCCGCCGAATGCCACCGAGGAGTCACTGAAGCGCCTGCCGCCGTTTCTCTCGGATAAACGCAACGAAGGCCGCGTGCGCTGGCACTGGCGTTTCGACACTCCGGAAAAATACCAGGAGATGATGAAAAACTACTACCGCCTCGCCACCGAAGTGGATGCGACCTGCGGCAAGGTGATGGAGGAACTGAAAAAACAAGATCTTTTGGAAAACACGCTGGTGATTTTCGCGGGAGATAACGGTTACTTCCACGCCGAGCACGGACTGGCCGACAAATGGTATCCGCATCAGGAAAGCATCCGCGTGCCACTCATCGTGCGCGATCCCCGCCTGAAAGCGGACAAGCGCGGCCGCACCAATGACGACTTCGCGCTCAATGCCGATCTCGCGCCCACGATCCTCGCCGCCACGGGCATCAAGGCCCCGAAGACCATGCAGGGGCAGGATCTTTCGCCGCTTTATCTCGCGGAGAACAAACCCGCGTGGAGACAGGAGTTTCTGTATGAGTTCAGCGCCTTTGGTGGCAACATCCATCGCATTCCCTCGTCCGAGGCCTTGGTGCGCAAGGATTGGAAATACTTCTATTGGCCGGACTTCCAGGTCGAGCAGTTGTTCCACATCACCGAGGATCCGCGCGAGGAAAAGGATCTGGCGAAGGATCCGGCGCAGGCCGCGCGCATGGCGGAAATGCGTGCGCGTCTGGCGGAACTCAAAGCGGCGGCGAAATAACAGTCAGACATCTCTCACGGTCATGAAACGTTTACCCACTGACTCCATCCATATGAAATTCTTGTTCCGCATCTTACTCACCACCCTCGGGTTGTTGGTCTCTCCCGTGATCGCGGAGGTCAAGCGCCCTAACATTTTGTGGCTCACCAGCGAGGACAATCACACGTTTCTCGGCTGCTATGGCGACAAACTCGCACGCACGCCCACGATCGACAAGCTCGCCAAGGATGGCATCCTCTACGAACGTTGTTTTTCGCAACCGGTCTGCGCGCCGTCGCGCTTTGCTTTGATCACGGGCAGTTTCGCCGTCAGTTCCGGGCCTGCGGGGCACATGCGCGCCGGGGGAAAAATCCCGCAGGCGATGCAGGGATTCCCCGCCTTGCTCCGTGCGGCCGGCTACTATACCACCAACAATGCGAAGACCGATTACAACAGTCCGATTTCGATCAAGGATACGTGGGACCAAAGCGGCAATGACGCCCATTGGCGCAAACGGGCCAAGCCGGAGCAGCCGTTTTTCAGTGTGTTCAACCACGAGATCACGCACGAAAGCTGCCTGTTTCCCGTGCAGGATCGCAAACCTTCGTCGCCTCCCCTGGATCGCGCGCTGGTGCGCATTCCCCCCTATCAACCGGACACGCCGGAGCTGCGCGATGACTGGGGGCGCTACCATGATCACATTCACACGATGGACGGCATGATCGCGGAAAAACTCGATGAGCTGGAAAAAGCCGGCCTCGCCGAGGACACGATCGTGTTTTACTTCGCGGATAACGGCGGTGTCTTGCCGCGCAGCAAACGCTTTTTGCAACAGAGCGGTACGAATGTCCCTCTGATCGTCTATTTCCCGCCGAAGTGGCGTCACCTCGCTCCTGCCGCGCCGGGCACGCGCGTCAAGGACCCCGTGTGTTTTCCCGACTTCGGCCCCACGGTCCTGTCGCTGGCAGGGGTGAAATCCACCGCCGTGATGCAGGGCAAGCCCTTCGCCGGCGAAGCGCGCGCCGAGCCTAATCAATTTGTGTTTTGCACACGCGACCGCATGGATGAGCGCTACGACACCATGCGCTCGGTGGCCGAACGCCGCTGGCTCTACATCCGCAATTTCCGCCCGGACCTGCCCTATGTGCAGCCGCTGAACTACATGTTTCAGGCGCGCGGCTACCAGTCGTGGGCGAAGCTCGCGGAGCAGGGGAAACTCACCGATGCCACCTCGATGTTCTGGGGCAGCAAGCCCAGCGAGGAGCTCTACGACATGGAGTCGGATCCGGACAACGTGAAAAATCTCGCTTACGATCCCGCGCACCGTGCCACCGTCGAGCGCATGCGCGCGGCCTTGAAACGGCATACCCTCGATATCGTGGACAATGGCTTCATGCCCGAGGGCTCGGAGCACGAAGGCTACGATGCCTCGCGTCAGGCGGGTGCTTATCCGTTAGAGCGGGTCTATGATCTCGCGATGGTGGCATCCTCGCGCGATGCGGCGAAACTCCCGACCTTGATCCAGGCGCTCGCTGATGAGAACGAGGCCGTGCGTTGGTGGGCGGCGCAAGGATGCACGGTGCTCGGCAACAAAGCCGCCGATGCGGAAAAAGCCCTGCGCGATCGACTCAACGACGATGTGCTTTCCGTGCAAGTGGCCGCCGCCGAGGCGCTGGCGAAACAAGGCCATGCCGATGCCGCATTGCCCGTGCTGGAGCGTGTGCTCACGCAGAATGCCGCCCCGTTTGCCGCGCTGCAGGCCGCCAATGTGCTCGACCGCATGGGTGAACAAGCGCGCCCGCTGTTGTCCGTGATGGAAAAACGTCTCAAAAAGCTTCCTTCCGGCAAGGGTGCCAATAGCGCGGCAGCCTATCAGCAACGAATTCTCGAACGCATCATCGCCGTCTTGCAAGGTCGCGAAAAAGCTTTAGTCTATCCCGCGAAAGAATTTTCTCCCTCTCTCTAACCAGTCATGAATCCTGTATCGATCTTCAACGATGTCATCGGCCCCGTGATGCGCGGGCCCTCGAGCTCTCATTGCGCCGCCGCGCTCCGCATCGGTCGCCTCGCCCGTGATCTGATGGATGGCGACATTTCCTCCGTGCTGATCGAGTTCGATCGCGAGGGCTCGCTGCCCACCACGCACGACAGCCAGGGCTCCGACATGGGCCTGTTCGGCGGTTTGTTAGGCTGGGATGCCGATGACGAACGCCTGCCGAATTCGATGCGGACGTATGAAGAAAGCGGTATGGTGCAGCACATCGTCACCGTCGATGTCGGCGATCCGCATCCGAACACCTATCGCCTCACTCTCACGAATGCGCGGGAGAAACACTCGGTCATCGCCATTTCCACCGGTGGCGGCATGATGGAAGTGCACAGCATCGATGGCGTTTCCCTGCACATGGATGGCGGTTATCACGAGACCTTGCTGTGGGTCGATCCCGCGACGGAGCTTTCCTTCGACGGCATGGAAGTGATCGCCCACGCCGCCGGTGGGCAAAAACTCCTGCAAGTGCGCGGCGATCATTTTCCCGAAGTGCCTGCAAGTGTCGCCACCATGGTGAAACGCCTCTCGCCCGTATTGCCCGTGCCCTCGCGCAAGGAAATCAAGCTGCCCTTCACTTCCTGCGCGGAAATGCTGGAGTGGGATGGTGACAAAAAAACGCCCTTGTGGAAACTGGCGGTCGCCTATGAAAGGGCGCGCGGAAATTTCACCGAGGAGGAAGTCATCGAGCGCATGAAACACATCGTGCGCATTCTGCGTCGGTCCATCGACAGTGGCATCGCGGGCACGAGCTATGAGGACCGCGTGTTGCATCACCAGAGCGGACGTTTCGCTGAACTGATGCAAGCCGGGCGTTTGCTCAATGGCGGCGCGCTCAATCGCATCGTGCTCTACGTCACCGCGCTGATGGAAGTGAAAAGCTCCATGGGCGTGATCGTCGCCGCGCCCACCGCCGGTGCCTGCGCGGCCTTGCCCGGAGCGGTCATCGCCATGGCGGAGGAGCTGGATCTCGATGAAGAGGAAATGGCCAAGGCCATGCTCGCCGCCGGGCTCATCGGCGTCTTCATCGCCACGCGCTGGACCTTTGCCGCGGAAGTGGGCGGTTGTCAGGCCGAGGGCGGTTCCGCCGCTTGCATGGCGGGCGCGGCTCTCATCACCCTGGCCGGTGGCACACGCGATCAGGCGATCGCCGCGGCCTCGATGTCGTTCCAGTCGATGCTCGGCCTGATCTGCGATCCCATCGCCAACCGCGTCGAGGCGCCCTGTCTCGGCAAAAACGTCATGGCCGCCAGCAACGCGCTGTCTTGCGCGAACATGGCCTTGGCCGATTTCGACCCGCTGATCCCGCTCGATGAAGTCATCGACTCCGCCAAACACGTCTCCACCATGATGCCGCGCGAACACCGCTGCACCTCCCTCGGCGGCCTGGCCATCACACCCACCTCGCTGGAGATCGAACGCAAACTCGCTTCGCTGAAAAGCAAAGGCTGCGGTTCGTGTTCTTGCTGATTGAGTGCATCCCGTGGCGGAGAGATGATATGGCGTGATCAATCAGGATGATCCCACGATCCCCCTTGCGCAAATCTCGGGGAGAGGCTACAGACTGTCTCGTGATGATGAAATCAATCTTCTTGCTCCTGGGGTTCGGTCTTGCGGTTCATGCTGCGCCGCCGCGCAATGCGTTGCCGCTGACGGCGGAGCAGTGGCCGGAGAACTATCGGCTGCATGTGGAGGGCGCGAGCAAGGTTTCGTGGGGTGAGGATCTTTCGATTCCGTTGGATCGCGCTGTTTCGCATGACATCGCGCTGGAGCAGTCAGCCAAGGGGGATCCCTTGTTGCGGGTGTGGAGTGCGGGGAAACTGGTGCGTGGGCCGGAAAAAGTTCCTGCGCTGGGGAATCGCGGTGGCGAGTATCCGGAGGCCCGACTCGATCTCGGGGCCGATTTCACGGCGATGGCGGCCTTTTCCACCACGGCTGATGGGACCTTGTTCGCGATGTGCGATGCGAAGGGCCCGTGGTCGCCGGGGGCCAAGGCTTTGTTCTTGCGCGGGGGTAAACTGATTTATGACATCGGCTGGCTGGGGGAGTGCAGTGGTGGGCGCAAGGTCACGGATGGCAAGCCGCACACGGTGGTGCTGACATCGCAGAAGGGCACTGTGCAGCTGTGGCTCGATGGGAAAAAGGTCGCGGAACAGGAGTCGTTCCAGAGTCCCGACGTCAAGGGGCATGTGTGGAAGGTGGGACAGGCGAGCAAGGACTTCGGCGGGGCGTTCCAGCGTGGCTCCATTTCCGCGCTGCGGGTGTGGAAACGCGCCATGCCACCTGCGGAGATCGCGCTGCTGTTTCAAAACGACGCGAAGGGAGCGAACACGCCCGACTTCTCCTACGTGCCGCGTGCGGGGCAGAAGCCGAAGCTGGAGGGCGGCACGGGATGGGTGCAGGCGCTGGAACGCAGCGATCACGCGGAGCTCGTGCAGGCGTGGAACGGTCAATCGCTGAAAGAGGGCGATGCCATTTATCAGGCGATGTGCATCGTTTGCCATGGTGATCTGAAAAAGCCGGGTTCGCTACCCACGGCTCTGCGTTTTGGCGAGGGGCAGTTCAAGAACGGCGCGGATCCGTATTCGATGTATCTCACACTCACGCATGGTTACAATCAAATGACGGCGATGCCGCAATACACCACGGCGCAGAAATACGCGGTGATTCATTACATCCGCGAAACCTATCTGAAACCGCACAATCCCTCGCAATACACGCCGGTGACGCCGGAGTCTCTGGCATCCTTGCCCAAGGCGATGCTTTCGGCAGAGGTGGAAAAAGAGGATCGTTCCTTGCCGCCGTTCAAGCGCATGGAGCTGGGGCCCGCGCTGCAGTGGACCTATCAGATTGAAAAAGGCAACATCGCGCAAAAGGGCATCGCCATCCGGCTGGATGCCGGTCCTGGCGGCGTGACGAAAGGCCGGGCGTGGATGGTGTATGATCACGACACCATGCGTCTCGCCGCGGCGACCACGGGTGACTTCGTCGATTGGCGCGGCATTGCGTTTGACGGCAGTCACGGCACGCACACGTCTCTCAGTGGCGAAAAACACATCGTGCTGCCCGAGGGACCGGGCTGGGCGATGACGGACTTTGAGGACAAACGGGCACCGGCGAAGGATGGCAGAAAGTATGGTCCGCATCCGGGGTTGAAATACCTGGGTCTTTATTTCTATCAGAACCAGTGCGTGATCGAAGAGGAAATCCACGGCGCGCGTCTGCTGGAGTCGCCGTCATGGATCGAGAATGGCGACAAGCCGGTGTTTGTGCGCACGATCCACGGGCTCGCGCCATGGCAAATGCTGAAGCTGCGCGTGGCTCCGGATTCGTTGGAGGTGGTGATGAAAGGCGAGGGCACCCTGGCGAAAGAAGGCGGCTACTGGGTTGCCAGCTTGCCCAGTCAGGCGAAGGTGCGGTTTTTCCTTTCCCGTGCCGATGCGGCATCGATCACAGCGCTTGCCGGTGCTATGCCTGAAACGATTGATCTCGTCGCGCTGACAAAAGGTGGTCCGGCGCAATCGACGGCCACCGTCACCACCACCTCGGTGGCGGGCAAGGAAGACGCGCCGTTTGTCGCCGATGAATTTCCGCTGCCTATCGAAAATCCCTATCAAAGCTGGATGCGGCCCGGGGGATTTGATTTCACGCCGGATGGCAAAGGTGCGATCGTGGCGATGTGGAATGGCGATGTCTGGCGCGTGGATGGCATCAAGGAAAAAGCCCCGGCGACTCTCACGTGGCGTCGCATCGCGAGCGGATTGTTCCAACCCCTGGGCGTGAAATTCCGCGGCGAGGAACTGTTCATCACCTGCCGAGATCAGATCGCGAAACTCGTGGATCTCAATGGCGATGGGGAGATCGACCAGGTCGCCTGTTTCAACAACGACGCGCAGGTGACCGAGCATTTCCATGAATTTGCCATGGGCTTGCAGACCGACAAGGAAGGGAATTTCTACTATGCCAAATCCGCGCGGCATGCGCTCGATAGCGTGGTACCGCATCACGGCACGCTGCTCAAGGTCAGCAAGGAGGGAACTACTACGGAAATCGTAGCAAACGGCTTCCGCGCGGCGAACGGGGTTTGTTTGAACGAAGACGGCAGTTTTTTCGTGACCGATCAGGAAGGTCACTGGACGCCGAAAAACCGCATCAACCACGTCAAGCCCGGTGGCTTTTACGGCAACATGTATGGATACTCGAATGTCACGGATTCCTCCGATGCCGCGATGCAGCCGCCGATGGTGTGGATGACCAATGCGAAGGACCGCAGTCCCGCCGAGCTGCTGTGGGTGCCGAAAAACGCGTGGGGCAATCTGGGCGGCAGCTTGCTGAATCTGAGCTACGGCACGGGCCGTGTGTTCATCGTGCCGCATGAGGAAGTGAAGGGTCAGTGGCAGGGCGCGGTGTGCGAGTTGCCGATGCCGGCCTTCAAGTCGGGCATCATGCGCGGGCGTTTCGCCGATGACGGCGCGCTCTACACCACTGGCATGTTTGCCTGGGCGGGCAATGCGAATGCGCCCGGTGGATTCTATCGGATTCGTCGCGGCAGCAAGTCGGTACCCGTGCCGATGGCCCTTCACGCGGCGAAACAAAAAATCACAGTGACATTCAGCGAAGCCATCACCACGGATGCCGCATCGCTCAAGGTGTGGAGCCTGAAACGCACGGCGCAGTACGGCTCGAAGCACTACGACGAAAAACCGCTGACCATCGCCAGCACCAAACTCAGCGAAGACAAACGCACCATCACGCTGGAGATTCCCGATCTCGCGCCCACCTATTGTTATGAATTGAAAATCGGCGATAGCGTCCTGCACGGAACCATTCACGAACTGAACGAACGATGAAACGGAAAAAATTTCTCCTGCTGCGATTTTTGTCTGTCGTGCTCGCCTGCGGAGCCGTCTCTGCGGCACCGAAGCCGAACGTGATCCTCATTTTCGCCGATGACCTCGGCTACGGCGATCTCGGTTGTTACGGCGCGGAAAAAATCCGCACGCCGCATCTCGATCGAATGGCGGCAGAGGGGGTGCGTTTTACCGATTTTTATGTGGCG
The DNA here is from genome assembly GCA_947462875.1 of Verrucomicrobiia bacterium. Classification (GTDB taxonomy): domain Bacteria; phylum Verrucomicrobiota; class Verrucomicrobiia; order Verrucomicrobiales; family Akkermansiaceae; genus UBA956. The sequence continues at coordinate 40,035 of CANHQJ010000010.1, forward strand.
GCGGAAGTGTGTACGCCGAGTCGCGCGGCCTTGCTCACCGGGCGCTACCCGCTGCGCAGCGGCATGTGCGGCAATGTCGAACGCGTGCTTTTTCCCAACTCGAAAGGGGGGCTGCCGCCAGGTGAAATCACCATCGCCGAGGCCCTTCGCGGCAGCGGCTACGCGACCATGCACATCGGCAAGTGGCATCTCGGCATCCACGAAGGCTCGCGTCCTCTCGATCAGGGTTTCGAGCACAGTTTTGGTTTGCCCTATTCGAACGACATGGATGCGAAGCCCGGATTGCCCAAGGGGTCCACATCCTCGGCCACTCCGCCAGCCGATGGCTGGAACGTGCCCCTGATGCGCGATGGCAAGATCATCGAACAACCCGCGGACCAGACGACCCTGACAAAACGCTACACCGAGGAAGCGGTGAAATTCATCGGCGATCACAAAACGCAGCCGTTTTTTCTGTACCTGGCCCACACCTTTCCGCATGTGCCTTTGTTCGCTTCGGCTGATTTCAAAGGCAAGAGCAAGGCGGGGATTTATGGGGATACCGTGGAGGAGCTCGACTGGAGCGTGGGACAAATCTTGGAAGCATTGCGCAAGGAGAACCTGCAGGAAAACACGCTGGTGGTCTTTACCAGTGACAACGGTCCCTGGCTGATCATGGGCGAGCAAGGTGGCTCTGCCGGGCCTTTGCGCGATGGCAAAGGCAGCACCTGGGACGGTGGCATGCGCGTGCCATGCCTTGCGTGGATGCCAGGGCGCATCAAGCCGTCGGTGTCGTCGCAGTTGGTGCAGGCGATGGACTGGTTTCCCACGGCTTTGTCGATGGCAGGGGTCAAGTTGCCGGACGGCGTGGCGCTGGATGGCATCAACCTCAGCCCGCATTTGTTAGAGAGCCTGACGTTGCCGGAGCGTCCCTATTTTTTCTATCGTGGTCCGCAATTGTTCGCCTGTCGCATCGGTCCGTGGAAGGCGCATTTTGTCACGCAAGGCGGGTATGGAAGCCAACCGAAGAAACCGCACGAGCCGCCCTTGCTCTATCACCTGGGCGATGACCCGGCGGAGAGCAAAGACGTCGCCGCGCAGCATCCCGAAGTTCTGAAAAAAATCCAGCAAGCTGTGCAAACACATCAGTCACAGATGGTGCCGGGCGTGAAACAACTCAAATCGAACGAATGATGAATCTTTTTACGAAGGTGATTTTGTCAGGTTGCTGCTTTTTAGCAACGCTGCATGCCGCGCCCAAGCCGAACGTCGTGCTGATTCTGGCCGATGACCTCGGTTATTCCGATCTCGGCTGTTACGGCAGCGAGATCGCCACGCCCAACCTTGATGCGCTCGCCAAAAACGGTCTGCGTTTCACCCAGTTCTACAATACGGCGCGCTGCTGGCCGACGCGGGCGGCCTTGCTGACGGGATATTACGCGCAGCAAATCCACCGTGATGCCCTGCCATCCGTGCGCGGCGGGGTCATGGGCAAACGTCAGCCATGGGCACCGCTGTTGCCCGCCTATCTCACCAAAGTTGGCTATCGCAGCTACCATACGGGCAAATGGCACATCGACGGCAAGGTGCTGGACGGGGGCTTTGACAAATCGCTCAACATCGCGAGTCCGGGGAATTTTTTCACGACGGCTGGCACCTATCGCGATGATGTCGCGGTGAAGCCTGTGCAGGTCGGCGAGGAGCACTACATCACCATCACCACGGCGAATCATGCGATCGAGTGCCTGAAGGATCATGCGAAAAACACGCCGGACAAACCGTTTTTCCAGTACATCGCTTTTCATGCTCCGCACTTTCCTTTGCATGCCCTACCGCAGGACATCGCGAAGTATCGCGACAAGTACCTGGAAGGCTGGGACAAACTGCGCCAGCAGCGTTACCGGCGTCAGCGCGAGATGGGTTTGATTACCACGGAACTGTCGTTGGTGGAAAAAGACGTCGGCCCGCCCGCGCCGTTTCCCGAGTTTCGCGAAAAGCTGGGCGACGGGGAGATTCTCCATCCGCTGCCGTGGAATGATCTAACGGAAGAGCAGAAGCGTTTCCAGGCCACCAAGATGGCGATCCACGCGGCGATGGTCGATCGCATGGATCAGGAGATCGGTCGCATCATCGCGCAGCTCAAGGCGATGAATGCCTATGACAATACGCTCATCCTTTTTGCCTCTGACAACGGCGCGAGTGCCGAGGTGATGGTGCGCGATGGGGGACATGACAAAAATGCCGAGCCTGGCAGTGCTGCGACCTACCTTTGTCTGGGACCGGGGTTTTCCAGTGCCTGCAACACGCCGTTCCGTCGGCACAAAACGTGGGTGCACGAGGGCGGCATCAGCACGTCCCTGATCGCGCACTGGCCCAGGGGCATCGCGGCGAAAAACGAACTGCGCCACACGCCCGCGCACGTCATCGACATCGTGCCCACCATTCTGGAACTGGCGGGAGTGGAAAAACCGGGCGAATGGCAGGGCGAAAAAGTGCCGCCCGCGCCGGGGAAAAGTCTGGTGCCTGCGCTCGGCAGCGATGTCGCCATCGAGCGCGAAGGCCTGTGGTGGATGCATGAGGGGCATCGTGCGGCGCGTTGTGGTGATTGGAAGATTGTTTCCCTGCACGGCAAAGACTGGGAGCTTTACGATTTGTCGAAAGACCGCGCCGAACAGCACAACCTGGCGGAAAAAGCCCCGGAAACCTTGCAGCGGTTGATGCAATACTGGCAGCGGCAGTGCGCGGAATTCACACGTTTGGTGGAGAAACCATAGCAGCAGAGTTTCCGGGCGCTCATTCGGGCGGGGAGCGGGGAGCGGACGGTAATGATCACGCATTTTTTGATTATCAACGCTTTTGTTTTGACCTGCCCCGAGAATTTTGGTAGGCACGCAGGGTAAAGAAACGTTTCCCCAATTTCTTTCAACCCTGCGACGCCCAAATCCATGAAAGCTAAAAAAAACAATCGTATTCTCGCCGCTGTTCTCTCCCTCGTGGGATTCTCCTGCACATTTCCGATGGCCCATGCCGTCAATCTCTATTGGGACGTCGATGAAGCTACAGCGGGTGCTGGCGGCAGCTCGCCTGCCAGTACCCTATGGCAAACCGGTGGCAACACCTGGAGCACCAGCCCTAACGGCACCGTGGCCACTTCCGCCACCACCACCACGGTGAATGACGATCTTTTTTTCTCCGCTGGAATCAATGCCACAGGTAGTTACACCGTTTTTCTGGATGATTCCCAGAGCGCCAAGAGTCTGAATGTCCAGGATGGCACGGTGACCATCAGCGGCGCGGGCGGTGGGGTGATCAATTTCGGTAGTGGTGTTGGTGCCATCTCGATTGGTAACAACATCAGTGCCACGGCCGCATTATCAGCGATAGTGGGCGACAGCACGAACACGATCCTCGCGGGTACGGGTGGTCTCGTCAAAACCGGAGTCGGCACGCTCACGCTCAACGGCTCCTCGGCGCACAGCGTCACGGGAGGATTGAATCTCGCCGGAGGGACTACGGTGCTGAATTTCGCCAATCTCACCACACCGAGCGATCTCATCAATGGCGGCAACGCGCTGACATTGTCGGGAGGCGCCTTGCAGGTAACGGGTAAGACTGCGGAAACCACCAATCAGAGTTTCAGCGGACTTACCGTCAGCTCCGGCGGAGGGCAGATACTTGCCACGAATAACAGTGCTACCAATCCTGTCAATTTGTCTCTGGGAGCCATGACGACCAGTGCTTCCGGTGGCAGTCTGATCGTGGGAACAAACAATACGGCTGGCACAGCGGGACTGAGCATCACCACCGGCACGGACAAGGATGCCACGGGCATTTACGGCGGCCGGGTGGTTTACTCCTCTGGCACTGCCAACACAGGTTTTGAGTGGGCTACCACCGCAACCGCCAGCCCCGGGCCATACGAGCTCTCCGCCTATTCGGCTTATTCGGCGCTCAACACTGCCGCTGGTTCTGATAGCGTGAACTCCCGTATCACGGCCGCGGCCACCATGACCGGAAGTCGCACCACGAACAGTCTTAAGATTCAAAATCCAACAGGCGCCACTACCTTTGCCATCGGCGCGGGAAATGTCCTGACTCTCACGAGTGGTGGTTTGCTGATCACGGGTTCGAACAACGACATGAATGTCACCGGCGGCAGCATCACTGCGGGCAACGGCGCCTCTCCCGCGGATCTTGTGCTCCATCAATTCAATCCTGCGCAGCAACTCGCGATCGGCGTCACAGGAGCGAATTTAAACAACACCCCTGAAATTTCAGCTAATATTGTCAACAATGGTAGCCAGCCCGTGACATTGGTCAAAAACGGCTCTGGAAGTATCCGGTTCATGGGAACCAACACCTTTACTGGCGGCATCATCGTCAATCAGGGGAATGTGGATTTCGGGACGAATGCCCTGAACAACAATCCGATGACATTTAATGCCAATAGCGTTTTTTACACCAACGGAACACACGTCACCAGCGGTTCACTCACTCTCAATAACGGTAGTCAGGTCACCATATGCAATAACAATTCCAGCTTCACAGTGAATGCCAACGTCACCGGCTCGGGAGGCATCAGCGCGGCAAACGGTGGCCAGGGAGCGATGACATTGAATCTGAACGGAACGGCGAACACCTTCAGCGGGCCACTGCGTTTTACCCACAACAACGGCACACAATCGTGTGCGATCAATGTGGCAAGTCTGGTTGATACGGAAGCGCTGGGAACGGGTAACATTACGTTTGGTGCCGGAACGGCGAGTTCTATTAGCCACAATTTCGGCATTGCAGGTGCCGCGGCTCCGATCACACTAACGAATCGACGTTTCGAGTTGGCCTCGGATCAGGTGAACCAGCAAATCAACAACAACAGCGCGCAAAATTTCACGATCAACCCCGACTTGTTGATCACTGGCACCCGCGGGAAAAATCTGGTGTTAGGTGGCACGGGCACAGGTATCAGTACCTTGGCGGGAGCCATTGGCAATCACCCCACGCCAACGACTGCGGGAACGATCCCCATCGGCGTAAGAACGACAGCGGTAGTCGCGGCAAATTCCGCCATTACGCTGGCCTCGGTCGAGGGGATTGTCACTGGATCGTCCATTACCGGCACGGGCATTGCGGCAAACACGACGATTCAGACTGTCAATCCATTCACCAGACAAATTACTTTGAACAATGCCACAACTGGGGGGATTGCGCTAGGCACGAATTTCACCATTGCCAACGTAGTGAATTCCGTATCTGTGACCAAATCCGGCGCGAGCACATGGGTGCTGTCAGGCAACAACACCTACACCGGGCCGACTTTGATTTCCGCCGGTGTTTTGACAGTGGGTCACGCGAATGCACTGGGAGCCACAACCACAGGGACATCGGTATCGAATGGAGCGCAGCTCGCCCTGGAGGGAAGCATCATCACGGCGGCGGAACCCTTGACTTTGACGCCGGGCACGAGCACGACGCCTTTGCTGCGAAATAACAGTGGCAACAACACGTGGAATGGCGTGATTACTGCCAACAGCGCCACTTCTTCGCATGCTGTCCGGGTGGAGGCCAACGCAGGCAGTTCGCTGACATTGGCCAATACGGTCAACGTGACGGGCAGCGCGCATCAGTTTGTGTTGCAAGGTGATGGTGTCGTGAATGTCACGGGTCAGGTCACGGGAGTCGGGGCTTTGACTTCCGGCCAGACCGGTGCGGGTCAGCGCATTCTGAGCAATCCATTGAACGACTACAGTGGTAACACCAGCGTGAATGGCGGCACCTTGCAGATGGGTGCCAACAACGTCATTCCTTCGGGAACGGGCAAGGGATCCGTGATCCTCAACGGCGGAGCGATCGCAGGCATTCTGGATCTCAATGGATTTGATGTGGCCATCAATGGTCTCACCGGAGCCACAGGAGACTTGCCGGGCCGTATCCTGAACAATGCCACGGGCACGAACAAAACACTGACCCTTGGCAACAATAATGCGACCGCCTCGTTCTCCGGCATCATCGCCGACAACTCCGCGGGAACGGGAACGGTGGCGTTGACCAAGACCGGTACGGGCGTGCAGACCTTGGCGGGAGCCAACACCTACACGGGCGCGACCACGGTCAATCAGGGCTCGTTAAACGTGACTGGCAGCACTGCCGCCGGCAGCGCGGTCAGCGTGGCCTCGGGTGCAACTCTCACGGGAACAGGAGCTGTGGCCGGTGCGGTCACGGTCGCCTCCGGTGGCGCCTTGACAGCAGGCAATGGCGCGTCGGGATCGCTTGGGGTCGGCAGTCTTACCTTCAGCGGCTCAGCTACGGTGAACATCGGTGCTTTGAGCAATTACGCAACCACGGCAGCGATCAACAACTCCGGCACGCTCACGGTGAATGGCGCCCCCGGAGCGGTGACGGTGAATCTATCGACCACCCCGGTGGCTTCCGGAACCTATCGGTTGATCAGCCTCACCAGCGGCATCACCGACGCCAGCGGATTCACGCTCGGCACGGTGCCGGCACTGGTGGGACGGCAAACGGGTGGCTCGCTGGTATACAGCGGTGTCACGAATTCGCTCAACTATGTGATGGCCGGACCGACCGTTGTATGGTCGGGAGCGCAGAGCAGCGAGTGGAGCACCAACGTCATTTCGCCGTTGAAAAACTGGAATCTCAGCAGCGGTGGTACTACGGATTTCTTCACCGATGATGACGTGGTGTTTGACGACACCGCCACCAACAAGACAGTGGACATCAGCAATGGCAATGTCTCGCCTCTGAGTGTGTTGTTCAACAACTCGACGGGCAACAATTACACCTTGCAGGGTGTCAACGGCATCGCGGGCAACGCGACGTTGGTCAAGAGCAATACCGGCACCGCGACCATCACCACGGTGAATGCCTTCACCGGCAATCTAACCATCAATGCCGGTTCGCTGGTGATGGGTGGCGCGGGTCAGTTAGGAGCGGGCAGCTATGCGGGTCAGATTTCCAACAACGGTTCGCTGAGCTACAGCAGCACGGCTGCTCAGACGCTTTCGGGTGTGATTTCCGGCACGGGGACGATTGCCCAAAATGGCAGCGGTATTCTCACACTCTCGGGTGCAAATACCTACACGGGTGCCACCACGATCAATGCCGGAATCTTGAAAATCGGCAATGCCTCCGCGTTAGGCGCAGGTACCGGTGTCGCCGACGGGACCACCATCGTCTCGGGAGCCACGCTCGATCTGGGAGGCACGTCCGGCGCTAACAATACCGAGCGGATCTCGGTATCCGGAACCGGTGTCGGCGGCTTGGGCGCGATCACCAGCTCAACGCCGATTGCCTCGCCTTTCATCGGCGTACGGCACCTGACCCTGACGGGGGACACGACGCTTGATTTCACGAATCGCTGGGACGTGGGTGACAATGTGGCGGGCTCCACCGATTTTCTGGTGGGTGGCGGCTATAATCTCACCGTTCTCGGGACCAACGCCACGGCGCATACCAGCCTGAATTTCCTCGGAGAAACGGACCTTGGCGATGTCAACGTCGATTTGGGCAACGCGGCAGCCAACATCCTCTATCTGCAAGGAGACACCACCCTGGGAAGAGCGGCGAACACGGTGAAACTTCTGAACGCATCCACGCTAGAGCTCTTCACGAACTCCACCCTGACCAGCATCGACAAAAAGTGGCAATTGAATGACGGCACGATCCGTGTGAGCAAGACGGGCAATTTGGACTTGCTCGGAACCATCGATCTTACCGGTGCCTGCACGATCAATGCGAATGCGGCAACGGCGGCGGTCACGGCCAGTAATGTGATCAGTGGTACGGGAGATTTGATCAAACTGGGCACAGGAAGCCTGATTCTCACCGGCACCAATACTTACGTGGGAGTCACTTCGATCGCCGGAGGAATCTTGAGTGTGGGGAGCATTGCCGATAGCGGCATTGCTTGTCCCATCGGCTCGGGAAATACCATTTCACTCGGACAGAACTCGACGTCGGCCGGGCGTTTGCAGTTTACCGGTGCGGCTGGTGGATCATCCAATCGCGCGCTCTTATTGAACAATGGGACGAACGGTGCCGGGGCGATTGAAAATACCGTAGCGGGTCAGACTCTGACCCTGAGCGGTGATGTGACCGCTTTTTCCACCTTCAGTGCTTGTTCCCTGACTCTGTTAGGTGCTGGTGACGGCATTCTGAGCGGTGCGATTAAAGACGGAGCGAATGTCTCGCTGGTGAAGGCAGGTACGGGAACGTGGACGCTGACTGGACTCAATACCCATTATGGATCGAATACGGTCAATGAAGGCACATTGGTGATCAACAACGACTATGATGTGCTGGCTGATGGCACGACCAGCCGGTTGATCGTGGGCTCAGGTAGCGGCACCAACGGTGCTGTGATCATAGGCAACAGCGCCAATGTGGTGAAATTCGGTGGTGATGGTTACACCAATGCGGCGCAGATTGGCATCAACGGCGGCACGGGATCGCTGACGATCAACACCAATGGCACAGTGAGTCTTTTGGGAGCCAGTGGCACGAGCGCAACTTCGCTCCACATCGGTGTTACGATCTCCACAGGTGCTGGCACGGGTTCTGTCACTGTCAGTAATGGTACTCTCAACGTGGGTCAGCGCATCTTGATGGGCGCGAACAATGTCGCCTGTAGCGGCACTCTCACCATCACCAACGGCACCGTGGATGTGGGCACCAATGGCACCTACGGCTACACGGGGAACAACCCCGGTGTGGTCGGTTTTGGTTCTGGCACGGCCACTCTCAATCTCGATGGCGGGAAACTGAAAGTCTACGCCTTCAAATCTCAGGGCTCGGGCACATCGACCATCCACTTCAACGGCGGCATCCTCGAGGCTCAGGGCAGCCCCACCTTTTTCATGGGCAATAACGGCGCCTCCGATGCTCAGCCCACGGCTGCGGGAGTTTACAATACCGTGGTGAAAAGTGGCGGTGCCATCATCAATACCAATGGTTTTGACATCACCATACCCCGTCCGATGGCCACCGATCCTCTGTCCACGGGTGGTGGTCTCATCAAAAATGGCGCAGGCACCTTGACGCTCACTGGTGCTAACACTTACACCGGTGCCACTGCTGTGACGGCGGGAACGCTGGCCCTGGTGGGAGGCAGCCAGGCCTCGCCGGTGACGGTGAGCACGGGGGCTTCGTTAGGGTTCACACTTGGTTCGCCCACGACCTCGACGAGCACGTTCAATCTGAGCGCAGGCACCATCAAGATCACGGGCACGCCTACTTTGAACAGCCACACCTTGATCACCGCGTCCACAGGCATCACCGGCACACCGGTGCTGGATGCTGCGATCACGGGCTACGAGCTGAAGGTCGAAGGCAACAGCCTCAAACTTGTCAAACTGGGATACGCGTCCTGGTCGGCTGTCAACGGTGCCGGTGCGAACCTGAATGACGATCACGATACCGATGGGGTGCCGAACGGCGTGGAGTATTTCCTGGGCGGACCGAATGGCAATACGACCGGCTTCACGGCTTTGCCGGGTGTGACGAATACGGGCGGCACCTTGAGTGTGACCTGGGTGATGGGATCGGGCTATGCGGGTGTGTATGGCAGCAACTTCACTGTGGAAACCTCCGATACGCTCACGGGCACGTGGACAACCGAGTCCCTCGGAGTGACGGTGACCGTCACGGGCAGCAACGTGAAATACACCTTCCCTACGCCGCTGGGTTCGAAGCGCTTCGCGCGTCTGAAGGTTACGGGCCCGTGACCTTGATGGTGCTTTGCCAGCGCAAGCCAATGCCGTTCATAACAGCCTGGATTGTCAAATCCGGCTGTTTTTGTCGCATTGTGGGCGCTACCGAACAGATTTCAAATCCAGGGATGAAATTTTCTCAGAACCGGGAGCGATCTGCGGTTCATAATCAAAACACATTCCTTGTGCCGAATTCCGGGCAAATGACACTCCATGCCGCATTCGGGAGCAATGGCTCGCAAATGGAACGGAAACAGGACAAGCCATTGGTGAGTCGTATCCTGAATAATCAAACTTGTCCATCAATGGGCAGGTGGTTCAAAAAAAATGATGCACATATCATTGAAATTTCCGCTCGGCGAGAAAGGATTGGTTTGAAAAATGCTAGAGTGAAACTCCGGTTTTTCTTTTCATTTTCATCTAAGTTTTTTAAAAAATCATGAAACCACGCACCCTCAATCCCTGTCGCCTCTGCCTTCCGCTTGCCACCGCTCTTGCCGCATTGCTGGCCGTTCCGTCGATCCATGCGCAATCTTTGTCAGGCACGACCAATGGTGCGTGGCTTACTACGACTAACTGGACTGGCGGCGTTCCCGCTGGCTCCTCCACGGATCCAGCCAACACCAACATCGCGGTGTTCAATGTGCCCGAACCACAGATGGAAAGGATTGCTCGGATTGTTAGGATTCGTGATAATTCACCGTCTGGTGAAATGAGTTCCGTTCATCAATTATACTAATGATGCATCATTTAAAAAATATCCGTGAAAAATAAGCTTGACCTTTTTGTGTTAGTCACTTGTCGTGATTGTGTCAATTTAAGTAGCAACGCTTTTGGATCAAAGCAACAAAGGGAAATTTCATGAAAACAAATAAAACATATCATACCAAATGGCTCATGGCTGTCACCGCATTGGTGATTTCAGCGATGACTTTTTTCGCCTCGGGGCAGACCGATTCCACGCTGTCAAGCCTTGAGGCCAGCAGTGGAACTCTTGCCCCGGTGTTCGCCAGTGGCACCACAAGCTACACCGCCACGGTGCCTTTTGCCACTGCGAATATCACAGTCACCCCGACCGCGGCAGATCCCGTTTTACCAACCATTACGGTCAATGGAAATGTCGTGGCTTCGGGCAATGCGTCTGGTGCCATCAACCTTGTTGTCGGTGCCAATGTGATTACCACCGTGGTTGTATCGCAAGACACCAGCACGACGACCACCTACACGCTTACCGTCACCCGCGCCGCACCCAGCACGATTGCCACGCTGGATGACCTCTTGACCAATACCAGCGGGTTCACTCCCGTTTTTGCGAGCGGAACAACCAGCTACACAGAGGATGTTCCATTCGCGATTTCCAGCATGAGAGTGACGCCCTACAAGACCGATCCCGGCGCGACGATCACGGTCAACGGCAATCCTGTTCTCTCTGGCAACTTATCCCCGAACATCCTTCTTAGCGTGGGCGCGAACATTGTCACCACCGTGGTCACGGCAGAAGATGGTGTCACCACGAACACCTACACCATCACCGTCACGCGTGCCGCAGCGAGTACCAATAATGATCTCACCAGCCTGGTACCCAGCGCCGGAACGCTCAGTCCCGCATTCGCTAGTGGCACGCTCGCCTACACGGCTACCTTTCCCTATCCAGCCCCGAGCATCACTTTGACGCCGACAGCCGCCGACTCGCTCGCGTCGATCAAAGTGAAAGGTGTCACCGTCATTTCCGGCGATACCTCCGGGCCCATCAGTCTCGTGCCAGGAGCCAATGTCATCAATACCGTGGTCACCGCGGAAGATGGCAGCACCAAGACATACGCTCTCACCGTAACTGTCACCGTCGTTGATCCCGTCGCCATTCCCGGCGGCCCCTACACTGTCTTTGCAGGCGGTACGCTCGTCCTGAACGGCAACGCGTCGCTGCCATCGGATGGCAATACGATCACAACGTATGAGTGGGACGTTGACAATGACGGCGATTATGACGAGGCCATCACCGGCGCCACGCCAGCAGCGATCAGCGAACTCGATCTGACCAGCATTTACGGCATGTCCCTCGGCGGTAATACGATCAAGCTCAGAGTCACCGACTCCGCGTCCAAAACCTCGGTGACGTCGGCAATCGTCAACATCCTGCCCGCCGTCGCAGTGGTTTATGAACCTTTCAATTACACCAGCACCGGACTCAATGGAGCTTCTGGCACCAGTGAAGTTGGACTCACAGGCACGTGGAGCGCGAGCGCCGATTCTTTCCTGGGTCCAAACCGGGCCTACGGTCCTCTGGTATCCCGGGGGGCAGGCATCGGAAATCTTCAAGGCGGCGTGAACCGTTTCGGCGGAGCTCGCTCCATTAACTCTTCCGCGCTGGCCGGGAATGGACTACTGGCCGACGGAGCCACCCTGTGGATCAGTTTGATCATGGGATACGACGTCGCCCCAAACAATTGTCGATTGGCTTTTGCTTTAGCTAACAGCTCTCTCAGCACTGCGAACTTCAATTACAACATCCTCAATGAAGGTGCTCAACTTGGCTCGGGTGTGGGCGTGTCTTTGTCCGGCAACTCCAATGGCGTTGTTCAAGCCACTCAATTTCGCGATTCGACCACAGGCACCGGCTTTGCCGGGAATGTCTTAGGCGCTGCTTCTGGCACCTTGATCACTGCCAATACATCCCGTTTGATTGTCTGCAAGATCACGTGGGGAGCTGGAGCCACCGATACCATCCAGATCTATGCTCCAGACGCCAACTTGAACCTCGGATCGGCCGTCTCAACGCTGACATGCAATGTTAATCAATCAACATTCGACACGATCACCTGGGCCCGCGGCGATAAAATGCTTTTGGACGAGATCCGCTTTGGTGGCAGCTATCAAGCCGTGATTGAAACCGGCAGCGCTTGGGATCTGAATGATGATCTTGCCGGAGCGGGCGACTCAGCTCCAGCGGGAACCTGGAATTCGGACGCGCTCTGGAACCTCGCGCCAAACGGCACCCTTGTCCCTATTCCCTGGCAAGCGGGAGGAGTTGCTACATTCGCTGCTGGAAACGATGCTACTGGCGCATACACCGTTACTGTGGCTGGCACGCAAGACATTGGAGGCATGGTTTTCGAAGAGGGAACGGTCACCGTCACCGGCGGCACTGCTCTGCGATTGATCAAGGACACCACCATCTCCGTAGCCTCCGGACTCACGGCCACTGTTGCGACTCCTTTTTCCGAGGATGCCCCGGGCCGTCAGTTTGCAAAGGCAGGTGCGGGAATTCTCGTGCTATCTGGCAATAACAGCGCGGCGACCAGTGGTATGAGTATTTCTGGAGGTGTTGTGCGGTTCAATTCCCCTGCGGCGATCAATGGCGCCGCCCGTAACGTGGCGATAGGGTTGAATGGAGCTTTGAGTTTTGGCTCTGGTTTCGGAGCTGGAAACATACCCGCTGCCTTGTTAGAACGAGTTTCTGCTGGTTCATCCGGCGCGATTGCGGCGGATAATTATGAGTCCACGGATTTCAATTTCGCCACCGCTGGTCTCACGGCAGCGTATCTCGGTGCGGTGGGCAATGTGAATTACACCGGTAACTTGACACAAAACGGCAGCACTTATCGCCTCGGCGGTGGTGGTGGTATTCTTACGATGGCCAATGCCAACGCGCTTACCGGTGCCAACTCCCTCATCGTCAATGGCAATGTCAATCTTGCCGGGAACAACAATTACACCGGCACCACGACCATCAATCCAGGTTCCTCCCTTACCATTCAAGGTAGCTCCACTACCAGTGGCCTATTGCTTAAAACGCCTAACACCCTTTTGACCCTTGGTAACGATAGCTCTCTCGGGACTGGAACGCTGACAGTAGAAAACAGCTTCGCAGGCCCTGGTACGCTTGCGGCCATTGGAACGGTTGTCACCACAAATCCCGTGATTGCACAAACCGACTTCAACTTCGGTGGAACCGGTGCCCTTACCATCGGTGCGGTTACTTTAACAGCGGCCCGCACCATCACCAATAACAACACCACGGCTGTCAGCACCATCACCAGTATCGCGAGTTCTGCTTCAAGCACCCTTGCTTTTGCGGGTAATGGAAGCACTACGGTTACGGGTGTGATAGGCGGTGGTTCCGGGATCACTACACTGAGCAAATCCGGCACTGGTATCTTGGCTCTCAATAGCGCTAATACCTTCACGGGTGCGATCACGGTCAGCGGCGGCACTCTGAAGGTGGGAAATGCGGGAGCGCTTGTCTTTGGGATCCCTCAGACCACCGCGACATCCGGCACCACCGTCAGCAGCGGTGCCACTTTGGATCTCAACGGCACCACCGGCCTGAACGAGCCGATCACTGTTAGCGGTACGGGCATCGGCTCCAATGGCGCACTGGTCAATACTTCCGGCACTCCCGCAACTATTGACAACGGGATCGCCGGGGCGACCGTCGCGGCCACGGGAAGTGGCTCGGGTTACAGCACTCCTCCCACCGTCGCCATCGTCGGCACGGGCACGGGAGCAACGGCCATCGCAAGGTTGGGCCTGACGGCGCAAAGCTTTACGGTTACCACTGGCAACAGGGTTTACACGGCAAATCCAACCATCACCATCTCCGGTGGCGGCGGTACTGGTGCCACGGCCTCGCCGGTGATGACGGGAGGTCAAGTCACAGGGATTACCATTACGGCCGCAGGAGCAGGTTACACGAGTGCACCTACCGCTACCGTAACGGGAGGGACATCCACGGGGACCACGACCACGACGTTCGTGGGCAACGCCACCAACTTCTGTGTGGGCGGCCTGACCGTGACTACTCCCGGTTCGGGATACACGGGAACACCGACCTTCACCTTTAACGGAGTCGCACAAACGGCGACGGCGACCCGCTCTTCGGTGGCTCTTGGCGCGGCCACCAGTATCGGTGGAGCCGGCGACATGACGATCAATGCGGTGATATCCGGCGCGCAGACTTTGACCAAAGTCGGGGCCGGCACTGTGACCCTCGCCGCGATCAACACCTATGGCAGCACGGTCATCAGCGCTGGCACGCTCAAGTTGGGGGTGAACGATGCCTTGCCCAATACGGCTGTTAGCATCGGGAACGCCAGACTGGATGCAGCGACTTTCGTGGACTCTACGATCGGCACTTTGGCCGTTACTGGAAATGCGACGATCAATTTGGGAGCCGGAGCCGCTCTGGGTTTTGCCACTGGCAGCTCTGCATGGACTGGCACTCTTACCCTGACCGGCACATTCGTTTCCGGTTCTTCTCTGCGTTTCGGCACTTCCAGTGGCGGACTCACACCCGCTCAACTCGCGCTCATTTTCATGACCGGCTGGACCTCATTTGCTTTAGATAGCGGTGGATATCTCACCGCAACCGTGGCCGGCTTTGACTCATGGAAGACTGCCAATAGTGCAATTGGCACGCCGGCGGATGACCACGACAACGACGGTGTGGCGAACGGCGTCGAGTATTTCCTCGGCGGACCGAATGGCAACACGACCGGCTTCACGGCACTGCCGGGCGTGACGAACACGGGCGGCACGTTGAGCGTCACCTGGGTGATGGGTAGCGGCTACACAGGGGTGTATAATACAAATTTCTTCGTGGAAACCTCCGACACGCTTACAGGCACATGGACGACGGAGAGCTCGCCGGGCACGGTGACCGTTTCCGGCAGCAATGTGACCTACACCTTCCCGACGCCGCTGGGCACGAAGAAATTCGCCCGTCTCAAAGTCACAGGTCCGTAACCGTGGTGGCGGCATCTGCCGCCTGACCCCGCAAACTCATGACAGCCCGGATTCCCGCGAATTCGGGCTGCTTTGTCATGCAAAGCAAAAGCGTGAGATGATGTTTGCATGGGGCCATGACGGTTTGCTGTCGCCAAGTCATTGATTCTCAATTGATCCATGGAGTCGAACAGCGATCCTGCCCATTTTTGAGCAGGTTGGGGGCAAATATCACGTTGATTTTTTGGCTCCAAGATGAAAATCTGTGTCTGTCGTAACATGTTCTCATTTTTCATACAGGTGCGACAGACCCGTTACGCGATTCCTCACAGCTCATGAAAACAGAACGATCGATTTTACCATGTCCGGGGAATTTCCTCCGCATTCTACTGCGAGGGACTAGTGCGGTTTTGTTGGCAGGTGTGATGGCCCGGGCGGCGGCGCCGAAAACAGCCTTGCGCATGCCGGATTTCACCAAGGGCGATGTCATTCCGGCGGATGCGAAGCACGATTGGAATTTGGGAGCCACGGGTTTGCGGGGGTGGATGTTTTTTGATCGGCTGGTCACCACCGATGCGCGGCAAATTTCCATCACCAAAGTCGAAAAGGGATCACCCGCGGATGGCAAGATCGCCGTCGGCGATGTGATACTGGGGGTCAATGGCAAGGCCTTTGCGAAGGACCCGCGCACGGAATGGGGGAAGGCGCTCACGAATTCGGAAGCCCTGCCCGGGGGCGAGTTCCGTGTGACACGCTGGCGTGCGGGCAAGACGGAGGAAGTGGTTTTGAAGTTGCCGGTGCTCGGATCATACAGCGCGACGGCACCGTATGAATGTAAAAAGTCGGCATTGATTCTGGAGCAGGGGTGCAAGGCGCTCGCCGCGTCGATGAACGATACCCGCTATAAGCCGAATCCGATCGTGCGCTCGCTCAATGCACTGGCATTGCTGGCTAGCGGGGACGCGAAATACGAAGCGTTGGTGAAACGGGAAGCCGAGTGGGCCGCGGCATTCACGACGGATGGATTTCAGACGTGGTACTATGGCTACGTGATGATGTTTCTCGCGGAATATCAGATGGCCACGAAAGATGATCGTGTGCTGCCGGGTTTGCGAAGGCTGGCACTGGAGGCGGCGAAGGGGCAAAGCGCGGTGGGTTCATGGGGGCATAAGTTCGCGCAGCCGGATGGACGGCTGAGCGGTTACGGGATGATGAATTCACCCGGCGTTCCGCTGACGACGGCGATGATCATGGCACGGGCTGCTGGCTTGAAGGATCCGGCGCTGGATGAGGCGATCGAGCGCAGTGCGAAGTTGCTGCGTTTCTACATCGGCAAGGGCTCGATCCCTTATGGCGATCATACGGCGTGGACGCAGACGCACGATGACAATGGCAAGAATGGCATGGTCGCCACCATGTTCCAGCTGTTAGGGGAAGACGAAGGCGCGGAGTTCTTTTCGAGAATGAGTGTCGCTTCGCACGGCGCCGAGCGCGATACAGGGCACACGGGGAATTTTTTCAACGTCCTCTGGGCGATGCCGGGCGTGTCGCTCTCCGGGCCGCAGGCGACCGGGGCGTGGATGCAGGAGTTCGGGCAATGGTACTTCGATCTCGCCCGCCGCTGGGATGGAACCTTCGTGCATCTGGGACCACCGGAAGCGAAAAATGACAGCTATGCCGGATGGGATGCCACGGGTGCCTATCTGTTGGCCTATGCGATGCCATTGAAAAAAATCCATCTTACGGGCAAGCGCGCGAGCATCGCCAAGCCGCTCGATGCCCGGTCGGCCGCTTCTTTGATCGCCGATGGTCGCGGCTGGAGCAACAAGGATCGGACGAGCCATTATGATGCGATGGGCGAGAAGGAGTTGTTGGATCGTCTCGGCAGTTGGTCGCCCACCGTGCGTGAACGCGCCGCGCAGGCGCTGAGCCGGCGAAAGTCATTTCCGTTAGAATCTGTCATCGCGATGCTGGGATCGCCGCAACTGGAGGCGCGTTATGGTGCCTGTGAGGCGCTGGCTTTGTTCAAGGAAAGCGCCGCACCCGCCGTGCCGAAGCTGATGCAGGCCTTTCACGACAAAGATCTCTGGATGCGCGTGTGTGCGGCGAAGGCCCTTGCGGCGATTGGGCAACCGGCAATGAATGCCGTGCCGGCGTTGCTGGAGCGCATGGCTGTCGGTGCCACCAAGGAGGATCCGCGGGCGATGGAGCAGCGCTATCTTTGCTCGGCCTTGTTCGGGACGATGCTGAAGCGCTCGCTCGATGGAGTGGACCGCGATCTGTTGCGCAAGGCGGTGGTGGCCGGGTTGCAGAATCAGGACGGCCGCGCGCGCGGTGAGATCGGCGGCATCTATCAGCAACTGAGCTACGAGGATATCAAGCCGCTTTTGCCCGCCATTCGCGAAGCCATCGTGACGCAGGCACCCAGTGGCGAGATGTTTGCCAGCGGCATTCGCCTCAGTGGCGTCGAGCTGCTCGCGAAGCACCGCATTCGCGAGGGCATGACACTGTGCCTGCAAGTCATGGAAATCGACAAGTGGGGCAAAAAAGACCGCATCGGCCGCTGTTTGAAAATCATGGCCATGTATGGTGGCGCGGCGAAGCCCATGCTGCCTCAGTTGCGTCAGTTGGAAAAAGATTTCCTCGCGCATCCTGAGGCGAAGTCCTTGGTCGCATTTCAGCCCATGCTGCAAAAACTGATCAAGGACATCGAGACTGCTGCTGGCACAATGGAATTGCGCTCGCTGGAAAATCCCTAACCTTGCCCATGTCTTTTCTGAAACACATTGCGATCGTTCTTGTTCTTCTCCTGGCTCCCAGTTTTGCGGCGGAGAATGCCAGGCACAATGTGTTGTTGCTGACGGCCGATGACCTGAACTACAACAGTCTCGGTTTTGCGGGCAATCCGTTGCCAGGCATCACGCCCCATCTCGATCGCCTGGCAAAGCAGGGCCTGTGGCTGGAGCAGGCGCATGTCACGGTCGCCGTGTGCCAGCCCAGCCGCCAATGCCTGTTGACGGGAAGGTATCCGCATCGGAATGGTTCCACTGGCTTTTATCCGGTGAGCGAGGGGGTGCCGACCCTGGCGGAAATACTCAAGTCCGCCGGCTATGAGATCGGCATTCTCGGGAAAGCGATCCATTTGCGGCCGGAGAGCAAGTTTCCCTGGCACTTCATCCGGGATGAGGACTTGCTCGGGCGTGGCCGGGATCCGCAAAAATACTATGAATATAGTAAAGAATTCCTCTCGCAGGCGAAGGCCGCGGGCAAGCCTTTCTTTCTGATGGCGAATTCGCATGATCCGCATCGCCCGTTCGCGGGTAGCGAGGGCAAGCAACCAAACAACTATCCCGCGCCGAAACGCACTTTCAAGCCTGAGGAAATCTCCATGCCGGGTTTTCTGCCGGACTTGCCCGATGTGCGCACGGAAATCGCCCAGTATTCCTCTTCGGTCAATCGCTGCGACCAATCCATGGGCGAAGTGCTGCGCGCGCTCGATGAGTCAGGTCTCGCGGAAAATACGATCGTGATTTTCCTCAGCGATAATGGCATCGCGATGCCCTTCGCCAAAAGCAATTGTTACCTCACCAGCACACGCACCCCATGGCTCATGCGCTGGCCGGGGAAAATCGCTCCCGGCACGGTGGACCGCGAGCATTTGATTTCCGGCATCGACTTCATGCCCACGATTCTGGAGGCGGTCGGCCTGCCGATTCCGCCCGACACCGATGGCCGATCCTTCCTGCCCATTCTGCGCGGACAGAAGCAGGAAGGCCGCACGCAGGTGGTCACCTGTTACAATGAAGCCTTTGGCAACAAGTCGTACCCGATGCGTTGCGTGCAGAACAAGCGCTTCGGCTACATTTACAACAACTGGTCTAACGGGAAAAAGTCGTATGGCACCGAGGGCATGAGCGGGCTTTCATTCAAGGCCATGCAAAAGGCCGGGGCCACAGATCGGAAAATCGCCGAGCGCGTCGAGCTGCTCGTGCATCGTGTGCCGGAGGAACTCTACGACTTCGCCGCCGATCCGGATGCGTTGCACAATCTCATCGATGATCCCGCTCACGACGAGACCCGCAAGACACTGCGCGCGGAGATGCGCGCCTGGATGGAAAAAACGCAGGATCCTCTGTTGGCGAATTACGTTGCGATGATAGAAGTCGCGCAGGGAACCGGGCCTAACAACATTCATCTGGCGCAAGGGCTGATGGCCGGCGAGGTCTCGGCGGATTCGGTCATTCTGCAATCACGACTCACCGCCGTGGCGGCACCGGTGGACGGAAAAACTCCGGGACTGGCGGGTAGCGGGCGGTTCGAGATTTCTGCCAACGCCTCATTCGAGCCATCGCAATTTTCGCCATGGCTCCATGCCACCGAGGCGAGCGATTTCATTTTGCGCGCTCCTATGGGGAAACTGGCGCCCGCCACCGTTTATTACTTCCGCGTTCATTACGGCACGGATGAGAAACACACGAAGGTGAGTCAGGTCGCCACGTTCAAGACGCTGCCGAACAGCGATCAAGTGGCTCCCGTGAGTTTTGTTCTCACCAGTTGCCTCAACTACGCCTTCTTCCAAAGCTCCAAGGGCGGATCGGAAACATCGGCCTCTGATCGCAAACTCGGCTATCCCGCGCTGGAGCCGCTGCGTGCGCTGAAGCCCGATTTCCTCATCATCAATGGCGATTGCGTCTATTACGATCATCCCGTGCAAACGCGCGCCAAAACCCTCGCCGAGATGCGGCAAAAGTGGCACGAGCAATACTCGATGCCGCGGTTCGTGCAATTGTTCGCGCAAACTCCGGTGTATTGGACCAAGGACGATCACGACTACCGGATGAACGATTCCGATGCCACGGGCGATTACGAGCCATCGCATCGCCTGGGCATTGACACATTCCGCGAACAAGTGCCGGTCGTGAGCGGCAGTGACGCCGTTACCTATCGCACGCATCGCATCGGCCGCGACTTGCAGCTCTGGTTCGTCGAAGGGCGCGACTATCGCAGTCCTAACAAAACGGCCGATGGCCCAGTGAAGACAATCTGGGGTGCCGAGCAAAAAGCCTGGCTGCAGCGCACTCTCAAGGAAAGCGATGCCACTTACAAAATTCTCATTTCTCCCACGCCGATGATTGGTCCTGATGATGGCTATAAAAAAGACAACCATGCGAACACGGCCGGCTTCCGGCACGAGGGCGAGGAATTTTTCGCATGGCTCCGGTCTAACAAAATCAATACGGATCGATTTTTCATTTTGTGCGGCGACCGCCATTGGAAATACCACTCGCGCCATCCCGGCGGCATCGAGGAACTTTCCAGCGGTGCCTTGAACGTTGAAAACGCCCGCCTCGGTCACAAACCGGGGGCGAAAAAATCGAACGATCCGGAGGGCAAGTTGTCGCTGCTCTATACGGATGCCGTGCCCAGCGGGGGATTTCTGCGCGTATCTCTGACCCCAGGCCAGGCGAGTGATGCCGCACTCGAGTTTTTCCACCACGATGACAAAGGCCATGTCCTCTATCGCTACCGGGCCAAGTAACTTTCTCTCCATGATCACTCACATCCATCGAACCATGGCTTTGGCGCTGACTCTCGTCATGCTCCCTTGTGTTTCCCGAGCACAGACGAGCGGGCTGGATGGGGCCACAGGAAACATCTTCAAGGTTGATCCGGCCAAGAGCAGCTTCGAGCTTCTCAAGGAAACGGAATACGAGCCCAAGACGGACATCGGCCAATCGCGGTTCACGGTGTTTGGCAGCGATGACACCAAGGTGATTCAGATCGAGGAAAGGATCGATTTTTCCGACATCAAGGGTCCCGTGGTCGTCGCGTTTCAGGGGATCGATGCACCGAATGTGAAAGCGTTGCAGGCGAGAAAAGCGTTCGAGGCCCGTGTCGCCACGGTGCGCATCGGCGAGACGCAGGTGGCCGGCGTGGATCCATCCTTACAAAAAGTCGAGGGACTTTTCACGCCATCCGCGGGCGATGCTCCGCGCGGCGGCATGATCCGCATCGGTGATCAGGACATCGCCGTGACGCTGCGCAAAAACAATGCGCAGCTATTTGTGAGAAAGCCCATCCGTTTTGCCGATCTCGCGGCGGGATTTTGGAAAACGACCATTCATGGCAAGGAGATCGGCGGGCGTTTTGTCATCGATACGATGGAAGTGACAAAACTCGAAGATCAGCGCAAGACGGATGATCACAAATTGCCGCGCGTATTGGTCATCGGTGATTCCATCAGCATGAACTATCACGAGGCAGCCAAAGAAGCGCTCAAAGGAATCGCGAACTACCATCGCAACGAAGGCAATGCCGCTTCCAGCACGCAGGGCGTGCGCAATCTGGAATTGTGGCTCGGAAATTATCAGGAAAAAGGCCTCCACTGGGATGTGATCCAGTTCAATCATGGATTGCACGATCTGAAGCAGATCTACGATGCCAAGACTGACACGTTCGGAGCGTACTCGGTGCCTATCGAAGACTACAAAAAGAACCTCGAAAAGGAAATCGCCATCCTCAAAAAAACCGGTGCGAAGCTGATCTGGTGCAGCACCACACCTGTGCCCAATCACAACAAAGGCCAGTATGCCCGCCGCAAGGGCGCGGAGAAGGAATACAATGAAGCGGCCCGTGAAGTGATGAAAGGACACCCCGAGATCCTGATCAATGATCTCGCGCGGGTGGTTGATGAATCGCCGGTTTTCGACAAATGGCGCCAAACGAAAGACGTGCATTTCTATCAGAAAGAAGAACAAAAAGCCCTGGGCGATGCCGTCGCCAAAGCGGTGCGCGCGGCGCTGGACAAATCCACCAGCAGTGTCGATGAGCCGCTCGTTTTGCCCGTCCGTTTTCACATCACCACGGGCGCGACCATGACGTTGAAAGGGCAGGGGATGGAGATGTGGGTGACGGCTGCCGATCTCACCGGTCCGGTGCTGACAGAAATCAATCGCATCTGGAAACCGGCCAATATCAGCTTTGCGGTGGAACGCGCGCAACAGGAGCCGTTGCGGCAACCTGACAATTTCGCGCAGCTCTGCGAAAGCATCGCTAACTTCAAGCGTGGCGATGAACAACGCTTCGGCTCACAGCGGACGGACAACATCGGCAAGCTGTTGGATCCGGCCCATCGCCATCCCACGGCGCTGAATGTCTATCTGCTTCCTTTCATCGGATCGACCTATCAGGGCTATGCGAACATCGGCGGCAATCATGCCGTCGTCGGCGTGTGGACCGACAAGGCGACTAACGGAAAAAAACCACCGGTCAAAACCTTGCTCGTCGAGCCGGAGCCGATGAAGGTCGGCTCTCTGGCGCGCACCATCGCCCACGAAATCGGTCACAATCTTACTTTGCCGCATCCGGACAAATCGCTTGTTTCGGAGGTCGGTCGCTTGATGGGCGGCCGCAAGCATGGCTACAACCTCACGCCGGAAGAAATCGCCCAGGCACGTGCCAGCGCACGGAAACATCTCGCTGTTGCCAAAAATCGTTAGAAACGAATCATGAAACATCTCTTCTCACTGACACTACTGCTGGCGGCTCCCCTGGTCGCGCAGACGCGAACGTTTCCGAAAGCCGGTGCCGATCAAAACACTCCCGCGCTGACGCAGTATTTTTCCTGGATCAACAATACCAACGAAGGAACCACGGAAGCGCAGACGCTCGCGAATCTGGCCTTTTTCCAATGGCTTCGCGACGAATACGGCATGATCCTCGACATCTATGCCTTCGATGCCGGATTCGTCGATGGGAAAAATTTCACCGGCATTCTCGCGGAGTCGGATCGTTTCAAACAACAATTCCCGCAAGGTCTCGACCGCGTCTACCAAACGGCGAAGAAGATGGACACCCGGCTCGGTCATTGGGGCGGGCCGGATGGTTTTGGCGATACTCCGGAATCCGAGCAAGCGCGCATCGACATGATGGTGTCGCTCTGTCGCGATTACGATTGGGCTCTCTACAAATTCGACCTCGTCTGCGGAAAACTCCGCCCCGAGAAGGAAGCGTCGTTCATCCGCATGATGAAAGAGTCGCGCAAGCACAGCCCGGATTTGATCGCACTCAATCACCGCCTGCCACTCGGCGAGGAGGGACTTTCCCTGATGACCACGAGTTTGTGGGATGGCCAGGAAACCTATATCGATGTCCACGTCGGCAATCGCGTGACCGCGCCGCACCACCGCGTCGGCGCGATGAGCCGTGGCAATACAAAGGATTTCAACCGTCTCTTCGAAGACCATGGCGTCTGCATTTCCTCCTGCCTCGATCACTACGATGACGACATGATCCTGCAAGCCTTCGGCCGCAATCTAATCCTCGCCCCCGAAGTGTATGGCAATCCCTGGTTGCTGCGCGATGACGAGTTTCCGAAGTTCGCACGCATCTTCACTCTCGCCCGCAACCACCGTGACATACTCATCAATGCCACCGCACTGCCCGAGGAAACCTACGGCAAGCACGCGGTCTCGCGCGGCGATGGGAAAACGCGTTTTCTCACCCTGAGCAACCTGACGTGGGAGCCCGTTACCTACACGATCAAGGCTGGTGAAGAGATCGGACTTTCTCTTTCTGAAAAAGTCGAGATACGCCAGCTTCACCCGAACGAAAAAATCCTTGGCACCGTCGCCTACGGAGCCAGCCAACAAATCACCGTGCTTCCCTTCCGCTCCTGCCTTGTGCTTGCCACGACCGCCGGCAGCAAGGAAATCGGCATCGCCGGCTGTGATTACGAAGTGCTAACAGATGTCGCTGGCAAGCCCGCGCAAGTCCGCTTGTTGGGTTTGCCCGGCACCACGGCGAAAGTCTCGATTCCCGCGCAACAACGGAAATTTTCAAAAGCAACTCTCGATGGCACCGATGCAAATGATCTGCTCGCTGGGAAAGAAATCACCGTCACCTTTGAGGGCACGCCGTTGACCCAACCGTGGCATCAGAAAATTTCCGAGCTCCCTCTCACCAAACTTCCCGACGATGCCGAGGCCCTGTACGAAGCCACCTGTTTCGCCGCCGATAGCAATGCTCTTGAAGCGCGTTCGGTCGAGCGTTCCGGCCCGACCAAAATACCCGCTGTGAAAGCCGCGCGTGACGCGTTTTTTCAACAGCGCACCTTCGTCGGGCGCGGGTTGTGGGATCGCTACCTTTTCGATGGAGATCCCGGCACCAGCTTTTTTGTTTCCAAACGATGGAATGCCGATCCACGCATCAACGAGGATGCGGCGCTGCGCGTGGACTTCGGCTCGGCGATCCGTCCGGAGAAAATCGAGATCATCATTCCCGATCAATTTTCGCTGATGGAAAAATTCGAAGGCGAAGGCGGCTTCGTCGCGCAGGTGTCTGCTGACTTGAAAACATGGACCAGCATTCCTTTCATCCATGGCGAAAAAACGGCGATCAAGGTCCCACAAGGCACGGAGGTTCGTTACCTGCGCATCCCTCGATTTACTCCCCGCATTTCGGAAATCAATGCCTATGTCGGCGGCAAAGCCCTGCCGCGCGAAACCTGGCGCGCCTCGAATTTGTTCGCGTCATTTGCCAGCCGGAAATTCACCAAAGCATGGTCCGCTCCGCTGACGCTGAAAGAATGTGCCAAGGGCAGCTATCTCTGCGTGGCACTGAATGGCAAACACGGCATCGAAGGCGCCTACGTGGCCTTGCGTTCCCCTGAGGGTCGCTATCTCGGCGCGCATGATCGCTCGACTTCCTTCCCCAGCAATCCTTGGGAATTCAATAATTCCAAACGCGACAGCAATTACACGTATTATTTCGAACTCAGTCCGGAAATGATCGCACAAGCATGGGAAGTTGTTGTTCTCGGCGGCGCTGAGTCCGATGACAAACTGTTGCCTGTCGTCTGGCAGACGTCCCATGCGATTCCCTTTGACGAAAAAATTCTCACCCTAACGCCCACACCATGAAATCCCGCTCCTTTGCCATTCTTCTGCCCTTGATCATCCTTGCGGTGATCGTGGGGATTTTTTCCTCCACACCCGTGACTGGTGCCGCCGATGACGCGCCGCGAACCAGACCGCGGTTGCAAATCATCAACGGCAGCGATCAGGCGATCGATATTTTCTGGCTGAAGTCGGATAGCGAACGTGTGCCTAACGGTTCCGTGGAGCCAGGAGCTGACACGATTTTCACCACTTCTCCCGGGCATCGTTTTGAAGTCGTGGGTCGCGCCGATCAATCGAAGATCACCGTCACCAGTGAGGTCATGGTGCAGGCCGTGCGTTTCGATCCGAAGGGGAAAAACGGCGTGCCCGCCTTTTACACGCAGCACATCAGTGCGAATGGATTTCCCATCGTCGCCTCCGCCAAGGTGAATCCGTACGCTCTCAAGGAAGCCGCCTATCTGGTCAACATCATGCTCGCCAAGCGCCCCGATGTGCGCGAGGCCATGATCAAGAGCGGTGCCCGCATGTGCATCATGGCGCACGATGAATACACCACCGATCTGCCGGAATTCCAACGCATGGCCAAAGGCGAAAAAAGCGAAGTCCCCGGCGTATCGGCCAAGGATTTCTGGGATGCCCGCGCGCGCGGACTCGGTGGCAGCGAGCACGATCCGCTTTGTACGGTGGCGGAGGAAAACGTGCTCGCCTTTGCCGGTGATCCGTATCAGGCCGAAAACATTCTCATTCACGAGTTCGCGCACAACATCCACTTGCGTGGCATGCTCAATGTCGATCCCACCTTCGATTCGCGCCTGCGTGCCACCTATGATGCCGCGATGAAAGCCGGTCTGTGGAAAGGAAAATACGCGGCCGTGAATCATTACGAGTATTTCGCCGAGGGCGTGCAATCGTGGTTCGATGACAACCGCGTCAACGACCATGATCACAACCATGTCCATCTGCGCTCGCAGTTGATCGAATACGATCCCGGCCTCGCCGCGATGTGCCGGGAGGTGTTCGGTGATACGGAGTTGAAATACAGCAAGCCCACCACGAGGCTCGTCGATCACATGGCCGGCTATGATCCGGCGAAGTCGCCGACCTTCGTGTGGCCGGAGCGTTTGAACAAGGTCAAGACGGCGATCCGCGAATTGGCCCAGACACGCAACGCCAAGGCGCACGACAGTGAAAAGTATGAGGCCCGCATGATGGAAGGCTGGCCCGTGTTGATCAGCCGGCAGTTGTTGGAAAAGGAGCCGGACGTGACGGCAAAGGCGATGGTGCTGCTGCAAAAGCAGCTCGCGGAGATCCACCGGGTGGTGCCGAAGGAGGCAGTGGCGAAATTGCAGCAGGTGCGTTTGTATTTCACGCCCGAGTATCATAACCTGGCACCCTCCGCCGAGTATCATCCGGGCGCGGGCTGGTTGTCGGCGAACAAGCGTGATCCTGACATGGCGAAAAATGTGGAATTCTCCAATGCCCGCGTGTTTGAAGAGGATGTCCAACGCATGCCACTGCTCGTGCTTCATGAACTGGCACATGCCTATCACGACCGTTTTCTGCCTCAGGGACACAACAACCCCGACATCAAAGCCGCGTATGAGAAAGCAAAGGCCAGTGGCCTGTACGACCGCGTCGAGCGCCGTGATTCAAAAGGAAACACGCGCATGGACAAGGCCTACGCCATGACCAATGCCGCGGAATATTTCGCCGAGACCACGGAGGCCTATTTCGGGACTAACGATTTTTTCCCCTATACCAACGAGGAACTCAAGAAACACGACCCATTCATGCACGATTTGCTGGGAAAAATCTGGGGAGTTGCCTTGCCATAAGACCTCTTCATCTCCATATTTGCCCGTGAAACACACCGATTTGATTCCATCCAAACCAGCCATGCCGATCGAGAGGGCATCTTTTTACGGACTTCATTCCGCATTGATTTCGTGATCTGACGAACCACCAACCATTTTATGACACATACTCCTACCATAGCCAATCCGGTCGCTCCGCGTAACTCCGCCGCTGCTCCGTCAGCCTCAGCGGAGACAGGATCCTGTGCGCCGGGCGATCTAACGGTTGATCGCATTTTTGGCGAGAACAGCGACTTGAAACCCCAGGTATGGGGTCCTGCCCATTGGTTGAAAAAAGGCACCGGTTATACCTCCCTCGAAGTCTCCCCTGGTTTCAGCCATTGCGAGAAAGCGGATCAGATCAAGGACATTGTTCATTACGACCCCGCCAGTGGCGATCGCACCATTCTGGTCTCCGCTTCACAACTCGTTCCTGTAGGCCGGGAAATTCCCTTGATCGTGGAAAACTTCGCCTGGACGGAGGATGCCAAAAAGCTGCTCATTTTCACCAATGCCAAACGCGTGTGGCGCGAAAAAACCCGCGGCGATTACTGGTTGCTCGACTTTGCTTCAGGCGGTTTGCGTCAGCTCGGCGGATCCGCTCCTGAGGCAAGGATGATGTTTGCCACGCTATCGCCTGACAGCACGCAAGTCGCGTATGTCTGTGAAAACAATCTCTACGTGCAAAACCTCGATGATTTGACTATCACCCCGCTGACCAGCGACGGTGGTCCCACTTTGATCAACGGCACGGCGGATTGGGTCAACGAGGAGGAATTTTATCTCCGCAACGGATTGCGGTGGAGCCCGGATGGCAGCAAGATCGCCTACTGGCAGTTTGACACATCGGAGGTGCGTCAGTATCCCCTTGTCAATCTCACGGATTCGCTCTATCCGAAAATCACCCACTATGCCTACCCGAAAGTGGGGGAAACGAACTCCGCTTGCCGCGTGGGTGTGGTTTCGGCCGCTGGAGGAGAGACACTGTGGTTCGAGTCGAATTCCGATCCGCGCAACCACTACATTCCGCACATGGAGTGGTCCAGCGATTCGAAGCGCGTGTTGTTCCAGCAACTCAACCGTCTTCAGAACACGAACCAATTCATCAGCGCGGATCCGCTCACGGGTGCGGTGGAAACCATTTTCACCGACAGCGACGAGTGCTGGGTAGAGGTCATGCGCGAGTGGCGCTGGGTCGACAACGGCGAGCGTTTTCTGTGGCTCAGCGAACGCGACGGATGGCAGCATCTCTATTCCGTCTCGATCAAGGATCAAAGCGTCCTGTTGCTCACCCCGGGCAACTTTGACGTGATCAGCCTGGTCGGCGTGGATGAGAAAGAAGGGTGCGCGTATTTCATCGCATCTCCGGACGATGCCACCCAGCGCTATCTCTACCGTGCTCCGCTTGACGGTTCCGGCAAATCCGAGCGTGTTTCCCCTTCGTCGCAACCCGGCACCCACGCCTATCGTTTTTCTCCGGATGGGCTTTGGGCATTCCATACCTATTCGCGCTTTGGTCAACCGCCGGTGATCGAGCTCATCAATCTGCCCGATCACAAGGTCGTGCGCGTTTTGGCCGACAACGCGAAACTGCGGGCAAATCTCTCGTCGCTGCGTGCGTGCCACAATGAGTTTTTCAAAGCCGAGATCGGAGACGGTCTCAAGGCTGACGCCTGGTGCATCAAACCGCCTGATTTCGATCCTAACAAAAAATACCCGCTGTTCATTCACGTCTATGGCGAGCCTGCCGCCTGCACGGTGCTCGATCAATGGGGAGGCGATAATTTCCTCTGGCACAGCATGATGGCTCAGCTGGGCTATGTCGTTGTCTGCATTGACAATCGCGGCACTCCCGCGCCGCGCGGACGGGCCTGGCGCAAGAGCATCTATCGCCAAATCGGCAGCCTCGCCTCCGCGGATCAAGCCCATGCCATCCGCGCCATTCTGGCGGATCGCCCCTATCTGGACGCCGCGCGTGTCGGTATCTGGGGCTGGAGCGGCGGCGGTTCGATGAGTCTCAACGCGATTTTCCGTCACCCCGACCTTTACAAAACCGCGATGGCCGTCGCATTCGTTGCCAACCAGCGTTTTTACGACACCATCTATCAGGAGCGCTACATGGGCCTGCCTGACGACAACGCGGAGGGCTTCCGTCACGGATCGCCCGTCACCTGGGCTCACCAACTCGAAGGCAATCTCCTGCTGGTGTACGGCACTGGCGATGACAATTGCCACTACCAAAATTGCGAGGTGATGGTGAACGAGCTCATCAATCACAACAAACAGTTTTCCCAGGTCGCTTATCCCAACTGCGGTCACGGGCTCGATGAAGGAAAAAATACCAAACGCCATCTTTATTCCACCCTCACACGCTACCTCACTCAACACATGCCCGTTGGGTAAGATCTGAAACGCCAAACATTCCCAACTTCACATCGCACACCATCCATGTCCACCACACCCATAGCCCGTATCGCCGCCGGCGTGCCCCAAGTCCACAGCAGCCTGTTCTGGCGCATCCGTTTTTCCGTAGGTGACCAAGTCGTTCTTCTCGAAATCCCTAACGGAAATGCCACGGAATCCACCCTCATCCTCCGCGATATCGAAATGGGTCGCGCCAAGCAATACGCCCGTGTCGATCATGTCGCTTGCCCGCCGATGTTCGCTCCGGAGGGAGGACTCTCCGGAGACCGCGAGACCGCCAATGCCCAGGCAGCCATCGAGTGCCTGCGCCGCGCCGGTGTCACTCACGCCTATGGCGACCGCACCCTGCCTCTCATCTTCGCCGATTTTGCCCGTAAGGCTGGCATCACCATCGAGTGCGATCCCGATTGCTGGGTGAACGAGCGCCGCCAGAAATCCGATGAGGAAATCGATCACCTGCGCGAGGCCCAACGCGTCACCGAGGGCGCCATCCAGATGGCCTGCGAGCTGATTGCCAAAGCCGGCGTTCGCGCCGATGGCGTATTGTTGCACGAAGGCAGTCCGCTCACCTCCGAACGCGTTCGCGCCGCCGTCGATCACTGGCTGCTGGACCAGAATTTCTCCAATCCCAAATCCATCATCGCCGGCGGCCCCATCGCTTCCGATTGCCACAACTACGGCACAGGCGAGCTCCGCACGAGCGAGCCCGTCATTGTCGATATTTTCCCCTGCGATCGCCGCACCCGCTACAATGGCGACTGCACGCGCACCGTCGTCAACGGCGACATCCCCGATGAAGTCATCCGCATGCATGCCGCCGTGCGCGCCGCGAAGCTGGCTGCCGAGAACACCATCCGTGTGGGAGTAACCGGCGAAGCCGTCCACCTCGCCACCATCGCCGCCCTTGCGGATCACGGTTACCCCTTCGGTCTGCCCGGCGACGACAACCCGCTGTCCTATTGCGCCATGACCCACGGCACCGGCCACGGCATCGGCCTCGATGTTCACGAGCCACCATTGCTCGATAGAAAAGGACCGCCCCTGCTTGCGGGCGAAGCCCTCACCGTCGAACCCGGTCTCTATCGCCGCGACCTCGGTGCCGTCCGCATCGAAGACATGGTCATCGTCACGGAAACCGGTTGTCTCAATCTCAACAAACTCCACGACGAACTCACCTGGCTCTGACGTGGTGGCGGCCCCCGGTCTCCCAGCCTTCAAACCTTCAAAAACTCTCCGCATGAAAACCATCCTAACCCTCTTCGCCCTCACCCTCACCACCGCCTTCGCGGAAATTTCCATCAAGTCCGGTGAAAAACTCGCCTTCCTCGGCGACTCCATCACTCAGGGAGGGAAAAGCAAACCCGGCGGTTACGTGAATCTCGTGAACCACGCCCTCGCCACCAACGACGTGAAAATCGAGGTCATCGGCGCTGGCATCAGCGGCCACAAATCCAACCAAATGCTCGCCCGCCTCGACAACGACGTGCTCAGCAAAAAACCACAGTGGATGACTCTCAGTTGCGGCGTGAACGATGTGTGGCACGGTGCGAAGGGCGTCACTCTCGAGGACTATAAGAAAAACATCACCGCCATCGTCGAGAAAGCTCAAGCGGCGAATGTGAAAGTCATCCTCCTCACCTCCACCATGATTGGCGAGGATCAGGCCAATCCGAACAACCAAAAACTCATCCCCTACAACGAGTTCCTCCGCACCTTGGCGAAAGAAAAAAATTGCCTGCTCGCCGACCTCAATGCCGACATGCAAGCTGCCGTCATAAAAGCCAACACCCCCGGCAAAAACGCGCTCACTGGCGACGGCGTGCATATGGCATTCCCGGGCGACATGTTGATGGCCACCGGCATTCTGAAGGTCCTCGGCCTTGATGACAAAGAACTCGCCAAAGCCCAGGACGCCTGGCTCGACATCCCCAACACCAGCAACCTCAAAGTCGATGCCTCCTTCAGCCAACGCGAAATGCAACAGCTCGAAAAAGCCGCCGCCACCCGCAACACCACCCCGCAGAATTTGGTCAACGAGGAATTCAAAAAAGTGCTGGATGGTCTGAAGAAGTGAAGTGGGTGAGGCCACGGTCTTCCATCCCTCCGATACCATCCGTCTCTTGCCATGAAAACCCTGCTGCTTCTGCTCACACTCACTGTTTCCCTCCGTGCGGAAACGCCCAACATCCTGCTCATCCTCGCCGATGATCTCGGCTACGGCGATCTGACCTGCTATCATCCCGCATCCAAAATTCCGACGCCGAACATCGATCGACTTGCCAGCGAAGGCGTGCGCTTCACGGACGCCCACTCGCCCTGCACGGTTTGCACGCCCACACGCTACAGCCTCATGACCGGCCAAATGGGCTTTCGCATTCCACGCGGTGGCACGGTCTTCACCGGCGCGGGCGGCCCTTCGCTCATCGCTCCGGAGCGCCTGACCTTGCCCGAAATGCTGCGAGAGAAAATGTATGCCACCGCCTGCATCGGCAAGTGGCACATCGGACTGACCTATCGCGACAAACAAGGCCATGCCATCGATAGCAGTTCGCCCGATGTGATTCAGAATATCGATTACTCACGCCGCATCGAGGGCGGTCCGCTCGATCACGGGTTCGATCGATTCTACGGCACCGGCTGCTGCCCCACCACCGACTGGCTCTATGCCTTCATCGATGGGGATCGTATGCCCGTGCCGCCTACGAAACGACTCGACCGCGGCACATTGCCCAAACATCCGTATTCCGAAGACTGCCGCCCCGGCATGATTGCCGAAAATTTCCCCATGGAAGAAGTGGACCTGGTCTTCCTGCAAAAAAGCAAAGACTTTTTACAGTCACACGTAAAAAACAACCCATCAAAACCCTTCTTTCTCTTTCACTCCGCACAGGCGGTCCATCTGCCCTCATTCGCCGCGCCGCAGTTCCAAGGGAAGTCCAAGGCGGGCCCCCATGGCGACTTCATCCTGCAGCTCGACTGGATTGTCGGTGAGCTGATGAAGACCCTCACGGACCTCGGCATAGCCGATAACACCATCGTCATTTTCACCAGCGACAACGGACCCGAAGTCGCCAGTGCGGTGCACATGCGTGCCGATCACCAACACGATCCCGCCCATCCGTGGCGCGGCATCAAGCGCGACCAATGGGAAGGCGGCCATCGCGTGCCGTTTCTCGTGCGTTGGCCGAGCAAAATCAAAGCCAGGCAAACGTCCGACCAACTCACGAGCCACACCGATGTCATGGCCACCATCGCCGCTGTCGTTGGCGCGCAACTACCCGAGAATGCCGCCGAAGACAGCTTCAACATGCTCCCTGCCTGGCTCGGCACCGCGAAGGAAGCGATCCGCCCGTATCTTCTGACCCAGGCATTTTCCGCGCAGTATCTTGCCATCCGCCGTGGTCAGTGGAAATACCTCGATCACCCCGGATCGGGCGGAAACAACTACGAAAAAAATCCCGAACTCAAAAAATTTCACATCCCCGACTCCGCACCCGCCCAACTCTACGACCTCTCCACCGATCCCGGTGAAACCAAAAATCTTCTCGCGGAAAAAGCGGAAATCGCCAGAGAGCTCAAGGATTTGTTAGAAAAATCAAAAGCCGCCGGCAGAAGCCGCTGACAATGTCGGCACTCCCTGTTTATGAAATTCATACTTTTCACCCTCACCCTCGCCACCGCCCAGGAGCTCCCCACCACCGGGCTGATTCTCGATCTCGATGCCGCGAAAGGCGTGACGCTACAGGAGGAGAACAAAGTCATCGCCTGGAAAAACCAAGTCGCGACTTCTCCTGCCAAGGAATTCGTGCTTCAGGACAAAGGCCGAAAAGAACCCGGCAGCGGACGTCCCTCACTCCGTCAGAACATCGTCACACTCAACAATCATCCTTCACTCGTTTTCCGCCAACAAGAATTGGTCTGCGTAGAGGAAGACACCTTCGATTCCCTCACCACGGGAAAAGGTCATACATGGATCGCGCTCATCGCGGTGCACGAACAACGCCTCGGTCTCAAAGACGTGAATTCCTTTTTCGGTAACCTGCGCAATGGTGGCAAGTACGAGGGTGTATGGGGCTGTCTGAATGACGACAACACGCTCTGGTGGGGCACACGCAATGGCCTGACTTTCGGACGCTTCGATCCCAACAATCCGCAAATCCTCGGACCCAAGCTGGAGCCTAACAAATTTTATCTCATCGCCGGACGCATGGCGGCGGGGGAGGGCACGGTGAAGTTGGAACTTTTTGTCAATGACCCAAAGCCCATCGCCACCACCAACTTCCCTGTGAACCCCAAGGCAAACCCCTCGCGCATGGCCGTGGGGCAGGAGCGCGATGCCATCGAGCACCCCGGCCATGAATCGTTCGATGGAGAAATCGCCCGATTTCTGATCTGGGATCGCCCCCTTGATGATGCGGCGCTGCAAAATGTCATGTCCGCTCTGCAAAAAAAGTATCTCACGCCGTAATGTCAAATGGCAGCTACTGCTCGCGAATCACATTTCATCATTCGATTGACACCCGTATGCACTTTGCGCATCGTTCATCCATCGCAACATGAAAACCTTACTCCTCTGTCTCAGTCTCGCACCCGGAGCTCTCTTCGCCGAGCTCACCGTGCCGCATTTCTTTTCCGATCACATGGTCCTCCAGCGCGAGCGAGCCGCAGCGATTTGGGGCAAGGCGGATGCGAATGCGGAGGTGAAAATTTCCTTCAAGGGAAAAACCGCGACCACCAAGGCCACCGCCGATGGCAAATGGCGCACCGCCATCGAGACCGGCAACGCCGATGCCAAAGGTGCCACGCTCACCATCAGTTCGGCGGGAAAAGACCTGGTGATCCAGGACGTGCTCGTCGGTGAAGTGTGGTTTGCCTCAGGGCAGTCGAACATGTCGTTCACCATGAGTGGTTCGCCGATGTATAAACCGCTGGTGGACGAATCCACCGATCCTTCCTTGCGCATGTTCACCGCTCCGCGTGTGGCGACTGTGGAAGCCATGGATGACATCGATGGCTCATGGCAATCGGCGGACCCGAAAAATGTGTCGCGTTTTTCCGCCGTCGCCTACTTTTTTGCCCGCAAACTGCGCCAGGAATTGGGCGTGCCCGTGGCGGTGATCCACAGCTCCTGGGGCGGCAAGCCGATTGAAACATTCACCAGTCGCGAGGCACTCAATACCTTGCCATCAACCAAAAAACTGGTCGATGCCGCGATCAAGGACGATGCCGCCTTTGATCCGGCCAAAGCAAAAGCCACTTATGAAAAACAACTCGCGCAGTGGGAAAAAGCGATGGCCGAGGCAAAACAAAAGCCTGCTGCCGAGCGCGGACGCTTGCCCGTGCGTCCGCTGATGGGCCGCCGCGCTTTGGCCAGCGATGGCAAGCCCGGCGTTTTGTTCAACTCGATGATTCATCCTTTCATCGGCTACACCATGCGCGGGGCGATCTGGTATCAGGGCGAGGCGAACCGAAGCGCGGGTTCGGCTCCCTACGACCGGACCTTGCCACTGATGATCGCGGACTGGCGCAAGCGCTGGGATGATTCGTTTTCGTTTTATTACGTGCAATTGGCGAACTTCGGCAAACCCACCACCGAACCCGGCATCGAGGACGGCTGGGTCAATGTGCAGGACGCCATGCGTCGCGTGCTTCAAACGGTGCCGAAAACCGGCATGGCCGTGATCAATGAAGTCGGCGAGGCCAATGACATACATCCCAAAAACAAGAAGGATCCCGGTGAGCGTCTGGCGTTGTGGGCCCTGGCGAAGGATTATGGCAAAACGCTGGTTTACTCGGGGCCTCTCTATCAAAAACACGAGGTCGTCAAGGATGTCATCCGCATCAGCTTCGATCATGTGGGTGGTGGTCTGAAAGCGCGCGATGCGGCGCCGTTGAAACGTTTCGAAATTTGCGGGGCCGATCGCAAATGGCATTGGGCCGAGGCGAAGATCGAGGGCAAGGATACGATCGTCGTCAGCAGCAAGGAGGTGAAGCAACCCGTCGCCGCCCGCTATGCCTGGGCCGCCAATCCGGAGGGCGCCAATCTCATCAACAGCGAGAATCTTCCCGCATCCGTCTTTTCCACAGAAAACATCAAGCGATGAAAGCGCTGCTTTTCCCATGGCTCCTGATATTCCCCGCCTTCGCTGCGGAAACCAAAAAACCGAACATCCTGTTCATCGCCATCGATGACCAGAACGATTGGGTCGGTCACATGGGCGGGCATCCCTTGGCAAAAACCCCCCATCTCGACAAACTCGCCGCACGCGGCACCACCTTTCTCAATGCCCACTGCCAATCGCCGCTGTGCAATCCCTCGCGCACCAGTCTTTTGTTCGGGCGTCGTCCGACTTCCACCGGCATCTACGGTCTTTCGCCCGCGCCGCGGGATTTGCCACTGCTGAAAAACGCCGCCTCGCTGCCGCAGCACTTCGCCGCACAGGGCTACCGCACCTATGCCACGGGGAAAATTTTCCACGGCGGCACCACCGGTGGCGGAGGAAAAAGTCTCGCCAAGGAATTCCAGGTGACCGCTCCTTTTGGCGGCGTCGGCACCATGCCACCGCAGAAACTCGTCGGTGAAACCCCGATGGGCAATAACCGGCTCGTGGACTGGGGCGTGTGGCCGCTCGACAATGACGATACCGGGAAGGGCGATACCAAGGTCGCCAACTGGACCATCGAGCAAATCAAATCCACACCCAAGGATCAGCCCTTCTTCATCGCCGCCGGATTTTTCCTGCCGCATGTGCCGTGCTACGCCACGCAAAAATGGTTCGATCTCTATCCCGATGACGACACTGTTCTGCCAAAAGTGTTAGACACCGACCGCGACGACACGCCGCGTTTTTCCTGGTATCTCCACTGGGAGTTGCCGGAGCCGCGCTTGCCGTGGCTCAAGGAAAAAAACCAATGGCGTAATCTGGTCCGCAGCTATCTGGCATGCACCAGCTTTGTCGATTCACAAGTCGGCCGGCTCATGACCGCTCTTGACGAAGCCGGACTCGCGGACGATACCATTGTCGTGGTATGGGGGGATCACGGTTGGCACCTCGGCGAAAAGGGCATCAGCGGCAAAAACACTTTGTGGGATCGAGGTACTAAAGTTCCGCTGATTTTCGCCGGTCCCGGTGTGAAAAGAGGTCAGCGCTGTCTACAGCCTGCCGAATTGTTAGACATTTATCCGACACTCATCGATCTCACAGGCGCGCCGAAAAACAACAAGCTCGAAGGCCTTAGCCTGGTGCCGCAGCTCAACGATGCCGCCACCAAGCGCGAGCGCCCCGCGATCACCAGTCACAACCAGGGCAACCACGGCATCCGCAGCGAACGCTGGCGCTACATCCGCTATGTCGATGGTGCGGAGGAACTCTACGACATGATCGCCGATCCGAACGAATGGCACAACCTCGCCGCCAAGCCCGAGCACGCCGCCGTCATTGCCGAGCACAAAAAATGGCTACCCCAGCCTGATCTTCCCCTCGCTCCCAAGAGCGCCGCACGCATCCTCACTTACGACCAAAAAACCGACACCGCCGTCTGGGAAGGCAAGACTACCATCAAACGCAGCGACCCGATTCCGCAGTGAAAAGTGTGTCATGAGAGATTCCGGCTTGGAGTCAAGATGACTCCGGCGCATCTGTCATTCTCAGGGACTCTCTACGATGAGCACGCCTCTCATCACTCGCCAGTGACCCGGGAAGGTGCAGATGTAGGGATAGCGCCCCGGCGTGGTGGGGGCATCGAATTTCAGTTCGGCCTTGCCATTGGGCTCTACGAGTGGTGTGGCGTGGAGAACCTTTGGTGAATCTGGAACATAGGATTTCTCCATGCCCTTGGGATCGGCAGCGAGCTTGTCCGCCAGCTCTCCGATTTCCTGTTCCGCGCCACGTTCGACCAAGACAAGGTTGTGCTGCATCAGATCGGGATTTTCCAGGACCAGTCGCACTTTTGCACCAGCTTTCACCCGTAGCTCGCGGGGGGTGAACAGCATCTGGTTCGGCACCGCTTGAACCCGCAGGACATTGCCAAGATCCGCGTGTTGTTTCTGCCATTCGGCAGCAAATGCGGTAAGTTGTTTCGGATTAGCCGCCGTCTGTGCGCCTTCCAGGGGAGCTCCTAACGGACTAAACAGATAGACGGCTGGTGGATTGCCGCGGAGTTTGCGATAGGAAATTTCCACGATGTTGCATCCGCTTTGCAAGGCCAACCGCACTTGCTGTTGGCTCGACCACTGTGAATCGAACGAGAGCACTTGCACGCCATTGAGTGAAACATCGAGGTAGCTGTGTTTCACCGAGAGAATGGCTGGTTGCTCGCGGGTGCTGCGAACAAAGGTGCGGAATTTTCCATCGCCGAGTTTTTCCCACTGAGTCACTCGTGTTTCTGGTCGTATCTCCAGCACAGGGAGGCTGCTGCCGAGTCGAGCGGCGGTGCCATGGGAGAGAGCGGTCAGCATCGGCGAGACGTTCGGATGTTTCTCGCCATCGAAGGCGCGGATCAGTGAATCGACCTGCGGCAACGAGGGCCGCAAGCGTGCGATGGCACTAACGACTTCCATGCGCACGCGTGGATGCGGATCGCGGGCAGCGGATTCGAGTAAATCAAGGAATTTGGGCAAGCGCCGGGCCTGAATGCCCACCAGTTTGACCGCTGCCGCACGATGAAGCGGAGACTGGGATACCAGCAAGGCATCGAGCAAAGCCGGACGCGTTTCGCCGAGACCTTCGCAGACAAACAGCGCCTCCAGTATCGCCTGATCGTTGTTTTTCATGCGGGACGCCCAGGCGTCCACAGTCGCAAGCGCCGCAGAACCGAGCTTGCGCAATTCGATGCGCGCGTGATATCTCACGATGTCCTGGGGGTGTGTCAGCAATGCACAAAGCTGCTCCGCAGTTGCGCCCTCGATCTTCGGCCAATCCTTGACCACAGGCTTGCCCTGATACACCACGCGCCAAATGCGGCCCTTGCTATGATTCCACCGTTGATCGCGCATGGGGTTCTGCGCGTGACCGATGATAGCACTGGAAAAATCCGAAACGTAAAGCGCACCATCAAAACCGAAGTTCATATCGACCGGACGGAATGCGGGATTTTCCGAGGTGAGCAAATCCACACGCCCACTGCCGACTGCCGTGCCTTTGTCGTAATCGCACTTTGTGAGTGTCACCACATAAGGTCCTAACAAAACGCCATTGACCAAGCCTTGCTGATAGTCATCGGGAAAGTTCGGGCTCGATACGCTGGCCACGCCGCTGCCCTTGCTGTAGTTGATCACCGTTCCATGACCGTATTTGTGATAGATTCCGAGTGGAGTCCAGGGCAGCGATAGGCCATCGAGCACATGGCCACCGCCGTACATTTGGAACACATTCCCAGTGCGGTCGAAGGTGATGCGCCAGGGATTCGGCGTCTCGCTTTGCCACATCGATTCGATGCGTCCTGTGCGAGGATCCTTTCGATAGGTGGTGGAATCAAAACCGCGATGCACGCCATAGGGTGTTTCGAATTGCGAGCGATGAAAAACGCCATCGCAAAACCACACGCCGCCGACGGGATCGGTAGCGACCATGCCGCCGTGATGCGAATCGGTGACATCGAGGCCGCGCAGTGACTCCGTCTTGGTATCGGCGCGACCATCGCCATCGGTATCGCGCATGAGCCAATGCCGCGATTGCTCGCTGATGAGCACGCCATCTTCGGTAAAAGCAACGCCGTCGAGCGCATCGAAGCCTTCCGCGAACGTCGTGCATCGGTCCGCCTTGCCATCGCGATCGGTATCTTCGAGCACGATGATTTTATCCTCTTGTGGTTGCCCTGGGACGGTGTGAGGGAAACTGGGCATAGTCACCACCCACAATCTGCCGCGTGCATCGAAAGCAATCTGCACCGGTGCACGAAGCTCGGGAAATTGCTCCTCGGAGGCAAACAGATTGAGCGCATATCCCTCCGCGACTTTCAGATCATTCTGCATCTCGGCGGGTGATTTCACGATCCCCACGCCGCGATTGTATCCCGCTTTGGTGACCGGTGGCAGGGGAGCCAGCGCAATGAAAGGCGCATCAGCAAATTTCGCACCGCGCTTGCGTGCCAGTTCGTGAACAAGAGCATCGGCCTTTTCAATGCGCTGAAGATAGAGAGGCATCTCGGCAGCGCGTTCTTCCGGGCGTTTGCGGACGCCGTAGTAAAGCACGCCATTTTTCGGACGCACGACCTCGGCGGTGTAATACGCGAGTTGCGACGCGGCGGCAGCGACTTCCTTCAGATGAGACGCGTCCACTTTTTCCGCTTTCTCGCCCGCCAGTGTTGTGGCGATGATGTTCGCTGCCATCGCATTTCCACTGTCGTTCAGATGCACTCCATTGGTGGTGTAAGAGACCTGACTTTTTGAAGTCGGCATGAACAAATCCACAAAAGTGGCCCCGCGTGCCTTGGCGATCTCGGCGATGGCATCGGCATATAGTTTCACGTCCGCTCGGCGCGCCGCGCCTTTTTCAAAAGTGAGCTTGTTGGGAGTTTTCGATGCTTCGTTCGCTTCGCAATCCGTCGCAATCGGCGAAAGCAATACAAAGCGTGCGCCGGGGTGGAGCCGGGCGAGCTGATCGAGATGCCCCGCCAGCGCCGTGCGGAAGTCTGGCAAGCCTGCCGCTCCTGCGAATGATTCGTTCAAGCCATAACCAAGCACCACGACTTGCGCCGGCCAGGCAGCGAGCAATTCCTTCATGTGTGCCGCATAGCCTTCCGCCCGGAGTCGGTGGGAAACTTCATCTCCCGTCCATGCGAGACTGCGGAAATGCAGATCTTTTTCGGGCAGCGCAAGATGGACACGAGCCTCCATTTCCCCATGCTCTAACAAACGCTCGACCAGGGCGTTTCCGTAAAAAAGAACCGTCACCTCTTTTTGACTGAGTGCTGGCAACTCTTGCGCCATCGTCATCATTGATAAAGAAACGAGCAGAAAAGATACGAGTGGGATCCGCAAGCGCGCGGTGAGTTTGATGAGGTTTTTCGTCATGGCACGGTAGCAATTTTGCCATGCCTACGAGTGAATGCAGAGCGATCTTGCAGTCATCATGACATGAGATGTTGATGAAAGTCCCCCCATGCTCCATCCCGTCATGAGGCTGATTTGATGCAAGATCGTCCTTCTGCTTGCGTATTACCATAGCTGATACGAATCGATCACTGTCTTTATGAAAACACGCCTACCACAATCACTCAAGATGATCACTTTGCTGAGCCTGTTGGCCATATCGATGGGGACCGCTCAGACCAAGCCATGGGACAACGATCCGAAGGGCATCAAGGTGTTCATCCTCGCTGGGCAGTCGAACATGGTCGGCTATGGAAAAACTGAAGAGGGCGGGAATCCCGATTGGGTGCAGGGCCGCAAGGATGTGCCAAAGGAAATCAAGGGAGGCATCGGCTGCCTGCGTTACCTCGCCATCCACGATGAAAAATTCCCGGAATACAACTACGCCTCGCTCTTGGAAGATCCCAAGAAACCGGAAACCAGCCCATGGAAGAGCCGCAAGGACGTGAAAGTCTGGTGGCGCAACGGTGCGAGCGCCAAGCTCGGCGGCCCTATCAGTAAGGGCGACCTTGGTCCACCATTCCAAGGCGCGCATGGTGCCTGGTTCGGTCCGGAATTTGCCTTCGGTCATATCATCGGAGATTTTTACAAAAACGATGACGTGCTGATCATCAAAACCGCGTGGGGTGGTCATGCCCTCGGCACCAACTTCCGCAGCCCTACAGCCGTGAAAAAACGCGGCGGCGAGGTAGGCGAGTCGTTCAAGGCAATCTTCTCCGAATCCCGCGAGGTTCTCGACAATCTCGGCACCGAATTTCCCGAGTGGAAGGGCAGGGGATACCAAATCGTCGGTTTCGCCTGGCATCAGGGATTCAATGATCGTGTCACCAAGGAACTGGCCCCAGCGTACAAGGACAACCTTCCCGATTTCATCGCGGACGTGCGCGCCGAAATTGGCAAGCCCGAGCTACCCTTCGTCATCGCCACCACGGGCATGGCCGCTGGCAAACCGGAACCAAGTCCTTATTCAGGTTATACCCCTGTCGAGCAAGCACAGCTCTGGGTCGCAGGCGTGGATAAGCCGAAAAATGTTTTGTCCACCGATACCCGCCCGTTTTGGCGCGAGGTCAACCAAGCACCCAGCACCATGGGTCACCATTGGAACCACAGCGCGGAAAGCTATTTCCTCGTCGGCAAGGCGCTTGCGGACGACATGCTCAAGCTGCTCGGCAAGCCACAAAAATAAAGTCAAGGAACGCTACGAATCATGAATCAAACCAAGTCGATAGCCTCAGCTGTGCTGGGCATTTTACTCCTTGCCGCTCGGGTATCTGCAGCACCGCAAGCTCTGCCAAATCCCGATTTCACCAAAGGCGAAGCCATTCCTGCCGAGGCACCGAAAGATTGGAATCTTGGTGCCACTGGCGCACGGGGCTGGATGTACACCAATAAGTCCACCACCACCGAAGCCCGCCAGATCTACATCACCAAGGTAGCCGCAGGTTCGCCTGCTGACGGAATCTTGAAAACCGGCGATGTGATTCTCGGCATCGCAGGCAAACCGATTTCCTACGACCCACGCACCGAGCTCGGCAAAGCTCTCACGGCCGCCGAAGCCAAGGATGGCAAGCTCTCATTGACACGCTGGCGCGAGGGCAAAACCGAAGAAATCACAATCACGCTTCCCGTGCTCGGAGCCTACAGCAAGACCGCTCCGTATGATTGCGAGAAATCAAAACGCATCCTTGAAAAAGGCTGCGAAGCACTTGCCAAACGGATGAACGCACCGGGCTACGAAAGAGAAAACGCGATCTCTCGCTCGCTCAATGCGCTCGGTCTTCTAGCCAGCGGCGATAGCAAATACGCCGCGCTGGTCAAACGCGAGGCGGACTGGGCGGCGAATTATGCCACCGATGGATACGCGACTTGGTGGTATGGCTACGTCTCGGTCTTCCTCGCGGAATACGCGATCTGCAGTGGCGACAAATCCGTTATCCCAGGCCTAAGGAGAATCGCCTTGGAGGCGGCCAAGGGCCAGAGCGCCGTCGGATCCTGGGGTCATCGCTACGCCATGCCCGATGGCAGGCTGCTCGGCTACGGCATGATGAACTCGCCCGGCATCCCGCTCACCATCGGCCTTGTGTTAGCGCGCGAGGCAGGGGTCAAGGACCCGGAGGTGGCCCTGGCCATCCAGCGCAGCGGCAACCTCCTGCGTTTCTTCATCGGCAAAGGCTCCGTGCCCTACGGTGATCATGAGGCCTTTATGCAAAGCCACGAGGACAACGGAAAAAATGGCATGGCGACCGTGCTGTTCGATCAGCTAGGCGAAAAGGACGGAGCTGAATTTTTTGCCAAAATGAGCACCGCCTCGCACGGTAGCGAGCGCGACCAAGGCCATACCGGAAACTTTTTCAACATGACCTGGGCCATGCCAGGAGTCGCCCGCAACGGCCCCAACGCCACCGGAGCTTGGATGGAGGAATTCGGTGCCTGGTACTTCGACCTCGCCCGTGCCTGGGACGGAACCTTTCCGCACCAAGGCCCTGCACAACCCAAAGACGATTCTTACGGAAAATGGGATGCCACCGGCATGTATCTCATCGCCTACGCCATGCCTTTGAAAAAAATCCGCCTCACTGGCAGCAAGCCCTCCATCGTTCCAACTCTCGACGAAGCGCAGGCGCGGCAAGTCGTCCTCGATGGCCGAGGTTTCACAGGCTACGGCGCATTCACCGCCTACGATGATCTTCCTCCGGATATGCTCTTTGAGCTGTTGAAAAGCTGGTCGCCGATTGTCAGGGCACGCGCCAGCATTGCCTACGCAAAACGCCCCGGTCTTTCCATCGAACCACTGATCGCCATGCTCGATGAGCCTTCGCTACAAGCGCGCCTCGGCGCCTGCGAAGCGCTTGGTATGTTCAAGGATAGAGCCGCCGCTGCCGTGCCCAAGCTCCATCAAACCCTCAGCGCGGATGATCTCTGGCTGCGCGTCATGGCGGCGAAGGCACTCAACGCGATTGGCAAGCCCGCCATGGGC
Organism: Verrucomicrobiia bacterium; assembly: GCA_947462875.1. Taxonomy (GTDB): domain Bacteria; phylum Verrucomicrobiota; class Verrucomicrobiia; order Verrucomicrobiales; family Akkermansiaceae; genus UBA956. Next base: position 83,708 of record CANHQJ010000010.1, read on the forward strand.
TCCGTGCCCGATATGCTGCGCATGGCCATCAAAGGCCCCACAACCAAGGACCCGCGTGGCATGGAGCAACGTTACCTCATCAAATTTCTTTTCAGCAACCGTGGCGGCTTGCTGGGGAATTCGCTCGAAGGAGTCGATCGCGAGCTGCTGTACCAAGTCGTCCGCGCCGGCCTGAAAAACGAGGACGGTCACGCCCGCGGCGCCCTCAGCCCCGTGTTCAAAAACCTCAGCTTCGAGGAACTGCAACCCCTCATGCCCGTCATCCATCGCGCGATTCTCGACAAGTCGCCCAGCGGCGAAATGTTCGACGGCACGATTCAAATGGCCGCTCTCGAACTCTTCAGCCGTAACCATGTCAGTGAAGGCATCGAGCTGGTGGCCGATCACGTCCGCCTGCAAAAAGCCCACGGCAGCCAGGTTCGCATCGTCGAGATTCTCAATCTGCTCAAACCCTACGGCGCCCACGCCCAGCGCGCCATCCCCAACCTCGAAAAGGCCATCCACTATTTCGAGAACGAGGAAAAGGATTTCCCCCGCAATCTCAGTCTGGAGAAAGCCGAAAAAGTCCGCCAAGCCATCGCCGAAATCAAGGCTAGGACTGAGAAGCCGGAGTTGAAACAGCTGGGAGCGAATGCAAAATAAGGAGAAGGGATTTGCAATCCCTTGTTCTGAAGCTAGCAAGCCCCACGACCGTGAGTTCACTTCAACACCCTCCATTCACTGAGATACCAAATACAATCCATTCACCATGAAAAAACTACTCCTTTTCCTCCTCACTCTCTGCACCGCCCATGCGGCGCCGAAGCCGAACATTCTTTTGGTCATGGTGGATGATCTTGGGTTTTCGGATCTCGGGTGTTATGGCAGTGAGATCGAGACACCGAACCTGGATCGTCTTGCGGGGAATGGCTTGCGCATGTCGCAGTTCTACAACACGGCGAAATGCCATTCCTCGCGCGTGTCATTGCTGACGGGGCGGTATTGTCGGCAGGCGGGTGATGAAAGCTTACGACGCGCGGTGACGATTCCGGAAGTGCTCGCACCGGCGGGGTATTTCACGGCGATGACGGGGAAATGGCACCTTGATCAACAGCCCACGGATTTCGGCTTTCAGCGGTACTTCGGTCATCTATCGGGTGCGACGAATTACTATCGCGGTGACAATACCTTCCGCCTCAATGGCCAGCCATGGAGTGTTCCTAACGAAGGATTCTACACCACCACCGCGAATGTCGATCACGCCATGAAATTTCTCGGCGAAGCGCGCGCGGAGAAGAAGCCCTGGTTTCTCTACATTGCTTTCAATGCACCCCACGCGCCCCTGCAACCGTTAGAGGCGGATTACAAGAAATATCTCGGTCGCTACGATGTCGGATGGGATGCCATTCACACGGCACGGGTGGAGAAACAAAAGAAATTCAGGCTACTTCCTGCGGATCTTCCCACTCCGCAGCGTCCTGATCACGTACGCGCTTGGGATCAACTCAGTACCGAACAACGCATCTGGGAGACGAAGCGCATGACGGCCTACGCGGCACTCATTGATCGCGTCGATCAAGAGATGGGGCGTCTCATCGCCGATCTCGAAAAAGCCGGGGAACTGGCGAACACGCTGATTCTTTTTGTGTCAGACAATGGTGCGTGTCCTTACGATCGAGCGAACACGAACATCGACAAAGAACCGTATCACCCTGATACCAATTGGACCGACAGCACCGGCTGGGCCTGGGCACGCAACGCACCGTTCCGCTACTACAAACAGAATCAATTCGAAGGGGGCATTTCCTCTCCGGCGATTTTGCATTGGCCCGCAGGCTTGAAGACCAAAGCGGGCGCCATCGTGGAAAGCCCCGCGCATTTGATTGATGTCCTGCCTACTTTTGCAGCGGTCGCCGGTGCCACTGTTCCTAACACTTTTCCCGGTCGTGAGCTCACGCCACTCGCGGGCATTTCTCTGGTACCGATTCTGGCGGGAGAAATCATTGCCAAACGGCCGCCGATTCATCTGCTCTACGGCAGCGATCGCGGACTGCGTGATGGCGAGTGGAAACTGGTGAGTTTCCAGAGCCAACCGTGGGAACTCTATCACATTCCCAGCGATCGCGCGGAAACCAAAAACGTCGCCGCACAGCATCCGGAGATCGTCGAGCGCATGGTGAAAACGTGGCATGCGATGAGCAAGGACGTGCTGATGGCACCTCCGGCCGAGCTCAAGCCCGTTGCCACGGAAGCTACTGAGCAGATCCATCGCGAGTGGACGAAGTTTTACAAAGCCGTTTCCACCACCAGCAAAAAGAAGCGAACCCCCGCGCTCAAGCCCTTCACCCCTGCCGCTGATGCGGGAGGGAACTGGGCCATGACGCCCGATCCGAAACTGCCCAACGTACTGATTCTCGGCGATTCCATTTCCATCGGCTACACCCGCGACGTCCGCGCCTTGATGAAAGGCCAGGCAAACATCCATCGTCCGATGTCCGCGAACAACAAACAACCCGCCAACTGTGGCGATACCACCATAGGCATGGCCAACATCGATGCCTGGCTCGGCGACACCAAGTGGGATGTCATCCATTTCAACTGGGGGCTGTGGGATTTGTGCTACCGCAACCCCGCATCCAAGGAGCAGGGCAATCGCGACAAAGTGAACGGCAAAGTTTCCACCAGCCCCGAGGACTACCGTCGCAATCTTGAAACTCTCGTCACCAAACTCAAAGCCACGGGTGCGAAACTCATCTGGGCCAGTACCACGTTTGTGCCCGAAGGAGAGGCCGGACGGTTCGTGGGTGCTGACGCCAAGTACAATGCCATCGCCGCCGAGGTGATGAAAAAGCACGGCATCGCGATCAACGATCTCCACGCCACTACCAAGGCCTTCGCGGCAGACATGTTCACCAAGCCCGGTGATGTCCATTACACCCCGCAAGGCTCACAAATTCTCGCCAAGCAAGTCGTTGGATCCATCAGTCAGGCCATGGAGATCAAAAAATAAACCACAAGGAAACAGTCGGGCTACCCGACATGCAGGTTTACTTGAGCAGATCCAGTTCGCGGCGTACCGGGCCTATCGTTCCGCCCGTGATGAAACGCGCCGGGGTGAGTGTCTGGCGGAAATCGATTTTACCATGGCTGATTTGAGAGGCCCAGCGCACCACACGGCGCACCACAGGCGCAATGTCCCAACTGATGCGCGAGATCTCCGGTCGGCACCAATCAAAGCACTGATCGTTGTCCGTACAGGCTAACGAAACATCATCCGGAACGCGGATTCGTTTTTTGGCGAGAAACTGCTGGGTTGCGAGAAACAGCACGACTTCATCGACGATAAGTGCGGTCGGCGGTGTAGAACGGAAGAGAACATCCAGGCGCGCGTGATAGTCCTCGATACTGTCCTCCCATGGCGGAAGATTGTAGTCGCCCACGGGAAGTCCGTGTTTTTTCAGTTCTTCGAGAAACGCGGTTTCGGAGGTGCCGGGCACGGGCAGTCTACGGCGCGGGCGCACCATGAGCACGATGCGGCGGTGGCCGAAGCGGATCAAGGCGCGGGTCGCCTCCAGCAGCGGCGGCAGTTTGTCCGGACCCACCGAAGGCATTTGCAAGCCGATGCGACGGCCGAACATCGCGAAGGAGGGGAAAGGTTGTTCGGAAAACCACTCGAGCACCTCGCGTGAGGCGGAGAGGACGATCCACGCATCGGCTTCGGTTTGTTTGACCATGCGTGCGACGCGTTTGACATCCATGTTGAGGTCATTGAGATAGCGAGGGGCGTAAAAGGCATTGTGGCCATCTTCCGACAACCTGTGGTGCGTTTCGACCATGTAGTTCAAGCTGCGATCAGAATCTTCACACGCGAGAATGGCGATGCGGAGTTTGGTGGGCGTTAGATTTTTTGGTTGATGAATTTTTCTTTTTTTTCCCGGACCCTGGGCGATGAGGAGGCCTTCTTGTTCCAAAATTTTGAGCGCTGCATCCACGGTTTTGCGATCGATGCCGAATTCCTCTGCCAGTTGAGGCGCTCCCGGCATTAGCGTGTTCCATGCGCCGCGTAGCAAGCGAACGCGTATGAACTGGGCCACTTGTTGTGAAGGGGAGAGGATGGTCAATTGCGGCATGGTGAAAACCTACCCAAAACGGGACATGTTGCAAGATGAAAATAAATTGCATAGTCCGTGCATCGCGCATAGAAAGAGCGCGTTCAGGAGTTCCGACTCCTGCAACAGGTAATTTCCCTACGGGGGAAGAATCATGCTCTCGGGCATGGTTCAGGCGGGAAGCATTAAGGGGTTTTTGCTTCCCGCCTTTTTTTGCCTGCGAAAGCTACTTGAGTGCGGCGCGGAAACTGCTAGAATGCGCCAATGATCAAGCGTGTTCTATTTTCCGATCCACTTGGATGGGTTCTTTTTTGGATGGTGCTGATGGGCACTGCCCGCGCGGAGGATTTGTTGTCCGGTGGGTCGATGCAGTCCTTTCGCTCCGTCAAGCATTGGCACACGGTGGCGGAAGTAGCGGCTGCTCCTGATGAGACGGCTCTGAGTGCCAAAGGGCAGGGGAGTATGTTACTCAATGGGGGAGAAAAAAACACCGGCATTCCGTTTCTCCTCACCAAGGGTGAATACGGAGACGTGAAAGTGGAACTGGAATTCATGATTCCCCTCGGGTCGAATGCCGGCGTCTATTTGATGGGTCGTTACGAGGTGCAGATTCTCGATAGCTTTGGCAAAAAGGAGGTGAATGCCGGTGATCTTGGTGGGATTTACCAACGCTATGATGCCAGCAGGCCGAAGGGCCAGCAAGGTTTTGAGGGAACGGCACCGCGTGTGAACGCGGCCAAGGCACCGGGCGAGTGGCAGACCATGGAGATCATTTTCCGTGCGCCGCGCTTCGATGAAGCGGGCCAAAAACAAAAGGACGCGTTGTTTGAGAAAGTCATGGTCAATGGCGCGGTGGTGCAGGAAAATGCGACCACCAGCGGGCCGACACGATCCGCCGCCTACGAGGGAGATGCGCCGCGCGGGCCTATCGCGATCCAGGGGGATCATGGGCCGATTGCCATCCGCAAGTTTCACGTCACGTCTCTCGATCCCGTGGACCAGCGCCGCGTGGCGGAGATCGATGCTTATTGGAAAACGGTATCGCGTGCCGTGAACGAGGGGGACTTCGAGGCCTACCGCGCGACCTGCCATTCCGAGGGCGTGCTGGTGAGTGGCAACAAGCGCATGACGCAACCTCTCAGCGCGGCATTGGCGCGATGGAAGCAGGAATTCGTGGATACGAAGGAGGGGAAGATGAAGGCGAGCGTGGTATTTCGTTTTTCGCGTCGTCTCGGCGATGCCACGACGGCACATGAGACGGGCATTTTCCGCTATGAGTCACAACGCACGGGGGCGCCTGCTGTCGTCGAGTATGTGCGTTTCGAGGCTTTGCTGGTGAAGCGTCAGGATGCGTGGCAGATCGTGATGGAAAACCAACAGGAAAGCGCCAGCGAGGATGCCTGGAAGGCGCTCGAGTGATCATTTCCAGCGACCGTGCCGCAGCACTTCGGGTGGCACCAGGCTCCGCCAGCGGGGATCGCCGTGTAGCCACATTTCCCGCACCTCGTAGCTGCTGATATTCATCAGTTCCGCATCGCCTTCGGCGATCTCGCGCACTTGTCCGATTTCTAACAGGTATTCCAAGAGTTTTCTCTGTTCGGTCGGTACATTGGCGGTGCGCGCGGTGGCGATGATGTCGCAGCCGGTGCGTGCCATCGGATAGACATAGAGGCGCAGGCCGTTGCGCAGCATGCGGCCGAAGGATTCCAGCAAGCCGCCGGGAATTTCCTCATACCATTTTTCCTGGAAGAGTTCTTCGAACAAAGGCACGCCCAGCACGATGCCCACGGGCTTGCGGGTGTGGCGCGTCACGAATTCGCTGAGGCGGAAAAAGCGCGCGTACTTCGAGATCAGCACGTGTTTGCCCAAGGCCTGCAGCACATCGGCACGGGCGAGGAAATCCTCCTTGTTCACCTTGCCTTCATGCGTCAGCAGGTTGTTCATGGTGAGCTCCATCACCTCCAGGCAGTCCTTCGTTTCCTCACCGAAGTCCTGGCGAAACATCCGCGAGCCACGCGCCAGCATGTCCATGTGCAGGCGGGTCACCGGATCAAAACTTCCGCGTTTCAGGAGCACGGACTTGCCGTAAAACACATCGGCCGCTTGCTGGATCGAACCATCGGGCCCGAACAAGGCGGCATCCGCCAGGCCTTCTTCGACAAGCGACAGGGCGCATACCCTGTCCTCGAATTCGGCAGAGGAAAATTCCGAGCCTTGCACATGCAGCATGTCGATCTCCACGCGGCGACGGTCCAGTCCCTCCATGAGCGCATGCAGCATTTCCGGCAGCGACTCGCGTTGGTAGAAGGCGGCTGTGAGCAAATTCACGCCGAGCACTCCCAGTGCCGATGCCTGCTCGGCATTCGTGTCATCGAGCAAGCGCACGTGCAGCACGATCTGTTGGATGCTCCCGCGCGGTTCGTTTTGAAAACGCACGCCCATCCAGCCCTGGCAGGCACTGCTATCGACATCGCGAAACCCCCGCGCCCGCACCGTATCGGCGAGGGCGAAAAACGTGGTATGATCGCCGCGTTTCTCATCGAGCCGCTGCTGCAGGATGCCGAATTCGTGATCGAGCATGGCCTGCAGGCGCTTCACCGAGACATAGCGATCACAGCGGCCGTAGATTTCATCGCTGAAGGTCATGTCGTAGGCGGACATGGTTTTCGCCACCGTGCCCGCCGCTCCGCCCGCGCGGAAAAACCAATTCGCGATTTCCTGGCCTGCGCCGATTTCGGCGATCGTGCCGTAGCGCAGCGGGTCCAGATTGATGGCGAGCGCTTTTTCCAGCGTGCCTTTGCTTTTGGCGGCGATCAACTCTTGCGGCATGGCGGGAAGATGGGGCATTTCGCGCCTTGCGGCAACCATCAATCAACCGTTTTCAGCAAATAATCCGCCACCCAGCCTTGTTCTCCGCGCTGATTGCGGCACCAGTGCCAGCGGTGGATGTGGCGCAGAGATTCTAACGCATCTCCGCGTTTCAAGGTCAGCACCGTGGGATCGAATGCCTCGGTGGCGCTGAAACGTCCTTCGCCCAGCGGCTCCAGAATTTCCTCGGGGACGTAGCCGTTTTTGCCATCGCGATTTTCCGCCCACACCCAGCCCGGCCATGTCTGATCGCTGGGGCCTGTCGTTACCTCATCGCCGGGTTGCAGAAACAACGGATCGCTGTCCTTGTCCTCGTAGTCGGCATTGGCCACATAGTTCGTCATGGCGCCAGAGTAGAAATCCATTCGCGCAAATGCAAGCGATTATGGCACGGTGGCTCGCTCAGGGCGGCGCGAACTGGATCACCAGATTCCGGAACATTCCATCTCCGCCATGGCGGCCGCTGCGGTCGAGGCTGACCTGGTCAAGCGTGCCGATTTGGTCCGCATCGAACACTTTCGCGGACCGATAGACGCCATCCTGACCACTCACTTCCACGGCCAGCTTCACCTGTCCCTTGGCGAGGCGCTGCACATCGATCTTCATGTCCACGAAGCCTCCTGCCGCCGGCGTGAATCCCATGTCTTCATTGCTCGTCAGTTCTTGTCGCGTTCCCACTTTTTCGAATCGGAAGGCGCCCTCGTCCAGTCCGGGATGGAACAAGGCGCGGACCTTTCCCACGGACACGCCGACGTGATAGGTCCCTTCTCCGCCAGCCATGCCGCCGATTTTCACATGGATGCGAAAGCGATCGGGAAACTGTTTTTCGCCCGTGGCCTCCTGCGCCGAGACGCACAGGCGTTGATCGCCTTCGCCGAGTGCGCGCTTCCCCGACAGTCGCAGCGTTTCCTCCGCGACAGAGCCGTCCAAGTTGTCGCTGCTGAGCAAACGCATGCGCCGGTAGCCCTTGCGCAGTGAGCCGGCCGGTTGGCGGAAAAATTCCACGAACATCTGGCGCGATGGATGCGCTTTGCCGGGGTTCTCGCGTTCGTACAACAATCCGGCGGCCGCCACGCGCACGAGTTGCTGGGAGTCCCATGCCTCCTGGAACGTGAGGCGGTCCTGGATGATGCGAAAGCGCAAACGCGCCTCCGCGTCCTGCGGTGCGGGCATTTGTCGCAACAGCGGCAGCACATCCTTGCCCATGCGCAGGATGTCTTCCTGCGCGGCATTCCGCACCGAAACCTTATCTGCCCCCAGAAGTGCGATCAACTTCCTGAGGTCTTCGGGGCTTTTGTGCTGAGACTCATTGAGCTTCCGCAGCGAGTCCGTATCCGTCTTCACCTCCGCCGCCTGAAGAAACTCCAACCGCCAATCCTCCGCCGCATGAGCAGACAAGTGGCAGAGCGCGAGCATGCCCAGCGCGATCCGCATTTTGCCCAGCCTTTTGGTCCACCCGCTCACAGGACCTAGAATGCACCAAAACAGGACGCAGGGCAATGACGATGTTCAGCCCATGCTTCCACTTGCGACTGTCAGCAACATGGCTAGAACCGCCAGGATCATGGCCAGCAACACGAGGCCTGCGGCGACCGCGGCGATTTTCCCAGCGGTTTTTTTCCAATGCGTGACACCCCAGAGGAACAATGTTACCGCGGTCAGTAGCAGCAGGCTGATGACAATGGTGAACACTGGTATGCCGAACAGTCGCAGCGTGTCATGGTCGTAAGTGATCATGAGATTCAGCTGAGATTGATTCACTTTTTCTGATCCCCGGAAAGAAGCAGTTCCCTTAATGAAAAGGCCTCTGGCTTCCTCAGATATTCATGAAGTTGAACTGATGATAGCTTCGGTATGTGTCCTCTTGTTACCTGATCTCCGAGCACTAGAATATTTTGCCCGAGATCCGGAGGTTCGATACTTTTGCCATTCTGCTCAACGGAAAAAATGAAACTTTTCCCGCCATTTTGATGGAAGACCGATCCGGTGGTCACGGGTGATGGTTTTTTCCCATCGTAGAAAATCACGTATGCGATTTCGTCGTTCTTGCGCAATCCATATACAATTCCAAAGAGCTGCGGACCTTTTTTGGCACAGGTGTAAACATGCGTCATATCCATCAGATCCGCTTGCGGGATGGGTTCGGCCGCGTGGGATGAAGAGAGCAAGCTCCAGGATATGACCGTGAGAAAAAAAACACGCAATTTTAGCGAGTGTCGCAAAATGTAGTGGTTCATGTGCGACTTCGTGGTATGAGGAAAAACATCAGGAGGCAAGCAATTACGTATGTGAGTCTTGTGGGATGTAAAGTGATGGGTTTTCCAACGGTCACGCCCACCGTTCAGAATGCCGTCATTTGCTTTTGCTTGTGTGGGGATTTCACGCTAAGAAGGCGGCATGGTGAACTGGTTCGAATGCTGGCAAAAGATTCCGCTGTATCTGCGCACGCTCATCGGCATGGCTCTTGGCGCTGTGGTGGGATTGTGGCAGGGGCCGGACGCGGTGACGCTGGCGAAGCCAGGCAGCATTCTCATGGGGCTGGTGCAGATGCTGGCGGCACCCGTCGCGTTCTTCGCCATCGTCCATGCGCTGGCGGGGGCGAAGATCGAAAAAGGGAAAACGCCGCAGTTGATTCGGTTGCTCGCGACCAATACCATCGCCGCCATCATCATCGGCATGTGCGTGGCCAATCTCATCCAGCCGGGGAAACGCAACGCACTGGAGCAGGAGCGGGCTGCGATGAGCCAGGAGGCTGCCAAATTGCAGGACACCATCAGCGCGGTGCAGGAGCGGGCGAAGGAAACCAAGCTCACCGACAGCATCTATCAGATTCTCGAGCGGCTGCCCAAAACCGTGCTAGGTCCTTTCACCGATGGCAACGTGCTGGGCGTGGTGGTGCTGGCGATCTTGTTAGGCTTGGCGCTGCGGCGCGTTTCGCCGGATATTCATGCGACGACCACTACGGTCAAGGTCTTCATGGATGCCTTCATTGCCATCCTGCACTGGGTGGTGCAGCTCGTGCCTTTCATCGTGCTGGGCGTGGTGGCGGCGGAGGTGGGAAAAAACGGATTTTCCTCATTCCTCAATCTGCTCTGGCTGGTGGTGGCGGTGATCCTGGCGCTCTCGTTGCAATTTTGCTACTACATGCTGCGCGTGAAGCTGCAATCCTGGGTCACGCCGCGCTTGCTGATCCGGCACTGCCGCGATGCGCTGGTGATGGCCTTTTCCACCTCCAGCTCCACCGCTACCATGCCCGTCACCTATGAGTGCCTGCGCAACAATCTTAAGCTGCGCAAGCAGTCGGCCAATCTCGGTGCGCTGGTGGGGGCGAATTTCAACAACGATGGCACGGCCTTGTATGAATCGATGGCGGCCTTGTTCATCGCCCAGTTGTTAGGCGCGGATCTCAGCCTCGCCCAGCAATTGATCATCGTGCTCTGCGCGATGGCGGCATCGATAGGCGCGGCCGGCATTCCTTCCTCCGGCATGCTGACGATGACCCTGGTGCTCACCGCCGTGGGCCTGCCGCTGGAATACAGCCTGCTGCTGATTCCTGTCGATTGGTTCCTCGATCGTTTCCGCACGATGATCAACGTCAGCGGCGACCTCTGCGTGGCCTGCGTGCTCGATGGCAAGCAACCGGAGTCCGGGCATGTGCCGGGAGTGAAAAGTGAGCAGTGAGCCGTGGATGGGATTTTGAAGACAGGGATTTCAAATCCCTGCTCCTGAGAGCACTTCATCCATCACTTCCATGCAACGGCGGTTTTGTTCCATGGTGCCGACGGAGATGCGCACCCATTCCGGCAGCATGTAGCTGCTCATGGCGCGCAGGATGATGCCGCGCTGCAGCATCTTGCGGAAGAGGCCGTCGCCGTCGCCCACTTTTACGAGCACGAAGTTCGCCACGCTGGGCACAAACTCCAGGCCGCGGTCGCGGAATGCCTGATGGTAAAACGCCAGACCCTCGGTGTTGACGGCTTTGGTTTTTTCCATGTGGCTGTCATCCGTGAGTGCGGCGAGGGCGCCTGCCTGCGCGATGGCGTTGACGTTGAAGGGCTGTCGTGCTTTTTGCAGGATGTCCGCGAGGCCTTTGGGAGCCAGGCCGTAGCCGACGCGCAGGGCGGCGAGACCGTGGATCTTCGAGCAGGTGCGCAGCACGCAGGCATTGCGACCTTCGCGGACGTATTTCAGCGTGTCGGGCGCGTCGTCGAGAAATTCATAATACGCTTCATCGAACACCGCGATGGCGTGCTCGGGCAGTCGGTCCATGAAGCGATCCAGCGCTTCCTGCCCGACCATTGTGCCGGTGGGGTTGTTCGGGTTCGCGATGAATACCAGGCGCGTGTTTGGCGTGATGGCATCGGCCATGGCATCCAGATCGTGGACAAAGCCGGGATCCGCGACCTTCACGTACTTGGCGCCGAAAAGCGTGGCCATCAGTTTATACACCACAAAGGCATGCTCCGCGGCGATCAATTCCGCCTGTGGATGGAGGAAACTGTGGCAGAGCAGCTCGATGATTTCGTTAGAGCCATTGCCGAGGATCACGTTTTCGCGGCCCAGACCGAATTTTTCCGCAATCGCCGTGCGCAGTCGGTAGCCGCCGCCATCGGGGTAAATGTGAGCGTCTTCCAGGGCCAGGCGCATCGCTTCTTTCGCCTTGGGCGAGGGGCCCAACGGATTCTCATTTGAAGCGAGCTTGATGATGTCCTCCGGTCGCAGTCCGAGCTCGCGAGCGGTTTCATCGATGGGTTTTCCCGGTTCATACGCGACCAAATCACAGACAAAACGATTGGCAAAATTTTCCACAGCCATGGCGGGCGCAAGATTTCACTGATTCGCATGACCGTCAACCACGGATTCATCCATCGGTGCGGCGCCTCTGCAGAATTGCGTAAAAAATGCTGACATGATACCATTCTTTACTTGTCATACAGAAGCTAATCTGTACTAATAACCTTCATGGAAGCCAAACGCAAAAGAAAGAAACGCGCGAATCCGATGGCGAACTTGTCGCAGCACCTCGCCGGCCCTGTGGAGAAGGACAGCCGCGTCTTGCAAGCGGAGATCGCCCTGCGCCGCAATTTGCGTTCCGGCAGCTGGGAGAAGTTTGTTCCGGGCATCCGCACGCTGGCCACTTCCTTCGGCGTCAGTCCTGCCACGATGGTCAAGGCGGTCGAGCGCGTGCGTCAGGATGGTTGGATCAGCAACGAGGGCATACGCCGGCGTTTCACGATTCATCGCGATGTCATTCTGAAATCCAAGGGCAAGGAGCAGGTCCTGCGCACGCTGTTGCTTTTGGCACCGAAGAGCGGTCGCACCGAGCCCGCGCGTGGCACCTCGCAGTTGCTGCTGCATCTCTGGGAAATTCTCACGCCCAATGGCTGGAGCATCCGCTTTCACCTCGATGACTACGCCTCCGGCAAACGCCGTCAGAAACAATGGGATGACTTGGTCAATTTGGAAAAACCGCAGGCCGTGGTCGCCATTCTCGGCACGCCTGCGATGGCCGCCTGGGCGCGCGACACCAAGATTCCGATGTTCTTCTGCGGTGGTGCGTTAGGCGAATTTTCCGTGCCCATGGCCGGTGTTTCCTCCAGCTTGATGTTGGAAGATGCGCTCGATCGCCTGATCGCCCTGGGACATTACAAAATCACCCTGCCCTTGTGTGAACGCGCACCGTCCTTCGCCGCGAACCTGAAAGGCACGATCAGCCGCAAGCTGATCATGGCGAACCACGATTTCATTTCCGAGCTGAACACGCCCTCTGATGACTCGAGCGGTGTCGATGTTTTCCGCAAATGCCTCGATCGTGCGTTTGCGGTCACGACGCCCACGGCGATCATTTGTCTGGACTGGCGCGAATACATCGCCGCGCTCTGCTATGTGCAGGAAAAGGGAATGAAAGTGCCCAGGGACATTTCGTTGGTGTGCCTCAGCCACGACCACTCGGCGGATTGGTTCTCGCCTGTGCCGAGCCACTTCATGCACCCGCTGGACAAGTTGGCGAGCACGCTGGGCAATTGGCTGGAAGACATGTCCACCTACAATGACTTCACGCTATCCGCCAGTGTGCGCGGTACCTGGGTGGAAGGTGAAACGGTCGCGCCGCCGCGTTCGTAACTTTTCTCCCCGCCATGCAGATGCCGAAGAGTTCCCGCAGCATCCGTCTTGCGATCGCGATCAGCATCGTCATCGTGGTGCTCACGGGTGCGCTTTACCTGCTGCTCTATCACGGCCCGGCGCGCCTCATCACTCATTCGAAAAACACCACCGAGGAGCTCGGCAGGACCGTCTATCGGGCGTTGGATGAGTTGGCCAACCTGCGGCCTAAGGTCATCGTCTCGGGCCGCACCATCATCGAGGGCACTGCGGAAATCGCGGAGCTCACCACCGTCGAAAAAAACTTCGAACAAACGCACACGGTCGAGACCACCTGGCTGGGCAGCACCAAGCGGCTCAATGTCAAAGGGCGTTTCACCGCCAAAGCGGGGTTTGATCTGAAACAGGCGATCACCATCGATGTGGCGGAAGACGGAAAAATCATCCGCGTTTCCCTGCCGCCGGCGCGCATTCACTCCGTCGAGCAAACGAACGTGGAAATCCTGGAGGATGAAAACGGCTACTGGAACAAAATCACCAAGGAGCAGCGACAGGAGGCGCTCAACGCGCTGATGTCGGACGCGCGCAAGTCCGTCGGGGAAACACCGATCCTGCGCGAGGCGGAGCAGTCCTTTGAAAAACAGATCGCCGATATCATACGCCGGCAGGTTCCCCAGGATAGCAAGGTCATCATCGAGTATCCGAAGCAGTGAGCGGAACATTTTGGGAAGCCGTGAGATTCCCCCCTTGCGCAACGGGAATGCTGCGCTAGCATGATGCACCTTATGCAGCAAAGACGTTTCCTGATCCAAGCCATCGCGGCGCTCGTCGTCATCTGGCTCATTGTTTTTGGTGTGCGCGGCTGGGCCGGTTCGAAAAAAATCACCGCCGAGCGCATCCAGAAAGAGATCGCGCAGGCGGCCTTTGACGATTGGTCGCAAGGGGATCCGGGCAATGGCTCGCTGGCGAAAAAGCGTGAGGAAAAAATCCGCGAGATCGCCGAGCTGACGAACCGGCTCGACTTCAACGAGCGGGAAAAAAACCGTGAGAATCGCAGCGGCGAGAATTTTTTCCGGTTGCTCAGCCCGCAGGAAAGAAATCTCTTCATCGATCTGACAGTGGCCGAGAGCATGAACAGATTCATGCAGGCTCTCGACCAGATGCCGGCGGCGGAGCGCAAACGCTTCGTCAAACAAGGGCTGGAAGAGATTGCCAAAGGAAAAACGGCGGAAGAAATGGAACGTACCAAGGATCTGGGTGACGATGTGTTGAAAAAAATCACGGAGGAGGGGATGCGCGCTTATTTTGAAAAAGCCAGCACCGAGACCAAGCTCGACCTCGCTCCTCTGATGGAATCGATGAACGAGGTGATGCAAGGCCTGCGTGGCAATCGTTTTGGTCCGCCGCAACGATGAGAATTATCATGAAGGATTTTGTCAGAGTGCATGGGTCGGGAACGGCAGGGACGGATCTCCGAGCCGTCCGGTGGGGGACGCGTTTTTTGTTAGAGCGTGTTCATCATACGGTCAGACGATTGTTTCCGAAGAACGTCAGGGGTGAAGGTTGCTTGTCTCGGGAGAAAAGTGTGTGCACACAGCCGGACCGCTCGGAGATCGGTCCCCACCTTGCCCGCGGCTTCACCTTGGTGGAAGTGCTCGTGACGGTGGGCATCATTGTGGCCCTGGCGGCGTTGGTGATTCCGGTGAGCCGGTCCTTCATCGGGAAATCCCGCCAGGCCGCCTGTCTCGGGAATTTGCGGCAGATCGGCATCGGCATCGAGTCCTACTTGCAGGATCACAATGACACCATGCCGAATCTGCAAGCCGGTCGCCGATCGCGCAACGAGGACGTGCCGGTGATGGACAATACCCTGAACGAATACCTCTCCAGCGAGGACGTGTTCCATTGCCCCGAAGACAAGACCTTTTTCCGCGAGAGCGGCTCCAGCTATTTGTGGAACTCCACGCAGAGCGGACGCAACAAGCTGCGGCTCGTCTTCTTCGGCGTGAACGGCGATCCCTCGCGCGTGCCGCTGGTTACCGACAAGGAGGCCTGGCATCCGGGAGAATCCGGCGTGAACATTCTCTACGCCGATTACTCCGCCAGCAAGGAATTCAAAATGAACACTTCTCCCTGAGCTTCATCGCATATGTTAGAAATCAACGACCTGTGGAAAAACTTCCGTGGCATGCCCGCGCTCAAGGGCGTGTCCTTCCGTGTCGAACGCGGGCAAATCTACGGCTTGCTCGGTCACAACGGCGCGGGAAAAAGCACCACGCTCGGCATCATCCTCGGCATGGTCGCGCCGACCAAGGGCGATGTGCTGATCGATGGCATATCCATCCAAAAGGATCGTGGCCGCGCGCTGCGCAAGGTGGGTGCCATTTTTGAAGCGCCTTCGTTTTACGAATATCTCAGCGGCTGGCAGAATCTGAAAATTCTCATGAACTATTCGGGGCCGTTCGAGGAAAAACTCGCGCGCGAGGTGGTCGATCGTGTCGGCCTGACGAAACGGATCGATTCCAAGGTGCAAACCTACAGCCACGGCATGCGGCAGCGTCTTGCGCTGGCGCAGGCGCTGTTGCCCGAGCCGGAAATTCTTCTGTTGGATGAACCTACCGACGGTCTCGATCCCGAGGGCATCAAGTGGTTTCGCGACTTCATCCTCGATCTGCGCAAGGAGCGCGGTATGACGGTGCTGTTCAACTCGCACCTGCTCGCGGAGGTCGAGCAGATGTGTGATCGCATCGCGATCCTGCAAGGTGGCGAGCGTGTGTTCGAGGGACCGATCAAAGGCCTCGCGGAAGAACAAGTGCGCTACGAGATCGATGCCGCCCCGACCGCTCCGATGTCCTCGCTGCTCGCGCCTTACGGCGGCGTGGTCGAGAGTGAAGGTGTGATTTATCTGCCGCGCCAGGTCGATCCGGCGCTGGTGCTGCGCGATCTGATCGTGGCAGGCGTGAGCGTCCGCGCCTTCACGCCGAAACACCGTTCCCTGGAAGACCTTTACATGGAAATCAAAAAAGAACACCACACCACCCGCAGCGCATGAGCTTTCTCGCACAACTCAATGGCGAGATGCGCAAGCTCTTCGCCCGTCCCCGCACCTACATCGGCTACATCGCTTTCCTCGCGATGGAGATTCTCATCCTCGTGGTATACAAACTCGACCGCACCCAGGCCTACACCCGCAAGCAATTGCAGAACAACGGCCTGGAGTTCGATACCTACTACAGCTCTCTCTCCATCACCTTCACCATCATGCTGCTGAGCATGTTTGTGTTAGGCTCGGTGTTCTTTGCGCTGGTGGCGGGGGACATCGTGGCCAAGGAAAACGAGGACGGCAACCTGCGGCTGATTTTCGCCCGACCCATCACGCGCCTGCGTTTGTTGTTAGTGAAATATGCCGCCGTCTGCCTCTACACCGTGAGCTTCGTTTTTTTCGTCGGCATCAGTGGCTACGTCATGGCGGTATTGGCTGTGGGCTGGGAAGGCGGCTTGTTCGTGATGGAGCCGAAGATGAAAGTTTTCGCCGCCTATCCCGAGTGGGCTGAGGGGGCCTCACGCCTCGCGCTGGGAGCGCTGGGCATCGGTTTCAGCATGATCACGATCTCCTCGATCGCCTTCATGTTCTCGTGTTTCAAAATGAAACCCGCGGCGGCCACGATCGTCACGCTGAGCATTTTGTTTGTGGACATGATCCTGCAAAACTTCCCTTTCTTCCGCCCCTATGAGGAATGGTTCGTCACCTGGCGCATGAGCGCCTGGCTGTTCCTGATGGAAAACTATCTGCCGTGGGCCAAAGTGCTGGAGTCCTTCGCCTTCCTGCTCGGTCTCAATGCCACGGTGTTCGTGATCGGCTGGCTGAGTTTCCAATCGCGCGATTTCAAGACGTGAGGCATTTTGTGCTGGTGCTGGTCACATGGAGCGCGGACTTTAGTCCGCAA
Source organism: Verrucomicrobiia bacterium (assembly GCA_947462875.1). Lineage (GTDB taxonomy): Bacteria > Verrucomicrobiota > Verrucomicrobiia > Verrucomicrobiales > Akkermansiaceae > UBA956. The sequence continues at coordinate 100,713 of CANHQJ010000010.1, forward strand.
CTTCTTTTGTGCACGAGCGGACTAGATCCGTGCTCCCACTTTCTCGGGTTGTGACAGGGATTTCAAATCCCTGCTCCATACAAAAAAAAGAGGAGCGCGGTGTGCGCTCCTCTTTTGTCATGCGGATGGAAGCCGGAGCTTATTGCTCCATTTGTTTTTTGAGGCGATTGATGTGACCATCGATGATGGCGGTATCGTCCGGAAACTCTTTTTTCATCTCTTCCAGTTTCTTGATCGCGCCCGCGTTGTCTTTTTTCATCATCAAGGGAACCACGTTCGTCTTGAAGTAGTTGGCGGTGGCCGCCTTTTTTTCTGCGGCCTTGGCGGCGGCTTCCACGTCATAGGTGCCGGCGATGATAGAATCGAGCAGGTCCTGTTTCATCGAGGAGGGGTGGCCGATCCAATTGACCTTGCCCTTGTGCACAATGAAGGCGCAGGGGATGCCATTTTGGCCAGCGGCCTTGAGCCAATCGTTGGCGATCACGCCCTCGCCATCGGCTGCGACGAGATAGCTCATCTTGTCACCTTGTTTTTCCACGAAGGCCTTGACCTCTTCCGGCTTTTTCTTTTCCCAGACGTTCACGCCGATCACGGTGATCTTGTCTTTATTGGCCAAGGCGATTTCGCTGAGGTGGGGGAATGCGGCGATGCAAGGTCCGCACCAGGTGGCCCAGCACTCGACGATGTAGGTTTTCTCGGCGTCCATGGTCACGGCATCGCCTTTATACCAATCGGTGACTTTGAAGGCGGGAGCGGGGTCGCCGATTTTAAGGCCCTTGGCAGCGGCGGCGGCCGCAGGTTCCGCGTGAGCGGTCATCAGGGTGGCGGATACGGCTGCGAACGCCAGCGTGGTGGCGAGTTTGAGTGCGTTTTTCATAAATGGTCGATCAGTTGACAATGACTCAAGCGATGACCGCGAGAGGCATTGTCTGTTTTTTTCACGGATCCACAGGCAGACCGATGAGGATCAACCGCCTTGCTGTTTGAGGGAAACCAGATACTCGATCAGGTCGGTGAATTCCTTGGTGGTGAGGCCTGCACCGAGACCGGCGGGCATCATGCTGGTGCCGGGGTGCTGTTCCTCTTTCACGTCGGCACGCTTGATCTGGCTGGCGGTGCCGGCGATGTCGCGGACCGAAACGATGCCGTCCTGTTCGGCGGTGACGAAGCCCATTTTCATCGAGCCGTCCTTCATCGCGAAGACCGAGGTTTGGAATCCCTGGGCCACGACCTTGCCGGGATCGAGGATGGACTCGATCAAATAATCGCGCTGGAACTTCGCACCGGCGGCGCCGAGATAGGGGCCTTTTTGTTCGGCGGCGGGATCCACGCTGTGGCAGGCGATGCAGCCCTGTGCGGTGAAAAGTTTCGCGCCGTTGGCAACATCGCCTTTTTCGCTCATGGCGATTTTGGTGACTTCCTCCGGCTTGAGTTCCATCACGCGTTTGCCGCCCTGGTTGGTCTGGGCGCTCGCGATGGCGGCTTTGGCAGCCTTGGCGGCATCAATCGTTTTTTTGTTGTCAAACGTGATGCCCGCCTCGATCTGCTTGTCAAAGCCCGAGAGCTTCATATCGGCGAGGGCGAGGAAGAAGCCGACCTCCTGCGGGTTCTTGTCTGCAATGTCGCGCACTTGTTTTTTCCACTGGTCCTTGGCCAGCGGGGAATTCAGGACGGTGAGCAGGGCGCGCCAGGCGATGCGCGAGGCGCTGTCGTTGGCTTTTTTGCCGATGTCATTGAGTTCCTTGACCTCGGAACCGCGGGCGGTTTCGTTGACAAAATCGTTGATCATCTGATCGGCGGCCTTGTCGCGTTTGGCATCCTCCAGCCAGGCGGCCAGCACGTCGATGCGATTGCGGGTGACGTCCTTCTGACCGCGCAGCAGGGCATTGTAGCACTGGATGCGCTGGTCCCAGGAGCGTTTGGCGTCCTTGGCGGCGTTGATGAGAATCGATGCGGTGGAAGGATCCACGCTGGTCATGCCGAGCGCGGTGGTGACGGGGTCCAGATTCCCGAGCTTGAGTTTGGCGACATCGAGGCGGTTTTTCGCAAAGACCTCGATGAGCGCCTTGCTGTCCGCATCGCTGACTTTGGTGAAATTTTTCTCCAGGCCGGCCTTGATGCGATCGGATGCCTCCCAGGTGATGGGATCGTAGTAGGGGCCGCGGTCATCGGGGCGGGTGTTCCACCAATGATTGAGGTCCCAGGGTTTTTCCTTGTGCATCAGGCGGGCGAGGGCGCTGAGGGCACCGAAGCGCAGGGAGTTGTCGGTGGTGTTGGACGCGATGGTGAGCAGTCCGTCCACGGTTTCATCCGAGTGCATTTGTTGCAGGGCGAGCAGGGCGGTGCGCTGCTGCGGCGATTGCTCCAGAGCGGCGAGGCATTGTTTGCTGGCGTTGAGCTCGATCAGGCATTGCACGGCGATGTGCGGCAGCACGTAGTGTTCGTTTTGTTCGAACTTGGCGCCTTTTTTCAGCTTGGCGGGATCGTTTTCGAAGGTGGCGGCGGCGGCGAGGATGGCGGGGGCGTTTTCGGCTTTGCCGAGACGGGCGAGGCCGATCATGGCCTGGCGTTGCACGCGCGGGTTCGGGTCCTTGAGGCCATCGAGGTAGGGTTTCACCGGCACGTTGGCCAGTTCCTTCTTGCGGTCGGTCATGGCGCGCAGGGCGAACTCGCGGATGGCGGCATCGGCCGTGGCGGCGGCGAGGGCGGGATTGGCCTCGGCACCCATCAGCTGCTTGTAGGTGAAAATGGCGGCCACGCGCGCGGGCACGCTGAGTTTGCCATCCTTGATGTAAGACACGAGCGCGGTGCTGATAGCGGGCTTCTTGCCGCGGGCGATGATTTCACGCTGCGTTTCCAAACGAGCGACGGCAGAGGGGGAAATGACGCCTTTGACCAGGGCGGCATCGCTGAGTTTTTTCAGATCGGGAAACGGCTCGTGCTTGGCACCCTCGACGGTGACTTGCTGCACCAGACCGACGGCCTTGCCATCGCCGGAGTAGGAGAATCCGCCATTGCGCCAGTCGGCGAGGTAGATGCGCTGCGATCCGTCCACGTCCATATCGATGGCGCGGGCTTGGTCATGGAACACATCCTGATCGGCGACAAAGGTGGCCTCGAAGGGCTTGAGCGGGTGACGCAGGAATTTTCCCGTGGTCCAGTCGCAGGTGTAGAGCGTATCGCCGAAGCCTTCGGGGAAATTCGGCTCTTGCAGGTAGAGTCCGCCCGTGCCCGAGCCGCCACCGTAGTCGGCGAGCGGGGCGAGCATTTCGTCTCTGAAGTTGTGGTAGAATTTCGGATAGCCGTGATTGGCGTATTGCACGAAGTGGTGGAGGCGGGTGTTCCAGCCCTTGCCGTCGTTGGTGTTATCGCGTGCGAACATGTCCAGCGTGGGGGAAATGGCGACGTCGCAAATGTTGCGGCAGTAGAGTGAGTAAGGCTCCATTTCCGAACCATCGGGACGGACGCGCACGACGCCACCGCCGAAGAGAGTGTAGACGGTGCCATCGGCCCCTTTGGCCGCGGGCATGCCGAAGTCGCCCACGGCGACGTAGAGCCAGCCATCGATGCCCATGCGCACGCCGTTGGTGGTGTGGTCCGCGCCGCGCGGGTGCTCGATGCCCCAGCCGAAGCCCTTGACCAGCTCCTTGCTTTCCTCCGCCACGCCGTCGCCGTCCTTGTCGGTAAAAGCGGAGAGGTAGGGTGGGTGGATGATGTAGAGGGTATCGCGCAGGTAGTGGCCGCCGCGTGGTGAGTGAAGGGTGGGCACGAAGTCCTTGAACTCGTCCGCCTTGCCATCGCCATTGGTATCGCGGCAGCGGATGACCTTGCCGTAGCCCTTGACGTGGCCCAAGGAACCGTTCGGGTCCGAGCTGACATACACATCGCCGCTCGCGGCAGCGGAGACGGCGGTGGGGTAGTTGACCTCGGGAAATTGCGCGTAGGTCTGGATCTTGAATCCGGGAGGGACCGCGATGGCGGTGCCGCAAAGAGAAAGGGGTAGCAGGCGGAGCAGGGTTGTGGAGTTCATTCGGAGCGGTATTACGCTCCGGAATGACGGTTTTTTACAAGCTTTTTCCGCCCTATGACTCCTCGCGGATTATGGCCCGCTGACGCGGAGGCGGACGAATTGCCGATCCAAGTAGGGCGTGGGGAAGATGTAGATGAGCTGATTGCCGTTGATCGTCACGTTAGGCCCGAGGGGCACGGGGGTCCAGGGGGTTTGCAGATCGGTGGAGGTTTCCACCACGAAGTGCGTGGCATAGGTGCCGGCGTAGGTGGAGGCCTTCGTCCATGTGATGCTCATGACGCCGCCTTGCTTCTGAATGCCCGGCAGTGTGTTGAAGCCCGTGCTGTTCATTTGCGGTCCGACGAGGAAATACTCGATGCCGTTCGAAACCCCGTCCTGGTCATGGTCCAGATTCATCGCGCCGGAGGTGTTGTTGTTCGATTGCCACAACGAGTAGCCCGCTGGTCCGAAACCGACGGTGCCGCCATCATTGTCCTGACGGGCAACGACGGTCACTGTGCGTGGATCCAAACCCGGCGGAATGACGGAGCCAGCGGGCACATCGGGGTCGGTGTTGACGATGTCCACGGTGGCGCTGCCAACGGGAACAAGCGCGCTCCAGTAGCCATTGGCATCGGTCACGACGGTTTGCGGGTTGTTGCCGGCATCGGTGACGGTGACGGAAATGTTCGGCAAGTAGGGTTCGGCGGAGTCTTTGACACTATTGCCATTCATGTCGCGATAGATGCGACCGGTGACGGTGCCGGAGGTAGTGCCGACGAAAATCATGTAGTCTTCCACTTCACCGTGGGCGGAGCCAATGAAATCTGGAGTGCTACTGGGACCGAAACGGAAGCGGGCCTGGTAGGTGCCTGAGGCATTGGCGGGAACGTTAATGGGGACAGGGATCACGAAGCTGCGGGCGCCTGTCCATGTGGTTTCGCCTTCGTCGACGAGATAGGCATTGACGTCCAAGCTCGAAAATCGTTCGATGTTGGGAGTATTGTTCTTAAAAACTGCATCTCTGTTCCAATCGATCCAGCAACGAAGAATGGCAGAGGAGGGAGGATTCTCAGTATCCCAATCCCATAAGGTCAGAGTGACGGGAACGGTGACCGCGCTGCCCGGTGTCATCACAGGAAATACCGCACCATCTTCATCGTCCGCATTCAGTCCTCCCGACTGGTTTTTATCGTCCTGACTGGTGACAGGGGAGGGTTGTGAGGCAGTTTCCGGATCGATCGCGTTGCCCAAATACATGTAGGCAAGGTAGCCACCACTGAGATTTTTCGTCAGGTTCACAGCGTGTGATGCAGCGGGATACGCCGCAGGGGCATCGCTGTGATCGAAGGCCTGAACATAGGTGTAGGAACGTACGTTGTCGTCATCGGTAGGCTGGGAGTTGGTGTAGCCGGGTGGAGAGATATTGCAATTGTATCCGTTTTTGTACGACTCCGTATCGAAAGAATTCTGCGTCACCTTGTAGGCGATCGTGATCGTCTCGCGGGCGCCGCCGGGAATGGTGGCTTTTTGCGTGCCACGGAAAGTGTTTTGTGCGGGGAAGTATTCCCAACTGAACCAAGCCGCGCCGGGACCCGTTACCGCGGTGATCGCCTGAGCCGCATTTGCGGGATCGGCCACATTCGGGACGCCGTAGGACAGGCTGATGGTAAGCAGCATGGGCTGATTGGTCACCCACACGATGTCCGAGCTGCCCGTGTTTCCCACATCAAAGATCAGACTTCCCGTGCCGTTGAATTCGGCAGGTAGCATGGGAGCGGGGGAAACAAACCCCTGAACCAGATAGGGATTCCAGCTGCCTCCGGGTGGCGGTGGATTGCTTTGCTGTGCGGAAACGGCACCCGTGAGGATGAGAAATGCCAGTGCGTGGAGGGCCAGGTGCTTGATACGGAATGTCATAGGAGGGGGCGCTCTTGTAAACTAAAGCAAGATATGCGTAAAGTATGTATTTTGTAAATTTTTCGAGCTCACTTGCTCAGACCGGACATCGCTTCACGGCTCGCCGCGGGGGAAAATCGAGGCGATGTCGGTCTCGATTTTTTCATCCACCCATCGCTCGAGCGCGCCTTTCATGGCGGCGAGGACCTCGGGGTGCTGGGCGGCGACGTTGTGCTCGCAGTGCTTGTCTTGCGCGATGTGGAAGAGCCGGAAATGGCGGCCGCCATCGGCGCGCGGGGTCATGATGAGTTTCCAGCGCTCGGTGCGCAGCATGCGCTCTTTGGCATCGACGAGGCGTTGTTCATACTCGGGCTTGAGCACGAAGTGGTAGTCGTAGCCGTCATCGATGAACGTGAGTTCGTCCATGGGCGGCAGGGGTGGGCGCTGGACGTTTTCCACGCGGAACTGGATGAAGGGAAAGCCGGTCTCGGCATAGAAGGGCTGCGAGCGGGCGGCCCCGGGATTCCCGATCCATGGGGCGAAACTTTTCCCTTCCCAGCCGGGGGCGGGCTTTTGTCCGAGCAGTTCCATCAGGCTAGGGGCGATGTCGATGCTGCGCACGATGTGCGGGAATGTCCGGGGTTGCTTGCCGGGAATGTGGACGATGAGCGGGATGTGGTTTGTCTGATCACCGCCGTGGAAGCTGAGACCGTGGCCGAGGGTGGCACCGGGTTCGTAGAGGTCATCGCCGTGATCGGAGCTGATGATGACGATGGTGTTCTGGTCGAGGCCGTATTTTTTGAGGGCGTCGAGCAGGCGTTTCACGCAGTCATCGAACTGCCGCGTGCAGCCATCATAGAGCGCGGAGATCTGACGGGCATCCGCCGGGGTGAGTTTGTTCCATTTGTTTTCCAGATCGGTGCCGCCGATGAATTCATCGATATCGAAGTCCACCGAGGTTTTGTTTTTCCCCTGATAGGCCGGATCGGCAAACATGCTGTTGTAGGGTTCCACCGAGCGGTAGGGGAGATGGTTACAGGAATAAAACACATGGGAAAAAAACGGCTGACCGCTGGCGGCGACCCGGGCGAGTTGGTTTTCCACGCGCTTGGTCACCACTTCCGGTGTGACGAACTGGGCGAAGGACTCGATTTCCGGAAACACGAGAAAGCCGAGATCGTGATCGAAGTAGAGCGGCACGATGAAGTGTGCCATGATCACGGCCTGGCTCATGTAGATTTTGAAGCTATCGAACGAAGACACGCTCACCTCCTGATGGCCGAGCGGCATCATTTGGAAAAATCCCGCGCACCAGTCGCCGATGGCGGAGGTGTGGTAGCCGGCTTGGGCAAGCTGCGCCGCGAGAGGCTGGGCAAGTGCGGTGGTTTGGGCGACCTGGTCCTTGCCCGGATACATCTGACGGAAGCCGTGGCTGTGCGGGTAGAGAGAGGTGTGCAGGCTGGTGTTCGACTCCAGGGTAGAGGCGATGGGCGTGAAGCAATGGGTGAATACCTGCGACCGCACCGCGAGTCCATCGATGGTGGGGGAGACGCCGGAAGCGGCGGGGCCATCGCTGCGGTTCGGACGGTAGCCGGTGAAGCCGAGCCGATCGCCGCGCAGCGAGTCCGAGCCGATCATCAGCACGTTCCATGTTTTCTGCTGCGGGGAACCGATTTGTTTTGTCGTGAAAGGAAGCGCGCTGGACTGGCGCAGCGTCCAGGCGCTGGTGAGCAGCACGATGAGGATCAAGGCCACCCAGCGCAGTCGCGGCCGGTGTTGCCAGCGCTGCCAGTGCCACGCCAGGGCGAACAGCAGGGCGGCGATGGGCAGCAGGGTAAAGACAGCGGCATTCAGCCAGCGCGGGAACCAATCGCAGAGGTGATAGTACCATTGGCCGTATTCCGCTTCGCTGAGGAAATACGGACGGGTGGCACTGAGGCGCAGGACGAAAAACACATGCACCAGCCACAGCAGGGCCACGGCGCGGGCGATGGACCAAGGGCCACGGCGTTCGCAGCGATTTTCCCACAGCGTCCACCACGGCAGAACCGCGATGACGGCCGCCAGCCCCAGCAACGCGTAGGCGAGACCGATGTAAAGGTTTTGTCCTAACAGGAATGCGAGGTGCTGCTCGCGGGCGAGGGCGCTGAATTTGTTTTCCATGCCGCCGGAGCTGGTCGCGAGGCGCACGATGCCCACGCCATAGTGAAACAGCAGGAACAGGAGCAGGCCGGTCAGGAAATGCCGGATTCTGGGCGCGTTGGGAGGCATGGGTTCAGTCGGTCAAAGTAGTCGGCGCATCGATGCGATAGATGTCCTCGCTGATCAGCGCCTGGATTACGACGGACTGGCGTGCCTTGAATTCCGGCGAACCCTGGAGACTGAGAATCATTCGTTGGGAACCTTTCGTCAGAGCGTTCTGGAGGGATCGATGCAGCGGGCTATCGCGGAGTATGTAGCCATACAAGGTCGCCTCGACTCCCGGATTGCTCAGACGGTAGGAGGCCCAGCGGCTCTCATCCATGAATTCCCCTAGGTAGCGTGGGGACTCTTCGACCATGACGCGGAACGACATGGCGTGTGGGGGAGGGGCTTGTACGTACTGGCTCCAAGGCGCCGGCTGGTAGTCCACATGGCTTTCCCAATCGATGCGCACCTCGGTATCTGAGATTTGTTCGAGCAGCAGAGCCTCGCCACGGGTTTGATCTATGACCGCGAGCAACTGCCAGAACGGCCTGCCCTGCAGTGTCAGCGGGCGCATTTTTGTCAGCAATTCGCAGGGTTGCGGTGTCAGGGGAGTGTTTTGATAAAAGGCCTCCATGCGCGCCTGCGTGGCCTGCGGATGGCGCACGAAGCGCACTTTTTCCTCAATGCTTTTTGCGGCGAGGTAGCTGCGCACGGTGGATTCGATTGACTTGATCAATTCACGCGCCGCGGCGTCTTCTGTCTCGAGCGGATGGAGCGGCGTTTGGGCGGTGATCAGCTCCTGATCTTTGTCAACCAGTTGATAGACGATGACTGCCACGCAGATCAGGAATCCCATGAAAACAGCCACGAATCCGGCGGGGATTTTCCCTTGTTTTTCCCCCCATCCTTTTTCCAGGGTGTCGCCCGTGGAGACGGTGTCATGCATGATTTCATCGATGGTGTATTCGATGCTTTTTCCCTCGAAGTGACGGCGCTTCTTTACTTCCTCGACGATGGTCGCGGGCGTCTCGATCGGTGGCTCGGGTTGATCCACGACGCGCAATTGTGGTTCCCTGATCTTGCGTTGCGAGCCGATGGGGCGATCCGCACGTTGTTTTTGAATTCGATCGAGCATCGGCGTATCTTCGTCTTCGGAAAACGAATTTTCGTCTTTGTCAGGCGTAAGGGTTGGCACTTCTGGTTCCATACTCGCGTAATGACTATAACAGAAAATCTTGTTCGACGCAATGTTATATCTTGTGGTAAACACCCCCATGCCAGCGCCGCGCATCCTCATTCTCACTGCCGCTTTCGGCGAGGGCCACAACAGCGCCGCCCGCAATTTGGCACTGGGTCTCACCCGCATGGGCGTGGAGAGCCGGGTGGTGGATCCCTGCCGCGAGGCGGCACCATGGGTGACGCACTTCCTCTGCAAGCTCTACCGATGGGTCACCACTCACACGCCGCGCCTGTGGTATCGCATCTATCTGTCCACCGATGACATGGATTTTTCCCGACAGCGCTTCGGCTTCATGCGCAAGCCGGAAAAGTATCTGGCCCGCCTTGTCGAAGAATACCAGCCCACCGCCATCGTCTGCACCTATCCGCTTTATCCGTATTTCCTCGACCGCATTCTCTCCTCATACGCCGTAAAGCCACCGGTGTACACCGTGATCACCGATTCGATCGAAATCAATGCCTCGTGGAAAAAAGCGCCCACCACCGCCTGGTTGGTGACGGATGCTTACACGCGCGATGCCCTCATCCGCTCCGGTCTGGCTCCCGAAAAACTGATCGATACCGGCTTTCCCGTGCATCCGGCCTTTGCGGAAATGACGGGCGTGGATCGGCATGGCCCGGTGAAACCGTTTCGTGTTCTCTATTTCCCCACTTCCAAAAAACCGCACATCCGCCGCACCTCGCGCGCGCTGCTCCAGGCCTCGCCCGATGTGCAGCTCACAATTGTATTAGGCCGGAACATCCGCCTGCTGTATCGTCGCGCCAAGGAACTCCAGCGTGAGTTTCCCGGTCGCATCAAGCTGCTCGGCTGGACGAAGCGCGTGCCGGAACTGCTCAACAGCCATCACCTCGTGGTCGGCAAAGCGGGCGGTGCCACCGTCCACGAAGCCATCGCCGCGCAATGCCCCATGCTCGTCCACCACCTCGTGCCCGGTCAGGAGGAGGGCAATCTGCGCTTGTTGGAAAAACTCGGCGGCGGCGCCCTGGCGGAAACCCCTGAGCAAATCCGCGCCATCACGACCGACCTGCTCGCCGATCAGGCCGCGCAGTGGCGTGCCATGAAACAAAAGCTCGCGCTCTATCACCGCAACTCCGGTTGCTACCAGGCCGCGCGGACCATCATCCAGGGGTCGTAGCTGTTGGCAGGATGCCGCATTCTACACTTGTCGTGTGAAGCCGCACCGGTAGCATGTGCGGCATCATGGACACGCAGTCGATTTCCCGTCGTCAATTCCTCGCAATCGGTAGCCTGGGAGTGCTGGGGACGGCGGCGGCGCAACCGACACCCGCGATCAAGATGGCGAACACCACCGGCATACGCATCGAGCAGGTGCGATTCGAGTTTGAGGAATTCCGTTACCGCAGTCCGTACAAATTCGGCGGCATCGCGGTGGATCGTGTGACCTTGCTCAATGTCACCATCGACGTTTCCACGTCGGCAGGCAAAACGATCAAAGGCTTCGGCTCGATGCCGATGGGCAATGTCTGGTCCTATCCCTCGAAGGACATGAACTATGACGCCACCTTGCAGGCGATGAAGCTCCTCGCCGCTCGCATTGCCACGATCACCGGCGAGTTCAAAGAGCGTGCTCATCCGATCGAAATCAATCATGTGCTGGAACCCCAGTATCTCAAAGCGGCGGCCGATCTCACGCGGGAAAAAGCCCTGCCCACGCCCATTCCCAAACTCTGCACGCAGGTGACAGCCAGCGCCTTCGATGCCGCGCTGCATGATGCGATGGGAAAATCGTTAGGCGTGAGCTGCTACCAAACCTACACGCCGGAACTGATGGGCCACGATCTGTCGCGTTACCTCAATGCCGATTTCAAAGGCGAGTCGCTGGCCGATGCCGTGCAGGCGAAACCGCGCGACTGGATCTGGCTGTTTCATTCCGTGGGGGGAGTGGATGCCGTGGCGGATTCCGAGCTTACGCAGCGGCTCAACGATGGCATGCCCGAGACGTTGGGCGAGTGGATCAAGTACGACAAGCTGGAGCGCATCAAAATCAAGCTGCAAGGGGAGAATCTCGAATGGGACATAGCACGCACCGTGGCGATTGACCGGGTGGCGCGCGAGGTGCGTCCGGAAGTGGAGTGGAAGTACTGCAGTGATTTCAACGAGCGTTGCCCCGATGCGGACTATGTCATGGAATACCTGCGCAAGGTCAAAGAACAGGCACCGCAGGCCTTCGCCAGCATACTGTATCTGGAGCAGCCGACACAACGCGATCTGAAGGCGAACCGTGGCAACGTCATGCATGCCGCCGCGAAAGAGCATCCGGTGGTCATCGATGAATCGCTTACCGATTTGGAGAGCCTCTTGCTCGCACGCGAAATGGGCTATACCGGTGCCTGCCTCAAGGCCTGCAAGGGCCAATCCCACGCGGTCCTGATGGCGGCGGCGGGGAAAAAATACCGGATGTTTCTCTGCGTGCAGGATCTCACCTGCCCGGGCGCCTCGCTGGTGCACTCGGCGGGCATCGCCTCGCACATTCCCGGCCTGTCCACCATCGAGGCGAATTCCCGCCAGTACGTGCCTGCGGCGAACGCGGGATGGGAAAAGAAATTCCCCGGACTCTTCGCGAGCCACGATGGCAAACTGCACACCAAGGATCTCACGGGAGCGGGGCTCGGGGCCGTGGGCTGAATTTCGTGAGGCAGCTTCCCGCCGGAGCAGCTGCCGTGGCTACCCGCGCCGTGTGATCATTTTTTCGCTGGAGGCGGATAGAGGTTGAACTCGATGCGTGTGAAGGCGGCGGGATTGAACTGCGCGGTGCCGAAGTGCTGGCTGGTGCCGGTGATCTTGCCGTCTTCCGCGATGCCTTCCAGGCGGAAGGTGATGTAGTTGCCATCGGCGAACCAGGCGCGCACATCGCCGTTCTGCAGCAGGCGCTCGTCGTATTCCGAGGGCGCGAGGGCGAGCTTCTTGATGCGCGAGACAGGCAGGCGGATTTCATTGAAACGCGTCTTGAGAGTGAGTTCGCTCTGTTCGATTTTTTCGACCTTGCCGAGCACGATATCGCCATTGCGGAGGATGATGCGTTGCTCGTCGTCCTTCGGATCGGGGTTGTCGATGGGATTGCTCGGAACGCCGTTTTCCGCGCTGGGGAGGGTGCCGTCCCAGGTGGTGAGGAACATGCGCGAGACATTGACTTTGTAGCCGTTGCCAGAGCTCTGGCGGAGGTGGATGCAATTGCCGGCGAGGAAGGGCTTGTCCACATCGTTCCACTGCTGGACGAGGGTCTCATCCGAGTAGAGCGCCATGAGACCGGTGGTGGTATCCACAAACAGGCGCAGCTCGGATTTCTCCTTGCTGCGGAAGGCCTGATCGCGCTTGTATTCGCCGATCATGCCGCCATTGCGCATCATGCCGCCGAGCGCGTTCGCATCGGTGGAGCGCTTTTGCAAATACGAGGTGCCGTTGTCGAGCACGAGCATGTAGTGGTTGTCGGGCGTGTCCTCTGTGGCGCTATCGGCTCCGAAAAGGATTTGCAGACCGAAGCGGTTTTTCCAGGAGGCGGTGAAGCGGAAGCAGTAGCGCTCGGGGATTTTTTTGAAGTCCCTGGCCAGCGAACCACTGCCGCCGCCGGTGTAGGAGTTCTTCTCGAAGGTCCATGATTTTTCCGGGAAGATTTGCCAGTCATCCTCCTTGGCGGGACCGGTGTAAACGGCGGGGGAGACATCGGTGATTTCCAGATCCTTCACCATGTTGCGGTTGAGCTTCAGTTGGCCGGCATACCAGGTGTTGAGAATGATGCTGTCCTGATTCACCGCCACGAGTTCACCCTCGATGACGTCGCCGGAGATGTTTTCGTTTTGCTGGCGGAGGTCGGGATTGAAACGGATGTGGGCGATGTGGTCCTGGGCGGGTGGCGGAGCGATCTGCGCGGGGAAGGTGATGTCCTGCACCTGATTGAGAAAGAAGGGAGTTTCTTTTTTCAGGGTCGGGGATTTCCATTGCAGCATCGTATCATCGACACGGCCGAGATTGCCTTGCAGGCGATCGCCATTGGTGAAATTGAGCACGGGAAGCTCCGCTGCGGTGAGGACGCAGGGCAGGGCGAGCAGTGCGCGGGAAAGGAAAAGGTTCATGGCATGAAATGGGGCAGAATTACGGGATGCGCGTGATTTCCGCGATGAGCGACGCCGCGATTTCCAGATCGCCCAGTTCCGGGTGCTTGGCGCGCAGCACACCGTCAGCGAGCGTGAAGGAATCGACATGCAAGGTGCCGGTGCCGTGCAGCTTGAGGCGGTAGGGGTGGGGAGTTTCCTTGGCATTTTCTCCCGCGAAGTAAATGACGGCCACCTTCGATCCTGGCAGCGGCTTGGGCGAGGGGTCGTGTGGATTTTCAAACAGCACCTGCAGGTCCTTGCCGGGCGTGATGGATTTCAGCGTGCCGGACGAGCGATTGGACTCGATGTCGAACAACACGTCGCGCTTGGTGTCGGTGCGTTTTTCCATGCGTGCCTCGGCGCTGGCGGAGCCCCAGTTCGAGAGGCGGATGTCGGTGATGGTGTGGCGGTCTTCCGTGCCCGACGTGGAGACGAAGCTGATGAGATTGCCCGAGGGCATGGGGCCGGTTTCGGCGGGGTCGATGATGTTATTGCGCATTTGTTTGCCATTGACGGCGAGCTGGAGCAGGCGGTTGCTGCGATCCACGCGGATCTCCACTTCCATCTTGCTGTCCTCGACGTCATCGGGCGTGAAGTCATTGAACGAGGCGAGCGACGTGTATTTTTTGCTGCCCGTCGATTGCCGCTTCAGCTCCAGGCCGCCGCTGTTGAACTGGAGAAAGTAGCAGTCCGCCGTGCCGTTGCCATCCGCCGAGGTGGAGGCGAAAAGGCACTTGATGCCAGCATTGCCCGTCCACTCGACGGTGAAGTTGAGAATGTAGCGCTCGGGGAGTTTTTCGAACTTGCGGTGAACGGAACCCCAGGCCTGCGAGACCAGTGCGTTGTCGAACTTCCACGCTCTGCCGGTCTGCCATTCGTTTTGATTGGGGCCGCGGTAGAGCACCATGTTTTCGCTGGTGCCGAAATGGAGGCAATCGATGGCGGTGCGGGCCACGGATTTTTTGCCCGACCAGGGCGACTCGAAGGAAAGTGTTTTATCATCGAGCTGCTCGACGGTGACGGGCAGCACATCGCCATTTTTCAGATAGAGAATGTTGTTGGTGCTGGCGGGGGCATCTTTGCTTTTTTCGAAGACGATCGATTCGAGCTGGTCACCCTGGAATTGCAGCAATTCGGGCGAAAGCGGAGAGCGCAGCGAGATCTCTTTTTCGGCGGAGACGGATTCGACGGTGCCCGTGATTTTTCCCTGGGCCCCGAGGGAGATCTCATCGGCGCAGAGCGAGCCGGCAGCAAGCAGGCTGCCGGCGAAAGCGAATCCGGTGTGGAGAAGTGGAAGGTTCGACATCATTTGTCGGGAGCGAGATTTTTTTCCTGATTGTTGTCCATCGTTTCGAGGAAGGGATTTTCATCGCTGAATTCAAGCGAGATGGCGGTGCTCAGGTCCACCGTCAGTTGCGCGGCGGTGGGATGGGTGAGCTTGAGCGCGTTTTTCTCCGAAACCAGAGGCAGGCCGCTGATTCTGCCCGAGGGGTAAAAACGGGCGGTCACCGTGCCCTCGGCCGGCTCCTTGGTTTCCGATTTGTCATTTTTCGCAAACACGATTTCCGAAATTTCCGTGAGCGGGATTTCCAGTTCGCTGTAGGTATTTTTGAAAAAGGCCTTGTTGTCCTTGATGGCGGTGATTTCGCCCGAGTAGCGGTCGGTGCCATTGCTGAGCAGGACGATGTCGCGCTTTTCGTGGCTCATGCTGTAGGCGCTGTCCTTGATGCCATTCCACTCGCTGATCACCAGATCGGAGAGGCGCATCGGAGCATTCGAATTGGTGCACTGGATGGCGAAACCATTGCCCAGCGGCGGAGCGGCGGCACCTTCTTCCTTGGCTTCCTCGGCATTTTTCAAACGATCGATGTCCTCCCACTGCGCGGCATACTGGCCGTTGATGAAAAGCATGAGCAGGCCTTTTTTGCGATCGCTGCGCACCTCGATGGTCGCCTCGCCGGAGTCGGGAAGCTGCACGCTCGATTGGGTGTGCACCATGCGCTGCGAAATGGCCTGGCCGTTTTCGTCGTAGCCGCAGCGGGTGAGCGAGAAGTACGTTTGGTAGATATTCAGCACCAGAGCGTTGCCAAAAGTGCCTGCCTGGTTTTGCGGCATGCCGTTGAAAAACACCATCGGTTGGCGTCCATTGATGCCCGCTTTCTTGCCTTCCTTTTCCTCGCCTTCTTTCGGCTCGGGGGGCGGCATGAAATCGGCGTGCAAGGCGATGTTCGCATTGAGGCGCTCGCGCCAGGCCATGCGGAATCGCAGCAAAGTGCTCTCGCCGAGGCAGTTCTTGCGTGCGAGCGGCTGCATGCCTTTGAGGTGATACCAGGCGCTGCCCGCGTGTTGCCAGGCGGCGGGCTCTTTTTTCTCTTCCTTCTCACCCTCGGGCTTGTCCTTTTTCTCTTCCTCGGGATTGGCGTCGGCTTTTTTCACTTCCACGCGCACGCCGCCGCTGCTGTTTTTGTCTTCGTATTTGAGAATTTCCCAGCCATCCGGCGAAAAAGGTCCGGCATACTGGAGTTTTCCGCCGAAGGGATTCGGGTTGATGGCGGCGACGCTTTCCGAGGGCAGGGTGATCTCGCCCACGGCATGACTGCGGATGCGGGTGCTTTTGTCGTCGAAGCTCAGGACTTCGCCGGGGATTTGATCGCCATTCTGCAGGGTGATGAAGGCATAGGAGCTCGGGTCTGTCTGCGGAAGGGCACCGCGCAGGATGACGTGGCGGACGTTTTCGGATTTCAGCGTCAAGGGGGCGTTGAGGTCATCGCGCGACCACAAAATGGCATTGCCCTCGCCGATGCCCTGGTAGTGGCCGTGGAGTTGGTCGCCATTGGTGAAGCGGAGGATGTCATCGGGCGCGGCGAAGGCGGCGGTCGATAACGCGAGGAGCGATAAAAAGGTGCGGTTCATGGCAAACAGAGGGTATTTTATTTTTCGTAAATGGGCAGGAAGCGGTAATTCAGAGCGAGAGAAAGGAGAGCGCCGGAGGTATTGAAAGCGTAGCCCATGCGGCCCGGCCAGGAGCCATCGGGCGATTGCAGGGTGGCCATCAGCTTGATGTTTTTGGCATTCCATTCTTCCCAGACTTTCTGGTCGGCATGGAACAGGGCCTGCGACATGTAGTATTCGAAGTAAAACGGATAATACGGCTCGCGGTAGTTGATGTGATTTTTCAGGTAGGAGAGGCTGGCGGCGTAGCCCTTGCCGTCCTTTTTCTTGGCCAGCGACAGGCAGAGCGATCCGATGGCGGTCAGCGTCGGCTTGCCACCACCGGCGGAGGTGTAGCCGTAGCTGCCATCGGCACTGCGGCAGCGCTCCATGTAGGTGAGGGCGTTCTTGATCGCTTCATCCGGCACGGAAATGCCCGCATTGCGCGCGGCGAGCAGGGCGACGATCTGGCAACCGGAGACGGTGGTATCGGCGTCCGAGGCATCGGGGGTGTAGCGCCAGGCCTTGAAGCGATTGCGTTTCTGCGCGGAAAGGATGAGATCGACGGCTTTTTTCAGCGCCGGGGCGAGTTTCGGGTGATCGATCATGCCATACGCCTCGCACAGCGCCAGGGTGGCGAAGCCATGGCTGTACATGCTGGTGCCGATGTAGCCGTTGGTGGAGTTTTGCTGGGAGAGGATGTAGTTGATGCCGCGCTCGATGTTTTTCGCGTAGGGGCCGTGGTTCGGGTCCTCGCCGTGGGCGAGAAAGGCGATGGTCGCCAGTCCGACGACTCCCGGTTCATTTCCCTGCGAGTCTTCCCAGCACCCTTCCTTGGTTTGTTTAGTGGCGAGAAAGCGCAGGCCGCGCTCATACATCTGCTCCACCTGGGCGGGGACGTTGTCGTCCTGCCGGCGCGGCAAATCCTGTGCGAATGCCGATGTGAGCAGGACCAGTGGAAGTAGGGTGCGGATCATGGAGATGGAAAGGGACGGAAATTCACTGCGATCAAAAGCACACTAAAACAATCTGGCTCCTCTGGCAATGGCAGAATTCCGCATGTAAGCGAATTTGTGAGCGGTTTTCGTTCAAGTTTCTTGCGGGGATTCCGGCTGGTTCCGCATGAAATCGGCAATTTGGAAAAAAAAGCTGTCGAGCCACTCGCGGGAACGGCCGGAGATCCCCGTTTCGTCCATGGCCTGCGCCATCAGCGCCAGCCAGCGATCGCGCGCGGCGGCATCGATGCGAAACGGCATGTGGCGCATGCGCAGGCGGGGGTGGCCGCGTTTGAGCACGTAGGTCGGATCCTGCGCGATGCGGAACCACAGGAACTCGCGCAGCCGCTCCTCGCTGCCTTCCCAGTCGTCATCGGGATACATCGGGCCGATGAGGTCATCGTGGCGTACGAGTCGATAAAACGCCGCGACCATCGCCGCGATGCCGGGTTTGCCGATCTCGGCGATGACAGTGGATTCGTCGGACATAAAAAAATCTGCACACGCATTCAGCCACGAAGCCGGTCCAGCGAAAAGAGTTTTTTCCGCGAGGTGAGGGGCGCGCGTGAAAATATCCGCGTCATCTGCTGTTCAGGCGCGTGGGATTCTGCTACACATCGCTTGTTGCCATGGACTATCTCATTCACCAACTGGAAGCAAAGCAGGAGCTCTCACCGCGGGAAATCGAAAGCGCGGCGGAGTTTTTGCTGGATGGCTCGGCTTCTTCCGAAAAAAAGGCCCATCTGCTCGAAGCGCTGTCCATGAAGGGCGAGACGCCCGCCGAGATTGCGGGATTCGTGGAAACGTTTCTCCAGCGCGCGGTCAATCCGCACATCCAGTTGCTCGATCTGCCCGGCCCCACGCTGGATCTCTGCGGCACGGGCGGCGATCAGTTGCACTTGTTCAATGTCTCGACCACCACGATGTTCATCGCTGCGGCGGCGGGCGCGATCGTGGTGAAACACGGCAATCGCGGCATCACCTCGAAGTCCGGCGGCGCGGATGTGCTGGAGGCGCTGGGTGTGCGCCTCGATCTGAACGCGGAGGAATTCCGCCACTGCCTCGACAAAGCGGGGCTCGGTTTTCTCTTCGCGCCGAACTATCATCCCGCGTTCAAGGCGGTGGTGGAGGCGCGGAAAATTCTCGGCGCGAAGAAGGTGCGCACGATCTTCAACCTGATCGGCCCCTTGCTCAATCCGGCGCGGCCCGAGTGCCAGCTGGTGGGCGTCTATGATCGCGGGCTGTGTCCGGTGTTTGCGGAAATTTTGCAACGGCTCGGTCGCGATAGCGCCTGGGCGGTGCACGGCAGCACGCAGTCCGGCGCGGCGGTGGATGAGGTCAGTCTCATGGGGCCGACGTGGATTTGCAAGGCGGGTGCCTATCAGGATCTGGAAGATGAGGAAATCACGCCACAGGATTTCGGGCTGAAATGCGCGTCGGTCGATGCCCTGCAAGGCGGCGATGCGAGGGAAAACGCCGTGATTCTCGAAGCGATCCTCAGCGGTGAGGAAACCGGTCCGAAGCGTGACATGGTGCTGCTCAATGCAGGTGCCGCTCTGGCCTGCGCGGGCCTGGCGGATCACATCGGCGATGGCATCGAGATCGCGCGCGAGACGATAGTCGATGGCTCGGCGCGGGAGAAGCTCCGCCTGTTGCAGCGTTACGCGAAATGATCAATCGAGCAGCGCCGGTGCGATGCGGCGCACGGCCTCCGGGTAAATGCGATGCTCCTCCGCCTGAATGCGCGCGTGCAGCGTGGCGTAGGTGTCATCGGGATAGACCGGAACTTTCGCCTGCAAAATGTGCGGGCCGGTGTCCATGCCGGCATCGACGTAGTGCACGGTGCAGCCCGCTTCGGAAACGCCCGCATCCAGCGCCTGCTTCCAGGCTTCCAGACCGGGAAACGCGGGCAGCAGGGAGGGGTGGATGTTGATCACGCGTTGCGGAAAAACGGCGAGCAGCGGCGCCTTGATCAGGCGCATGAATCCCGCGAGACAAATCAGGTCCGCCCCGGCATCCCGCATCGCTGCCGCGACCTCGCGCTGCGCCTCTTCGGGAAACTTGTTGGCAAAGCCACGGCAGTCGATGATCGATGCCGGAATGCCGACGCCGCGGGCCCGTTCGAGGATGCGGGCGTTCGGCACATCGCTCATCACCAGGACGATTTCCGCATGCAGCTCGCCCGACTGGATCGCATCCAGCAGGGCTTGAAAATTGGATCCCGTGCCAGAGCCGAGCACGCCGAGACGAATGGTTCGCATGCGCGATGCTAGGAGAGGGGCGGGAGAGAATCAACAGCATTTGCTGCTGGAGGCGGAGATGGGAGTCGAACCCATTCATGTCGGTTTTGCAGACCAATGCCTTCCCACTTGGCTACTCCGCCGTTACCGGCAATTTCGGGAACAATCTGTGGCGATGCCGTGCATCGCGGGGCGAGACCGTAGCCCCAGCGTCGGGGATTTGTCAATCAGAAAAGCAGGGAAATTTTGGGGCGGGGTCAGCAAGGGATTCAGCCCTTGCCCGCCTGTTTGATCCACGAATCCTTGAGGCCTACGGTGCGGTTGAAGACGGGTTTGGTGCCCGTTTGATGATCCTTGCTGTCGGCGATGAAGTAGCCGGTGCGTTCGAATTGGCAGAAGGTGCCGGGGGCCAGGGCGGCGGCGGCGGCTTCGACCTTGGCGGTGATGACGCTAAGGGAATCGGGGTTGAGGCAGCTGAGGAAACCTTCTTCCTCGGCATCGGGCGCTTCGACGCGGAAGAGTCGATCGTAGAGGCGCATTTCCGCATCGCAGGCGGTGGCGGCATCCACCCAATGGATCGCGGCGCGGCACTCGACGCCCTCGGGCGCGTTCGCACCGGCGGTGCCTTTGAGCAGTTCGCAACGGAGCTCGGTGATCTGGCCGTCGGCATTTTTCTCGAAGGACAGGCACTTCATGATGTCGCCGCCGCGCAGGCGGACGTGACGACCGGGGCCAAGGCGATAGAATTTTTTCGGCGGGTCTTCGAGGAAGTCGCTTTGTTCGATCCACAGCTCGCGACCATGGCTGAGCGTGCGCTCGCCCCACTCGGGTCGCTCGGGGTGCTCCATGACGCTGGCGGAAATGCGTTCGTCGGCATCGACGTTTTCAAGGATGACTTTCAGCGGCTCCAGCACGGCCATGCGGCGGGGTGCCTCGCGATTGAGGAAGGCGCGGATTTCGAATTCCAGCAGATCGACGCTGGTGGTGCCGTTGAATTTCGTGATGCCGATGTGCTGGCAGAAATTGCGGATGGCCTCGGCGGGGTAGCCGCGGCGGCGCATGCCGGAAATGGTGGGCAGGCGCGGATCGTCCCAGCCGCTGACGTGGCCTTCTTTCACGAGCAAGAGCAGCTTGCGCTTGCTCATGACGGTGTAGGTGAGATTGAGGCGGGCGAATTCGATCTGGCGCGGCTTGGCGGGCACGGGGCAGTTCTCGATGACCCAGTCGTAGAGAGGGCGGTGGTTTTCAAACTCCAGCGTGCAGAGCGAGTGCGTGATGTGCTCGATGGCGTCCTCCAGCGGATGGGCGTAGTCGTACATCGGATAGAGGCACCAGGCATCGCCGGTGTTGTGGTGATGGGCGCGCATGATGCGATAGAGCACCGGGTCGCGCAGGTTCATGTTCGGCGAGGCGAGGTCGATCTTCGCGCGCAGCACGAGGCTGCCATCCGGAAACTCTCCGGCGCGCATGCGGGCGAAGAGGTCGAGATTTTCCGCCATCGGCCTGTCGCGCCAGGGCGAGGGCGTGCCGGGGACGTTGATGTTGCCGCGGGTCTCGCGCATTTGCTCCTGCGTTTGTTCATCGACATAGGCGAGGCCTTTTTCGATGAGGGCGATGGCGCACTGGTAGTAAAACTCAAAATAATCGCTGGCGAAATGGAGCGCATCCCACTCGAAGCCGAGCCACCGCACGTCCTCGCGGATGCTTTCGACGTATTCGACCTCCTCCTTCGAGGGATTGGTGTCATCGAAGCGCAGATGGCACTTCGCGCCGACCGAGCGGAGCTCCTGGGCGATGCCGAAATTGAGACAGATCGACTTCGCGTGGCCGATGTGCAGGTAGCCGTTCGGCTCCGGGGGGAAACGCGTGATGATGCTCTGGTGCTTGCCACTGGCGAGATCGGTGGCAATGATTTCCCGGATAAAGTCCCATTTTTTTTCCTCAGCTTCTGACATGGCGCATCAGCCACCTGCGTGGCGGGCGGAGGATAGACGGCGAATCCCTGCCTTGGAAAGCATAATCCGGCAGCGCCGCGTGAATCGTCAGAGAGGCATCGACAAAGCGAATCACCCGCGCTAGTCTGCGCCCATGAAACGAACAATGTTTGCCCTTTTCCTCACGGGGCTCGCAATGGCGGTGCAGGGGGAAGAGGAGCTGATCGATTGCCATGTGCATTTGTGGACCCTCCAGCGGCCTGCGGGAGTCACGTGGATCAAAAAAGACGATCCGGTTCTCTATCGGGATTTTCTCCCCGCCGCGCACGAAGCGACGGCAAAGGCGAATGGTGTCACGGGAGTGGTGATCGTGCAGGCGGGGCAAAGCCTGCCGGACAATCAGTGGAATCTCGATGTCACCGCGCACAATCCCACGCTCTATCGCGGTCTCGTGGGCAATCTTTCCGAGGTCATCGGCACGGAAAAATTCGCGCCTCTCTTTCGGGAACTGTCCAAGGACAGGCGCTACCTCGGTTACCGGCTCTCCGGTCGCTACCAGGAAACGCTGACCGATGCCTTTTTCCGCGATCTCGAGCTGACGGCGGAGCTGGGCAAGTCCGTTGATTTTCTCGCCGGTGGCTATTCGCTGAAAGACATCGACGTCATCGCCAAACGGGTGCCGCGCCTGCGCATCATCCTCGATCATTTCGGCAACCTGCGGCTCGATGAAAAGCCGCTCGATCCCGCCTGGGTGGCGGATTTCCGCGCTCTGGCCAAGCACCCCAACGTCTATTGCAAGGTCTCCGCGCTGTTCGGTCGTTTTGTCAAACAACCGGCTCCGCGCGAGTTGGCGGTGTATCGGCCGATTCTCGACCTTGCGTTCGAATGTTTCGGCGAGGATCGTTTGGTTTTCGGCAGCGACTGGCCGGTGAGTGAAGCGACGGCGGACTACGCCGCGCTACTGGCATTGACCCGCGAGTACTTCGCGCCAAAAGGACCGGTCGTGAACGACAAATTGTTTCATCGCAATGCGGTCAAGTTTTACGCGATTCCGCCGGTGAAGTGAGAGAGGCATTCGCCGATTATTTGATGACATTGGTGTAAAACGCATAGCCGCCGGCGATGAGCAGACCCACGCAGCTCGTCCAAAGTCCGATGTCCCACAACCGTCCGGGCTTGAGGCGTTCATCGCAGCGGCGGTAGCGGAAAAACAGCGCGGCCGTGCCTAACAGCGGCAGCATCAGGGCACCCATGAATCCTCCCGCGAGGACCAGTTGTTTCGGCGCCTGGAAATACGCGTAACTTCCCAGAAACAACAGCGGCAGCGCGATGGAAAACGTGCGGATCCAGCGGCGGCGCGAAGGTTCGTCTTTGGCGGACAGACCGAACACGCGCAGCGCATCGGCGCAGACCAATGAGTGGCTGGCGGTCGCCACAAAAAAGGTGGAGTAGAGCACTGCGAAGGCGCCGAACAAAAACACCGCCTGTGCCGCGGCGCCGAAAACCGGCACATACATCTGGCACAGCGTGCGGATCATTTGTTCGCCATCAGGATCGAGACCGGTGCGACCGAGGATCGCCGCGCCTAACAGATAAAACGCGATGGTGGCGAAGGTGTAGACCACCATCGAGCACCAAGCGTCCCATTTCAGCACGCGGATCCAGCCGCGCGCACGGCGCTCCCAGTCATCGGAGGAATCGCGCGGGCCGGTCCATTTCGCGTAGCCTTTTTCCAAGCACCAGTATGGATACTGGATCAGCTCGGTGGCACCCACGCCGATGATGCCAAAGGCGGCCAGTGCCACGGACAGGCCCTTGCCCTCGGGCACGCGGAAGCTCAGCCCGCTGAGAAAGTCCGCCCAGGAAACGCGCCACTCCGGCAGCAACTGCAGATAGAGAAGATTGAAAATGGTGACGAAGGTGAATGACGCCACCAGAAACGTGGAGACATTCTCGATCATGCGGTAGCGGCCCAGCACCAATAACACGATGGATACGAGTGTCACGATGGTGGCCCAAATCAGCGCGTCATGCGAAGACACCACCGGCTTGTCCTGCTGTTGCGCGATTTCCTCCCGAGCCGCCGCGTATTGCGCATCGATCGCTGCGAGCTGCGTTTTCATGGACTCTTCGTTTTCGAACCGATGCCGTATGCTTTCCGCCACCTGCAAGCGGATCTCCGCATCCTGGCGGGCGTTCATTTCTTTTCCCGCTTCGGTCAGGGGCGCTGAAATCGTGAGCGCCTGTCCCACACCGCCGATGATGCCACCGAGCTGGATCAGTGCGACCACCGTGAACACCAGCCAGAACCAGCAGATCCAGTTCACGCGCTTGCGCGGGCCCGGCACTTCGTTGAGCCCCTCCAGGGTGGTGCGGCCAGTGGTGATGCTGTAGCGGCCGAACTCGATTTGTACGAAGACCTTGATCAGGCAGCCGATGATGATGAGCCAGAGCAACACGAAACCAGCCTCCGCTCCCACGGCGGTCGTGGCGATCAGTTCACCCGAGCCGACGATGGAGCCGGCGATGATCAGGCCGGGCCCGAGTTGGCGCAGGATTCCGCGTGTGGTTTGCGGCGGCTCTTTGCAGCCGGAAGCATCTACGGGTTGATTCATCGCGCGCATGCTGGTCACTCCGCTTCCGGGGAGTCAATGGCTATTGTTGGCATGCATCGGTTCTTCGTTTGGTAAGAAACGATGAAAGCGGACTGCAAGATCGGACAGTGCCTGAGCGTATCGGGGAGGGCATGGCGATGCCCGATGGCATGTGCCTGAAACATGGATTTCTGATGAAACATTCCCTCTTTTTTTCTCTCGCTCTCACGTTTTTTTCCCAGGGCAGTGCGAGTGCCGCACTCTCTGAAAAGGAATTTCGTGAGCCACCGATGGCTGCCAGGCCCGCGGTGCTGTGGACCTGGCTGAACGGCCATGTCGATCGACCGCAAATCACGCGCGAGCTGGAGGAGATGAAAGCGAAGGGCTTGCGGGGTGCCATCATCTGGGACCTGGGCAGCATCGCCGATCCGCAAAAAATCATTCCCGCCGGGCCGGAGTTTCTCGGCAAGGAATCGCTGGGAAACATCCATCACGCGATGGCGGAGGCGCAGCGCCTGGGGCTGGAGCTGGGTTTGGTCGCCTCCAGCAGTTGGAATGCGGGCGGCACCTGGATCAAGCCGGAAGAGGGTAGCAAAGCCCTGTTGTGGAGTGAATCATCGGTGGAAGGCCCGCGCTCGTTTTCGGAAGTGCTGCCTCTGCCCCAGAAAACCACCAAGCTCTATTAGGACGTCGCCGTTTTCGCCGTGCCGGCAAGCGCGGACAGGTCCATCGCCAGCGCGGAGGCATCGATACGGCTGGATCCGAATCTCGATGCCGATGGCCGGCTGACCTGGAACGTGCCCGCGGGCCGGTGGCGCATTCTGCGTTTCGTGAGCAACAGCACGGGGGAAATTCTCAACTGCCCCAGCCCGAACTCGCGCGGACTGGTGATCGATCACCTCAGCGCGGATGCCACGGACGCGCACATCACGCACATGCTCGATACACTCAAGCAAGGCCGCAAGGACTACGGTCCTCTGAAAATGCTGATGCTCGATAGCTATGAAGTGCGCCCCGGCACCGACTGGACGCCGCAGTTTCTCAAGTCCTTCGCGGGAGTGTATGGCTATGATCCCACGCCCTGGCTGCCGGTTCTTGCGGGATGGACCATCGGGAGCAAGGAATTGAGCGAACGTTTCCGCCACGACTATCAGAAATTCGTGAGCGATCTCATGGTGGCGAATCATTTTGTGAGATCGCGCCAGCTTCTCAACGAACGCGGTCTGCAACTGCTCGCCGAGGGCGGACATGGCGGACACGCCCGTGTCGATCCGCTCAAAGCGCTCGGCGCATCGGACATCCCCATGGGGGAGTTCTGGAATCATCGCAAAAACTGGGTGACGAAAGAGGCGGCCAGCGCGGCGCACATTTATGGCAAAACGCTGGTCAATGCCGAGTCCTTCACGGGGTGGCAGCACTGGCAGGATGGCCCTGCGGCCTACAAGCGGTTGTTCGACATCGCACTCTGCGCGGGGCTGAATCAGGTCACGTTTCACACCTTCGCGCACAATCCACCCGAGGCGGGACTGCCGGGTTATGCCTATCATGCGGGCGAGCATTTCAATGTGAACTCGACGTGGTGGCAGCAGGCGGGTCCCATGCTCGCCGATATGTCGCGCGCCTGTTACCTGATGCAGCAAGGGAAATTCGTCGCCGATGTCTGTGCCTACTACGGCGATGACGCGCCGAATCTCGTGCCGGCCCGGCGCATTTCTCCCACGATCGATAACCCGTTTCCCGAGGGCAAGTGCCAGCACTGCGGCCGCGATTTTCCCGTCGATCTCTCATCGCTCG
Source organism: Verrucomicrobiia bacterium (assembly GCA_947462875.1). Taxonomy (GTDB): domain Bacteria; phylum Verrucomicrobiota; class Verrucomicrobiia; order Verrucomicrobiales; family Akkermansiaceae; genus UBA956. The sequence goes on from CANHQJ010000010.1 coordinate 126,648, forward strand.
GTCAGGGATATGACTACGATTACATCAATGAGGAAGTTCTGCTCACGCGCATGAAGTTTCAGAACGGCAAGCTCGTGTTGCCCGATGGCATGAGCTACCGCCTGATGGTATTGCCCGCGCGCAAAAGCATTTCGTTAGACGCCTTGAAAAAAATCCGCGAGCTCGTCGCAGCGGGCGCTACGATCGTAGGTCCCAAGCCCGAGCGCTCGAACAGCCTCAGCGGCTATCCCGATTGCGATCGGGAAGTGCAGGAGCTGGCGGATCAGATCTGGGGCGACAGCGAGGAAGAAAAATCGCATGTGTTCGGCAAAGGCAAAGTGGTCTGGAACACGCCATTGCACGAGGTGCTCGCGAGCCTGGGCGTGGAGCGCGATTTTGTCCCGCTGCACATCGATAACAAGGACCAGCACATCGACTACATCCATCGCGCCACCGACGACGAGGACATTTATTTCGTCTCTAACAGCTCGATGACACGTCATACCGTACGTTGCCGGTTCCGCGTCGGAGCCGATCGTGTGCCGGGCTTTTGGAATTCCGAAACTGGCACGGTGACGCCGTGTCCTGTCTATGAAATCAAAGACGGATTCACCGAACTGATGATGGACCTGGCACCGGCCTCGTCGATCTTTGTCGTTTTTGCGAAAGGTGGGTCGAGCGATCATCTGGTGGCAATGACCCAACCACAAATCGGCAACCATCCCCCGGCAAAGATCCTGTCGATGGATCAAAACGGCATAGGCATCGAGGTCTGGCAACGGGGCGGCTATGCCTGCAAAAACGCGGGCGGTCAAAGCGCGTCGGCAGACGTCGCGGTGGTCCCTGAAGCGCTGGAAATCACCAGCCTCTGGCGTATCGATTTCCCCAAAGATCGCGGAGCGCCGGAATCGATTGCGATGCAAACACTCGCCGACTGGACCAAACATCCGGACCCCGGCGTGCGGTACTTTTCCGGCACGGCCGTGTATCACAACAAGTTTTCCCTGCCAGTATCCCACGACCGGAAGTCGCCCCTCATGCTCGACCTCGGCGCGGTCAAGGAAGTGGCTGTTGTGAAAATCAATGGCAAGGAAGCGGGAGTCTTGTGGAAAGAACCGTATCGGCTGGACATCACTTCTCTGGCGCAGGCGGGAGAGAACCAGTTGGAAATTTCCGTCGTCAATACCTGGAACAACCGCCTCGTCGGCGATCAGGGGTTGGACCCCGGCAAGCGCCTCACCCGCACCAATCTCGCCGGAAAATTCACGGCACAAGCGCCCCTGTTGCCCTCCGGTTTGCTGGGGCCCGTCCTCGTGCGGCAGGGCTCCGTGGTTCGTGCGGAGTGGCGCTGATGCGTTTCGGTGAAGTCGTTCGCTGAGGCATGGTCCGCATCAGAAACCGGAATGTTTTTATCAGAAACGGCAGACTGTTAGTTAAAAAATGCCAAAATCTGACCCCTAGAAGGGTGTAGAAAGAAATTGCAAAAGTTCTGGATTTTTTTTCAAAATCATTGTAGCAACGCATTTGTTGTCCCCTTCTTCTGTCCGCAGGTGATGGCGTGACGTGCCAAAGCCCAGTGTTCCATTCATTGATTTCCCGAGAATAAAAAGAACCGCCGCGCCATCTATCGCAAAATCTCACAACAATCCACAGCCCATGAAACCACGCCTTTTGTCCGCCGCCCGCCTATCCTTCCCGCTCGCCACCGCTCTTGCCGCGCTGCTTGCTGCATCCCCTTCGAATGCCGCCACACTCTATTGGGACGGTACTTCCTCCACAGCCAATGCCGATGGCGGCAATGGAAGCTGGAATGATAACAGCACCGCAAACTGGGATACCCTTGCGCTCGGCGGCGCGGATTCCGTTTGGTTGAACTCGAATCCTGACATAGCCGTTTTCGGCGGCACAGCGGGGACCGTTTCCCTCACTTCGGCCATCACCACGGGTGGCATCACGTTCAATACCACCGCGTATGCCTTGGCCAGCGACATCGGGACCCATACCCTTAGCTTTGGCACCGGCGACAACACCATCCTCTTTAATAACATTGCCACCGCCTCCACCAGCAGCACCGCCGGTATCGGGGTTAAACTCGGTGGGAGCGGCAATGTCATACTTACCACATCGAATCCCGCTACAGCGGGCACCCTCACCCTGCAATACGCTGTGGCAGGCGACCACAGCACTGGTTGGTCCGGCAACACCACCATCAACCCTGGTATGACGCTGGTGCTCAACGGTCGCGATCTCAGCCTCTCCAGCACCTCTGGCATCACCCTCAACGGCGGCGGCGTCACTCTCACCAACACGACAAGCGCCCAGGGAGCCTTCGATCGCGTGAACAACTCGGCGGGTATCACCTCCAACAGCGGCACCATCACCTACACCAACACTTCTGGATCCGGACTGATTTATAATGAAATCCTCGGATCAGTGGATCTCGTCCGTGGTCAGCTGAATGTCGTTGAAACCACCAACATGGCTGGAGGCGGCGGCAATATCCAGACGCTCACCCTTTCCGGCCTAACCCGCACGGGTGTCACGAACGCCTCCGTGGTCTCTTTTGGCTCTGCCAACGGCCTGAACACCACCACCAACATCATCCGTGTGGCAGGCATCACCACTAGCACCGCTGCAGGCCAGATCGTCGGCCCCTGGTCCACCTACGGCACCACCGCCGCCAGCCCGACGGATTACGCCGTATACAATTCCGACGGTACGCATGGGCGTATCGTCAATGCGAGCATCAGCGCTACCGCTGAGAACACATGGGGCAGCGCTGCCAACGTCACGCTTAGCGGTGCCACGACCCTCACGGCCACCCGCACGATCAACACTCTCCGATATACTGGCGGCGTCCAAGTGCTCGCACTGGGCGCATCAAACTTCAACCTCGAGACCTACGGCATCCTAAACGGCGGCAGCGGCCTAACCATCAGTAGTGCGGGCACCGGTGCCCTGACCACTCCCACTGGAGGGGGCTATCTCTACCTCACTCCCGGTGCCGCCGCCATCACCGTCAGCGCTCCCATCAATGACAATGGCGGCGCAGTCACCTTGGTGAAATCCGGTTCCAACACCCTCACCCTCAGCTCCACCACCAGCAACTTCTCCGGCGGGGTCGTGATCAACGCAGGCACTCTTAGCGTTGGCACCAACTCCGACACCAATCTGGGTGCTGCCTCGGGCGGGCTCACTTTTAACGGCACAGCCACGCTAGGCTATTCGGACGGACTCGTCTTGAACGGCAACCGAACCGTCACCATCAACGCAGGCGCGAATGTGCTTTTTTCCAACGCGATCACCGTGAATGGCATTCTCACGGGTTCGGGTGCTTTCAGAGTGAACACGGCCGACGGTTTTGTTTTCTCAAATCCCAACAACGATTTTTCCGGCACGATCACTTCGGAAACGGCCGCAAATACCGGCTATGGCCTGGACATGGCAAGCATCGGGGACGGCCCCGGTGCAGGCCTCATCAACTTGAACAACGGAACCTTCCGCTGGACCAAAAACATCGGTGGGCCAACTACTTTCAGCAACCGCCAGTTCGCCCTCTCGGGGACTACGGGCGCCGGCGTCATTTCGTCGATGGGCAGTCAAACCCTGACCATCAACAGGGATCTTCTCGTCACCGGCGTGGGAAACAAGACCTTGACCTTGGCGGGCACCAACACCGGCGTCAACGTCTTCGCGGGCGGCATCACCAATGGCACCAGCGGCGGAACCTCTGTGATCGGCCTGACAAAGACCGAGACTGGCACATGGGCGCTCTCCGGGACCAATACCTACTCTGGCGACACGAACACGACAGGGGCGTTTGGCATATTGATTTTCCAAGGCAGCCAGTCGCTTTCACCCAACACCAAGATCATTTCCTCACAAGCATCCTCCAACCGTCATGCCTTCCGCTTCCTCGACGACGGCGCGGGGACGGTCAACTTCAACCGTCCGATTGAGTTTGGCGGCACCAATACCTCGCAGGGCCTCGAAATCTTCGTCGGAAACAACAACACCGCCAATGGTGGCAGCGGTTCCGGCACGACCACCGGAAGCACCATACAGGTTGGAAACATTACCTACACATCGATTGCGTCTGACACCACCTCCTGGGGCATCAACGTCACCGGGGCCAACGGTTACCGCCTGCAAACAGGCACGATCACTCTTAACAATCTAACGAACCTCACAGCTGCGCAAACTCACACCACGACCCTGAATCCGACCACCGCCAACATGACGGTCGGCGCCATCACCATGTCGGCTGGAAATGTCACCGCCAATGACGGTATACCGGTTTTGAGTCTGGGTGGCACATCTTCCGACAACATCGTTACAGGCGCGATCTCAAATGCCTCGGATTTTGCTACCGGCCGTGTCTTAAGTCTTACCAAAGCCAACTCCAGCACCTGGACGCTCCAAGGCACTAACACCTACACGGGTACCACCACCGTCACCGGCGGCAAACTACTCCTCAGCAGCGCCAGCTCGCTCGCTTCCGGCAGCGCTGTGACGGTCTCGGGCGGTGCCCTCGGCGGCACCGGCACGGTGAACGGGGCGGTCAGCCTCACCACCGCCGGCGGCATCGATCTGCGCGACGGCGCGGTGGGAACCCTCACGCTCGCCAGCACGCTGGCCAACTCCGGCGCGGCGGGAGCCAACAACCTCTACTTTGACCTCGGAAACGGAACCAACACCACCGACAAGATCGTCGTCAGCGGAGCCACCACCTTCAGTGCCACTTCAGGTTCCGTGGTCATCCATCTGAATCAGCTCGGCGGCTTGGCTGGAACGCCACCGGTTCCCGGCACTTACACGCTGATTCAAGGGGGCGGAACCCTTACCAACGCTTCGAGCGCGGTCCTGAACACTTCCAAGGCTTTCGGGCAGTCTTACACCCTCGGTGTCTCGGGTAACGATCTTCAATTGACCGCCATCGCAGGCAATCCGGGTGACGTCGTGGACAATCACTTCTGGAAGGGTAGCACCTCCGTCTGGAACACCGCCCAATGGTATTCCGATTCCGGTGCCACCGTCACCGCCACCAGCCCGGGCTACAATTCCAATGTGGTCTTTGCCGCAACAACACCAGCGAACCTCATCAATACCCTCGGCGCTGACTTCGAAATCAACAGTCTGAGGGTGAACAGCGGTGTCGCTGCCACAAGCATCAGCGGCAACATGCTCACCATCGCCGCCACCAGCGCAAACAACAACACGGCGGGCAACGGCATTACCATCAACAATACGACGGGCACTACCATCGCCTCCAAAGTCGGCCTCCCGGCCAGCCAGACGTGGACTGTTGCCTCCGGCGGCACCCTCACCGTCAGCGGCTCGATCAACGACTTCAATTCGGGCAGAAGCCTCACCAAGGCGGGGGCCGGAACGCTCAACCTCACCGGAACCAACTTCTACACCGGAGGTACGGTAATCAATGCCGGCCAGATTTCGGCTTCCGGCTCCCCCGCTTTGGGTGGAAGCGGGAATAACATGACCTTTGGCGGTAGCGGCACACTCAGATACACATCAAACGCGAGTACCGGCTTCAGCATAGGAACACTGTCCATCGATGCCGGTGCAACTGCTTCAATCAACAAAGATGCATCATTCAACGGTGGGTTGACGCACAACTTCACCTCAGTGACCGGCTCCGGCACGCTGGCGACCACCTCCGATTGGCCAGACACATACAATCTTGCCAACGCCAGCGGTTTCAGCGGCAACTTGTATCTGCGGAGCACCTCGTCGGCAGCGTCGAACACCGTCAGGGTGAACAGCCTGTCTGACGCTTCCGGCTCGAACGTCCAGTTCTCGCATAATCTTGGTGGCGGAACCGGCACGAACCTGACCCTGGAGCTTTATGGAGACTCGGGCCCGCTCACATTTGATAATCGTCAGATACAAATCCTGGCCTCTCAGTCAACACGAACGCTGACCGCGACCCTCGCCAACAATAACATCTTCGTGGCAAACAAGTGGGTGATCAACACAGCCACTTCGAGCACTGAAGTTGCCGGCACAGCCGCAAGAACCCTCGGTTTGGCAGGAAGCAATACCGGCGACAATGAATTTGGTGGCCTCATCAGCAACAGCGGTTCGGGCGGAGCCATCAGCCTGAGCAAGTCTGGCACGGGATTCTGGATCCTCTCCAACACCGCCAATTCCTACACCGGCGCCACCACCATCAGCGGCGGCATCCTGTCCGTCTCCACGCTGGCCAATGCCAGTTCCAACAGCAGCATCGGAGCCTTCGCCACATCCGGCGCGACGGGTCTGTTCCTTTCGGGGGGCACGCTACGCTATACAGGCGGCACAGTCACAACGAACCGCGGTTTTACCCTGACTGCCAACTCAGGCATCAACATCGGCGGCGTCAGCGCAGCGAACCTAACCTTGGGTAATGTCCAAATCAACAACACCGCGGGCATCATGCTGACCGTCACCGGCACGACTGGCAGCACCTTGACCATCGGCGACGTCAACAATCTGGTCAGCGGCACGAACCCCTGGACGATCGATCCGAGCATCAATGTCACTGTTTCCGGCGTGATCTCCGGCATTGGCGGCATCGCCCGGCGCAACGGCGTCGGCTCGGTGACCCTGAACAATGACAACAACTCGTTCACCGGCCCGATCAACACCAATGCCAATGCGAGCAGCGGAGCCTTGTTCTTTACCTCGATTGCGGATTACGGAACCAATAGCGCCTTGGGCCGCGGTACTTCCGGCACAGCCTATACTCTTGGCGGCAACCAGGGAGGCGCCGCCCCCCTGACCTATATCGGCAGCGGGAACAACTCCTCCAACCGTCAGATCGACCTGGGAGCCAGCGCGTCCATCGTGAACAACGGCACGGGTACCTTGACTTTCACGGGTCTGGCGGCGGACAGCAACAAATTCATCCGGGCGAATCAGACATCGGGTGCGCGCACCCTGACTTTGGGAGGCTCCTACACGGGTGCGGCAAACGTCATCTCGGGTGACATCGCCAACAATGGTGGCACCGCCACTGTCGCCATCGCCAAGAACGATGCCGGCACATGGGCGTTCTCAGGCACCAACACCTATACCGGCACCACGGTGGTCAATGCAGGCACCCTGCAGTTTACCAAGATGGCATCGCTCTACAACAGCACCACAGGGAGCTGGACGGCCGCCAATATCAACGTGAAGAACGGGGCCACGCTCGGCTTGAATGTGGATTCGGCAGGAACCGCCGGATTTGACGCCACCAACCTCAACACCCTGCTGACCAGCATTTCGGTGGCTGGAAGCGCCTCTGCCGGACTCCAGGCGGGAGCCACGCTCGGTCTGGACACGAGCACCGCCACCGGCGGCACCTTCACCCAGGGCAATGTCATTGCCAACTCCACTGGAACCAACGGCGGGGCGATCGGCGTGACCAAACTCGGCACCGGCATCCTCGTGCTCGACAAGACCAACACCTACACCGGCATGACCCGGGTCGCGGCAGGCACACTTGCCATGGGTGCGAACGACGTGCTTCCCGACACGACCCCCGTCTCCATTGGCAGTGCCACCCTGGATACCTCCACCTTCACGGACACCGCAGGCATCCTTGCCGTCACTGGAACCTCCACTATCAACCTCGGCGCTGGCGGTGCTTTGGCCTTCGCCAACAGCAGTGCCGTCACCTGGTCCGGAACGCTCAACATCAGCGTCAGCGGCTCTCTCGGTGCCACAGCGATCCGATTCGGCACCACCAGCACTGGTCTTACCTCCGGCCAACTCGCGCTTATCAGCGTCAACGGCAGCGGAGCAGGCACCTACACCCTGGACGCCGACGGTTACCTTGTTTCCGGTGGTGGTGACATGACCCCGCCCACGCTCACCAGCATTACGGATAGCGTCTCCGGTGGCCCGGTGGACATCGGTGCGACGATCACCTACACCGTGACCTTCAACGAGGACATCGATTCCGCAACGGTGACGGCGGCGGATTTCAATAACAATGGCACCGCTGGCATTACGATAGGTGCGATCAATGAAACGTCTGCCGGAGTCTTTACCGTGGCGGTCACGACGAACAGTCCCGGCAGTCTGAAACTCCGCA
>CANHQJ010000011.1 GCA_947462875.1 Verrucomicrobiia bacterium
CACTGACTTTGATGCCGCTATCGGCTTCTTTGAGAATCGAGACAATCTGTGTCTCGGTGAATCGACTTTTTTTCATAGTGGTGTTTGGAGTGATCCCTACAACCTCTCTACTCTATTTATGCCCTGTCGCGCAATCAGGGAAGTCGACAAACTCACCGCGCATCAGGCGATCAAGCAACAACTTGATGACTTGGCCGCTGAACTGAACCAAATGCTCTTGGGATCGAATCCCTATTCAACTTGCAGTGCTGCCATTGATGAATTCATCGCATCTCATCCCGATCTTTCTGTCGAAGTAACGGCATGTGTGATCATGGGAAAAGTAGAGGTAGCTCTGGTATCGCGGGATTATCCCTTAGCTCTAACGCTAGTGGATGAGTTGCTCGCGACTCCCAGGGCTATGTATGGCAGTGATTTTTTGAAAAGCTCATTAAAGCCTGAAGTTGAAAAAGCTATCAAGCGAGCCAAAGAAGGAATGGACTCATCTGCGACAGCTTATTCGATCAGCCTATCCAGTTCATCATGGGACCAACTTCTTGATGCAGAGGGACGTGAGACGCGCGAAAAACTGGGAAAAATAGAAAAGGCGGATGAGGCATATTATCTGGTTGAAGATCGCATGAATCATATTTTAACGAAAATACAGCTTTTGCTGCGTTTGCATGATTATGAGCAAGCGCTCACTCAACTCGATGCCTTTATCAAGATGGGAGGAGGATCCAAACAAGCACAACTGCGAGATCGCGAGCTACGACCATACATTCTTCTTGGTCTGGATAGAAAAGCCGAAAACCAAGGCAAATGAATTGAGATCTTAAGGAGAAAATCAGGCGGACTGAAGTCCGCGCTCCGTAAACCTCACAAAAAAACGCGGACGTGATCGCACGTCCGCGTTTTTTTGTGAGAGCAAAGTATCAAGCGCGACCGAGGTAGCTGCCGTCTTCGGTCTTGACGATGAGTTTTTCGCCGGGGTTGATGAAGAGCGGGACCTGCATCGACAGGCCGGTTTCCATGATGGCGGCTTTGTAAACGTTGTTCGCGGAGTCGCCTTTGACGCCTTCCGGAGAATCGGCGACGGTCATGATCATCGAGGGAGGCAGTTCCACGGCGGCGACGTTGGAGTCGGTGAAGAGAAGGGTGTAGGTGTGTCCCTCGATCAGATAGAATTTCACCGGAGTGATGAGTTCCTCGTGCACCACCACGTCCTCGTAGGTGTCGTTGTTGAGGAAATGATAGCCGCTGGAGTCCTTGTAGGAGTACTCGTGCGGGATGCGCTCCAGCAGGACGCTGTCCATGGAATCATTCGAGGTGAGGCGCAGGTTGAAGACCTTTTGGGTATTGACGCTGCGAACGGACATTTGCACGTAGGAAGCCATGCGCGGCGGAGTCTTGAGCTCGTGACTGATCACGATGCAGACTTCGTTGTTGTGACGGACGGCATGTCCTTTGCGGAGATTGATGACGGGAGTACTGGCCATGGTATCGTAGGTTGCGGCGCGCGGTATAGTCTGCGCCCGCGACCCACGCAAGCTCTTTTTCTGCATCATGCGCATGAATCGTTTCAGCCGGAAAAGCACGATGTCCCGGCGAAGTTCGCATGAATTTTGCGAAAAAGACTTAAGCAAATGATGCGCATGGGCGCGTTTCATTCACGTGAAAAAATCGACACTATTCTTCTCTTGTTCCGTAGCCCTCGCAGGGTCGGCATTCTCCGCGGAATACCTGGCCCTGGTGGAAAAAACCTGCGCCGCCGATCCGGCGTGGCAGAGCGTGGGTGACACCCTCGCGAAGAACCACTCGGGTGAATGCAAAGCCTGGGACGGCACCGAGTCCGGCTTGCTGGCCTTGCTGAAAGAGCACAAGCCACGCTATCTCGCGATCGTCGCGAAGCCTGATACGTTCTACGCAGGCACCGTGCGCGGCATCAATCGCGCGACCCGCTCGGTGGATGAGGATCCATGGACGGATTGCCGCTGGGGCCTGATCACGGGTCGCACGGCGGAAGACGCCATGAAGCTCGCCAAGACCACCGAGCCGCTGGTGATTCAGCGCGCTCTGTGCACGACCGGTATTGATCTTGGTCTGGTGGACTCCGCGTTGGTGCTCAGCGATGGCGGGAAAGGGGGCTTTACTCTGAAAAATCCCGGTGAAGCGCCCAAGCAAGACAAGTGGTCCGAGGAAAAAGAGCCATCGGGCACGGTGACGATGTTTGCCGATTACTGGAATCAGAACGATCCGCAGTTGGTGGTATCCAGCTCGCATGCCACGCAGTTCAATTTGGAAATGCCGTTTGGCTTGGGCCTGCTCGCCAGTCATAATGGCCAGTTCCATGTGCTGACGCAGCAACAGCGCAACACGTTTGCGAAGTTTCTCGGCGGGGCGATGTTTACCGGGGAAGTGGAGGAACTGGGCAAGTGGATCGACTCCACCAAGGCACCGACCTTGAAACTTTCCGATTCCGCCTCGCGCGTGTGGGTGGCGAGTGGCAATTGCCTGATCGGCGATGCGCGCGGCACGTCCGAATCGATGGTGGTGACGGCGCTGAGCTCCGCCGGTTTCAAGCAATTCGTCGGCTATGTGGTTCCCACGTGGTTTGGTCGCGGTGGCTGGGGCACTTCCGGTTTGTGGCAGGCGAGCCGTGGCGGGCTTTCGCTCTCGGAGGCGTATTTTCTCAATCAGCAGGCGCTCATCGATGAAACCATCACGCGCTTTCCCGGTGCGGACAAAGTCAATTTCAACAGCGACGACATCGAAGAGGGCATGAAAAAAGATCGCCATTTCATCATGGGGCTCAATCAACTGCACGCGCAAGGCATGAAAGTGGAAAAGGATGTGGTCGGCCTGATTCACGATCGCGACGTGATCGCCTTCTGGGGTGATCCGCTGTGGGAGGCGCGGTACGATGCCAAGCGCAAACCGCACGCCTTGGAATCGAGCTGGAAGGAAAAAGACGGCAAGTGGGTGCTGACGCTCACCGCGCGCGAGGACTACAGCGGCAATTATCCCCTGTGGCTGCCCAAGCGCCTGAACGCACCGAAACTCAGCAAAGCGGACGGTGCCGAGCTGGATGCGTTTGTGGCCGATGATTTCCTCATGATCCGCAAGGTCACCATGAAAAAAGGCGCGACCATCGATCTGGAAATCACGGGTGCCTGAATCAGATCACCTCGTTGACAAACGAATCGCGATCAAACGGGGAGAAGGCGCTGGCTTCCTCCCCGGTTCCGATGAAACAGGTGGGGATTTTCAGTTGTTCGTGAATGCTCACGACGATGCCGCCCTTGCCCGAGCCATCAAGCTTTGTCGCGATCAGTCCATCGAGCGGGCAGGCCTTGTGAAATTCCTTCGCCTGTTGCAAGGCGTTCGCGCCGGTGGTGGCATCGACGACGAGCAGCGTGAAATGCGGCGCGCTGGGATCGTTCTTCGCGATCACGCGGCGGATTTTCGTCAGCTCCTCCATCAGGTTGTGGCGCGTATGCAAGCGGCCCGCCGTATCGCAAATGAGGAAATCGGTTTTCTGCGCGATGGCTTTCTGGTGAGCGGTGAAACAAACGGAGGAAGGATCGGCATTGGGATTGCCCTTGATGACGGGCACGCCGATCTTTTCGCCCCAGCGTTCGAGCTGCTCCACCGCGGCGGCGCGAAAGGTATCGGCGGCGGCGAGAATCACCGAGTGACCTTGGCGCTGCATCCAGTGGGCGAGTTTCGCCGATGACGTTGTCTTGCCCACGCCATTGACGCCTACCACCAGAATCACGCAGGGCATGCCGTCTTCGCGCTTTTGCGGCATCGGCTGACGATCAGGAAGTCGACGGGAAATGTGGGCACGCGCGACGTCGATCACGTCCTCGGCGGTCACCTTGCGACCGAGATCCTTGAGTTCATCCACGATTTCCATGGCCCCGCGCACACCGAGATCGGCGGCGATGAGGTCGGCCTCGATCTCATCCCATTCGATCTCGGCACGGTTGGTGATTTTATTGAAAAGCGATTTGAAAAAGCCCATGATGTGTTCTAACGGAAAAAAGTGCGGTGCGGTTGCTGAATCAGAGTTCCTTGATCATCAGCTTGCGCCAGCGCACTTTGCAAGACTTTCCGGCGTGGACTTGCAGGGCGAAAAAACCTTCCGGGGTGAATTCCGGGCCTTCGTCTTTGTAATCCACACGCACTTCACCATTGAGCCAGATTTGGATGTGATTGCCCTCGCAGCGGATGCGGATCTGGTTCCAGTCATCCCAGCGGAAGATTTTTTGCCCCTGTTCGGTGAACGCCTTGGACTTGGCGATTAGCTCCGGGCTGCTTTTTTTATCGGTCTTGGCAGGGGAAAGCCATCCGCGGCGCGCTTCATCGTAAAGGCCCGCGGTCCAGGCGCGTGCCTTGCCGTTGTCGTGTTCGCACTGGTAGCCGTGCACGCGACCGTCCTTGCCCTCTTTTTGCAAGCCACGGAACATCATGCCGGAATTGCCGGAGAGGTCATCGAACTTCATCTCGAAGGTGAAGTCGAAATTTTTGTAGGTCTTGTCCGTGCGCAGGAAGGTGTTGCTTTTGACGTTTTCACCGGCACCGACGATGCAGTCGCCCTCGATCTTGAACTGGCCATTGCCATTGACGACGGTCCAGCCGCTGAGGTCTTTGCCGTTGAACAAGGGGGTGAAGCCTTCCTGGGCAGAGGCAAGTGTGCCGAGGAAACAGGCGAGAGTGAGTGAGAATAGGATTTTCATGATGGGTAAGAGACGGGTGATCGGAGCGCCGATGTGAATGATACGCTGGCAGATACTCCGGCATTTCAACAGGATGCAAGGCGTTTCAGTTGATCGCGCAGGGCGTGGAGAGCCGATTCCTGATGCGCGGCGGATACGGAAATGCGCAGGCGGGCGGTGTTGCGCGGCACGGTGGGGTAGCGGATGGCGGGCACGACAAAGCCTGCTTCGGCGAGTCGTGACGAAGCCTGCATGGCGTTTTCATTGCTACCCAGGATCACGGGAATGATGGGCGTGAGAAGGGAAGAAACAGGGGACTCGCGCAAAATACAAACGTTTGTTTGCAATTGCTTGCGCAGGGCGCGTCCTTCCGCGCTGGCGATCAATTCGACGGAGCGCAAGGCCGCGTGGGCCAGTGCGGGTGGGGGAGCGGTGGAGTAGATGAAGGATCGGGCGCGATTGATGAGCAGGTCGATCAGAGCGGAGGACCCGGCGATGAATCCACCGGCCAGACCAGCGGCTTTGCTGAGAGTGCCCATTTGCAATTCGATGTCCTGCTGCAAGCCCAGCTCTTCCGCCAAGCCGCCGCCCTGCTCGCCAAAGACCCCAAAGCCGTGGGCCTCGTCCACCAGCAGCCAGGCGTCGTAGGATTGTTTCAGCGCGATGATTTCGCGCAGCGGGGCGATGTCTCCATCCATGCTGAAGACCGACTCCGTGACGATGAGAATGCGTGGCTCACTGCCGTGCTGCGAGCGGATCGATTCTAACAGTTTTCCGAGTTTTTCCACGTGATTGTGGGGGAAAACGCGAATCGTGGCCCCGCTGAGTTTGGCGGCATCGATCAGGCAGGCGTGGCTGAGTTTATCGACGATGATGAAATCGGATTTGCCCATCAGCGCGGGAATGGTGCCCATGGCGGCGGCGTATCCCGTGGAAAATGTCAGTGCCCGCGCGGTGCCCTTGCGCTCGGCGATAGCGGCCTCCAAGGCCACATGCGCGTGACTGGTGCCGCAGACCAAGCGGGAGGCGGCTGCTCCGTGGCCGTGGATGCGCAGTCCCTCCTGAAATGCCTCGGTGATCGCCGGATGATGCGCCAGGCCCAGGTAGTCGTTGCTGGCAAACTGCTGCATGCCATCGCTGGTCTGCCCGCCCATCTTTCGATAGGGCGTGAGTTTTCGCCACAATCCATGCTGCCGAATCTCTTCCAGTTCTTCCTTAATGCCTCTCATGGGTCGGCGCGAGCATACGTCTGAAACGGCAATTGCTCCAGACATTCCTTCGTTGATGAGAATTGGTTTTCCTTCGATCGGGAAAATACTTATCTGACATAGTGAATAGGGCTGATTGATTCAAGCGTCTGAGTGGCCATTGATTCATTTTTTCATTTTCCTTTGTAACATCAAGGGTTGCGCGGTAGTGTCATTTGTAAAAATTTGTATTTACATGATAAAACGATGTGCTAGGGTGTCAACGTTCTCCGCAATCAAACCCTTTTTTATGAAAAAAATTTCACACATCACAGCTTTCCGGCGATCACTGGCGGAATCGCGTGGTTTTACCCTGATCATCACGATCAGCCTGCTGGTTTTGCTGACGTTGGTAGCGATCGGGATTTTGTCGCTTTCCACTGTGACCTTGCGCAGTTCCGCCCAGGGCAATGCGATGTCGCTGGCCCGCAGCAATGCCAAGCTAGCGCTGATGCTGGCGATTGCCGATTTGCAAAAAACCATGGGACCGGACAAAGCGATCTCCGCCACATCGGAAATCCTCGGTGCCAATCCCGCGAAGCCGAATTTGATGGGCGCTTGGGAATCCTGGGATGCGAATCCCTCCAGCACGACTCTGAACTATGCTTCGGAAAAAACGACACGTTTTCGCAGATGGCTCGTTTCGGATGCGGATCCTCTGGCCACGTCCGCGCGCAATTATGCGACTGCCGGTGCGGTGAATAATCCGATCACTTTGGTCGGCGAGGGCTCGTTAGGCGCAGGTGCCGTGGATGCGGATCGGGTGAGGGCGGGACTCGTGCCGATCTCCCGCAATGGCATTCGCGAAGGCCAATTCGCCTGGCATGTGGCGGACGAGTCCGTCAAAGCCCGCGTCAACAGCTATCGCGATCCTGCGCAAAACACGAGCCTGGCCCAGCGGCGCGCCCTGCTCACCGGGCATCGTCCGGAACCGCGCTTGGTCACATCCCGTGATGGCACGATGCTCGATTACCTGCCCAGTGACCAAACCGCCCAGACCTTGACCACCGCGCGCGCGGCCGAGGGGAAATTGGTGGACTTGAGTCAGATCGATTTGTTCAGCGCGAATCGTCAAACGGGGAAATTCCGCCATGTGGTCACTCCTTACTCGATGGGACTCTTGACCGATGTGAGAAACGGCGGGCTCAAGCAGGACCTGACCTCATTGATGGAAATGGCGACCATGCCCACGGAATACAACGGACGCAGGCTCTATCAATCGACCCACAACATCACCGGCGTGTCCGATCCGTTCTGGTCCACCTTGCAGTCGTATTACACCGTCTATCGGGACGTGAGTGCGCCCGATGCGGCGCCCACCTACTACCGCCCGCCGCTCGAAGCCGTCTCTCCGGGCACTCTAACGGCTCCCCGCCGTTTTTACCCCGCGCCGGTGATTGCCAAGGTGGAGATCCTTTTCACCTACGTGACGCGTGATTCCCACGCGAACTGGGTAGGCTCTCTGCTCAACGTCAGTCAAGAACATCGCCGTATGGGACATTTGCTCTACACGCCTCTGGTGACCCTGCACAACCCCTACAATATCAGCATTCAGTTTGATGAAATGCAGGTGGTCATTCGCAATGTCCCTGTGGCGTTCAATTTTTATGTCAACAACCAACCGCAAAGCGCCGGCCTGGTTCCCATCAACGAAATGTTTGTGAACAACGGCCAAAAAGGGGAAAAGTCTTTCGCTCTCAACATTGCGAACTGGACGAGTCCCACCTCCCGCGATTCCACACCGATGACTCTGAGGCCCGGGCAGACGGTGGTGTGTGGTCCGTTTCTATCCCCGAGTGCCAGCTTTTCCAACACGCAGGGAACACCCATTTTCGACTGGCAAAACAATCTCACCGGTGTCGATCAGTTCGGTAACGTTACCAATCCCGTGCCCGGACGCCCCGGTTTCACCGGCAAAGCCGTCGGCTTCGATATCGACTGGATTACTCCGACGCACGCCCCATACAACAACCCCGGACAAGCGACGGACAACAATATGGGCGTTCTCGGGCTGAGGGACAATGATCTTGTTCACATCGAGTATGCGGTGCGTCAACCGTCACGGGGCCAAAACGATCGCTTCGATGTGCAAGCGACCATCACCTCGCGCGGTCGGCAGATGGCCTATGGCGGATTGACTTTTGTTTACAATGACGCATCCACGCTGGGCCGCTATTTCAATACGGTGCATCGCTTTCCCTTGTCCGGCGCGTTTCCGGCATCGGAGGCGTATCATTCGAATACCACACCGATCTCGGCACAGGGCAACGCGAAATCGTTTGCCTTGTTCTCCGCCTATGCGAGAACCACCAATGGCGGCGTATTTGAAACCAACTCCCGCAACCAAACCGCCGGAGCCCTCAACGTGCAGCGCGATGGCCGCCTCGCGGGCAAGCCGATGATGCACCACAATCCCGCCCGTTCGGTGGTGTTGATGGATTACCGAACTGAAGTGCCCGGCATGCAATCGCACGAGCTCAATTTCGTGCCGCTGCCCGGTCACGTGGATGACGTGTTTGAAATCGATGCCGCCAACCGCAACAACGTGCTTGCCGGCAATACCACGCAACGCGGCATCAAGTCGGGTTCGTATTTGGAACTGCCGACGGGACCGATGCAGACCATCGCCGACTTCCGCCGTTCGAATGCCCTGACATCGCCCTATCTGCCGAATTTTGTGCAGCCGGTAGCCAATTCCAGCGTTTCCCCCCTGATGAGCACCACTCGTGTGAGCGAGACGGGATTGACGAGTTACGCCTTGCTGGATCACAGCGTGCTGGCCAACTACGCGCTCTACGATCGTTTCTATTTTTCCACCATCGCGCCGGTGGGTTCCAAGACGGCTACCAATGTGCTCAATGATTTCCTCGGCAATCGCGCCCCTTTGCTCACGCAGTCCTTCGCGCCATACGTTCCTTCAGGCAAAACGACGACCACGATCGCCACTGAGCTCCTCAATGCGGGCAGACCGGCAGCGAACGCCTACCGTCTGGCTGCCGAATATCAAATGGTCAAGGGGGCTTTCAACGTGAATTCCACCTCCGTGGCGGCGTGGAAAGCCATCCTGGGGTCGATGCGGAACACTCCCGTACCGGTGATGTGGTCGCGTTCGGGAACACTTGAGAACAGGAACACCGCCTATACTCCCGTAACGCCGATGACGCTCACCAATGGCGGTGTTGCCACGGATGCGGCCGTGAACAGTGCCCAGACTGACAACGCGCGGACCAACCAATGGAACGGTTTTCGTGATCTGACCGACGCACAACTGGATACGCTGGCGCAAAGAATCGTCGAGCAAGTGCGCTTGCGCGGTCCGTTTTTGTCGATGCATGAATTTGTCAACCGCCAGATCGGCGCGAATTCGAATCTGACCCGCATGGGTGCCCTGCAAGCGGCGTTGGAAACCTCCCAGGTGAACAATGCTGTTTTCGCCACCCAGGTTCCCATTACCGCCGCGAATGTCTCGGATGTCAATTTGTATCGCAACAGGACGGTGGAAGCGAACGTGGGGAATCCCGCGGAAGGTGCGCCGGGCTGGATCACCCAGGGCGATCTCATGCGTATCATCGAGCCGCTGGCCACCGTGCGCTCGGATACCTTTGTGATCCGTGTGTGCGGCGAGGCATTGAATGCGAATGGCGGCGTCAGCGCCCGTGCGTATGCGGAAGCCGTGGTGCAGCGCATGCCGGAATATGTCAATCCGATCGACAGACCCTCGGTCAATGTTTATACGGCCGCCAACGCATCTCCGCTGAATAAAGCTTTCGGCCGACGCCTCCAGGTGGTATCGTTCCGTTGGCTCTCGCAGCAAGAAGTGTGACATGATCGCTATGATTCGTTTGTTTTTTGTATCTCTGTTGTTTCCATTCCTCGGAATGGCCCAGGAAGCGCCGGCTCCGCTGATGATCCGTGCGGCCTATCACAATCCCGTCAAACCCTTTGCGGAACTCTTCATCGCGGATCAAACCGGATTGGTGGTGCCGCTTCCCCTGGTGGCGGAGGGCCTGTCATCGCCGCAAGTGACCCTTCCGGTGAACGGCTCGCTGGTGCTTTACAAGGACAAGGTCGTGGACCCCAAAAATCCGCAGGCTTCGGTGGCGGCCAGCGCCAAAATTCCCGCCGATTGGAAAAAAGTGATCGTCTTGATTTTTCCCGCTGCCACAGCTGCGGAAAATGCCGGCTATCGCATCCTCCTGATCAACGATGCGCCGAACGCCTTTAAAAAAGGCGAGTCGCGCGTCATCAACCTGACCCAGGCGGACACGGCCATGCAGGCCGGGGAACATAAGATCCCTCTGCCCTCCGGCAAGGTCTCGGAGCTGCCCGCGGTGAAAAAAGTCAACGAATACAACATGGCGCAGACCAATTTCTATTACAAGGAGGGCGAGGAGTGGGTCGCGTTTACCGAACGACAGCTCCAGTATCTCGACACCACCAAGCGGATTTTCCTGATTTATCTGACTCCTGGCTCAACCCAACCGTTTGTGACGACCATCGTGGACAACACCCCCGAATTTATTCCGAAAGTGGAAAATTAGCTCCATTGATTCACAAATCTCGATCATTTGATTTTTTGACTTGCGTTTTCCTCATATGTGCGTCACACTGCCCCCGAACATGACATTTTTGTCATAAAAAAATTCATCCCCAACCACTTTTTTTCATGAAACTCACCCATCGTGTTTTGCTGATTACCATCACTACGTTGCCATGGGCAGCCGCGCAGAGCGTATATGATCTGGGCAAGGACGCGCCTGTGATGACGTCTCCGAAGGGTGTCTATGAGGCTGGCGATTTGATCGAAAAGGAAACAGCGCCTGCGACCGAGAGATCCAGCGCGGTCGCTACGGATGGTGTGCATTTTTTTGAAGGTTTTGCCAGTGAGAGCAGCGAGGAAGCCCTGCTGAATCAGGTGGAAAAAGCCATCCTCAAGGATCCCGATCACGCTTGTGAGATTGTCAAAGAGGCGATCGTGGTTTCGCGTGCGAATGAAAAATTGGTGGCTAAGATTGTGGAAACCGCCTGTTTGGCAGCTCCGGAAAAAATGCGTATCATCGCCCAGTGTGCGATTGCCGCTTATCCCGATGGATTGGCTGCCGTGCAGCAAGTGCTGGCAAAGCTGGATCCGGCAACGGGTGACGGCGACACAGTAGGGGTCAAATCCGGCAAGGAAACCGTCGAAAAAGGGGGACTCGAAAAAACCACGATTCCCACTCCTCTGAGAAAAGCCAGCCCGATCGATTATCTTCCTCCCATCCCGCTTCCTTATCCTCCCACGATCAACCCGCCGCCTGCGACGGACAATCGCGCGAGATAAATTGGTGTCTGCGATAGGTGAGAGGTCGCATTCGCCATGGATACGCCTAGAAAGCTGCCCGGACCTGTGACACAGTCGCGCCGATGAGGTTGCGCTTTTTACGGTCACATGTGTTTATCTGGCTCTTGGCGGGTTGTGGATTGTCAAGTATTTCCAAACCGCAGCACTCTCTCAGGATCAACACGCCCGAGGTGCGGCAGGGAATCGGACCAATCAACAGATTTCCCAAGGCTGGCTGAGCGAGTTCCATGACTCCAGCATGCGCACCACGGTGCTGGAGGCGCAGAAAAGCAACCAGAATCTGCAAGCCACGGCGGCACGGTTGCGCGTCGCGAAAGAACTGACCAATGAGGGGGTCGGAAACTTCCGAGCGCTCCGGCCTCTCGCTGGCGGCCTCGACGGCCAAGAGTTATTGCAATCTGATCAGCGCGCAGCAGCAGTTGGTTCTGGCGCAGACCACCTGGATTCGTTTGAAAAAAATCTTCGCATGATCAAACTCACCCAGCGATCGACCCAGCAGTTTGTAACGACTATTTTGGTCAGCACTCTAGCGCTCATCCCCAAGCAGAAAATTGACACACTTTCTATGACACAATCAATGTGATTTTTTTTTGACCTACGCATTGATGTAGTATAGGTATCGTTTCCTATTGTTCAAGTTGCACATTTTACATTCTAAACCCAATTATCGATGAGTTTTGTTCATGCTTTTTTGCTGATTACGATTTCACTATTGCCACTGTCGTCCGCTTATCCCCCAGGCTTGATTGTAGCGCAGCAGTCAATTACAACGTTTGATGCGGTAAAAGGAGGAGGCGAAAAAGTCGGGGCGAAATCGGGCAAGGAAACTGTGGGAAAAGGTGGACTCGATAAAAATTCACAGGGCGGTTCAGTGGGAAAGCCTGGCCTGCCGCCGATTCCACCGCAGAATCCTCCATACATTAAACCGCCATCAGCGACGAAAAATTGTCCTAAAGACGATCGAGAAAAGGAAAAGGAAAAGGAAAAGGAAAAGGAAAAGGAAAAGGAAAAGGAAAAGGAAAAGGAAAAGGAAAAGGAGAGTCGAGAGAAAAACAATCGTGCGAGATAAATTCTCACCCTATCCCGGTGTGCAATGATGAGAGATCGGGGCCCTGGCGTGATACGCCTTGAAAGATGATCCTTCGTGTGAGACTCTTCTGCCGATGAGGTTGCGTTTTTTACGGTCACATGTGTTTATCTGGCTCTTGGCGGGTTGTGGATTGTCAAGTATCTCCAAGCCGCAACACTCTCTCAAGATCAATACGCCCGAGGTGTGGCAGGTGGCGGGGAATCGGACCAATCAACAGATATCCCAAGGCTGGCTGAGCGAGTTCAATGATTCCCGCATGCGCACCACGGTGCTGGAGGCGCAGAAAAGCAACCAGAATCTGCAAGCCACGGCGGCACGGTTGCGCGTCGCGAAAGAGCTGACCATCCAGTCGCGTGCGGAGCTTTTGCCCACATTTCGAGTGGGAGCCAGCGGCGGGCTGACCAATGAGGGCTCTCAAACCTCCGAGCGCTCAGGGCTATCTCTGGCGGCTTCCTGGGAGCCTGATTTGTGGGGAAGGCTGCGCGATCTGAATCGGGCGGTGGCGGCGGATTTTGATGCGGCGGTGGCCGAATTCCGCAACGCGCGGTTGTCGCTGGCGGCCACGACGGCCAAGAGTTATTGCAATCTGATCAGCGCGCAGCAGCAGTTGGTTCTGGCGCAGACCACTCTGGATTCGTTTGAAAAAAATCTTCGCATCATCGAGCGAAATTACAAGGCAGGGGTGCCGAATGTGCGGGCGCTTGATGTGCAACTCGGCCGCACCAACGTCTCCGCCGCGCAGCGCACGGTCAAGGCACGCGAGCTGGATCGTGATGATGCCGCCCGCAGTCTGGAGGTTCTGCTGGGCCGCTATCCCTCCACCACCCTGCAGCCCGGCAGGGACTTGCCGGTGCTTAACAGCCGCATCCCGGTGGGCCTTCCCGCAACGCTGATCGAGCGCCGTCCCGATCTGGAATCGGCCCGCGCCCGCATCATGGCCACGGCGCAAAGAGCGAGCGCCGCGCGCAAAAATCTCTTGCCCAATCTCTCGCTCACGGGAAGCGGGAGCTCGACACAGGGGAATTTCGCCCGCTTGCTCAGCCCGACGGATCTGGTGACCAACATCACCTTGAATCTGACGCAGATTCTTTATGCTGGTGGCGCGCTGGAGTCCGAGGCGCGTCTGGCGGTGGAGCGCAACAAGGCGGCCATTCACGATTATGCCCAAGCGGCGCTGGAGGCCTTTCGCGAGGTGGAGTCCGCTCTCGGCGCGGAGTCTTCTCTCGCCGCACAGGAGGGATTCCTGGAGAAAGAAGTCGAGCAAGCGGCCCTGGCCGAGCGACAGGCGGAACGCGACTATTCCGAGGGCATCGAGGGCGTGGACATTCTTTCCGTGCTGGAATCCCAGCGCCGTGCCAACAACGCGCGTTCCTCGCTGATCCGTTTGAAAAACGAGCGCTTGCAAAATCGCATCGATCTTCACCTGGCGCTCGGTGGTTCCTTCTGATTTTTCCTTCCGGGCGATGCCAGCTTGCGCAAGCCTGTGCTTTACAATTTCCGCCCGCTGTGGCAAGCGTGCGGCGCGATGTCAGAGTTACCCAAAGGATACGAACCGAAGGATGTGGAAGCCAAGTGGTATGCCGCGTGGATCGAAGGCCGTTGTTTCGAGGCCGATCCGCGTTCAGCCAAGCCGGGGTATTCGATCGTGATTCCGCCACCGAACGTGACGGGCATCCTGCACCTCGGGCACGTGCTCAACAATGCCTTGCAGGATATTTTGGCTCGCCGTGCGCGGCAGAAGGGCTTTGAAGTGTTGTGGCTACCGGGCACCGACCACGCGGGCATCGCGACGCAGACGAAGGTGGAGCAACTCATCCGCAAGGAGGAGGGGAAAACCCGTCGTGATCTGGGGCGCGAGGAATTTCTCAAGCGCGTCTGGGCATGGAAAGAGCAATACGGCGATATTATCATCGGCCAGCTGAAACGGCTCGGTTGCTCGTGCGACTGGAGTCGTGAGCGTTTCACGATGGATGCCGATTACACCCGCGAGGTGCAGCAGGTGTTTGTGAAGTTGTTTGAAAAAGGGCTGATCTATCGCGGACTGCGCATGGTCAATTGGTGTCCGGTCTCGCTCACCGCCCTCAGCGATGAAGAGGTGATCCCGAAACAACAGAACGGCAAGTTCTACACCATGCGCTATGAAGTGGTGGAAGAGCCGGGGCGTTATCTGGAAATTTCCACCACGCGCCCCGAGACACTCATGGGCGACACGGCTGTGGCGGTGAATCCGTTGGACGAGCGTCATCAGGATTTGATTGGCAAGCACGTGTGGCGTCCGTTTCCGCGTCTGGCGATTCCCATCATCGCCGATGAAGCGGTGGATAAGGAATTCGGCACCGGTGCGCTCAAAGTCACGCCGGCGCATGACCGCATCGACTTCGAAATCGGCCAACGCCACGACCTGCCCATCATCGATGTGCTGCATCCCGATGGTCGCATCAACTGCCCCGATTGCCCGGACCTCGATGGCATCGATCGTTTCAAGGCCCGCAAACTCGCCGCCGCCAAGCTCGCGGAAATGGGTGCGCTGGTGAAGGAGGAGGATTACTCGAACAACGTCGGCTTCAGCGAGCGCGCGGATGTTCCCATCGAACCACGCCTTTCGCTGCAATGGTTCCTGCGTTATCCTTCCGTCGACCGCACCGCCGCTGCGGTGGAAAACGGCGAGATCGTTTTCCGTCCGGATCGTTGGAGAAAAACGTTCGCGCACTGGATGGAGAACTTGCAGGACTGGTGCATCAGTCGCCAGTTGTGGTGGGGACATCGCATCCCCGTGTGGTATCGCAAGGATAAAGCGGCCGATTTGCAAAGCGCGGAAACGCTGGACCTCGGTGATCGCAACAAGGGCGATATCCACGTCGGCACCGAGCCGCCCTCCGATCCGGAAAACTGGGTGCAGGATGAGGACAGCATGGACACCTGGTTCAGCTCGTGGCTTTGGCCATTTGCGACGATGGACGAAGAGACACGCAAAAAATTCTATCCGACGAATGACCTCGTCACCGGGCCGGACATTATCTTTTTCTGGGTCGCACGCATGATCATGGCGGGCTATGAATTCATGGACGAGCTGCCGTTCCGCAACGTCTATTTCACTTCCATCATCCGCGACTTGCAGGGCCGCAAGATGAGCAAGCAGTTGGGCAATTCACCCGACCCGCTCGATCTCATGGATCAGTTCGGCGCCGATGGTCTGCGCTTCGGTTTGTTGCGCATCGCGCCCGTGGGCAGCGACGTGCGCTTTGATGAATCGCAGGTCGAGGAAGGTCGCAACTTCGCCAATAAAATCTACAACGCCTGCCGGTTCCGCCAGATGGCGAGCGAAGGCCGAGCGCTGGCCCTGCCGCCGCTGGATTCGCTGCCGCCGTATCACCTCGATATCATGGCGAAGCTCGATGCGCTCACGGCTCAGTTGGAGGAATCCTACGGCGAATACCGCTTCGGCGAGATCGCGCAGAAAATGCACGAGTTCCTCTGGAGCGAACTCTGCGATTGGTTCCTCGAGGCTGTCAAAGGCGACCTGCGCAACACCGCGAATGCCGCAGAGCGCGATCGCACACTCGCGGTGTTCGATGCCGTGATGAGCCGCTTTTTGCAACTCCTGCATCCCTACATGCCGCACGTCACCGAGGAACTGTCCGCCCGCATGGGCTACGTGCCCGAGGGCGAGTTTCTGATGAATCAATTGCTCCCCGCCGAGCCCTTGCTCGCCGGATTCGATGCCGCTCCCGCCCAGCAAAAAGCCGCCGCGATTTACGAAGCGACCGGACGCATGCGCAACTTGAAATTTGAATACAACGTCGCCACCCGTCGCGATGTCACCTTCATCGTGAAAAACGCCCCATCGTGGTTGGCCGACGAAAGCGACGTTCTGGCCTTGCTCGCCGGAGCAGGGGAGATCCGCATGGACGATGCCTACGAGTCGCCCAAAGGCACCCCCGTGGCGATCACGCCCGTGGGCGAAGTCTATCTGCCGCTCGAAGGCCTGATCGATGTGGAAGCCGAAAAAATCCGCCTCGGCAAGGAGATCGATAAGCTCAGCAAAGAAGTCATCAAGTGCGAAGCGAAGCTCGGCAATGCCAGCTTCGTCGACCGCGCCCCCGCCGAAGTCGTAGAGCAGGAAAAAGCCCGTCTCGCCGAATGGAAGGGCAAACTCGCCCAGCTAGGGGAAATGCTGGAGGCATTGCGTTGATTGTGATGCCTTGCCTGATTTTTTGACATTTTGATTTGCAATCTTTGCCGGGCATGTATGATGCGTTTGCTCATGAAAGTAGTGTTTTCCTTGGCTTTGTTGCCCGCGATGGTGTGGGCGGAGGTGGAATCGAACATCCCCTGGGGGGTGGAGGCGGTGACGGGGTATCGCAGTGAGTCGGTACACCGGGGATTCCAGGTGGCGGATGATGTGTTTGATTTCCAGTTGGAAACGGAAGTCGCCCTGTCGGATGAATGGACTTTCAATTTCGGCGCGTGGTATGCCACGGGGACGGGGACAGAAAATGATTTTTCGGAAGTCTCCGGACTGGCGGAGTTGCGCTACGATACCAAACAATGGAGTGCCGGATGGATGCTGGGCTATCGCGATTTTACCGAAACCTTCATTCAGGACGGCTGGGAGACGGGACCGTTTTTCACGTATCATTTCAATGAAGATCTCGATCTGCGCACGGAGTTGCTCTACGATGAGGGAGCGGAATCGTTTTATGCCACGGTGGCTCTTTCGTGGAGCAAGGCGCTGAACCCGAAGTCGTTTGTCGCGGTCAAGGGCGGCGTGAGCGTGGTGGATGATTTTTATGGAAGCGAGGGCTTCCATGCGGCGGACCTGCGGTTTTCCTACACCTATCTGGTGGCGCCGAACGTATCGTTCACACCCTTTGTCGGAACCTCGTTAGGCCTTGACGACGTGGCGGATGACGCGCTGTTTGGCGGCGTCTGGTTTGAGGTGACCTTTTGAGCGGATCAGCGCTTGCGCAGGTGCGACGGGAGAATGTGCAGTTGTTCGCGATACTTCGCGACGGTGCGGCGTTTGATGTCGATGCCATCCTTGTTGAGGGCCTTGGTGAGGGCGTCATCGGAGAGCGGCTTGGCGGGGTTTTCCTGGCTGATGAGCGTCTGGATGGCATCGCGCACGGCGGCATTGGAAAACTCCGCGCCGCTGGATGTCTGGTAGCCGGTGGCGAAAAACGCGCGCATCTCCATCATGCCGTGCGGGGTGAGGATGTATTTCCCCGATACGGCGCGGGAGATGGTGGTGGCGTGCATGCCGAGGTCCTCGCCCACTTCCGCCATGGTCATGGGCCGGAGCTTGGCATGGCCGAAACGCAGGAAAGGCTCCTGGCGGGCGATGATGCGCTGGGCGATGGAAAAAATGGTTTCCTGCCGCAGGGAGATGGAGCTGATGATGGAGCGGCCGTCGCGAATGTGATCACGGATGTATTCCATCGCTTTTTTATCGCTGCCCATTTTCGCCAGCAGTCCCTTGTAGAAATCGCTGATGCGCAGGCGGGGGATGTGGTCGTTGGTGAGTTCGGCCTCGAAGCCGCCGTCGAGAGTGCGTTTTATGATGACATCGGGGGTGATGTGCGGATTGGCGGTCGGACAAAAGGAGCCCCCGGGATCGGGATCGAGCCGGGCAATGCGCTCGGTGGCCTCGGTGATGCGCTCGACGGTGGTGCCGAGCGCGCGGGCGATCTGGGAGAGATGGCGGCGGGCAAGGTCGTTGAGGAATTGATCACAAATCTTGTATTCCAACGAATCCTCGCGTTGCAGCCGCCGCAGCTGGATGAGCAGGGAGTCGCGCAGGTCGGCAGCGCCGATGCCTGGCGGATCGAATGACTGCAAAAGTTCCACTGCTCGCTTCATGATCGCCGGACGGATCGAGAGGCGCTCGGCCAGAAGGTCCGCCGGGATATCGAGAAAGCCGCGTTCGTTCAGGTTGCCGATGAGAGCCATGACGACTTGTTTGATCTCATCCGGGACGATGGATTGCTGCACCTGCTGCGCGAGGAATTGTTGCAAGGTTTCCGGTGCGACGATCGAGTCGTAGAGAAACTGCCGTCTTTCCTCATCATCGGACGAGCTGGTGTTTCCGGCGTTCTGCAAGATATCGCGCTCGCGCCTGTCATCGTCGGTCTGCGAAAGCTCGCGGTATTCGCTGAGATCATCGTCCTCCGCATCATCCTTGGACTCCGCCATTTCCTCCCAGTCGTCCTCGAGTTGCTCCAGCACCGGATTGAGCTCCATCGCCTGGTGGATCATCTGGCTCAGCTCCATGCTGTTGGATTGCAAGATCTCCAGACTCCGGCGCATTTGCGGAGTGAGGGTTTGCTGCTGATTCAGCGACTGATGGAGAGAGGCATCTGCCATGGGGCGGAGCCAGTGTGCATCATTTGGGCGCGTTGAAAAGCAGTTTTCATGCCACGCCTAGAAAAAATGACAGAATGCGTGCGAAAGACCGCCGATGTTTGCGGCGTATGCGCTCTGCCCATGAGCGAAATCGATCAACCTGACACCACGCCTGATCCTGCGAATGAGTTGCGCCCGGAGACTGTGCGGAAGATGCGTTGGTATGACTCGGAGGATTGGCTCGCGGTGCTGGTGGGTGGGATTCTGTTAGGTTTGGTGCTGTGCGGGTGGAAGGTGAAACTGCCGGCTTTCCAGTGGACATCGGCTGCGGATCTGGGCTTGCTTTTTTCGTCAGGAAATGTCGCGGCCATGTGCTTCACGAGCATCGTGCTGGTATTGCTCGCTGCGGCGGCGCTGGCACCGGGCATAGGGCGGAAATGTCTGCCTTTTTTGGGCGGGGCCGTGGTGGTTTTCCTGTTAGCCTGGACCGCGCAGGCCCTGGCCGCGCATGCGGTAGTCAAAGAACTGGGGTTGGAGTATGTGCTGTTCGCGCTGGGCCTGGGCTTACTGTGGAGTCATTTGCTGCCTACTCCGGCGTGGCTGATGATCGCGGTGCGCACGGAATTTTTCATCAAAATCGGCATCGTGCTGTTAGGTGCTGGCATGCTTTTCGGCGATCTGCTCAAGGCGGGGGCACCGGGGATGATTCAGGCGGTGTTGGTGATCCCGGTGGTATGGTATCTCACGTTTTGGCTGGCGCGTCTGCTGAAGGTGGATGATGAATTCGGCGTGATGCTCTCCACGGCTGTCTCGATCTGCGGCGTTTCCGCAGCGATCGCGGCTTGCGGGGCGATTCAGGGGGATAAGAAAAAACTATCGTATGTGACATCGGTGGTCTTGCTCTGCGCGGTTCCGATGATGATCCTGATGCCGTGGGTGGTAAAATGGATGAGACTGAGCGAGGAAGTGGGTGGCGCTTGGCTGGGAGGTACCCTCGACACCAGTGGTTCCGTACTCGCCGCAACGGAAATGCTGGGAGAAACGGCATCGCGTACCGGAACCGTGGTAAAGCTATCGCAAAACGTGCTGATCGGCATCGCGGCCTTCGTGATTTCACTGTGGTGGGCGCTGCGTGATCGCAAAAGGAGTGGCACTCAGGTGAAAGTCGGCATCGGTGTGATCTGGGAGCGTTTTCCGAAGTTCGTGCTCGGCTTTGTCGCCGCATCGCTGGTCTTTTCCTTTTTGTTGCATGCCGAAACGGTGTCGCAAACGAAAAACGCGCTCAAGGGACTGCGCGAAATCTGGTTCGCGGCGGCCTTTGTTTCGATCGGGCTGGAAACCCGTCTGGGCGATTTGGCGAAGCTGGGCGGCGGCAAGCCGGCCCTGGCATTCATGGGTGGACAGTTCGTGAATATCCTCTGGACCTTGCTTCTGGCGTGGATGTTGTTCGGTCTCTGGAAGTAATGCGGATCTCTATCGGGATTGCAGCAGCGCCTCGGTCATGCGCAGCGCCTGGGCATTGCCCTTCACTTCGTGCACGCGGTGAATCATGGCGCCGTGCTCCCGTCCGAAGGCGGTGAGCGCGACCGTAGGCCACGAACGATGGCCGATGTCCGGATCGCGCAGGCGATGTCCGATGAACGACTTGCGCGATACACCGAGAAGCAAGGGCCGCTGATGAATCATCAGATCCGGCAGGTGCTCGAGCAAGATCCAGTTGTGTTCCGGGGTTTTTCCGAAACCGATACCGGGGTCGAAGCACAATTGCTCCGCCGCCACGCCCGCGCGGGTGATGGTGGCAAACCGCTCTTCAAAAAAACTCCGCACCTCGCCGACCACGTCCTCATAGGTAGGGCATTGCTGCATCGTCTGCGGTGTGCCTTGCATGTGCATGACGATGACTCCGCAACGGCTGCGTTGGCAGACGTGGATCATTTCCGGATCCGCCCGCAGGCCGCTGACGTCATTGACGATATCGGCACCGGCTTCCAACGCTTGCGCGGCGACGAGGGCTTTTGCGGTATCGATGGAAATCAATCCATCCCACGAGGCGCGCAGTCCGCGAATCACCGGGATCACCCGCTGCAGTTCTTCCTCCGCTGTCACCATGGGCGCTCCCGGGCGGGTGGATTCTCCGCCGACATCGATGATCTCCGCGCCTTCCCCGATCATCTGAAACGCGTGCCGCAGGGCTCCTTCGCCATTGTGGTGGAGTCCGCCATCCGAAAACGAATCCGGCGTGGCATTGAGAATGCCCATGATCAAACCGCGCTGCGAGAGATCAATGGTGTGGTTGCGGGCGCGCCATATCATGTCATGGCAAACAAGCATAGCGCCCCGCGGAGTGCAAGTGTTCAGTGCGTTTTCAGGTAGCGATAGTATACCTCCAGCGAGAGTGTCGCCAGGCAGGTGCGATAGTGCATCGCGGTCGCTGACTGCTGGGCGAACAAGGCACCGGGCGAGCGCACGGCTTGCCCACCGCCCGGCACCGGCCACGAGCCATCGGCTTGCTGCCGTTGCATGAGTGCCGGAATGAGGCGGCTCTGGTAGTTTTTCCACTCCTCGCCGCCGCGTTGAAACATGGCCAATGCGAGATAGTAATGCGCATAAAGATCGCAGTCCGCGCTATCGTAGGAAAAGGGGGCCGACTTCAGCACATAACGCGCCGCCTTCCGCACCGCCGCGCTGGATGGCTTGTCATTCATTTGCAAACAAAGCATGCCTGTTCCGGTAAGCGTATGCCATGGAGCCTGGCCCGCTACGTTGGTGCCGGTGTAGCCGAAACCACCCTCGCGATCTTGTAATGTCTCTATGTAGCGGACAGCCTTGCGCAGGCAGGTTTCGCGATTTTTGAAATCGAGTTTTGTTGCGGCGCAGGCATGCAGCGCCTGGACATGCCAGCCGGTGATCGAAAGATCGCCGCCGCGCGCGCTGCTTTCCTCGTAGCCATAGTCCCATCCGCCGGAGGCGTGTTGGTTGTCGATGAGGAATTGCCCTGCGGCCTGCACGGTCTCGCGCAGATCCGGGATCTGCATGTTCCTGCACATGCCATAGGCCTCGGCGAGCGCATAGGTGGCGATGGCCTCTTCGTAGGGCATCTGATGCGTATCACGGGTGCCGGACAAGCGTCCGTTTTGTTTCTTGGCCTGATTGATGAGGTAAACCATCGCCGCGAGACAGGACTCGCCGAACTCCTCCGACTCGGGCGTTTCACAGTGCCCCAGATAGGCTAACAGTGCCAGAGCTGTCATCGCGCTGCGATGTTGCGTGCCCCAGCCACCGTCGGCTGCCTGGGTGGATTTGAGGAAACGCAGGGCATTGACCACGTGTTCATCGAGCTTCGGATCGCCGTCCGCTTCCTTGATGAGAGAAAGGCGCTCGCTCTTCGAGCAACGGTTTTTCAATCCACCATGCATGGGTGCGAACAATCCCTCGCCCTGGTCATTGCCACCTCCATCGTAACCACTATCACCGTAACCGCCGACGCCAACCCTGTCGCTTTCCGTCGTTGAGACGGGCACGGGCGGCAAGGCCAGATCGGAAGTTGTTTCTGCGAGCAGAGTCCGCGCTTGGCCAGAGGGACGGGAAGCGGGCTTGGTTCGCAATTGGATTTTTGGCTGATCGATGGGTTCAACGATTTTTCGATCATCCACATACCCCGTGAACTCGACGAAGGTGTCAGGCGGCTTGGGCAGGAAGATGAATGCCAGCAGCAGCGCGACAAGCGAGAGGCTGAGAAAAGCAATCACGATGCTGGTGATCGTGCTGTGGCGTTTTTGGTTTTCCAAAGCTTGGAGCGCTTCGGCCGATGGTAGTGCGTGTATGCTCATGGTGTTCTGTTTCCGATGCGCTGACGAGGTGACCCGGCAGCAGGGTTGGTGACGATCGACGGAGTGCCGGTCGTATTTTGTTAGGGAAACAGAAGCGCGGCGAGTTTCCCGATTCGTGACGCGTTTCCATCTTGAGAAACGTCAGGGAACCGGAAACCCTTAGAGCCAATTTTTGCGTTCGCTTAGGAACGCTTCTCGCGGATGAGCGGAAGGGTCTGGGCGACTTTGGCTTTCAGCTCCTTGCCAGCCTTGAACTTGACCACGGCGCAGGCGGGAATGGGAATGTCCTTGCCGGGATCGCGGGGATTCCGGCCGACTTTGGCTTTCACTTCCGTAGCCTGGAACACACCAAAATTACGGATGATCACTTTTTCCCCTGTGCACAGTCTTTCCGTAACCGAATCCATGAATTGATCGATGATCTCGGTCACGAGGGACTGGGTTAATTCTAGGTGGCTGAGTTTGTTGGTGATATCGACAATGAGGTCTCGCTTGGTCAATGAGGGCATAGTTAGGTTGGGTGCTAATAGGTAATTTGCGCGGGGGAGAGCACGTTTGCTAGGGGGAGGGCGCGCAACCTTGTAACCAGAAAACTTCATTATTGTCTCGCAAAATATGTCATCGGCAGAAAAAAACTAATTATACATGACACACTCTACCCGTGGAAAAAGCATGTCGTTGTTTTAGGATAAGTAGTAAAAGTGTAGGCAAAAAGAAGGGGAATACCTGAAAATCCCCTCATTCGAACAAGTCGTGCACCTGCGCTGTCGTTTTGAAATGCAGTTTGGCCACTTTTTCCAGCGAGTCCTTGCCGTGTTTTTCGATGACGGCGCGCGCGGCGGGCAGGATGCCGGCGGAGGCGCCCAGGGGGAGTTTGACGCCCCCGGCCGCGGAGGTCTTGTCCATCCATTCCACAAAGCGCTCGCGGGCGAGTATGGATGCGGCGGCCACGGCAATGTCCGACTCCGCTTTGGTGCGTTGATCCAGCGCGATCGTCAGTTTTTTTCCTGCGAGGGCTTTTTGTAGCACGAACGGTTTGGCGAACTGATCGCTCAGGCTGCGCGGGCAATCCGGCACTTGCAGCAGTAGTTTTTCGATCACCGCGACGTGTGCCCAGGCCAGCATGCGGTTGAGATTGCGGAACTCGGCGTAGAGTTCATTGTAGCGCAGCGGGGGAAGGGTGAGTATGTGATAGGCGATGCCCGGAGTGTCCCGGATGATGGCCGCGAGCTTGCGGATTTTATCGGCGGAGGAGATGCGCTTCGAGTCCATGATGCCCGCGGCCATGAGATGTCTGGTGATGGCGGCATCGGTATAAACGCCGGCGATCACCAGCGGACCGAAATAATCCCCCTTGCCGCTTTCATCGATGCCGAAGTGCGGGGCGAACATTTCCGGTTGATGGACTTCCTCATAGCCGAGCTTCGCCACGCCGAGGATTTCCGGTTCGAGGTGGAACTCGATGAACTCCGCCGTGCCCTTGCCCTGGATGAGGACCTTGGGACCTTTTTGATAGACGCTGATGGAGAGCTTGCCCTTTTTTGCCGCGAACATGGTGTAAGGTTTCTCCACAAAGTCAAAACCGAGAGTGACGAGCAGGTCGCGCAGTTTTTTTGCCTGTAGAGTCGTGAGTGCTGCGGTATAGGATGTCATGTGACGTACGACGGGATGTTATCCGTCCCGGTGCCCCAGCGATAGGAAAAAATACGGAGGGGCTTCAGGTAGGGATGTCAGTTGGGAAAGCGACATCCTGCGGGCTGGAGGCATTCCTGTCCTTGTGACAAGGCATTACCTCTCACCATACGATTTCCGCCACGACGGGACGATGGTCGGAGCCAAGGTCGGGGCCGATGTGGAAATTCTGGCAGCTCATGCCTTGTCCGCGGTAGAGAATGCGATCGATGGGGATTGTCACCAGCGGATTGCCGCGCATCCACGTGGGACCCGGTGATTTGCCGCGAGAGGCATCGAGGAGTAGCGCGCGCTCCAGCGGTTTGGCGTTTTTGCTCCATCGCGTGATATTGAAGTCGCCCGCCACGATGAGTGGACCTTTTTCGCGCTCCGCCTCCTGAGCGAGGATTTCCATTGTTTCCGTGAGCGCGTGCGCCCATCGCTGGCTCACGGGCGGCAGCGGATGGATGCCGTAAAAAGCGACTTCGCCCTGCGGCGTATCAAGATACGCGATGAGCAAGGGAAAGCGGAATTCGCTGCAACGGACAATTCGATGGCGGTTGATGGGACGTTTCGAGTAGAAGGCAAAGCCGCTTTTTTCCTCGATCGAGTAGGGGTAATCCATCGCCAGCGCTTGCAGTGCCTTCGCCCATTTGTCGGTGGTTTCCGAAAAGAAGATGTAGTCCGGTTGGGACTCACGGACCCAGCGCAACGTATCGTCATAGCGGTCATTGGAAACCAATACATTGAATGACGCCACGCGGATCGGCTTGTGCGAGGTGGCGACGCCAGCTGGAGCAAAATAGGAAGGAGCGATTCTCGACAGTGGCAGCAGTAGCAGCACCGCCAGCGTCACTGCCTCACCCCGCGCCTTGATCGCAAGCAGCAACACCAGGCAACAGGAAAAGAAGGCGAGGTATTGGTATTGGAAATGATTGAACAGATCGAAGATCCAGTACTGCCCTCCGATCCAGCCGACAACAGGAAACAAAGCGACCACCACGGCAAAGCGAAGGACCCATTGTCGAGGTTTGTGGGAAAATAGAGAGCGCCAGGTCATGTCCTCCAGCGTCTTACTTCACCAACTTCATCATCAGGTCCTTGCTTTCGAGAGTGTTGCCGACTTCGACAAAAATTTCCTGCACGGTGCCGGCGCAGGGGGCTGTCACGGTGGTGAACATTTTCATCGCTTCGAGCGTGAGCAGCGGTTCGCCTTCTTTGACTTTTTGGCCGATGCTGACCGTCATGCTGGCGACCATGCCGGGCATGGGGGCGGCGATTTGATAGGGATCGGCGGCATCGGCTTTGGGGCGGGCGGTGCTGGCCTTGACGGCGCTCTTGTCATCGACTTGCACGTGGCGCGGGTAGCCGTTGAGTTCGAAGATGGCGGTGCGTTGACCAGCGGCATCGACCTCGGTGATGTTGTGCAGGCGGATGAACAAGGTCTTGCCCGCCTCGAGGCTGAGGGTGACTTCTTCCTTGTCTTTCAGGCCATAGAAAAACGCAGGTGTCGGCAGGACGGAGAGGTCGCTGAAGTTTTTGCGCGATTTGATGAGATCCTTGAAGACTTGCGGATACATCAGATAGGAATACAGCTCATCATCACTGGTGTTTTTGTGGCCGGTGATTTTGGCGACTTCGAGTTTGGTTTTTTCCAGATCGACTTTTTCCGCGCGTTCGCCGGGGCGATTGGTGAAAGGCTTTTTGTTGCCGAGGATGATTTTCTGGATGTCCTTCGGCCAGCCGCCCATCGGTTGGCCGAGACCGCCCTGGAGCATGTCGATGACGCTTTCGGGGAAGTTCGTGCCAGCGGGGAGGCTTTGCAGGTAGCTGCGCGCATCGCCGGGTTTCACGCCGCGCGAAATGAGGAACATGCACATGTCACCGACGACTTTTGACGACGGGGTGACTTTTACGATGTCTCCAAAAAGTAGATTGACCTCGGCATACATGCGGGCGATCTCCGGCCAGCGGTGGCCGATGCCCATGCTCTCGGCTTGCTCTTTGAGGTTGGTGTATTGGCCCCCCGGCATTTCGTGGAGATAGACCTCGGCAGTGCCGTGTGGCTCGGCAGTGTCGAAAGGTTTGTAATAGGTGCGGACATGCGCCCAGTAGTCCGAGTATTCATTGAGGGCATCGAGATCGAGCTGGGTATCGCGCGGGCCGTGCTGCAGCGCGGCGACGACGGAATTGAGATTCGGCTGCGAGGTGCATCCGCTCATGCTGGCGATGGCGGCATCGCAGATATCCACCCCGGCCTCGGCGGCCATGAGGATGGAGCTGGCATTGATGCCGGAGGTGTCGTGGGTGTGGAAGTGGATGGGCAGACCGATTTCCTCCTTGAGCGCCTTGACGAGTTTTTTCGCGGCCATGGGGCGGCAGAGGCCGGCCATATCCTTGATGCAAAGCATGTGCGCGCCCATTTTTTCCAACTCCTTGGCGAGTGTGACGTAATACTTGAGATCGTACTTGTCGCGCTTGGGATCAAGGATGTTGCCGGTGTAGCAAATCGTGCCTTCGCACAAGGAGGAGGTTTCCTCGCGCACGGCCGTCATGGCCTCGGTGAGATTCGGCAGGTAGTTGAGGCTATCGAAAATGCGGAAGATATCCATGCCGTTCTCGGCGGAATGTTTGATGAAGCCGCGCACGACGTTGTCAGGATAGTTGGTGTAGCCGACGGCATTCGAGCCACGGAAGAGCATCTGGAAGAGGATGTTCGGCACGCGTTCGCGCAACTGGCGCAGGCGTTCCCACGGGCATTCCTTGAGGAAACGCATGGCGGTGTCGAAGGTGGCGCCGCCCCACATTTCCATCGAAAAGAGATTCGGTGTGCGATGGGCGACGGCATCGGCTACTGCCAGCATGTCGAAGGTGCGCACGCGGGTGGCGAGCAGCGACTGATGGGCATCACGCATGGTGGTGTCCGTGAGCAGCAGGCGTTTTTGCTTGGTGACCCACTCGGCGAATTTTTCGGGTCCGAGTTTGGTGAGAAGCTGCTTGGTTCCCTCGGCGGGCGGTGTGAGGTGATCGTAGGCGACAGCGGGAGCGGGGGCGAAAATTTTCTCGGTGACGTAGCCTTTGGTGTTCGGGTTGCCATTGACCGTGACATCGGAAAGGTAACTGAGCAGTTTGGTGGCGCGGTCTTTTTTCGAAGCGAAGGTGAAAAGCTGAGGGTTGGTATCGATAAAACGCGTGGTCGCATCACCGGCGCGGAAGATGGGGTCGTGAATGACGTTTTCGAGGAAGGGGATGTTGGTCTTCACGCCGCGGATGCGGAACTCACGCAGCGCGCGGTCCATGCGGTCGAGAGCGATTTGATAGGTGCGTCCGAAAACGGTGACCTTGACGAGCATGGAGTCGTAGTAAGGCGTGATCACGGCGTTTTGCGTGCCGAGCGCGCCATCGAGACGGATGCCGAAACCACCGGCGCTGCGGTAGGTGAGGATTTTACCGAAGTCCGGTGTGAAGTTGCTTTCGGGGTCCTCGGTGGTGATGCGGCATTGAATCGCGAAGCCGGATTTTTCGACCTTTGACTGCTTGGGCAGGTCCATGACCTTGTCGTGGAGTTGATGGCCCATGGCGATCTGGATCTGCGATTGCACGATGTCGATGGCGGTGATTTCTTCGGTGACCGTGTGCTCGACCTGGATGCGCGGATTCATCTCGATGAAATACCACTCGCCCGATTCGACATCGACAAGGAACTCGACGGTGCCGGCGTGGGTGTAGTTCACTTCCTTGGCGATGGCGAGCGATGCATGGCAAAGGCCCTCGATGATGGCGGGATCGATGCCGTAGCTGGGGGCCATCTCGATCACCTTCTGGTGACGACGCTGCACCGAGCAATCGCGCTCGTGAAGGTGGAGCACGTTGTCGTGTTTATCGGCGAGGATTTGCACCTCGATGTGTTTCGCGCGTCCGACGAATTTTTCGAGGAACACCGCGCCATTGCCGAAAGCGCGCTGTGCTTCCGTTTGCGCTTCCTCCAACAGACCTTCGAGATCTTTCTCCTCGCGCACCACACGCATGCCGCGGCCACCGCCACCGAAGGCGGCCTTGATGATGAGCGGGAAGCCGATTTTTTTCGCGGCCTTGATGGCATCCTTGCGGTCGCTCACAGGTTCCGGGGTGCCCTGCAGGGTGGGTACCTTGAGTTTTTCCGCGACATTGCGCGCGGCGGTCTTATCGCCCATGCGGTCGAGGATGTCCGCATCCGGTCCGATGAAAATGATGCCATTTTTTTCGCAAGCGCGGGCGAAGTCGGGGTTCTCCGAGAGAAAGCCGTAGCCTGGATGAATGGCATCCACGCCTTTTTCCACCGCGAGTGCGACGATGCCCTCGATATCGAGATAAGCGCCGAGCGGTCCTTTGTCCTTATTGAGCTGATAGGCCTCGTCGGCCTTGAAGCGGTGCGGGCAGAAGCGGTCCTCGTAGGCGTAAATGGCGACAGTGCGGATGCCGAGTTCGGTAGCGGCGCGCATCACGCGGATCGCGATTTCAGAACGGTTGGCGACGAGAAGTTTTTTGATCGGACGAATCGCGGTCTTGGGCATGCGCGGAGCTTAGGCATTGGGGCGAATGCATCAAGCGGAAAAACGAGCGTATGACCTACAGAGTCTAACTGATCAAGAGGCGATCAATACGTGGGAGCTCCGTATGGATCGACGACATCGCCGCCGCCACCGGAGTTTTGGATTTTGTTTTTCGTCCAGATGAAACCTTGTTTCATGTCGCGATAAAGGCCGATCGAGGTATTGCACGATACCAATGTCAGCGATGTGATACAGAGCAGGATGTATTTCATGGTTCGAATGCTGCCACGCGACGCAATGAAGTCAATAGAAAAATTACGGAAATCTTAAAGAGATCGCGTGTATCGTCCGATCCATCAATCAAAAATGTGGCAGGAACCGCACTTTGGCATTTGACATAAGTTGGTTCATCCGGTGAAAATGGGCCATGAGTCAGAAGGAGCAGGGGGGGACGCCATCGCCCTTGAAGTGGTCATTGGCAGGGGAGGACGAGATTGTCATTCCTCAAGTCGATCCATTGTCGAAAAAACGCGAGTATGCCAAAGTGTTTCGTTTGCCGATCATCCGCGATGTGGGAGCGGAGGAGAGTTGTGTCTGTTACAGCTGGCAGTATGGCGGTGCGCCATGGATTCAGGCGTTTTTGCCGAGCCTGAGACAGTGGGCAAAACGGCATCGCATCGAGTTGAATATCGATGCCCAGGAGGCGATCCAAAAAGGACTGCGCGAGTCGCCGTATCGCCAATGGATCCAGCACTTTCTGGCCGGGGAGTTTGACTGGATGATGCATGTGGATGCGGATGTGATGATTCATCCGCTGGCACCGCATGTGTTGCAAGCCAAGCGCGAAAGCGGGCTGTGGGCGCACGAGCAAGCCTATCCCGCGGGGCGCTTTGCGGCGTGGCGGAAGTGGGTCAAAGCCAGCTACCAGCGGGATGTTCCCGATGACTTTCCCTATGCCAATGATGGTGTGTGGTTGATGGATCGGGTCACTGCCGAGCAAATGTTGCCGCTGACCGAGGGATTCATCGCGCCGAATGTGCCGCATGAATTTTACTTCAACTGGTGGCGTTTTCTTCTGCGCGAGCGGCAACCGGAGCGGGTGAAATCTCTGGAGATGGTCTGGAACCGACTGCCCGTCGATGCCTCGAAATTCCAACCTGCCTGGTTCTATCATTGTGCCGGGCGCGACAAGGGGGCGGTGCTCAAGGACTTGCAAACCAATGGATTTCTCCCTGTGCCCCGTCCGCCGATGACCTTCAAGCCATGGCCGGAAAAGGCGGAGATGGAAAAACTCATCTCGCTGCCGTTCAAACTGGAAGGGGATATCTGGAAAGGCGAACTGCTGCGCTATGCCCTGCGGTCCCTGGAGCAGTATGGCCCTGCGGATTGGCCCTTGATTGTCTGGGGTACCGAGCGTCCCGAGTGGTTGGATGAATCCGTATTCCGTTATGAGGACATGCTCCAGCGGGCCTTGCTGCGAACCTACGCGCTGGCGGAAAAAGTCCTGTATATGAACGACGATATTTTTTTTCTGCGGCCTTCGAGTGAGGCGGATATCGCCGAACCCTTGTATCTGAAAGAAAATCTGATCGGTGACATTCCAAGGATGATGCAATCGGATAACAAATGGCAGCGCGCTCGCGGGGTCATCGTCTCGCGACTGCATCACGAGCTGGGCATGGATCGAGTGCCTGATTTTTCCACCCATACTCCGTATCTGTTTCATCGCAATCAGGCGCGCAAGGCCTTTGAATTTTTCGGAGTATGGTTCAAAATGCCGCAGGAGCTGGCATTTTACGGCTTGCTCGGAATCGAAGGAAAACCATGCACTGAAAAAGCCGACATGCAGACATTGGATGACCCTCTCATGCGCTGGTTCAACGTCCCGGATGATGAAGTGGACAACCAGGAATTCCGCGCTTGGATGGAGAAAAAATTTCCCAAGCCCTCGCGCTGGGAAAAGCCGGTGGCAGCCAAAAGCGAATGAACAAAAAAACGCCGCAACCGGTGAAGGTTGCGGCGTGGTGATTCGGGCAAGGAGACTTACACGAAGGTTTCCTTCTGCGATTCCGCTTCCAGCGAGTGCACTTCCTCCACGATGGCGGCAGGTGCCTCTGCGGAAGCCACGGTTGCTTCCGCTGCCGGAGCGGCGGTCGCAACGACGGGCTCAGGATTCTGTGCGGCTTGCTCCTTTTGTTCGCGGGCGGTGATGGCGGCTTCGCCTTCCTCGGCATTTTTCGCCTTGGCACCGGACACGATGAGCTGGCGGCCCATGAAATGCTGGTCATGCAGCACTTCTACGGCGCGCTTGGCTTCATCGATGCGAAGCATTTCCACAAAGCCATAGCCTTTGGATTTGTGGGTGTGCTTGTTATACACGATCTCGACACTGCGCACGGGGCCTACGCCCTTGAACAATTCTTCGATGTCGGACTCGCTGGCGTCATACGAGAGGTTGCCGATATAGAGGCGGGTGGATTCCACATCGTTGAGGGTTGGCTCACGGCGTTCGCGCGGTTCACGGGGTGCTCGTGGCTCGCGCTGCTCGCGAGGAGGGCGGGCTTCGCCACCGCTGCGGGCATCGCGGGTGTTGGAGCGCGGCGCCTGTTTTTCACCGCGTGGTGGACGTGGGCCGCTGGGCTTTTCCTCATCGCGCGTTCTGTTGTTTGCCGGTTTGGCATCGCTGCGGCCGGGGCGTACGGGTTCTTTGTAGAGACCGATGGCTTTCAGCAACTTCTGCCAGAAGCTCAGCTTCGCCGGGGCGCGGTTGACGAACGACTGGTGCTGTGAGACAGGCCGTGGCTTGTTGTGGGAGCCTTGGTTCGGCTTGCGGTCATTGTTGCTGCGGTTACGGTTGCGATTGCGATTGCGGTTACGATTCGGGTTATGTTCCTGTGTTCCGTTGGACATGTTGGTGGTGTTTCTTAATGGATGGCAGCAGTTCCGACACGTGGATCCAGTGGGATCGCGGGCTCGCAAGAAATCTTGAGCGGAGTAGCAAGCAAGCGTGAGCGACACGCTCTCCCGAATCACCCGAGTGAAAAATAGGGTGCGAGGGAGTGCTTGAGATGGGCCGTGGCGCTGCCATGAGTTGAGGGCAGACGTCTTGTAGTGTGGTCTGCACGCCGACAGTCTAGCGGTCATTGCGCAAAAATCAAGACCAAAGCGCGGAGGCGGGACGATTCTTGGTGAAGGCCGTGTTTCTTGCGTTAAATGAAAGAGAATCAGTCGTTTTCTCAGCAATCGGAACCGATTTTATCAGTGCCGAAGTAGGGCACGAGAGCCTCTGGAATGAGAATGGAGCCATCGGCTTGCTGGTACTGCTCCAGCAGGGCTACGTAGAGGCGGGGCAGGGCGGTGCCGGAACCGTTGAGCGTGTGGGGAAAGCGATTTTTGCCTTCGGAGTCCTTGAAACGCAGCTTCATCCGGCGGGCCTGAAAGTCGCCGAACCACGAGCAACTGGAAACTTCCAGGTACTTGCCCTGTCCCGGGGCCCAAACCTCGATGTCGTAGGTTTTGGCGGAATTGGCACCGAGGTCGCCCGTGCAGAGCTCGATGGTGCGGTAGTGCAGGCCCAGTTTTTGCAGAATGGCTTCGGCGTGGGCGGTGAGTTCTTCGAGGGCGGTGAGGCCATGGTCGGGATGCACCACCTGCACGAGTTCGACCTTGTCAAACTGATGCATGCGGATGATCCCCTTGTTGTCGCGCCCGGCGGAGCCTGCCTCGCGGCGGAAGCAGGGGGTGTAGGCCACAAGCTTGAGCGGGAGTTGGTTTTCCTGAACAATCGTATCGCGGTAGAGATTGGTGACGGGTACTTCCGCGGTGGGGGCCAGGAACAGTTGGTTCTGTCCATCATCGCCGCGCTCGGTGCCGTACATGTCGTCCTCGAATTTCGGCAATTGCCCGGTGCCTTCCATGCACTCGCGTTTGACGAGGTGCGGGACGTTGACTTCCTCGTAGCCGTGCGAGGTCTGGGTATCGAGCAGGAAATTGATCAGCGCGCGCTCCAGTTTGGCGCCGCGGCCGCGATAAACGGCAAAACCGGCTCCGGATACGCGGGTGGCGTCGTCCCAGTCGATCAAGCGGTGCCGCGTGGCGAGTTCGACATGATCCTTCGGTTCGGGCAAATTCGGTTTCTCGCCCCATTCGCGGACGACGGGGTTCGCGGTTTCGTCTTCGCCAAAAGGACAAGCCTCATGAGGCAGGTTGGGAATGTGGAGCAGGTGTTCTTGTTGATGCTGCGAGGTGATTTCCACTTCGGCATCAATGGCATCGATCTTGGCGTTGATCGCGCGTGCCTCGGCCTCGGCGGTGGAGGTGTCCTCGCCCTTGGCCTTTGCCATGCCGATTTGTTTGGCGAGTTGCTTGCGCTGGGATTGCAGAGCCTGTTTTTCG
Organism: Verrucomicrobiia bacterium; assembly: GCA_947462875.1. Classification (GTDB taxonomy): domain Bacteria; phylum Verrucomicrobiota; class Verrucomicrobiia; order Verrucomicrobiales; family Akkermansiaceae; genus UBA956. The sequence continues at coordinate 33,149 of CANHQJ010000011.1, forward strand.
GTCTCGGCGGCGCGGCGCTTTTCATCGCAGGCCAGCACATCATTGATGAGTTTCCAGTGATTGCCGCCGCGGAGTTTGAGGCGGTCTTGAACGGCGGTGGGATTGTCGCGGATGATTCGGATGTCGAGCATGAAGGGGATGGACTTAGTGTTGCGGAAGATTTTGGTATTCGGGCGGAACCGGCAAGGGCGTTGCCTCATCAGGGGGGAAATCCGGAGGAGGGGGCGGTAGGTCTTGCTGGGAATAGTCGGGTTTGTTGCCGGGATTGGCCTCGTCAGTGGGGGCGTTGGGCAAAAGCGGGTTGTCCGGATTGTAGCCTGCGGGCATTTCGCGATCGAGAAAGACGGGCGGCGTATCGGGTTTGTTGAGCTTGTGTGCCAGGATGCGCGGCCACGCCTGGGCATCGATGAGCTCGCCTTTGTAGGAAAGCTCCACGACTTGGCCATAGTAGTGCTTGTCGCCGAAAAGGTGTTCGTCCTGCCTGTTTTGGGTGGGGATGGTGTAGCTGACTTGCAGCAGTTCTTCGCCAGCGGACCAATCGAGCGGCTCGGTGATCCATTTCGATTCGACGAGGCAATGCACCGTATCCGCCGCGGAGATTTCCTTGCGGGCGCCGACTTCGTCGAAAAAGTTGACACTGACTTCCAGATCGCGGCCGTCGATTTGCTCGCCGGGCACGGACTGCACCGGGATCGTGATGATGACCTTTTCTCCATTTTCCGCACGAGGATCCTTGAACACACGCACCCGGCCCAACACGATGCGGTTGATCTTGTCCTGCGGTTGTTCGAATCCTTGTTTCAATTTATCGGCTGCCTGGAGATAGAGTCCGCCAGCGCCTGTGGTGCCAAGCTGATAGACCTGATGGTAATAGCCGCGGGCGCGGTCGTAAATGCCCATCGCTTCATGGCAGAGGCCCAATTCATAAAGGGCATTGGCGTCTCTGGGGGAGCTTTGCAAGGCTTGTTCGAGCTTGGTGATGGCGGACATCATGTCCTCGGCCACCCGTGCGGCTTTGGCCTCCTTGACCAGTTTTTCCGTTACCGGATCCGCGATCTCCGGTGTGTTCAAGGGACGTGGGGGCGGGAGAGGGGCGGTGGCTACTTGCTCTGCGGGAGCGGGAGTGGGAACCTCGGCCGGAATTGAAGCTGCGGAGGGGCGTTCGGGTGGACGATTGATGACCACTTGCGGCGCTGCGGGTATTATTTTTTCCACAATCTTGACAGTGCGCGCGTTCTCCATGCGCATCGCAAGCGCCACACCCGAAACAATCAATTGAGCGAATGCCGTGACGGCGATGAGCCAGCACGAGATCCGGAAAATCAGGGTATGGGAAGAGGCGCGAGCCATGGTGGTGGGCGCAGATGATGCGGCAATTCCGAACAAAGTCAAGTGATCAAGCTCGTGTTGAGACGCGAGAGTAATGCTTCGCATTCACCCCGTCGGTTTCGCGGAATGATGGTGGTTATTTGAAATCCGCCAACTTGTGATTCATGGCAATTGACATCCGCAACATGCGCATGACCTCCACCATCGTGCGTTCGCATCTGGCGACTTTTCCGCATTCTGGATTTCGTTTGTGGTAACGGCTGATGTAGCGACCGACTTCTGCCTGCAAGTGACGTATTTGAGCCTCAATGCTGCCGATTTCCGACCGGATATTCGATAGATCACGATTGATGAAACCCATTTCCTGGAACACCACGGCGGCGCGATCGCGTTTTTCCTGTTTCAATTCCAACAATTTCTGATCGATTGCGTCCACGGTGCGATCGCCATCTTCCAGTTGATCGGCTACCTTTGTTCGTTGTTCCTTGAGCAAGTGGAATTCGTTTTTCAGATTGCTGATCTCACTCTTCACCATTTCGATCTCTTTTTCCTTGTGACCATCCCGTTCGAGAACCTCGATTTTCGTAAGATGACCCTCATGAATGCGGCGGATCTCCTTCGCTCGTCGCACCAGCTGATCCCGTTGGTTGGCAAATTTTTCGAGTTTCAGCAACAGATCCGCCCGTTTTGCCTCGAGCGCCTCCTGTTCCGCTGAGGCTTCGTTGAGAATGCCTGCGCGTTCATCATGAAGGACTGCCAGCTTTTCATTGAGCCGGTTCATCGAATCGCGCTTCTCCAGCAGTTCCTTGATATACTTCCGCAAATTCCAGTATTCCACCGACAGTTCCTCGATGGGTTCGATTTTTTCCCACAACATACTGCCAAGCTGATACTCGGCCTCGCGCAGCAGCGCCATTTCAGACGATGCGTCCGCCAGGCGTTTCGCCCGCCGATCAAGGCCAAATGATTTGGCGATCAGTGCAATGTAGTAGGAGGTAGGAGTCATTAGATCAGGCGGGTGGTTGCATCGACGCCTTAAGATTGGTGATCACGTTGACATCGTCAAGTGTCGTTACGTTGCCGGAAATGTCACCGGTGGTGACCAGTTCTTTCAGCAAGCGGCGCATGATCTTGCCGGAGCGGGTCTTGGGCAGGGCGGGTGCGAAAAAGACATCGTCCGGCTTCGCGATGGCGCCGATGGATTTGCCCACATGTTCGCGGAGCTCTTTGCGCAAGGCTTCCGAAGGTTGATGTGTTTCCTTGAGCGTGACAAAACAAACGACACCCTGGCCCTTGAGTTCATCGGGGCGACCGACCACGGCGGCTTCCGCCACAGCAGGGTGGGAAACGAGCGAACTTTCGACTTCTGCGGTGCCGAGACGGTGACCGGAGACGTTGAGCACGTCATCGATACGGCCGACGATCCAGAAATTTCCTGCTTTGTCGCGACGGGCACCGTCACCCGCGGTGTAGATACCGGGATAGTCCGACCAGTAAGTTTTCGCATAGCGGGCCTTATCGCCATAAATCGTGCGTGTCATCGAGGGCCAAGGTTTGCGGATGACCAGCTTCCCGCCTTCATTCGCTTTGCACTCGTGGCCGCTCTCGTCGAGGATGGCGGCATCCACGCCGAAGAAGGGAAGAGTGGCGGTTCCGGGCTTGGTCGGTGTGCAACCGGGCAGGGGACTGATCATGATGGCGCCAGTTTCCGTTTGCCACCAGGTATCGACAATCGGGCAGCGCTTGCCGCCGATTTTTTCATGATACCACATCCATGCTTCCGGATTGATCGGCTCGCCTACCGAGCCCAACAAGCGCAGCGACGAGAGATCGTGATTGGCGGGGAAATGATCGCCTGCCTTGATGAAGGCGCGAATCGCGGTGGGTGCGGTGTAGAAGATCGACACGCCGTTTTCCTCGATGATTTTCCAGAAACGTCCGAAGTCCGGCTGGTTGGGCGCGCCTTCATACATCACTTGGGTCGCGCCGTTGGCGAGCGGACCATAGACGATGTACGAGTGCCCGGTGATCCATCCGACATCGGCGGTGCACCAGTAAATGTCTTCCTCGCGGATGTCGAAAATGTACTTGAAGGTCGAATAGGTGCCTGTGAGATAACCGCCGCTGGTGTGAAGAATTCCCTTGGGTTTTCCCGTGGAACCGGAAGTGTAAAGGATGAATAACGGATGCTCGGAATCGAAGGCTTTGGCCTTGTGCGTGTGTTTCACATTCGACACTTCCTCATGCCACCAGACATCGCGCCCGGGGCTCATGCTCACGGGGTTCGAGCAACGCTGAAAGACCACGACTTTGCGCACGTGGCTGTACTTTTGCAGCGCGGCATCCACATTTTCCTTGAGCGGCACCACCTTGCCGCGGCGCCATCCGCCGTCCGCGGTGACGATCACAGTCGCTCCCGAATCTTCGAGGCGATCGACAATCGAGTCCGCGGAAAATCCGCCAAATACCACCGAGTGCACAGCGCCAATGCGGGCGCAGGCGAGCATGGCGACAGCGGCTTCGGGAATCATCGGCATGTAGATCAGCACGCGGTCCTTGGCCTTGACTCCATTTTTTTCGAGCACGTTGGCGAACTGACACACTTCGCGTTGCAATTGGCCGTAGGTGATGACGCGTTTGTCTCCCGGTTCACCTTCGAAAATGATGGCGGCTTTGTTGCGCCGCGCGCTGTTGGCGTGGCGATCGACACAATTTTCCGCAACGTTCAACTTGCCGCCGACAAACCATTTGGCGAAGGGCGCCTTCCATTCGAGAGCCTTGGTCCAGGGCTGACGCCACTCGAGTTCTTTGGCCTCGCGTCCCCAGAACACTTGCGGTTTCTCGATCGATTCCTTGTAGAGTTTTTTGTATTGGGAGAGAGAGGAAATGCGGGCTTTGGCGGAAAACTCCTTGCTCGGCAGGAAAACGCGCTCTTCGCTGAGATGACTTTCAATGGATTTGCTCATGTGGGTTGTGTATCAAAGTGCGGCGCTACTGTATGCTGGCTGGCGGCTGAGGTAAATGGTAAATTGACGGACTTTGTTTTATCGATTCTTCGGGATTCCCCTTGACGCTGCGGGGTGGTTGTTGACAATACGAAGTGTTTACTGACTATGAAATATTTCACCCCATGTTTTGATCACACAATCTTGCGACGTGATGCTGGTCGCGGGTGGGGAGACGGAAAAAGTCATGGACAGCGAAACTCAGGCTTCACTCTAGTGGTGACGATTTCGTTGCTGGTGTTGCTGACCTTGGTGGCTGTGGGATTTTTGAGTTTGTCCTCGCTGACCTTGCGACGATCCTCCCTCGAGTCGGCGAATGCGGAAGCCCGTGCGAACGCGCGCATGGCCCTGATGCTTGCCTTGGGTGAGCTGCAAAAAAATCTCGGCAGGGATCAGGCGGTCACCGCGCCTGCCACTTTGCTCGATTCGGAACCGAACACGCCAGAGGCCAATGGCGTGCGGAATCCGCATTTGACGGGCGTCTGGACGTCACGGCGGGATGCGCTGGGCAGTCGTCCGAGCTATGACCGTGCCACGCCGTTTCGACGGTGGCTTGTGTCGGACAGCAATGCAAATGTTCTCACGCGTCTTGATTTCGCTCAGACTGGTTCCCTTACGGATCCGATCGTGATGGTGAAAACGCCGACAGGCCAAACGGGAAGCCTGAATCACGAAACGCAAGCCGGGCGGGTGAAAATGGGACGTGGCGGCTTTGCCTGGTGGGTGGCGGATGAAAATTGCAAAGCGCACATCGGCTTGCGCGACGATGTCAATCGCACGGACACGGCGACCATCGCCGAGCGTTTGGCATCCGCGGCGACACCGGGAGCGAATGGCGTTCGGGCGCTTCAGGGCTTCGAGGCATTTCCTTCCAACTCCACCACCAGTGACAAATTGATCACCCGGGCGGAGATTGATCTCGCACAGTCGGCGGGAACCACCAGGTCGGCGGACCTTTTTCATGATATCACGCCTCACTCCGAGAGTGTTCTGGCGGATGTGAGCAATGGAGGGTTACGGCAGGATCTGAGTCTCTATTTGGAAAGGCAGGACATTGATTGGCTGGAGGAGTGGGGCTGGCCCGGTGGTAAATCCGGTCAGCCGGCAGGCCCGCGTGGACCGAACAATGACTACGCGCTGAGCAATCCGCAGCAATATGACATACTCTCGTGGAAATCCCTGCATCATTGGTATAACATGCATCGCAGACAGATCTCGGCATCCGGCGGATTCCCGCTGACCGCGATGAGAAACTATGTCGCTTATGATCCCGTCAGCAATCCCTTGTGGAATTCCGGTGTCATGCGAATCAGTCCTGTTCTTGTGAGGATGCAGATGATTGTTTCCTACGGTGTGCGCCAGACGGGAACTTCCGGCAATCAGGGAACCTATGACCTGTTGATGTACAGTTATCCCGTGCTGACCTTATGGAATCCGTACAGTGTGCCTCTGCAGGTGGATCAATGGAGCGTCTTTCTCCATACACTCCCGTTAGAGCACACGGTTTATCATAACGGAGTCAAAGTCAACCTGACGGGAGGCGGTTCGCGCAATGGCAACTACAACTGGGGTTGGCCGCATGGAAACATGGTCATGCGTTTCGGCGAGGGGACGCCGTCCGTGAGTCTGGCACCCGGCGAGTCAAAAATCCTCACCTACTCGACTTCACAGGCCGGTGGATTTAACGCCCATGACATGGTGGCGGAATTGCGACCGTGGATGCCCCCCGGACCCTCGAACCCGCAGGGTCAAATGGGGCAGGTGCGCAATCTCGGCAGCATTACCGGATCTGCGACTGACCGGATTGCCATTGAGACCGCTGGGTCGAGCTGGCATACGTCCGCCAATTCCTACAGCAATTTCCAGACGACCTTCTGCTTCCGTGTCGAATCGAAAGCCGTGCACCGCGGGCATCCGGACGCATTCCGACGGCAAATGTTCACCAGTCAGGTGGCTTGGCGCTGCGAGTCGGATGCGGGCAACCCCATCCCCGATGTGATTTCGCGGAGCAATTTCCCCAGTATGACTCTGGGCCAGCTCACCAACTACGGTTCGCCCTTCCTCCACTTGGACATACGTTTGAAGACCCTTGACGAAGTCGGACTGCCTAACAAAACATGGCTGCACAATATTCCGCACCATCCCTTTGTGGCTGCCACCTCCACGCAGAAGCATTCCAGCCAGGTGGATGCGGCGACCAATTTCTTCGCCCATCCCTATACGCTTACGTTTGAGCAGATCAATGGCATCGAGGGCGTGATCCAGAATCGTCCCTTCTTTGGCCCGAGCAATCGGCCGGGCGGACGCGGCACCATCATCGCGCAAGACATCCCGATGGCACCTTTGACGTCATTGGCGCAGTTGCAAAACCTGCCTCAGGTGCCGATTGAGGCGTTAAACTGGAGTGGGTATTATTTCCAGAACCAAGCGATCGGAAATTCCTACGCCTCCCCGGGATTGCCACCGCAGAGCATCAAAGAGCGTTCGTTTCCCTTTTATCTGGGCGAGTATTTCGCATGGCAAGGAGGGGACATCGCCGGTAATTTTTACAATGACTGGACCTGGTTCAACAATTCCGAATATGAAATCGCCAGCGCTCCGGCTGCCGTTGTGGATCGTAGTTATGTGGCCAATCAGTTGCTTTTCGATACGTATTTTTTCTCATCGCTCGCCGCGCAACAGGGCGAAGTTTTTTCGCGCTATGGCAGGCAACGCACGGTGCGTGAGGTGGTTCAGCAATTTCTCGATGGCACAAGACCGGCACCGAATCCCGCCTACCGCCGGCATCTGGGCACGGCCACTGCGGCCAGTGTGATGACCACTCTTGTGCCCAGTCGCGTGACACCCACCGCACACCAGCGGGTGGCGGCGAATATCATGGCGACCGTTGGGTTTAACGTGAATTCCACTTCCGTCGCGGCCTGGACGGCGATGCTGGCATCCTCACACTTGAAGCGTCCGGTGACCCTCGACAACCGCGGCACGCTGCGTGCACAACCGCAGGCACGGTATGTTGTTTCACGATTCAGCGCTCCCGTCGGCGGCTCGGCTGATGGCAAACCCGCTTCGGAAAACAACCGCTGGCTCGGGTATCGGGAGCTGACAGAACAGGAAATTCGCGAGCTGGCGGAGGCGATTGTGAAGCAAGTGAAAAAGCGCGGGCCATTCCGCTCGCTCGGCGAATTTGTGAATCGGCGGCTCACGACGGACCGCGAGCTGGCTCTCTATGGTGCCTTGCAGGCCGCGTTGGAAGACCCGGCCGTGAGCATCAATGCCGCGTATCGCAATCAATCCATCACCAAAGCCGATCTGAAAAAGGCGAAGTATGCCGCGAATTACAACTTCGAGGAAGCGGCCCTCGGCTCTCGCTACCAGGGAACACCTGCCTACATTTCCCAAGCGGACATTCTCACGCCCATCGCGCCGATTCTCAATGCGCGCTCGGATAGTTTTGTCATCCGCAGCTATGGAGAGGCCCGCTCGGCTGACGGGCGCAGCATCACGGCCAGAGCCTGGTGCGAGGCGGTGGTGCAGCGTATGCCGGAATACACGGATGCTATCGACGCCGCGCACATCGCTCCCACGGCTTTGCGCTCCGCGATCAATCGCGTCTTTGGTCGTCGTTTTATCATCCGGTCATTCCGTTGGATTCCTACGACAGAAATCGAACCCATCATCGCCACTTCATGATCCGCTCTCTCATTCACGCTGTTGTCGTCGCATCGACATTGTTCGCCCAGGAACCCGCCAAAGAATCGTCACAAGTGGAGTTCCGCGTGACTCGTTTCGATCCCGGTGATCGACCACCGCCGAAATTCAAAGCAGGCGCTGCAGGTGGGCAGGTGGATGTAGAGGTTCCTCTCACTTTTATCGAAGGTCCGCACAAAGTCACACTGCGTGAGAATCGGTTTTTGGATTTTTGGCGCGGTGCGGCAGAAAAACCCGAGATATCCGTGCCCATCGAGGCGAACGAACGCAAGGATTTGCTGCTCATTTTTTTCCCCACTGGCGAGACCTTCAAGGTCATCAAGGTGCTCACTCCAGTCACACAATTGCGTGGCACGGACCGCTATCTGGTCAATGCGACCAAGGACCAGATCGGGGTGAAAATCGGCAACGGTGAGCCGGTGTTCATCGATTCGGGCAAGTCCGGTGTGTTGCGCGGACCGGGCGGGAATGACGTCGTCAGTTTGCCGGTGTTGATCAGCCAGAAACAGGGAGAGGAATGGAAACCGTCGAGCACGGAGAATTGGCACTTCGATCCCCGGGCGCGGGCGTATCTATTTGCTTACACTTCCGAGAGAACCGGGCACATGACATTTCACGTGATCACCGAGCGGCTGTGATGGTCAGAATGGACGCAGTATTGCTGTTAGCTCAACGGAGAAAGAATCCGCATAAATTCACGTAGGAGCATGTGAATGATTCGGACTCCGTTCATCGCCAGCACGATTTTCTGGATCGGTTGTTTTCTCCCTGCCGCCGCCAGGGGTGACTCCACGCTCTCGTACAATTTCGATGTGCGCCCCATCCTCAGCGAAAAGTGTTTCGCCTGTCACGGATTTGATGCCAAAACACGCAAGGCGGATCTTCGCCTGGACACCTATGAGGGAGCCACCGATCCGCAGCGCGAGGAAAAAGCCATCGTTCCCGGTAATGCCGCCGCCAGCGCCGTCATTCAGCGCATCATGAGCAAAGATCCCGATGAGGTCATGCCGCCACCCGATGCCGTGCACAGGATCCAGCCAAAGGAAGGGGAAATTCTCACCCGATGGATCAATGAGGGTGCGAAATACGAAGTTCACTGGGCCTTTTCACCACCGAAAAAACAGCCGTTGCCTGCGGTGAAATCGTCCTCCTGGGTCAGAAATCCGATCGACGCCTTCATTGCGGAGCGTCATGACAGAGAGGGCTTGCAAGCTTCCCCTGAAGCGGACCGCGCCACTCTGCTGCGAAGGCTCAGTCTCGATCTAACAGGGTTGCCGCCCACGCCCCGGGAACTGCAAGAGTTTCTCGCGGATGAATCGCCGCAGGCTTATGAAAAAGCCGTGGATCGTTTGCTGGCGAGTCCGCATTTCGGCGAACGCATGGCACTTCCCTGGCTCGATGCCGCGCGCTACGCCGATAGCAATGGCTTCCAGCAGGATGGCGACACGCATCAGTATGTCTGGCGCGATTGGGTCATCAAGGCGCTGAATGACAACATGCCTTTTGACCAGTTCACGATCGAACAAATCGCAGGTGATCTGCTGCCGAATGCCACGCTATCGCAAAAAGTCGCGACGGGCTTTCACCGCTGTCACATGCTCAATGGCGAGGGCGGCGCGATCGCCGAGGAACAGCGCAATATCATTTTGTTCGATCGTGTCGATGTCACCGCCACGAACTGGCTGGGACTGACTTTGGCGTGCGCGCAATGCCACGACCACAAATACGACCCATTGAGTCAGAAGGATTACTATTCCATGATGGCATTTTTCAATCAGGTTCCCGAAAAGGGAGTGCCCGGCGGCAGCGGCCAGTACCGCATCGCCGATCCATGGATTCACGCGGGCAGCGAGGAACAAACGCGACAGTTGGCGGATCTGGCGAATCAAATCGAACTGACGCAGACTCTGGAGCGGGAGATACAAAAAAGTAAGGAGTTCATCGGGACAATCGAGCAAATGGAAAAATCCCTGATGCGTGGTGATAATGAAGTCTGGAAAACCGTCACGCCTGATTCGATGCAAGCGAGCCATGGAGTGGAGCTCCAACTACAACCGGATCAATCCATCTTTTCGGCCGGTGCCACTGCGGCGAAGGCCGACTACACCATCGAGATTCCCGTGCCCGCCGAAGGATTGACTGGCCTGCGTTTTGACGTGATTCCTGACAAGCGTTTTCCCATGGGCGGATCCGGTCGTGCGGAAAGCGGCAATGCCGTGTTGAGCAAGCTAACGCTGGAATCCAACGGAAAGGCTCTGCCTATCTCCATGACCACCGCCAGCTACACCCAAGGCGGTTTTTCTCCCGATGCCATTCTGGATAACAACCCTCAGACGGGCTGGGCGTATGTGCCGAAAGTCAATGAGCCTCATTACCTCGCGGTCCAACTGAAAGACAAACTCTCCGCGGGAGGTCATTTGCGCATCGTTTTATCGTTCCAATCCAACCACATCGCTCACATGTTCGGTCGTTTCCGAATCTCGGTGAGTTCGGAAAATGATCCGGTTGCGAAAGCGCAGGTGCCTGCTGACGTTCGTGCCATTCTCAGCAAGTCTGCGGATCAACGCAGTCCCCAGGAGCGGGAAAAATTGTATCAGGCGATGCTGGCACGTCATCCGGAAATCATGAAGATCAGAGCAAAGGTGTCCCAACTTGCAGCGGAGGCGGATGCTCTGAAAAACCAACTCCCGCGTGTGATGGTGATGTCCGATGCTCAGCCGCGCAAAACGTTCATTTACGATCGAGGAAGTTATGAAACGCCGAAGGGGGAAGTCCGCAGTGACACCCCCGCCGTTCTGCCGCCCATGCCAGCGGATCAACCGAAAAATCGACTCGGCTTGGCGAAGTGGATCATGAGTGACAGCAATCCACTCACCGCCCGCGTGCAGATGAATCGTGTGTGGCAACTCTACTTCGGCAAAGGGATCGTGAAGACCTCGGAGAATTTCGGCCTCGGTGGCGATCTTCCGACACATCCGGCGCTGCTCGACTGGCTCGCCGTGGAATTCCGCGAAAGCGGCTGGAATGTTAAACACATGCACCGTCTCATCGTGACCAGTGCGACCTATCGCCAGAGCTCGAAAGTCACTGCCGAAATGCTCGAACGCGATCCGGAAAACAAGCTCTACGCGCGGGCGAGCCGATTCCGCATGTCATCCCTGATCCTGCGCGATTACGCCTTGCACACCAGCGGACTGCTACAGGGGAAACTGTATGGCAAGCCGGTCTATCCCTATCAACCCGCCACCATCTGGGATGGTCTCAGCATCACGAAGGAGCGTGATTTCACCTATCCCTTGTCGCAGGGCCCGGATCTCTATCGGCGCAGCGTCTATACCTTTTGGCGTCGCACCGTGGCACCGGGCAATTTGTTTGACACCTCCGCGCGGCGCACTTGTGAAGTGAAAATGAATCTCACCAGCACGCCACTGCACGCGCTGACGACGATGAACGACCCCACCCGGGTGGAGGCGGCGCGGGTTCTCTCTGAACGGGTGATGCAGAAGGGCGGCGATGCGGAAGCTTGGCTGGACGAGGCGTTTTTACGCGTGTGTTTGCGTGATGCGGACGCCGTCGAGAAGGGCTTGCTGCGGAATGCCTGGAAGAAATCGCTGAAACATTTTCAAAACAATCCCATGGCCGCGCAAGAATTGTTAGGCATCGGTGCCGCGCCACGCGATGCGAAGCTCGATGCCCTGCAACACGCGGCACTGGCCCATGTATGTCTCACCATCTATAATCTCGACGAAGCCCTCACACGCCAATGATCCTCGATCCCATCCAGCGCCAGCAACAGCTCATCACGCGACGTCAGTTTTTCGGCAAGTCGTCGACAGGCATCGGCACCGTGGCGCTTGCCTCTTTGCTCAACCGCGATCTGTTCGCCGCGCCAGCCGTGAACATGAATCCGTTAGAAGGGTTGCCGCATCTCGCGCCGAAGGCGAAAAATGTGATCCTGTTGTGGCAAGGCGGCGGCCCGTCGCAGATCGATCTGTTCCAGCACAAGCCCGGTTTGGAAAAGCTGCGCCTCACCGAACTGCCTGCTTCGGTGCGCGGAAACACACGCCTCTCCACGATGACGGCATCGCAGGGCAAATATCCCATCCTTTCCGCGCTTAAGCCTTTCCAATCCTACGGCAAATGCGGGCGCATGCTCTCAACCCTGATACCGCACATCGGCTCCATCGCCGATGACATTTGTTTCATCGATTCGATGCACACCGAGGCCGTCAATCACGCGCCGGGCGTAACGTTTTTCCTCACTGGCAGCCAGGTTCCGGGGCGCCCGAGCCTGGGCGCGTGGGGAACCTACGGTCTGGGCTGCTTGTCGCAGGATCTGCCCTCGTTCGTGGTCATGACGTCATCGGACAAGGATAAAACCTGCGGCCAGTTGTTTTTCGATTACTACTGGGGCAGCGGCTTTTTACCCTCGAAGTATCAGGGTGTGCGTTTCCGCGGCGACGGTGATCCCGTCTTGTATCTGAACAATCCCGCGGGTGTTGATCGATCCCTGCGCCGCAGCGCGTTGGATGATCTCGCGGCGATGAACCAGCATCACCTGGAACGATACGGTGATCCGGAAATTGACACGCGTATTTCGCAATACGAAATGGCCTATCGCATGCAGATGAGTGTGCCGGAACTCACCGATTTATCGAAGGAAAGCCCGGAGACACTGGCGATGTATGGCCCGGATGTGCATCGCAATGGTTCCTTTGCCCGCCATTGTTTGTTGGCTAGAAAACTCGTGGAGCGCGGCACCCGTTTTGTGCAGTTGATGCACGCTGGATGGGATCAACACAAAAATCTTTCCTATCAACTGGAGCACCAGTGCCGGGATACGGATCAACCGGCCGCTGCTTTGGTGAAGGATTTGAAACAGCGGGGTTTGCTCGATGATACGATCGTGCTGTGGGTCAGTGAATTCGGACGCACGGTGTTTGTGCAGGGCGATATCAATAATCCGCGTGCTTATGGGCGCGATCACTTCGGCGTGGGCTTCACCATATGGGGCGCGGGTGGGGGATTCAAGCCGGGCCACAGCCATGGAGAAACCGATGACTTTGCCTATCACGTTACGAAAGATCCGGTGCACATTCATGACATGCAGGCGACCCTGCTGCACATGCTGGGCATCCATCATGAAAAACTCACGTTCCGCTACCAGGGCCGGGATTTCCGACTCACGGATGTGCATGGAAAAGTCGTATCGGCAGTGGTGGCATAGTTTCTGAATTTACCGGGCGCGCTCATATGGCGTTTTTCATTGAACTCGACGTGGCGAGTGATAGAGTCAGGGGATGAATGCGGTCACTGCAGCACAAATGCGTTCGTTGGAGCAGTCGCTCTTCACCAAGGGTGTGGATGCGGCGACATTGATGGCCCAGGCCGGATGGGGGATCGCCCGTTCCGTGCGGAAATTTTTCCCGAATCCCGGTACGTTGCATCTGTATCTCGGCAAAGGCCACAACGCGGGCGATGCGCTGAGTGCCGCTCAGCATCTGCGCCGATGGGGTTGGCAGATCGAACTTCACCGCGTCTATCCGGAAATCGAGTGGGCCACGCTCACACGACAACAGTTGCGTGAACTGGAAGCGATTCCGCAGTCGTGCTCTAGCGGACGGGGACCCACGGTGATCATGGAAGCTCTGTTAGGAATTGGTGCGTCAGGCCCGCTGCGCGAGCCGATACGCGAGGCTGCACTCTCCATTCATGCCCAACGTTCCTCCCATGCCATTCCTGTGATCGCGCTGGATCTGCCGACAGGAGTGGACGCGGATAGCGGTGCCGTCGATCCCGCGGCAGTCATCGCCGATTTCACCTTCTTCATCGGAGCTCCGAAAATTGGTCTGTTGCGTTCCTCCGCCGTCAATCATGTCGGACGCCTGGAATGCATACCGTTGGAAAATCTGGCTCTCGCCGACTACGATTCCGGCTTGCGCCTGATCACGCCGGGTTCCTTTCCCCAATCGTTGCCGCTGCGGGCGCATGATTTTCATAAGGGCGATGCCGGGCGCGTCACAGTCGTGGCCGGTTCGTGCGGCATGGAGGGCGCGGCCTTGCTCTGTGCCACGTCTGCCTTGCGCGCGGGAGCCGGACTGGTGACATTATGGGTGGGTGAAAAAGCTCACGCTGCCGTGGTCGCGCGTGCCTGTCCGGCCTTGATGGTGCGGTCGTATGCCGATTGGGAGGAAATTTCGTTAGGAAATGCCGATGCCTTGGTCATGGGTCCGGGGCTTGGTGCATTGAGTGAAGGTGAATTCGATGCGATGGTGGATTTGTTAGGAAAACACCATGGCAGTGCCGTTTTGGATGCGGATGCGCTGAATGCGATCGCGCGTTACCAAGGGCATCAGTGCTTGCAGGCACAGCATGTCATCACGCCTCATCCCGGAGAGTTTGCGCGGCTTGCGCCACTCTCGGCCGAGCGTTCGCGGGAGGATGCCTGTGCGCATTTCACGCAGTTCAATCCCTCGGTTCTTCTGCTGAAGGGAGCCAGAACATTGGTGCAGCAGCGTGGAAATGCCCTGTATCATAATGGCACAGGCAATGCGGGCATGGCGTCCGCTGGCATGGGAGATGTGCTGGCGGGGGCTATCGCCGGGCTACAAGCGCAAGGAATGAATCCTCTGACATCGGCCTGTGCCGGGGCGTGGATCTGCGGCCGTGCGGCGGAAATTTCCGTATCCTCCGGTCGACAATCCGCCTTGTCTTTGGTGGCGACGGATCTTTTCGAGACAATGGGCGCGGCACTGAGCGAGTGGCAGGCCGGGTGAGCGCGCGATTCATTCGTCTTGTCGCTGCGATTTTGGCATGTAGGATCGTGCCATGTTGAGTCGCGTGATTTTCTGTTTATTGGTGGTCTCGTTAGGCATGGTTCGTGCGGCGAATCGTCCGCGCCATGTGGTGTTCATTTTGGCGGACGATCTGGGCTGGGGCGAGTTGGGGTGTTATGGACAGGAAAAAATCAAGACTCCTCACCTCGATCAGTTGGCGCGGGAGGGGACTCGTTTCACCCAGCATTATTCAGGGGCACCCGTGTGTGCGCCGTCGCGCTGCGTGTTGATGACCGGCAAGCACCTTGGTCATGCGGAAATCCGCGGCAACCGTCAGGCAACCGTGAGTTTGCCGCAGTTCAAAGAAGGTCAGCATCCGATTGCGGCAGAAACGTGGTTGCTGTCGCAGAGCTTCCGCGAGGCAGGATTCGCCACTGCGGCGATGGGCAAATGGGGCCTCGGTCCTGTCGGCTCCACGGGGGATCCGAACAAACACGGTTTCGATTTGTTTTATGGCTACAACTGCCAGGCACTGGCGCATTCGTTCTATCCCAAGTATCTCTGGCGCAATGACCAGCAAGTTCCGCTAAACGAAAAGCCCATACCCGGCCATGCCAAACGCCCCGAAGGGGAAGTGCGTGCGGAGGAATGGATCGGGAAAAACTATGCGTCCACCACCATCGTCGCGGAGGGCTTGCAATTCATCGAGGCTCACCAAAAGGAACCGTTTTTTCTCTACCTGCCCTTTATCGAGCCTCACGTGGCGATGCATCCTCCTCTCGACTCGGTGAATCAATATCCCAATGAATGGGACGACAAACCGTATCGTGGACAGTCGGGCTACCTGCCGCACCCGCGTCCGCGGGCAGGTTACGCCGCGATGATCAGCGACCTGGATCGGCACGTTGGCAAGGTGATGCAAAAACTTCGTGACGCGAACATCCTCGATGAAACGTTGATCATTTTCACCTCGGACAACGGCACCACGCACATGGCGAAGGACCCGCAATTCGGCATTGGCGGCGTGGATGCCGCGTTCTTCCAATCGACAAAGGACCTCCAGGGTTTCAAAGGCAGCGTCTATGAAGGTGGCCTGCGTGTGCCTCTGATCGTGCGATTCCCTCCCGCCATCAAGGCCGGCGCGGTCAGCGATCTTCCGAGCTATTTTGCCGATTGGTTCCCCACACTCATCGATGCCTGCGGCCTGAAGTCACGCGAAGGACTGGATGGAGAAAACCTCTGGCCCGCGATGACTGGCGCGGTAACTATGACGTCACGCAAGCCCATGCTCTGGGTCTATCCGGAATACGGTGGTCAGATTGCCGTGCGGATCGGAGACAAAAAAGTCATTCGTCGTGATCTCAATAAGAAAAAACCCGGCGACTGGGAAGTCTATGACATCGTCAAAGATCGCGCCGAAAAAAACAACCTCGCAAAAGAGGAAAGCGCGCTCATTCGCCAAGCGCAGGAAATTTTATCACGCGAGGTCAGTGAGAACACGGTGTTTCCGATGAAACTGCCGTGAAATTCTAACGAATCGTTAGAAGATCGCACGTTTTTTGATCTCCAGCACGCTCCAGCGGTGCATCGTGACGGGGCTCAAAAACCAGAGATTGTCTGCGGTGCGACCGTCGAGGGTGGCGACGTGGCCGATGCCGGGGTCGGCTTGGATCCATTTTCCTTCGCCGGCATAGACGATGAGGTGGATGCCGTTGGTGGTGATGGCAAGATCGCCGGGCTGGAGCGGGGCGGTGTCGATCTCGCGGATGGTTCCGGTGATATCCAGGTCGATGGTGGTTTCGCGGTAGCCTTGGCTCAGGGCTTGGGCGCTGGTGTCGTACCACCATTGGGCGGCGGCTTTGCGGATGGCGTCGCCGTTGCCGTGACGGATGCCGTAGGCAAAAAGGGCATCGCGCAGGGCGCGGCGGGGGAGGCCTGAGCAATCGATGCCGTGAGAATTCTCACCACCCCAGACGTAGGGAGTGTTTTCGAACTGGTTCACACGTTTCAGGTAGTCGTCGCGCAGTTCGATGGGGTTGATCCAGTCGCCTGGCAGGAGAAAAGGTGTTTCGGCCAAGACGGGGATGGCGGCCATCACGTAGCGTGCGATTTTTTTCCGCCACAGCAGAAATGTGAGAGTCGCCCATGTGCCGACGATGCAGAGCAGAAATGCCAAGTTCAGCAGCTTGCTGTGGATGGGATTGCGCAGGAGAATGACAACGCCGACCGCGCACCCGATCAGGAGAATCCAAGCGATGCGGGTGGGGCGGTTCATGGCAGAGGGGGAGATTTCGTTCTACACCTCTTGTAAGAACCGACGCTGTGCCTCGGCCTCGGGATTGTGTGGTTTGTCGGCGTTCTCGGGATTGGTATCGGCGAGGAGTTCGTCGCGGAACTTGGCTACGATCGCTTCCACGGGCCAGGAGCTGGCTTCGCCGAAGGCGCAGATGGTGCGGCCGTCGATCTGATAGGCCACGCTCTCCAGAGTCTTGATGTCCTCGGGCGAGGCATCGCCGGTGACGAGGCGGTCGGTGATTTTTTTCATCCACATGCTGCCTTCGCGGCACGGGGTGCACTGACCGCAGGATTCGTGGGCGTAGAAGGAATTGAGATTGTTCAGCACCCAGGAAATTTTGCGGGTGTCATCGATGACGATCACGCCGCCGGAACCCGCCATCGATCCACAGGCGGCGAGGCTGTCGAAATCCATCGGGATGTCCCAGAAGCCGAGTTCACGCGTCGTGCCATCGGGATTTTTCAACTTGTAGGTTTCATCGCAGCGGAGGATTTTTGAGGAGGAACCACCGGGGATGACGGCTTTGAAAGAACGTCCGTCTTTCGGGCCGCCGCAGACGTCGTAGAGCAGCTCGCGCATGGTGAGTTTACCGACTTCGACTTCGAAGTAGCCGGGATTTTTCACATCGCCGGAGACGCAGAGAATGCGCGTGCCGGTGTTTTTGGCGACGCCGAGCTTGGCGTATTCATCGCCGCCCATTTGAACGATGTGTTTCACGTGGCAGAGCGATTCGACGTTGTTGACGATGGTGGGGCACATGTAGAGGCCCAGTGCCGCCGGGAAATACGGTGGCTTGATGCGTGGGTAGGGGCGCTTGCCTTCGAGCGATTCGATAAGGCCGGTTTCCTCACCGCAAATGTAGGCACCGGCACCGCGATGGACGTAGATTTCCAGATCGAAGCCGGAACCTAACACATTCGGTCCGACGAAATTTTTCGCACGGGCTTCGGCGATGGCGTTCTCCACGATTTGCGCGGCGGCGGGGAATTCCTCGCGGATGTAGATGTAGGCGACGTGAGCGCCGACGGCAAATGCCGAAATGACCATGCCTTCGATAAGCTGGTGCGGGTCCTGGTGAAGAATGTAGCGGTCCTTGAAGGTGCCTGGCTCGGATTCATCGCCATTGCAGATCAGATAGACCGGCTTGGTGTTGTTCGGCGGAATGAAAGTCCACTTCATGCCGGTGGGGAATCCCGCACCGCCGCGACCGCGCAGGCCGGACTTTTTCACTTCCTCGGTGATGTCCTTCGGTGCCATGGTGATGGCTTTTTTCAATTGCTCGTAGCCGCCATTGCGCAGGTAGCAATCGATGGAGGGATCGTAGTCCGCACGATCGACGTTTTTGAAAATGAGGCGATACTCGCGAGCGTGAGGTTCTTTGCCGGGAAGGTAAGTGATCATGGTGAGTCGAGAATGGTTAGGAGAGTGTGGGAACAGGAATGAGTTTGACGCCGTAGGGGAGAAAACGTTCGAAGTCTTTGATGTTGCGTGTGGCGATGGATTGACGGGTGCAAAAGGCCGCGGCGGCGATCATGCAATCGGCATGCGAACCGCGCTTGCGACCGGTTTGGTGAAAAAGACGCGAGGCGAACTCCGCCTGGTCCTCGGTGAAGGGATGGATGCCGCCGCGAAGGATGGCATGCACGGCATCCTTCTGTTCCTTGGTATGCGGGCCGTTGCAAAATTCCGACCACGTCACGGCGGAAGCGGCGAGGGGAATCTTGTTTTTCAACCACCCATGCACCATCTCCACCTGCGCCGAATGGCAGGTGACGAGGTCGATCAGAAGGTTGGTGTCCAAGTGTATCACGATTCCCACCAGTATTTGCGTTCTTGCCGTTCCGCGACCACATCAGCGCGGAATTTTTCAGCGTCCTCGGCGACGAGACCGCCGCCATTTTGCAGCCAAGCGAGAGCCTGCAAGGGATCCATGGCCTGCTCTTCACTGTCAGCTTTTTCCTTGAGCTGACGCACAGCGCGGCGTATCACCTCGGCCTTTGAGATGCTCCATTTTTCACTCAATTCCTTCAGAGCCTGGATGGTCCAAGCGTCCAAAGCCATGCTGGTTCTTGTTAGGGAATAACTCATGTGGTAATTGTGTGGTAATGGAGCGGGAAGTCAATAGAAAAAGCTCAGGAAGAATACTTTTTCAGCAATTCCTGCGCCTTGTCGGGGCTGACACCTTCGTGGAAATCATCATTCACCATGCATACGGGAGCGGTGCCGCAGGAGGCGAGGCACTCGGCGAATTCCACGGAAAATCCACCGCAGGGCGAGACGCTGATCGGGTGATGATGGGAATCGGCGTGGGAGCGGTCGATACCGGTGAGTTCACAAAGTTTCTCCATCAACTCATATGAGCCACCCATCGCGCAGGAGAGTGTGCGGCAGACGCGGATGTGGAATTTTCCGGGAGCCGATTGGCGGAAGCCGGGGTAGAACGTCACGACTTCCAGGACCTTGATCGGCTGGATGCCCAATTGTCCCGCCACCCAATCGATCGCCGCAGCGGAGATGAAGCCGTGGTGGTGTTGGATGTAGTGGAGCAACGGCAGCACCGCCGAGCGTTTTTGGTTGTCGGGAAACTGCGCCAGTCGCTTGGCCGCCTCCGCCTCCAATGCGGGAGTGACCGCGAAGGGAGCGAAGTGCTTGGTGCCGGGCGTTTCTTCCGAGGCGATGTTGTGATCGAGAGTGGACATTTAGCGGATGTTATTTGACGATTTTTTTGATTGCGTTGAGATCGGTGGTTTTGGCGACAATTTTTCCTTCCAAGTCACACACCACAACGCTGGGAATACCGGTGACACCGTGATTGAATTTCTTTTTGAACTTGGTTACATCATCCAAATTCAGTTGTGGCCAAGGCATTGACTTGTCCGCAGCATACTTCGCCATCGCTTTTTCGTCATCATCACTGGTGATCAGGACTAGTTCGAAGTTATCGTTACCGGGTTTGACCTCATTGTAGAATGTCACCAGTGAAGGGGTAAATGCTTGGCAGGGTCCGCACCAGGATGCCGTGTAGTAGAAGATGTAAAATTTTTGAGGTTGTTTCGCATCCTTGTATTTGGCGAGCTTTTTGCCATCAAGCTTCACGAGGTTCCCGTCGAGAACCGCGTCAAATACCGACTCAGCCGCTGCGGGAGTAGCTGCCTCCGCAGGTTTTGTGGCAGCCTCCTTGAGTTTGGCTGATCCCGCATCATCGAGATCGGATGCCTTGATGGTTACGGTTTTGCCGTTTTTCATGCGAAACTCGCCCGCTAAGGCATCGCCCTCGCCGGTTGTTTTGACGAGCTCCAGTTGAGCGGTGCGTCCGTCCTTGCTGGTCCAGTCTTCGTAGCTCCCGAAGCAGAACGAGGTGAATAATGCGGTGAGCAAGATGGTTGATTTCATGATTTTTGTTTTGTTTTTAAGGGAAGGCAGGAATGCAGGCTGAAAAATTAGCGGTCGCACTCGCCCATGACGAAGTCAAGCGAGCCGAGAATCGCGGGGATGTCCGAGACCATGTGGCCAGGGAGGAGTTTGGAAACGATGGCGAGGTTGCAGAAGGAGGGGCTGCGGATTTTCAGGCGATGCGGCACGCCTCCACCGGTGGAGTGGATGTAGAAACCGAGTTCGCCTTTGGGGTTCTCGTGACCGAAATAGACTTCGCCTGCGGGGGCATTGATGCCTTGGGTGGCGACGATGAAATGGTGGATGAGCTCTTCCATTGACATCAGCACGCGTTCTTTGTCGGGCAGCATCGATTTGGTATCGGCAAGGTTGACAGGTCCCTCAGGCATGGTGTCGAGCACCTGGCGGCAGATTTTGATCGATTGGCGCATTTCCTCCATGCGGACCTGGTAACGCGCGTAGCAGTCGCCCTCCTCGGCGATGGGGATATCGAAATCGTATTTTTCGTAACCGAGGTAGGGCCGATCCTTGCGCAGGTCGCGCGTGACGCCAGAGGCGCGCAGGTTCGGACCGGTCATGCCCCAGGAAATGGCTTCCTCGCGCGAGATCACGCCAACGTCAGCCATGCGGTCGATGAAGATTTTGTTTTTATCGAGCAGCTTGGCAATTTCATCGATGGTAGTGGTGCATTCATCGAGGAAGGTGCGCACGGCTTTTTCGAAACCGGCGGGCATATCGCGGAGTTGTCCGCCGACGCGGGTGTAGGAGGTGGTGAAGCGGGCGCCAGTCAGTTGCTCGCAGAGGTTATAGACTTTTTCACGCTCGGTGAAGGTGTAGAGGAAAACGGTCATCGCACCGACGTCCATCGCGCACACGCCGACGCCGAGCATGTGGGCGGAAATGCGGGCGAGTTCGCAGCACAGCACGCGCAAGGCCTGACCGCGCGGCGGCAGTTCCCAGCCCATGAGTTTTTCCACGGCACAGGCGTAGGCGACATTGTTCGCGAGAGGTGCGAGGTAATCGAGGCGGTCGGTGTAGGGGACGAACTGGTTGTAGTGCATGTTCTCGGCGATTTTTTCGTCGCCGCGATGAAGGAAGCCGACGTCTGGATCGGCGCTGATGATCGTCTCGCCATCGAGTTCGAGAATGAGGCGCAGCACACCGTGCGTCGCGGGGTGGGAGGGGCCCATGTTGAGCGTCATGCGCTCGCCGTGAAGATCGTGGGCCTCGGCATTGTAGTCATCCTGACCACGGCTGGCTTTGGCGAGAGTATCGGGAGCTTCGTACGATGTTTTCATGCAGTGAGTGAAAGAATAGTTGTATTAAAACGAGTCATGCCCATCGACAAAGGTGCCGAGGTAACCGGGTTTGTAAAGGTCGAGTTTGAGAATGGGTGCCATGAGTTCAAAATGCTTGTCGCAGGCGTAGATGCGGCATTTCACTTCTTTGCCGAGAGTGGCGATCAGCACATCGTTCCAAGGCGTATGGACACCGTTGGCTCGCAGATGGGAGAAATTCAGCGCCGCCTTGCGCCACAGCGTTTGGTCGTTTCGGAGATAGGGCAAAATGTTGCACCAGGCCTGCAAACGTTCGCGCTCGTGCGGGCGGGCTCCGCCGAGAAACTCCATCTCTACGGGCCCACACAGCGTGGCTTCATAGGCATCGAGCAGGCCTTGCAATCCGAGCTTTACCTCAGTGCTGCCATCGCGACGATGCATTTCAATCCATACGCTTGTGTCCACGAGTACCATAGTTAGCGATCAAGTGCTTCAATTTCCGCGTTGGTAAGGGGATAGTCGCCAAACTCTCCTTCTCGCAGCATGTGTCCGAATTTTTTCGACATTTCCCGTTTGATGTATTCCGTGGCAGCCTTGACGACAGCAGGGCCTTTTTTACGCTCACCGGTGAGATTCATGGCGTCTTGCAGCAAGTTTTCATCGATATCGATTGTGATTTTCATGCGCCAAAAATAATACTTTTTCTGCTTCCTGTCAACAAAAAATAAAGAATTCCATTATTTTATCAAATTCATCAGAGGCTGCGGCCAGACGCCGAAGACGAGAATCGCGATGGTGAGGAAGGTCAGGGCGAAGGTGAAAAGGGAGGATCCATCCAATGGAATCGCCTCTTTGTGATTGGGAGTATTCCACCACACGGCGCGGAGGATTTTGAAGTAGTAGTAAAATCCAGCGGCGGCGGTGATGGCGGCGATCACGACTGGCACGACCATGCCCGCTTCCATCGCGGCACGGAAGACGAAGAACTTGCCGACAAAGCCAACAGTCAGCGGCACACCCGCGAGCGAGGCCATGATGATCGTCACGGCGACGGCGAGGATGGGATTGCGTTTCGAGAGGCCATCGAGGGCATCGATGTTGTCACTGCCGCACTGCACGCGCAGGATGCTGAGGATGAAAAAAGCGGCCATCGTCATCAGCAAGTAGCTCGCAAGGTAGAAGCCGACCAATTGCGGCGACGACAGGCTGGTGGAGCCATCGCGATTCGCCGCGACGGCGAGCAAAAGGAAGCCGGCATTGGCGATGGAGGAGTAGGCAAGCAGTCGTTTGAAATTGTTTTGCGGAATGGCCCCGAAGTTACCGACCACCAAGGTGATGCAGGCGAGGATCGATAGCACGCCGAAGAGTTTTTCTGCATACGGGGTGGCCGAAAAGGGGGCCATCACGGTCATCAGCGCCATGAAACCTGCACCCTTGGAACCAACCGAGAGAAACGCGGTCGTGGGGGTGGGGGCACCCTGATAGACATCGGGAATCCAGAAATGCATCGGCGCGGCACCGACCTTGAAGCCGAGCGCGATGATCATCAGCGCGATGCCGAAAAGCAGCGGAGTGGTGGGCGCGGTGGTGTTCGCGGCGAGAGTGATGGCATCCAGACTGAGCGAGCCGGTGGCGCCATAGATCCAGGCCATGCCATAGACCAGAAAGCCCGTCGATAGCGCACCGAGGATGAGATATTTCACCCCTGCTTCCAGCGAACCGACGTTGCGTTTCATGAAGGCGACGAGAATATAGAACGTCACCGTAAGCAGCTCCAGCGAAACAAAAAGCATCGAGAGGTTTTTAGCCGATGCCATCCACATCATTGCGGCGGTGGCGATGACGATCAGGGAGTAATATTCGCCTGTGCCGGATTCGTCGTTGGACTCGCCGGTATAGCGCGCGAGGATGGAGCGGTAGTCGATGGCAAGGATCAGCACGAAGATGGCGGCGACCAGCGCGAGGATTTTGTAAAAGCGGGCCGTGGCATCGAATTTATACAAGTCCCACAGCGCGAACTTCGTCCACGCTTTGGCTTCCAGCGACTTATCGGGACCGATGGCCCAGATCGTCATGCCAAGCACACCGAGTAGGCCGACTACGGCAATGAGGCCGACCCAGGATTTTTGTTTACCCGGCACGAAGGCTTCGGCGATCAAAAGGAAGATGCCGAGTGTGACGGTGAAAGCTTCTAAGTAATAAGCGGGCATAGGGAAAATGATGATTCGTTAGGAAAGGAGTTGCAGCAGGATGCGGGGATAGATGCCCACCACCAACAGCGCGATGGCCAGCAGGATCGCCGGGATTTTTTCCATCAAGGTAAGGTCGGTGGCGCTGACGGTGCTATTGACCGTGGGACCTTGGAAAGTGTTGCGGTAGGCGCGCAGCACATAAACCGCACTGATCACCACGCCCCAGAGCGAGAGAATGGTGGCGATTTGCACGGGACCGAGGGATGCCGTAGCGTCGCGACCTTCAAAGCCCGCGAGGAAAACCATCACTTCACCGGAGAAATTCGCGAGACCGGGAAGGCCGAGCGATGCCATACCGGCGATACCAAACAAGAATGCCAGCACTGGTGCGGGTTTCGCGAGGCCACCGAGATCGCTGAAATCGAGCGAGCCCGTGCTGCGTTCGATACGATCGGCGAGACCGAAGAGCATCGCGATGGAAATGCCGTGGGCGAACATCAGCACCGTCGCGGCAGGGATGCCGAATTGATTCGTTTTACCCGCTGCATTCGATGCCACCACTGCCGCCAGAGCGAGGAAAATGTAGCCCATGTGCATCACCGAGGAATGTCCGAGCATCGAGTCGAGGCGCTTCTGATTGATGGTCACCAATCCCACCCAGAGAATGTTGCCTAACAACAATACGAGCAAGGGAGTGAGCCACGCGTTCATGCCGATCGGAAGAAGTGGCACGGCGAGTTGCAGTAAGCCATAGAGACCGAATTTTTTCAACACACCCGCATGCAGCATGGCGGTCGGTGCCGGAGCGCTGGCGTAGGCGGGCGCGGCCCAGGAGTGGAAGGGGAAGAGCGAGACCAAGGTGCCGAAACCGACAATCAACAAGGCCGCGATGGATTTCTGCGTGGTGGGATCGATCTGCAGAGTGCCCGCTTTCTGAGCCGCAAGCATCGTGATGATGTTGTAAGTGCCCGCTTCACGAGCCAACCACACCAGACCAGCCAGCAGGATCAGCGAACCGACGCCGAGATAGATGGTGATTTTCCAAGCGATTTCCTTGCGACTGCCGCGCCCTAACAATCCGATCATCAGGAAGGTCGGGATAAGCGCGAGTTCGTGGAAGGCATAGAAGAAAAACAGGTCGGTTGAAACAAACGCGCCAATCGCGCCCGCACCGATCAACAGGCTAGAAGCGAAATACAATTTCTCCCGACCCTCCGGAGCTTTTCCTGTGAAAACGGCGGCCAGCAACACGATCACAGCGAGTGCGACCATCACCACCGAAGTGCCATTGAGAAACCCGAATGCCATATCCAGCGACGGAATCGTCAGTGCGGAAAAGGTAAAGGACCACATGGCATTGGACCAGTCAGTCGCGGCATACATGCCTAACAGAAACGTCGCGATGGCAGCACCGCGAGCGGTCAGTCGAGCAGGCGAGCCAAAAATGATGGCAATCGCGGCAAGGAAGGGGATGAGGAAGAGAAATGAGGACATGTGAAAAAAATGCGTTAGATGAAATCAGAACACCACCAGGTAGATCACGAACAAGACGCCGGCGCCGAGGAAGGCGGCGTAGGTTTGCAAATTGCCCGACTGCATGCGGCGGATCAGCAAGCCGAGACCTTGGGCACCCCGTGAGATACCACCGACAAACAAGCCGTTGATGAAGAGCTCATCGAAGAAATGCACGATGGCCGCAAAGGCATCTTGCAGATACTTCACGATGAAGTTGTCGTAGAGGCGATCGATGTAGAAACGGTTTTGCAGCAGGGGAATCGAGAGCGGATCTTTGGTTTTGCCGTTGTAGAGGAGGAATCCTCCCAAGACACCGCCGATCAGAGCGACTAGCGAGACGATCGCGATGAATCCGAAGTGAAACTCACCCGCATGGTCCGGCAGCGCGGGCGCGAGTTTGTTGATGAACGGATAACCCGCGATCAGCCCCATCACGGCAAGCAAGGCGAGCGGTCCCCACATCAGCGGTCCGACTTCGTGCGCGTGATCGGCGTGATCCGATTTCGTTTTGCCGAGGAAGGCGACGACAAACAAACGTGTCATGTAAAATGGCGTCAGCAGGGCAACAAAGGCGGCGATCCAGAACAGCGGCGATCCGGCTTTGTGCGCGGCTTCGAGGATCAATTCCTTGGAGAAGAAACCGGAGGTGCCGGGAACGGCGATCAGGGCGAGGAAACCAATGAGGAACGTGAAGCCCGTGATGGGCATCTTTTTCAGCAGACCGCCCATTTTCCAAATGTCTTGCTCGTGGTGGCAGGCATAAATCACGGCGCCAGAGCCGAGGAAAAGAAGCGCCTTGAACCACGCGTGCGTGAAGAGGTGGAACATGCCCGCGTCACCTGCCACGAAGCCGACGGCCATCACCATGTAGCCGAGCTGCGAGAGGGTCGAGTAAGCGAGCACGCGTTTGATGTCGTTCTGTTGGATCGCCATCAATGCCGCCACCAGCGAAGTAATGCCACCTGTCCACGCGATAATGGTGCTGGCTTGCAAAGTTTGGAAAACCTCGAAGCCCAGTGACAGTTGCATGCGGAAAAGCATGTAAACACCAGCCGCCACCATCGTCGCGGCGTGGATCAGTGCGGACACCGGAGTGGGGCCTTCCATGGCATCTGGCAGCCAGACGTGAAGTGGCAACTGTGCCGACTTGCCAACAGCTCCGCAGAAAATGCAGAGAACCGCAGCGGACAGGATGCCGGTTTCCAAACCTGAGGGAACTTTCATTTCTCCGAAGGTGAATGTTCCGGTGATATTCCACAGCAGCAGAATCCCGATCATGAAACCGAAGTCGCCGATGCGATTGGTGAGGAAGGCTTTTTTCGAGGCATCGGCGGCGGAATCTTTTTGATACCAGTGACCGATGAGAAGATAGGAACTCAATCCGACCAACTCCCAGAAGATGAAGGTCATGATGAAATTGTTCGCCAGCACGATGCCAGTCATCGAGAACATGAACAACGACAAGCCTGTGAAATAGCGGGCTTTGGCACTGTCCTCTTTCATGTAGGCCAGCGAGAAAATATGCACCAGCATGCCGACGCCCGTCACCACGATCATCATGCCCGTGGAGAGCGGATCGAGCGTGATGCCAATGTCCAGTTTCCAGTCGCCTACAGAGATCCATGTGTAGGATTCCGGACTTGCCGTGCTGCCTATCAGAGAAACGGCAATCGCAAACGTCGCCACCGCCGAAGCAGTCGAGACCAGTGCCGCGATGTTGTGCTGTTTCGAGAGCAGCAAATGATTGACCGCTGCGACGACGAGCGGAAGGAGTAGAAGATACCAGGCTGGTGACATAAGAATTAAATGAGGTATTAACCTTTCAGAGTGGTGAGCTCATCGGTATAGATCGTTTGGCGCGAGCGATACAAGGCCACGATGATGGCAAGGCCGACGGCGACTTCCGCAGCCGCCACGGTGATGACGAAAAACACCAGCATTTGCCCATGGACATCCGGCAGACCTTTTGCGTCCAGATTAAATCGGGAAAATGCGATCAAGGTCAGGTTGGCAGCGCTGAGCATCAGCTCCAGGCACATGAAGACGATGATGATGTTGCGGCGCAGCACCACGCCCGTGAGGCCGATGGCGAAAAGCAAGCCTGCGACCAATAGGTATTGGCTGAGACCCGCTGTGGGAAGATTGGCGAGTGTGAACATGGGAAATTAGTGAATTTGTTTTTTCGAAAGCACCACCACGCCCACCGTGGCGACGAGCAGCAGCGCGCCGAGGATTTGCAGCGGCAGGTTGTATTCGGTGAAAAGACTTTGCCCGATCAGGTGAACGTCGGGCAGGGTGTTAGAGCTGAGGTTTTTCGCGATCTGAGTGGATGCGTCAAAGTTCTTCGCGGATGCGGGCAAATCGAGAGCGGGGAGTTGCTTGCCAGGAGTGGCGCTGATCACGCCGATCAATTGGATCGTGAAGGCAATCACGATACCCAATCCTGCAAACATCGGTGTCATTTTGGGCATGCGCTTTTTTTCGGTATTCAGATCCAGCAGCATGATGATGAAAACGAACAACACCATGATCGCGCCGGTATAGACGAGAATCTGGATGATGCCGGCGAAGTAGGCATTCAGACCGATGAACAATCCCGCGAGTCCGACAAACGATGCCACCATCGACATCGCGCAGGCCACAGGATTAGGCAACAGCACCACGGCGGTAGCACCGAAGAGCATCACGAGAGCAAAAAACCAGAAGATAGGAGAGGGCATGAGAGTAGAGTGATTGGAAAAAGAGGAATTATTCGTGTTTGGTGGCGGCCCACCAGGCTGCCGAGGAAAAGATCATGACAGATGCTGAAACGGCTCCGGCGATAACAGTTCCAACTCCCGGCATCGTAGAGAGGCAGCACATCGTCATGCAAATCAATGCAACGGATGAGAGTATGGCAGCGGAGAGGCATTTCATAAAATGAGAGCAGCGTTATTTGATTTCGTTCCACTTGTTGACCAGTCCGACGCGCACGCCGCCGATCTCGTAGAGCTTTTTCTTGTCGTGCACCATCTCGGCGCGGGTGAGGCCGGAAATGAGATAGTCCTTGCGCAGGTAGATCGCTTGCTCGGGGCAAACTTCCTCGCACATGCCGCAATAAATGCAGCGGATCATATCGATATCGAATTCCTTCGGACGTTTTTCCACCTTCGCCCATGGATCATCGGACGGGATTTCGCCGGGAATGATCTTGATCGCTTTCGGTGGGCAAATGAATTCGCACAACTGGCAGGAAACGCAGCGCTCACGGCCTTGTTCGTCGGTCACCAGCGTGGGCGCACCGCGGTAGTGCTCGGGCATGTGATCATCCCAGCGTTGCTCGGGATACTGCATCGTCACGCCGAGTCCGGAGGATGCCATATCCTTGGCACCGCGCGACTTGTTGCGCAGCGACGCAACCGCGTGCTTCATGGTGAGGAAAAATCCTTTGAGGAGCGCACCAAAATAGATTTTCTCTCCGACAGAGAGCTTGGGGCGTGTGAGTTTGACGATTGCCATAAAAAGAGTGGTTAGGTATTAGGCGAGAGCTTTCACTTTCGGTTCGGAAACTTTGGCGACGTAGATGATCGCGGCGGTGGTGATAACCAGCAGCACGCCGCCGATGCCCAGGATCAGCGGAGTGAATTTTCCGGAACCCGAGGCGATCACGAGTGCGGCGAGGAAGACGTTGATCAGCGCGGCTTCAAAAAAGATCACCCAGCCGAGCTTCATCAGTTGGTCGTAGCGGAAACGAGGCACGGTCCAGCGGACGAGGATGAAGAACAGGATGAAAGCGATCACTTTCGCGAGGAAGACACCGAGGTGGACCAGTCCGCCGATTTTGAATCCGCCAATCGCGAAGCCGGCGATCGCGGCATCGGCCCCGAAGCCCACCGACCAACCACCGAAAAACAAGGTCACGATCAAGGCCGAGCCGACCACCATCGCGGCGTATTCGCCCATGAAGAACATCGCGAATTTCATCGAGGAATATTCCGTATGGTAACCGCCGACGAGCTCCGTTTCGCATTCGGGAAGGTCGAAGGGCATGCGGTTTGTTTCGGCGAAGATCGAGATCGTGAAAATCAGGAAAGAAATGAATGCCGGAATCCAGAACAGCAACTTGCTCGTGAGCGAGAGCGCGCCTTCGCCATGACCCCAGAGCGGCAGCAGTAACCAGCCGTGCTCGGCTTGGTATTGCACGATTTTCGAGAGATTCAACTCACCGAAATACAGCAGCACGGGAATGATCGAGAGGCCTAACGCGATTTCGTAGGAAATCATTTGAGCGGTGGAACGCACACCGCCGATGAACGGGAACTTCGAGTTCGACGACCAACCTGCCAGCGTAATGCCATACACGGAAAGCGATGCCACGGCGAAGATGAACAACGGCCCGACATTGATGTCGGCGATCACCAATTTCACAGGATCCATGCCCGGCAACTGGATGTCGCTGCCGAAAGGAATCACGCAGAGTGTGATCAGCGCGGGAGCCACGGTGAGCGCGGGAGCCATCCAGTAAAAGGCTTTTCTGACATGAGCAGGGGTGAAGTCTTCCTTCAGGAAAAGCTTGATGCCGTCAGCCACCGGCTGCACCAATCCGAAAAACGAGAAGTCCTTTTTCCCGCCGAAAAGAGTGAGCGGAATGCCCACGCGGTTCGGACCGACACGGTCCTGAATGATCGCGGAAAAGCGTCGCTCGAAGTAAACAGAAACAGGCACCAAAGGCAGCACGACCACGAAGGTGAGCGTTATTATTTTGATGAGGATGGTGAGGATGAGTGCAAAGTCCATGGTGAGGTAGGTGAAAATTTACGAATCAACCGTTAATCACGCCCGCCGCCTTGCGAGCACGCTCATTTTCCAGTAGCGGAATCACGTGGTTGGTCTCGGTGATCACGACGCCTTGGTCGGTGATGCGGGAGAGGGTGAGGTTTTCGAACTCGCTGACGCTTTCGCTGAGTTTTTTGAAAACGTTTTCAATGTTCGGCATCTGCTGGGGATCGCTGCTCACCTTATTCAGAAGATCGCGGAGGATTTCCCAGTCGTCGTGCGCTTGGCCCGGGGCGATGCAGGCGGCGTTGAGGCGTTGCAGGCGACCGCTGAGGTTGACCATGGAGCCGCGCTTTTCGGCGAATGCCGCGCCCGGTAGCACGATCGCAGCGGCATTGGCGGTGGGATTTGCCAAAATGTGGCTGTGCACATGGAAGTCGAGTTTCGCGAGATCATCGGCGGTGAATCCGGCATCGCTGATGAGGTCTTCGCCGAGAGAAATGAGCGCCTTGATGTTGCCGTTGCGGATGCCGTCGCGGATGGCATTCAGCGAGCCTGCGGGATCGGCGCTTTGCCAGATGAGTTGTGCGCCGGTGGTGTTCGGATTGCGGTCGGCGGCGACGAGCAGATGGTCGGCCTCGCCTGTGCGCGGCACGATGCTGAGCCAGGTATCGCCAAGCTGATCGGCGAGTTGTTTCGTCAGGAAAAGCTCTTCGTTGGTCATGCGGCCGGAGCCGATGATGGCGATTTGCGAAGCGGAAAAATGCTTCAGGCCCGCGGCGATCGATTGATTCGCCTGCGCCCAGGAAATCGGTTGATACTGGCCGTTCGCATCGCGTTGCAATGGCTCGGTGAGGCGAGCCTCGCTATCGATGTAGTGGAAATTCAGGCGATGCGAATCCGGCATCCAGCAGGAATTGACGGCATCGTTTTGGCGCGGGGTGATGCGATGAATTTGATTGCCGCGCGTCCAGATCGTGATGTTCGTGCCGGTGCCGCAATTGACGTCGATGCTCTTGGTTTCCTTAAGGAACCAGACGCGCATTTGGAAACGGAAATCGTTCGAAGTCAGCGCACCCACCGGGCAAATGTCGGCGGTATTGAGCGAGTAATTCGAATCCAGTATGCGACCCGGATGGACCGTGAGAGTGGTATGAGTGCCGCGCTGTGTGAAGCCCAGCACCGGATCGCCAGCGACCTCGTCCATGAAGCGGATGCAGCGGCTGCACATGATGCAGCGTTCGTCATCGAGACGGATGCGCGGGCCGATATCGACATTTTTCGGTTTCTTCACCTTCAGATCGACAAAACGCGAGGTGCCTTTGCCGAAGCCCACGGAAAACTCCTGCAAACGGCATTCGCCGGCCTGGTCGCAGATGGGGCAATCGAGCGGGTGATTGATGAGTAGGAACTCCATCACGCCTTCGCGGCATTTTTCCACGAGCTCGCCCTTGGTGCGGATGCCCATGTTTTCGCTGACGGTATTCGCACAAGCGATGACCGGACGCGGCATCCAGCCGATGTTCTCGTAGCCCTTTTCATCGCGCTGTGGTTCTTGTCCCGGAGCAGGGCGGGGGGGCATGCCCATTTGCACAAGGCACATGCGGCAATTGCCGGGCACGGAAAGTTTCGGGTGGTAACAATAATGGGGCACTTCCACCTGAACCGACCGGCAGGCCTCGATCATGCGGGTTCCGCGCGGGAACTGGTGCCAGACGCCGTCGATTTGCACGTTGACCATGCCTTTTTCGGCAGCGAGGTCTTTGGGAAGCTTGATTTCCGCAGGGGCCGTAGTGGTGTCGCTCATGGCAAAATGGGATGGGCCTCGAGAAAATTTCCCCAGGCGCGCGGACTATGGCGTCTAACCCTGCAGCGTGCAAGCCAACTTTGTGAAAAATTTCACAAGCTCGGCACGAAGCGCCTGCGCTGAGCAATTTCAGTTGCTACCGAGGGGGATTCACGCCTAGTCTCGTGCGGATGCAATTGAGTCAAAAACAGGTGGATGCATGGAGAAAAGCGCGCGATTTCGCGAAGCAGGGCAAGCGGCAGGATGCGGCCCAGGCTTTTCACAAGGTCTTGATGATGCTACCGGATCACCCGCATTTGCTCTATGAGGCGGGGCGTGCGGCCATCGCCGTCAGCGATATTCCGGCGGCGTCCAAGCGATTGCAAAAGGCCGCCCGCCTCGCCGGGCAGGATGCCAGATTGCTCTGCGGTCTCGGACGCGCCCTGATGCACATTCGCCAAGCGGATGAGGCCCGCGCCTGCTTCGAGCGCGCGATCCAGGCCGATGATTCCGGCATCGAGGCGATTCAAGAGCTGGTCACGAGCTATGAAAGAATCGGTCAGAAAGAAAAAGCACGCCAGTGCCTTGATCCGTATTTGCAAAAATCCCCGAACGATCCCGTTGCGCGCTATCTGAATGCATTTCTGCTCCAGCGATCCGGCCAAGAGGAGGATGCCGAAAAAATCCTCCAGGAACTGGTCGGCGGTCCGCTGTTTCAGACAAGGGTTTATCTTTCCTGCTTCTATCTCCTGGCGGACATTCTCGATAAATCGGAGCGCTACGATGAAGCGATGACGCAATTGAAACGCGTCAAGGAACTGGTGTTGCGCAATCCGGATTTCGAGACCGCGCTGAATCACTACGATGCCGGCGTTGCGCAGCGCAAGCTCTTGCTCGATCAATTCACGCCCGAGCTGATTCGGGACTGGCAGGCGCGCGATCCCTTTCATCCCGATGACCGCAAAGTGGCTTTTCTCGGCGGTCATCCGCGCAGTGGTACCACGCTGTTGGAGAGGGTGCTCGATTCCCACCCCGAGCTCACGGCCTTTGATGAACCGGAGGCGTTTTATCGCACAATCGAGCCGTTCCTGCGCCGCTTCGGCCCCGATCATCCGGATCTCACCAAAGTCACTGCGGACTATCGAAAACAACTGCTGCTGGAAACCGGCGGTCAGTGCGCGAGCCGTGTGTGGCTGGATAAAAACCCCTCGCTCACGGCATGTCTGCATTCGTGGTTGCGAACCTTTCCCGGCATCAAGGTGGTCATCGCCTTGCGTCATCCCATGGACGTGATGCTGAGTTGCTTTTTCCTCGATTCCACGATGAATGCCCTTAGCTCGAATTTTCTCAGTCTGGAGCGCATCAGCAAGCACTACCGGGACATGATGGACGTGTGGCTGCGGTTGCGCGATCTGGGTGAGTTTTCCTGGATGGAGTCGCGCTACGAGGATACGGTCAGCCATCTGGCGGACGAAGGCAAGCGCGTGACGGAGTTTCTCGGACTGGACTGGCAGGCGGAGCAGGCGAGCTTTTATCAAAGAAAACAGCAAACGGAAGTGGTGGCCCCCACCTATCACGATGTCACCAAGCCCGTGCATCAGCGGTCCATGCAACGGTGGCTGCGCTATGAAAAACATCTCAGTCCGCATCTGGAACCGCTCGCTCCCTACATGGAGCGCCTCGGCTACGCGTGATGCTCTAACAGAATTCGATCAGCAAGGCGGTGGTGTTGTCGCGTCCGGAGTCGGCGACCGCTTGTTTCACGAGGTTGATCGTATTCAGGGATCCGTCTTCCCCATTCGCGCGGCATAGCTCTTCGATCCTGTTATTCCACAATCCATCCACCACGCCGTCCGAACAGATCAGCAGTCGATCACCCGCCTCCCATCCGATCCGTCCGATCTGAGGCTCGATGTTTTGCTGTCCGCCGCCGAGCGCCTGATTCAGTGCGTGCCGTTGCGGATGCGTGCGCGCCTCGCGCTCGTTGAGTTTTCCCTGGCGCTGCATCCAGCCGACATACGAATGATCGTGGGAGACCTGAACCATCGGCCCTTCTTTCGGCAGAAAATAAATGCGACTGTCACCGATGTGGCCAAAATAAATCCACTCCGGCATGATCCAGCAAAGACTCAAGGTTGCCCCCATGCCTCTGCATTCCTCATAGTGCCGCCCCATCTGCGTCATCGTCTGATGAATGCGGTCAAACAATTCCCGCATCACATCGGTCAGCCCCGCCTCCATGCGCTGTGCGCTGAGCGAGAAGCTTTTCGGTAGCAACTTGGTGATCTGCTCCACGGCGATCTTGCTCGCAAACTCGCCCGATTTCGCCCCGCCCATGCCGTCACTGACAGCAAAAACAAAATCACCCATCTCAAGGCTGCCTTCGCCCACCTTGCCCAGGTAGTGCAGTTCGCGGGCATCGAATGTCAGCGCGAGAAACGTGTCCTCGTTGTTCTTGCGAAAACGCCCCACATCGGAGAGGCCGGACCAACGCAGCGCGGCGGAGCAGGGGGCTTGATTGGTGATTTCATCCATAAGACGGCGGCGGAGTCATAGGGATTTTTCTGTTCCGGCGCAAATTGAAAAAAATTCATACTTGGTGAAAAAGTTGGCGCGGATTTTGCTTATGTGGGGACTGTGATGTTGATATTGTTGCAAATTTCACTCGCAAGTTTGTAAGAAGCAGACAATATCCGCGCGACTCCAATCCTACATAACAACAACAACCATGACCAAATTCAAATTGGAATACATCTGGCTGGACGGTTACACTCCCGTTCCTAATCTTCGCAGCAAAACACAAATCAAGGCGTTCGAGCAGTTTCCTACGCTCGATCAGCTTCCCAACTGGGGATTCGATGGCAGCTCCACGCAGCAAGCGGAAGGCCGCAGCTCGGATTGCGTGCTCAAGCCGGTGGCGATCTACCCTGACTCCACCCGCCTCAATGGCGCGCTGGTGATGTGCGAGGTCATGATGCCCGATGGCGTGACTCCTCACCCCACCAACACACGTGCCACCATCCTCGATGATCCCGGCACTTGGTTCGGTTTCGAACAGGAATATTTCCTCTATCAAAACGGCCGTCCGCTCGGATTCCCGAAAGACGGCTATCCCGCTCCCCAGGGCCCTTACTATTGCGGCGTAGGCTACAAAAACGTCGGCGACATCGCTCGTCAGATCGTCGAGGAGCACCTCGATCTCTGCCTCGAAGCCGGCATCAACCACGAAGGCATCAATGCCGAGGTGGCCAAAGGCCAGTGGGAGTTCCAAATCTTCGGCAAAGGTTCCAAAAAAGCCGCTGATGAAATCTGGGTGGCTCGCTACATCCTCAACCGCGTTTGCGAAAGCTACGGCGTGGATGTGGAATACCACTGCAAACCTCTCGGCGCGACCGACTGGAACGGCTCCGGCATGCACTGCAACTTCTCCACCGAATACATGCGTGAAACGGGTGGCAAAGAGTACTTCGAAAAACTCATGGCCGCCTTCGAGAAAAATCGCAATGAGCACATCGCCGTTTACGGTCCGGACAACCACATGCGTCTGACCGGTCTGCACGAAACCCAATCGATCGACATGTTCAGCTACGGTGTGGCTGACCGCGGTGCCTCGATCCG
Source organism: Verrucomicrobiia bacterium (assembly GCA_947462875.1). GTDB lineage: Bacteria > Verrucomicrobiota > Verrucomicrobiia > Verrucomicrobiales > Akkermansiaceae > UBA956. The sequence goes on from CANHQJ010000011.1 coordinate 68,799, forward strand.
CATTCCTCACAGCTTCGTGAACAACGGCTACAAAGGTTATCTGGAAGACCGTCGTCCGAACAGCCAAGGCGATCCATACGCCATCGCCGGCCGCGTTCTCAAAACGATCTCGGAAGTCGCGATCTGATCGCACTCTCCTTTTTTCCTCAACGACCGCTCCTCACGGGGCGGTCGTTTTTTTTCACCATTCACTTGTCAAATGCCACATTCGGGGGTAAGTAACGCGCATGTCTCTCCTATCCGAAGAATCTCCCGTCATGGTCAAAACCCGTGAACTCTGCGCCACCATCGCAGGCGATGCCACATTCCTCAAACTCACCGAGCGTGTCGAGGCCTTCCTCGATGACGATGCCGCCCGCTTGCAGTATCAAAGCGTCAATGAGCGCGGCGAAGAACTGCACCACAAGCAAAGTTCCGGCATCGAGCTTTCTTCGCGCGAAATCCGTGAATTTGAAGAAGCCCGTGACGCGCTGCTCGCCAACAACGTGGCCCGCAATTTCCTCGAAGCCCAGCGCGAGCTCGAAACACTGCAGCGTTCCATCGGCAAATACGTCGGCATGACCCTGGAACTCGGCCGCGTGCCCACAGCCGATGACTTCGCCCAAGCCCAAAGCGGCGGCGGTTGCTGCGGCGGCGGTAGCTGCGGTTGCTAATCCTGTTAGTCGCGCATGTCTTCGGAGCGTCTATCGATTCCTCAATACGCCATGGCGCTGGCCCATGTGGCCAGTCTGCGCTCCGAGGACCCCTTTCGCAAAGTCGGCGCGGCGGCGCTCGATCACGACAATCGGGTGATCGCCACCGCCTACAACGGCCTGGCACCCGGATTCGATGCGCCTGCGGGATTTTGGGAGGATCGCGAAAAACGGCAAAAGTTCATGCTCCATGCCGAGGTGAACCTGTGCAGTCTGTTCAAACGCGGTGAGGCGAAAATCGTCGCCACCACCACCATGCCCTGCACCGCCTGCATGCAAACCTTGTGCGCTTACGGCGTGAAAGAAGTCTATTACCGCGATGTCTATCACGCGTCCGACGCCCCGGAAATCGCCGAAACCTACGGCGTAAAACTCGTACAAATCCCCGAGTTTCCCCACTATCCCGCCTAGGCAGGGGCTGCTCTTTCCGCTCCAACGGTGCAAAACTCGTCAACCCAGCGGCAACGCCTTGGGGAAACGCCCCCAAAAATTGAAGCACTGAAAGTACTCGACTCGTTACGCTCCCGAAGAAATGTCCGACAAAAGGATACGGAGCGCGGATCTTTCTAAGTCCTTCGTAGTCCCGCTCAGCGCGACGAAGTAGGAAGTCCGCATCAAACATTCAGGACTCAGATGTCACCACCAAACACCACGCCCAATCCTGCGTATATCAAACCGAGAACCGCGCGCCACAAGATCCCCTCAAAAAAATCTGCTATGGAATCGCGTGAGGCAAAGCCTTTTTACGCGACACACGATTCTCAAAAAATCCTTGAAATACCAAGCGATTTTGTGTTGAATGCTACCGTTGACTTCAACGAATATACGATCTCATTGTCATACTAACAAATACTGTCCGGCTTATGGATACTTCATCTGTAATTCCGCATCTTCATCATGAAAAGAATCTTAATGCCTGTGCTACCCGCAATTAAATGGTTCCCTTTAATCGCACTTGCGATTCTGTTTACTTGCTCGCATCAAAGTTATGCACAAAGCACAATCAGGCCTGACACAAAGACTGTTCAAATCGCAGTTCATGGGGTGTCCGCCGACGATCGCGCAACGATTACTGGGCTATACACTGTCTCATCAGGCGAGATTAATTTGCCAAAACTAGGTAAAGTTAAAATTTCCGATTGGGGCTATGCCACACTCTCTCTTGCCATCCAAAAAGCGTATCGTGATTCCGGTGGCTTGCCCAATATTGAAGTTGATGCGTGGTTTTTCGATGGATGCTGTAGCGGCGCATCACAATGCATCGATATCAGCGGCGATCTTTGGGTGGGGCGGCTATCAATCCCAATTCGCTTTGGCAAGATGAAGTTGTCCGAAGCCTTAGAGGACATGCGCCCAAAAGAATCCGCTAATCTAGCTGAGATTGAGATCTTGCGTGATGGGAAGCATTTGATTGTCGATGCCACAACGAAAGAGGGCTTAGGCACCGAATTGAAAAACCATGATGTAATTACAGTCCCATCCAAGGTTCAACCGTCACTTCCACCCAACAATCAGAAATAGCACTTACTTAGCGTCAAACTTAGGATGTCTGCTGAGCCATACCAAGAACAAAGAAGTTGCCGAACAAGATGAGACACAATAACCCCTATCAGCCGCCCTGTTTAAATGATCTTCCTCAATTCCAACCTCAACCCCAAGATCGACGTGCGCCCTCGCTGCTAGGCTTGCGTGATCTTTGACATTCTCCCAGAAAAATGAGGTGTCCCGTCAGGCGGCGCAACTTTTGGCACATATACCAACGAAGTTTCCTTATGAGCAGCCAAAGTCTAGCCCGCATCCCTGCCTTATCCTTTCGTGAACAATCGCTGGAAGAAGTTTTTCTTCGGTGGCGGGGCGTTTTCGGTTTGTGAGGCGGGATCGGCTTTCAGCTCGGGAATGACCGTCGGCATTTTCTGGTTCCAGCCTCCGCCCATCGCTTTGATGAGTGTCACCGAGGCAATGAGATGCTGTCCGCGCAGTTGATGCAACAGACGCTGGGAACGGATCGCATTGCGTTCGCTATCCAACAATTCCACATACAGGCCAACGCCGCTGTCATAGCGGGTCTTGGCAAGTTGTAATGATTTTTCCGCCTGATCTAGGGCTTCTCGCTGAAAGGTCAGCTGTTCCTGATAGCGACCTACGGCACTGAGCGAATTGTCCACTTCCGCGAATGCCGTCAGCACGGCTTGGCGATACTGTGCCAGGGCGATGTCGGCCGCCGCGCGCTGGGCTTCCATGTTCGCCTTATCCCGACCACCGGAAAAGATCGGAATGCTGAGGACGGGACCGATGACCCACTTTTCACTACCGAGTGCGAACAGGTTGCTAAGGTCACCGCTGACAACACCGGTGTTTGCGGTGAGGCGCAGACTGGGATAGCCTGCCAGTTTTGCCACTTTGAGCCGGCTGAGGCTTGCGGCGAGAGCGCGCTCGGTGGCGGCGATGTCGGGTCGGCGTTCTAACAGATCCGAGGGGACCGACTTCGGCACCACAGGCACGGGAGGGATCTTGTTGGCTTCCGCCGCAATGGTGAAGCTCTGCGCCTTGCGACCGGTGAGCAGGGCAATCGCATTTTTCAAGGGATCGCGCTGCGCTTGCAGGCTGGACAACTCCACCCGCTGGCTGGCGAGCTCGGCGGCGGCACGGGTGACATCGAAGTCGGTCGCGGTGCCCGCTTTTTGTTTGGTCAACGCGATCTGATGGGACTCGCTCAACAAGGTCACGGCCCGTTGCATCGAGGCGATTTCCGCATCGATGGCCCGCAGCCGGAAATAATTCTGCGCCACTTCCGCCTGCACGGAGAGCAGCACATTTTGCATCAGCGCCGCGGTGCTTGCGGCGTCTTGCACAGCGGACTGATGACTCAGGCGCACGCGCCCCCAGAGGTCCACTTCGTAGCTCAAGTCCAGCGGCACGTCGTAGTTCCAGCCGCTGAAAATGCGGCCATTGGGATCGAAGGGCACGACCGTATTTCCGCTGAACGATTGATGTGTCGCCGCCGCGCCCAAATCCACGGTGGGGAAAAACTCACTGCGGGCGATGCGCGCGGTGGCGCGGGCTTGATCAAAGCGGAATACCGCCATGCGGATGTTTTGATTCGCCGCGCTGGCCTCGCGGATCAGCGAGTCGAGCTTGGCATCGCCATAGACCGACCACCAATCGCCGCGCGGCACGTGATCGCGCGGCTGCACCTGGCGCAGTGTGATTTCCTCGGCAAGAAGAGATGAACCTAACAAAAATAGGCTAAGGAACGAGATCAGAGGAACTTTCATGAGGGTGAGTGGTTGATTTTTTGCCGAGACGGCTGAGGAGAACGAAGAACAAAGGCGTGAGAAAGAGTCCGAAAATTGTCACGCCGATCATGCCGGAAAACACGGCCGTGCCCATGGCGCGTCGCATTTCCGCGCCCGCACCGGTGCTGACGACCAGAGGATAACATCCAGCGATGAATGCGATGGAAGTCATCAGGATGGGGCGCAAGCGCAGGCGGCAGGCTTCCAGAGCGGCTTCCAGCGGCGACATGCCCTCGAGCTGTTTTTCCCGCGCGAACTCGACGATGAGAATCGCGTTTTTGCAGGCCAACCCGATCAGCACGATGAAGCCGATCTGCGTGAAAATATTGTTATCGCTATGACTGAGGATCACGCCCGCAAGGGAGAACAGCAGACACAGCGGCACGATCAGAATGATGGCAAGCGGCAGGCGCAGGCTCTCGTATTGCGCGGCTAGCACGAGGAAGACCAGCAGCAGGCAGAGGGGATAGACATACACGGCTGAGTTGCCGGCGAGGATGCGTTGATAGACGAGATCCGTCCACTCCGGCTCGAAGCCGGGGGGGAGCGATTCTTTCGCAATCCGCTCCATAGCGGCCTCGGCTTCGCCGGAGCTGATGCCCGGAGCCGCAGCGCTATTGAAGTCGGAGGCGAGGTAGCCATTGTAGTGGGTGACGCGATCCGGACCGGAGCTGACGGCGACTTTCACCATCGATGCTACGGGCACCATCTCTCCATTGAGGTTGCGTGTTTTGAGCTTGCCGATGTCCTCCGGTTCATCGCGGAAGGAGGAATCCGCCTGAGCGACCACCTGCCAGGTGCGGCCGAAACGGTTGAAGTCATTCACATACACCGAGCCGAGATTGATCTGCAAGGTCTCGAACAAATTCTGCAAAGGCACACCAGCGGCCTTGGCCTTCTCGCGATCGACATCGGCATCGAGCTGCGGCACGTTGACGGTGTAGCCCGAGTAGGTTTGCCCGAAGCGCTGGGCCTGCATGACCTTCCCTAACAACTGCTGCGTTTGCTGATAGAGAGCATCGTAGCCCGCATCACTGCGGTCGAGTATCATCAGCTTGAAGCCCCCCGTGGTGCCGATGCCGTTGACCGGAGGAGGGGAGAGGCTGAGCACCAGCGCTTCCTTGATCTGCGAAAACTGACCGTTGAGAGCACCGGCGATGGCCTCTGCGGACAGTTCCGGCGTGGTGCGTTCTTCGAACGGCTTCAGCCCCACGAAGACAATGCCGGAATTCGGGCTGATGGAAAATCCCTGAATCGACAGACCGGGGAAAGCGATGCTGTTATCGACACCCGGATGCCGCAGCGCGATGTCGCTGAGCTCGCGGATGACTTTTTCCGTGCGGTCCAGTGACGCGCCATCGGGCAATTGCGCGAAGGCGATGAGGTATTGTTTGTCCTGCGCCGGAACAAAACCGGTAGGTGTCGTTTCAAAGGCGCGATAGGTCAGCCAGATCAGGCCGCCATAGATCAACAAAGCGACCACGGCAAAACGGATGATGCGTCGCACGATGCCCACATAGAGCTGCGATGACCAGAAAAAGAAGCGGTTGAACGGTCGGAACAACCAGCCGAGGATGAGGTTGAGAAAGCGGGTGAAGTAGTCTTTTTTGCTGCCATGACTCTGCAACAACAGCGCTGAGAGTGCGGGGCTGAGTGTGAGGGAATTGAAGGCGGAAATCATCGTCGAGATGGCAATCGTCACCGCGAATTGTTTGTAAAACTGTCCGCTGATGCCGCTGATGAAGGCGGTGGGTATGAACACCGCGCAGAGCACCAGCGTCGTGGCGATGATGGGGCCGGTCACCTCCTTCATCGCGATGCGCGTCGCCTCGATCGGCGGATGTCCGAGCGCGATATTGCGCTCCACGTTTTCCACCACCACGATGGCGTCATCCACCACGATGCCGATCGCCAGCACCAGGCCGAAGAGTGATAGGTTGTTCAGCGAAAATCCCAACAGATGCATCACCGCAAAAGTGCCGATCAGAGAAACGGGAACGGCCACCAGCGGAATGATGGAGGCGCGCCAGGTTTGCAGGAAAAGCACCACCACGATCACCACTAACAAAACGGCTTCTAACAGCGTGTGGATCACCGCATCGATGGACTTGTTGACGAAACGCGTGGGGTCATAGGCGATGGTGTAGTCGAGACCCTGAGGGAATTTCTTTTTCAATTCCTCCATCTTTTCGCGCACGCTATCGGAGAGCGCCAGGGCATTGGAGCCGGGAGACTGGAACACCGGAATGCCCACCGCTTCTTTGTTGTTGATCAGCGAGCGCAGGCTGTAGTCTCCCGCACCCAGCTCGATGCGCGCCACGTCTCTGAGTTTGGTCTTTTCGCCATACGCGCCGTTTTTGACGATGATGTTTTCGAACTCTTCCTCCGACACCAAGCGCCCCTTGGCATTGACCGTAAGCTCCAGCGCGACCTCGCGATCCATCGGTTGCTGGCCTACGGCACCTGCGGCGACCTGCACGTTCTGCTCGCGAATCGCCTGCACCACATCCGATGCCGTCAGCCCGCGTGCGGCGGATTTTTCCGGATCGATCCAGATGCGCATCGCGTAGTCACCACCACCGAACAGCTCCACCTGACCCACGCCCGGCAAGCGGGCGAGCTCGTCCTTCACATTGAGAATGGCGTAGTTGCGCAGGTAAAGCGAATCATAGCGATCGTTCGGCGAAAGCAAGTGCACCACCATCGTCAGGTTCGGCGAGCTCTTGATGGTCGTGACGCCGATGCGCCGCACTTCCTCGGGCAGCTTCGGCAATGACTGCGAAACGCGGTTCTGCACCTGCACCTGCGCGTTGTCGATATCCGTGCCGAGCTTGAACGTGATGGTAAGCGTCATCACGCCATTCGCCGTGCTTTGCGAACTCATGTAGAGCATGTTTTCCGTGCCGTTGATCGCTTGCTCCAGGGGCGAGGCGACCGTTTCCGCGATCGTCTTCGGGTTGGCACCGGGGTAGTTCGCCGTGACGATGACAGTAGGCGGAACGACTTCCGGGTATTCGGAAATCGGCAACTGAAACAGAGAAATGCTTCCGAGCACCACGATGATGACCGAGAGCACGCCCGCAAAAATCGGGCGATTGATGAAAAATCCGGCAATGTTCATGGCTTGGTCGTTTTTTCGAATTCAGGAGCCACGGGCATGCCCGGCATGAAGATTTTGGCCAGACCATTGACGACGATGACGTCGCCTTCCTGCAGGCCGCTGCGGATGATGCGGCGCAGGCCCATGCCCGGTCCTAGCGTCACGGGGCGGTATTGCGCGCAGGATTTGTCATCGATCACATAGACGAATTTCTGCCCCTGATCGGTTTTGATCGCCGTTTCCGGAATGACGATGGTGGGCTTTTCCACGCTGAGTGGCAGGCGGATGCGCGCGAACATGCCGGGCATGAGTTTGCCATCGGGATTGGGTATGATGGCGCGCAGCACGATGCTTCCGGTGGATGCCATGACGCGGTTGTCTAACGATTCGAACCAACCCTGATGCGGAAATTCCTTTTCATCGGCCAACTGGAGCTGCACGGGGATGCGGCCCTTGTCGTCGAGTTTGACCTGTTTTTTGGCAATCAACTGCTGCACGCGCAGGAGCGTGTTTTCATCGAGATCGGCATAGGCGTGAATCGGATCCACACTGACGATCGTGGTCAATACGGTGGAAGGCGTGACGGGATTGCCCGTTGTGACCATGGCACGGGAGATTTTTCCGGCGATGGGAGAAAGCACTTTCGTGCGTTCAAAATCCAACTGCGCCAACTGATGATCGGCCTGCGCTGCGGCGAACGAAGCCTGGGCTTGTTGGTAGTTCGAGAGTCGGGCATCGGCCTCCTCCTGCGTCATCGCGCGTGCCATCAGCAATTCCGGCACCCGCTGCGCTTCAGTCTTCGCACTGGCGAGAGCGGCTTCGGCGCGCTGCAGCAGGGCGGCGGTTTGCGCTTGTTTCGCCTTGTAGGGCAGGGGGTCGATCTGAAACAGCAGTTGATCCTTCGTGACCATTTCCCCAGAGGAGAAATGTACGGCATCGATGTATCCGCTCACGCGCGGACTCAGCGAAACGCTGTCGATGGCCTCGACCCGCGCGCTGAATTCCTCCCACTCGATGATGGGTTCCGGAGTGATTTTTAGCACGCCCACGGGTGAGGGCGGCATCTGTGGCGGCGGGCCCAGCTCCGCGCGTTTGCAGCAAGTTAAGGCCAGCGCGCAGGCCATGGTAATCGGAAATTTCATAGTTGACTAGTTGGTAGGGTATGAATAAAAAAAATTACGCTCTCTGGCGCACGAGGATGTCGAGCATGGCCATGAAACCTTGTTCGATTTCCGCGATGTAGGCCAAGTCGTTGTGGATGCGCGCCTGCGTCAGCATGCCCTCCGCGTAGGCGAGCAACCGCCGCGCGATCGGCTCCACGGGCGTGATGGCGATCAGTTGTTGATGCTGGGCATCGAGCAGCGCCGACTCGTAGTAGCGCAGATGCTTGTCGAGAATTTCTTTGATTTTGAGTACCAATTTCTCTTCGCGTGTGCCCACTTCCGCGCCGAGTGAAAAAAGCGGACAGCCGAGCACACGACCAAATTTTTGTGTGATTTCCTGCTGGTGCTGGTAGCCCCAGCGCGCTTCGTTGCGGATGCGTTCCAGTGGCGGGACGGTGGCCGAATAAATGCGGTCCAGCGTTTCAAAAACCTCGTGTGAGGCTTCATCGATGACGGCCAGGGCGAGATCGGTCTTGGAAGCAAAGTAGTGGTAAAAACTACCCTTTTTCACTTCAGCACGCTCACAGATATGATCGACACTGGTGCTACCATAGGAGCCAAGCCAGATCAGCTCGCTCATCGCCTCAATCAAGCGCTCGCGCGCATCACTCGTCCTGCCCATGCACGTAATCTACAAATCCTAGACGATTGGTCAACTATTTTGTTGAGATTTCATGAGGCAGGGGATTGACCATGGCCGTCACCGCCAGGTCGTCGCGCAGGAAGGCACGTGCCATCGTTCGCACGTCTTCGCTGGTGAGGGCACGGATGCGTTCGTGGACGATGCGCTGGTGCGTGGCGGGGAGGCCGAAGAGCAGATCGATCGCGGCATGGCGGGCGATGGCGCCGGGGCTTTGCTGCTGCATGACCAGGCTGGTCAGCACGGTGGCGCGCACGTTTTCAAAGACCGCGTCGGGAATGCCCTGTTCGGCGATGATGCGGATCTGGCTCTGTAATTCGCGATGGGCGAGATCGAGTTGCTCTGGTGCCGTGGAGAGGTAGAAGGTGATCATGCCCGCATGATGGCCGAGAAACTCATAGGCGCCCACCTGATAGGCGAGGCCCAGCTCCTCGCGGATGCGGGTGAAGATCGGTCCGGCCATGTCCGAGGCATATTCAAGCAGCATCATCGCGGCGAAGCGCTGCTCATGAGTCACGGCGAGTCCCGGATAGCCGATGGCGAGAACGGCTTGTTTTTTATCGCGCTGCAAGATTTCCGTGAGACCGCTGGCCAGTGTGGGAATGCTCGGCTCGAAGCCGCTGCCGGCAGGCATGGGAGCGAGATGTTTTTCTAACAAATCGATGACGGTCGCGGGATCGAAGTCACCGGCGATCGCTACTTTGCCATTTTCCGTGCAGAAGAATTTCCGGTGATAGGCGATCACATCCTCGCGCGGCACGGCCTGCACCGTCTCCACCGTGCCATGTGGCGGCAAGCCATAACTCTCCTTGCCGAAGAGCAGCTGGCGCAGCGAGAGCAGACATGAGGTGAGGGGATCTTCCAACGATTCGCGCAGCGAGCTGATTTGCGAGACCTTGTTGCGATGGAGCGACGCCTCCGGAAAGGTAGGGCGCAGCAGCACATCGGCCCAGATTTCCAGCAGGGAAGCCAGATCCTCTGATAGACAACTGGCGCTCACACTGATGGTGTTATTGCCCGCAGAAGCGTTCAAGGAGGCTCCCATGAGATCCAGCGCGGCAGCGATGTCCCAGGCACTGCGGGTTTCCGTGCCCTCCGTTAGGGTGGCGGCCAGTAGTGTCGTGAGGCCATTGTTTTGCGCATGTTCTGAAGATAGCCCGCCGCGAAATGCCGTCTGGATGCTGATCAGGGGCAGGCGCGCATCGGGAAACAACGCGACTTCCAGGCCGTTGCTGAGTCGCAGGGTATGCGATTCTCTCGTCGCTTTTTTGGCTGCCGCCGCTGTATTGGAGGTAGGGGTATCGAGCGGATTGAGTCGGGTGATGGTGAGATTGCGATCCGTGAGAGTGGCGAGACAGCGGCGGATGTCCTCCTCGGTGACCTGCTCCACCCGTTGCAAAAAGTCGCTGGTGAAATGCAGATTGCGCGCCTCATGCCAATTCGAGGCGAGATCCGAAGCCCTGCCGGAGGCGGTGGTGAGGCCGCGGAACTGCGATACCATGCACTGCCGCTTGGCACGTGCCAGCGCGGGTGCGAGATCGTGATTTGTATAGAGAGCGACTTGCTCCAGCACGGCCGCGATCACCGCCTCGCGCTTCTCCGGATCGCACTCCGCCGAGACGCCGAGCAAGCCCTCGCTGATGTGACTGCTCCAGGTATAGGCGCCGATTTCCTCCACCAGTTCCTGCTTTTCGCGCAGCTCCGTGTATAAATGCGATGACTGTCCCGAGCCCAGCATCATCGAAAGCATTTCATAGACCGGCAGATCAGGGTGGCCCATGTGGGGAATTTTCCATGCCAGCATGACCTTCGAGTTCGGGATGGCAAAGGTGCGCTCGCCCTCGCGGCGACTGCACTGCGGAGCATCAGCGGGAATGTGCGGCTCATGCGGCATGCCCGGCATCAGATCAGCGGTCAGATCTTTGATGAACTCGATGGTTTGCTGCTCTTCAAAATCACCGGAAATGACAAGAAAACAGCGATTGCTCGTGTAGCGCTTGCGGTGATAGGTCACGAGGTCATCATGGGTGATGGCATCGAAGGCGCTGCGGTGGCCGATGACCGGCAAGCGCCGCGGGTCCTCGCGAAACGCCGTCTCCAACAACAACCGCATGGCGGCCTGATGCGGGTCATCCAGTCCCATGTCGATCTCGCGGCGGATGACATCTTTTTCTAACAAAAATTCCGTTTCGGGCAGCAGCGGGCGAAAGACCATGTCCGTCAGCACCTGCAAAAACACCTCCCGTCCCGAGGAAGGGCCATCGATGTAATACACCGTGCGATCGAAGCTGGTATAGGCATTCCAGTGGCCGCCGGCGGCCTGCACCACAGCGGCGAGACGATCACCGCTGTACTGTTTCGTGCCCTTGAAAACCATGTGCTCGAGAAAATGCGACAGTCCCGAACCGAGCAGGGTGTCTTCGTGTAGCGAGCCGGTGGCGACAAACAATTTCGTGCTGATGACCGGATGATCGTGATGAGGATCTAGAATCAGGGTTAGGCCATTTTCCAGAGTAATGGTGCGGGCAGAGGTGCGAGGAAAATTCATAGGGTGAAATTATGCTTGGCGTAAGCGCTTGATGCGATAATCTGAGTTCACATGCAACGTTCGATTTTCTTGGGACTGGTGGCCGCAGGCCTGATCATGGTGTCGGCAGTAGGTGGTTACTGGTGGGTGAAGCAGAATCGCCCCGATCAACAGTGGGTGCCGATGCCGCTCAACCCCAGCTCCAGTGTGGAAGATCGCACGAGACTGCAAGAAGATGTTCTGGGCCATCTCAAAAAAGATGACTCACTGCGCAGCTTGGTCAAGGCTCTCTCGTTACAGCAGCGCTGGAACCTTTCGACCGAGCAGCAAGCCATGGATCAACTCAAGAGCATTCTGTTCGTGAGGGTGGGGGAATTTCGTCACCCCATGACCCAAGAAACCCTGCCCACGGTCGACATCGGCGTGAACGGCAAGCGCAAGGAAAGAGCTCTTTTGGGAGAAATCGCCACCGAAATGGGGAAAGAAACCCGCAAGCATCTGGGAATCGAGGAGAAGCGCTGAGTTGAGGGCACAAAAAAAGCCGCCAGAATGAACTGGCAGCTTTGGATCGAGAGTAGCGAGGAAATTAGGCGAGTGTGCCTTCTTCTTTTTCAGCTTCGCCGTCTTTTTTGCACTTTTTGCAGTCACCGGCGAGGGTGCCTTCTTCTTTTTCAGCTTCGCCGTCTTTTTTGCACTTTTTGCAATCGCCAGCGAGGGTGCCTTCTTCTTTTTCAGCTTCGCCGTCTTTTTTGCACTTTTTGCAGTCACCAGCGAGGGTGCCTTCTTCTTTTTCAGCTTCGCCGTCTTTTTTGCACTTTTTGCAGTCACCAGCAAGGGTGCCTTCTTCTTTCTTCTCTTCACCGTCTTTTTTGCACTTTTTGCAATCGGCTACGGTGCCTTCTTTTTTCGCTTCGTCTTTCTTCTCTTCGTCGTGCTTCTTATCGCACTTGCCGCAATGAGCTACGGTCTCTTCTTTGGCTTCTTCGCCTTCTTTTTTGCACTTCTTGCAGTCACCCGCAAATGCGAAGCCTGCGAATGCGAAAAGTCCGAGTGTGGTCCATACTAGTTTTTTCATATCTGTTTGTGATGTAGTTGTTGTTGTGTTGCCCAAGGGGTGGTTGAAACTTACCCTCAAATACTAAATGGTGCAAACGGTAATTTTTGTTTGTGTTTTTTTCTTTTTTCTCGTCGTCGCTTGACCCGGTCCCCCGAAACGCTAGTTTTTACCCTGTGTGGAGTGAAATGGGAACCTGGCTTGCGGAGTTTTGGTCGGCGCTGCCGTGGCACGAAAGCGGCGTGGCCGTCGCGTGGCTGGTGACCTGTTGCCTCATCATTGTCGGACTGGCGGGCTGCCTGATTCCGATCTTGCCAGGACAGGTCATTTTGCTGCTGGCGGCAGTGATTCATCGATTGATGCTCGGCGAGAGCTCGGGGATCCGCTGGTGGTCTTTTGTTGTATTGCTGCTATTGCTGATTGCTTCGCAGGCGTTCGAATTTTTCAGCGGGGCGGCGGGCACGAAGTGGTTCGGTGGCAGCAAATGGGGGGCCTGGGGCGCGTTGATCGGTGGGATTGTGGGTATGTTCTTTTTCCCGTTCGGGCTCATACTGGGGCCGCTGATCGGGGCGCTGCTGTTCGAAAAATGCTTCGCCAAAAAGGAAAATGCCCCGGCATTGGTGTCGGGTGTGGGCAGCGTTTTGGGCACGGTGGCGGGCATGATTGTCAAATTCGCGGTGGGCTTGGTGATGGCGGGGTGGATCCTCATCGATGCCCTGGAGTGGATTTAACGCGTGTGGAAGAGATTTCCGATGCGGTGGATGCGGGCGCTGTAGGTGCCTTGAGGGAAGAAGCGCAGTTCGAGCAAGGTGCCATCGGTGTTGCTTTGATCGAAAAGGAGGTTTCCGGTGGAATACCAGCGCAGGGAGTTGGGTTTATGCTCCCATTTCTGTGAGGAAACGTGCGGGTGGCAGCCGCTGATGAGGCTGGCACCGGCTTGCTCCGCCCAGTCGGCGACCTGGATGCTGCGTGCATCGGCTTTGGATGATCCTTCGGTGCCGGCATGGAACCAGGCGAGGAGGGGGGGTGCTGAGGCGGGACTGCGCCAGTCGAGGATGTGTTTTTCCTGGATCAAACGCACGCTGTGCAGTGGTTGATTGGAGAGATCGGTGGCACAGGCGAAACGGAAGGGGCCGAGTTCTTGCGGCGGTCCGGCATCGAGCGGTATGATGCCGTGGGCGCGCAGGTGCGCGATGGTGAACTGCTTTTGTTTTTCGCCGAAGTCCGCGCTGTGGTTGTTGGCGAGGATGACGGCAGGGACGTTCCAGCTTTTGAGGGCGGGAATGACGATGCGCGCGTCCATGCCGAGCATGAGCGGGTGGGCGTGGGCGGGGGGATGACCGGAAAACAGCACGCCTTCCAGGTTGACGATGAGCGGCCGACCTGCGGTGGTTTGCTGGATTTTCGCGGCGATTTTCTCGCGGAATTCTTTCGACTTCATCTTCGCGGCGATCGACCTGCCGAAAAATACATCGCCGCCGAAAAACCAGGCTTCGCCGGGAAGGGTGGCGGAGGAGAGCGGTTCGGCGCACCAGAGCTGGGTGATGTAGGAGGTGGTGCGTGGTTCGCGCGGCGAGGCGCCGCACTCACAGACGTTGCGGTTATCGATGACCACGGGTGATGTCACGCCGAAGCGCTTTTGCTGCAAGTGGGCCTGCACCCATTGGCAGCATTTGGAGTCGAGGTGTGCGGGCTGTTTCAGCGTGGCCATCAAGTCCTTGTCGCCCGTGGCGAGCACGTGGAGGGTTTGTTGATCGTGGCGCTTGGCTTCTTGCCATGTGAGGTAGTGGGAAAAGTCGGTCGATTGAATCAGCAAGGTTTTTTCATCGATGATGGGCTCGATGGCCTCGGCCATGCGTTGCCACTCGGCGCGATCCGAGCGAGCGTTCAGGGCGATGGCGACGATGGGAGTTTGCGGGAAATAGCGTTTGACCAAGGGCAAGACCGTGAGAATGCCGTGCTCTTTTGAAAACAAAGCGGAGTCGCTGACATCGGGATGTATGAGGAGTCGCGCGACGGCGGTCGCGTCGGTAGCGACCTCGCCACTGGCCGTGAGAAAAGGTCGCGCCGTGGTGCTGCACAGCGTGGTGCCGCGAGAGTGGTGATCGGGGCTGATGAGGACGATGCGAGTGTATTCATGAGCGGCGGCGAGTCGGAACGCCGTGGCGATCATTTCCGCTGCAGGTGCGTGATGCGGCACGGTCAGCCCGGTGATGCGCTGGGGCAGGGGTGCGTGGGCGCGGTCGGCCTTTTCTGCGGCTTCGCGAAAGAGGCGATCGGATTCAAAATAGATCGGCCATGGGGCGGCCCGTGCCCAGAGTGCGCAGCAGAAGAATAGCGAGAGAACGCGCATTTATTCCTCCTCCTTCAGCCGCACCGGAGTCGTCACGGGAGGATGCCAGGCGGGTTTGGTCAGTTGTTTTGGTTGGCTGGTGTAGAAGTCTTTTTGCCACTCTTCATCGTTCATGCGGCCTTGGTCGAGGCCGCGGGTGAATTCGGTGTGATTGAAGGCCACGCCTGCGGTGAGGCGCGTGCCGTGGGTTCCCCCGACGATGGCGAGCATGATGTAGGGCCTGCCGAGTGCTTCCATGAGAATTTTTCCGCCAGCGACATCGGTGGCGATATCGGTCACCAAGGCATTTTTTCCCTCGCCGGGTTTGGGGATGTCTTGCTCCAAAATGGGGGAGGCCATGTAGTTGAAACTCAAGGTGCGCAGTTTTTCCCACTCTGCGGTGGTGACGGCGGCCTGGGTGGCGAGTTTTTCGGCGAGCTTGCGGAGGAATTTCATCTCACTGGCAAATTGATTGTAGCGCGAAAATTCCTCGGCGGCATCGGGGATGAGTTTGTGCTTGGCAAAACCCGCTGCCGCGAAAGCGCTCATGCGCTCCATTTCACGCCAGAACGCGAGGTCCGGTTGCACGAATCCTTTGGGCGCGGGAGGGAGTTTGCCCTCGGTGTCGCCGCCTTCGCCACCCTCGGCGTAGAGTTGTTTGGCGTAGAGCACGGTGTCGTGTTTGAGCTGCGTGTAGGAGCCTAACATGCTGGTGAAATTTTTCGCCGCAAAGGCCTCGCTCTGCATGTAGAAGGGGTAGTTCGCATCGCGTGCGCCGACGAGTTGACCGATGACGTGCAGTTGTTTGCTGCCGAGGGAAGCGAACCACTCGGCATCGGTGATGGCGGAAATTTCCGCGCGAATCCTGGGCAGGCGGTTTTGGAATTCGGCGCTGTAAGCGGTGGCTTTGTCGCCATATTGTTTCAGGTGCTCCAGACTGCGTGCCGTGGCAAAGGCATCGCCGAAAGCAGCGGGAATGTAGGCGGCGGTGGGCAATGAAGGCATGGCATCCGGTGCGCCGAGCACCCACTGCTGCATGACGTGCGTGTCCCAGGTGAAGCGCTGGCCGAAGAGGCGGAACTCGGGATTTTCCGGCACCGCGGCGGTTTGTTGGGTGGCGTTCACGCGTGAGTTGATGCGAGGTGGCGGGAGTTTGGCGAGGTTCTCGCGCAGGGTGGAGCGGAACTCAGCGGAGAAGATTTTGTCTTTGCCGAGAGCGGCTTGTTTGGTCGAAAGCTGAATCCATGCGCACAACTGCTGGTAGGTAATGTCATCGCTTTCCCCGGCAAAAAATCCGGTGATTTCCATGACTTGCTGCCACTGGGAAACGGGGGTGGCTCCTTTGGCGTCGGGCGTGGCCATGGCCTGGGCGAGGATCAGCGCGTCGCGCAGGCCCTCATCGGATTCGAGCGGGTAGCCATTGCGCCCGAGCTGCATCATCGCGCGGAAGTATCCACCGAGGACGTTGTTTTTGGTGTAGTGCGAGCGCGTTTTGTATTGCGTGTAATCCTGCGGTTTCTCGGGATGCAAGGTCGCGAATAGGGGCGAGGGAAGCATGCCTTCGTGAGCGAGGATGAGTGTGAGTTCTTTTTCGATGGCATCGACCAAGTCATCAGGCAGGCTAACGCGCGCCAGTTGCAGGCGAGCACGCACGTCGTTTTCATAGCCGGTGGAGGCGGTGAGTGTTGATTTGTCGGGATCGTAGCGATCGGCATCAGGGTTGTGACCTTTGCCGAGAAGGATCCATGCGAGAGAAATGCGGGCTTCTGCGTGAGCGACGGCGGCGGCATGATCGGGGCTGACGGTTTTCCGCATGTTTTGCAAATTCAGCCGCATTCCGCTGAGGAAGGTTTCGAGGAGTTGGTGCAGGCGGCGTTGTTCGCAAAACTCCAGCGAGCGTTGAAACGAGCGATGCCAGGCGTGCAGCACGAGATCGGGCGTGACGAGTTTGGTTTCATCGGGCGAGCGCTCTTCGATGGAATTCCATGCGAGCTGGGAAAACGCGTTGAGCATTTCATCGCTGGTGAAGGACCATTCTTTATCATATTCCTCCACGGGAGGCTCTTCGCCGAGCTTGGTGGCTTCCACGGGGATGAGCAGAAATCGATTTTTTTCCAACCAGGTGCGTTGTTCGGCGGTGAGGGCGATGCCGAGTTTTTCGAAGATCGCGGGAGCATTGGCGCAGTCCTTCAGCTCGGGCGCTTTGGCTTCCATTGGCTTGAGCGGTCCCTTGACGGCCGGAATGGCGGCGGGCACAACGGCGAAGGGTTGCAGCTTGGCTTCGGGCAATGGTTGCGCGGCAAGCGGAAATGTCAATGCCGCCAGCAAAATAGGGAGTATTCTCATAGTGCAAAAGGCTATCAGTCGCCGTGGTGGCGTCAAGAACTCTTGAGTTAAGACTTGCCCTGATTCGCGGGCTTGGCTACCTACGGCGCATGGAGAAAGCGATGGGATTCAAGGAATGGCAGGTGGTCTGTGACGCGCTGGCTGATGGACGCCAGACCGTGATTTTGCGCAAGGGCGGCATCCATGAGGGGCGCGCGGGGTTTTCGTTTGCGCATGAGAAATTTTTCCTTTTTTCCACACGCTTCCACGCCACGACCGAGCAAGTGCGTGTGCCGGTGCCTGTCGAGGTCCTGCCAGAGTGGCAAAAGGGGGATTTGATCACGATCACGCATCGCTGCGAGGTCGAATGGGCGCGCACGCTGACGGACTGGGAGGAGGTGCAATCCTTTGCAGACCAGCACATTTACACCGAAAAAACCGTGCGTGATCGCTTTGACTGGGAGGGAAAGGGGATGGCTTGTGGCAGCATCCACGTGGCAAAAGTGAAAGTGTTTGCTCTGGAAAAACCGTGGGTATTTCCCTATGAAGCCCGTTATGGCGGATGCCGTAGCTGGGTGGAACTGGACGCGCCGCCGATGGCTTAGTTCATCTGAGGGAAGCGAATAATCGCGTGACTTTTGGAATGAATTATGCATAGTAAAGGCATGGAGCAGGCGCAGGAAAAACGGAAAAGTCCGCGGGAACTCAACTTGCGTGTGGAGCCCGCATCCATCGAGGATTTGCCGGAACTGGTCGCGCTGACCATGGACTTGTTCGCGCATTCCGGTGACCTTCGCGCGGATTCCCAGGTGCAAGAGCATGGGTTGCGCCTGATTCTCGAGCAACCGGCGCGCGGTCGGATTTTCGTGCTGCGGTCCGACGATGCCATTTTCGGCATGGTGAATCTCCTGTTCACGATCTCCACTGCGATGGGAGGCTTTGTCATCCTGATGGAGGATGTGATCGTTCACCCGGTGCATCGTGGTCACGGCTACGGCACCATGTTGATCGAGTATGTGCTTGATTTCGCCAAGAAAAAGGATTTCAAGCGCATCACTCTGCTGACAGACAAGATCAGTGCCGATTCCCAGCATTTCTTCAAAAAAATGGGATTTGAGTATTCGAGCATGATCCCCATGCGCCGCATCATCCACTGAATTCATGGAAACCACGCTCGAGTCGGATGCCTTCGCCATTGCCATGTTGGTGGTGATTTTCAGCGCCCTCGGGGTGGTGGCATTGTTGCTGCTGACCATGCGCTGGCGGGCCGCGCGGCGTGACAAACACGTCGATCAACTCCTTGACGAACTGGAGCAGGATCAGAAGCGGGAAGTGGCTCATGGAGTGGAGTCCGCTCCCAAGGCCGCATGGGAAAAAGAGGCGGACTGGTGGAAAAAGGGATAAAGGTCACTCGATTCCATCACTCCTCTGACGGCAACAGAATCATGAAATTTCCCTTTTGATTTTGACCTGATCGTTCAAATCGAACAGTCTTGCGGCGTAATTATGAAGTGTCCCCGCTGCGTGCAAAAAATCCACCGAGGGGCGGAATCTTGCCCGCGTTGTGGCTTTTCCCTGGCACATGCGGACGCGCAGTTTGGCACGGTGAAACGGGAAATGCCGGCCTTGGCGGATCGCGCGGGCTTGATGCGATTGGCAGAACGCAGGCGGGTGCAAAGCGCCATGGATCGGTTTTCCGCGCGCTTTCCCGAATTGTTTTTTGCTGTCTATACAGGCGTTTTCCAGCAAAGTGAAAGCCTGCGTATTTTCGGATTTTGGCTGCTGAATCGGGCTGTTTTTGAGGATCTTGATGAGGTGAAAAACGATGCGGGAATCGCACTCGTCATCGATGTGGAGCGCAAGTCGGCCAGCATCAGTTTCGGCTACCAACTGGACGCCTATCTCGATGAGGAGGATACCTATCAATGTCTCTGCAAGGCACATCCGCACTGGCTGGAGGGCAAGTATGATCTGGGAATCGTAGCCCTCGTGCGGATGTTGGAAAAAATTCTTCAGCGCAAGTGCTTGCAGGCGCAGCGCGACCCGCGGAAGTTTGCCCGGAAAGTGATGCCGCCGCAGTGGGAGTCGCTGGTGAAGCGGATCAAGCAGGGCAATCAGGATGAACCACAAGGCGAGGAGGAGGATAATCCGTGAAATCTCGACCATTCATCGTTTTTTTCCTTTGCATCGTCTTTTTTGCGCAATCGCAAGAAGATGAGAATCCGCCATTGCCCCGTTGGTCGGATGCGGATGCCGAACGTTTGTTACAGGGCGAAAACCTGATTTCCGATGCCTTGTTTCGCCCGATTTCCGAAGAGGAACTGGCGGCGCCGGTAATGGATGGCTTATCCTTGCCCGAGTATATGGCGGAGTTGCTCGACGTCGGGGATCCCTCCGAGATTGCCGAAGAAGACCTAGTGAAGTATTTCGATCAGAAGCCGAAATCCTTCCTCACCGACCCGCAAAAACTTCTGAGCCGGCAGGAATACCGCGATCGTTTGAGTTTCCTCAAGTATCATGCCAGCGACTCGAAAGTCGGTTTTTACGTGTATGTGTTTGATACCAAACAAATCATCCCGCCGAACATCCGTGCGGAGGATGTTTTCCAGCGTTGTTTTGCCGATTCCGGCCCCACGGTCCTGTTGTTTTATTTCATGGGGGCGCCGGAGCGTTCCATCATCCATTTGAGTCCTGATCTCATGACCGCCGTGGGCCGTGCGGAGAGCGCCCGCGCGCGTCAAAGCGCCGTGAACCAGGCCAGTGTGAAAAGCCAGGCGGTGGACCAGCTCGATGGCTTTTGCGTGCAAATGTCGATCCGCATTTATTGGATGGAAAAAGCGCTGGAGGCAGGTGTGATCGCGCCTCCTGAAGCCGAACCTCAAGCCAAGCCTGAGCCCGCTCACAAAAAATACACCGAGATGATGCGGCACTGGTGGAGTGAGTGGAACGTGCCGTTTTGCATCTCGGTCGCCGTTTTGCTGGTGGGTGGGTTGTTCAGCCACTGGCGACGCAGCAGGCGCAAGTACCGCCTGCCCGTATTTCCTGTCGCCGTGCGTTTGGGCGGGACTCAGGCGGCGGGAGTCGGCGCGGTGATTTCCTTCGCCCACGCGAACCGCCCGGCGGCCGCACAGCGCGAACAATTGCCGGAGGATCTGGGGATTTTGTGAGTTTCTGTCATTTCGCAAATCCTGATGTTTGATCGCCGGATTTTGCTTTGCTTTGACCTTTGGGAAAATTGCGATATGTAGGTTCTCGCAACCAACGAATTACGACAATGGAATTGACACAAGAAGCTTATGGAACCTGGAGTGGCGGACGATTCATGCATTATGGAGAAATGCTAACGGAGGAGCGTTTCATCGATTCGCTGCGACTCGCGTACGATTCCGGATTCCGCACTTTTGTGACGGCGGATGTGTATGGCAATGGCCGCGCCGATGATTTGTTGGGCAAGGCGCTCGAGGGCATCGATCGCTCCACGTATTGTTTGGTCGGCATGATCGGACACGATTTTTATGAGGGCCAGCGCAAGGGGAACTCCGGTTATCCTCGTTTCACCGACCCCGAACTGCGCGGCGCGGATCAGTACGAAAGCTATCTGCGCATGGCTTGTGAAAAATCTCTCGAACGCTGCCGCAGCTCGCATTTCGATCTGGTGATGCTGCACAACCCCGACGAAATCGGCTACACAAACGAATCCGTCTGGAATGGCATGCGCGCGCTGAAGGACCAGGGCTTGAGCAAGATGCTCGGCACGGCACCGGGACCGGCGAACGGATTCACGCTCGACACCATTCACAACATCGAGACATACAAAGACTTGATCGATTGGACCATGGTCATTCTGAATCCTCTGGAGCCCTGGCCCGTCGGTCTGGCGCTGAATGCCTATGAGCAACATGGCGTCAAAGTGCTGACGCGCGTGGTGGACTACGGTGGCGTGTTCACCGAGGAATTCAGTGCGGACCATGAATTCAAACCGGGGGATCACCGCACCTATCGTCCGGCGGGTTGGGTGAAACATGGCATCGAAAAAATGGAGCAAATGCGCCCCATCGCACAGAAATACGGCCTGAGCATGCTGCAATTCGCCGCCATTTGGAATCTGTCGCAGCCCGCGGTCGCTTCCGTGGTTCCCACGTTTTTGCAGGAAACCGGCGACGACAAGCGGCCGATCGAAGACAAGATCCGCGAGTTCGTGCCATTGCCTGATGTGCGGCTCACGGTGGAGGAAATCGATGAGGTGCGCCGTATCGGTGACAACACCGGCTGCATGATGCTCAAGGGGGCCAGCAAGCGTCACACCGCCAGCGAACGCGCCGATGAATGGCCGATGCGCGAGGAGTTGCTGGAAATCGGCGCCCGCTATGGCATCGGACAAGACTGGTGAGTGGGAAAAGCTGAAAAGAAAAAAGCGCCGGGATCCTTCGATCCTGGCGCTTTTTGATTTGGCTTGTCCTTGTGGGAATTACGGCAGGAAGGAGCAGATGTATTCGCAGATTCCTTCGGCGACGGCGATGTTGAAGCCGCTATTGGCGGGGACATCGAATGCGGTGCCTTCTCCGTAGTGAATGGAATCGGTGGTGCCATCAAGGGTGACATCGCAGGATCCGGCGATGATTTCCATGCGCTCGGCCGCGGCAGTGCCGAAATGGTATTCACCGGGGTAGATCAATCCAATCGTTTTTTTCGATCCGTCAGCAAAGTGAATGCTGTGGGAGACGACTTTGCCATCGAAATAGACATT
Organism: Verrucomicrobiia bacterium; assembly: GCA_947462875.1. Taxonomy (GTDB): domain Bacteria; phylum Verrucomicrobiota; class Verrucomicrobiia; order Verrucomicrobiales; family Akkermansiaceae; genus UBA956. The sequence continues at coordinate 90,675 of CANHQJ010000011.1, forward strand.
CGCTTTGGCATCGACAGTAACATTGGGGAATTTGGCAGGTTGGCTCATGGTGTTAGATTTCTGTAGCATCGGATTCGATTTCGTCAATAGCCTCGCTGTTAGCGGGGCGTGACTGGCGGTACTGGGCTTTCAGGCGCAGGCGATGGCTGATGGTGCGATCGAAGCCGTGAAGGCGCTTGCGCAAGAGGGGTGGCAGATCGGCCACGCGTTTTTCGATGATGCGCAGCAGCGGCTTGCGGCGCTTCTTGTTCTTGCGCTTGCGTGGTTTGCTTTCCTTTTCCTGCGCGTCTTTGGGCGCGGCAGGTTTTTTGGTCGCTGGTGCGGTGGGTTCCGCTTTGCGGCGCTGAGGCAGGATGAGGGAGTCATCGGCAAAAAGCAGCAAGTGACCTTGCGACAGAAGCCAGAAGAGATCCGCCAACCAGTCGGCGGAGGGATCGGTCTCACCTTCCGGCAGCACGGCCTTCCAAAGTTTGCCCAGTTTGGTTTCCGGATTCGCACGCATCCAGGTGACGATCAGATTCATGCGATCGGCGAAGGTGGTGTCGTCGGGAATCGGGTGCGGACGCGAAGGGCCGGCGAAGAGTTTCCCTTGTTTTTTGAAGACGGGAAGGTGTTCCTTTTCCAGCAGTGTGCAGACCGTGGGGATGATGATCGCCGGGTGACTGGCGGCGTGGCGCGCGGCATTTTTGAAATTCACGAGCAATGCGGGTGAGAAAAATTGCACCGGCGTGTTCGCGGGCACTTCCACCTTGTGCGTGGCCACATACATTTCCGGAAAGCGGTTGTTCAGGAAGTGGTGCTCCACCGCCGCGCGATCTTCCAACCACACGGTTTCCTCCTGTCCCACGGGCTTCCAGCGCAGTTTGGTTTTCATGCCATGAAGCCATGCCTGCACGGCCTCCTCGCTGCGCTCGGTGATGATTTTGGCCGCGTAGCGATCGAAGGGCATGTTCGGAAACAACTCGCGATGCACCTGGCGGATGGTCGATTGGTAGGCGTGATAGTTGGGTGGTCCCAGCACTTTGCCGCTGAGCCCGCACTTCGCGACGACCTGGAAATTGCCCGCCGGTCCATCGATCTCCACTTCCTCCTCCTCATACAAATCCGTGCGCCATTCGGCTTTCCAGAAATGCTGCACAGCCTCTTCTTTCGTCAGCCAGAGCGAGTGATCGCGATGGCCGTAGTAGAGTGGCGGCTTGGATTCATCCACCGTAAAAATACCATGATATCTCTCGCGCTGGCTCAGCAGGGTCTTGGCGATGTCAAACAAGGAATACACCCGTGCCACGTGCATCACCTCTTTGGCGATCAGGTGGAGCGCGTCGGCATTCGGCTCGATCAATACTTTCACGCCGGGAGCCGGTGCGATGACGACTTCCTGTTCGGGAGCGGAGAAGCGGCGATGGGGCGCGGAACCACGGGGCGGGCCCCGACGATCATCGCGCGGAGAACGGTCATCACGGCGGGGAGCGAACCCGCGATCCCGTCGATCATCGCCACGGAAGGATGGCTTGACCTCGCGTGCGACAGCTTCTTCCGAAACTTTGGCGGGACGGGAAACGGGACGTGGAACGGCATCGCGTGCCCAAGAGGGGCCGAGATCCAGTGCCGAGAGAAGACGTTGTGTAGGTTTGAGAGGTTCGCTCACGGCGCGAAGCGTATCAAAGAATCGGCAAATGACAAACTCATCGTTGCATTTTTTTATCGATCGCGAATCGGGATTTTTTGGGGCAATTACTTGCGGTCCTTGGCTTTTTGGAAACGCGAACGACGTGCCGTTTCCTCGATGGTTTCCTGGGGAGCCACCAGCTTCTCTTCTTTGGCGACGATGAGAGGTTCCGGCTCTTCGGGAGACGGCTTGCTCTTTTTGACTTTGACGACCTTTTGCTTCGGACGTGCCACACGTCCGGCGAAGGCGGGAAGTTTCCATCCCGTGCGCGTGATCAGGGCATCCACAAGCAAAATCACCAACAACGAGATGATCAGCGGCAGGCGCAGGGAGGTGTCCTGGATGAATGGCGGACGCACCCATGCGGTTTTCAAATCTAACAATTCGCGTCCACCCGTCTGCTTCGAGGAGGCGCGCAGCTCGCGTATGCTTTCGGGCTCGAAAGCCCACTCGATGGACGAACCGAGAGTGATGGGGCCGAAGGGGATCGCGTAGCTGCCAACCTGGATCGCGCCGCGCACTACCGCGCCTTCTTCGAGATCCCGGCTCACGGAGAACTGTCCGGGGGAAATGCGACGCCAGGGCAGATCGTAGGTTTGTGCCGTTTCCCTGGACTCTAACAAACGGATCCTGGGGGGATTGGCATTGAATTTTTCCGACCAGAGTTCGGGATCATAGAGCAAATCGAGAGTCAGACGCGATCCCTCCGCACGGTGTTTCAGGCCGATCCCCGGCGGCAAATCCAGCCCCATCAGCCAGCGCGTGGTGGTTTGGAGAAAGTTCGCATACTCCGGCCACTGACGGGTGGCATCCGATTTTTTTCCGCCTAACGGAAAGGAAATGGCAGCCGTGCGACCGAGACCGCGCCGTGCTGTCGCCACCAGCGGTGCCAGGTATTCATCGGAGGAAACCAGTGAGACGGTGGAGTCCTCGCGAGCGTAGGATAGGTTGTAACCATCCACGGCACCCAGCCATTGCAGCGGTTGGGGAGAGACTTCCGACCAACGTCCGGTTTGTTTGGTTTTGGTGGGATCCTCGATGAAGGCGGAGCGCGCGATGGTGACGGTCTCCTGAGCGAAAATTTTCGGAATGTCCATCGGCTTGTCGCTGTAAAACATGCGCCCCTTGCCGAGTTTGGCGATATCCTCGCAGAGCTTGGCGTCCGAATCGGCGGGAGTTCCCATGCCGATGACCGAGATGGTGGCGCCCTGATCGGTCATTTCCTTGATCAGCTTCTTGTAATCTCCCGGTTCTTCCGTATCGGCGGTATCGGTGAAGAGAATCAAGTGCCGCGTCCCGGCATTGGTTTTTTTCAGCGCGTCCCAGCCCGCCTTGAGTCCCTCGTAAACGTAGATGCCACCGCCCGAGGATTGCACTTTGCGAACGCGCTTCGCGAGTTCCGCCTGTTTGTTCTGGATGCGTGTCATCGGCACGAACGTCTCGGGCGCGGAATCCACCGCGATCACCGCGACCTGGTCCATGTTGCCTAACAACTCAATCGCGTTCACCGCGCCCTGGTTCGCCAGATCGATTTTTGTTTTTCCCGGTCCGACGGAAACCGACATCGATCCCGAGCGATCCATCACGATCGCCAGGGCGACAGCGAGCTTGCGGTGCTCCGACTTCAGTTCCATGGAAACCGGGAGCAACGGATCGATGGCCGACTCGAAATATCCGCCCGAGCCGAAAGACCGGTCGCCGCCCGCCATGAGCAAGCCGCCACCTTGTTCGTGAACGTAAAAGGGCAACGCTTCCAGAAAAGCGGTGGGGATTTCGTGCGCGGGGACGTTGTTCAGGATCACGCATCGGGTGCCCGCCAGTTTTCCGGCGGACAATTGGGCGGGTTCGCTGATGACGTCCACGGTGAAATTGAGCGATGTGAGAATCTTCGCCGCAGGATCATCCTGGTAGCGAGTGACCAGCAAAACCCGCGGACCACCGGTGATTTCGATCCATCGTGAAAGTTTATTGTTGCCCGAGTGCTGGTCCTGTGTCGGCGTGATTTGAGCCGAGTATTCAAAGGAACCGGCGCGCGGAATGCGATCGGTGAATTCGATTTTGCCGACGCCATTCGTCAGCGTTACCTTGGTCTCGGTGAGAACTTGCTGATTGCGCATCAGGGTCAGGGGCACATCGCCGTCCTTTGATCCGCGCACGGTCACGGCGAGCAAGAAGGGCTCACCGGACTGCACGCGGTCGGGAAAATCGAGACGTGCGACGCGGTAATCATTGTCCAGATTTTCGCGGATCAAGCGGAAGTCGAGCGGAATGCCACGCGCTTGCAACTGTGCCGTGGCTTCATAGAGCGGCTCGGTGGAATAGCCATCGGTAAAGAGCAGCACACGCGCGGGTTTGTCCTCCTTCGCCATCGCGGCGATGGTTTGCAGGGCCAAATTGGTGCGCGTGAGTTTGCGCGAGCCGGTGAAAACAGAACCGTCAGATCCGAGCGGCGCGATCTCCGCGGCGTAATTCATCAGGTGCAATTCATCACGGCTCGATGGCTTGGATTTCTCCAACAAGCGCTGCCATTCGGGTAGACCCTGATCGACCAGATCTTCCGTCGATTCCGAGCGGTCCAGCAACACATACAGATCAAGCGCGTCCTGTTGCTTGCGGATCGATGGATCCGAGAGGAGTAGAGCGCAGAGGAAGACGATGAGCAGGCGCAGCGGCTGAAACAGAGAGAGGTTTTTCCAGAACCAGCCGGCGATGAGCAGGGCAGGGATGAGTAAAAACCACTCGGGCGCTTGAAATTGCACGGGCATGACTAGGATGACTTCAGCCTAGCGGGAAACGCCGTGACTGCAATGCATTTGTGACTGAAATGCGTAAACAGGGCTACGCTCCGAAATGCTTGTTCGCCGCGTCCCAATTCACGATATTCCACCAAGCGGCGGCATAGTCGGCGCGGCGGTTCTGATAGTGAAGATAGTAGGCGTGCTCCCACACATCGAGTCCCAGAATCGGTTTGCCGAGATCCGCATCCGCCACCAGCCCCTTCATCAAGGGATTGTCCTGGTTCGGCGTGGAGGTGATTTTCAGCTTTCCGTCTTTCACAATCAACCAGGCCCAACCCGAGCCGAAGCGCTTCATGGCGGCATCGGTAAATGCGGTCTTCATCTGCTCCAGTGAGCCGAACGAGTCATTGATCGCTTTCAGGAGTGCGTCCGAAGGTTTTCCGCTCTCCGCTGCGGGAGCCATGATGTTCCAAAAAAACGAGTGATTCCAGTGACCGCCGCCGTTGTTGCGCAGGGTGGTTTGCACGGCAGTGTCCTTGATGTCCGCCATTGATGTCATCAGTTCCTCCAGCGTTTTCGTGGCGACTGCCGGGTTCGCGGAGAGCGCTTCGTTCATTTTGGCGATATAAGCCGCGTGGTGTTTTCCATGATGCAGATTCATCGTGGCGGCATCGATGTGCGGTTCCAGCGCGGCAGGATCATAACCCAGAGTGGGCAGAGTGTAGGAAGTTGCGGCGGCGTGCAAACGAGGCATTCCTGCGACCGCAGCGGAGGCCACACCCCATTTGAGCATTGAGCGACGTGAAACTGTATTGGACATGACCAAACCCTATTGCGGTAACGGATGTGCGCAAGTGATTTTCTGTGAAATTTTATGCTTGCCAATGATAAGGAAATCTTAATAATTAAAACCATGTTTGTAAGTCTGCGTCCTATGCCGATTCCGGAATGCCGACCCATTTATCCTGCTCAGGCTCAGCACATATCGCGAAAAATGATCTTGCCGGCGATTCCGACGGATCTGGAGCCCCCACGCCAACATACGCATGATCCGGAGCGGTTTTCCGTTCCCCAATTGCAATCGGCTACGCGCTCGAATACCCCGCAAGCCCTGGAGGCGAAAATCGTGAGACTTGGCAATCAGAGAAAAGTGCCGGAGCTGGTCACGAGTCCGCCAACTCCGGTCTCACGCCCCCCACAGGCGGAAAAAATCACGCCCACGGGCTATCGTCCTCTGCATATGCTATACCAAGCCTCCACCCATTCCGTCATCGATGGTCACGGTTTTCAGAAAAAACGAGGCTTTTCGTTTTATTTCTCATGGCATGATATTCTCTTATTCTGCTTGGTGGGATTGGTCGCCGCTGTCATAACCGGCTCTCTATTACTGATATCTCTATGACGATGAACCAAGCCAAGGGACTGATTTTGAAGCTGAATTGTCCGGACCAACAGGGGATTGTGGCGAAGATCGCCAGTTATGTGGCCGGGCACTCCGGCAATTTGATGGAGTTCGCGCAATTTTCCGATTCCCTGGGAGGGAAATTTTTCGCGCGTTTGGAGATCGATACCGCCGCGCTTGATGTGGAGATCCAGGATTTTATCGAGGGATTCGGCACACTGGGCCGCAGTTTGCGCGCGGACTGGCATTTCCGGGTGTTGCCGTATCGGATGCGCACTGCGGTAATGGTCACCAAAACCGATCACTGCCTCAATGAAATTTTATGGCGTGCCCAAATGGGGGAGTTGCCCGTGGAAATCACTTCCATCATCGGCAATCGCACCAACTGCAGGGAGTTGGCGAAACGCTACGGGATCGCTTTTCACCACATCGAAATGGATGGAGAAAAACGGGAAAACGGCTTCCGCGACATTCATGCGATTTTGCAGCAGGAAAATGTGGAACTGGCGGTGCTGGCGCGCTTCATGCAAATCCTGCCGGACTGGTTTTGTGCCGAATACCAGGGGAAGCTGATCAACATTCACCACAGCTTTTTGCCGGCTTTCATCGGAGCGAATCCCTATCGGCAGGCCTATGAGCGCGGTGTGAAATTGATCGGCGCCACTTGTCATTACGTCACGACCGATCTGGATGCCGGACCTATCATTGAGCAGGAAGTCGAACGCGTGCAGCACTTTCACAGTCCGACCGATCTGGCCCGTCTCGGACGCAATTGCGAACGCAACGCGCTGGCGCGGGGAATCCGATTCCATGTGCACGATCGCACGATCATCGACGGCAATCGTGCGATTGTGTTTCCCGACTGAGCGGTCAAGGTGCGGTCTTGGGCACGGTGGGAGGGAACAACGGCATCGGCGCGTTGAGATTCAAATTCTCCGGCGGGGTGATGCTCAGCACCCGACTTTCGCCGATCTTGTATTCGCTGTAGGCGATGGGCGCGACGGTGAGATTCACAATCGGCTCATCCGTGGTGCCAAGATGGGAGACATGAATCATGGCGACACAGTCAGGGATTTTCTGGATGCGCAGCAAGTCACCGGGCTTGAACCACGTGAAAGCGGCTTTGTTGTCGCACGGGAATATGTATTCAATGATCACGGGGTAGGGGCCCACGGGGTGCTCTTTGTCCGGCTGCACGAGTGATTGCGCGCGGATGACAAAGCCGGGCGACACGATGTCGGCATTGCCCAGCGGGCGGATTTGCAAAATGCGATAGGAGCCCTCGATGTAGATAGGCTTTACCGCTTCCTTGTATCCCTGCAAGTAGGATCGCAACAAACGCGTGTTCAATTTCTTGCGCTTGGAATCGCGATCGGGCATCGTGTACAGGGCGTATTGCCGATAGATTTGCTCGGGGCGAAGCGATTCGCCTTCCGGCGCTTTCAGGACGGTGAAGGGCTGCGGCATGGGTGCCTGGCCGATTTTTTTCAGCAGCGCATAATTTTTTGGCAACTCGGGATTTTCGAATATGTATTTGGTGAGAATCCACGATAACGAGCAGAAACAAAGCGCGAGGGCATGCGCCAGGAGCCACCAGAAGTAGGGTGGCCGTTTGCGGGCGATGGATGCAATTTTGGAGCGCGCCATGACTTAGGATTCGCAAGGCTGGCCTTCGGGCAGGCTGGGGGAGATATCGCTTGTCGGCTCAAACGAAGTGCCGCAGCCGCAGGAACGCGCGGCATTGGGGTTGGAGATTTTGAATCCGGCATCCGAGAGCGAGTCCGAGTAATCGATTTCACTGCCGCGCAGAAAATCCACGCTGTCAGCCGCTACATACAAGCGAGCTCCCGAGGGATGCTCCACGATGGTGTCTCCGCTCGCCGCCTCGCCCATGCGCATGGCATACTGCAAGCCGGCGCATCCGCCGCGCTCGATGGCCAAACGCAGGCCGGCAGTGGTGGATGATTGTTGCTGCTGGATGCGAACCAATTCCGCTGCGGCACCTGATGTCAAAGTAATCATAATCGCTGGCGCAAGATAACGTCATGCCCCGTGAGATGCGAATCATTTTGCGAGCTTTTTTTGCGCATTCCGCATTGCATCCCGCGCAGTGCTCCGCTAGAAGCGGCCATGCCTCGTCTTGCCCTGCTCCAGTCCGCGACGTTTCCCAGCAAACAGGAATCGCTGGCGCATCATATGGAATTGATCCGTAGCGCCGCCGCCTCAGGGGCGCAGATTGTCGTGACGCAAGAGCTGTTCCTGACACCGTATTTCTGCACCGTGGAGGATACCGGGCTGTTCGACCTGGCCGATCGCTTGCCCGGTCCGATCACCGAGGAACTCGGTGCCGTAGCGCGGGAATGCGGCATCGTGTTGATCGCCTCCCTGTTCGAGCATCGCGGTCCGGGGCTCTATCACAATACGGCGGCGATCTTTGATGCCGATGGGACCTTGCTGGGCTTGTATCGCAAAAACCACATCCCGCAGGATCCGGGGTTCGAAGAGAAATTTTACTTCACTCCGGGAGACAGCGGCTATCCTGTGTGGGACACCCGTTTTGGAAAAATCGGCGTGCTGATTTGCTGGGATCAATGGTATCCGGAAGCGGCGCGTTTGATGGCGCTGGCTGGTGCGCAGGTTCTGATTTACCCGACCGCGATCGGCTGGCTGCCCAGCGAAAAGGAAGAGCTTGGCGCGGCGCAGCATTGCGCGTGGGAAACGGTACAGCGCGGTCACGCGGTGGCCAATGGTTGTTTTGTCGCGGCGGTCAATCGCAGCGGTTCGCATCGCGGCACCGAGTTCTGGGGACAATCGTTCGTGGCCAATCCCTATGGGGAAATCGTGGCCAAAGCATCCATCGAACACGAGGAAACGCTCCTGTATGATCTCGATTTCAGCGCCGTGGAAAATTTCCGTCGCATCTGGCCGTTTTTCCGCGACCGGCGCATCGACACCTACCAAGACATCACCCAACGCTGGCGTCACTGAGGCGATGGGGACTCCAGCGATCCGCGGATAAAACGTGAGCTGAATTCCACATCAGACTCGACCCAGCCCTGGGCGATGATCTTTTTGATCTCGTACTGGAGCGGATCCATGCCCGCATCACGGGAGATTTCCACAATCATCACGGCGGGATTTTTCGTGCGCAGCATCTCCGTGACCGCAAGAATGGCGGGGGACTGGGGCTTGAGGTAGCCATAGATGCGCTCGGGATGATCCGGGGAAGTCAGGGCGAGGCAGCCCCATTCCTGCTCGTTGCGGAAAAGTCCGTTGTAGTAGGAATCCGGGGTTGCGAGAACGCGCACGAGTGCCTTGCAGCTGCCTTTGCCAATGATTTGATCCCATGGACGGGTATTGTGGCCCAGGAACGATTCCACATCCACCTTCCAGTTTCCTTGCTCATCGTGGGTGAGGAAGGCAATGCGGTACTTGCCGGTTTTGTAGGTCACCATCACCATTTCGAGAGAAAGACCATTGGCTTCCTCCGCACCCGCCCAATCGATACGTTCGACTTCGCCGGATTGCTTGCGAATTTCGATAAACTCGGCATAGGCTTGTTCCGCATCGAGCCTCTTCAGCCGCACGATTCCCGCAAGCTCGCTGGGCGAGCCGGCCTTCAAAAAGGCCGTTACCAGCCTGATGCATTCGGATGCGGACGGGTGGGGGACATCAAAGGTATCTTCGGTCAGATTGGTGACGGCCGCCGTTTCTGGTTTGCGATTGATCTGTTGATACAGGATCCAGGTCACCCCCGCGACCAATACGACCGCAATGAGAAGGAAGGCATACTTCAAATATTCCCGAAACATGACACCTTTCTCTTGCCTCGAACGTTGCTTTCGCTCGCGGGAATAGGTGCGGTGGATGCGCGACACCTTGCCCACTCCCAGCACGGGGGTATTGGTGCGCTGCTCAGGGGTTGGCATATTGGACACACCCCTGTGAACATTTTTCTGCTTCATGGGTCGTTGAATTAGCGTGGAACCAAGGTGATCCGCTTGGGATCATAGCTGTCGTTCGGACGGAACAGCCAACCGGGCTGACGGTTGACCAGTTGATAATCCTGAAGCAGAAACTCCGGCAAAAATTGGTTGCTGTTCACATCATAGACCTTGCGACCGGTGTAGCGGCCCCAGATGCGATACTCGTAATTGTGGTCGAATCCATAGCACTTGCCAGGAGGGCCGTTTTCGGCAAGACGGTCGGGATTCAGCTTTTGTGACTCACGGAAAACAACGAGTTGAGAGTGATGCGACGCTTGCCCCGGCTTGCGCAGGTATCCCCAGAATCTCGTTTTATGAACGTAGTAGCGGCGGCCGTAAAAAAAATTGCCCTTGGGTTCGGCCGAGATTTGAGCCGCGCGTTCTTCTGAGGTGGGGCCGCCCATGTTACCCATTCCCGCACTGCCACCACAATGGCATAACAGTAACGGCATGGTGGCTAGCAACAGGCAAGAAAGTGAGCGTAATCGAATCATAGAACGAGTAACTGGTCGGAAGCTAGAAAAGTGCTTTATTGTTAGCAAGCAGTATTGTGTGACGGGGCGGATTTATTTTTCGTTTGAATAAAATCTCCCTCTTTTCCATCACATGCTTGTTATGAAATGGAAACAAATCCTCCTCTCGTTGTTAAGCGCCGCCTTCATGCCAGCTGCCGCTGAAGTGCATACCTTCCAGGGCTCCACCCGCTGGAACACCACTTTTTTCCGCACCAATACCAACACGGCTGCGGGCACCACGAGCTACACGACCTATTATCTCATGGAGTCCTTCTCTGGCTACATCACAGACCAGGTGAAAGTGGATGCGTGGTCGGCCAGAAATCCCGCGACGGGCAGGGTGGAGAAATACTACTACATCGATCGCAACTTCGCGATCGAGTACGGGTATTTTGGCCGATTCGGCACGGATGTGGGGGGAGGCATGCAGTTTGATGGAATCGAGGCCATTTCTCCCTTTCGCGGTACGTATTCGTCGGGAGCCCTACGCGCCTTCACTTTGTATCCGTCTTCCGATTATTACCGTTTGTCGGACGGTCTCGACGTGACGCAAATCACCGGTTCCGCCCGATTGAATACGTCCTTCAGTGGCAATGTCTCTCTCGGCACAGCCCTGAACGCGGTGCTTTCGTCACTGGAGGCCAAAGGTTATTTTGAAGCTCTGTAACCATGCAACGCGGACTGACTCTGTCACTGGCGGCGGTGGCCCTTTTCGGCGCGGGGTGGTGGTCGGCCCATGTGCGACGCGCCGACTCGCCCGGGAGGAAGGCCGCCGATGGGGAAATCACCGTGGCCGCCAGATCTGCCATTTCGAGTGAGCCGTCCGCCCGTCCTTCCCGTGTTGAGGTAAAAAAGGTTTCGTCACAAGGCACTTCAGAAGTGTGGCAATTGGTCCGCAACAGTGAGGCACCCGCGCGAACGCCTGAATTGCTGCGGTCTTTGGAACAGTGGACCGGCACGGAGCTTCAGCCGGAGCAGGTGGCGGTCTTCGACAAAATCATGGAGCAGGGGGATTATGAGGAGTGTGCGTATGTGTTGTCGCTATTCGAACAACGCGAAGAACGGGCGAGTGTGGCATTTTTGCTCAAACAGCTCGATCACCCCGAACAGGATATCCGCGAACGCGCGCTGATGGCTTGTGAAGCGGTGGCGGGCAGCGCATTACCTTCGGTAGAGGCGGCCAAGAATTGGGCAAAAGATTGGCAGCCTGACCCGGCCGTAGCGGAACTGTTTCGGCGATCCCAGTCAGCCGACGAGCGGGCCGGAAACGAATCAATCGGCCCGAGAAAGCGGGTTTCAGGGAAAAAAGAACAATGAGCCAGCGATGGCAAATTGAGCTACCGGATCAGTAAGTGGGCGCGCCGACCTCGTCACCGCCACCTTGTTTGCCTTGAGCGGCTTTTTCCAAGCCTTCGCCCGCCTGACGCAAGTCACGCGCGAAGCCGATGGTCGTATTGCAGGAACTCAAAAGGAAAACCAGCATCAATGAGGAAAGGATCAATTTCATAATGTGGACACGCGTAATGTAAGCGAATGTTGATGTTCGTCAATGGTTAATTTTGCTTATATTCGCGCCGCATTTCGGTAATTTGATCGCGGACGGCAAAAATGGATTCGCGTATGGCAAGCAGTGCCTGCTCCTGCTCGGGGTCCTTGCATTTGCTGATCAACTCGTGGCAGGTGGAAATGGCATCGTTTTGCCAGTGCAGACAACGTTTCAGCAGCGCCAAAATGTATCCCGGCTCTTGCTCGAACGATTCACCGCTAAAATTGAGCGCGCCCGCCAGCTTCGCGGCGATTTGCATCAACTGCGCGCACAGCCGGGATTCCGGCCCGTTGGATTCGATGCGGTCACCGAAAAGGTCGATCGCTGCCGTGGCCACATCGTGCGCTTTGAGTTGCAGGGGATGCACGACGTAATCGCCGAATTCTTCCTCCAGAAAATCCTCCCAAGAATCCATTTCCGCCCAATCCTCGTCGGTCTCGTCGGCATCTTCTTCGTCGAGATTCTCCGCCGCATCCACATCGAATTCGAGATCCTCCTCTTCTTGTTCTTCGCCCAGCATACGGTCCCAGCCCATCGCATAGGAAAGTTTTTGCTGCGAGGCGGGATCATCCGCGTATTTTTCGACCAACTCTTGAAATGCCTCGGTCAGGCGGTCCGATTCGCGAAAACGCTTTTCCCAGGCAAATTCGTCCGCATTTTCTTCCGTCCATAGGTCCAAATTGGCGCCGCGCTGCAAAAAAACATGGATAAATCCGCGCATGGCCTCCAGGTTCGCGCACTTTTGCCGTTCTTCCTCTTCGCCCGATTGCTCCCAGTGACGCTCCGAAAGTTGCAGATCGAAAAGGGGAGTTTCCACCAAAACTCGGCCGTTCACCACATCGAACCATTCCAGTGACAGGTGATTTTGCCAGGTGAAACCTTCCTCGTCGAGATCCGTGTGATAGACTTTTCCCTTGCGTGAAGCGGTCATGTCGCCAACGACACCGGACTGAGGACTGGCCAGACCGGGAGCTTCGAGAGAGTAATCAGGGTGGGGGTTGTGAAACGTCAATACGGCACCCGCCAGATCGCGCCAGCAGTCGCCGACGAGATCGAGCTCCAAGGGATGCTCCTGGTGAATCAACCACAACCGTCCCACCGTGCGCCCCGGCGACGTGTTGTCGATTTCACCATGCACAATTGCATTTTCAATCCTCCATGCCATGGATGAATTCACTCTCGCAGGAGCAGGAGGCGAGTCAATACGAATCTTGCGCCAGGGAGATGTCGGGGAGGGCTTCAGTGGATCAAAAACCGCCAAATCACGAAAGGAAACCTCCCGAATCGGCAATCCTATTATTAACCCCGCATTACATATATTGTAACAAGTAACGACAAAATGATTCGGCTTATGTCAAATCGAGCAAATCGTGGATTTCCTTAATCGATGGCATGCCGCCCAGGTTTCCTTTGGTCGTGGGTGTGCCAAACAACTGCGCGGCCAATTGTGATTTGCTGGCTTGCAGGTTCTTGACGCGTTCTTCCACGGTGCCACGCGTCAGCAATTTGTAGATGTTCACGGTTTGTGTCTGGCCAATCCGGTGCGCGCGATCACTGGCTTGTTGTTCCGCGGCCGGATTCCACCACGGATCGAAATGCACCACGGTCGAGGCCTTGGTCAAGTTCAGCCCGTAGCCGCCGGCCTTCAGGCTGATGAGAAAAATCGCCGGACCATCGTCGCTCTGGAATCGATCCACCAGATCCTGTCGATTCCGCGTCGCTCCATCGAGTCGCAAGGTCTCGAATCTGCGCTGCTGGCATTCCGCCTCAATGGCGTGGAGTTGCTTGGCGAATTGGCTGAAAACCAGCATTTTCCGCCCTGAATCGCGCGTACCTTGGATTAATTCAAACAATCGTTCCATTTTGCGCGAGCGCTGGCCGAGTGTCCAGGATTGAGCAAGTTCCGGTGCCACCAAGGCGGCGTCACAGCAAATTTGCCGCAATCGCAGCAGGAGTGTCAGCAAGGTCAGGTGTGCGGCGGAATCATTGGCGGCAGTGAGTTTTTCGATGGTTTTGAGGCCTGATTCCCACACCGAGTGATACAGCTCGGCCTGCTCTGGCGACAAGTCGCACCAATCATCGGTCTCCACCTTTTCCGGCAGGTCATTGACCACTTCTTCCTTGGTGCGACGCAGTAAAAACGGCATCACACGCAGGCGCAGCGACTGTGTCGCCGCGGGATCTGCCGCGCCTGCCCGCTCGTAGGTTTCCTGAAATTGACGCCTCTCGCCCAGATAGCCGGGTTGAAGAAACTGAAAAATCGACCACAAATCCTGCATGCTGTTTTCCAGGGGTGTGCCGGTGAGTGCCAGTTTCGCCCGAGCTTTCATCCGGAAGCAGCACCGCGCCGCCTCTGTATCGGGATTGCGGATAGCGCTGGCCTCATCGAGAACCATGAGTGAATACTCCCTCTTCATGAAGCGAGCCCGGTCATTCATCAATACGCCGTAACTTGTTACAATCACATGATGGCCCTCTTGGTCGTGTAGAGCATCCCGACCGCTACCATGCAAAACGATTGCTTGAAGAGATGGCGCGAACCGTCGGATTTCGGCATCCCAGTTGTAGAGTAGCGAGGTCGGAACGACAATCAGGGCCGGAGCCTCGGGTGTGGCGATCAAGGTCAGCAGCGCGATGGTTTGAAGGGTTTTCCCTAGGCCCATTTCGTCCGCTAGCAAGGCGAATCCGTGCGACTGGAGGCGGTCATGCAACCACCCTGCTCCCCAGGCCTGGTAATCGCGCAGTTGCGCTCGCAAGGCTGGAAAATGTAATGATTTTTCTCCTAATAAACCATTTTCAATCAATGACTTATCGATATACTCACGCAAATACTCAATCGTTAAACCATGGGATTTTTTCGCGAGAAACTCGCCTTTTCTCTGCTCCAAATGCAGATCCGTAGCCGTCCGCTGGAAGACCTCCCATGAGTCACGCGGCAACAATAGCGATGTTCCATCATTTGTTTGAATCAAACGTTTGCCGGATTGGAGGAGTTGTCGGATTTTGGCAGGATCGAAGGCTTTGCCGCCGCTGGCGGAGAATTGCATCGATACAGACAACTCTTGCGAGTTCTCCTGCCGGACCTCCAGGTGCGGTTCGATTGTTACCACACGCTCCAATATGGCAGCTAGTTGCGGCGATTCGGCGTAGGATTGACAAAAGGAACGGAGTTGCCCTCTGCCCTCGCTCACATAACGCAGGATTTCCTCTTCGGTAGTGAGCGCCCAGATCGACTTATCCGCATCCCAGACCCAACCTTGCTGGTTCAATAAGCTCTCGCATGGCTTTTCATCGTGGTCTTTGCTATAAAAACAAACGTTTGCTCGCTCGTGCAAATACCCGCCAGAAGCTCTCCATGGTCGGCGCAGGACTTGGTCGCCGACTTGATAACTCTTCTCCACGCGCAGCCGAAGTTGTCTCAAGGAGCCCTCGATCTCGATGTGCCATAGCGGGTCGAGGGTTTGTGATTTCCACGCAAAAATGGCATCTTCTGCGTCCTTGGAATCTGGGATTGCTTGAAGATCTAAGTTATTAAAATATTGATAAGCAGTAATTACGCTATATTTTTCCGAAAATAACGTAAAAAGGAATTTTCGCAAAAACTCATCATTTGTTTGAAACAACTGTTTATTTTTGTGCCACCACGACGAGTTCTTTCCACCCAAAAATCTCCCCGCTTCTTCGTCCAGCGCGAAGCGCCACTCGTCACCTGAGCGCTGACTTCGTACCAAGAGACGGGGCAGATCTGCATTACAAACAATCGTTTGTTTCTCGCAGAGGATCTCACTATGTCCGATCAGACATTCCAGAAATTCTTCCATGGTGCCGGGACCGAGTGTGAGCATCCAGGGCAGCGGCTTTTTGTCGATCCCCTGACGCTTGGCCCACTGCGCCAGTGCCTCATCCGTTTCCTCGGCATCACGCTCGGAGGCCTCGATGCGCACCGTGCATCGGTGTTTTGCCCATTCTTCCTCCCAACGTGGAAAAAAGCGCACGGCGAGAGCAGTCGCGGGGGCTTGCGGCGCGGAAATCGATGGGGGTGCCATGGGAGCGGTTTTGTGAGCGGCTCCCCCACCCTCCGCCGCAGCGCGTGCAGCGAGAATGACGGCCACGGCGTGCTCGCACATGGCCCCGCTGCGACGGTTTTCCGGGCAACTGCAAAAGGTCTCCGCCAAACTGGCGCTCAGTCGTCGGACCTTGACGCGGCGCGGTTTGCTGCCGTGTAGCGAGCCGCTGCATTCCTCGCCTTCAAAACGAGCGTTTTGCACCTGTCCGCAGGCCTGAAGGGCGCGGCCCTCTTTCACTGCTTTCCACCCCGCTGCCTGCTGCAACCAGGCATCTGACCAATCGTGCTGCATGTTTTTTTTCTCTGCGCACGGTTTTGATTGCCAAGCGTGACGATTGCAAGGAAAGTCTGCGCGAGCATGAAAGTCATCGCCATCGGCAATCAAAAGGGAGGCGTCGGTAAAACCACCACCGCCATCAATCTTTCGGCAGCTCTCACGCGCCTGGGACAGCGCGTTTTATTGATCGACCTCGATCCCCAGGCGAATACGACCAGCGGTATCGGCGTGGAGGCGGATGGCAACGATACCTTGTATCCCGTGCTGCTGGGCCATGCGGACATTCGGGAAAAAATCCAGTCTTCGCGTTTGGAGCGTCTCTCCATCATTCCCTCGGCGATGGACCTGGCCGGTGTGGAAATTGAGTTGGCGCGATCCGAAGACCACCTCACACGCCTGCGCGGCCTCTTGCAGGGATTGAAGCCGAATGATTTGTTCGAGTATTGCATTCTCGATACACCGCCCTCGCTGGGCGTTCTCATGACATCGGCTCTGGCGGCGGCGGATGAGGTGATCATCCCCTTGCAGTGCGAGTGGTTCGGCCTCGAAGGTCTGGCGAAAATCGTGCACGTTCTGGAGCAAATCCGCGAATCCGGTGCCAGCCCGGACCTGAAATTGGAGGGCATCGTGATGACGATGTTCGATTCCCGCACGAATCTCGCACGCCAGGTCGTTGAAGAAGTCAGTCAGTATTTTCCCGATCAAATGTACAAGACATACATTCCGCGCTCGATCAAGCTGGGAGAAGCTCCTAGTCACGGAAAAACCATTTTCGAGCACGACGGAAACGGCATCGCCGCGCAAGCTTATCTGGCTCTTGGCAGGGAATTTCTCACCCGTCATCAGGCGCCCATCACCGCACCGGTCTGACAGCAGCCACCTGCGCAAACTCCGTATCTCAGGAGCCTATGGCAGCCAGTGCCCGCTGTTTTGTCAGACGTGATCTCTCGGCGAGCAGGGCGAGGCGGTGCCCCGCCAGTCCGTCCAGTCCGGGGCTGAGGGTGCCATGGGGACCGAACAGTTTGTCGAGCGAGTCGACAATGCCGAAATCGCCCCCGCCATGGCCGGCGTATCCCGCTTCGACCGGATGCTCCACGGGCACTTCCGCGGTCAAGCCGGTGGCGTGATCGCGTACCGAAAGCTCAAACGCGTGTGAATCTTTCCATGCCTGCCCCCCTTTGAGAGCGCCTTTGGTGCCGTAAATTTCAATCGATCGCCCCGAATCAAATGCCGTCATGGTGAAATTGATCGTCACGCCATTGAGCATTTCACCGGCGATCACCTGATGGTCCACCACGTTGTTATCGCAGTGATACACACAGCGTCCCCACGGGGAAGTTTGGATGAAATGGGTCACCTTCTCATCGCTCGCCGTTTCCGCGCCATCGAGCACCATTCGCAGCCAACTGCGTTTGTCCGTGAGGTAGCGGTGCGCGTCATACATGCAGTCTTTCGCGTGCGGGCAGCCATCGCTGCAGCGCTGCGGAGCGCCTGCGGGGGCATTCTCTTTGCGGAAAAAATCCAAGCGGCCGAAACTGGAAACCTGCCTGATCTCGGAGCCCGCGAACCAACACAGCAGATCGGCATCGTGGCTGCATTTGGCCAAAATCATCGGCGTGGAGTGCTCGCTCTTCGCCCAGTGACCGCGGACAAACGAATGCGCCTGGTGGTACGGTTCCACGCCTTCGCTGGCATGTATGGAGATGA
Source organism: Verrucomicrobiia bacterium (assembly GCA_947462875.1). Taxonomy (GTDB): domain Bacteria; phylum Verrucomicrobiota; class Verrucomicrobiia; order Verrucomicrobiales; family Akkermansiaceae; genus UBA956. Next base: position 108,581 of record CANHQJ010000011.1, read on the forward strand.
TGCGACCGAGTTTTCCAGAGTCGATCACCGCCTTCACGCTGCGATAAAACGGCGTGTAGCGCAGCACAAAACACAGTCCGATTTTCACTCCTGCCGCGCGCGCTTTTTGATCGAGATCCTCGCACTCTTCCAGGGTTTGTGCCGCCGGTTTTTCCAGCAAAATGTCATAACCCAGCGCGATCGCCCGCAAGGCATGCGCGTGATGGTCGCGGTCCTGGGTGGCGATGATTACAAGGTCGGCGAGTTTTCCCGCCGCAAAAAACTCCTCTTCATCAAGAAAAATCGGCGCGGAGCGCTCGGGATGGAGCGCGGCCACCTCCTGCGCGCGGCATTCGACCAGATCGCAGGCGGCGACGATCTTATAGCGATCCGGCAATGAGGCTGCGAAACGTGAATAGGTGCGCCCGCGGGCACCGCAGCCGAGAGTGGCGATTGTTAGCATAATGGGTGGGAAGTGATGGTGAAAATGTTGTCAACCACAAATGGATGACGAAAAAAAACAAATTTTGTCCAATAAATCAATACAAATTGTGATGATTCTGAAAAGCGGTTGCGCATGCGCCATGATGCCGGCTTGACGGCGATGCGTATTTTGGCAACAGTCTGATGTTCCATAGTCTCAGAGCGTTTGGCGCATCTTCCGCTGTGATGCGCTCATTGAAAAAAACAATCGAAAAGGCGGAAAATCGTCTGAATCATGAGCGAGACCATCGACTTCACGCCACTTACTGCCGCCGATCGCGAACCCATCGCGCGGCTGTTGCATCGCGCCCTCGTGCATTGGTATGAAAGCCGTCTCGGTCAGGGAGAGCGCTTTGGCGATAGCCATGATCCGTTCACGCTCTTTCCGGATGTGTATGAGGCTCTCGATCCGGGCGAATGCGTCACCGCGCGGACCGCGAGCGGAGAGATCATCGGCGTGTGTTTCTCGCATGAGCGTGAAACGCATGTGGCCATCGGCATCGTCGCCACCGCGCCCGATGCGGGTGGTCGTGGCATCGCGAAAAACATGGTGTCATTGGTGCTGGTGAAGGCAAGACGTCTTGGCAAGCCTGCGCGACTCGTCTCGAGCCTGCTGAATCTCGACTCATTCTCGCTCTACACGCGTCTCGGGTTTGTGCCGGGAGCCCTATTTCAGGATATGCTCATCACCGTTCCCGGGAACGGCCTGCTCGCCGCCGCGCCCACGGGCATAGAACAGGTGCGCGAGGCCGTGTGGGCCGATGTGCCACGTCTCGCCGATTTCGAGCAGGCCCTGCAAGGCATCCGCCGCGAAAAGGATTTCACATGTTTCATTCGCAACGAGATCGGTGCATGGCGCGTGCTCGTCTCCGAGGCTGCCGATGGCTCCGTGAACGGTTTCCTCGCCATGAGCATTCATCCTTCCTGCACCATGATCGGCCCCGGAGTGGCGGCGGATGAAAAAACGGCACTGCGGTTGCTGTGGAAAGCCCTCGATGGCCTGCGCGACAAGACGCTCGTTTTTCTCGTTCCCTGCGCCGCCACCACAGTCGTGCGCAGCGCCTACGCTTGGGGCGCGCGGAATGTCGAACTCCACGTCGCGCAATCCACCGCGCCCGTTACAGGCGCAAAAGGAATCGTTTTTCCCACCTTCCTGCCAGAGTCGTCGTGATAGTCTCCACGGCCTTATTCGATCCGGGTCACTTTTTTGTTGGTCAGATTGAGGACGAAGACTCTCGATTTTTCGTCTGACAGGATGAGCAAGTTGTGAATTTTATCCAGTGAGAGGGTCTTGATAAACACATCCTGGACATCCTTCTCCAGTCCTTCGTCGTATTTTGTCGTATAGACCTGGACTTGCCACAAAAGCGCATTGGTTCGAGGGTCGCGTGCCTGAACCTCTCCTCCATTTTGCTTGCGTTCCCCCTCCGGAAAGTGAGGCGCGGAGAACACGGCCTGTTCCGTTTTCACAGGAGGGACCTCCTCAGGCGCGGCCCGCTTGGCCATGACGGTGGTGGAAAAGAGTGCGATGAGCACGACTGCGTGTATGATTGTTTTCATGGTAGGGAAGAGACACGAGGCAACAGGGTTCCTTAGATTTTTTTCCGCCTTGGCCGATCATGCCGCCCTCTTGCTGCTGGCGTCCGCTCTCCGTTCAGGGCTCCGGCATTTTCAAAGTGTATGAATCAAAAAGTCCACCCGCGCGGGGCCTCCGCGTCCGCCGGGGACTTCGCGGCGTTCGATTTTGGCGCCTACCAATTGCTCCATCATGCGGCACTCCATCAGAATCGCCGCAGGGTAGGCCTCGAAGACGGCCCATAGCGGATGATGGAATTCCTCGATGCGAAAGCCCTGCTTCACATCATACGAGCAACGCGCGAAACAGCCTTCCTTTTCCCGCAGGCTGGCCAGTAAAGTCGCTTTCTCCACCAGTGACTTCGCGCGCTGGATGCGAGACTGCCATTTTTCCTGTTGCTCGGCGAAGTGCTGGAACAAGAGTTTTTCCGGCGCGTTGTTGCCGAAAAGCTGCTTGATGTGTTCCAGCAAACTCAGCGAAAGCGCGACGCCGGCTTGCGGAAAAAGGGCGTTTGCCTTGGGCGCGAGACGGTAGGAGATTTCCGGTCGTCCGACCTCGCTGCGCGGGATGCGGGTGCGTTCGAGATAGCCGAGTTCCAGCAGCGCCTCGCACTGCTGCTTCACGCCCATGTAACTCATGTCCATCAAACGGGCAAGATCGGGAATCGCCATGCCGCCATGGATTTTCAATTCCTCCACAATGGTCACCCACTGCGGTCGCACCAATTCACGGAAGCCAGGTAAGAACATCGCTGTGATAGTGAGGGAAATTTTCTCCCAGCGCAATCAGGAAGCCGATGATTTTTTCCAGGCGCCGATCATCATGCCCAGGCCACCGAGAAAAAACAGCCCCGGAAACCAAAGCGAGTAGCCGGCGGCGCGGGAGTCGAGCTTGAGTAATGCGATTTCCGGTTGCTTCGGGTTTACCCAACAGGTCTGCGTGCTGCCCACGGGGTATTGTTGCACCAGTTCCTCGACGGCGGACGCCTCACTGCGCGGCATGCTCCCGCGCAGGCTCCAGCGATCGCTTTCGAAATCGCGGCCCGCGAACCCATAGCGATAGAGCACGGCAAAGCGGTAATCGGGCGCCACGTTTTCCGCGATGCGCCGCTCGGCGACTTCCGAACGAAGAATCAGGCAAGGAACCTGTGGCCACTGGGTCATTTCCCGCGCCCGCAAATAACTGCGCCCCATCAGCCACAAAAACAACGCGGCGATCAGGCATAGCGCCAGTCCTACCGCCGTCAGATACCAAGCTCCCGCGCGCTGTGATCGTTCCATGTGCCGTTTTCCCTACCGCATGATTGCTGATTTGCAAAGGAAATCCCGTGTCGCGATGCGCCGGGCCGATGCGAAAAATCCGGCATAGTCGTTTTGTGCTTTATCTTGGAGTTGATCCCGATTGAATGCGGGCATGCCAACCGCTGCCATCATTGTAGCCGCCGGATCCTCCCAGCGCATGGGATTTGACAAACTCGCCGCGCCCTTGTTAGGCACGCCGGTGCTGGCTCACAGCGTGCGGGCGTTTTGTGAGGCACCCTCGGTGGATCAGATCTTTGTCGTTTGTTCGGAGGCGCGCTTTTCCGAATTGCTGCCCGGCCCATTCGCCAAGCCCGTATTCCGCGTGGATGGTGGCGAAACACGGCAGGAATCCGTTTACTACGGCCTGAAAGCTCTTGCCGAGGACATCACGGTGGTGGCGGTGCACGATGGTGCTCGCCCGATGATTCGCGTGGAGGAAATCGAGCAATGCATCGAGCACGCCCGCAAGTACGGAGCCGCCGCGCTCGGGCGCAAGGTGACCGAGACATTGAAACGAGCGGATGCCGAGGGCTTCGCGCGCAGCAGCGTCGATCGCGCCTTGCTCTGGTTCATGGAAACGCCGCAATGCTTCCGCGTCAATGTGCTCAAACGCGCCTACCAGCACGTGCGCGAGAGGAAACTGCAAGTCACCGATGAAGTTTCAGCCGTGGAAGCGATCGGCATTTCCACCTATCTGGTGGAATCAAAGCATCCGAACGTCAAAATCACCGTGCCCGCGGATCTCAAGCTGGCTGCCTATTTGATGGACGCCCGGACACAGGACTGATAGAATTTCACAACGATGCACTGTCCCTACCACTGGCAAACTCTCCCGAACGGCATGCGGCTGGCTACGGCGAGTCTGCCTCATGCCGAGTGCGCCACGCTGGCCATTTACATCCCTGCCGGTTCACGCCATGATCCGCGCGGCTTGGCGGGTCTGGCGCATTTCATGGAGCACATGGCATTCAAGGGCACCGCCAAACGCTCGGCGCGCGAGCTCTCCATGGATCTCGAGCGCTCCGGCTCCCAGGCCAATGCCTGCACGGCGGAAGATCACACGGTCTATGATGCCCGCGGCGATGCCGCCGCACTGCCGCTGCTGGCGGACATCCTCAGCGATATGGTCTGGCATTCCTCCCTGCCGCCGCGCGAGATCGCGCTGGAGCGCGATGTGATTCATGAGGAAATCACGATGTATGAGGAAACGCCCGGCGATCACATCGGCGATCTGATTTCCCAAGCGCTGTGGTCGCCCGATCCCTTGGGCGAGCCGATCACCGGCACCCATCAAACTCTCGATGCCATCACGCGCAACCATCTGTTCGAGTTCTCGCAAAAGCATCATTTCCGCTCGGACATCGTGATCGCGGCGGCTGGTCCCTACTCGCCTGCGGAGTTTGCGACAATCATTCAACCGTATCTGCCACCGGACACCATCGCGCCACCCAAGGCGATGGCGCCGTTCGTGGTGAAAAATCCTTCGACCCCGGTGGTGCAGCACCGCGATACCGAACAGCTCCAGCTCGCCATCGCCTACCATACGCCCGGTCGGCACGATAGCGGACGGCACGCCCTGCGGCTTCTCTCCATTCTGTTAGGCGAATCCACCAGTTCGCGTTTGTTCCAGAAGCTGCGCGAAGAGCGTGGGCTTTGTTATCATGTCTCCTCCGACATCGCCTTGTTTGAGGACACGGGCTCGCTGGAAATTTCCCTGGGACTGGATCCGGAATCCCGCGAGGAAGCGTTGCAAACGATCCATCGCGAAATCAAACAGCTGATACGCGAGGGCCCCAGTCACGAGGAACTGGAGCGGGCGAAAAAAATCGCCATCACCGCGAACAAGATCGCCCTGGAATCCACCTCCGCACAAATGGCATGGGTAGCGGAATCGTTGTTGTTCGAGGGCGAAATCATCACACCTGCCGATTCGCGCGCACGGCTCATACCTGTCACGACGGAAGATGTGCGGCAGATGGCGGAAAAGATATTCTCCCCGCGCAATCAGGCGATCGCCGAGATTCGCGCTTTGTGAGCGCGGCGCGGTTTCACTCCTCCGGCATGTCCGTTACCCAGCTATCCGCGACCACCGCATCGATCAATACCTGCGAGGGGTGGCTGGTCTCATCGCGATAGCGGATCCGCAGAGTCATCGGGCGGGAAGTCTGGTCGGATGCCAAACGCACCGCGTCATTGACAGGCGAAGAGCGCTCGATGTAGCCGTGTACAACTTCATCGCTATGCGCGAAGGTGAGCCGGTAGGACTGCCATTCCAGCTCGCTGCTGTTAGGGAAATCGTAATTGTAATACGACACCATTTCCACGATCACACGCACTTCCGTTAGCTGGGTGGGTCTCTTTCTTTTGAGGGTCGCGATATCCATTTCACACCAACCGACCCAGCTTTCCCAGTCGACGCGGTAAGAGGTGCCGACCTGGATCAGGGTAAGGGTGCGCGTGGACTGATTCTGCAAGCGGACTTCGCATTGCATGACCCGATGACCGGCACTGAAACGCGAAGTGGACTTTTCGATGCTGTGGTAGTCCTGCATCTTGACAGGTTTGGATCGGTAGTAGTGGCGGACTTTTTCCTCAAGCCCTGCGACAGGGCGCAGTAACGGCATCAGGGTCTCGATGCTGTCGGTGGCGAAAAACTTCTCCATAACGGCATATCCCTGATTGAGTTGGGTCAAGTGCAGCATCGCCTGCGCATCGGATTTCGGTTTGCCAGAAGGAGGCAAGACCACGGGCGCGCTAACGATGGATGGCACTGTTGTGGAGGCTTGCTCTGGTTTCTCTTTCAGCAGCGCCACCATTACGGCAATGACGATCGATGCTCCCAAAGCCGCCGTTCCCCACCACCAGTAGATCGGTATGCGGCGGGAAAATCGCACCTTGCGTCCCCTCTCCTGCTGCCAGTCATTCTCCGCATCCTTGCTGCGGTCGCGGTGTTTTTTCCTGCGCCGCAACTGCCCACCCGGGACCTGTGCCGGAATCGAAGGGCGAGACTCATGCATGCTTGTCTCCGGCGGTACGGATGAATCCATCGCGCCGAGAGCCTCTGTCGCATCAGATTCGTCGATAGGCGCGTATTCCTGCTGCGCTTCCGTAGTCTCGGCAGTGTCCGGTTGCTGCACCAGACCCGGAAGGGACTCGCCGGCGCGCGGGATTCGGAGCATGCGATCACAACAGGGGCACACCACTCCCTTGCCAGAGTAATCGGCGGGAATGCGGAAAATGCCACGACAATCCTGACAGACAAACGCATTCCAGCGGCGCTTGTCCGTTTGCTCTGATGCCGTCTGTGGCTCTGCGGGTGATGATGCCATTCGCCAATTATTCGATTTCAATTTCCAATTTCCCGGGAGGATTCAACGGCAGTTGCGCGGCCTCATCGCCCAGATCGAGGGCATCAAGACCGTTCTGGATGCTGCGGAAAAAAGCCCCTTCCTCCGCTTCGTCTTCCTCGGCGGTGCCCCCTTTCGGGATCTCCGCTTGATACGGATCAGTGCCGATGAGGAGCGGTTCTTTCGCCCGAACGGGAATGGCATCCAGCGCCGCGATGTCGTTGCCCGTGTCTCTGTGCGATCCGGCAAGTCCCGGAATGCCGGCGGCGTGGGCCGGGCATGTGGGGATGGATTCCGTGCCCGCGCGGAAAAATTCCTTCGTGCGCGCGTCCTTGAGCTTGGGCAAGCCGGTCTGCGGGTCGTTGCTGGTTTCGTAGCAATACTGGCTGGCGCGCTGGCCGCTCACACGGCAAATGTCGATCTCCACAATGCTGGCAGGTCGTCGGATTTCTCCCTGCAGGTAGGATTTCGGCAGTGCGTTCATCGCCGCTTTCCAAATCGGCAGTGCGATTTCCTTGCCAAACGCCCCTTCATACATCGCGGGTGAGCTGCCTTGCAAAAATCCGCACCACACTCCACATGCCACGCGGCTGCTATACCCCAAACTCCAGCAACCGGCGAAATCATGAGTCGTTCCCGTTTTGACAGCTCCCTGGAATGCGGGGTCCATGCCCGCCATGGCATTGCGCAAATTTCCGTCCTTGAGCGCGCCGCGCAGCATGTCGTGCACCTGATACGCGCTAGCAGGATCCACCGCAGTGGTTCGTTTCGGCTCACGCGGCACCCGCTCCATCACCACGTGACCGCTGCTGTCTTCAATTTTATCCACATATACCGCTTGCGCAGGACCCGTCTCGCCGCCACGCGCGAAACTGGCGATCGCGGAGACCGCCTGGGGCAGTGAGGCCGATTCCCAGCCCACCAGCATGCGCGGGAGTTTTTCGCTATCAGGGATCACGAAACCAAATCGCTTGATCCCTTCCGCCACGCGATCCAGTCCGACCTGCGAGCCAAAACGCACCATCGCCGCCACCTTTGACTGCTCCAGGGCGCGTCGCACGGGAATCAACCCTTGGTAGCGGGGATTCGGGATTTCCGCGCCCCACTCGCCGAGAATGCCCTCTCGTCCGCCCACCATGATCATGCGGTTGTCCATCGGCTCATCCTCGACCATCGCCGCCGGAGTCAGCCCATTCGAAAATCCCGCTGCCACGATGAACGGAAAGAGCGCCGTGCCTAACGGTTTTTTCCCTTCCTCAATGAAATTGTATTGCGAGTGCGCGTAGTCGCGCCCGCCGACATAGGCCAGCACTTCTCCCGTTTCGTGATCCATCATCAACACGGCTCCTTGCACGTAGGCCGGGGGCAGTGGCGATTTTTTGAAGTCCGCATATTTCGCATGAGGATAATTCGGCTGCGCTTCCACCGCTTTCAATGACGCCAACACGGCTGCTTGTGCGGCGTCCTGGGCCTCCTTGATGATGGTGGTGCGAATGACGAAGCCTCCCTTGGCAAACGCATCCTCGCCGATCAGATTGCGCGCCTCCGCCGCAATCAGTTCATAGACGTGACTCGTGCCGCGCTGCAGCGGGCGAGGATTGAGCACGACGGGCGAGCTGAGATACGTAGCCAGATCCTTGCTGCTGATCATGCCTTCCTCACGCATGCGCCACAACACGTGATCGCGACCTCGTTTGTTCGCCGCCAGATCATTCAGCGGGCTGAGTTCGAAAGGATTGCGCAGGATCGTGACGATCGACGCGCATTCGGGAATCGTCAGTTCCGACGGCTCCTTGCCGTAGTAGCCCAGCGAGGCCGAGCGCAGGCCGTAGTAGCCGCTGCCGAGGAATGTGCGATTCACAAAAAAGCTGAGAATTTCCTGCTTGCTGTAGCGCTTCTCGATGCGCTGGGCCAGGAACATCTCGACGAACTTGCGCTGGAATCCCGACTCACCGCGTTTCTTCGCCTCCGCTTTCAGACTGTAGGCGTCACGTGCCAACTGCTGTGTGATCGTGCTCGCTCCCTGGGTGATTTTCCCCTCATTGGAAATGGTCTTCAAGCCCGCCCGCGCCACGCCGATGTAGTCCACGCCATCGTGCGTATCGAAACGACTGTCCTCTCCGGCTTTGAGCGCATTGATGAAATTCTGCGGGATGTCCTGATAGGCCATCATGCTGCGGTTTTCCACGAAAATGCGCCCGATCTCTCTCCCCTCGCGATCCAGAATGATGCTGGGCACCTCGATGTCGTTGATGCGCTCCAGATCATAGGTCAAGGCGCGCTCGCGGTAGGGCTGGCTATAGTGCTCGAAGGACTTCCAGCCGACGATGCCCGTCACTGCGAAGAAAAGGAAAAATCCGATCCAAAAGCCTTTTCGCTTGTAGAATCGCTTTTTCCGACGCTTGTTTCTCCAACTGCTGTAGCCTTCCGCCATGTGTCGCACGGATTCTAACCTCAAACCTTCCATGAAAGCAACCACTGCCTTGCGGAAAATCATCCACGAGCGCGGTCCGCTGGATTTCGCGGAATACATGAATCTCTGCCTCTATCATCCGGAATACGGCTACTATGCCCGGGAACCGCGCCAGGTCGGTCGGGAAGGAGATTTTTTCACCAGCGTCAGTTGCGGGCCCTTGTTCGGCATCCTGATTGCGGAAAAAATCGCCGGTTGGTGGCGCGACTCGGCGATTTCCGGTTGCTGGCGCATCGTCGAACCCGGGCCAAACAATGCCGCCCTCGCCATCGACATCCTCACTCACCTGCGCAGCCATCATGCCGATGCCTTCCTCGGCATGGAATACGTCACCATCGACCCCCTTCCCCTTCCCCGCCAGTTCCAAGAAAAAACACTGGCCGGGTTCGCGGAAAAGGTGCGCTGCTTGGCAGATCCTTCTTCGCTCGCCCCTTGCCCTACTTTTGTCATTGCTAACGAGGTGCTCGATGCCTTTTCCTGCCACCTGATCGAACGCGGCCCTGACGGCTGGAAGGAAGTTTGGTTGGAATCCACGGGTGAGGAAAATCTCCTGCGCGAAGTGCAGAGAGACTGCGCCTTGACTCTGCCACCGCTTCTTTCCGGTGAGGAATATACCGCTGGGTATCGCACGGAAATCCGCGAAGCACCGCAAGAATTCATCGAAAGCCTCCGCCGTTGCATGACGCGCGGCCGCTTGCTGTTTTTCGATTATGGTTTCGCCCGGCCGGAATACTATGACCCGCAGCGCAACCGCGGCACACTGCGGGTCTATCGGAACCATCGCGCATCGGAAGATGCTCTGGAACATCCCGGACTCTGCGATCTAACAGCTCACGTTGATTTCACCGCCGTGATGGAAAGCGCGGACCTTGCCGGAATGAAAGCGGTGTCCTTCGAGCCCCAGGAATTTTTTCTCTCGCGCCTGATGAGGAATCTGTTGCAACAAGGGAAATGGGATGATTCCTGGCAACGGAATTTGCAAACGCTCGTCCATCCCGCTCATCTGGGCGGGAAATTCCACGCGCTCGAGCTGTCCTACGCCGAACATCAGTCGCACGACGAGCATGCCATGCGGCGTCTGGCGCTCCATTCCGGGGGCTGATGCCTTTACGGAATCTTTACAATAAAATCCTTTTTCCACATCAAAGGTTCACAAAGCCCCGCTAGGTTTTTTGACGGACACCGCAACAAGGTCCGCCAAAAAACATGAAACATACCATCCGATTGCTGACATTCTTGGCCACCACGGCCACCTTGATCGCGCAAAGCCCCGAGCCACAGGACAAACCACCAGGCGATCATCCGAAGCCCCCACCGCCCCCGCTCTGGGTCGCGCTCGATGCCGATAAAGATGGCGAAATCTCCGCTGAGGAAATCGAAAATGCCGCTGATGCGCTCGCCAAGGCCGATACCAACGGCGATGGCAAAATCAGCAAGGAAGAAGCATTTGTGAAGCCTCCCAAGCCGCCCGAAGGCCAGGATGAACCCAAAGGCAAACGCCCGCCGCCACCGGTCATCGGCGTGCTGGACGAAGATCGCGACGGCAGACTTTCTGCGAAAGAAATCCGCAATGCCGACAAGTCGCTTCTCAATCTTGATCACAATGGTGACAAGGAGCTGGACGAACAGGAAATGTTCGGCCCACCACCCGATGGTCAAAACCAAGGCGGCCCGCAGGGCGGTCAAGGTGGCAATCGTCCCCAGCGTCCCATGCCTCCTCCGGGCCCACCACGCGGTGGCGGCGGACCTCGTCGTTGATCCCCCGATCACATCCTTTTTTCCCATGAAACAAAAAAATAGCGACCCGCGAGGGTCGCTATTTTCTTTCCGGGATAAAACCGGGATTCCGTTAGAACGGGATATCGTCCTCTTCCTGGAAACCGGTCTCATCCATCGAGGGTCCACCGACGGGAGCGCTGGGTGAAGGACGCGATTGCTGCGCGCCGTTCGCGCCGGGAGTGGCATTGAAGCCGCCGCCGCTGCCGCCCTTGCCATCTGGCATGAACTGCAGATTTTCCGCCACCACTTTGAGCTTGCTGCGCTTTTGGCCCGAGGCTTTGTCTTCCCAGGTGTCCATTTGCAGACGACCTTCGATGAACACACCGCGGCCCTTGGTCAGGTACTGCTGCGCGATTTCCGCTTGGCGTCCCCACAGGGTGATGTCCACGAACGTCGTTTCTTCCTGACGTTGGTTCTGTTCATTGTTCCAAACCCGATTGATCGCCACGGCGACATCTGCCACTGCGGTGCCCTTCGGCGTGTAGCGCAATTCAGGGTCGCGGGTGAGATTGCCCAACAACAAGACTTTGTTTAAGTTTGCCATAATGGTGAGATGATACAAATGACGAACGGAACCGCAAGCAAAAACTGTTCAGAAGAACAATTATGCTTTGCGCTGGAAATACTGCAGGTGCACTTGGTTGTTCAGGCGCAGGCGACCTTTGATTTTTTCCAAGGCGCTTGGCTCGGCGGAAAACGCATAGTTGATGTAGTGGCCGGATTCCATGTGATTGGAATTGTAAGCGAATTTGCGGCGACCGAGATCCTGCACCTCGCCGATGGTTGCACCTTCCGCTTCCATTTCTTTCGAGACGACGCTTACGAGTTCTTCCACGCCGCCATCCGTTCCCTTGGTATTGAGAACAACGATTCCTTCATATTTCCTGCTCATGTGACTGATTGAGTGTTTGTTTGCCGATTGTGTTATAGAGATTTGCCGCGGCGGCAACGCCTCGGGAGAGGCAATCTTGTACAGCATTTGCCGCCATGGCAAGCATGTTTTGCAAAGTTTCTTGCTCGGTCTCGCGAAACTTCCCCAGAACGTGCCCGGTCATCTCGCCTTTTTCCGCGGCCCCGATGCCGAGTTTGATGCGCGGAAAGACATCGGTGCCCAAATGTTCGATCATCGAGCGGATGCCATTGTGCCCGCCGTGGCTGCCTTTTTCCCGCAACCGGATGCGCCCCAGATCCAGTGCCACATCATCATATACGACCAATACCTGCTCGGGTTGCCATTTGTGAAAACGCAGGATTTTGCCCACGCTGCGGCCGCTCAGGTTCATGAAAGTCAGCGGCTTCATCAGCAATACACCGCTCTCCGGCAACTTGGCGATCGCGCATTCCCAGCGTGCCTGCGTCTCGAATTTGGTGCCCGCTTTCTGTGCGAGACGATCGAGAACCATGAATCCGACGTTGTGTCGCGTCGCCTCATACTCACGTCCCGGATTCCCGAGACCTACGACCAATCGGATCTCGCTCACGGGGATGGATCGTTTTCAGGTTCCTCATCGTCATCCCACTCGATGTCTTTTTGCAATCGTTTCGAAATCAGCGGGCGCACCAGACCATAAATCAGATAGAGACTGAAAATGACCACGGGGCCTTCGTAGCGGAAACGAACCAGCAGGACGATCATCAGGGCAATGGCCAGCACTGTCCAGATCGATCCTTTGGTGCGGAAATCGACTTTCTTGAAACTCGGATATTTCACCTTGCTCATCATCAGGAGAGAAATGCCAAACATCGCCGCGGCAAGCAGGTATTTCCATGCGCCGAGGTCTTTGTCGTTTTCCTCGAAGTTGATGATCAGAATCGTGAGCGAGGCGATGAACCCCGCGGCCATCGGAATCGGTATGCCGGTGAAGTCGCCATTGTCACCAGGCTTTTTCGGCATGACGGCGAGGCAGTTGAAACGCGCCAAGCGCATCGCTCCGCAGAGCAGATAGAGCAGCGCGATCCCCCAGCCCACGTTGTTCGGCAGCGGAAACAGCACGGCTTTGGCCATCAGCATCGCCGGCGCCATGCCGAAGGAAACGATGTCCGCCAGGGAATCAAACTCGCGTCCGAAGGGGGAATCTTGCCCGGTCATGCGCGCCATGCGGCCATCCAGCAGGTCGAAAATGCACGAGCCGAAGATCAGCAGGATCGCGGTCTCATAGTACTTTTTTGCTTCGATGAAGTTATACGTGCCGCTTTTCGAGGCCTCCATCACGCCGTAAAAGACCGACAACACCGCGAGGAATCCGCAGCAGAGATTGCCCGCCGTCATTAGATTCGGCAGCAGCGGGATTTTCAATTCATCGTCGTTGTTCATCGGCGCGGTCAGCATGGCATACTATTTTGCAGAGAAACAGTGGAAATTTTGCATTTCCCCTCTATGGTGCCGCGACTCACACATGACAATCACGCCAGAAACCAGCATGGGAACCATCATGGACGGCCTGCCCGGCGCGCGCAGGGCCTTGTTCGCCCGCTATCACCTGGGCGGTTGCCAGTCCTGCGGGTTTTCGCCGAATGAGACGGTGGCCTCGCTCTGCGCGCGCAATGGCGGCATCGATCCGCAGGAAATGATCGCCCATCTGCTCGCCGCACACGAGCACGACCTCGCTTTTCTTCTCTCACCCGCGGAAGTGAAACAACGCCTCGAGCAAGCGCCGGAAACGGTGTTGCTCGATTGCCGCACGCGCGAGGAGCACGAGGCCGTCGCCATCCCGGGAAGCCAGTTCCTCACGCAGGAACTGCAACAACAACTCTTCGCCGCCGATCCGCTGCAAGACATCATTCTCTACGACCACCTCGGCAAGAATGTGCTGGATACCTGCGCGTGGTTCGTCGGCCACGGCATGAAAAACACCCGCGCGCTCCAGGGCGGCATCGATGCCTGGTCGCGCGAAATCGATCCCTCTCTCCCCCGTTACCAACTCGAAATTGAATCATGAATCACCTCACTCCCACCGACCTCACCGCCGCGCTGCAATGGCGCTATGCCACCAAGGGCTTCGACTCTAACAAAAAAATCGACAGCGCCACGTTCGATGCCTTGTTGGAATCGCTTCGCCTCAGCCCTTCCTCCTTCGGCCTGCAACCCTGGAAATTCATCGTGGTCGAAAACACCGCGCTTCGCGAGCAATTGCGCGCGCAGTCGTGGAATCAGCCACAGGTCACCGATGCCTCGCACCTGGTCGTTCTTGCCGTAAAAGAGGAGATCGGCGCCAGCGATATCAGCGATTGGATCAACTGCCTCGCCATCACGCAACAGACTCCCATCGATCAGCTCGCGCCGCTGCAAGGCATGATCCAGGGATTCACCGGCGGCATGAGCGCGGATGACATGTTGCAATGGAACACCCGCCAGCTTTACATCGCGCTCGGCACCCTGATGACCTCGGCCGCCGTGATGGGAATCGATAGCTGCCCGCTGGAAGGCATTTCTCCCGCCGCCTACGATCAGATTCTTCAGCTCGAAGGCAGCGGCTTCCGCACCAAGGTCGCCTGCGCGCTCGGTTACCGCAGCGATATGGACAAGTACGCCACCGCTCCGAAAGCCCGCTTTGCCGCGGATCGTGTGGTGACACGACTGTGATTCATCGCACCACCCCTGCACCTCGTCCTCCTTTCATTAAACGCCACTCATCTTTCCCGTTCCGCGTGCTTTTTTGTATCGCGTTCGTCTGTCTCGCGCTGTCGCCGCTGGCAAGCGCCGTGGAAATCCGGCCGCCGAGCAAGGAAATCGCCGCCGAATAGGCGTTGGATCTGGCGCTTTATCGGAAAACGACCGAGGTGCAGGGCATTCTGATCGCCACATTCGCGCGCGTTTCCGATTACAGCCATCGCGAGTCCGCGTCGCTCTTCGATCATGTCATGCGCGGCATTCATCCCCTGGTCGCGCATCGCCCGCGCGATCCCCGCCTGCTGCGATGAGCTGGGTCACTGGGTAGGCACGGAAAAGGCACTGCAAGCCCTGCATGAAAAAGCCCTGGCTCTCGGCTTGCCGGCGACAGCCTGCCGTCGCATCGAGGCCCAAGCACGCAGTTCCGCGCAAGACTACGCCGCCGCCGCGACCTTGTGGCGTCAGGTGCTCAGCGATCCCGACGCCACCGCCGAGGATGCGCTTTCCGCTATCTTCTGCCTGATCGAAAGCAAACAACCCGCCCCCGCCTTCCGCATCGCGCTCGAAGGCTTGCAGCGTTTCGCCGCGACGGAATCCTACCAAAACGACAGCGCCTGGTATTTTCTCAATGCCTCCCTGCCCCAGGAAGCGCTGGCGATTCTCACGCACCCCTTCACGCTCCACTCGGAAAAAGAACAGCAACGCCAGCTCTGGTATCACATCGCCGCTGCCGAAATGGCAGGCGAAAGCGCGCAGGCCGATGCGCTGTTCCAGCCCCTGCGCAAGCAAAACCCGGATGTTTCCTTCGATGAGCAAATCCGCTCCTTTTCCTTGCCGGATTCTGTCAAAGACGCCCTGCTGAAGGTGGCAAAACGGCATCCGTAGGAGCAATAAATCACAGCCGCGGAAAAGGAATCGTCGGCAGCCTACTTCGCGGAACGCTCTTTCCGCAAGAGCGGGGCAATCCGGCTCCAGGTGATGTACGGGATTCCCGCTCCCAGAACCACCGGCGGCAACAAGAACAGCCCCGTGACTGCCAGAAATGTCAGGTAGTCGGCGAAACTCACCGAACCCACAAAATGGCGCTCGATCCCGATCACTGCCATGGCTCCGCATGCAAAAGCCAGGTAAACGATTCCAAAAACAACCCTCCACCCGCGCGCGATGCGCCCCCAGCATGGCGAACTGAGCGACAAGGCGGAAAAAACCACCCCCAGAAGCAAACCGATGCCGATATAGCCCATCGCCGCCGTCCAATCGCGCAGAGGCCCCATGTCCACACGATCGACAGCTGCGAACTGCCCCCGGATCTTCGGCAGCAAAGCCATGGCCGCTACCGCACTGATGCCGATGAGGATGAGATTCCAGAAGATGACCGCGATGCGTTTCATGAGTTTTTGCGTAAGGATGAGCGCGTGCATCGCTGCGAGCTGGGGCGTGCGTCGATCACGGGGTTGGTTTTGAAATTAAGGAAAAACATGGAATTAGGGTGGCTTCTAGTAGTTGGATGATGCATCTTGTCCGCGTCACGCGATATGTAAGCTTTCTCGAAATAGTCTGAACTCGCTTTGCGAGGTGTCGCCGCTGTAGGGAGAGTCGTATAAGTGAATCGTATAAATCGACCCTTGATGATGCACCAGAAAGACCTCGTCGTCGACGAGAACCGACTGAATCTCCTGATGCTCAAACACAAACTTCGATTTTGTGCGAACCATCACACAATCAGAGCGCCTAATGTAGTGAGGTTTTTCAATACATTCGTAGTCCCTGAGAAGACATGTAAATCCCATCAACGCCATAGTTGAAAACTCTAGCAAGTCCTCATACTCTTCCATGCAACTGTCATCACTCTTGAAGAAGGTCACGGACGGGGAGAATCTTTTGATGGAATCTCCCTCAATGGGATACTTGCTCAGAGTTGCCAGCAGTCCTTGTGACATCTCCTGCATCACTTCTCTGTCGTCTGAATAGGGCGGCGCTAGTCTCTGTCCACCAAGAAGTTCATCAAAGTCCTTCCGAAAGGCCTCCAGATACCATCCCCTGGGAATCTCAAAGGCAAACCCTAGTTTCTTGTCCGCGTAGAATCTCGGAGATTGAAATCTCTCGGAGGACGAAATGCCATGGGTTCCGGCTATCGCTGCGGTGACGAACTTGATAAAATCTCGACGGCCTAACTTCATCTCGTAATTTCTTTAGCGAAAACGATGAGCGCATGCACCACTACCAGCGGCGGCGAGCGTCGATCACGGGGTTAGGGTTGTAGTCACGATAAAGCATCGAAACAGGGCGGCTTGTTCTGCTTCTTCATTTCTGTGGCGGCTTTGATGATTGCGAATCGTGCTTCTTCAACTGCTTCTCAATGTTGTCAAACTCATACTTGGTTCTCCCCTGTGCCTCCCACCAAATCGCAGCCTTTCCAATCGCCTCGAAACGCTCCTCAGTCGTGCCAGTGCGCTTGTATCCAAAGTCGATACCAACCTGCTTCTGGAGCAATTCGCAAGAAGTGTCAGCATAGGAGAACGCTTGTGAACCGTTCTCAACCGAGCGGCTGCCGGTGTTCTCGGTCTGGCTGAGGGCGAGTGCGAGAATTGGTATCGCATACGGATTGGTGTCGGCCACTCCGCTGTTCACGACGCATGCCCATACCGCTCCAGCACCGGGTCCCTTCCTGTTCCTAATCTCTTCTACTGAGATCGCTTGGAGCAGTTCCCACTCCCGTCGGGTGCCGTGCTTGCACAGGTAAAATGCAATGTGGGAATCGTGGATCAGCCCGGGGCGTCCGAGCCACGACTTCCATTCTCGGTAAAAAATGTCCACCGGCGACGTGTCGCCGAGTTCCGCCAGTGCATCCGCAGCGTATGCGCCGAGATGGGTGCGGGGATTCTCATCAATCATCGTTCGAAGCACCTGTAATGCAAACTCCCGATCATCCGTCTCGCTGCCCTCCGCGAGTTTGGCCAAGGTCGTAGCCATCCAGACAGTCTCTGGGTATGACCGGCCATGCGCCAACTGCGCGCGAATGCCCGATGCCACCGACTTGTCCTTCACTTCCCGCCACCATGCGTCCACACGCTCTGTCACCTTCTTGAGATCGGCGTCTGGCAGTTGATGGAGGTAGCTGCCAAAAATGGTGTCATGATGAAATCGAACCCTGCCGTGATACTCAATGATCGCCAACGCGAGGTCACAAACTCTCGGGTGCGGGGTGGACCAGTCTAGAACGAACGAAGACTCACATCGCGTAGGGTCGCGATCACTGAGAAGCGGAATCAGCCGATTGATGACAGAACGATCTGCAGAGGTGAGTTCGGATACCGGATCATCCGGATTCCTAGCGATGAAGACCTTCAGCGGTTCTCCCCAATTCCCGGCGTGCCTAAGCAGATGAAATGGAATCCGTGTGTCGGCGAGTCGAGCTTCGGGCTGTTCATCACCACCAACCCGCCGACGCTTCGCAGACATCGCAAGGTCAACGAGGAACGGTCGGGTTAGTCGGGCATATGGACACTCCCCGTGCTCGGCCATCACTGGAGTGAGACTATCAACAATGCTCTGCCGATCCCCACCCTTACATAAAGCGGCTACTGCGATGGCATACGCATTGGACAGCGCATCAGAGGGAGGAGCAAGCTCTGCGGTGGATGGAGTAGCCAAGACGGCAGCAGACACGATTATGCTCGCAACATGGATTCTTGTATTCACGACTTGGTATATCTGTTGGAATGCACCTGCTTTAGTTCATTTTGCAGAACGATGAGCGCATGCACCACTACCAGCAGCGGCGAGCGTCGATCACGGGGTTAGGGTTGTGATTACGGAAGATCATCGAAACAGGGCGGCTGGTAGTGGTTGTCATGACGCGGCTTGTGTGTGCCCAGCATGGGCACGTTGTAAATGGGGTTCAAGTCCCCTGTAGGAATACCAAACATGAAAATGAACATACTACTATCAGAGGCCAACTCGGAAAGGGTAACCGCTCCGAGGAAGG
>CANHQJ010000012.1 GCA_947462875.1 Verrucomicrobiia bacterium
CGCTCCTCCGCTACGCTCCGAAGCGCCCGCAGGGGCAACCAAACCAACCACCAAAAACAAAGCCGCTATGGTGTCTCAATTATGAGGCAACGATCCCGATCATTCAGGAACCTTTGGGTGTGCTCGAATTATGAGGCAACAGGCATGGCGCCTTGTCAGCAAAGAGCATGATTTTTGGATTGGAATTCCTCGCGAAGTCGTTAGCTTGCGGGCAGATGACTGGTGAGGCACGGCAGGACTTTGCGTTTGCGTTTTTGAGCATTCTCTTCGAGGGGGCTCCGTTCATATTGTTAGGCACACTGATCAGCGGGTTTATCGATATCTACATGCCGCCGGGCATGATGGATCGTTTTTTGCCGCGCAACAAAACCTTGGCGGTGATCATGGCGGGATTGATGGGGGCGGTGTTTCCGGTTTGCGAATGCGCCGTCGTGCCGGTGATCCGGCGCCTGGTGCGCAAGGGCTTGCCGGTTTCCTGTGCGCTGACGTACATGCTGGCGGCACCGATTGTGAATCCGATCACGGCTCTGAGCACGTGGAAGGCGTTTACCGGTCCGGTCATGATGGTGCATGGCGAGTCCATGGCAGCCAATGTCGTGATGACGGGCAGTCGGCTCGGGCTGGGGCTGGCGGTGGCGGTATTGTTAGGTCTGGTGGTGGCGCGTTTGCCGCTGGTGTGGATATTGCGCAAGAAGCTGGTGGAGGAAATTCAAACACCCGCCGCCGCGCCTGATCACTCGCATGATCACGATCATCATGACTGCTGCGGGCACTCGCATGGAGAGGAAAAATCCCATGCGCACAAGCACGACCACAAGCACGACCATGACGGCTGCTGCGGGCATGATCACGTTCACGAAACGAGCGCTGCGGTTACGGGCAATCCTCGCCTGGTCGCGGCCTTCCGCTCGGCGATCAAGGATTTTGTCGATGTGGGTGTGTATTTCTCCATCGGTGTGGCCATCACCGCGTTGTTCAATACCGGCATCGCACCCGGAGCGGCGTGGCTGGACTCGCTGGCGAACCGTCAGGTGCTCGCACCGGCCGCATTGATGGCACTGGCGTTTATCCTGAGCCTCTGCAGCACCTCGGATGCCTTCATCGCGGCCACGCTCGACAAGTTCACCTACGGCGCGAAGCTGGCGTTTTTGGTGTTCGGCCCCATGCTTGATTTGAAATTGCTGTTCCTCTATCAGACCGTGCTGCGGCGGAAATTCATCGTTTGGATGGCGCTGGGCTTGTTTGTCGCGATTGGAGCGGCCGCCGTGGGCTTTCAATGGTATCTGAACAACCAATCGACTTTGCCGTGAATCTGAAATTCCAACGCGTTTTGTTTTCTCTCATCGTGCTGATCTGGGCGGCGGTGATGTTGTATTTTTATGCCAGTGGCCGGATTGGCAAGTATCTGGCACCGGATTTCCGACCGCTGGCGCTGTATGGTGGTCTCGGCTTGGCGGTCATGGGATTGTTTGTGCTGCTCACGGCGGGTGAATCCGCCAGTTGCGGGCACGATCATAGCGAGGGCGATCCGCATGATCATGAGGCGAGTGAGATGCATCCGCTGACGTCGATGTGTTTCATGCTGGCACCGTTGCTGTTCGCGGTGGCCTCGACCAAAGATGGCTTCTCGGTTCAGGCGCTCTCGCGCAAGGCACTGTTTGACGCGCCGCTGAGCAACTCGGTATTCCTCGCGCAGGATCTGCCGCCGCTGACACTGGAGGAAATCGAAAAAACGCATCGCAAGAACGAGGCTGGTTTTTATGAGTTCAATCTGATGGAGCTGTACTTCGCGGTCGGTGATCCGGAGTTGCAGAAACTGATCGACGGCATGAAAGTGGAGACCGAAGGCCGCTTGGTCATGGAGAAGGAAAACAACGAATCGGGCAAGCGCCGGCGACTCTATCGGCTTTTCATCACCTGCTGTGCGGCGGATGCCAGAGCCGTGCCCATCATTCTCGATTTCGGTGACACGCCGATACCCGCTCTGGAAGAAAACGCCTGGGTCAAGGTCTCCGGGGTGGTGACCTTTCCCGTCGAGCGCGGAGCGGCGCAGGTGGTGTTGAAAGCCGCGACGTGCGAGCCGAAAGAGGCCCCGTGGGAAGAGAGTTTCATGCGCAACAATTGAGAGCGCAAACTTGTTTGATCACGGATTTTGGTATTTTCCCGGTCGCAGCACCTCCACGTCCTGGGAGTAGACGACCACCGACCAATTTTCAAAGTAGTGCTGGGCGATGTCCTCCATGATGGCATCGGCCACGCTCTCGGGGACCAAAGTGTAAATTTGCACGTTGCTTCCTTCCCACTCGGAGGCGCGCAGCCCGCGTGAGCCTTCGCCTGTGACGTTTTGGGCGGTCCAGCCGCTGACTTTGTGGCGTTTGAGCAATTCCACCACTTGCTCATGGAGCACCCGCTCCGCGACGATGGTGATTTTTTTGAAGCGCATTTTCATAGCCATGGCGAAAGAAGGTGCGAGAGATGGATATAGAGTGGGATGCCGAGACCGAGATTGAAGGGAAAGGTGATGCCCAGCGCAAGCGTGAGGTAATAGGCGGGGTTCGCCTGCGGCAGCGCGATGCGAACGGCGGCGGGAGCGGCGATGTAGGAGGCGGAGCCAGCCATGGCACCTAAAACAGCGGAACCGCCGGGGCCCATGCCGGACAGTAGCCCGGCAGCCACGCCGATCGCGCCCAGGATGGGTGGCAGGATGATGCCGAGCGAGAGCAGGCGCAATCCCGCGCGACCGGCATCGCGCAGCCGCTTGCCCGCCACCAATCCGAGTTCTAACATAAATAGACAAAGCGCACCCTTGAACGCGGCGCCGAAAAACGGCTGCACATCGGTGAGTTTCTGGGTGCCGCAGAGAGCGCCGATGCATAATCCGCCGATGAGCAGCACGATGCTTTTCCCCGTCACCACCTCGTGCAATGCCTTCGACCAGCTCGACGAACCCTCCGAACGCACAAACAGCAGAGCCACGACAATGCCCGGCACTTCTAACAAAGCCACCAGCGCCGGTAGGTAGCCCTCCGCCTCCAGGCCCTGGCGCTTCACCGCTTCCGATGCCGCTAAAAATGTCACCACGGAAACGGAGCCATAATGCGCCGCGATCGCCGCGGCATCGACGGCCGAGCGTTTTCCGATCTTTCGTAGCATGACGTAGGCGATCACCGGACTGAGCAAGCCGATGACCAGAGTGGCGAAAGCGGGTTTGAGAAATACAGTGAGAGGCGTGTCCGAAAGCGCGGCACCTCCCTTGAGCCCGATGGCGAGCAAGAGGTAAATCGAGATACCCTGATACATCGCCTCCGGCAGCGCCAGATCGCTTTTCACCCAGCGGGCGATCATACCCATGATAAAGCAGAGCACGACCGGGGTGAGAATGTTATCGAGGAGCAGCGACATGAAAACGTGGGGACGCGCCATTCTACCGCTCAGGCCCGCGCAGGCAATCATGAATTCGGCGCGCGGGAGAGATGCATTTGCCATGGACTTTGCGGGTGGGATCGTCTATGCATCGCGCGTCATGGCAAAGAAACCAGTAGTTTTGATCATTCGCGATGGGTGGGGTGTGAATCCCGGCGGCAAGGAAACGGCGCAGCGTGATGGCAATGCCACCTTGCTCGCGCGCACGCCATTTCACGATGAACTTTATGCCAAGTATCCGCAGAGCCGTCTCTCTGCCAGTGGCATGGACGTGGGATTGCCGGATGGGCAAATGGGCAATAGCGAGGTCGGTCACCTGAATCTCGGCGCGGGGCGCATCGTCTATCAAGACCTCACCCGCATCAACAAATCCATCGTCGATCGCGAGCTGGAACAGAACGCCAATCTGCAAGAAGCCTTTGCCAAGGCGAAACAGGGACGTCTGCATTTGATCGGTCTGGTCAGCGATGGTGGTGTCCACTCGCACCAGGATCATCTGATCGCCCTCGCGGAAATGGCGAAACGCGCCGGTGTGACCGATACCCTGATCCACGCCATCACCGATGGCCGCGATACCTCGCCCACCAGCGGTGCGGGTTATCTCGCGGATGTGGAAAAGCGCCTGGCCGGCACCGATGCGAAGATCGCGACGGTAATCGGTCGTTATTTTGCGATGGATCGAGATAAACGATGGGAGCGTAACAAGCTCGCCTGGGACGCGATTGTGCTCGGGCGTGGGCAAGTTTCCTCCGTCACTCCCTCCGCCGCCGTGCAGGCGACCTACGCGCAGGATGCCCGTGGCGATGAGTTCGTGCAGCCTCTCATTTTTTCCCATGCCAATGAGCAGCGAGTGCGCGATGGCGATGTGTTTTTGTGGTTCAACTACCGCAGCGACCGCACGCGGCAACTGACCGATGCCTTCCTGCATGCCGATTTCAATGGCTTCGATCGCGAGGTCACGCCGCAGGTGCATTATGTCACGCTCACCCGCTACGGCGATTACGATTGCCCGGTGATCTTCGAACCGCAGTCGCTGAAAATGATTCTCGGCGAGGCCGTGGCGCAGGCCGGGCTCACGCAGTTGCGCTGTGCCGAAACGGAGAAATATCCTCACGTCACGTTTTTCTTCAATGGTGGCGTGGAACCGCCGAATCCCGGCGAAGATCGCTACCTCGCCATCAGCCCGAAGGAAGTGGCGACCTACGATTTCA
The DNA here is from genome assembly GCA_947462875.1 of Verrucomicrobiia bacterium. GTDB lineage: Bacteria > Verrucomicrobiota > Verrucomicrobiia > Verrucomicrobiales > Akkermansiaceae > UBA956. The sequence continues at coordinate 4,635 of CANHQJ010000012.1, forward strand.
AACCGCAGATGAGCGGGCCCGACGTCGCGTTTGAGGTGTATCGACGCATGGAAAACTACGATCTCGTCATCGTGAACTTCGCCAATCCCGACATGGTCGGCCATACCGGCGTGGTGGAGGCGGGCATTCATGCCTGTGAGACGATCGACCTCGGTGTGCGCTTGCTCGTCGAGCGCGCGCTCTCGCTCGGTGGCAAACTGCTCATCACGGCCGACCACGGGAACTGCGAGCTGATGCGCAATCCGGATGGATCGCCTCACACCGCCCACACGACGAATCTGGTGCATTGCCTCTATGTCGCGGCGGATGCGGATCAATATCAACTGCAAAACGGCATCCTCGCCGATGTGGCACCGACCTTGCTCGACATGCTGGGCGTCTCGCAGCCTGCGGAAATGACCGGCAAGTCCTTGCTGCAGCGCAAAGCCTAACGGATCGCCTGCCATGTTTTCGATCGTCCTCGTCGCCCCGGAGATCCCGCACAACGCGGGCGCGGCGGGCCGATTGGCTCTGGCCACGGGCTCCAAGCTGCATCTGGTCAAACCGCTCGGGTTTTCGTTAGAAGACAAATACGTGCGCCGCACCGGGCTCGATTACTGGAAGGACGTCGATGTGCAGGTATGGGAGTCGTTGGAAGAATTGCAGCAAGCGGCGGGAGCGGACGCGCGGTTCTGGTATCTCAGCACCAAGGCGCAACGGGGCTTGTGGGAAGTGCCCTTTGCTCACGGCGACTACTTGGTCTTCGGCTGCGAGGGCCGCGGCCTGCCGGAATCGGTAGTGCACGGCGCCGGTGATCAGGCGCTGAAAATCCCGATGAAAGAAGGCAGCACGCGCAGTCTGAATTTATCGACCGCCGTCGCCATCGTGCTCTACGAAGCCGTGCGGCAGGTAGGATTCTAAAGCCGGAACGTTTCATCCCTCAGCGGGATATGGCGGGTCATTCGGCGTGTCTCACACGTGGGAAAACAGTTCGCGCAGATAGGGCAGCGAGTAAATGCCCGTCGAGTGGCCGTCCTGCCAAAACAGTTGCAGCGCATAAGAACCGACGGGTGTGATCTGTCGCAAGTGCGTGGAGTTTTCCTTCAGTTCGACCTTGGGGCGCACGACACGTCCCATCGCATCCGGTTCGCCCTGACAGGCGGCGCATGGACAAGCGCGGCGGAGAAGGGGGAGGGGAAGATAGATTTCCACGCCATCATTGAAAGTAAGGCACAATTCCTCTCCGATCACGGCCATGGTTTCAATTTGCAGCGGACACATGCGCGGAGGTTACGGGTGATACCGGGCAGATGCAAATGCTTATTTGGCCGACCCATGGCAGATGACCTAACAACAAGCGCGGATGCGCTCGTGACTCGTCGGTATAAGGCAGGGAAAGAGTGAATCGCCTGTCTAAGGCACGATGGTGTTTGTTTCTTTGGAAGCCGGGGCCAATGATCGGGACTGATGAAAGGAAGGGATTTCAAAGGCGTATTGTCAGGCAATACACTTTTATGAAATTTCTGTTTGTTTCCTTATCGCTGTTTGCGTTTGTTGCGCAGGCGCAGACGGCGCCCGCAGTACGTGCCGCCCATTTTACGGAAGCCTTGGAAAAAGCCAAAGCGGGCAATCAGGACATCGTTGTGTTCCAGCGCGGAAGCGACTGGAACGCGCTGGGGGAGTCGCTCTATCGGAACGTGTGGCAGAAACCGGAGTTGTTGACGGAACTGGGCGAGGGATTTGTCCTGGTGGCGGTGGATCGCCCCGAGCAACCGGGCATGCCTGCCATCGGTGAAACCGCGGATCCCGAGGGGCTTCGTGAGTGGAAAAGCCTGAGTGCGGCCGGTTCTTTCGCGACGGAAAACCAGCTGATCGGCGTGGTGGCTGAAGGGGGCGCTGGCTACCAAAAACGTGCCGATGGTTCCTGGTTGCTCGATGACGCGAAGGGCGAGCGCAATCCGGCGCAGGATGTCATCACGCTCACCCTAACGGCGCCGCAAGCCGGGCGTGTGCTGCGACTTGATTTTTTGCCCGATCCCTCGCTGCCGAATGCGGGCGGAGGACGCGCGTCAAATGGCAACTTTGCGATCTCGGAAATCGAGCTGTCTTCCGGCGACAAGCCGATCAAGGCGCAGGCGGTGTGGGCGAATCATCGCGAGGCGGCGCTGCTGCCTGCGGAGATGATCGATGGGATTTCGGATCAGCCGGCCAATGGTTGGAATGCGGGTGCCCACCTGCGACAAGCTCGCACCGTATTGCTGGTGCTGGATCAGTCCGTGCCAGCGCGTGCGACCTTGAAGGCGCGCCTGACCTGTCGTTCGCAATGGCCGCAGCACGTGCCCGCGTGTTTCCGTGCGGCAGTGATCGGTAATGAGGCCACGGCTCAGCTGGTGACGCGCGTGACCGCGGCGGAGCAACTCGCGCGGCTGAATGCGACGTTTACCTGGTGGGACAGCTCGAAATGCCCGCGCATCGCCTTGGTGGATTCCGAGGGGCGGGCGATCGCCGCGGAGGATAAGCCGCGAGGCGATATGACCGTGACAAAGCTCGCCGCGCGCGTGCAGGAGCTGCGCCAGAAACGCCTCGCCCGTGATGAAAAACTGGCGAGGGCGGCGAAGGCGGAAGGTGCGGAAAAAGCCGAGTGGCTGCGGCAGGCGCTCGATGTGTTAGAGATACGCAATTGGCCCGGCAATGCCAATTGCTACAAGCCGATTCATGAACAGATCAAGCAGGCTGACCCGCAGGATGTGAGCGGGGTAAGCCGCTGGCTGGGTTTCAGCGCCGATCCCAAAGGTGGCGTGCCCTGGGCCAAACCGGCATGGAATGAAGCGCTCAACACCCAGGGCGGCAAGCGTGCGCTCAGCGATGCCGATTACGTGGAAGCGCTGGCGCGGGTGGACAAAGAACTGGCCGACCCGCGCAACAAGATCCTGTCGACTGAAAACATCCAGCGCATGATGGTGGCGAAGTATCACATCTACAAGTCCTGGAAAGGTGCCGAGGAAAAGCGTTTCGATGTGCAGCGGGAGATTGCGGCACGGGATGCCACGACGTTTTGGGGCATCGGTGCCCGTGGGTATCTCGGCATGCATGGTCGCAGCGATACTCCGTATCTCACGTATGGATGGAAAGCGGGTCAGGTGAAGGCCGGGCTCAATTCCTGGCGCATGACCGATACGTCGTATTTTTTTGATCATCCCGGGAAGTATAACATCGCCATCTCGCACATGGCGGGTGCCAGTGCGGTGAAGATCAAACGCATCGCGCTGCTGGATGGCGATGCGGCAATCGCCGAGCTCCGCCCCGATGCCGATCTGGGACCGGGAGCCTTGGCGAAGAAGGAATTTTTTCTCGACGGCACGTCATGGAAACCGGATCGCAGCTACGTCATGCTGGTGGAAATCGAGACCGCGGAAGGTCAAACGGACAGCGCGGGATCTTTTGCAATCGAGCCATGGCATGAAGAGGCTGTGGCGGCAGCGAAGCCCACGGAGCTCGATTATTTCACGGCGCGCACCGAGCTGCAGGAGAAGTTGTGGAAAATATTCGCACAAAAAAACGCTTCGTTCGACTTACTGTTGCAAAATGATCAGGTGCGCAAGGAGCTGACAGGCTATGAATTGCTGCGGCGCTGTGGCGCGGACGCGTTGAATGAGATGAGCCAGCAAGCGAGCGGCGCGGAGTTCCTGCAGCAGTTCCGGAACGATCTCCCGTGGATGCAACAGTTTTTGATCCAGGACGAAGTGACTTCCTGGGCGATTGCCTTGGAGAACCTGCGTTTTCTTCATGTCAATGGCAAGCAAACCGATGTTCCGCTCTATCGCACACTCGCCACGGCCATGGCCTGTGCGGCGGGGCCGATGAACCGCTATCGACTGCTCGATCGCTACCGCGATATCATCCGCGTGCATCAGGAGGGGCTGCTGCATGCGTCCTTCGACAATCTGGACGTCCGTGAAATGCGATGGGCTGTCCCGCTGGCGGGAACGGCGAAGGATTACCAATTCATGGTCGATGTGATGCAATACCGGCTCAGGGAATACATCGGAGCTTGTTGGGGGATCCCCTACATCGATCCGAATGTGTATGGTTATTCCGTGCAAGGCTGGGGCTATGCCGATCCGTGGACGCATATCTATGGCACCGGCACAGGGGACAGGCCTTTCATCGCCCAACGGCAGGTCGGCGGGGTATGCGGCACTTTATCGGGATTCGGTGCCTTTGTCAGCAAGGCGCATGGAGTGATGTCCACCACCGTGGGGCAGCCCGGTCATTGCGCCTATGTCGTGCGCGTCGGGCTGGAGTGGCCTACGGGAAATGACGTGTTCGGTTGTGAAACCAATGGCGCTTCGGTTTATGAAGGAACGGGGTTCCCCACGATGCATCGTCTTTATGAAGTGATTCATGCGGACAAAGCCGCCTATCGGAAATCGACGGAGCTGAGTTGGATCGCGCATGTGCTGATGGACGGGCACGGTTCCTTTGTGCGTATCCGCAAGGGGCTGAAGTATGGCGTTTACGATTTGCCCGGCGGGAAAATCGCGGAAATTCCCAAGCTGCAACCGGTGAAAACGGGGGACGCGAAAGGTTTCGATCTCGCAGCGGTGCTACCCGTCCATCCGGTGAATTTCGGCGTGGTTTGGGAAGGGGAGATCGAGGTGGCCGGGAAGGGGCCGGTGATGGTGCATGTCGCCGGTGATGACGCCACGCGACTCCTGATCGATGAGCAAGTCATCGTCTGTCAATCCGCGCCTACCGAAGTCAAAATCAGCCCCGGCATCCACAAGATCCGCCTGGAGTATGGGCAGGCGGGGGGAGCGTATTCGCTGGCGGTGAAGTGGTCCTCGGCGCCGCGCTGGGATCCGCTGTGGACCGCTGCGTACGGTCAGGCCATCGCGGCACACCCGATCAACTATCCGATCCGTCTGGAGTGCATCAAAGCGCTGGAAACCGCTGCCGATTTGCCATCGGGGAACTGGCAGAAAATGATCACCAGCATTGCCGCGACCATGGCTCCGTATGGCGAGTCGGCCTGGGCCTTGATCAACCGCTGCTACGACAAAGCGGCTCCCGCGATGACTCCGCCGGAGCGCTTGCAGTTGCTGTTGCAATGCCATCAGGAAATCCGCCAGTCGAAGTCACCCCATTTCATGGGCTTCAATTTCGCTGCAGTTCTCAACAAGCAATGTGATTCGTTGGGCGATGTGCCCACGCAGTTGGCATTCTTTGAAAAATTGTTAGGAATCCACTTTTCCCAGATCCCCACGCAGAATCGCTTGTTTGGCGACGTGATGAACTGGGGTGGCACTCGTTTTTCCGGGAAGCCTGAAACATCGCTCGCGTATGCGAAAGCGATAGGATCGTTTTTTTCAACCCAGGGAGACAAAGCTGATGCCAATCAGATGAAAACGCAGATCACCAGCGCGATTCGCAAGACGAGCGAGGCGGGGGATGTGCCCGCCTATCAACTCTGGTCCGGCATGGCGAAAAAACTGTTGCCGCCAGTGGTGCCGGGCGATGTCCATCTCAGTCCGGCGCAGGCCGCTGCCGCACCCAAATTCGAGCCGTTCGGTGGCGAGTTGTTAGGGAAAAACGGCTTGCTGCAAACGAGCAGCGCCTGTCAGTTCGACAGACCGCTTTCCTATGCCGCCGTGCTAGATGGCACGGCTCCGGGATGGTTCGATACCAATGGCGAGGCGAAACCATGGGCGCAAGTCCTGTTGGCCGGAGATGCGGAAATCAGCGGCATCGTGTTGGTCAATCGCTATGAGTACGCGCCTGACCAAGAGGAGTTCCAGTGGGCGGCGCCGCTGAAGGTGCAATGTTCGCTGGACGGCAAAACGTGGACGGATGTCGCCACCTGCGAGAAAGCCGAGGCCGTGATGCGCATCGATCTCACCGGCAAGGTGGCGCGCGCCCGCTACATCCGCATCGAGCGCCAAGCGTCCGCCGATCCCGCCAAGGCTCCGGGCCGCCTTCACTTCCGCAACTTCCTCGTCTATGGCAAAAAACTTTACTGAGGTGCGATGCCGAGCGCGGCATGAATATCAGCAAGGCTGATGCCGCGCATGGCGAAGACCTTGACGATGGTGTCCTCGATCAGGTTGTTCGGGCAGGAGGCGCCGGCGGTGATACCGATCACTGCCGGATTGTCTCCTAACAGAAACTGCGGATAGGTGCTGGTGATTTCCTGTTTCTCATGCAGATCGTAGTGGATGATCTGTTCCAGCGAGGCCAGGCACTCGGCATTGCGGATGAAGAAGGTGGGCAGGGACTGCTCGCCGATTTCCACCAGGTGGGTGGTGTTGGAGCTGTTGTAGCCACCTACGACAAAGAGCACATCCATGGGCTTGCGCAGCATGTCGAATAGCGCATCCTGGCGTTCCTGGGTGGCACCGCAGATGGTGTCGAACATTTGAAAACGATCGGTATTTCCATCGCGCTGGAGAACGGCTTCTTTGATGCGTTTTTGGATTTCCTCGGTCTCGCTTTTGAGCATCGTCGTCTGATTGGCGACGCCCACGTGGGCAAGGTGAAGATCGGGATCGAAGCCGGGGGAAACGGCATCGGCGAACTTGGTGAGAAACTCCTCGCGGTTTCCCTGACCGGTGATGTAGCGACAAACGTAATCGGTGTCCGCCAGTGTCAGAATGATCAGGTAGTGTCCCTTGCCATCCTCGCCCATCGCGCGCGAGGCGGTGGCGCGGGTTTCCTCGTGGCCGGCCTTGCCGTGTATGATGCTGGTGATGCCGTCCTTGGCGTAGGAGCGCACGCGGCGCCAGACTTTCATCACATCGCCACAGGTGGTGTCGACGATGTAGCAGCCCTTGGCGTCGATTTTATCCATGAAGTTCGTGGGCGCGCCGAATGCCGGGACGATCACGACGTCATCAGCGGTGAGATTTTCGTAATCGGCGCTCAGTTCCTGCCATGGCAGCGAGACGATGCCCATGTCCACCAGCTGGCGATTGACCTCGGGATTGTGAATGATTTCCCCGATCAAAAAAATGCGGCTCTCGGGAAACACCTTGCGCGAGGCGTAGGCGAGGTCGATCGCGCGCTCCACGCCGTAGCAAAAGCCGAATTGTTCCGCGAGACGTAGCGTGGTCGAGCCGATGACCAATTCGCCATGAAGGTCGCGCAGGCGCTCGACGATCGAGGATTTGTAGTGCTTGGCGACCTCTGCGGTGACCAGTTCCATCACATCGGGACGGCGGACATTGACTCGGCTGCGTTTGATGCTTGGGTCGGCGGATTGTGGCATGACGCGGCACTTGTAGCGCAGCCCGGCCGATTTACCAACAAAGAAAAATGATTCTCGCAGATGCAGGAGGTCGATAACTCATGATTTTGCCGCATGACGCGCTCCGTTACGGTAAATCACATATTTTTTGCATCAGACACTTGTCATTCCCTAATAGTCTGCTACACCGATGCCCGCCATGGCCACCGTAGGAGCAATTTCTTTTCCCAGCACTCATTTTTCGGCTGTCATCTTCGATTGTGACGGCACCCTGGTAGACTCCATGCCGGCCCATTTCGATGCCTGGTGCGAGGCGCTCGCCCAGTATGGGGCCGCGAATGTGCTGGCGGAAGACGTGTTCTATGCGATGGGGGGGCGTCCTACGAAAGACATCGTGATCGAGCTCAACGCCGAATATGGTCTGAAGCTGGATCCGGCGCGCGTGGCGTTGTCGAAGCGCGAGGCGTTTTTGCGCAAGTTGGAACAGGTCGAGCTCATTGAAGAAGTCGCGGAATTCGCCCGCAGTTTGCGTGGAAAAGTCCCGATGGGCATTGCCACCGGTGGTTCTCGTTTTGTCATTGAGAAGACATTGCAGATCGTCGGTGTCTCCGATTGGTTTGATGAAGTGATCACGGCCGATGATGTGATCCACGGCAAGCCCGCTCCGGACATTTATCTGGAAGCCGCGCGGCGCTTGGGAGTTTCTCCGCTCAAATGTCTTGCTTTGGAAGACGCGCCTGCGGGCATGGATGCCGCGCGTGCCGCCGGGATGATGGTGGTGGAAATTCCTTGTCCCATGCGCGGTTGAGGTCATCAGTTCATGGAAATCAGTCATTTTATTGAATGATTGCATGCTCTTTCCGGGTATCATGGGGGATGAAATTTTCTCTGCGATGTCTGCTCTTCACCCTGGCGCTATGTCCCGTTTGGGCGGCGGAAAAACCCCTCAATGTGGTGTTTTTCCTCGTCGATGACCTCGGTCAGCGCGATCTGGGTTGCTACGGTAGCACCTTTTACGAAACGCCGAACATCGATCGGCTGGCGAAAGAGGGCGCGCGTTTCACCGATGCCTACGCCGCCTGCCCGGTGTGTTCGCCCACGCGGGCCAGCATCATGAGCGGCCAGTGGCCGCAGCGCACGGGAGTGACCGATTACATCGGCGCGCCATTCCAACCCGAGCAGTGGAAGCGCAACACCCTGCTCTTGCCGGCACCGTACGCGGATCGACTGCCACCTGGCACGCCTACACTGGCATCGCGCCTGAAAGCGGCGGGATACGCGACTCTTTTCGCCGGGAAATGGCACCTGGGTCCTGAAGGGAATTGGCCGGAAAATTTCGGATTCGATGTCAATCTCGGCGGTCACTCCGGCGGCGGTCCCTATGGCGGCAAAGGCTATTTTTCTCCCTACAACAACCCTCGGTTGACCGACGGTCCCGCGGGCGAGCATTTGCCGGATCGATTGGCCACGGAGACGGTGAAGTTTATCGAAGAGCACAAGGAGAAGCCGTTTTTCGCGTATTTTTCGTTTTATGATGTCCACACGCCCCTGATGGCGCGCGAGGACCTCCGCAAGAAATACGAGGAAAAACGCCAAAAACTCGGACTGCAGGACAAGTGGGGCAGGGAAGAGCCGCGCGATGTCCGGCTCACCCAAGACCACGTGGTCTATGCCGCGATGGTCGAGGCCATGGACCAGGCCGTGGGCAAGGTTATCGCGAAACTCGATGAACTGAAACTGCGCGATCGCACGCTCATCATTTTCACCAGCGACAACGGCGGGCTCTCGACCAGCGAGGGCTGGCCCACTTCCAACCTGCCGTTGCGCGGCGGCAAGGGTTGGATGTATGAAGGCGGCATCCGCGAGCCGCTGATCGTCCACTGGCCCGGAGCCTCGCAAGCGGGCAGCGTCATTGCCACGCCCGTCTGCAGCCCGGATTTCATGCCTTCCTTGCTCGATGCCGCGAACATCGAACTCAAGAGTTCCGAGCCCCGGGACGGTATCAGTTTGCGCGATTCGTTGGAGAAAAAGCCCGATAGCGATCGCGCCCTGTTCTGGCACTATCCGCATTACGGCAACCAGGGCGGCGCGCCTGCGGCGGCGATTCGCCGTGGCAATTGGAAACTCATCCACTGGTATGAGGACGAGCGCATGGAGTTGTTTGATCTCTCGAAAGATCCGGGCGAAAAAGAAAATCTCGCCGCAAAGGAACCCGCCCGCGTGTCGCAACTTTCCAAGGAGTTGCAGCAATGGCAGAAGGACGTGGGAGCCAAATTTCCTCAGAAAAATCCCAAGTTTGATCCCCAAAAAACCAACGGCCGCGCGGCCAAAAGAAAATAAGTTTCCTGTATGAAAAAATCCATTTTGTTAGGCCGATGGGCCCTGCTCTGGAGTTGTGTGCTGATGCTGTCATCGACGGCGGCGGACAAGCCGAACATCGTCTTCATCATCACCGATGACCAGGCCGCGGATGCCGTCGCGGCCTCGAAATTGTGGGGTGCGGAAACAAGCGGACTGCGCACACCGAATCTCGATCGACTCTATCAAAACGGCACCGTCTTCCGCCAGGCCTACAACATGGGCGCGTGGCACGGCGCGGTCTGCGTGGCCAGCCGCTCCATGCTGATGACCGGGCGTTTCGTCTGGAATACCCGCAATCAGGAAAAATCGAAATTCGCCGAGACACTGGCGCAGGAAAAAACCTGGTCGCAGCGCATGAAACGCGCGGGCTACCGCACCTACCTGAGCGGCAAATGGCACGTGGAGGCGGATGCCAAAAAGATTTTCGATCACACCGTGAACATCCGCCCCGGCATGGCACCCACGGTGCCGGAATCCTACAACCGACCCGTGGAAGGGAAAAAGGACAATTGGAATCCCGCCGATCCCAAGACTCGCGGCCTGTGGACCGGAGGCAAGCACTGGTCCGAGGTGCTCGCCGATGACGCCGAGGTCTTCGTGCAACAAGCGGCGGCAGAAAAGAAACCGTTTTTCATGTATCTGGCCTTCAATGCGCCGCACGACCCGCGCCAGGCACCGCAATCGTGGCTGGACCAGTATTCCGTCGAAAAAATCCCGATGCCGGAAAATTTCCTGCCGATAAATCCGCACCGTGCCATCATGGGCATGGAAAATGCCGATGGCTCGAACGTGCTGCGCGATGAAAAACTCGCACCCTTTCCCCGCACCGAGTTCGCCATCCGCACCCACCGCAAGGAATACTACGCCCTCGTTTCGCATACCGACGAACAAATCGGCCGCATCGTGAAAGCTCTGGAAAAAGCCGGGGTTGGCGATAACACCATCATCGTCTTCACCTCCGATCACGGACTGGCCATCGGCCGCCACGGGCTCATGGGCAAGCAGAGCATGTTCGAGCACTCCCTGCGTGTGCCCTTCGTCATCAGCGGTCCGAAAATTCCCCAGGGCAAGGTCATCGACGAGCGCATCTATCTGCAGGACGCGGTGGCGACATCTCTCGACATCGCCGGTGCGGATCGCGACGGCATCGATTTCAAAAGCCTGCGCCCGCTCATGGAAGGCACTGCCAAAAAACACTACGATGCCATCTACGGTGCCTACGAACTCAACAGCCAGCGAGCGGTCATCGATGGCAATGACAAGCTCATCCTCTATCCAAAGGGCAAAGTGGCATTGCTCTACGACCTCGCAAAAGATCCGTTGGAAAAAAATCCCATCGCCGATTCCGCCGCCAGCGATTCCCTGAAAAAACGCCTCTTCGCCAAACTGCTCGATCTGCAAAAGGAAAACAGCGACCCGCTCGATCTCACGGTGATTTATCCTCACTGGATTCCCTAATCACCGTGGAGGCGGCATCTTGCCTCCCGGCCAAAAGTCATCACAACACTGGAGCGCGGATCTTTAGTCCGCCCTTCCACCTAAGCAATCTAGGAATCAGGAGCCTCGCTTCGTAACGTAAGAATGATCGCTGAACTCGTTGCAGCGAGCGCATCTCAATTTATGAAAATGATGCCGCGCGTTTGTAGGCATTTTGACAGTAACCGGAACTACGAGTGGTGAAATTCGTTTGCTCTCAAACGCACCAAAGGTGCAACCACCCGATAGCCCATGGGCAACGCCCTGGGATTGATGATCATACGATTTCTTGAGCGCTGAAAGTGCGATACCCTAAGCGAGAAGTGCTAGGAAATGGATGGCGCACAGACGAGTTACGCCCTTTCAGGGCTTGGTAATTGTTTGGTGGATTTGCACCCAGCGCGCTGCACTGGGCTTTCGAGTATCTGCACCGTTGGTGCGCATAACCAATATTCAAATAACTCGATGCGCGGTAGTATAACAAGCGCATCCAAGGGCGGATAACGCTCTTGTTTGAATTCTGGCTTCCTTTCCTGCAGTGGATGGCCTATTTTTTGCGTCAAAAAATGAAACGTGCAATGGAACTGAGTATGCTGAAGCACATCACCAGTGAGTTGATTGCGACTCCGTCGCGTTGCTTCGTTTTGGCGCTGATGCTGATAATGCTGGCGGGAGGACTTGCGTCTCCGTTCACGGTGGTTCGCGATAAGCGCGATGCTTCTGGACGAACCATTTTGGATAGCGAAGGAACGCCAATAGTTGAGGTTGATCGATTTGCGAATTTCGCCGCCCACTGGCCTGAGAACGTCTGTTTCATGAGTGGATTAGCTATCGGAATACTCGGATTCGCTAAATGGGTTTCCCGCCTGAACAACCACCATTGCAACATAGGGACAGAAAAATGATTATAGATCTTCTAGCTCCGCGGATGACGTCCTATCGTTTTTTGTGACTATGCGCAGGATATGCATTTGCTAGAATGACGCCGGTGATGTAATAATACACCCAGCTATGTTTGAATGGTCGAAGTTGTCAGGGGTGAAGTGGATGGATGCGTGGGAAGACCGTTTTCACGGCAACCCGAATTTTGTGATCGAGGTGCTCAAAGGCGGCAAGTCCGCCCGCGTCCGGGTGTTTTGTGCCACGGAAAAAGAAGCGAAAGGCATCGTCGAACAATTCGGCGGGTCGGTGCGACGCGTCCAGCATGCGGAATGGACCAATCCCGTCAACACGGTGCAGCCTTTGTTGAAAATCCGCGACGTCTTCGGCGTCACGGCGGAAGCGGATCCCAAAAAACTCAAAAAACTGCGCGAGCAGAATCCTGGTCGTGACATTTTATCGATCCCCGCCGAGATGGCCTTCGGCACCGGTGATCATGCCACCACGTCCACTTGTTTGCGCTTGCTGGTGGACATCGGGCGCGATCGCAAGCCGGGTTGGTCCATTGCCGACCTCGGCACGGGCACGGGCTTGTTGGTGATCGCGGCGAAAAAAGTCGGGGCAGGGGAGGCGTATGCCTGTGACTTCGATCCCTTTTCCGTCAAAGCCACCGCCGACAATCTGGAGCGCAATGGCGTGACCGATGTGACACTCGAAGAAAAAGACGTGCTGAAATGGAAACCGCGCAAGAAATACAATGTGGTGGTGGCCAACCTCTTCAGCACGATTCTGATCCAGGCCTTTCCCGTCATGGCAAAATTGCTCAAGCCCGGTGGTGAGATCGTCATTTCCGGCATCCTGGCGAGCCAGGCCTGGGACGTCTTCACGGCCGCCGCCGAACACGGCTTCGGTTTCCCCACGGTGATCCGCAAGGGGAAATGGGTCACCGCCCGTGGCGGATGGATGGCGGATTTGGTGGAGAAGTGATTGGGGAACATGCGCAAAAGCTTTGGAGCGCGGACTTCAGTTTAATGCTTTTAAAGGCTTCGAGGTCGGATCAAGTAGCTCTTCAAGGCCAATGGCCTTACACATGCCAGTCCCGCTGAGCGGGAGCAACGCCCTAGGAACGAGTTTGCCCAAGATTTCAAAGCCCTGAATGGGCGTAACAACACGGCGCGACTATCCGCCATTTGTGTCGCCCTGATAGGGCTCTGGATTCATTCCCTGCCAGTTCCTAGGGCGTTGCCCCAGGCTGACATGTGGCGCACCGTTGGTGCTGAGGGACACCCGACCCCTTTCAGACATGGGTCTTCATCGTGCCAGAGGCAGTGAGAAGAAGCGGACTGAAGTCCGCGCTCCATGCACAAAAAACCCGCGGGCCTTTCGGTCGCGGGTTTTTATGTCGAAAGTCTCGTTGATCGATCAGATCAAACCAGCCTTGATCAGCGTGTTGAGGGCGCCGTTTTTGGTGATCGTTTTGATCGCTTTGCAGGAGAGGCGCAGTTTGACGTAGTGACCGAACTCGGGCACCCAGATGCGCTTGTCCTGAAGGTTCGGCGAAACCTTGCGTTTCACCACCTTGGTGACGTGACGACCGATACCGCCTTTTTTCTTGGCGAGACCGGAACGATGAATGCGTCCACCGCTGCGGACATGTGAACCTCGGATACTGCAAATGCGTGACATGGCTGGATAAAGTTGCTGTTATGGGGGGCGCGAAGAAAAGCGGGAAAAGGGTGTGAGGTCAAGCAGAAATCATCAAATATCTGCTTTTTTCCCTGAATTTTTGTCTTACGAGGCGGGATGGAGCCAGCGGACGGCGTTTTCCAGCACCTGGAGGGGCTCTTTTTGTTGATAAACGGGATAGGTTTCGTGGCCGGGGCGGAAGTAAAAAACCGCCCCTTTGCCGATGTTCCAGACGCAGCCGCTGCGGAAGGTTTCGCCTTTGTCCCAGTTTTCTTCGAAGACGACCACGTCGGGTTTCGGCACGTGGAAGGGCTCGGCATACATTTCCGTCTGCGCGATGTCCCATTGCGCGGGCAGGCCTTTGGCGATCGGGTGGGTGGGGGCGGGTGTGGAGACATGCGATACGGCACCATCCGCGCGCCAACTGGGAAAAACGCAGAGGGGCAGGGCGAGTTCCCAGAATTCCTCCTTCTGCTCGAGATTCGGCGTCAGTTCATCGTCGGCCTTGGGAACCTTGCCCATGGGGTTTTCATTGCGATAGCGCAGAGTGACCGCGTTGCCGAGTTGCTTGCGGGCATCGGCGATGGCCCGGGCCTGCATCAGTTTGATGAACGGCTTCGACCAATGCGCGGAGTGCAGGGTGATGAGGCCGAGTTTTCCCTCCTGGACACGACGGGTGATTTCCTCGGCGTGTTTGTCCGACAATTCGGCGTTTTTTTTGTGCGACCAGAAAATCAACACATCGGTCTCCTCGAGTTGAGCGGCGGCGAGGCCCTGATCGGGGGAAGACAACGCGGCGGTTTTCACCTGCAATCCGGGCTTGGTCGCCAGATGGGCGGCGATGGTCTCACCGAGGAATTTTTCGCCATACGCCTGTTTTTGTTCCGGCTGTTGTTCATCCCACACCAGCACGCGGATGGGCTGCTGGGCGAGGGCCGAGGCGGTGAAGAGCAGGAGAAAAGCGCTTTTCATGGGAGGGCGAGGTGTGCGATCACTGGGCCTTGGCCAAGGAAGCCACATCCCATTCCGGACGACCGAGTTCGCGGTTGAGTTCGTTGAACTCGGCGACTTCGGCGGCGGTGAAAAGGATGCCGCCATTGGCGTCGGATTGTTTGCGGGCATTGGCTTCGAGCTGGCCGGGAAGCATGGCGTTTTCATTGCCGTGGCCGAGGATGTCGTGCACCACCGCGCTGAGGTTTTCGAGTTGTGTGCGGCCTTTGGCGAAATTTTTTCCACTGATGGCATCGGGGTGGATGATCTGGAAGTAGAAGGCGGAGGTGGATTTTTCGCCTTCGCTCGGCACGGCGCGACCGCGGTGCGTGGGCAGTGAGCCACCGATGAGAGCGGCCATGAGTTCGTTGATGAGCGAAAGTCCGTAGCCCTTGTGCGCGCCGAAGGGCAGCAGGGAGGCGACCTGGTTCGGATCGGTGGTGGGGTTGCCGTCCTTGTCCACGGCGGCTCCCGGAGGCAGTTGTTTGCCCTCGCGTTTCAGGGCCTGCACGCGGCCCATGGCGACGGTGGAAGTGGCCCAATCGATGACCAAGGGGAATCCGGAGGCGGCCATGGTGGGGATGCCCCAGGAGTGGGGATTGGTGCCGAGGGTGGGGAATTTTCCGCCGAATGGCACGACCTCGGCGAGGGTGGAGGTGCAGTTGGTGTAAGCGATGTAGCCGCGTTCGGCCGCCTCCATCACGTAGCCGCCGCCCCAGAGGTAGTGGAAGGCATTGTCGATGGAAATCTGGGCGATGCCGTATTGGTCGGCGAGTTCGATGCCGCGTTCGATCGCGCGATAGGCGACGCTCTGGCCGAGTTTTTTGTTCGCATTCCATGTTTCCGAGGCGGGGAAACGCGAGGGCAGCACCTCGATTTCCGCGCCGGGCACACAACCGCCTGTGGCCGAGCCGAAGAGGTGGTCCAGGTGCAGGGCCTTGAGCGCATGGTGGGTGCGGATGCCATGGCGAGCGGCCTCGGCGGCCAGTTTGGCACCCTCGGCGGCTTCGTCGGCGGAGTAACCACGGGAAACATAGGCGGCGATTACGAGATCATCGTGTTGTTGACGGGGAATAACGAGAAATTCAGACATGGATGTGGTGTGATGGAAAGTGAGTGAGGCAGGATCGTTTGCGAGGCGAAACTAGGAATTTTATGGCTAGCTGTCTAGCCTCTATCTCAGTCATACGATCAGTTCGATCAGCTCCTGAGGGGAGAGCGCCACGTTCAGTGTCAGCGCTGCCGCGGGAGGCTCCAGGGTGGCGAGTTGGCTGTCGAGCAGGGATGCCGGCATGAAATGGCCTTGGCGCTTTTGCAATCTTTCTAACAAAAGTTCGCGACTACTGTGGAGGTGGATGATTTTCATGCCGGGACATGCGGCGAGGAGCTGCTGGCGGTAGCTCTCGCGCAGGGCGGAGCAGGCCAGGACGAAGGGGGAGTCCGCGAGTGTGCGGATCTTTTCCGCGATCATCGCCAGCCAGGGTTGGCGATCCTCGTCCGTCAGCGGCTGCCCCGCTGCCATCTTCGCGAGATTGGCAGCAGGGTGAAAGTCATCGGCATCAAGAAAAACGGCACCGATTTCTTCGGCCAATCGTTTTCCCACCGTGGTCTTGCCACAGCCACTGACCCCCATGATGAGGAAGTGTCGGCTCATTCCGGCAACCAATCGATCTCACGCAACAAGCCTTCGAGTTTGCGGCCGTAGGTGACGTAGGAGTCGTAGCACTGCTGCCAATCGACCTGCGACTGGTCCTTGACGTGGAAGACGGTGGCGACGTGGGGTTCGATCGCGATGAAGCCATCGTAGCCGCGGGTTTTGGCGTCTAACAGAATATCCTTCACCTTCGCCTCACCCTCGCCGGGCCAGGTGTATTCGGGCTCCACGCCCTCGGTCACGGGGTACTTGCAGTCCTTGATGTGGATGTGCACCACGTGATCGCGCACGGCTTGCCAGAAGGCGAAGGCATCCTGCCACTGTCCGGCCTGGGCGGCGGAGCGGTCGATTTGGAAAACGGGATTGCCGGTATCGAACACCAGTTTCAGGCCTGGCACTTCTTCGATCAGGCGCAGTGTGTGCTGGGCCGAAAAGCCTCCCCAGTTCATGCAGTTTTCGTGTGCGGCGACGATGCCGGCATCGGCGAATCGCTTCACGATTTCGCGCAGACGGCGGAAGCGTTCTTCCTCCTGCTGGTCCTCGCCCCAAGGCTCCTGCGCGTAAGACATGATGCGGATGAGCTTGGTGCCGAGGCGATGCATGCGCGGAATGGCGCGGTCGATCTCGGCGAGTGTGATCGCGAAGTCGCTGCTGATCTTTTTCCCCCAGTTGCCGATCAATGACCCGAATTCCGGCACGGCAATGCCGGCGGCATCGAGCTGGTCGGCGTAGGCGGCGAAGGTGTCTTCCGGCACCTCGTGGAAATTGACGCCATCGACGCCGCGCGCGGAGAGATGAGTCCAGTCGAGTTCCTTGGTGGCCTCGATCTGACGTGCCAGCGGGCGACCCGCTTCATCGGAAAATCCTGTGAGTTTCATGTGGAGAAAATAGGTTAGAGGGTGATGCGTTTGCCGCCTTCGCGTGCGGATTGATAGACAGCATTGATAACAGCCACGGCCTTGCGGGCCTCGCTGGCATCCACGGCGCACTTGCGGCCCTCGCGGATGGCCTCGACCACCTCCTGGAAATTCCGGCGATGTCCTTCGTAGTTGATCGCTGAGGGATCATTCGCGCCGAGGCCCTTGGCGGCCCCTTGCATTAGCCTCTCGCGGATGCTGGCGTCTTCCTCTTTCGCTTCGGCGAAGTCCCAGACGCGGAAAGCCTCATCGGCAAGAAACACCGAGCCCTTGGTGCCGCAGACCTGCACTTCCGCCGGGTGTCCGGTGGACGACCAGCAGCAGGTGGAAGCCTCCAACACGCCGCGAGCGCCATTGGCAAACTCCAGAATCGCCACGCAGGCGTCTTCCACCTCGATGCGCTCGTGGGCGAGCAATGCCGTGGATGCGGTCACGGCGACCACCGGCCCCGCGATGTGGATCAATTGATCGACCGTGTGCACGCCCTGGTTCATGAGGGCGCCGCCGCCATCGAGCGCCCAGGTGCCGCGCCATGCGCCGGAGTCGTAATACTCCTGGGTGCGCCACCATTTGACATAAGCCGAGGCGGAGGTGATTTTGCCAAAGCGCTCTTCCTCGCTGGCTTTTTTGAAGGCCTCGATCGCCGGTTGGAAACGTCGGTTCAGCACGGCGGAAAGGGTTTTTCCGGCAGCGGCGGCAGCGGCCACCATTTCATCGATGCGCTCGGTGGTGATCTCTAACGGTTTTTCGCAAATCACGTGTTTGCCCGCTTGCAGTACGGCGATGGCGGGATCGCGGTGGGCGCCGGAAGGCGTGCCGATGGTCACCACTTCCAGTTCCGGATCCGCCAGGAAATCCTCGAAGCTGGAGAATGCCTTGCAGCCGTATTCGTCGGCGAGTTTCTGCGCGCTCTCGGCCCGCAAATCGAATACCGAGTGCAATTCTCCGTCCGCCATGGCACCGATGGCCTTGGCATGAAAATGTCCGATCATCCCTGCTCCAATAATTCCAAATTTCATACGTGGCGCAAAACCTGACAGGATTTTTTGCCGCTGTCAATTTGTATGACAGGCAGTAAAGACGGACCGCATGAGTCTGGGCTGGATTTATGAGCCGGGCTGGCGCAGCATGCGGCCGCATTTTCTATGACATACGATTTTGACAGCATCATTCCGCGACGTGGGACGGGAAATATCAAGTACGACCGCCGTCCTGAATTGGACCCGTTTTGGGTGGCGGACATGGATTTCGCCTCGGCTCCGGAAATCACCGCCGCGATCATCGCCCGCGCGCAGCATCCGATCTACGGTTATGCTCAGGCGCATGCGGGCTTGATCGAGGCGACCCTCGCCTACCTCCAGCAGCGTCACGGCGTGGAGGTGATGGCGGAAAACATCGTCTGGCTCGGCGGACTGGTGCCGGCATTGTCACTCGCGGTCAAAGCGTTTTGCCAAGCGGGAGAGGCGGTAATGACCTGCACTCCCTCGTATCCGCCCTTTCTCAACGTGCATCACGATGCCCGCCAGGTGCAGCTCACCAGCATCCCTCACGTGCAGCAGGAGGGGCGCTGGACCTTTGATTTTGCCGCGATGGAAAATGCCATCACGCCGGAGACGCGGCTGTTTTTGTTGAGTAATCCGCAAAATCCGTTAGGACGGGTGTTCACGCGTGAAGAGATCGTGGCATTGGCAGATTTTTGCCAGCGTCATGATCTGATCCTGGTATCGGATGAGATCCACTGCGATCTGATTTTTCATGAAGACCAGACGCCGCATGTCTGCGGCCACTCACTGCCCGCTTGTTATCATGATCGCATCATCACCTTGCTCTCGCCATCGAAAACCTACAACATCGCCGGGATCGGCATCGCGTATGCCATCATCACCGATGACTCGCTGAAACGCCGCTTCACATCCGCCCGTGGGCATACGCAATCCGAAATCAACACCTTCGGCTACTACGCGGCCGAGGCGGCCTATCGTCATGGGGAGCCATGGCGCCAGCAATTGCTGGCCTATCTGGCGGAAAACCAGCAAGTGATGCATGCCTTCCTTGCCGAGCACGCGCCGTCGCTGGCGGTGAACCGCAATGAGGCGACGTACCTGACTTGGATCGATTGCCGTGGCTACGGTCTGGAGAACCCGGCGCTGCATTTCGAGAAGGAGGCCGCGCTGTTTCTCTCCGATGGGGCCTTTTTCGGCGTGCCGGGGCATGTGCGTTTCAATTTCGGCTGTCCCCGTGTGCGCATGCTGGAGGGGCTGGAGAAAATGGTGAAAGTACTACCTTTATCGTAGTTGTGGCGGCTGTTACAACTCGGATCGTATGAAATACCTGACAACCGTATCTTTGTTGTTTTCCTCCGTTCTGGCATCCGCCCAACTGGTCTATCAGGGCGGGGAGGGGATAGGGAAGGGCAAGCACATCGTGTTTCTCGCTTCCGATCACGAATACCGCAGCGAGGAGGCCTGCCCGGCGCTGGCGCGCATCCTGGCGAAACATCATGGTTTCAAGTGCACGGTGGTGTTCGGGGTTGACGGCCAGGGGAACATCGAGGCGGGCTCGTCGACGATTCCAGGCATCGATGCCCTGAAAGACGCGGATCTGTTTTTCATCTTCGCACGCTTTCTCAATCCCTCGCAGGAGCAAATGCAGCCGGTCATCGACTACATCGGTCGCGGTGGCCCGGTGGTGGGACTGCGCACTTCCTCGCACGCCTTCAAGATCCCGAAAAACAGCCCCTTGGCGAAATACAGTTTTGATTCAAAAGTGGAAGGCTACGAAAACGGTTTCGGGCACCAGGTGCTCGGCAACACCTGGGTGGGCCACTACGGCCAAAATCACAAACAGGGCACGCGCATCCAACTGATTCCCTCGCAAAAAGAACACCCGATCCTGCGTGGCGTGGAGGACGGTGCTTTTGTGCATGCCGGTGCCTATGTGGGCAAGGCGGCGGCGGACTTCACGGTGCTCGCCAACAGCCAGCCCATGGTATCGATGGATCCCAAGGCGGAACTGGATGCCTCCAAGCCGCCCATGCCCTGCACGTGGACGCGTGAGTATGCATCGACTTCCGGAAAAAAAGGTCGCGTGTTTCACAGCACGCAGGGAGCCTCCGAGGACATGCTGGATGAGCGCTATCGCCGTATGATTTTCAACGGCACCTTGTGGGCGCTGGGGCTGGAAGAGAAGATCAAGGCCGACCTCGATATTTCTTTCGTCGGGCCCTACCAACCGCTCACTTTTTCCTTCAATGGACATGCGAAGAATGTGAAACCCTCGGATCTGCAGAGCTACGATAGCCCGATTCTGCCGAAACAGGAAAAGAACAAGTAATGGCATCTCCGGAAATGTTCCGTGCGTCCGGTGTGAGCCGGGCGCATTTTTTTTGGAACTTGCTAAGAAACGCGATTCTGTGGTGTCCTAGCGATATGAAAACAGTAACCGTTCTCTTGTTGTCCTTGGTGTGTGGCATTTCAGCCTTCGCGCAGCCGAAGCCCTTGCAGGCATTTCCCGCTGCGAAAGAAGGACAGCAGCGATTCGTGATCGAGGTCCCCAAGGCGGAAGACGAATATGCGCTCAAGGTCGAGCTGGTGATCGGGAAAACGGTGCCCACCGATGGCGTCAACCGGCATTTTTTCGGAGGCAAGGTGGAAGAAGTCGAGCTGAAAGGCTGGGGCTACAGCTTCTATGAAATGAAAGAACTGGGTCCGATGGCCGGCACCAGAATGGCCCCGCAACCCGGGGCGAAGATGGTGGACTCCTTTGTGCGCGTCAATCACACGCTGCCCTTGCTGCGCTACAACTCCCGCATGCCCATCGTGGTCTACGTGCCCGCAGGAGTGGAAGTGCGCTACCGCATTTGGAAGGCTGCGGAAGAGCGCAAAGCTGCAGAGGGCTGATCACCGAAAGGTTAGTCATCGAACCTATGGGCGACTGCACTGTGTGCCAGTTACCTTCGTATATTGCTTACAAATCACATGCTCGAAGGAAGTGATTGGTTGTTCTGATAGACAAACGATTTTACGGAAATTTTACGGAATTTTTCTTGCAGTGGCAGGGAAACTTTGTTTCTCTTCCAAACGGAATATTGGCTAATGTGGCTCAAAATATGATTATCTACATCATAATAATAATCGGGGTTATCGCGTTTTGGATTCACGCCGAGAGAAAACTTGGTTTCGGATTTCGGATCCTAGCTACTATGCTAGTCGTCACGACGATTACCTTGTTTTTGCAATCGGTTCATCGAATCCATAGTTTTTATGATCGGGGATACGTTGCAGAGGCGTTAAAGACTATGGTTGAAGGTGAACAAGTCCAGAATAAAGAGCTATACTTCAGTATGATCGAACGATATAAATACGGAAAGACTACTGGAGGAGCTTTCCTGATGAACGAGAGTAGACGTATACAAGATTTGCGCAAAGAAATACCTGCCGAACAAGATTCGATGAGAAGGAAGTGACGGGCAGCGCGTGAGCGCTGTGATTCAATCCGCACTGTCATGAAACCACAAATTCCATCCATCACCATACTCCTCCGCTAAAAGCTATGGCGCACAAGTAGGTCTCGATCTCGGCGATCAAAAGCACGACCTGTGTGGTTTGAACCAAGACGGCGAAATCATCGACGTGCTCTCGATCCAATCACGCAGATGGTCCATGGTATCTGCCCTTTTTTTATACCCTTTCGCAAGATATGAGGCGTCCCGTCAGGACGCGTTGAATTTCTTGCGCAAAAACCCACGATTGAAATCGTGGGCTCTCTATGAATCGTCGCGTTGCGACGGTGAAGATAGAATCGTATTTGCTATTTCGCACCAAAGGTGCAACCACCCGATAGCCCAGCGCATCGCGCTGGGTGGTAGCCGCCCAAAAGATCCGAGCCCTGAAGGGGCGTGACTCTCGTAACCATCGATAGAGGTATCGCCCCTGCAGGGCTCTTGTGAATGTTGTGTTGTGTCACCCATGGCGTTGCCATGGGCTGGTGAGTTTCTGCACCGTTGGTGCGCCGGAAGCCGTGCAATTCTTCAGGGCGCGATTGCATGCGAATGATATGTAATAGGAACCCTCACGGCACCCTTCACTATCACCGCTTGCACCGTTAGGACATTTTTCCACACAACGTGATGCGTGAGCGCCGAGCTCTTGATTTATACGCTCACTTCACGGTTACCGATGCCTTCCCTTGCATTTCGTCCTTCAAACGCAGACGGCCATTGGCAAAATCGGCGGCCACGGCTTTGCCATCGATGTAGGCTTTTTGTCCGGCGGTGGCAGGGAGATCGATCACGGCCGTGACTCCTTCCGGAAGGGAGACGTGCCAGGTCTTGGAGGCTTTTTCCCACTTCAGCAGCAGCGGGCCGCGGGGTGAGGGGACTTTGGCGTTGAGTTTCGTGAGGCTGGCGGGCTGGGGCTGGATGAGGACCTTGGACCATCCGGCTTCGATGGGTCGGACGCCGACAAAATAGCGCGGCAGGATGTTTGCCGGCGCGGCACCCCAGGCGTGGTTCCAGTCCTGGTTGGGCTTGTATTTGTTGTCCCATGCTTCCCAGGTAATGGTGGTGCCGCTTTTGAGCATGTGTTTCCAACTGCGGTCCCCATCGGCCAGGATCAGGCGCAGTGCGGTATCACCCGCGCCATTTTCCAACAATCCTTCCATCAGATACTGCGCGGCATAGACCGAGCATTTCATGCCGCGCTGACTGAGAAAGGCGATGACCTTGGGCTTGCGATCCGCGGGAACCAGGCCGAAGGCCAGTGGGAAAAGATTGGCGTGCAGGGAACTGTGTTTCGTGGTTTCGCCATCGGTATAGAGACCGGTGGCGGGGTTGTAGAGTTTCGCTTGGAAGGAGGCGAGAGCTTTGTCGTACTGCGCCTGCATGGATTTCGCCTCATCGGCTTTTCCAGCGGCGGTGGCCATCTCGATCATGAGCTGCAGGGCGCGCAGGTGGAAGGCATTGACGACGGTGTTGACGGGAGTGAACACGTAACCATCGCGCTCATCCTTCGGCCAATCGACGATGTCATCGCGCTTGATCTGTTTGTCATTGCTGACCAGCAAGCCATCTTCGCGCGCGCGCTCGCCCAGGGTCTTGGATTTGAGGGAATCAAAGCGCTGGTTCATCCATTCCTTGTCGCCCGTGAACATCCAATCGGCATGCACCATGAAGATCAAATGCGGCGCCCACTCGCTGGGCCAGGTCGGTTGTTTCATCAGGTGATCAAAGGTATCGCGCGCCATTTGCGGATCGGGATCACAGGCGTAGTGGCTCAGCTGATTGAGATAGGCATCCGCCTCGTAGGGAATGCGCTCGCGATCCCCATCCACATAGACGCCGGCAAAGGTCGTGGCTTTGATCGAGTAACGGCAGAGTTCCCAGATCTGATCGAGGGTGGCATCGGAGGAGGAAAAGGTGGCGGCATCGTCCTGCCAAGTCGCGGCAAAAGCGGCATTTCGCTGGATGTTGGCGGCGGTGAATTTCCCTTTCCAGCCCTCGATCTCGACCCAGCGGAAGGGCAGCACGACACCCCATTCCTTCGGTGTTAAAATAGCGGCGGGCAGGGTGGTATTGCGCTTATCGGCAGCGGGAGCGACACGGGTTTTTTCGCCCTGCGCCGAGGCCTTGGTCTGGGCGTAGCGAATCGTTCCGCCGGGACTGCGGTTGATACGATCGTCCTTCGATGCCTCGCCGAAATGCACGGTGAGTTCTTGCGCTTCCGCTGCCTGGAGCAGATCGATGTTGCCAAAGGCGACCTTGCCGAAATCGACGAGGATGGTGCCATCGCCCAGGGTTTTGACGCTCACGGGAGGCTGTGTCACTAGGTGCGTGGGTGCGGCGCTGGCGGCCACGGCAAGGCAATGGAGCAGTAGGAAAATGAATCGTTTCATAAGCGAGAGAGTTTTTCAGTCAAATTCGAAAGAGGTGGGTCGTTTCGGCCGCAGGGCGGACCGTCCCCCGTGCGCCTGACGTATAGGGTCGAACAGGGCGTCCATGCCATGCGATTTGATGTCATACACGGCCGAGAGCAGTTCGCCAAGCCGATCTTTCGGGAAGCCGCGCTCCTTGAACCACGCGAGATACTCGACAGGCAGGTCGCAGATCCACACGCCGTGCGGCGGGCATTGTTTGGGGCCGAATTTCCCATAAGGCATGCGCATCGCCCCAATGTCCGCCAGCAAGCGCCGAAAGTCATCGCGGTCAATTTCTGCATGTTCCATGGGGAGAGCCTACCTTGGTTTACGGAAAAGGAAATCTCAAAAAGCTTTTGACATTAAGCGGGGTAAAACATGGTATTACGCCATGATCAAGACCATCACCAAAATCGGCAATTCCCAGGGCATTATTTTCGACAGCGCGCTGCTGCAGTTGGCGCGGCTGAAGCTGGGCGATGAGGTGAATGTGGAAATTCATGCGGGCGGGAGCATTACGATAACGCCACTGGAACAGGCGGTGATTGAGGCGAATACAGCGGCGGAGTCTGCTCGTCGGTTGATTCAGAAGAACAATGAACTTTTTCGTAGGTTGTCATGAGCGTCCCGATCAAACATCCTACGGTGGACGCTGTTCTCGCCATTCATGTCGAGGTGCTTGCTGCGGATGGAGGTGGTTTAGGGCTGCGATCGCGTGAGCTTCTGGAAGCTGCTGTGGCGGCTCCGCAGGCATGCAAGCTGGGAGTCATGATGATGACAGATCCTATCGAGATCGCTGCTGCTTATCTATTTTACCTTTGCTGCAATCATCCGTTTGTGGATGGAAACAAACGCGTGGCCTTGGCTACGTGTTTGGTTTTTTTGAGTCAGAACGGTCTTCTCCCGAATGAATCTCTGGAGGCAGACAAATGGGAAAATCTCACACTCGCTGTTGCCGCTGGTGTTTTGGGGTGCGATGAAGTGACGGTGACCTTGCGCACTTTGCTGAGCTGAGTGTTATTTCGCGGCGGGGAGGATTTTTTTCTCCTTCGGCGCGAGGGCGCGCAGTTCGCTGAGCTTGGCGGCGTGTTCGGCTTTAGGCGCGAGGTTGGTCCATTCGTAGGGATCGGTGACGATGTCGTAGAGTTCTTCATCGCCGCCTTGGTAGTGGATGTGGCGCCAGCGCTCGGTGCTGATGGCATAGCTGTCGGGCTGATCGAGCTGGGTCATCGCGCAGTGCGGCCATGCGACGGATGGATCGCGCAGCAAGGGGATGAGGTTGTGGCCGGTGACGTCTGCTTTTTCGGGCAGACCGCACAAGGCGGTGAGGGTGGGGAACAGCGAGGTGAGGTCCACGGGACGCTCGCAGACGGAACCCGCTTGGGTGCCTGCGGGTAAAGCAGCGATTCCCTCGGGCACGCGGATCATCAGCGGCACTCGGGCGCAGGCGCGCCAACCGGTGAATTTCTGCCAATGCTCTTTCTCACCGAGATGCCAGCCGTGATCGCTCCAGAGCACGACGATGGTGTTATCCCGATGCGGGCTTTTTTCCAACGCATCGAGCACGCGGCCGAGCATGGCATCGGCGTAATGGATCGATGCGAGATAGGCCTGGATGCCTTGTTTCCACTGGCCTTCTTTTTGGATGTGGGCGAAGTAGCGATTGCGCCCGAGCTTTTGCCCTGCGGGCGGCACGTCATCGAGATCATCGGGGTTGTAGCCTGGGCCGGGTTGGATGGAATCTAACGGAAATGGCGCAAAGTATTTCTCCGGCACAAACCAAGGCTCGTGCGGGCGATAGAGGCCGCAGGCGAGAAAGAACGGCTTGCCCTGTTTCTTCTGCAGTTGCTCGCCGACCCATTTCGTCACGAGCCAATCGCCGCCGTATTCCTCATCGCTGAACTTGAGGGCGGCCCAGTCGGTTTCCTGATACTGCCACTCGCCACCACGGGGGAGACTGACCGGACGTTTCGGCGGATCGTAAGTGCGGGGGAAGGGATTGTCCGTTTCCTTTTTCGGGAAATACTCATCCCACGATGGCGGATCGATGATGTAGTGCAGCATCTTGCCCGAGCCCGAGGAATGGTAGCCGTGACGCGAAAAGTATTTCGGCAACAACTCCGCCTCCGGCAGCACCTCGCGCATTTTTTGCCGATTGGTGTAGAGCCCCGAGCGATGCGGTGCGATGCCGGAAAAAACCGCGGTGCGCGAGGGATTGCAGGAGGCCGCGGGGCAGTAGGCGTTTTTGAACAAAACAGCGCTGGCGGCGAGTCGATCGATGTTCGGCGTCTTCGTCAGCGGATGCCCGCCGAGGCACCCGATCCAGTCATTCAGATCGTCGACCGCGATGAAGAGCACGTTGGGCTTTTTTGTCGGAGCATTGTCCGCGCATAGGGATGCGATCGGCGCAAGCAGAAAAAATGTTAGGAAACAAAGCGACTTCATGGCTGAGGTGAATGTTAGCGATCCAACCTGTCACTCTCGGGGAACGATAGCAAGTCAACGAACTCATTTGTTTTGAAAAAATCGGCTTGGCTGATTCTTTTGCCGCCGAGAGTGAGATTGTCGAACGCGATGTTGCGAATGCGCGCGTTGGCTTGCCCCCACAGCAATTGTGGTTCGCCGAGAACGCTGGGCGCGGCAATGGAAATGTTTTGAAAAAGGATGCCTGACAAGTTACCCGCCTCCCGCTTTTCTGCCCGTTTGGAGTAGGGTTCTGGCATGCTCATGCAGAGGAAAAATTGCTGCAACGTGGGTCGTGGGTCCTCGATGTTGATGTTGCGGAAGATCACTCCGTTTCCTGCTGCTCCGCCTCCTTCGCCACGCATGTTAAACACCCGCCCGCCGCTCCAGTGATGCCATTTCGCCCTCGCATAAATGACATCGCAGTCTTCCACGAGCAACTTCCGATCACTGAGATGCGGCAGGGCACTCAACACGAACGAGGAGCCATTCGCATCATTCCATAACACGCAACGACGGATCCCCAGACCATTCACGTAGAGCGAATCATCCTGAGTGCGCAGAAAACAATCCTCGATCCGGGTGTTTCCAAAGGGATTGATGCCATCGCCATTGACGCGCCACGTGAAAATCTTCGTCCAGCGGACTTCGTTCGGATGACCTTCTTTGTAGGGACTCACCAACATCAGCGAGTGCGTTGCGGAATCGGCGATGGTGATTCCTTCCACTCGGGTGTCGGTGGTGCCGATCACTTCGATGGGCCGATACAAGCCGTGGTCTTTTTCTGAGATGGGTGGTGTCAAGTATTTCGGATGTTTCAACCGCGCGCCCGACAAAGTGCCATGACCAAAAATGCGAATGTGATGACCATCCGCCCATTTTCTGTTAGAGAGAGTGCCATACACCATCGCATCACCGGGGATGTAGTAATTCCGTTGCGCGAGCAGGGGAAAAGCCAAGCCCACATCGTGAACGCCTGGCAGAAAATAGAGTGTGTGCCATGAGCCATCGGATGGTGGAGTCTCGCCGGGTTTCACGGTCAACACACCCGGATCACCGGGCTTGGGTTTGTTTGCCAACGGCGGATTGGCAAAGAGTGAAATCGTGTGCAGCGGCGGCCCTTGGAACCCCTTGCCCGTATCCTGCGAATCCATCTGGCCATCGATATCGACGGCGACAAGACAGGCTTGATCGAGTCTGACAATCGCCTTGCCGCCCTCAATCGTGCAGGCTGATGCCTTGCGCCGTGGATGCACCGCAGCCGTGCGAATCGGTTCGCCATTCACGCGGGCGATTTCAATTTCCACGCCGCCCGTGGTCTCGAAATTCACATACGTATGCGTCCAGCCCGCCAGGTGATCGAAATAACCATCCGTGTTTTTCTCGATCATTTTGCAGCTTGTCTGAAAAGCGAAGGCACTGCGCCACTCACTGCCCGCAGTCATGGCCCGCACCCGCACCTTGTAATGCTCCGAGGCATCCAGTCCAGGCACGGGTGGATACACAAACACTCCTTCCGCACGGCAGAGCATAGGCGTGAGCAACAGAGTGATGAGGAGCTTGGCGATGCGTTTCATTTTTTTTAGAGTTAAAGTTCGCACCTAGGCATGTGATGCATCAGTAAGGCAAGACCATTAAACCCGGCACGCGGCTAAACTCGTCTACATTAAGTGTCACCACGCCCATGTCATGCACCAGCGCAGTAGCGGCAATCCACATGTCGTTAGTGCCGATGAGTTGACCTTTGGCAGAGAGTGCCCGATAAATCTCTCCATACTGCCAAGATACATCGCTGGACCACGGGAGAACCGGATAGGGCGCACACAGGCGCTCCCAGTCTTTTTTCGGACTCGCGGATTGGCCGCAAGCCAGCTCACCCGCCACGGTGAAGGTGATGTAATAACTCTCTTTCGCACGTCCGGCAAAGAAACGGTCAATTGTGGTCGTGATCCCGCGCTTGGCCTCACGCTCGGCCGTTATGATGAAGTTGGTGTCGAGGATCAGGCCCATGGGTTATCGGGAATTGGGTCATACTTGGAGGCTTCTTCCACCGCATCCAAATACTTGTCACTGATGCCACTTCCGCCGCTACGAAAATAGTGCAACAACGACTCGCTAGTCGCCGGAGCATCTACCCATATGGCACGACGCACCACTTCTGTGAATGACTCCCCTCCACGCTTGGCGGAGCGTAGTTTCTCGTAGGCATCGAGTTCCAAGGTGATTGTCTTTGTTGCCATGCACGAAAAATACACGAAATAATGAAATTTCTCAAATGAAAAACTGCAAATTTTTCAAATGAAAACTTGGGTTACCCTCACCGCTTGATACTCCGCAATTCCGGTTGGGTGGTGGCGGATTCGATGGCTTTGATGGTGTCCTCGATGGCTCCGACTCTGACAAGATTCAACGAACCAGGAAACTCCCCGCGTTCGGTATCGCGGTTGAAGATTTCGATGACTTTTCGCAGCGCGGGAATCTGTGGTTTGGCGGCGGCACCATAGCTGGCGATGATTTTCATGATCTCGCCCGTGCGGCTCTCGCTGCCGTGACCGCCTTGTGTTTCGGCGAGGGCGGCGGCGGCGGGGAGGCATTCCTTGAAGTGGTATTTCGCGAGTGCCTTCAATCCCGCCATGCGGATTTCGTTGTTGAACATCGTGTCCGCCGGGCTGGGGTTTTCGACGGCGGCGATGATGGCGGGCGCGAGCGCGATGACGTCGGCCTCGCTGAGTTGGTTTTCGAAGAAATCACGCAGCGTGGCGCGCGCCATGCCATCGGGATTGGTCGATACCGAGCGGATGGCGGCGTAGCGCAGTTTGGCATCCATCTTGTTCACTTCTTCCTTGAGCGGACCGCTGAAGACGGCGGCGGCGAGTTGACCGTGGGCGAACTGCACGGGATCCTCCCAGCGGATGGGCCATAGCGGCTCTGCTGTGGAGACCAGTGCCTTGAGAATGTCTTCGAGCGCGGGCTTGGCGGTGCCTCCCATCTTGCGGATGGCTTCGGCGGATTTGTAACGCACCCATCGGTCCGTGTGGGAAAGTTGTTTCACCAACACTGGCAATGCCTCGGGAGTGTTGAGCCGGCCTAACGTTTCACAAGCTCCTTGGATCTGGTGCGGGTTGTTGCCTTCGGCGAGCTTGATCAGCTCGGGAATCATGGTTTTTCCCTCGGGTCGTTGCGCCAATTCCTCTGCTGCCCAACTGCGGACGATGGGCGACCAGTCATCGAATGCTTTCACCAGTTCCGCAGGTGTCATTTTTTTCCGGTCCAGATCGAATCGCCCGGAGGCGACGACGGCGGCGGCTTGATCCTTGGTGAGCCAGGTGGCGGGATTCGCATCGCGGCCGGTAATGATGAGCTTGCGCAAGGGCAGGGCATAGGTGAGGATATACGTGGCGGCGGGGCTGAGACCGTTGTAGCTACTATTTCCATAGTAAGTGTTGTCATCGGTTTTTCCGGGGCTGTATTGTTCGCCGCCGTCATAGGTGAACGAGCCATCGGACCGACGCACGAGATCGAAATGCCAGGACGCCTTGCGGAAAAATGCCGCCGCCCCATCCGGTCCGCCGACGGCCGCACCGAGGGAGCTCCACAGGTAGCTGAAGCCCTGACCGGTGTGGCCGTATTCGCGGTTGGCGTAGCCTGCGGTGGCCATACGGGCGAAAAAGTCCGCCTCTTTCGGTCGGTTGCCGATGGCGCTGAACATGACGGCGGTGATGGAATTTTTGCCGTTGTTTTCATGATACGGCCATGGCTCGTGCTCGCCGTAGGGAATCGAACCCTTGCCGGTGAAGTAGCCGAAAAACCCCGCGGCGCGGGTGATGGCGAGATCGACTTCCGGGCTTTTCACACCGCATTTTTTTCCGAGCACGATGGAGAGATTCGCGGGCAGTCCGGCCATGTTCACGGGGCCGTACGGCGGCACCGAGCCATTGAATTTCCCCTCCTTCGTGAGTGCGGCAAAGCCGTGTCCGAAGGTGCCGTACATGCTTTGGCCACGGGCTAACAGGAGCGTGTTCTTGGTGATCGCGGGCATGACTTCGCTGTCCTTGGTGATGAGAAAATACTCGCAGAGGAACAGATTGCGGTAGCCCATGGTCCAAGAATCGCCCCAGACGAATCCTGCGGGTTTTTTATCAGGGTCGACCTCGATCGCCGCAAGCTTGCGTGCGAACTCCTGCAACTTCGGCAGGTAATCGGGATTGCCCGTGGCGAGCAAGGCGAGCCCCTGGACGGGACCGCACCAATCTGTTTTCAGCTCCTCTTTTTCGAGAACCTTGCTGGCTTCTTCGAGAATGCGTTTCGACTTGGCACAGTTCCAGGGCGCGGTGTCGCTGTAGGTGCCCATGACGGTGAGTTTGATCGCAAGCTCCTGCACTTGCCCGCCGCGCGAAACCGTTAGCTTGAGAACGCCGCCCTTGGCTTCCGTCTCCGCTTGCTGAATGGCCATGGCGAAGCTTTTGCGCGCGTCGTCATTGAAAAGTCTGCCGTCCGCACCGAGGATGACGTCATCCACTTTCACCACGCCATCCGCCGGTGAGCCAGTGCCGACATGGGTGACCAAAATTTGACGACTGGCCAAGGTGGTGCGGCCTTGCGCGGCATCGAGATTGTCCGCCGCCTTGGTGTGGATCCAACCGCGCAGGCCGGTGGCACCGAGGTTGTAGGTGAGCTCGCGATCAATGGACTGGATGTCCTTGGTGAGATCGGGAACCTGCGCATGAAGCGGGCCGGCGATGCCGAGCACGATCAGCAGGGAGCTTTTTTGGAAAAATGATTTCATAGCGAATGTTCTGACGTAAATGGGAGATTATTTCAACAGCTTCTTCATGCCCTCACCCGCGGCATCACCGATGAGAAAGTAGCTTTCGGCGTTGGCGAACCAATGATGTCCATGTGTGGGGCAGGGCGAAAGTTCCGCAGGTCGCGCGAAGTCCGTGGTCTTGACGAAGAGAGCGTTCTTGATTTTCTTGGTTCCTTTTTCCTGTGCCTGGCGGAAGTCATACATA
This sequence comes from Verrucomicrobiia bacterium, assembly GCA_947462875.1. GTDB lineage: Bacteria > Verrucomicrobiota > Verrucomicrobiia > Verrucomicrobiales > Akkermansiaceae > UBA956. Next base: position 36,207 of record CANHQJ010000012.1, read on the forward strand.
TCACCTTCCTTGACCGGTCCGCCATTGCCCAGCTCTCCGACCACGACAGGCAAGTTCGGTGCGTTGAATTCCTTGCGCAGATCGCTCACCAAATTGACGAGGTTATCCGCGTATTCCGCGATCGCCGGTTTCTCGCACATATCGTTCCAGCCCTGCTGCCAATAAAAACCCGCTAACTCGTATTTCTCCTCTCCCAGCGCCGCCAGAGCCGCGCGCACTTCATCCACCATTTTCGTGTAGTATGGCCCCACCTGTCCGCCGGAGCTGGGCGGGCGGAAATCGACAAACAAGCTCTTGCCGCCCCAGGCCGTCTTGATCAGCAACACGGGCTCTTGAAAAAAATCACCCATCACCATGCCGAAGCCCAGTTCAGGACCGATGTGGCTGCTGTTGCCATAACCCGTATAGCCCACGGTCAGTCCGCCCTTGCGAACCGTGTCGCCCACCTTGAAGGAAATCTGCACATCGTCCCGCACCACCCACTCGCCTTTGTCGTTCTTGAGCGGCTTCATCTTTTGTGCGCTCTTCGAATGCTGCATAGCCCACACCAAATTGCCCTTGCCGCCATTGTAATCTCTTTCCCCATCCATGGAAACCACCCCCTGGCCCTCCATGTTCGATTGTCCGGCGAGGATGAAGACTTTGATCGGTTTCGCGTCCAATGGGGAGAGGGCGAAAGTGAATAGCAGGGCGATGGATTTCATGAGTGGTTGGAATATGTGTGACGAAATCACTACTTCCGGCGCGGGTGATTTGTTTCATCGATTCTTATCATGGGAGGTGGCAGGATGCTGAAGAATCAACAATACTTCGGGCAAAGGAACAAAACGATATCAGGCGAGTTGACGATCACCGGTCAGGAAATCAGCCGATCATTGCCATCATGCCGCAAGTTGTTCCCATCACCGGCGGAATTTTCCCGCTTATCGCCGATTCCTATTCAGGTTCTCGGAATCCCACGATTGCTGAAATCATTTTCCCAGATCATCAAAAACGGCTTGCAGTGATTTGCGCGCCGCGGCTTCTTTCTCGGGATCGCTGTTTTCGTTAGGTCGGGCGGGGTCTTCCCAGAGCGGGACAACGCGGCGGAGCTGATCCTTGTTGTCTAACATGTAATCGTTGTTTCTCACTTGCCGGCTGTTCGCATGCTGGATGTGAATCCACATGCGGGGCTGGCCGGGCTTGCCGAGGAGCTGCGGTACGAAGGAGCGTCCGTGGATGGATTGCTCAGGTTGTTTGGCACCGGTGAGTTCGCAGATCGTGGGGAAGAAGTCGGTGAGATCGATGAGGTCCTCGCAGACGCTGCCCGCCTTGATTTTTCCCGGCCAGCGGACAAGGAGCGGCACATGGGTGCCGCGGTCGGTCATGGTGCCCTTGCCGCCAGCGATGGATTTTCCCTCTCCCCATGCATGGACGAGACCGGTATCGGTGCCGTTATCCGCAAGGAAAATGACGATGGTGTTTTCGGCGATGCCGAGGTCATCGAGGGTCTGAAGCATGGTGCCGATTTGCTTGTCGAGGTAGGCGAGCATATCCGGGAAATACTTCGGATCACCTTTGTGGGCCGCGTTGGGTGCGCGATAGGTTTTTTCCTTGCTGTCCGGCGTGGGTTCCCACGGGAAATGCGGCAGGTAGGTCGAATAGTAGGCGAGGAAAGGTTTCTTCGCTTTTGCGTTGGTCTTGATGAAATCGAGATAGACATCGAGGTCCACGTCCGGGCCGTAGCGGTCTTTGATTTCATCGGCGATGATGCGATCGTCGCGCATCAGATAGGGATTCCAAAAGCGGGTGGTTTTCCCGCCCTTTTCATCGAAGATGCACCAGGTCTGGTAATGATCGAAGCCGAACTCGCGGATGGTGTTGTGCTTGTGCTCCAGCGAGACGTGCCATTTTCCGACAATCTGCGTGGCGTAGCCGTGCTGCTTGAGCTGGCGGGGGAAGCTCGGCTGGGATGGCTTCAGATAGATGTTCTCCTGCTTCTTGCTGTGAAGCACAACATTCAGGCCGTTTTGGAAAGGGTAGCGACCGGTGAGCAGCGAGCCGCGCGAGGGGGAGCAGTAGGGGTTTGAGAAACAGCGGGAGAAGCGCATGCCTTCCTTAGCCAAGAGGTCGATGTGCGGCGTCTTGTGCGAGGTGCCACCGTAGGCGGACAGGCACTCGATGCCGAGATCGTCCGCCAGGATGAGCACGATGTTAGGCCTGGTAGCGTCTTGAGCCAAGGCACAGCTGTTGGTCCCGGCGCAGAGCGAGAGAGCAAAGATGGTTGTTTTGAGGATGAGGGTTTTCATGTGCGCCTGTATCTGCGCTTAATCGTATTCAAGATGCAGGGACTACTCAAGGCTCTTGATCGCTTATGGCACAGGGTATGCCGTGTGCTCCGCGGCAATGCTCATTTCGGCAGGACTTTGCCGGTGATGACAAGGTTACGTTTTGGGATGGTGTAAATGAAAGCTACCACGGAAGATGCCGTCATCCGCGCCGATGAATCGTAGCCCGAGCTATCCCGATTGGGCTGATAGTAGAAAGTTCCATCGCCGCATTGTGCCATGGTGAACCACCAACGGTTGGCGTCCATCAGCTTGCGGAAATTTTTTGGGTCGAGGTTGGCCCCCAATGCCTCATAGCCCATGCCCATGGGCGGCGAGGCATGGGTATCGGGAAAACTTTGCGGATGCTTGCCGATGACGTCCGTGTGCTTTCGGGCCAGACTGCGGTAAGATTCGCTGTATGCCGGGGCAAGAAAGCAGGCGATACCTGCGGCACCTGTCCTTCCCATGTCCGCCCACTCATCCGGACCGCTGGCAGAATCGCCATAGCCGACGTAGCCGTTCGCTCCCGTGCCACGCTTGAGGAAATCGTATGCCGCGTTGTGGCGTTTGCTATCGATCTCGATGCCACAGCGGTGCATCAGGGCATATGTGAGCGCACCCTGTGCGGTAATCATGGCGATGGGGCCGTAGCCCTCGAATCCGGGATTATGTCCCCAGCCGCCATGAGCTTGTTTCGGCCCTTTGGGATAGTCGTCCGGGTGTGATTCCTTGACCTTCGGATTGATCTGGGACATGTCGAGGTATTGGCCTTGATAAAGTATGTCGCGAATTTTCTCTAACTCGGGCAATACCCAATCTTCCTTTGTGATGAAATAGTACTCGCAGAGCACAATCGCGGTAGCCATGTATGTCCAGTTCATCAGACCAAACTTCCTTGTTTCTTCATCGAGCGATTTTATCGAATCGCAGAGGTGGCGCAAGTTGCGCTTTACAGGAGGAAGGTATTTCTTCTCGCCTGTTCCTAGCATCGCTAGGGCGGCGAAGGCGTTGTTCACCGGATCACCGAAGGATCCGTTATCGTCTTGTTGTTCGCTGATGTAATCAAGCAACTCAGCGAGGATTTTTCCGGATTTCGGGCAATCGGCGGGGAAGGTATCCGCATAGCTGCCGTATTCCTTTCCGATATCGAGCTCCACGTCCATTGTTTCCTTGCCGCGCTTCACCATGAGCTTGAGTTTGCCGGTGGCTGATTTTGCCTGACAGGCTTCTAGGACTTCCGCCAACTCAGCTACCGGACCTTCCGCGCCAAAGACTTCCATGCCATAACCATCGAGGTGGGGCTTTTTGAATTTTTTCCCATCGACACCGATGATGAGGTCATCGATCTTGATTTCCTTGTTCGCTGGCGATTTTTTAAAAACATGCTTCACGAGAAGTGCTTTTGGTTCATTCTCAACCAATTCGGCGCGGATTCCTGTAAGTCCCAGATTGTAGTACCAGCCAGGAACCTCGGCATCGGGCCCGGAGTCGGCTCGTTGGCTCCAAGGTTGATCGCCGTTGTAGTCAACTTGAGCCTGCAATGTGCCAGAAAAAGCAGCGATTATTGCGGTAAATGCGATGGATGAATAGATGTTGTTGGTCTTCATGGTTGTTGGGTTGATAGAATTGCTCAGTGGAAAATACTGCGTATCGTAGCCGGAAATCGGTATAGCTTTATTCTCATTTTTCGCCTTCCATAGCGGTAAGGAGACCGACGTCCTCGGCACCGAGAGGTTTGGCTTTGTTCTGCTTCATATCATACTGAAATGCGCCAACCGTTCCATATTCCGGACGAGCGTTGCCTGCCAGATCGATGGCTAATTCGTTCGTGTTCATTCCCGTTCGCAGGGCTGTGAGCGTCTGTGCGGTTGGTAGCAGACGTTCGCCAGTCCTCTTGGAAAAAGCGGAGCTTTGCTGAAGACCCGTGCGCGGCGCGATTCCCAGAACGCCTTGGTAGATATTGCCCTGCCATGTCCATTTCTCCGGCTCCTGGTTTTTCACGAATGCGATCAGCCCATTTTTGGCACCCTTTTCCTGGTAGAAAATATTGTTGGCGATGGTGCAGTCCTTTGGTACTGTTCCTTCAGGGTAATTGGAATGGTTGAGACCTATCTGGAAGGCGTAGCCACAGTTGACGAATGTGTTGTGTGCCACGAGGGCCCGCTCGACACGGGAATAGAACTCGTCCGCCGTTCCATCCATCATGGCGAGTGCTGGGCCGCTCAAGCCATCAAAGTAGTTATTGATCACCACCTGGTCTGTTCCTTGCAGTCGCACGCCGCCACTCCCGCCAAGAAACCAGTTGCCGGTGACCACGTTGCGATGACCAATGCGCAAGACCAATTCACCGCGACATTGGGAGAACGTGTTGCCACGGAGAAGATTTCCGTTAGATTTTACAGAGACGATTTCCGATTCGCCATCGCAGCGTTCAAACAAGTTGGATTCGATCACGTTTCCGGTTTCCCCCTCCTTGGGGTTCCCACGGGAAATAAGCTGGATCGTTTCGTAGCCGTTGCCGGTCTTGCCTTTGGGAATGTCCCGGAAATGGTTGTGATGGATGTGGTGGGATTCTTTTTGGTTGGTGACTTCGATGCGCATCAACTGGCAATCTCGATCCTTCTCGCGGCTGTTCTCTTTCTTTTCGAACAAGCAGCGATCGATCTCGATACTCCGGCTCTTCGTGTCTACTCTTAGCCATTGCGCTGCTTTGAGATTGTTCATATAGCATCGGCTAATTCGGCAAGAGATGCCATTCTTGACGGCGATTCCTCCGTTGTCTTTGAAACGGAAGCCGATCAGGGACAGATGCTCACCTCCAAGGGTAAGCTGATTCAGCAACTCAACGCCACCGAGGGTCTCGGCACGGATGACGATCGGGAGTCCTTGCGATCCTTTTCCCTTGAGATGACATGGTTCAATGTATGTACCTTTCTTGAGTAGTATCGTTGTGCCGGCCTTTGCCTTGGCTGCCGTCTCCTGCAACTCTTTGATCGATGTCACTGTTGTAACGATTGCCTGCTCAGTATCCGGCATCGGAGTCTTCTCTCCTCCATGCAACGGTGAAAACGTCAAGAGCGTTAGAATTGGCAAAAGCGATAGAGTAGAAAATACTGTTTTCATACCATAGGATTCATTTGGCTATTCCGTAACTAACCCATTAACCAAGCTCGCGTTTAGACCCGCTCAAGGCCGCCTTTATGACCGGCGAATTCGTTGGTGTCGATGCCCATTCGTTTCAGGATGGTGACGAAGAGATGAGCGTGGGGGAGTTCGTGACTGTCGAGGTCGCTTGCCCAACCGGAGTCGTCCGCGATTCCCGCACAGGCTTGATTGTCTTCGTTGCCTTTTCCGAACTTGAGGTAACGGCCGTTTTGGAAGCCGAGGTTTTTGCCGCCTGCGGAGATGATGGGGTAGTTGAGCGAAAGGTGGAAGCTGCTCGAGGCCGAACCGTGCATGGCGAAGTTGTTGTCGAGCATAGACAAAGCCTATTTCATCAGTTTCAGGTTCGCTTCCGCAAACGCCTTGCCCATCTGGGCGAAGATTTTGGCACTGCCCAGATAGTGGTAACCGCCATTGGAAGCACCTTTGATGGCCTCCCAGTCCTTGGGCGAAACGACTTCTTCCAAGGCAAGTTCGAGCTTTTTCCGGTCATCCTTGGTGATGGCTTCGATTCGCATGTCAACCGCTCCGTAACGTTCAGGAGAATTGTCTTCATATTGGTCATTCGCATAGACCGCCAATACGTTTTTTCCTTTCTTCAAATACTGGACCTGCTCTTTTCCGATTACGATGGAGCCGTAAACGGGTTGATCCTGCCACCAGATGTAGGTGTGGATTTTGTGGCCGTTCAAGTAAACATGGAATCCCTGTCGCGCCAGATTCGCGATGCGATACGATGCGAAGTCGAGCTCGTCCACTTCAAATGTTGTGCGCATCAGAAGGAATTCACCAGCCCCCCATGGGGAGGGGAATTTGTCCAAGGTGATGCCGTTGTGTTTCCAGACGCCTTTGCCGATGGGGGCCTTGCCCGATGTCCATTTGCTGTCATCGAACTCGGGCATGAACCAATTCTCCATACCGGCAGGCAAGGTGATGTCGCGGAAGCGTCTGGGAGTGTATTCTGTCATCTTGTCCTTCGCTTCTGTGGCATCAACGGTGGTGAATCTCCATGTCCGTTCCTCCGGAAGCGGTTTGCCAAGCGGCTTCCAGTGGTTTCCCCATTTCCATTCCGTGTCGATGGTTCCATCCGCCGCTAATTTGTGTGAAGTACCGATGATGCTATCGTATTGGCCCTTCTTCTCCAGGGCAGCTTCCATGGTAGGATCCCAGAAGGGAGCGGTTGGCACAGCGATCACATTGCCCTTGAACTCGGGCATGTCGGCAGGCGCGGCCATGGCTTTGCGGAAAATTTCATTCTCGCTCTCACCGCCGACTCCCAGCACGCCGATCACGAATGGCATTTTCGGAGCCGAGAGATCTTTGCGAACATCGCGGATGAAGTGGGCCAAAAGACGCGAGTATTCGTCGAATTTTCCCGGCTGATCGGGACCGGGATAGGTAGTCCCATCGACCAGGTCGTTGAAACCCTGGAGCCAGACAAAGCCAGCCAGCTCGAAGCCCGACTTCTCGTCGTATTCCGGACAGACCCGCTTGGGATCTGCCAGAACCTTTTTCACATGTTCGATCATCATGCGGTAAAACACCCCGGAGGCGGCATCCTTGTCTTCCTGCCATTTTTTCCGTTCCTCAAGCTTGGGAACTCCGTGAGCACCCTGGGGATGTTGATCCCATACATCCTGGATCTGCTTGGGCAGCTTGTATGGCCCGGCACTGGGTGGACGGAATTCGGTGTTGAGCGACCTGCCGCCCCAGGCGGTTTTGATGATCAAGATCGGCTCCTTCAGTTCTTTCTCCATATAGATTCCGAAAGTGAACTCGGGGCCGATTTTGCTACATAACTTAGTGGGTTGATCATCACGCGCGCCGAAGCCCGCGGTCAGCTTGCCCAGGCCCTCGCCATTCGCACTGCCATCATACGGGCCTGTCAGATAGGACATCCAGACCTTGTCACATACCCGTGGAGTGCCATCGGGATTGCGCATCTCCTTGAGCAAGGGTGCCGTCAGCGGATCCTTGCCTATGTAGTCAAACGTGCTGATTTCCGCATGTCCTTCCATGTTGGATTGCCCCGCGAGGATGAAGACCTTGAGCGGCTTGGCGTAAGAGAACGGCGAGAGGGCGCACAGCAGCGCTGTGGCAAGGATTACGGTTGGTTTCATGTTCTTTGATTGGTGGTTGATGTTAATTGGTTGATGGCGTGACGAACTCCTTGCGGCTGACTTTGCCGTCGCCGTCTTTGTCGAAGCGCTTGTAACGGGCTTCGAGATCAGGTCCGCCGTTTTGCCCGGCTTTGTATTCTTGCAGTGTGAGAAACTCGTCTTTGTTGCTGTCCCAACGGGTGAATGGAATGCTGCGGTCTTTGGCAGGAGTCTTGGATTTGGGCGTTGCCTTTTCCGGTTCGCCCTCTTGTGTTTCTGCCAAACAGCCAGGATCCGCCTTGGTGGGCAGTGTCGCGTTCCAATCGAGTGCCTGCTTGGTCAGGCGCGCGACGATTTCGGGATGATCTTTTGACTGATCTCGGGCGATGTCTTCGGAGCGGTTTGATTTCAAATTGTGCAGTTCGACCTTCTGGCCATCGAAGGTCGTCACCAGTTTCCAATCCCCGTCTCGTACCGCCAAATCAGGCCAGAAATCGGGATCTTTTTTATTGGCGTTGATCCGCCAGAAAATGGGCTGGGTGCGCCGGACGGATTCGCCCTTGAGAGCCGGTAGCAAATTTTCGCCGTCGCCATTGGCATCGGGCGGCGGGGTGACTCCGGCGGCGGCGCAGAAGGTGGGGAGCAAATCCACCGCCGTCAGGACCGTGGTATCATTTTTCACGCCAGCCGGAGCATGGACCGGCCACCGCACGATGAACGGCACGCGCACGCCACCTTCGAAGAGACTGGTTTTTTGTCCCCGCATGCCGCCGGTTTCACCGACATTGTAGTGATTGCGATACTTGCCGGATTCGCCTTTGTCGCCCTCCTTGAGTTTTGCAGGGCCGTTATCGCTGGAAAAAACCACCAGGGTGTTCTGCGCGATTCCGCACCGCTCCAGCGCATCGAGGATGATGCCGACCTTGTTGTCGCCGTCGGTGATGACCGCCGCATAGACCTGTTGCCGGGGGGCGAGATGTTTCCAGCGCGCCATGGATTCGTCCGACGGGCTGTGGGCCAAATGGCTCTCATGCAGCCAGACGTTCACATAGAACGGACGGTCTTTGTTCGCCTCGATGAATTTCACCGCCTGATTGGGAATATCGTTGCCATACGGTCCGACTTTTGGCCCCGGCCCGTGATAGACCGCCGACTCGTCAAAGCCGTAGTCCGTCATGGTCGGTGCGCCTTCCCCCAGGTGCCATTTCCCATAGTGTCCCGTGCGGTAGCCCGCTGCTTTGAGCAAGCGTGGTGTCGTGGGTGCCTTGGGGTCCAACCAGTCCGGCATTTCCGGAGGCTTGGCGACACCGAAGACCGTGTTGATTCCGAAGCGACCCGGAAATCGCCCCGTCATGACCGCCGCACGACTGGGCGAGCAGATCGGACTGAGCACATTGAACTGCTGGAAATCAATGCCCTCACTGGCCAGCTTGTCGAGGCGCGGAGTTTTCAGCCACGTGTTGCCGTGACAGGACAGATCGCCCCAGCCCCAATCGTCGGCATAGATGAAGACGATGTTGGGCTTGGGTGCATTCTCGGCTTGGACACTCGGGAGCGATGCGAGCAACAGAGAGCTGAGAAATGCAGAAAGGAAGCGAGTTGATTTCATGGATGGTGCGGAAGATTTTGCTCATAGCTTGTTTTCCAAAAAGCGCAGCAGCGTCGCTTCATCGATTGCCCCAGCCGCGCCGTGACCTTCGCCCAGGACCTTGTAGTGAACGATGGTGCCATCGAGGTAACTGAAGATCTCAAGCTTGCCGGCGACGCTGCTCGGCTTTTCCTGTTTCTCGCCCCGGTATCCCATGGCTTTGGCCCACAGGAAAACGGACTCCTCCGCAGCGACGAAGCCGAGCTTTCCATTCTTCGCAGGTATCACAGAGGAAGGCCCGCCGTGATAAGGAATCAGGCGATCTTCCGCTCCCGAGATATTCATGATTCGTTTGCCGTTGCTGGGTGTCGCAACGGTCTGGTAGCTATTGTCGTCGCCCTTGGCTTTGAAGTTCCGCCCATCGTGTTGCAGCACGTTGAGCGGGCTGACGGCGGTCACGTAGTTGCGGATGTTCGGCAAGCGACTCTCGATGGCCAGTTGATTCGCCAACGCCGCGCCATTCGAGTTGCCCATGATGGTGAAATTATCCGGCTGAACGTTGTCACAAGCCGCGAGCTTTTCGACGATGGCTTCGACGAACTTGCGATCATCCGCCTTCGACCGCTCGGCCGAGATGTTCCAGCTCTTCAGATAGCCGTCCGGAAACACCATCACATAACGCGTCGCCATAGTCGGGCGCTGTTTGAGGAAGCCGTTCATCGCGCTCCGGGCGCCCCCGCCGTTGCCGTGGAGAAAGATCAAGACGGGCAACTTCCGGTTGTCCGGGTTTGCTGGCACGTTTACGTGATAGGGGCGCGGGAACTCCTGCTCCTGAGACCACGATTGCCGGATGAAATACTCGCCGGAGGAGAGCTTGGCCGTGGGCGCATCGCCTGCGTGAAGCGCGGCCAGAGGCGCGAGCAGCAGGGCGGTGAGGAGTGTGAGGGTCAGTTTCATGCGGCCATTCATTTCTCTTTTTTGATGATGAGATTGTCGATGGCTCCTGCGAAACGACCGCTCTTTGCTGCATCTTCGGGAGCGATTCGGAGACGCAGCGAGCCGGAACCATCACCGGTGTAGTCGAATCCGGCTGCGGAAAATTCGGTCCGCCCTTTCCAGGCTCCCGGGGCATGTTTGAAACTCTTCAGCACACTGCCGTCTTTGCGCAGCACTTCGATGATCAGTGCATCGGTCGTTTGAGTCGCCTGAAATTCTTGAGCGTAGACGGCGGGGCTCGTATCAAAGGCAAAGCGGTAGGTTGCGCCGGTCGCGTTCGCGTCGATCTCTGCGGAGGTGATGACGTTGTCGTCAAAGATCATGATGGCCCAGTCAGACGGGGTGACTTCGCCGCCCTTGAACGAGCGGTCCACGGCATGCATGATGCGGCGACCCGCTCCGGTCCAGCCGGGGACCTTTCCATCGCAGGCAACGTTCAGTCCGGTGTTGAACTGGGTATCGTTCTGGTTTCCCCTATAGCCGCCGAAGCCCTCAACGAAGATTTCGCCGCCAGCGCCGTGCACGTTAATCGTCAATTCTATCAGCGCTTCTGTTCGGTCCGCCTTTTTGACGGATAGGAGAAATGAATTTAGCCCGGTGCTTGTATCAACCGGCGTGCCCTCGTAACTGCCGTCGGGTTTGATGGACAGCCATTCCGCTCCGGTCTTCCGGGTGAACACCGCGCCGGCCGGTTGGAGTTTTCCGGAGCACGGTTCGCCAACCTTGATCGCGGGGAGTGTGACGATTTCGCAGCGTTCCTGTGCCTGCATCACGAGCACCCAATCCTGCGGAGAGGGTACGTTTGGCGAATTCCAGGTGCCGGACAGGGTGTGGACGCCGAGGTCATAGCGTCGTCCGGAAACCGGATCGAAATAGAATGCGAACCAGGTTCCCGGTTCGACGTTATTGACCGCAATGCCATCCCATTTATAAACGCCACGGTTCGGCTGATAGATCACCCGGACTTTGCCCGGAATACCTGCAGCGAAAACGTCCTTCGCGACCCATTCGGGGTGCTCTTGAAACTGTTGCCATGGAAGTGTTTCGAGCAGTGCTTTTGCGTGTCCAAGCTGCGCCGAGCCGGGGAAGTTCATGCCTTCGTTCCAAGTTGTTAGGTCATAGGGCTGACCACCCCAGCCACCCCAGTTGCCATGCGCTTCGGGTGTCGCCATGTGCCAGATGCCTGCCGCGCCATAGGTATGACCGGCTGCCCCGGCAAGCATCAGTGCCCAGAACTGATAGCGTTGCAGGTAGGCGGGATTTTCCTGCATGTGCAGCTCGTAACAGGATTCACCGCTCACGAAGGGTTTGAGCGGATTGTATTTCAACGACTGTCTAGTCTTGCCGAGAATCTCATTCACCGTGCCCCAGGAATTGTGTCCGGTCGCGTCCATGTCGAAATCGAACATGGCGGTGCCTTCCAGAGCCTTGCGCAGGTGGGAGCTGTGGTTGCACAACAGGCGGTTGTAGGGATCCGTCGCCTCGACATACTCCGCCAGTTCGTGCCAAGGCCCTTGCCCTTTGTCGGTCTCACCACCCAGAATCCAAATCACGGGATAGGCACCGTAGCGCGCGATGAGATTGCGGAAATGACGCTTGTAGCCGGGCAATCCGACAGGGTTCAAATTTACGGCACGCCCCCAACCGCCGACGATAGCGGGTACGATACCGGCATCGACCAGATGCTTGAAACGGCGGTCGGCGTAATCGAAATACTTCGGATTCATTTCGCTGAAATACAGTTTCAAATATGGCATTCCACCTTCGTTCTCCCAACTTGGTTTCAACAGTCCCGGTTCGTCCGGATAGGTTCCGCACACGATTTGCACGACCGAGAACCCTTTCTTTTTGCGGTCGGCTGTTAGCTCTTGGAAACCTTCCCACGTCATCCGTTTGCACAAGCCTTTCCACCAGGTGTCGCCGAGCCAGAGGAACGGTGCGCCGTCGGTGTATTCGAAGTGGCGCTGGTCTTTGGTCACGCGCAGCGGCCCGTGTTTGAGCAGAGGATTATCGCCTGTGTAGGCTGTGACTGACAGGGTTTGATCTTTCCCGTTGAGACCGTCGTTGGCCTTGTCATTACATTCAACGCGGTAGCTATATTTCCCCTGCACAGGCGGCGCGAATCGAACCGTCCACTTCTTGTCGCCGGCCCAGAATGCCGGGACCTTCCATTGCTTGTCGCCCTGCTGGAAGATGACATCCACCTCAATTTCCGTGAATGGATTGTCATACTTCCGCGCGGAGGTGAAAGATGTTTCAAAGACAGCCCATTGCTCCGCATTGATAGCGATGTTGGGTTTTTGCGGCGAATCAACGGCATGCAGCACTGCCAGTGGAGCGAACAGCAGGGCGGCGAGGATGACTTTGATTTTCATGGCTGCTTGAGCATCTTGAGATTCGCCTCGGCAAAATTTTTGCCCATCAGGGCGAAGGTCTTGGCGCAGCCGAGGTAATGGTAGCCGGCATTCGATGCGCCGCGTTTCCAGAGGGCGACTTCGGCAGGGGAGATGAGATCGGCTTCGTATTTCTTCAGGTATTCCTTCTTCTGCTCGTCGGTCATTTTGCCGTCGGCATTGGCATGGTCTTTGTGATTCGAATTCAGGAAATGGTTCATCTGGCTCACTTGGGCGCGCTTGGCATCGATGGCACCGAGTTCGTCGGACCAAAATGGTGCGGTTGGCACGGCGATGACATTGCCTTGGAACTCCGGCAGACTAGCGGGTGTGGCCATGGCTTGGCGGAAGGCTGTCATGCTGGAGGATTCATCCTTCAGTCCGCCCACTCCCATCACGCCGATGACGAATGGCATTTTCGCAGCCGATAGGTCCTTGCGCACATCACGGATGAAGTGATCTAACAATTCCGAGTAAAGGGCATAACGATTGGGTTTGTTGTGACCCGGATAGACTTGACCATCGACCATGTCGTTGAAACCCTGGAGCCAGGAGAAGCCGGCGATTTCATAGCCTTGGGAGGCGTCGTATGCGGGACAGACCTGCTTCGGATCGGCGAGCACTTTTTTCACATGATCGATCATGAGTCGATAGTAAACGCCGGTGGCCGCGGTCTTTTCAGCGTTCCATTTCTGTCTGTCCTCGGCCTTCGGAATCCCGTGTGCTCCCTGAGGATGCTTGTCCCACAATTCCTGGGTCTCCTTCGGCATCACGTATGGCCCGGCACTGGGCGGGCGGAAGTCGGTGTGCAGGCTCTTGCCGCCCCAGGCCGCTTTGATGATGAGGATCGGCTCATCGAGGGCTTTGTCCATGGTGAGGCCGAAGGTGAACTCGGGTCCGATCTTGTCGCCGGGCTTGCTTGGATCCTGGCCCCACATCGAGCCATAACCTGCCGTGAGTTTTCCAGAGAGCACGAAGTTTTTGTCATTCGCTCCGGTCAGGTAGGAAATCCATGTTTGCTCGCAGACGCTTGGTTTGCCATCGGCACCACGCATCATTTTTAATAGTGGTGCGGTGGCCGGATCATCGCCGATGTAATCGAAGGTCGAGATATTCGCTGGGCCTTCCATGTTCGATTGCCCGGCGAGGATGAAGACCTTGAGCGGCTTGGCGTGGGAACAGACGGTGGTGATGACGGCTGCGGCGATGAGAGCGAAGTTGTGTTTCATGACGAGAAAGTAACGATACGTATCAGGGAATCGGGACCTGTCGCGAGATTTTACAGGTAAATCTTGTATGTCTCTCCTGCTTGGGTGGGGAATTCCCTGATGCCGTTGTCTTGTTCAACAGGAGGAATGATGTTTCCCGCGTGGTGCACCGTGGCAGTGGCTCCGACTCTGATGCGACAAGTTTGCCCTTGCTTGGATAGAATTTCCACCGTCGTCAACTTTCCCAGATCCCACCGGAAATCGAGTTCAAAAGCCCCGCGAGCGCAGACGCCGCGGAAGCGACCGCTGCTCCATTGTTGGGGAAGAGCGGGGAGGAGTTCGATGAATCCTTCGTGCGACTGTATCAGCATCTCGTTGATTGCGGCGGTCAGACCGAGTGAGCCGTCCACTTGCAGAGGCGTGAAGCATTTGGCAAACAGTTGCGGGTAGGCTTGGTTTTTGAGGTATCCTTGGAAAATCCTATGCGCTCTCTCGCCATCAAACAGACGTGCCCAGAGCGACATTTTCCACGCATGCGAAAACCCCGTGCCTCCATCGCCGCGTTGTTCGAGAACGGCTTTGATCGGCTCGATGAATTGCGGGGTTCTGCGGGCGGACAGCACATGTCCCGGGTAGATGCCATAGAGGTGCGAAAAGTGCCGGTGTTTTTCCTCCATCTGCGCGTAATCCTCGGACCATTCCTGCAGAGTCCCGTCGCTGCCAACTTGCGGTGGGACCAGCTTCGCCCGGGCGATGGTCACCTCGTTTGCCATTTGCTTATCGACATCTAACAATTGACACGCCTCAGCGAAATGGCCGAAGAGATCCGACAAAATTTGCATGTCGATGCTGGCACCGTAACAGATGGTGGTGAAGTAGTAACTGCCGGTGACTTCATCGAAAAAATAGCGATAGCCCGGACCTTGCGGAGGGTTTTCGGGAGAGGTCGAAGGATTGGTCACCAACCACCGGCCGTTCGGATGCGGCACCAGAAAATCCATGAAAAACTCCACCGCGCCCTTGAGCACGGGATAGAGTTCGAGGAGGAACTTGTGATCCAGCGTGTAACGATAATGCTCCCAGAGTTGATTCGCGAGCCATGCGCCGCCGACGGTGAAGGTGCCCCAGGTGGGGCCATCCATCGGTGCCGTGACTCGCCAGAGATCGGTGTTTTGGTGAAACACCCAGCCGCGCGCGCCATAGTGCTCGCGTGCGACTTGCGCTCCCTGGTCGGTGAGTTCCCTGACCAAGCGGATCAGCGGCTCCGCGCAATCCGATAGATTGCCGGAATCCACCGGCCAGTAATTCATTTGCAGGTTGATGTTGGTCGTGTATTTCGAGTCCCAACTGGGATTCATGCTTTCGTTCCAGATGCCCTGAAGATTTGCGGCCTGCGTTCCGGGGCGCGAGGATGCGATCAGCAAGTAGCGACCGAAGTGATAGCAGAGCGCCGCGAGATTCGGATCCGTCTCGTATGCGGCCATTCGTTCATTGGTGGGAAGGAAAGAGGAGTTGGTCGTTTCCAGGTCGATTCGCACTCTTTGAAAGTAACCGCGATGATCTGTGATCGCGGCATCGCGGATGGCATCGTAGGACTTGCCTTGTATGCCTGCGAGGGTGCGGGTGACGCGTGCGGCGGGATCGGCGCTGACGTCCTTGTAGTTCACAAAGTTCGTGGCTGCTGTGAGATACAAGGTCACGGCATCCGCTTGGTGCACGGTCATTTCCGTGTCATCCACTGTCACCGTGCCGCCTTCCAGAACGGCGATCAGCTGCACCTGATAGCGCAGTGCTCCGGTCACGCCCAGATAATCCGCCGATTTGCCGCGAATCATCAGTCCATCCTGACCCACGCCATCCATGTGGAAATAGTCCGTTGCGTAGTTCGAGTGCGCCGCATTGCGACAGCCGCGCAAACTGGCTTTGAAAGAAATGTTCTGCGCTGCATCGGCCGTGAGCCGGATGGCAATCACCTGGTCTGGTGCGGAGGAAAAAACGCTTCGTTGGAAATTCACGTTGTTTGCCTTGTAAGAGACACGGGTGATGCCCGTTTGCAGGTCCAGCGCACGATGATAGTCAGTGACTTCCTTTTGATTCTCAAAAAACAAGTGAAGGTTGCCGATGGATTGGTATTTCTGCTGCTCCACGGGATAGCCCATGAGGTGACGCCCAAACAGCTTGTGTGCGGCGATCGGTTGGCCCGCGAAGAGCAATCGTTGGATTTCCGGCAGGATTTCCTTTCCTCCTTGGACCACGGAAGAATAAGGGCCTCCGGACCAATACGTGTCCTCGTTCAGTTGGATGCGCTCTTCGCCGTGGTTCCCGAAAACCATCGCGCCCAAACGCCCGTTGCCCACAGGCAGCGCCTCTTCCCAGGCCTTCGCGGGAGTGGTATACCAGAGATAAGTGGAGGGATCGAAATTCATGCCGATCTATCTACTTTCCCTCGCGGTCTCATTGTTTCATCGACTCGCTTTTTTTGCATGTCGTGAAACGATCGCGAGGGAATTCATTCCTTTTTTAAAACGTGCCCGTGATACAGATAGAGTGCGCCATAGGTCCAGTTGGGTTTTGGCATTCCGGGGAAATTGACGCGGTCCATCATGAGCGCGATGTAGGGGGCAGGGTATTCGTCGGGAAGTGGAATGACATTCGGCCAGATTCTCGATCCGTTCCCTTCATTCCACGGCGGCAATGAAATTTGCAGTTCTCCCGTAGGGCCTAGATCGGGATAGCTGCGAATGTAAATTTTCCGATCCGCACTGCCAAACAGAGCGTAGCGTTTTGTGCCGATTTTCTGGATCATGGTGCCCGTGCTGTCCATTTCCACGGGCCCCGCAAGTCGGGTGAAGCCACGGTCCCAGTGATCGCTCTCCCACATGCCTGCGCGATATTTTTTGCCGTGTTCGCAGAGAAGCAGTCGCCACTTTCCTGCCTCCTTGTCATAGATGCCGTGCGGGTCTTCGTGCGCTCCGGCGATGCCGATGGGCCTGGCTTTCATGATGGAAAATCCCTTGCGCGGATCGCGTGCGGAAGACACGGCAAGTATGGTTTTTTCCTCGCTTTTGCCCGCTCCTCCCAGAGCGCTGAAGCCGGTGGTCCAACCCCGCCACTCGCCCGTCTTGGAGTCGCGAAACAGGTGCGAGGCCAATTCGTTGCGGAAAAGTCCATCGTTCATGTCAAAGACGATGACACCCTCGAATCGAAGGTCGAAGACGGATGGGTTGAAGGAAAAAACTCCCTGAAGCGGATGCGGTAGTGCGCGTCCGCGCAAGGTCATCGTCATCCATAGGCGTCCGTCGTCGAGCAGAGGCGTTCCCTCTTCGTCCGTCATGGCGCGGATATCCGCCTGACCGGAGCCGGGGGAGAGGTAGGATGAGGCTTGTGCGATCATGATCTGAGCATCGGCCTTCAGTTCCGTCTTGATCGCAAAGTCCATTTGTTGGATTCTTTTGCGCTCTCTCAGGTCAAAGTGTTTGGAGAAATCCGAGAAGCCGATGAGCGTCGATTTGCCGTGGGATTCGAGAAACAAATTCACTCCTACGGCCGACATCTGGGCGCGCAGGGTCAGACCCTTCAAGGAGGTTCCCGCAGGCACAGGCCAGGATTGTTCCGGCACTGCGGCACCAGCGGCGATCATGTTCCAGGTGAGCGTCACCGGTTTTCCGTCTTTGAACTGCAATCCCGCGGTCAATGAGTCGCCTTGGCTGGAATGCTGGAATGTCAGGGCGATCGCGCCATCGCCCGAAGCCTGTTGAATCTCCAGATCGTAAGTGGCAAAGGGATTGAATCCGCCCACCCATCGCAGCGAGGATGTGCTTTGCTGGGGAGAGATGCCTTTGAGACAACCATCCTGCAAATCCCAGCGTAGCGCCGAAGCGGAAAGCAGCTCCGGATGCATCAGATCGAGATCGATTACCTTGGCCGGGCGCAGGGAACTGAGGGGAATCCGATGGCTCGCATCGAAGATCAGGCGCGTGACGGCTTGGCGGCGAAACTGGATGTCCTCGGGTTTTACCTCGCTTTCGTCGGCAAGAAGCACTGGTTGCCAAAACAAAGGAGAGAGGAGAGCTATGAAGCGTAAAAGACGCATAAGTCGTATTTTTCTTATAGTGGTTGATCAGGCAGATGCGATCAAGTGTTCACTTGATACCGAAGCGATAGACCGTCGTGCTTTGCCATGATTTCCCCGGGCGCAGGATCGTGCTGGGGAAGGTTGGCTGGTTGGGAGAATCGGGATAGTGCTGGGTTTCCAAACAGAAGCCATTGCGGAACTGGTAGGGTTTGCCGCTTTTGCCGAGAAGTTTTCCATCGAGGAAATTACCGCAATAAAACTGCAAGCCCGGTTCCGTGGTGTGCACTTCGAGCACGCGGCCCGTGGTGGGTTCATGCACCGTCGCGGCGAGTGCAAGAGTGCCGGTTTGATTGTCCAGAACCCAGTTGTGGTCATAGCCGCCACCGAACTTGATTTGTTCGTCCCCGGCATTCACTCGCTCGCCAATCTTGTGCGGGCTGGTGAAATCGAAGGGAGTCTTCGCCACCGCACGGAGTTCTCCCGTGGGGATCAGCCCGACAGTGACAGGCGTGAATTTCGATGCCTTGAAGGTCATTTCATGGTCGAGTATGTCGCCATTGCCTTCTCCCTTGAGATTGAAATAGCTGTGTTGTGTGAGGTTCACAGGCGTGGCCTGGTCCGTAGTGGCGACATAGTCGATGCGCCATTCGTTTTCATCGGTGAGCAGATACGTGACGCTGACATCGAGTGTGCCGGGGTAACCCTCCTCGCCGTCCTTGCTGGTGTAGCTGAATTTCACGCCTTGGAAGCCATCCTTGACCAAGGCCTCGCCGCGCCAAACCACCTTGTCAAATCCTTTCAAACCTCCGTGAAGCGAGCACTTGATGCCACCCGGCTCGTTGTTGGTGGCGAGTTGGTATTCCTTGCCATCAAGCTTGAATTTGCCGTTCGCGATGCGATTGCCATAGCGCCCGACGATGGCACCGAAGTAAGGAGTGTCCTTGATGTATTCAGTCAGCGTGTTGTAGCCGAGAACGATATCCGCCGTTTTGCCTTGTTTGTCGGGTGTCTCGAGACTGAGCACAATGGCGCCGTATGTCATCGCGCGGAGCTTGATGCCATTCTTGTTGGTGAGAGTAAATACCTGGACTTCTTTGCCATCCGGTGTTTTGCCAAAGGGTTCGGCTTTCGGCATTTCAGCGCCCATGGCAAAGGTGCTCAAGGCGAGTGCGATCAGTGTGGTTTGTTTTTTCATGAAAGGTTCTGGGTTATCGTCATCGACATGATGTGCTGCGCATCATCATTCTTTGATGATGGTGTTCTTTCGTTTGATCCGGTTCAAGAGCAAAAACGAGTAATGGAAAACCCGGCGATTCGGGAAATGGGAAATTGGTTCAAGGTTGGGCTTTTTCCGGTTCCGCGGGTGGGACGTCAAAAAAACGACAGATGCGGATGGGCTTGTAGTCCTGTGGGCCATCGAAGAGGAAAATGTAATTGCGCCTGCCCGGACGATTGCCCCACTGGGCGGAATAGACGGGTTTCATTTGATTGTCCTTCATGATGGCCATGGCGATATCGATCTCACTGACTTCCTTTTTCCATGCAGCGTCCGAGATCACGGACTCCTGCCCGGGCTTTACGGCAAACTTGCGCTCGCCCATAATCACGGAAACGGTAGAATGCGAGAAATTGAAAAAGCGATAGTCCCCGGCATCGATGCGCGCCTTGCTGATATCGTAAGCCATTAACTTCAGGGGGGATTCTCCCGTCTTGAGACAAGCGAGCAAAACGCGCTCGGTGTTCATCGGTAGATCCACTGCGGCGATGGGAGCGGGCAGAGGAGGTTTCGCGGCAAACTCTTCCTTGGATTTGCGCAGGATGAAACGTTGCGGACCCTGATAGCGGAGTGGCTCACCCAGTCCGGTGGGATTCGCCTGAAGCAGCGTAAAATCCTTACCATTGTGAAAATACAATTCACTTACAGATTCGTCCAACGCTATGGTAACGATCTCTGTTTTCACGACAGGATCCTGCGCCGAAGCGTATGGTGTTAGATAAAAGAGAAAAATGGCGAAGAGTTTTTTCATGGCAGGAGGCATCAGATTTCAGATTGGCTGATCCAGCGGAAAGAAGTGAGTTGATAGCGGCGACCAAAGGCTCGGTTCGTGGGTGAGGTGAGTTCGGCAGGGGTGCGGAAACTGGGGTCGCGCGAGTCGAGGTAGTTTGCGTAGCGTTGCACCATGCCCTCGCAACAGGCGCGGGCGATGACCCTGCCATTGCTGTCCAAGGCTTCGCCGCAGGCGCGGATTTTGAAATAATCCGAACGGGCCTGGAGGAGCGGTCCAAGCGACTGAAGCACGTCTCCTTGCAAGACATACGCGGCACTGCCAGCGGCGGAATTTTCATTCGATGTGGCGTTAGAGAACTGGCTGCCGGGTGGTTGCGTTGCCATTTTTCCGACGGAATTCGGCAAATTGGCATTGAGCGTGCGATCGAGGGCGGCTTGCAGTGCGCCTTTTTGTTGATGCGCCACGTTGCTGCTCTGTGGGTGGCGATTGACAAATTCCGCCAACGAGCGGAAGGGCCCGCGTGCTTTGACTTCGGTCACCATCTCTTGGGCGAGTTGATCGATTTCGGCATCGGAGAGCCTGCGCCAGCCTTGCCAAAAAGCATCGCCATCGCCCGAGGCTCCTTGTGTGTAGGGCAGGTTGGTGAGAGAGTGGCCAAAGCGGTTGAAACGCGCGCTTGCTGGATTTTGCCACGTGACGGCACCCGTCTGTGGATGGAGCACAGGCAACTGCGAGGCGCCCATCGATGCGAGCAAGGTTTTCCACGCGTTTTTCGAGGTCGAGTTGATGTTGAACGCGCCTTTGATCATGATGCGTGCGGCGATCGCTTCCGGGGCGCGATCTCCCGAATCTGCTAGAATTTTGTCGATGGTGGTGTCGCCGCGAGCAGGCAAAAAATGCATACGCGGATTCGGCAGCGTTTTGGCACCGGACTGGAGTTGTTTGCTATCGAAAAATCGATCCCATGAGGCACCGGAGCCATTGACGTAATCCAGAGCCATCGTGGAAAAGAAATAGTTATCCCAGAGCTTTTTGTTCACGTCAAAGGACACGTCAGTCACGTTCAATCCGCTGATGCCGTTGAAATTAGGATTGCTGGTGGATCGAAGTGGGATGCGCGGATTGGCGTAGGAATTGCCCACCACGAAACCGGGCTCGAAATTGTAGCGTGAGAGTTGCGCGTGCTGGAATTGACCGATCGATACCAGCGGCGAGCGCGGCACATCATAGACGATCACGTTTGTCTTGCCGCCGGCCAGTGTATTGGAAGAACCGCCGAATCCCTGGTAACGTCCACCGGCGCGATTGACCTCGGGCTCGGTGATATTGCTGCCACCTTCCGCGAGCAGTCCGCGATTGCCGCCGAGGCCGTCACCCACGACGCGCGGGCGACCGGGCGGATTCCAGGCTCCGATGAATGGCGAGGTCGTGTGCCAGCCGCTGCGCTCGCCGGTGCTGCTCACGCGCGAGCCGTCCCAGAGGGAATTGGTGACGAGCGCGCGTGGGTTGGCATCGATCCAACCACGCAAGCGTTGATTCGCATCGGGCGCTTCGATCTGATTCGTGGTGCGGCTGAAAAACGACCACGTCGCGATGTTCGGTGTCACGGTATCTCCTGCCAGGTCTTCGATCAGGTAAGTCGCTTTGCTGGTGTTCAATCCGCCGTTCGATCCGGAAACGACAGGCTCCGGCACTCGAAGAGCTGTGGTGATCGAGGGATCGCTGCCGCCATTCCACAGCTCGGTAGAACGCAAGAGGATGTTGTTGGCCGATTTCAGGGTGAACCAAGTGGAAGAAGCCGAGGATAAATCCAGCGAGGGAAACTTGCTTCTCACTTCATTGCTTTGGGTGTCTTGCAGCACGATGTCGCCGAACCAGGCGCGATAGCCTTTGGGAACGAGCCGCGTGTTTCCGGCATCGTCTTTCAGATCGACGATAAACGCGCCTTTCTCGCTCCATCCCGGTTTGAGCGTGTACGTTTGTCCTGCTCTGACAGTGATGCGCTCGAGCACGGAAAACAATCGGAACTCGCCCGGTTGCAAGTCAATGACGGGAGTTTCGAGCTGCAGCCATCGGCCCGCATTGCCATCGCCCGGTGTGGGAATCACGCTGCCGCCATTGGTCCATTCCTCGCGCAGCCACAGCCTTGTGAGTCGGCCATCGGTGAAGGTGCCGTTTCCGGTGGGTCTGGCATAGTTGAATCGCAAATACGGATAGAGCGCCCAGTCGAAGCGATACGAAGTCGCACGAATCGTAATATTGTAGGGATTCCAAAGTCCTACGACCGGTTGAATGCCCACCTGTGCCCGATAGAACTCGGTGTTCGATGGTGGGTTGGCAGGCGGGGCCAGCTCCGCATTGAGGCGAAAGCCGATTTGAAACATCGAGAGCACGGGCGCGACCGGGCTGTTGGTTTGTTGCACATCGCGGCGGAAGCTTCCCTGATTGTGATTGGTGTAGGGAAGCCAGGTTTTGTAGCGGAGATCGGACTCGACGAGCGGGTGCCCGCCGACGAGCGGAATCTGTTGGCCACTGACGTTTTGCCAAAGCGTGGCATAGTTCCAGAGATTGCCCCAGTTGGGTCCGGTCGGCACGCTGCCATTTCTGCTGATGGCATCGCTGAGATAAAACTTCGCGGGAGTGGAGGTGGTGAAACTGAAAATCGGCGCACCATTCCATGTCAGAGCGGAGGGTGTGGCACCGAAGTAGCGATCGCCGAATCGTTTGGAAATCTGCGAGCGGTCGAAGATCAGCGAGAGATCCGCCTTCATGCCTCCCGCCACGACATTCACGGGAAGGCCGAAGCCGCCCGTGGTGACATCGTGAAAAAACTCACGATCGAGAGCCGGGTTCGCCGCGGCAAGAGCGACGGTGGGGAGCGAGATGAGAGACTGTTTGTCCAGGGCCGCATCAGGCGCAAAGGCGGACCAGCTGTTTCCCAGGCTGGTCCATCCGCCTTCGAGTGGCGACTGCGATTGAGCAAGACGTTCGCGATCATGGGCAGGCGTCGATTTTGGTCGGGCCACGTCCACGCGCGCTTTGGTCCCCTCATCGGCAATCCACCAGGCATAGCGCCCGCGGTTGTTTCCTTGCGCAATGGCGACGACGGGTGCGAGCAGCTCTCTGTTTGTGTTGGGCGCGCTGAGGTAGGAACCGAGTTTGAGCGCATCGCCCTGCGTGGCGGAAGTGGATGCGGTCAGGTTTCTGTTAGGATTTGGCAGGTGACCGCTCACCAGCCACTGGATGGCAGAACTCTTGGGATCCGTGGTCAAAAAGGAAGGGCTGACATTCGTCACTCCGGTCCAATGCGGATGCGCGGGCTCGGCACTGCCAATGTGGGCGGAGGGAAAGGTAACCCGTTGATCCGGCCCTGTGGTTTTTTGCAATTCGCCTATCGCGAGCATCAGCGCCATGCGGGCGTTCGCCCTGGCGATGGACTGGGCGCTCTGAGCCGAAGTGTTTCGCAAAGTCACACTGCTCAGACCAAGCATGCCGACCGCGAGCAGTGTCAGCAAAACCAGCAACGACAGCGTGATCACCAGCGTGAAACCGGATGGTTCATGCGCTCGTGTCAGCCGTCCCAGGGAAAGCGGGTGGCGGTTGTTCATGTGGGTTTTGGGGAATGTGGTATGCTTCAGGAATAACAACGCACGGCAAAAAGCGCGGCGGGAGCATGGGGAGGCTTTCCGATGATGCGCAGCTTCAGACAGGTGGTGGTGATCGGAGAAGAGAAGAGTATGGACCGCCGCGACTGGTGGTTGTGAGAAATGGTTGCCACGGATTGAAACGCACCGTTTGACATTTCCGCTTCGACCGTTACATCGCTGATGCAAAAGGGCATGATGCGCTCCGGATGTCCCATGAGCACGGATTCCATCGGGTGATCAAAGTCCGTATCGAAATCGAATTCGATCGAAGAAATGATCTGGGGCGCTTGCCAAGCCAGTTGGACCGCGGGTTCCTCATCGGCAAAATCCGCCACCCAGGCATTGGCCGCGCGGGTGGGGCGGTTGATGCCATGGATGAGATGATGCACCCCGAAAGAGGACAAGGCAGGTTCGCAGAGCAAGGCGAGATTTTTGCCAGCGGGTCTTCTCTTGGGTGTCCAAAATTCGAAGGTATCGATGCCGATGTCCGGTGGCGGGCTCTGCGTGTTGGATTTAGCCACCGCCTTGTTTCCTGCCTGGCACAGGGCGAGGACTCCGGTGAGGCGCTGTTCGCTCAGGTGGATGGCGACGTTGTCGTTCTTGATCAGGCAGAGGAAAACATAGCGTGCTTCATCGATCAACGCGGCAAAAGCCAATGGAATCTTTTGCTGTGCTCCGGGAGCGAGAGAGATGTCCAGCGCGGCGAGCGTGACGTCGGGGGTGTGGTTGTCGGGCTTTTCGCTGATTCTCAGTTCGGCGCGGAGAGTGGTCGCTTCGCTGACATCGGCAGTCACGGTGAACCTCGGCACTGGTCCGGCCGCGCAGGGGAGCATCATCGCCCATGATTCCGTTAGGAGAGCCGTTTCGCCGGACGCTCCCAGTTCTGTTAGGGTAAGTTCGCTCGATGCGCTGACGGTTGCCGTTTTTGCCAAGTCTGCGGATTCCTCAAGCGCGACGCCGGGGATGAATTGCCCGGTGCGCAGGAGCCTGTTTTGCAATTCCTTCATGCGATCTTCTCGCAACAGATCGCGGGGCATGAGTCCATCGCGCAGGCACAGTGCGGCGGCGATGCCGACGGCTTGTCCGCCATGGGCGCAGGTGGCCATCACGCGGGTGCTGGCGAAGGCCACATGCGAGGCGCTGATGATGCGGCCGGCGAGCATGAGGTTGGCGATATTGCGGCTGTACATCGTGCGCCACGGAATTTGATAGACTCCTTTGGAATGCCACTGGGTGCAGCCGGAGAGCGGGCTGTAAACGCCGTCCACCGGGTGCAGGTCGATCGCCCAGCCGCCGAACGATACGGCATCCGCGTGCACCCGTTGCTCCACGATGTCCTGCTGGATCAGGATGAGATCGCCCTCGAAACGACGGCTCTCGCGTTTGCCCGGGATCGTGCCTACCCACTCCAGGGTCAGTGTTTCCGCTTCGGGAAATTGTCCGGAATTCTTGATGTGATTCCACACGCCATACGCGACTTTCCACAGTTCCATCTTGATGTGCTCGCTGTCGTGGATGGTATCGATCGCGCCGCCCCACTCGAGCCACCACAAACGGCAACCGTCTTGCCCGGCTTTGAAATCACGCCAGCGTGGGATCTTTGTGATATCCGAAAGCGCGAACGCGGGTGCGGTGAAATGCACCGGGCGTCCCGTGTCCTTGGAATAAAAATAAATCGAGTGACCTAACAGCTCGGTGGACGCCGTGGCGGGTGCGAATTTTTCGCCGAACTCCTCGCGCGATTCGGCACCGATGCGGAAGGCGGCGCCGGCGAGAAAGCCGACGATGCCATCGCCGCTGGCATCGCAGAACAGGGGTGCCGAGATTTCATAACAAGTGGAATTCTGTGAGCAAAAGGCGCGCACCGAGCGGATCGTATCATCGTCGGCCTTTTCCAGATCATGCACGGCGGTATTCAGCAATAGCGTGATGTTCGGTTCGTTCAGCACATATTCCAGCACGACTGTGTCGAGAATCAGCGGATTGCCCTCGGGATTGCGGAACATGTTTTCCACGAGAATCTCATCGATGACCCCACCTTCGCGCGCCCAGCGGTTGTTGTTGCCCATGTGCGATGTGGCGCCGAGAATCCAGAGTCGCACCTCGCTCGAGGCATTGCCGCCAAGCACGGGCCGGTCCTGGATCAGCACCACCTTGACGCCGGCGCGCGCGGCGGTGATGGCACAGCACACGCCTGCGAGACCACCACCCACGACGACAAGGTCGCAGGATTGGCGTATGGTATGAAGAGTCCGTTGCGGAGTCGGTGGATCGATGATCATAGGAAAAAATTTTGGGTTGGGTGCAGGCGCGCCTGTATGCGAGCCATAGGGAAGTGTAGAAATCATTGCGCTTGCCCGCTAGTGAAAAATGCGCATCATTTCTTCGATTTTACGTATTGCCGCTCACAATGAAACAGCATCATAACAACAGCACCTCCCCGAAACGCGTGGCGATTCTCGTCGATACCTCCACGACCTGGGGACGAAATCTGATCGTGGGAATCCACCGCTACAGCAGAGAGCGGGGGAACTGGGAGTTGTTGGTGGAGCCGCGCGGACTGGAGCAGAGACGGTGGTTGCCCCCGGGATGGAAAGGGGATGGCGTCATCGCACGGGTGGGTTTTCTGGAACTGGCGAAAAGCTTGAAGAGACTGAAATTGCCCGTGGTCAACGTATCCGCGATCACTCTGCCGCGCGTCGATTTTCCTCGCGTGATTTCCGATCAGGTGGCGGCGGCGGGCTTGGCGGCCGAGCATTTGTTAGCGCGCGGATTCCGCAGCTTCGGGTATTTCAGCCAGTTGGAATTGGAATACGTCGCCGAGCACCAGCGGGCCTTTGCGCAGGCCTTGCGCCGGTCGGGACACGATTGCCAGGTCTTCGCCGTGCCGGCGCTGGGAGAGTCCGAGCCGACTTGGAATCTCGATATGAAGCGCCTCGCTGCCTGGCTGCACGCGCAACCGAAACCGCTCGCTGTGTTCACGTGGACCAGCAGCAACGCCCGCGATCTCATCTACGCGTGCCAGCGTGCCGGTCTGGCTGTGCCCGAGCAGGTGGCGGTGCTCAGTGGATCCGACGACGAACTGCTTTGCGAAGTCACGCCGGTGCCGATCTCCGCGATCAAGCTCGACTCCGAGCAAATCGGCTATCGTGCGGCGGAGCAACTGGACAGGATGATGAAACGTCCGGCACGCATTTCTTTCGAGGAAATCCTCATCGCCCCACGCGGCGTCGTCGAGCGGCGATCCACCGATACCCTGGCGCTCAGCGATGCGGCGATGGTCAAGGCCCTGCGTTTCATCCGCGAAGATCCCAGCCAGGAAATGGGCGTCGCGGACGTGGCACGCTGCGCGGGGCTGAGCCGCCGTGCTCTTGAACTGCGCTTTCAGCAACTGATCGGGCGTTCGCCCGCGGCGGAAATCCGACGTGTGAGAATCGACCATGCGATTCACCTGTTGCGCCATACGAACTTGTCGGTGGCTACTGTCGCCGAACGCTCCGGCTTCAGCAGCGCCGAATACATGGCATCGGTTTTCCGCGCACAGGGACAGACAGCCCCGCTGAAATTCCGGAATAAGAAATAATCCGTCGATTATTTTGTTTCCATCGTTTTTTGGATATCATCGCTGCGGAAAGGAACGGCGGGCAGGCCCTCGCGATTGAACAGATTTCCGTCCGGCACCTTCGCCCAGCAGTAGCGCACATGGGCGGGGTGGGGGACTTTCTCCGAGGTGACGACAACGGTATCGCCCACGATGGTGGCGGTTGCCGGAACATAGGCGCCATCAGCTCCGGCGATGGTGAAGCCCCGGAGCATCTCACCTTGGCTCATCAGTCCTGTGCCGCGATGAGAAAAGGAAACAATCGCACGGTCTTGTTCGATGCGCATTTCCTGAAACACGGGACCGGAAAATTCCACGGCCTCACCGTAGCTCAGCGCGCGTGCCGCCAGGGCGAGGCGTGAACCCACGGGTTGCTTGCGTGTCGGGTGAATGTTATCGGCGTCGCCCACATCGGTGGTGACCACCATCGCCGTTCGCGGAGTATCGCGCCAGATGTGATACTGCGCCTCGCGGATGGACGGGTGTATGCTTTGATGGGGGGCGAGTTGTATGAACAGGAATGGCATGTCTTTGCCCCACACCGCGCGCCAGTCCGCGATCATCGCGGGGAGGAGTTTTTCATAAGCGGCCGCCTGGCCGGCATTCGATTCGCCTTGATACCAGATCGCACCGCGGATCGGGAACGGTTGCAGCGGGGCGATCATGCCGTTGTGCAGGGCTCCGGGGCAGTCGTGGCCGCGTGTTTTCGGCATGGTCGGCGCTGCGGGGATGGGCTTGCCTTCCGCCTTGGCTTGCGCGACGGCTTTCGGATGAACGTGGTCGCGTTGGTGTTGATAGGCGCGATAGGTGGCTACGATGTCCGCCAATGTTTCGTCCGAAACATTGTTCCATTTGGCCAGCAATGTCGCGGCTTCGTTCATCCGGGAGAGTGTTTCCGTGCGCATCCAGGTTTCGATGCGCGTGCCGCCGACAGAGCTCACCAGCAACCCGATCGGCACGCCGGTTTGTTTCTGCAAATCCTTGGCAAAATAAAAGGACACCGCCGAGCATGCGCCCGCAGTGGTGGGACTGACGGGCTTCCATTGACCGTCCAGTGTGGTCAGTGGCTCCTTGCTGAACTGGTCTTTCACCGAGAAAAACCGGATCATGGGATGCCGGGCCGCGGCGATTTCCTGGCTCGCGTTTTCCACGCTTGCCATCGTGAAATGCATGTTCGACTGCCCCGAACAAAGCCAGACATCGCCGACCAGGACATCGCCAAACTCGATGCTTTGCCCGCCACACGCGATCTTCAGCGTTTGCGGTGTTTCACTGGCGGCCAGTGGTTCCAGTTTCACTTGCCAATGGCCTTTGTTGTCGGATGTGGTCGACTGGTGCTGTTTGTCGAAGCTGACGCGCACTTCCGAGTTCGGCGCGCACCAGCCCCAGACCGGCACGGCTTGTTCGCGCTGCAGCACCATGTGGTCGCTGAAACAGGCGGGCAAGCGCAAGGTGCTTTGCAAGGACCACTCGGACTGCCATGAAATGGTCGCTTGGTTGTTCTGGTCAAATTCCAATGGCAGCCAGATGTAGCCCGATTGCACCGGATCCTGCGGCAGGTTGATATCGAACATGGCGATCCACCGGTCCTCCTGCCCGGGCATGGGGAAAACAAATGTGCTTTGTCCGCCGAAGGTTTTTTCCGCACTGAGTTTGTTGTGAGGGTTGATGCCGCGACAGGGATTGCCGAGAGAAGTGAAGGGCCCGGTCAATTGATCGGCCACGTAAAAGCGGGCCGGATTCGGGGCCCATCCCGTGCTGGCAGAGCCTAGCAGATAATACTTACCCTTGCGCTTGAACAGCACAGGGGCCTCGGTGGCGTTTTGGACACCTTGCATCGGCACGTAGTTTCCTACCGGTCGCAAGCCGTCGTCTGTCATCTTGCCACAGACCAGCGGTTTATCGGTGCGTGTGCCATCGGGTTTGCGAACCGCGATGTGATGGACGGATCCGTCTTCTTCCTGATAGATGGCAAAGTCTCCGGATCCCGTGGTGCTTCCGCCGCCCAAAAACTTGCCTTGATATTGATACGGTCCGGTGGGTTTTTCCGCCGTGGCAACGCCGATATAGGCAAAGTCCTTGCCACTTTTGCCGCCCTGCGCTTTGGGGGGATAAAGTTTGAAATAGAGAATGAATCGTTTTGTCCCCGCGTGGTGGATCACTTTGGGTCGATCGAGAATGTAGGCGTCCCTGAGTTCCGCCGGCATTTCCGGTGAGCGCGCATCCAGCACCAGACCGGCGTTTTTCCAACTCAGCAGATCCTTGCTGGTATAGCAACTCACTCCCGCCTCATTGCTCTCTTCCTCGGTCTTGCCGGGGATTTTTTGCGCACCGAACCAATAATACGTATCCCCGTGATGGAGCACGCAGAAGCCGTGTGCGTTGATCCGGTTGCCCTCGGTATCGAGCCATGGCTGACCCGGGCGGAACGAGGGAGATGCTGCGTCCGCTGACGCAGTGAATGAAGCGAGTAGCAGTGCGATTGATAGCAGAATGTGTTTCATGCAGGAGAAAGATTCGGTTTATTTGCCTTCCGCGGCCCACGATTTCATGAGCTGGATATTGCGTTCGACGCTGGGATTCGGTCGTTGCAGATAGACTTTCATGTCGCTGTCGAACATGGACTCCGGCTCGGGACCACGGTCGCGCGTTTCCGTGATCCATTGATCCAATCGCGCGCGCATGCTGGCAAGGGTCGTCTGGTGTGCCGGGTCATCGGCGAGGTTGCGCCTTTCAAAAGGATCGGCTTTCACATCGTAGAGCTCCTCTTTCGGGCGGGTGGGGGAGAGCAGCAGGCTGCTTTGCTCGGCGGAGAGTTTTCCCAGCTCATGCAGCTCGCGGATTTTTTTCAGCACTGGTTTGTTGTCCTTGTAATCATTCGGCTGAAGCAGGGGGCGCAGGGGATGGAAGTTGCGGATGTATTTGAATTGTTCCGTGCGCACGCTGCGTATGCGATCCACCGTCTCATCACAGCGATCGCGTGCGGAAAAAACGGCATCGCGTTTCTTATACTCCTTGGCAAACACGTCGCGCCCCTGCATCCATGCGGGCACGGGCAGTCCGGCCCAGGCGAGAGAGGTGGCGGCCATGTCGATGTGCTGGATGAGGTCGCCGCGCACGGCTCCTTTGGTTATGCCGGGTCCGCGCACGATGAAGGGCGTGCGGATGCCTTCGTCATAGAGGAATTGTTTTCCGCGCGCATGGCTGATGCCGTTATCGCCCATGAGGATGATATAGGTTTGTTCGAGAATGCCTTCCGTTTCGAGGCGCTGGAGAATGTCTCCGATCTGTTTGTCGCAGTAACGGATGCAGTCCAGATACTGCGCCCAGTCCTCTAACAGAACGGGGTCCTTCGGGTAGTACGGCGGAAGCGCGACCTTGGCCGGATCCGTCAGTGTGCCCAGCGCCTTGGGAGCGACATTGCGATACCACTGCCCTTTGTCATTGCGGTACTTTCCGCCCCATAGCTGGATTTGTGCGAAAAACGGCTGTCCCGTCTTGCGCGTGGACCAGTCATTGCCATCGTAGATTTTGGCATTCCATTCGAAGTTGTAGTCGGTCTTTCCCAGTCCTTTGCCTTTGTCCTTGTTCGGATCGCCCGCGTTGCTGGTATGATAGCCGGCGCGTTGGAACAGGGCGGGCACGGGCTCGATGCCGTCCGGCAGATGGATTTTTTCCGTACCTCTGCCGCTGCGATGGTGGTGCGCGCCGATGGTGGTCTGATACATGCCGGTGATCATCGCCGAGCGAGAGGGCGAGCAGACCGAGCAGGTGAGGAAGGCCTGATCGAAACGCGTGCCCTCGCGGACCAAGCGGTCGATGTTCGGCGTCTGGATGGATTTTTCCCCGTAACAGGGCAGCTGCGCGCCGACATCATCCATGACGATCCAGAGGATGTTGGGTTTGGTTTGGGCGTTTACGATGCTGGCGAGCACGATTGATAACGCGGCGAAGCAGTGCAGAAAATGTTTCATAATCGATCGTTTCGTTCCGCACGCATGATGGTGTGCCTATCAATTGTTGGCAATCCTGTTTCCTCACGTCTTTGTGTTGCGGTGGAAAAGAATTTCATTTTTCGAATCGTCATGCTGTTTTGGTATGGTAGGATTGCCCCCTATTTAAGAAGGTTATGATAAAATTGGGATTGATCGGAATCGTGGTGGTGCTCGGCGTTCTGGCGCTGGGCGTGATGATTGTGGTGGGCATGTACAATGGCTTGGTGGTGGCGAGGAATTTGTTTCGCAACGCTTTCGCGCAGATCGACGTGCAATTGAAACGCCGGCATGACCTGATCCCGAATCTGGTCGAGACGGCCAAGGGCTACATGGCGCACGAGCGCGAAACCCTGGAGGCGGTCATTTCCGCGCGCAATCAGGCCGAGTTTTTGCGCGGTGCCGCCGCGATGAATCCGAGCGATGCCGCGGCGGTCGGCAAGCTGGCGCAGGCGGAGGGCCAGCTGGGGGGGGTGATCGGGCGCTTGTTTGCCGTGGCCGAGGCCTATCCCGATCTGAAAGCGAATGCGAACATGATGCAACTGACCGAAGAGCTGACCTCCACGGAAAACAAAGTGTCTTTCGCGCGGCAGGCCTACAATGATGCGGTCACTGCCTATAATAACAAGCGCGAGACATTTCCGACCAACTTCATCGCGGGATTCTTTTCCTTTGGCGCGGCCTCTCTGTTTGAAATTACGAACGAGCAGGAACGCGAGGCGGTGAAAGTGTCCTTCTGATCCGGCGAGTTCTCGAGGGGATGAATTTTTTCACGGCACAAGAGCAGGCGCGCAGGCGGACCAAGTGGTTGGTGCTGTGGTTTGCTCTGGCCACGGCGGGAACGGTGGTGAGTCTGTATCTGATCACGGGCCTGCTGATTGATTGGTATGCCGCCTTGCGGGGGGATGATATCGCGGTCGGGCATGAGTTGTCATGGTGGACGGCGGCGATCGGTAGCCTGGTGATTCCCGCCGGGAGTGCCTACAAGTTCATGCAGCTCTCGCAGGGCGGGGGAGTGGTGGCACGGGATTTGGGCGCGCGTCGTGTCCATCCGCTGACGCAGGATTTTTCCGAACGGCAGTTGCTCAACGTGGTGGAGGAAATGGCCATCGCCTCCGGAGTTCCGGTGCCGGAGGTGTGGATCATGGACGAGGAACTCTCGATCAACGCGTTTGCGGCGGGCACGGAGCCATCGAACGCGGTGGTGGGCGTGAGCCGCGGATGTTTGAAAAAACTGACCCGCGCGGAGCTGCAAGGCGTCATTGCCCATGAGTTCAGTCACATTTTGAATGGCGACATGTGCATGAACATGCGCCTGATCGGTTGGGTCTTTGGCTTGTTGATGATCGCGATGGCGGGGCGGGGGATTTTATCCTCGCTGCGCCACGTGCGCGTGCGCAGCTCCGGCGATAACAAAAGCGGCAACGGTTATCTGATCATCATCGTCGCGGGTGCGGTGTTGTGGTTGGTCGGTTCGCTCGGGGTGTTTTTCGCGCGCATCATTCAGGCGGCGGTGTCGCGGCAGCGGGAGTATCTGGCGGATGCCTCGGCGGTGCAATTCACGCGCGATCCCTCGGGGATTGCCGGGGCCCTGAAAAAAATCGCACGTCTGCCGCAGCAACGCGTGCTCTCGCCCCATGCGTCCGAGGCCGCGCATCTGCTGTTCCACGGCCCTGTGGGATTCCTTTTCCCGGGCTTGTTGGCGACACATCCTCCGTTGATCAAACGCATTCATGCGATTGATCCATCGTGGGATGGTGATTTGCGCAAGGTCGGCACGGAGGAGAGCTCCGAGCGCGCGCTCGATGGCAATGCTCTCGTCGCGCCCTTTTCCTCCCTGGATCTCTGCCAAGCGGGGGCGCTGCGGCAGAGCATGACGAAACAAGGGGCTGTCAGCACCGTGGCGCAGGCAAAGGCCCTGATGTTTTCTCTGGTGGCGGGAGATTCCAAGGCACTCGTGGTGCAGCCGGTGACGGCCCTTGACGCGGAGGAACAGGCGGCACTGGATTACTGGTGGCTGCGTTCGCGCGGTATGAACTCGGCGGAGAAAATCGCCTGGATGGATCTGGCCATACCCACGTTGCGACAAATGTCTCCCGAGGAATACCGCCAGTTCCGTGAGGACTTGCAAAAGTGGACGATGAATGATGGCCAGGTAAGCATCTTCGAGTGGATGCTGCACCACGCCATCAACCGCCATTTGCTCGGAGCGTTCGAGCGCATGGATGTGGTGCCCGTGCGTTGGCATGACATAGCGCCAGTGGAGGATGCCGTGGCCGTGCTGTTGGCCTGCCTGTGCCAGCCATCGGGCCAAGCCAGTGCCTGGTCGCAATGCGCGCAGGAATACCAACAGCGATTCGGGCGCGCATTGCCCCACGCGGTGGCGGATTTCCAGCAACTGCAAGAGTCGCTGTGGGTGCTGGAACAGGCCTCCCCCGATCTGAAAAACAGACTTCTCGATCTGTGCCGCTGGGTCACCCTGCTCGATGGCACGCAGTGCAATGGCGAGAGAGAAATCCTGCGCGCCACGGCTGATGCCATCGGAGTCATGCTGCCGCCCACCTCAGTGAGGGGCTGAGACGTGGCCCGGGGTTCAGGACTTTTTGTCCAACACCTCCACCTTCACCGGCACCACGCCGCGCGAGTAAAACCCGAGGCGCTCGGCACAGCCGACGGTGACATCGATGATGCGACCCTTGGTGTAGGGGCCGCGATCCGTGATGCGCACGATTTCCGATTTGCCGTTGGCGAGATTGGTCACGCGCACATGGGTGCCCATGGGAAGGGTTTTGTGAGCGGCAGTGGCGGCTGTGTTCGAAAGTCGCTCGCCGCTGGCGGTGCGGGTGCCGTAATTGGTTTTGACCGAATACCAGGATGCCTTGCCATGCTGCACGGTGCTGACGTCCCACTCTTCCTTCGTTTTATGGTGAGAAGCAGTGTTGCCGCTGACAGAACCACAAGAGTTCAGCACGGCAGCAGAGAGCAGTGCGGTTAGCAAAATTGTGATTTTCTTGTTCATGACGGCGCCTAGGTAGGGCATCTTTTTCCATTGTGCAAGTGATTTTGGCCAACTTTCTGTCAGCATGCCATCTCGGCAGGTGAAAACTCGCACCAAACTACAGGATGGAATCATTGTTATTTCAATGGTTTCCCGTCAAATTATTAATTTTTTGTTAATAATGTGATTTTTTTTTGAACAAAAGTAACAAAATTGTTTTGACAATCAGGGTCTCTCCGCATAATCTGTCGTCCGTCACCAGAAGAACATCTCTTATGAAAAAAGCAATCCTTACTCTCCTCGCTGCCTTTTGCGCCAATGCTCAGGCATTCACCCTCGACTTCCTTGCTTTCAACGGAACCAATCTGACTTCACCGTCCACCCTGAACGTTCCGGTCGTCGGTTACGGCACTTTGATTTTCAGCACTCTGCCCGGACAGGTTATCGCAATCAACAACACCCACGGCGCCGTTGCTGCGAACCTGGACTCTGGTGAGACTCTTACCGTAACCTTCGTGGGTGATCCACTCGTTGGTGGCACTTTCTCCTTCATCGGTCTCAACATCGGTGGTAACGATGATGTCAGCACCACTGAGATCAGCTCAAATACTTATGCGCTCAATCTTGCCACAGGTGACGGCGTAGGACTGCAATCCATTTCATGGAGCGCGATTCCTGAGCCATCGACCACGATGCTTGGTGCACTCGGTATGCTGGCAGTGGCTCTTCGCCGCCGCCGCGCCTAATCCATTCGGTGATACAACGAAAAAAGGCTGTCTCTCACGAGACAGCCTTTTTTGTTGTGAGAGCTCGGTTTACTTTTTGCCGAAGCCGCGCATGATGTTGCCGAGGTCGCCCATGTTTTCGGCGCCGCCGGACATGGCTTTCATCATGTTCTTCATCTTGTGCGGGGAGCGCATCATCTCGCGCATTTGGCCGAACTGCTTGAGCAGGTCGTTGACTTCCTTCAGGGTGGTGCCGGAGCCGCTGGCGATGCGTTTGCGGCGGGTGCCGCGGATGATTTCGGGGCGACGGCGCTCGTCCTTGGTCATGCTGAGCACGATGGCCTCGGTGCGTTTCATTTTTTTGCCGTCAAAAGCGTTGGAGGGCAGTTGTTTTTTGATTTTGCTGAAGCCGGGCAGCAGACCCAGGAGCCCTTCGAGCGGACCCATGTTCTGGATCATTTTCATTTGATCGAGGAAATCGGTGAAGTCGAACTTGCCCTCGGCCATGCGCTGGGCGCTGCGCATGGCATCGGCCTCGTTGATCTTATCGGCGACTTGCTCGACCATGCCGACGATGTCGCCCATGCCGAGAATGCGGTCGGCCATGCGGGTGGGGTGAAATTCACCGAGCTGGTCGAGTTTTTCGCCTTCGCCGATGTACTTGATCGGCTTGCCGGTGACGGCGCGCATGGAGAGGGCGGCGCCGCCGCGGGCATCGCCATCGAGCTTGGTGAGGATGATGCCGGTGAGGCCGACGGCGTCATTGAAGTGGGTGGCCACGGAGACGGCTTGTTGGCCGGCGGCGGAATCGGCGACGAGAAGGGTTTCCTTCGGCGCGAGGAAGGAGTGGAGTTTTTTCAGCTCGGCGATGAGGTTGTCGTCGAGTTCCTGGCGGCCGGCGGTGTCGAAGATGATGACGCTGTGGTCCTGGGTTTGCGCCCATGCCAGCGCGTCCTTGGCGACCTTGACGAGGTCGGTCTCGGAGGCGGCAGGTGTGTAGCAGGGAACTTCCGCTTGTTTCGCGAGGAGCGCGAGCTGCTCGATGGCGGCAGGGCGGTAAAGGTCGATGGCGACCAGCACGGGGCGGCGGCCTTCTTTTTTCAGGCGATAGGCGAGTTTGGCCGCAGTGGTGGTTTTTCCGGCACCATTGAGGCCGCAAAGGAGGATGCGTGCGGGCGGATTGAGGTCGAGCGGGGCGTTGTCGCCACCGAGCAGGGCGGCGAGTTCATCGTGGAAAATCTTGACGATTTGCTCGCCGGGTTTGATCGATTTGAGGACATCGACGCCCAGGGCTTTTTCCTTGATGCGGTTGATGAAATCGCGGGCGACGGAAAATTCCACGTCGGCCTCGAGCAGGGCGAGCCGGATTTCGCGCAGGGCATCGCTGATGTTCGATTCGGAAATTTTTCCGACGCCGCGGAGGTTGCGGAAGGTTTTGTCGAGAGAGTCTGCGAGAGATTGGAACATAAAAAAAGTGTTTAGTGATCCGCCGTCGCTGACGCTATGGCGGACATGTCAGTGGGGAGTGATCAGTGTTTGATAACGTCGCGGAGGACCTGGATGGCGTGTTTGATGGGGACTTGGCGACCTTGGGTAGTGGCGAGTCCGGAGAGGTGCATGAGGCAGGACATGTCGCCGCTGATGAGGAGATCGGGCTCTTGTTCGAGGATGTGATCGAGTTTCAGCGTGCCCATTTTTCCGGAGATGTGCGGGAAGGTGACGGAAAAGGTGCCGCCGAAGCCGCAGCATTGTTCGCTTTGGCCGAAGGGGAGCAGAGTGACATTGCCGATGGAGGAGAGCAGCGTGCGGGTCGATTCTCCGGAGCAGGTGCCGCGCGAGTGGCAGGAGCGATGGAAGGCGATCTTGGTGGCGGCGGGCAGGCTGCCGGGCCAGGTGGTGATGCCGAGGCCGTGGACGAGAAA
Source organism: Verrucomicrobiia bacterium (assembly GCA_947462875.1). Classification (GTDB taxonomy): domain Bacteria; phylum Verrucomicrobiota; class Verrucomicrobiia; order Verrucomicrobiales; family Akkermansiaceae; genus UBA956. Next base: position 72,931 of record CANHQJ010000012.1, read on the forward strand.
GTCCATGATTTCCCAGGTGCGGTTGGCGAGGGAATCGATGGAGGCATCGGGGCATTCCTCAAATTGCAATTTGTTACCGTGGAAATTCATCGCCGCGCAGGAGCCGGAGGGAACAATCACGGGCAGGTCGCCGGCGAAGACCGAGGCGGTGTGCAGCGCGACTTTGCGCGAAGCATTCCAGTCGCCCGAGTTGAAAGCGGGCTGGCCGCAGCAGGTTTGGTTTTCCGGGAAAATGACTTCCACGCCGAGGTGCTCGAGCACTTCGACAGTGGCCTTGGCGACATCGTCAAAAAACGCATCGCAGAGGCAGGTGCCCATGAGGAGGACTTTTTTTCCGGCGGGTCGAGAAGCGGTAATGGCCATGCGCGGAGAGCATCGTCGGGTTTTGCCGAAAATTCAATCAGCGATTCCGTCAACGCGGCGTTTTTTGCGCAACAGCGGCAAGGTCAGGAAGACGAACAGCAAGAGCGCGATGAGTTCGAACGAAAAAATGTAGTAGGGCCAGGGGCCGAGGTGATCGATCAGGCTGGGATTGGGCGGCGGGTGGGAGACAAAGCCGAAATTGGTGCCGAGAGCCGCGTTGGCGATGGCGGCGAACAGAAGATAGAGATTGACGCAGAAAAACGCCCGCAGCGGGCTCGTCCACCAGGGATGCCGCGGGCGCCATCCATCGCAAAGGGGGAGAAACAGCGCCGCTCCGACGATGGCAAAGTGGTGCAGGAAAAACGAAAAAAACGTGAGGTGCGGATACGTGTAGGTCAGTGCGGGAGTGATCAGGGCCTGAAGCGTGGCCGCCAGTCCCCAGTAGTAGGTGAGCGTCTGCGCCCAGTGCTTGCGGGTCAGCAAGGCGTAGCCCGCGAGAAAGGCGGCGATATCGCAGAGATGAAAGGGCAGAATGTTGTCGAGATCCAACTTATGCTGGCAGGTGCTCCATGCATACTGGGAATAGCCGTAGGCGGTGAGGCAGAAAAATGCCAACACAGCGCGCACGAGAGGCTGCGCCGTCGCCGGGGAACGCTTGGCGACCAGGAGCAGAATCGACAACAAGGCAAATCCCAAACCCACCGTAATCAGATGGGTAGAAGAAAAGACAAGGAAGCGCTCAGGCATGGCGCATGATGCGATCATTCACAGGCGCCGAGCGAGAAAAAAATCGGCGCTCTTTCTGCGCGAAAAGGTGCGAAAGCCGTGAAATCGAAAGGGCGCCACAGCGGACCGGCGTAGAACAGCACGAACCACCTGCCTAGGCGATCCAGATCGAACGATATGCCTTTCATCGGTCAGCAGACCATTACGAAGATCAAGGGGTCAAGGTGACGCGGAGCTGATAGAAAACCTTGCCTGCGATGGGAGACGCACGCGAGTAGCGACGCTGCTCGATCCCGGTTGAAACGCTGACGCGATTATCAGTAACCGGAGTCCAATCTACCATGTTGGTGGATTCCCGGAGTTGATAGACAAGCCCCGCTCGATTGGTCGGGCGCGAGTAGCTGACGCCCACAGTGCCGGGCTGGTCGAGCAGTTGGAGAGTGACGGGTGCGACCGCGGAACCAGAACCGAGTCCGAGGGCGAATTCTATCAGATTGGCGACCCCGTTGCCATTGGCGTCGCCGCCGGGACTGGCGTCGGACCCGGCGGCGATGACGTTTCCGCTCCAAGTCTGATAGACTAACAGAACGGCGGCCGGACTGACAGTTTTCGCGTTCAGGTATGCGAGAACGTTGGCGCGCTCGGTGTTGCTGAGAACCCGATTGTAGATCATGACCTCACCGATCGTGCCGCGCATGGAATTTCCCCCGGCGAGTCCTCCCAGTTGATACGTCGGATCGGTATTGTTCGCAGTGGCGGTGCCAGTGCCAACTTGCGTCCCGTCCAGGTAGAGTGTGCCGGTTTTTGTGGTGGAATCATACGTTCCGACGAGCAGATGCCCTTGCCCGGCGACCATTGCGTTTGTGGAAAGCACAAACTGCGCGCCGTGCCAGAGGCGAGGGAATGCCGTGCTGGCCATATAGAGCGCATGGCGGGTGCCAGTAGTGCCACCCGAGGAAAGGATGTTGCCACTGGTGGCGGGGAAATCCGGCATCGAAACCCGCACGATTTTGGTGTAGCTCCCGGTGGACATTCCTGCCGTGGCGTTGAGGTTATCGGCCCCGTCGAAGAAGACGCCGGGCATGGTGCCGAAACTGCCTGGCACATAGGATGGTTTCGCCGCGGCCGTCGCTTGGCTGCAATGGTTGCCATTGCCGCTACTATCCTGCCAGCTGGAAACTGCCCCGGCGGAATCACGGATGATGCCGGTTTCCGGTTTGAGCCAGACGCTGAGTCCGCTGCTGACGCCACCCGGTGCTGCGGTGGTCCCGGCGAAGATCACGACCGAGGCCTCGCTGGTTTTTCCGCCGCTGTTTGTGGCGCGGAAGACGATCTGATGGCTGCCGGACGCGGGGACGGTCCAGGTGTCGGCAATGGCATTTCCTGATCCGACGGCGGTGTGCAGAATCCCATCGATGAAAATCTCCAGTTGCGTCAGAGTTCCGATCTGAGTGGTGGCTGTGGCGCTGAGGGGTAGGACCGTGCCGGGGGCAAATTCCGACACGGCGGCGGGCGAAATGATGGAAACTTCCGGGTGGTCGTTTACAATGGCGGGGACAGGTTCGGAAAAGGTCAGCAGGCCGACGCCATTGCTGTTGCGCACCCAGCCGCCGGCGCTGCCGATGTGGGCGAGGTAGTCGAGGCGGGTGGTTCCGCTCAGATTGCGATCGTATTGCAGCTCAATGGCGGTGGCGGTGACCGAGGCGGATTGGAGGACGGCGGAGGAACCGGTGAGCCGGAAATCGACCAGAGCACCGGCATCAACCGCGATTCCCGCATTGGGTTTCCGCAGAACGATGCGCAAGCGGGTGCCGGCCTCATCGGCTACTTCCACACGGGCGGGATTGGGGGCATCGATGGCCGGGGCATCCGGCGCACCGTAAAGTTCCCGTGCGACCTGTCGGAAACTATTCAAGCCGTGGGTTTCATGACCACCAATGAACGGGTAGTGGCAGTTGTCCGTGTGGACAGTCAGCCCGTTGGTTGACATCACGCGGACTTTTGGATAGAAGTCAGGGAGCAGGCGTTGGGCGTCCCGTAGCTCGGGCAACTCACGTGTGGTGCTGCAGCCGACGTGCAACTGGGTGACAAAAATTTTCTCCACCGCCGGGTAATCCACCTGCCAGTCCGCCATCAGTGAGGCGAATCCGTCCACGTGCTGCGCCGTATTGTTGACGTCGCTTTCACCCTGATAGTAAAAGATACCGCGGACGCCACTGGCGACTTTTGCAAGATTGGCGCGGTAACGCAGGCGGTTGTACACTCGGAAAACGGGATCGGCATCCGCCAGGTTGTTGAGGTTGGCATCATCGCGCTGTAGCTTGGGCATCGAGTAACCGCCGCGGGAGCCGTTCAGAATGGCGACCGGGATGCCATAGGTATCGACAATCTTACGGCCCACCACGAGCGCCCATTGGCCGACGCCAGCAGGAACAGAGCGGCTGCCATCACCATCGGCCTGCACCCAGAATGGATAGGCCTGGGTGACGGTCGCATCGTCACTGGACATGCCAAAGGTGCGAATCCACGGCGAGGCGTAGGCATTGGCACTGCCCGAGCGCACGGCGGCTTCGGCATTTGATTGCCCATACCAAAGGTAAACATCGCCAGCCGTAACGTCGCTGATGCGCCGCACGAGAAAAAGATTCACGCCCTGTTTCAGATAGATTTCAAACGTATAGGAAGCGAGTTCGGCCGGGATGGTGGGACTGAACGAGAAACTCGCGGAGCCACCGGCATAGGTCAGGTTTTGTTGCATCTCTTGACCATAGAGGACCCCATTACGAAAGACTTTCAGCACCGCCTTTTCGAAACCACCGGAGCTTTCCGTGCCAGCGACTGGAACGATCGCGGTAATCGATGCCACGTTGCGGGGGGTGACTTGTTGGTTGATCGGCAGGGCGGAGAAGGTCACGGCAAAACGCTTCGGGCGGACCAACACAACCAGCTTGCGGGCGGTGTAGGTGGCGGTGTTGGCGGCGAAGGTGTAGTCCGGATTGGTCCCCGTGGAATTGCCGATGCCGACATCGTCGTTCGTAGTGGCAGATGAGGCCCAGCGGTTGTATGCCAGCACCACTTGTCGGCTTCCGGGATTGTGGATTTGAAAAGACCCGTAGCCGGAGGGCGAGCCGGTGGTGAGGGTATCTCCCCAATCGAAAAGCGTGGTGCTGGGGGCGGCAAAGACGGCCGTGCCATTCGGAGCGGAATAACTGTTGTGCCAAAATTCGATCTGTCCGCGATCAAAGGAGCCGTTTTGGACTCCGGCCATGTTGGAAAAGACGTCGAGATGGGAAACGCTCTGCTGGAAGCTCACCGGGTTGTTCACGGCGTGCGGCAAGCCTGTTTGCACGACTGAGGTGGTGAACGCATCCATCGACGCAAAGACCCATTTTGTAACGGAGGCGTTGGTCAGTTCCAGGTAATAGGCAACGCGGTCGAAGCCTGTCGGCGCGGCAGTCGCACTGTGATTCACCGAGTAGGGAACGGCGGTCGCGCCTTGAAAAGCGCCATTGACGGGGATATCGAGTTCATACGCCACGTTGTAGCCCGCTGCCTGGGGCACGTTCGAGAATACATCGGCTTGGGCAGAGATGGCAGCCATCGCTGTGAAGAAAACCCAAGTCATGAGCCTTGTTTTTTTGATAGATCTTGCGCTCATTTCGGTTGGATGAAGCGCGGTGGGGATCCGCACATGCACACGTTTCCCTGAGATCGGCGCACCGTATTTGGATGAATACATGGGGTTTTAGATGTTTCACTTGGCATACCAATGTATCATACCGTATTCGCTGTTACCTGACAATCCCCAAAACGTCTCCGGGGGGGCACCCAAGCACCGGGCGAGCAAAAAAATAGGCTCGATGGGAAGCGGAAGATCGGTATCATGGGGCTGGATTTCTTCTCCTTATCCCACAAACCTATGTCCTCGAAACGACCACCCGCCGATGCATCCTCCGGAGCTTCGGATCCGATCAAGCTGCTTGCAGGCGGGAATCCGCAGATTGCCAAAGCGGATGGTGATGAACCGGTGCAGCGCTACATTGCCGCGATGCCGGGGTGGAAAAGCGCGCTGGGGAAAAAGCTGGATGCGATCATTACCGGTCAGGTGCCGCAGGTGAAGAAGGCGGTTCGATGGAACTCGCCCATGTATGGGATCGAGGGCGGTGGTTGGGCGATTTCCTTTCATGTGTTCACCCGATATGTCAAAGTCACATTTTTCAACGGAGTGGCGCTGCGCCCTGAGCCGACGGGAAAAGGAAAGGATGCGAAGGCGCGCTGGATCGATGTTCACGAGAATGATCCGCTGGATGAGGAGCAGTTCGCCCGATGGGTCAAGCAAGCGGCGGAGTTGCCGGGGTGGATTCCTTAAGTGCGGTGTGCCATGTGAATCACGGTGATCGCGACAAATCGTTCGGGCATATAGGCTTGTCAAATCACCCTGAATCGCTAGTTTCAGCGCTCAGATGAGCCAAACGTCACCGCAGAAAAAACGCATTCTTGCCCTGGATGGTGGGGGAATCCGCGGTGTGTTTTCGATCGAGATTTTGGCGCGGATCGAGGAGCTGCTGCGGCAACATTACGGTCGCCCGCGGATGGTGTTGGCGGATCATTTCGATTTGATCGCGGGCACGAGCACCGGTGGCATCATCGGCTCGTTTTTGTCGTGGGGGGAGCCGGTGGAACGCGTGCGCAAGCTTTACGAGGAAAATGCCGGGGCGATGTTTTGCAAGGCCCCTTGGTGGAAATTGCGCGGCGGACTGTTCGATGCGGCGAATCTATCGGCATTCCTGCGCGAGTTTTTTGTCGAGCAGGATGGCTCCCTGTCGACGATGGGCACAGCGCGGCTGAAGACGATCTTGCTGTTGGTCATGCGCAATGCCAGCACCGGCTCGGCATGGCCGGTCACGAATCATCCGGGTGCCAAGTACAATGCGCGGATTTTCCCCGATGGCACGGCGAACACCGAGTGCAATCTCGATTTCCCCCTGTGGCAACTGGTGCGTGCGAGCGCGGCGGCACCGGTGTATTTCCCGCCCGAGCATGTGGAGCTGGGCGGACGCATGCATTCGTTCATCGATGGCGGCATCACGGCCTACAACAACCCCGCGTTGATCGCCTATCTGATGGCGACATTGCCCTGCTACGGCATGAACTGGCCGCAGGGTGAGGATCGGCTCCAGGTCGTTTCGATCGGCACGGGCATCACGCGGGCGAAGGTCAGCGAATTTTTGCGGCGATATGTCAGCGCTCTGAGTTATGCCGCGGTGGTGCCCTCGGGCCTGATGGAGTCGATCTCCAAAGAACAGGACATGCTGTGCCGCGTGCTCGGGCGTTGTTTGCACGGGGGGGGCATCGATTCCGAGATCGGCGATCTGATGGATGGCTCTGCGGGGAAATCCTTCACCTACGTCCGCTACAACCGCGAGTTCACGCAAAAAGAAGTCAGCGCCGTCGAAGCCAAGTATGGCGGCAAATTCGCGCTCGATAACCTGAAAATGCGCGACTATCTCACCGAAACGGGCCGCGAGTATGCGGATCATGTGCAACTTCACCACTTCCTTTAACCTGCTATGAGTCATCCCTTGATTGTCCGAATTGTTTCGTTCGCAGCATTGCTCGCGCTCTCGCACATGCACCTGTCCTGCACGGTGACGGGTCCTTCATCGCGCACTTCGGCCGCCTCTCATTCCACCGCGTTACGGCAAGTCATCGCGTCGCTGCCGGCCAGACCGGATACCGCGCAGGTGGCGTCCTACAATCAGGCGCTCGATGCCTTGCTCACGCGTTTGTTCAGCCAATACACGCCCGCCGCCTTGCAAGGAACGGTGGAGTGTGACGGGCAGAAAATTTCCATCGATCCCGGAACAAGCGAACTCCTGCAACTGGAGCCGCGGCAATTCGATGACATCACAATCATTCGCAAGGTGGAAGGCGGCGATCAGGTCCACGCCTTCGTGACGCGCGGCGGGCTGGGCATCCCGGTAGTGATGAAGCAGACTTACCGGGCCGAAAAGGCATCCGGCAAAAAACTGTTTCCTCTCAATGGCCGTCATCTGCCCGCCACCGTCATCGCGGATCTTGATCGCGAGGGAACGCTGGTGCTGCGTTTCCATCACACGCGCAACGTCCGGCAGGCGAAGGTGCGCGGCTCCACGCAGGAGCTGGCCTACGATCTGAGCACGCCGCTGCATCGCAGCATGGGTGATCGTTTCCAAAACAACATGGCCTTGCGCGGATTGATCAATTCCGACCGTTATCTCGACGATACGGGCATTTATCTTCCCGATGTCTATGATCCGGCGAAGATACCCGTCGTGTTTGTGCATGGACTGAAAAGTGATCCGCATATCTGGCAGAACGCCATGAGTGAAGTGTTGCGCGATCCGGTGCTGCGTGAAAAATACCAGTGCTGGTATTTCCTTTATCCCACCGGATTGCCCGTCTATGCATCGGCGGCGAAGCTGCGACGCATGCTGTATATCGCCCGCGATCACTACGATCCCACGCACAGCAACCCGCAAATGAACCGCATGGTTCTCGTGGGGCACAGCATGGGCGGACTGCTGAGCCGCATGCAGACCATCGATAGCGATGATGACATCTATCATGCCTTTTTCACCAAGCCGCTCGACCAGCTACCGCTGAAACCCCTGACCAAACAACTGATCGAAGAATCCATGGTGTTCGAGCGTGTGCCATTCGTGAAGCGCACCGTCTTTGTGGCATCGCCGCATCAGGGGAGCTCGGTGGCGCAGGTGCCGTTCGTGCGTGCCTGTGGCTTGCTGGTGAATCCCACCAACAACCTGGATGCCGTGACGATGGACATCCGTTTGAACGCCCATGATCAGTTGAATCCTGAATTGCGCAAGTTCCGCAACATGGGGTGCCGCAGCGTGCAGACGCTCTCGCCGCAGCATCCGATTCTCACCTCACTCCAGAGCAGGCCCATGCAAGTGCCTTGTCATTCCATCATCGCGCGCAAACAGCCTAACGGGGATGTGAAAAACACGTCGGACGGCGTGGTGGCGTACTGGAGTTCCCATGTGGCGCAAGCCCGGTCCGAACTGGTGGTCCATGGCACCCATAGCTGCACACGCCTGCCGGATGTGGCGGCGGAAATTCTGCGGATTCTGCGATTGCACTTGCGATAAGTGATGAGTGGGAAGTGAGCAGTGAGCAGTGTTTTTTGAAAACTATGACATGAGGATTTGTAGCGATAAGATCGATCTTGTTCCGCTGATGGAGTCATTCGACGAGTTGTTTTCCCGGCGCGGATTCGATCGCGAGGAAATTGCGATGACGGCTGCGGGGCCGATTGTGGCATGGTCGCGCATGGCGGGGGAGGCCCGTCCCACCGTCTATCTATCGGCGGGGATGCATGGCGATGAGCCCGCCGGGCCGCTGGCGATCGAAGCGTTTTGGCGCGAACAAGATCCGCGTGAGGTCAATTGGTTGATTTGCCCGATTCTCAATCCTACCGGCATCCAGGCACGCACGCGCGACAATGCGGAGGGCATGGATCTGAATCGCGACTATTTGCTGCAACGTTCTCTGGAAGTGCGTGCTCATGCGGCATGGCTGGAAAAGCAGGTGGTGCCGGATTTGTTTTTGAGTTTGCACGAAGACTGGGAAACGGAAGGCTTCTACTTTTATGAAATCAGCCTGGGGGAAGACCAACCCTATCGCGCGCGGCGCATCCTTGATGAAGTGCGGACCGTTTGTCCCATCGAGAAAAACCGCAGGATCGACGATCACGAGGTGCGCGAGGAAGGTTGGATCCATCACGAGCCGCAGGCGGATTTCCCCGACTCCTGGCCCGAGGCGATCTTTCTGGCCAAACGCGGGTGCCCTTTGTCGTTCACCTTCGAGACTCCGAGCTGCGCGCTGCCTCTCGCCCAGAGGATTTCCGCGCAAGGTGCGGCGATCCGGGCGGCCATGGATGAGATCCGCTGAGTGATGACTCAAAGCATTTCCTGCTTTTTCAGGGTCATGCGGACATCGCCGATGAAGGCCGCGACGCGCAGCTCCAGCGGAATGCGGTGCTGGTCATCGCTGATCCACAAGGTGGCGGTTTTCATTTTGGCATAGGGTTTGAGGGAAAGGTCGGATTTGATTTTTTCCAGGCCGATGCTCAGTTTGATCGCATCCTTGCCGTGGATTTTCTCCCGACCCAGCACGCGGACCGTGGCAAGATAGGGTGACTTGAACGGATGCAGCACCTGCGAGAGGGAGTCGCCATCCGCCAGTTTGTGGCTGCGGATGAAGAGCATGGCGGAAAAGGCGTCGAACACTGGCGTGTAGGAAAAATCCTTGTTCGTGGTGGAATCCACGCCCGTGCTGTGAGGACGGGAAACTTCCGTCACGCGCACCTGATTGGCTTGGAACTTCACGGTGGTGACGAGCGTTTCTTTGTCGTCGGTCTCATTGCAATGTACCAGCTGCGGGCTGAGATTGGTGCGATGGACCTTGCCCGTCATATCGAAGCGGTAGGGAAACAATTTCGCGGCCACGCCTTGGCTGCCTCCCTCGCAAAAGCATTGCAGCGTCTGGGCCGTGGTTCCTTTGCTGCCGAAGGTGAACTCAACAGCACCCGCCGCGACCTGGCCGTTCCAGGAGAGCGTGTAGTGCAGTTTCTGCGGGACGATGGCGGGATGTGTGCCGGGCTTCTGCGAGGTGATGCGCGCGGCCCATGCAGGCTCCGCGGCGTGGATGCCAGAGATGCAGAAGAGAACGGCCAGTCCGAGTATGGTTTTCATGTCCCCTAGTGGACGGCGGATCGGCAGGAATTATTCAGATTTTTCCTTATGCCCCGCATCATCACCGCGATCCATTTCCTCGTCTTCTTCGGTCAGGTCGTGATCGAGAGAAGCGGCGTATTCCTGCTCGGGGTCCTCCGGTGAAGGCTCGGTGACGGGTGCGGGTGGATTGGCAAGCAGGCGGGCGAGGCGCTCTTCTTCTTCCTGTAGTTCTTTTTTCTTCTGGCGCCGGGCATCGAACCAAGCGAGCCAGATCGACAGCTCATACAGCACGACCATCGGCAATGCCAGCAATGCGAGCGTGAACGCATCCGGGGTAGGGGTGATCACGGCGGCCAGCACCACGATGGCCACCACCGCGTATCCGCGCGTGCGGCTCATCACTTCGTAATTGAGCAAGCCGATTTTCACCAGCACCCAGACGATGACGGGCAACTCGAAACAAAGGCCGAAGATCAAGGTGAATTGCGTCGCAAACGAGAGGTAGTAGCCGATCCTCCATTCGTTGGCGATGCCCATGGATTCTCCGTAGGAGTAGAAAAACTCCAGCACGCTGGGCAGCACCCACAGGTAGGCGAAAAGCACACCGCAGAGGAACAGTCCGAAGCCGATGGCGAGCGCGGGCAAGATGGCTCTTTTTTCATGCTGGTGCAGACCCGGCATGATGAACTGGAGGGTGTAAAGTAGCAGCAGAGGAAACGCGAGGACCGTGCCGGCGAAGAAGGCCAGCTTCATCGACAGCATGAAGGCCTCTGTCGGATTGAGCGAGCTCATGAACTTGAAGCGATCGCGCGTGCCGGCGAGGGCATCCGGCTTGGTGACGATCAGTTCTTCCAACAGACTCTTCTGATCGGGACTGAGTGTGATGAGGGTGTCGATGTAGGGCTTTCGCTTGGCTTCCGGCAGGGAAATGGCGGCGCGGTAGCAGGAGGCTACGATCACCACTCCGCGGTCGGCGGGCTCGAGCTGTTGCAGGTAGGTTTCGTGCAGTGACTCCGGCAAATGCGCCAGCACTTCCGAACCGGTTTTCGCGAGCTCCCATTGGTCGGCAGTGAGTTTGCCCGATTTCGGCAGCTTGTTGGCCGAGTGCATTTCCCACACATCGCTGATGGGCTTGCGCAAGATTTCCATCAACTGGTCGCGGTAGGTGAAGCACAGCACGGTGGTGATGAGAAGAGTCACCACGACCCTCGTGACCATGACGCGAAGATCTTCCAAGTGCTCGAGAAAAGGCTTTTCTGCATCAGGATTCGCTTTGTCGCGAAGTTGGAAAACTTTTTTGAGAAGGAACATCGGTGGCGGAGCTTAGCGTAGCATGCGCGGGAGTGCAAGGATCGCGTGAGGGGGAATTCGGCATTGCATACGGGGAAATGGCGGATTCCTTGCAGGGGGCATGACAGAAATCGATGGCTTTGTTTGTAGGAAATGGCCCTCACGGCTCGTTGATGATGCATGCGTTGGTTGATTTCGATATTCTGTGTGGCAATGGCGTGCGCGGAAGAGAAGAATGATTTCCAGTGGGTCACCTCCGCACCGAATAAAGAATGCCTCGCCACGCCGCGTCGAGCCCCGTCGGACTGGGCCCGGCGCAGTGGTGCGGTTTCTCTCAACCAGGCGTGGGAAAAGGATCAGGGCAAGCCGTGGTATGTCGAGCTACAGCGTGAGGGCGGGCGCTGGGTGGAAGCGGGATTGGCGCATGGCGATGAAGCCTGCATCGGCTGGGGCTTGCAACAATTGGTCTGGGGATTCGCGCAGATGAAAGAGGACGGCTCCTTCGCGTGCGGTGATCCGTTTCACAGCGCGAGTTTTCTGGTGGAGAGCACGGCGCGTTCGCTGCTCTTGTTGCGCGGATCGAAGTATCAAAAAACGTTTCAACAACGCATCGATCTCTTGCGGCCGAAATTGCTGACCTGCGCGCGCTGGCTGACTTCGCCGGCCAATCAGAAGGCGGCGGACAAACAGCGCATTTACACGCATCGCCGATTTTTGTTAGGATGCGCCCTGGAGCAAACGGCTCTGTTGCATGATGATGCTTCACTCCATCGCGCGGCGGCGGCGTTTGTCGGCGATGGTCTGTCTTTGCAGCGGGAAGATGGGGCGTTTCCGGAAAAAGGCGGACACGACAGCAGTTATCACGCGGTGGCGCTGATCTACTTGCAGCGATTTTCCCTTTTGATTCAGGAGAAAGAACTGCGTGCGCGATGCGAACAAGCCGCGGATCGCGGCGTGGCGTGGTTGTGTGGTCGCATCGATGCGCAAGGAGTTGTCAGCGTGGAAGGAAACACCCGCACCGGCCGGGAACAGGAAGTCGGGCGCAGTGGTGCGCTGAAGAAAGTCAACCTGCCGGAGGTTGCGACGGCTTTGTTCCTGCATGCGTATCGTCGCGACCAAACAAGCTTCGCCGATATCGCACGCAAGGTCTTATCGCATTCTTAGCTTACTTGCAGTTGATGCGCGTTTTGGCATTTGTCGCATTCGGAGCCTGTGCCACGATTTCCCAAGCACCGCCCGGAGCGGCGTTCGCGGGAGCCGCAGGTAGGGTGAGTGTTCCCTGACGATTGCCGCGCAGTTCGCTCATGCCCTCGGAGAGCCCCAGAATCGCCCGGATGATTTGTTGCGACTCCTGCTCGTTGACCGCTGCCTGCGGGGGCATGGGAATTTCTCCCCAAACACCACCACCACCGGTCTTGAGTTTTTGCTGCAAGCGGGCCAAGGCCTCTTTGTCATCGCGATACCGCATCGCCACGTCTAAATAAGCGGGGCCCACGGATGGCGTCTCGACCTGATGGCAGGCAAGGCATTGCTTTGCGGTGATGAGTTTCGCCGCATCGGCGGCAAGCGCAGGGCCTCCGGCATCGTGCCCAGTGGGCGGGATGTAGCGGGCGCGGATCACGACATCCTTGTCAGTGGCTGCCCCTTCGATCGAGAAGTTGATCTTTTCACCGAATCCCAGTTGCTGCGGATTGCCGCTGAGTTTGAGGGAGAGTTCGGGTTGAGAACCCGAGCTCAGTAGGATCCGTGCGATGCCGCGGTTGCCCTGCGGATCGGTCGCGACGGCGCGCAGCTGATCGGCGAGCTTGTTGGCCAACTCGATCTTGGGGCCTTCGCCCGCCTTGCGATCTTCGAGACCTTTTGTCAGATACCAAACGATGGAGCAGTTCTCATTTTCCGGATCCTTGACAGTGGCTTCGAAGGAATTCCCCGCGCCCGGTTTGATCGTGATTTGCGGCGCTTTGTTGGAGCTATCCGGTGTCAGATGACGGATGCGGCCGTTTTTGTTAAAGTACCAATCCGCGCCGTATTCGAGCAGATAAATGCTCCCATCCGCCGCCATTTCCATGTCCATGGGATGTTGCAGTCCCTCTAGCAAAAGCTCCATCTTGACGAAGTTTTCCTGTTCGTCGAGTCTCACTTTCCACGCCTTGTTTCGCATCCAATCGTAGGTGATCAATGTGCGGTCGTCCTCCTGGCTGAGGAGGTTGTATTTCCGCTTCGCATCGTAGTAAAACACCGGACCGGCCATGGCATTGCGACCGCCCTGTCCCATGAGCGGGAATTCGGCACTGGCACTGTACGGATACCAGATGAAGGCCGGGCGTGCGGCGGGGAGCACCTCGAGCCCGGTATTGAATTTCGAGGGATTTTTCGGAGCGGCGGGATCGGTCATGGCACCAATCGCGCCTTTGCTGAAGTCAACAATCGGATAGGGTTTGTTGTTCCCCACGAGAAACGGCCAACCATGATTGCCCGCGGATTTCGCCTGATTGATTTCATCATGGCCGGCGGGACCTTTGGGGGAGGGATTTCCGGCATCGGGGCCGACCTCGCCCCAGTAAATCGTTTGCGTTTTGGGATCGACCGAAAGTCGGAACGGATTGCGGCAACCCATCACATAAATTTCCGGTCGGGTCTTCGGAGTGCCTGGTGGAAACAGATTGCCCTTGGGGATGTCATAGCCTTTTTCCGTGGGCCTGATGCGCAGCACTTTCCCGCGCAAGTCGTTGGTATTGCCCGCGCTGCGCATGGCATTCGCATGATCGTGGCCATCGCGATCATCGATGGGTGCCACGCCACCGCTCTCGAACGGATTGGTATTGTCGCCCGTGCTCAGGTAGAGCAAGCCATCCTTGCCGAAAGCCAGGGATCCGGCCTGGTGACAGACTTTGTCGCGGCGGTCGGTGGGTATCTCCAGCAGCATCTGCTCGGAGCCCAGGTCAATGCTTCCCTTTTTCAGCGTGAAGCGAGAAAGACGATTGAGCATCTTGTCGGGCGCGCTGTAGAACAAGTAGAGACGTTGGTTGCGGTCGAATTGCGGATCGAGCGCCACCCCGAGCAATCCGTCTTCCCGCGCCCAGGAACTGCCTTTGTTGGTCGCGCGCAAGGCGGTGACAGGGATGAGCCCGATCTCCATCACGGCACCGGTCTCGGGCTGGACGCGCAGCACGCGGCCTTCGCGCTCGATGACATAAAGGTCACCATTCGGGGCGATGCTGATTTCCATCGGATCCCGCAGATCGGATGCGACAAAAGTGGTCTGCAAGCCCGCGATCAGGGAAGCCGGCCAGAGTAGGGTGGAAGTGAGAAGTGCAGTGTAGCGCGACATTGGGGTATTAATACGGCGAGAGAATCGGTTGCTTATCGTCCGGATCACGGTTTTTCCGAAAATGCGAGCGGATTACGGCTTTGCGGCGGGTCTGGCGGTGTGGGACCGCCTCATGATCGTGCGTCATCATCGTGACCGAAATGAATCTTGACATCCCGGACCCTGTGGGCATTTTCCTTCGTTAGTGAATGCTTCATTGAATTTTCTAACGTCTGCCGTTTTCCGGCGTGCTGAGGAAGCTTCGACACATTTGCTGATTTCAGCTCACACTCCTCAGTTTTGACCCGCTCTCAGGGCTTGCCGTCGTCTCGCGGTGGAGCCTTTGCGCGCACAAACCATCCCCTAACATCAACCACACACTATGGATCCCATTACTTGGTTCATCATCCTCGCCGTCATTGTATTGATCCCCTTCGGAATCATGACCATTCTCTGCATTCGCAAAATCCAACCGGGCCGCGCGGGGCTCAAGACCGGGTGGGGCGGCTTGAAGGTCTCCTTCGACTGGATGGTGCGCGTGCCACTGCTCCAGAGCTACCACATCATGGACATTTCCGTGAAGAAACTGGAGATCGCCCGGAAGGGGCAGGATGGTCTGGTTTGTAAGGACAACATCCGCGCTGATATCACGGTGGCGTTTTACATCCGCGTGGATGCCACTCCCGATAGCGTGCGCAAAGTGGCGCAAATGCTCACGCCAGAGCGTGTTTCCGACATGGGGCAACTCCGTGAGCTTTTTGAAGCGAAATTTTCCGAAGCTCTGAAAACGGCAGGCAAACAAATGGAGTTCCACGAGCTCTTCACCGAGCGTCTGCGTTTCCGCGATGAAATCCAAACCACCATCGGCAAGGACCTCGACGGCTTCCTGCTCCAGGATGTGGCCATCGACTACCTTGAACAAACGCCGCTGGAAAACCTCGATCCGAACAACGTTCTCGACTCCGAGGGTATCAAAAAAATCACCCAGATCACCCAGCGAGAGCGTGTGGTGGCGAACGAGTATACCCAGCGCGCGCAAGTGCAGGTCGAGAAGGAAAATGCCGATGCCGAAATCGCCAAGCGCGAGCAAATCCGTCGCAACGAGGAAGATACCGCGAAACAAAACCGCGCGATCACGGAAATCCGCGCCAATGAGGAAGCGGAGTCGCGCAAGGTCATCGAGGCCCGTCGCAGCGAAGTGGAGGCGAAGCGCCTCGAAACGGAAGAGGCCATTCACCTGCGCACGGAAGACATGAACCGTGCGGTGCAGGAGCGCGGCTACACGGTCCGCAAGGAGAAGGAGCGTCTCGAACAGGAAGCCATCCAGGAGGGCGAAGAGGCACGGGTACGCCGCGAACGCACGGTCGCGCTCGCCACCATGGACAAGGAAGTCAAGGTTGCGGAAGCTGCCGTGGAAGTGGAGCGCAAGCGCGCCATCGTCGTCGCCGAGCAGAAGGCCGTGGTCCAGCAGGAGGAGGAGAAGACCAACATCGAAGCCCGCATGACCGCCGAGCGCGTACGCGATGTCACATTGATCGAAGCGGAAATGCTCGCGAAAAAGGATCAGGTCGAAAAAGTCGTCGCATCCGAAGCACAGAAGGAAGCCCAGAAAAACATCGCCGAGGCTGAGAAAATCAAGCTCGTCACTGCCGCGGAAGCCGGTCGCGAAGCCGCCCTGCGCGATGCCGAGCGTTTGCAGACGATCGCCGACTCCGAGGCGCTTGCCAGTGATAAAAAACGTCACGCCATGGAGCAGGAAGCCGAGGGCAAGGCTGCCCAGGAAGCCGCTCCCGGACTGGCCGAGGCGAAAGTCATCGTCGCGAAGGCAAACGCCCGACTCGCCGAAGCTGCCGCCGTGCGCGAGAACGAGGCCGCCGTTGCCTCGGGCATCGAGGCCAAGGGCAGTGCCGAAGCGAAGTCCATCGAGGAAAAAGCCAAGGCGATGAAACTCCTCCACGAGGCTGGTCAGCAGCACGAGGAATTCCGCCTCCGCCTCAACAAGGATCGCGATGTCGAACTCGCTGCCATCCACGTCGAACGCGACATTGCCGCCGCTCACTCGGGGCTCGTCGGCGAGGCGCTCAAGCACGCCAAGATCGACATCGTCGGTGGCGAAAACGACTTCTTCGAGAAAATCGTCCGCTCCGTCGGTCGGGGCAAATCGGTGGACCGCATGCTGGCGAACAGCAGCACGCTCACCGATATCAAAAACACCTTCTTCGATGGCGGATCGCCCGAGCAGTTCAAGGCGCGTCTCTCGCAGTGGGTGTCGGACTTCGGCATCAAGAGCGAGGATTTGAAAAATCTAACGATTGCCGCGCTCCTCACCCGCATGATCGCCGGAAGCAAGGACAATGCGCTGCAAAGCATGCTCCAGAGTGCCATGGACACCGCGCGCGATGCCGGCCTCGCGAATGCGAAGGCATCGGATGTGCTGGATGTGAAATGAGTTCCACCATGCCGCGCAGTGGGTTATCCCGCTCGCGGCGCTGGATTCCTGTGAATGTCCCGCTCCATGTCCGAAGATCCAAACAAGCCTGAGACTCCCGCCGCCGATGCCCCGAAAGCTGATGGGGCTGCGGAGGCGCTGGGCAGTGCGACGTATGAGATCATACGCCAGCGCCTCTCGGTGCAGGGCGAGAGCCTGCATCAGCGCATGGCCCAGCTCGATGCCCGCCGTGCCGAGGTCTTTGGTTCGATCGAATCAAAACTGCTCCAGGCCGATCGCATCGTCACGCAGCACAACTGCATGCCGCGCGATATGGTGCAGCTCGGCAATGATCGTTTTCTCTTCGCCTTCAACGTCCGCTTCGGGCTCAAAAAGGAAATGGAACTCGCCGATGTGTTCGCCGTTTATCGCCGCGACCCCGAGACCGGTGCTTTCCGCGAAGAGTCGCTCGATGTCATCAACGACCCGCGTTTTGTCACCGATTTCAAACGACTCTACAACGTCTATGAACGCAGCTCGTTCCGCAAGTTCGCGGTGCGCGAGGGCAAGCTGTTCATGAATTTCGGCACGGGTGCGGCGCTGACGGATTTCGCCGCATTCGTTTGGGATTACAATGAGGGGAATTTGAAGTTCATCGATGGCCGCGCGGAGGCGGAATACCGGCGCATCGGCTACCCACCGACACACGAATTCCGCTGGCTCAAGCCCGATCGCGAGGCCTACCGCTATGGTGATCATCCGCACATCTCGATTCAGGATCGCGTGTTTGTCGAATGCGTGGGCGGTGATTTTACCGTCAAGGTGGAAGATAACACCAAGGACGGGGAGGGGGTCTTTCGTGAGGCGGTGGAGGATCGCCACCAGAAACTCGACGATGCCGAAATCGAATACGCGGTCATCAATCAGCTCATCGTTCTCAAGGTTCGCCCCTACAAGGAAAAGGACTACCGCTATTACATCTTCAATGAAAAGCAGCACAGCGTCGTGCGGGCGGATTCCATCGGCGATTCCTGTGTGTTACTTCCGGAGAGCCATGGGTTGATTTTTCCCGATGGCTATTATTTGGCGACGGGGGAATTCAAGCAATTCGAGTGCCGCATCCGCAGCATGCAAATCGAGCGCGTGATCCAGGCTCCGAACGGCGAGGACGTGCTCTATGTTTTCTACAATCGCAGCACCGGCGACTATGCGTTGATGCCGTATCGACTGATCCAACAGCGTGTGGAGGAACGCATCACTTGTCACGGATTTTCCTTGTTCCCGAATGGCCACTTGTTGCTTTTCCGCGCCGATGCCGAGCCGCAAAAGCACCACATGATCCAGCTGCGCCAAACGCCCTATCACATGCCGGGCTACGAGCCCGAGGGGCGGCGCGATGCGTTTCTCTATCAGGTCGGCAACCGCGAGGTGGTGCGCTGCCTCGCCGAGTGCAATGAAGTGCTCACTCTCATTCGACGCGAGGAGCCGTATGCGGAACTTTATACCGACCTCGTGCGTCGCAGCAGTGCGATTCTTGATGCCTATCCGTGGCTTTCTCACGCCGATGGTTTTGCCATTGATGCCGCACTGCGTGCCGTAGGTGAGGCAGCGGACCGGGCCGTGGATGAATTCGATCGTGTCACGCGCATGCGCCGCGAGGCCGTCGAGCGCGTGGCAAAAGCCCGCAAGGATTGCGAATTGCGCTTCCAGGAAATCCGCCGTGCGAATTTCGCCGCGCTTGCGGATTATGTCGTGAATCTCGCCGCATTGCGCGGGCTGCGCGGGGAGCTGATTTCCCTGCGCGAGGTGCGCTATGTGGTCGTGGCCGAAGTCGAGGCGCTGGAAAAACAAGTGATCGAGGAGTCGGCGACGCTGTCAGGAAAATGCGTCGAGTTTTTACTTCGACCCGAATCGCTCGAACCTTATCGCAAGGCCGCAGCAGGACACCTGGCCGCCGTCGATGGCGTGCGCACGGTAGCCGAAGGGAAAAAAATCGAGGAAGCCGCCGGCAAAGAAGGCGGCGAACTGGAAATGCTCATTGAAGTCGTGAACGGTCTGCGCATCGAGGATGCCACGCAGACCACGCGCATCATCGATGGCATCACCACCGTTTACTCGACGCTCAATCAAGTGCGCGCCGCTCTGCGCAATCGCCTTTCCGACCTCGCCTCCACCGAGGGTGCGGCGCAGTTCGCGGCGCAGATGAAATTGTTAGGCCAGGCGGCATCGAGTTATCTCGATCTTTGCAACACGCCTGCGAAGTGCGATGAATACCTCAATCGTCTCTCGGTGCAGATCGAGGAGCTGGAAGGGCGTTTTGCGGGCTTTGATGAATTTACTGTCAGCCTTGCCGAGCGCCGCACGGAACTTTACGAGGCTTTCGAGCAACGCAAGGTCGCGCTGGTCGAAGAGCGCAACCGCCGCGCCAACTCGCTGTCCACCGCTTCCGAGCGCATTCTCAAGGTGATCGTCAATCGACTCGACGGCTTCAAGTCGCTCGATGAGATCAATGCCTACATGGCATCGGACATGATGGTCTCGCGCGTCCGCGAAACCGTCGCGCAATTGTTAGATTTGGGCGATGCACCGCGCGCCGATGCCCTCGAGTCGAAGTTAAAAAGCGCCCAGCAAGAAGCCGTGCGCCGGCTCAAGGATAGGCAGGAACTTTTCGCCGATGGGGATAACATCATCCGTCTCGGCAAGCACAGTTTCAACGTCAGCACGCAGCCCATCGATCTCACCGTCGTGCTGCGCGAGGGCGTGCAACATGTTCACATCACCGGCACGCAGTACTTCGATCCCATCACCGACGAGGAATTCGTCGCCACCCGCGATGTGTGGGAGCAGGAAATGGTTTCGGAAACCCGCGAGGTCTATCGCGGCGAATACCTCGCGTGGCAGATGCTCAAGGCCTGGAACGGCGAGGCGCTGCCATCCAACGAAGAAGAAAACCTCGAAGCCGTCCGCCAGTTCATGGGCGCACGCTACGTCGAAGGCTATACGCGCGGCATCCACGACATCGATGGCGCGAATATCCTCGCCGCGCTTGTCACCACCACGCGCGAACTCGGTCTCGCCCGCGCACACCCGTTGGCCCGCGCGATGGCACTCGTGTGGTGGCATCGCTTTTGCCCTGAGGAAACGCGCACTCTGTGGGCATCGAAACTTTCCTCCTTCGCCCAACGCAATCGCCTCTTCCCCGGCGATCCGATCCAGGGCGAATACATCGCCGCGCTACAATCGCTGTTGCGCACCTTTGCGGAAACGACGGGACTTTATCCCACCGAACGCGCTGATGCCGCAGGGGAGTATCTTTTCCATCAACTCGTCGCCGGTTGGCCCGCTGCGGTCACGCGCGAGGCGGATCAACTCACCACCGAGTTCGCCCGACAGATCACGCACGGCGGCGCGGAAAAAACCTTTGCCGATGGCCGCGCCGCACTCGCCGATCACCCCGCCAGCGAGCTCGCCCTCGTGCGCGATTGGCTGCGCGGCTCTATTTTTTCCGCTGCCAAGGATGGCGCAGAACCGGACTTCCGCCATCACGAAGAAGCCTGCGCTTTGATCTTCTGTGGCGATGCGCTCCAGCGCCGGGTGGTCACCGCCACCACCACCCTCACACTTACCGGCATGAAAGGAGCGCACGCACGCATGCAGGGCGGCGAATACACTTTCGATCACCTCGATTTCCACGAACGCCTCTCCCGCCACGAGCGAGAGGTAGTGCCGCGTTTCGAGTCCTTCCACGCTCTCAAACAAGCCCGCATCGCCCGCGAGCGCGCCTTGCTGCGCCTCAATGAATTCAAGCCACAAGTGCTCAGCTCCTTCGTGCGCAACCAGCTCATAGACGATGTCTACCTGCCGCTCATCGGCGACAACCTCGCCAAACAAATCGGTGCCGCAGGCGATAACCGCCGCACCGACCTCATGGGCCTCTTGCTCGTCATCTCGCCACCGGGCTACGGCAAGACGACTTTGTTAGAATACATCGCCAGCCGCCTCGGCATCGCCTTCATCAAGGTGAATGGCCCCGCGCTCGGCCACAACGTCGTTTCGCTCGACCCCGAGGAAGCGCCGAACGCCGCCGCGCGCTCCGAAATCAACAAGCTCAACCTCGCGCTGGAAATGGGCGACAACGCGATGATCTGCGTGGATGACATCCAGCACTGCAATCCCGAGTTTTTGCAAAAGTTCATCTCCCTTTGCGATGGTCAACGCCGCATCGAAGGCGTGTGGCGCGGTCGCAGCCGGACCTATGACTTGCGCGGGCGGAAAATCATCGTCGTCATGGCGGGCAATCCCTACACCGAGAGCGGCACTCGTTTCAAAATACCCGACATGCTCGCGAACCGTGCCGATACCTACAACCTCGGCGACATCATCGGCAACAGCGCCGGTGCCTTCAAGGCCAGCTACATTGAGAACGCCGTCACCTCGAATCCCGCCCTCGTTGCTCTCGCCAACAAGAGCCAAAAAGACGTGCGCGCCTTCATCCGCATCGCCGAGACCGGCCAGCGTGATGGCATCACGTTCGAGGCCAGCTACAGCTCGCGTGAGATCGAGGAAATCCTCTCGGTGATGAAAAAACTCGTCGCCATCCGCGATGTCGTGTTGCGCGTGAACCAGGAATACATCCACTCCGCCGCCCAGGCCGATGAGTTCCGCACCGAGCCGCCCTTCCGCCTGCAAGGGTCCTATCGAAACATGAACCGCATGACCGAAAAAGTCGTCGCCATCATGAACGATGCCGAAGTGCGCGGGCTCATCATCGACCACTACCGTGGCGAATCCCAAACTCTCACGACCGGCACCGAGGCGAACTTTTTCAAATTCAAGGAAATCATCGGCGATCTCACCGCGGAAGAGCAAGCCCGTTGGGACGACATCAAGCGCACCTTCCAGCGCAATACCATCGCGAAAGGCGCGGGCGGGGACGAGGATCCCGTCGGTCGCGTCGTCGCTCAGCTCCACGGCTTCCAAACCGGCCTCGAAGGCATCCGCGAAACCATCGCCGGCCAGCTCGCCAACCCGCAGCCTGCGCCGCAGGTTCACCTCGATTTTTCGCCCATCAGCAAAGCCATCGATGGCCTGCGCGCCGACCTCACCCGCCCGCAAGGCGAGATCCCCGAGCTCCGCAGCGTGCTCCACGAGCTGGAAATGGTCCACAGCACTCTCGCCACCTTAAAAGACCTCGCCGCCCGCCAACGCGAACACCTCGACGATGCCCGCCGTTTGTTAGACGAACGCGCCCGCCAAGGCTCGGTGGAAATCGAAGTCACCCAAGATCTGTTAGCCAACGAATCCGCCTTCCTGGAGCACTTCCACAAAGCCCTGGCCAACGCCAAAGAGGCGAAAAAACCAACCAACCCACCCTCATGAAACAAATCATCCGGCGCATCCAATCCCTCAACGAAAGCGCCTCCCAGCTCACCGCCGCCGCCGGCCAATTGCCCACTCGCGTGGCCGAACTGCGTGAGGCGATGAAGGCCACCACCGGCGAGCTTCACACCCTGAAGTCCGATATCCAAGTCAACATCGCCGATCTCCAAATCGAGCACGAGGAAGACATCGGAGCCGCCTTGGTCGAGGTTGCCGGGCACGCCGCGGTGTTTCAACAAGCCGGATTTTTGTTGGACGGACTCGATGTCGAGGTCAGCCCCATTCAGCGCATGATTGTCACGCTCAAACGCCAGAAGGATGTGGACATCGGCAAGCTCCAGGAGTTGATCCAGCAGTATCGCGACCAATCGACCATGCGCTCCATCCTTTCCGCCTTGTTCAAAGCGCGCACGATGGTGGACAACATCGAGATCGACGGGCTCGACTACGATAAACTCATCATCGGCATCGGCCCCGTGCCCACCATCCGCCTCAGCTGGCGCGACCGCCATGCCAAATCCACCACCCCGGCCTGGCAGCCCACCGCCGCACAGCCTCTGACCAGCAGCGCCACCACCTCCTTCTTCGGCCACGCCCTCCAGTCGAGCTTCGCCCCCGCGAAACCACCCACCGAGCCCGAAGCGGAAGAAATCCCAACTCCACAGCCCACCCCCGTCCCCGTGACCAAACCCCCACCACTTCCCACGCAGCCCGTCGATCCACTCGCCCGCTTCAAAGTCATGCCTCATCTCAACCGCCCGCAGTAAGCGAGAAGGTGGACAGGCAAGAGATCGATGATATCGTCCATAGTTCATTTTCTGCTCGGTCATGTTATCACACAATCTCACTTCAAAATCTAACAAAACAGTTCTTGTCACTGGTGCCAATCGTGGGCTGGGGCTCGAAGCGGCGCGGTTGTTTTTGCAAAAGGGATTTTATGTCGTGTTTGCCGGGCGTGACTTGGCAGCACTCGAAAAAAACCGTCATTTATTGGACCCGGAGTTCCTGCGAAGCAGTACGCTCGAGCTGGACATGACTTCCCGTGATCACATCGAGCGTGTGCCAAGCCTGCTTGAGGAGGCGGGCATCCAGCTGGATGTGTTAGTGAACAATGCCGGAATTTTCCCGCGCGATGGGGAGCTCGTTGACGGACTGCGACAGGCGCTGGATACCAACGTGACCGGAGCCGTGGCGTTGACGTTGGCCTTATCGGACCACATGCTGAAGGCAGCAGAGCCGCGCGTTGTGATGGTCTCCTCGGGCCTGGGATCGTTTGGCCGCTGCGCGGGGGAGGGGGCACCGCTGGCGGCATCGAATTTCCTTGCTTATCAGGCATCCAAGGCCGCTCTGAATATGGCTACCGTTTGCCTGGCGAAACAGTTTGCGGATACGGCACTGGTGATCACGGCGATTTCTCCCGGTTGGTGTCGCACGGACATGGGCGGCGCGGAGGCTCCGCGCAGTGCGAGCGATGGTGCCGCGGTCATCTATCATGCGGCCACGTTGCCCGCCGGATCACCCAGTGGCACCTTCCTCGGCGAAGAGGGTGCGATGCCGTGGTAGACGCTTTTTTTGCAATGAAGCATCAACCGGGTTTGCGTCATGCTCGACAAAGCGTTCTTTACGTTTCCGTCGATTGCGATCATCATCGCGTTGTCATCGATGAAATGTTTTCTCATGCGAAGCCGGTCCCTGCTACTCGCGCTCGTTGCGTGGCTCTGTGGCCCGGCGGTCGCAACGGAGCGGCCTAACATCATTGTCGTTCTGCTCGATGACATGGGGTGGGGGGACTTTTCCTGTTTTGGAAACAAGGATGCGAAGACGCCGCAGGTCGATCGGCTGGCGCAGGAGGGCATTCGTTTTTCCCAGTTTTATGTCAACTCGCCGATTTGTTCTCCCTCGCGCACGGCGCTCACGACCGGGCAGTATCCGCAGCGCTGGAAGATCAGCTCGTATCTGAACAACCGCGCCGACAATGCCCGCCGCGGTATGGCGGATTGGCTCGATCCGAAGGCGCCCACGCTCGCAAGATTGCTCCAACAAAGCGGCTATGCCACCGGGCATTTCGGAAAATGGCACATGGGTGGGCAGCGCGATGTGGATGACGCGCCGGCGATCTCGGACTATGGCTTCGATGCATCGCTGACGAACTTCGAGGGCATGGGTGCGAAGCTGCTGCCGCTGACGATGAAGCCCGGCGCGACCGAACCGGGGAAAATCTGGGCGGATGCCGAACGACTCGGTCAGCCTGTGACCTGGATGCAACGCTCGCAGATCACGGGCGGATTCGTGAACGCGGCCATTCCATTTATCGACAAAGCGGTCGCGGACAAAAAACCGTTTTATGTGAACCTGTGGCCGGATGATGTTCACAGTCCGTTCTGGCCACCTGTGGATCAATGGGCGGACGGGAAACGCGGTCTTTATCACTCGGTGATGATGGAAGCAGACCGCCAACTCGGCAAGCTCTTCGATCACATCCGCAACAACCCGGCGCTGCGCGACAACACTCTCATTTTGATATGTTCCGACAATGGCCCAGAGCCGGGGGCGGGGAGTGCCGGTCCATTTCGCGGCACGAAAGGCACGCTCTATGAGGGCGGCACACGTTCTTCGCTCATTGCGTGGGCACCGGGGCTGATGGAGAAATCCCAGGGTGGAACGCACAATGAGCGGTCCGTCTTCGCGGCCTTCGATCTCGCGCCATCGCTCCTCGCACTCGCGAAACTCGCGCCGCCCGAAGGAACCGTATTCGATGGAGAAAATCTCGCTCCCGTGCTGCTCGGCAAAAGCCATGCATCGCGCAAAGCACCCATCTTCTGGCGGCGGCCGCCGGATCGCCAAACCATGCCTCCTTCCCGGGAACTCCTGCCCGCGCTGTCGGTGCGTGAGGGCGATTGGAAATTGCTCTGCGAATACGATGGCAGCGAGGCGCAGCTTTACGACCTGGCGAAAGACCGCGGCGAAACCAACAACCTAGCCGCGCAACATCCCCAGCTCGTCGCCAGGCTCACCAGCCTGCTGCTGGCCTGGCACCAATCGATGCCGCCTGACAATGGGCCAGCTTTGTCCAAGACCCAATCGATTCGAAAAAAATAGATCAAGCGTGGCGAGCATGGCCTGGTGCGATATAAATGACGCTGCCGATGATGTTGATCGCACCAAACGACAGACAGTCGCAAACTGTGTCATCCTGAAGTTCCTGCGCGTGCGGCGTCGATATATTCCTTGGCAAGGGGGTATGCTCCGCTATCCTAATCCTTCGTGAACGCTCGGTTCATTCGCAGCACCGTTCCGCCCTGTGCGTGTGAAAAACCAGCGCCTTCACCCATGCGAAATGGCGCATGGGCCCGCTTACCGCATCCCTTCACCGATCGTTCGAAATGATCCGCCATCAGAGAACAAAAGTCATCGTCGCATGCGCTGTCGCCTGTACGATGAGCTGCGCTGCCGCACCGGCACCGTTGATTTTTTTGACGGATTCGGTCGTCGATGACAAAGCGCTGGTCACCCCCGTGGGCACTGCTTTTGCCGGAGCGATGAACGGAACGGCGTTTCAGAACGACATCATCGTCAGCCACAACGGATGGCAGTACACCGCGTGGTATGATACCGTCGGAACCGATCAGAGTGTCTGGTTGGGGCGCCGGAGCATACGCGGCCCCTTTGCGGGCAGTTGGGAAAAATTCGATACCGGTTCCGATCAGATCAATGGTGACGAAAGCACCTGGGACACTCATAACACCATCTCGCTTGGCATTTCGAAAGCCGATGGCATTCTCCACATGTCATGGGATCATCATGGCAACACCCTGCGCTACCGGCGCAGCTTCCCCGGCCTGACCACCTACTCTGACGGGGTGTGGAATGCCTCGGGGATCAAGACGGAGCAGAACTGGATCACTGCCGCGGGCAGCGGCATCACGGGCGTGACCTATCCGATGTTCATCAACACCCCGGAAGACACGTTGCTTTTCAACTATCGCACCGGTGGCTCGAACAACGGCTCGAATTGGCTGGCCTTGTGGCAACCCTCTTCCGCCAACTATGCGCCGCCGGTTTTGGTAACCATCAAGGATGGCTCCTATACCGGTCTCTCCAACAATGGCGGCAGCTTCACATCGACCAGCCGCAATGCCTATGCGAATGGGTTTGATTTCGACAACGATGGCAAACTTCATTACACGTGGACATGGCGCGAAAGCGTGGTGGCATCCAATCATGATCTATGCTACGCCTACAGTCCCGACCGGGGGATCAAGTGGTACAATAACGCCGGCGCGCTCATTGCCGATACCTCGCTGGGACAGCGCATACGTGTCGACACGCCGGGCACCGTGGTGGTGCCTCTCGACTGCCGGCAGCAGTTGATCAACCAGCAAACCCAGTGTGTCGACGCGCAAGGTCGCCTGCACCTGCTGGTCTATCACCGCCGCCAGGAAGCGGGCTTCGAATGGACTCCGGGTGATGCCCCCTTCAGCGGTGAGGATACGGCTTATTTTCATTATTTCCGCAATCCTTCCAACGGGGTATGGACCGGTTCACGACTGCCTGTCAGCCACCCCGTGGGCTCAAGACCCGATGTGGAAACGCTGCCGAATGGCGATATCTACACAGTCTATCGATCGGGCAAACAACTGGTCATCGCCGCTGCGACGGCAGCGGCGAATTACACGGACTGGACGATTCTGACGACCATGGGAACGAATTTCGCCGGTGAGCCTCGTCTTGATCATGACCGCTTGCGCCGCTGCGGAGTGCTCTCCGTTTTTGTTTCCGAGGACGCTCCCTCTTCCAGCACGCCCACACCGGTGCCTTTGCATGTGCTGGATTTTGCCACCGGAGCGGTGTTCGAAGCCCATGCCGGACAGGATCAACGCGTGCTGGACATCGACGGTGATGGCGCGCAAACAATTTCGTTAGAGGGAGGGGTGGGTTCCACGGCAGGCGCATCCGTTGTCTCGCAGCGATGGATGTATCAGGGAACGATGGTGGCGAATCAGGCCGCATGCAGCATCAGCCTTCCGGCTGGCACGCACAGTCTTGTCTATGAGGCCACCTCGAATGAGGGGCTTGTTTCCACGGACAGCGTGCTCGTGACCGTTGTCGCGTTATCGGTCAGACTTCCGATCCTCAGCGCAACTGCCTCAACTCATGACGGCAATGTGCCGCAGAATACCCTGGACGGAAATGCGTCCACTCGCTGGTCCGCGTTCGGTGAGGGCGAGTTCCTCACGTGGGAGTTATCGCACATCGCCAGAGTCCGCTCAATCGCGCTTGCTTTCTATCAGGGCAATGCGCGAAGATCCACCTTTGACCTCCTGACATCGCTGGATGGCGTCCACTGGATTCCCGCTCTCACGCGATCCATGAGTTCCGGAACATCGTTGGAGCCGGAAACGTTCGATATTCCCGATACCCCGGCACGTTTCATCCGCTACGTGGGTTACGGCAACACACTGAATCTGTGGAATAGCCTGACGGAAGCGGCCTTCGACTTCGCCACGCCACAACCCTACACGCCTGATTCCGAAACCCTGCATCTGTGGCACCTCGATGAATCCATCGCGCCCTTTGCCAATGCCGCCCAGCCGTCGCATTCCCTGACCGGACAACACAATGGCGCGCTGGCCCGGCACACCGCCGCGAGCGGCTTCGGTTCCGCCGTCAATTTCAATACGGGCACCGGCACCAACCGTGGGATCATCACGTATGCCTCCTCCCTTTCCGCGCTGGTGACGCCCGAAACTCCTGACACTTTCGCTTATCACGGGCCGGAGGGCGCGTTCACGATCGAGGCCCTGGTGCGCTTCGATACCCATCCCTCCCAATGGACCTCCGCAGGACAGATCATCGCCATGGAAGGTGATGGTTCCGGTTTGCAGGATCGTGTGTTTCAGTTTCGCGTCATGTCCGCGAATGGACTGGCGGTCTTGCAATTCAACAAACTTTCCGTCGCCACAGAATCGCTGACAGTCCCGCTTCCCACGGAAGGGATTCACGCGGTGGCGACCGATGGGTGGTTTCACGTGGCCGTAACTTGCAATGGCAAGGCTGGTGAAACGGACAATACCCGGTTCTATTGGACGCGTCTTGATTCAGGCATGGCGGCCGCCAATCAGGTGGGAACGGGCACCTTATCCGCGAACTTCAGCTTTTCCACCATGCAGGGGGATTTTTCCATCGGCAACGAGGCCCGCTCCTCGGGAGGAAGTTCGGAGGTATTCATCGGGGCCATTGATGAGGTGAGAATCAGCTCGATCGCCCGCAGCCCCTCGGATTTTTTATTCTCCCATGATGCCGATCAGGATCAGCTCGCGGATTCATGGGAAATGTCACACTTCGGCCATCTGACCCAGGG
Organism: Verrucomicrobiia bacterium; assembly: GCA_947462875.1. Taxonomy (GTDB): domain Bacteria; phylum Verrucomicrobiota; class Verrucomicrobiia; order Verrucomicrobiales; family Akkermansiaceae; genus UBA956. The sequence goes on from CANHQJ010000012.1 coordinate 101,526, forward strand.
CTCACTGGATGATTATGATGGAGACGGCACCAGCAATCTAGTCGAGTCCGCGTTGCAGCTCGATCCTGCGAACGGAAATTCCCAATTTCGCGCGCAAATGCGTCGTATCAATCAAACCGTGTCGCTGACCTGGCCGAGCGCGCCAGGCGTGCGTTTTCGGGTCGAACGCTCCACGGATCTTTCCGGAATGTGGAACGATGTGGGAACCACAGTTGACGGATCATTTACGGACGCCAATCCCCCCGCAGAGCGCGCATTCTATCGTGTCAGGCTTCTGTATCCGTGAATCCGGCGATGTCCAGTACGGTGGGACACATACATGTCCCCATGGCAGACGGGAACGTAGGGATTCTGCGGCATCCAGCAGTCCATTTTCACGGAAAAGGCCTTTATTTCTTCTTCGCCAACGCAATGGCTTTCTCGGCAAAACGTTGGCCCAAGGTCGCGTAGCCAGCTTTGTTGTAGTGCAGTCCATTGTTGTCTCCATTGAGATCGTCGGTATCAACCCACGCTCCTCTGGGGTTGCCCTCGGCCAGTTTGATCTGGATTTCACGGATACGGGTCCAGTGGGGATAGTTCTTGTTCTGCATGTCGAAGTCACTGATCCGACCGATGACAAAGTTGATGTCTTTGAGCTTCAGATCCTTTTTCAACTGATCGAGAATCGCTTGGAAGCTGCGTGCATAGACATCGGCGAGTTGCTCCTTGGCGTCGCGCTCGCCCTGCATCCAGACGAAAGTCACCGAATCGTAGGTGCTGCCCTGGATCGACGCCTGCACGGCTTGCAGCAGATCCGCGTACTTCCTGCCCATGTTTTTCTTTTCCTTTTCGTCAATCTCGCGTTTGTCGGGAAATTGGTAGTCTTGCACCCAACTGCGGATCGGGGCGCCACTCAGGGCGTTCTTGACCACGGTGACATTGTCCTTGCCGAAGGCGGCCTCGACTGCTGGCGTAAATGAAGCCTTGGGATCCAATCCCGCCATGTTGGATTGACCAGAGAGAATGAACAGGTGTTTCCCTTCCGCCAGAACCGTCGCTGGTATCAACATCGTCAGTATGATGGCGCATCGAAAGAGGGGCTGCAGTCTGGAGATGGATTTGCTATGGTGCTTTTTCATGGATGTTGTCGTGTGGTGATTTGTTTCTTGGCGTGGGTTCTCATTTTCCCTGGGTTTGGCGTATCTCATCATACCCGCAAGTGGTGAAGGGTCCGATGGGCATGCCGTCGGTCTTGTAAAGGAGATGGCCGTGTGGTTGGCTGGTGTAGGCGTAGCGCACGGCGATAGGATTCGCTACGCCCTTGGCGGAGACGACAAGCTGGGAGTCGTCGATTTTGCCGTCGGCCCAGTGCCACCGCCCCTCGGCGTCCGCAGTGGATGAGGCGGTTTTCCCATCGAAACTGACGGTTACTTTCGCTCCCGGAAGCGAAGTCCCCCATACGGGCAGTTGGATCTTTTGCTGGAGCACGCCGTTGTCACGGAATGGCTGGGCCATGAGCGGTTCCAGCGTGGGCGCTGACTCGGCTGCCGATGGGGTAATCGCGAGACAGATGATGGCAATGGCGGATGCGAGGCTAGGGATGCAATGACGTTTCATAGCGTTTTGCTCGCGTTGGGAAATGGGAGGCTTTCGATGTCAGCGTTTCTTTTTCGACCCGGGCTTCGGATAGATGTAGGTGCGCTCGGCTTCCTTCTCCCACAATTCGCGCAGTTCGCGAGCTTTCTCCGGATTTTTTTGACTGAGATTGGTGCTTTCGCCTCGGTCCTCCTCGATCGCGTAGAGTTCCCAGGGCTGCGTCTCTCCGGCGCGCACCAGTTTCCATGGTCCTTTCCGGATCGCGGCTCTGCCGTAGTGTTCGAAGAGCAAGGCCCGTTCTTCTTTGCGATCGGCGGCGAAACCGCCGGCAAGGCTGCGTCCCTCCAGCGGTAGTATCTCGTGATCGGCGAAGCGTGCGGGATACTTCGCACCTGACAGTTCCACGCAGGTGGCCATGATGTCGATCAGGTGCCCCGGTTCCTGGCGCAGTTGGTTGCGGGCCGCGATCCCCTTGGGCCAGTGGGCGATCAGCGGGGTGGAGATCCCGCCTTCGTGATTGCTGCTCTTGTATTCGCGGAAGGGGGTGTTGGAGACATTCGCCCAGTCGCGACCATAGGCAATGTAGGTGTCCGCCGGGCCGGGCATTTCCCCTGGACCGGTGCGCACCGGTCGGCCTTCGCGCGACCGATCAGGGACCATCTTGGTCTGTAGCTCATCTTTACCCATCGGTACGATGTCATCGGGAAGCGGTCTTTTGGGAGCCTTGCGGCCATTGGCCTCGGCGCATCCGCCGTTGTCCTGCATGTAGAGGATCAGCGTGTTCTCGAACTGACCGGTGGCTTTCAGGCTATCGACGATTCTCCCGATGCCCTGGTCCATCGAATCGACCATCGCCGCATACACCTCCATGCACCGCAACTCCCACGCCTTGGCGGACTCGTCCACACTTTTCCATTTCGTCGCGCCGGGGCTGAGTTCCCAGTCGCCGATGACGCCGAGCTCCTTCATCTTCTTGTAGCGCGCCTCGCGGATCGCCTCGTATCCGGCATCATAACGCCCCTTGTATTTGGCGATGTCCTGATCGAGGGCGTGCATCGGCCAGTGGGCGGCGGTGTAGGCGACATAGAGGAAAAAAGGTTGGTCCGCGTGGTTCGCTGCGTGCTCACGGATGTAACGCGATGCGTAGTCGCTGATCGCATGGGTGTAGTAGTATTGCTCGGGTTGGTATTCCTTGTCGTTGACGGGAGTGAGCGCCTCGTTGCCGCGGGTGAGGGTCCAGGGATCGAAAAAACTTCCCGCGCCGATGATGGTGCCGTAGAAGCGGTCGAAGCCGCGTTGCAAGGGCCAGTTTTTCTTGTCCCCATCGGGACGGAGCTGCGCGGTCACGTGCCACTTGCCTGTCATGTAAGTCCGGTAGCCCGCCGGCTTGAGTGCCTCGGCGATGGTCACCGCGTTGCGTGACAGGTCACCCCGGTAGCCACGCTGGCCGCCGTCACCGGTCATCTCACCGATGCCCGCCTGGTGGGCATAGAGACCGGTCAGGAGTGAGGCACGGGTGGGGCAGCAACGTCCGGTGTTGTAGAACCGGGTGTAGCGCAGACCGTTGGCCGCAAGCCGATCGAGATTCGGTGTCGCGATCTCTCCGCCGTAACAGCCGAGGTCCGAGTAACCCATGTCATCGGACAAGACGACGATGATGTTAGGTTTCGGCGCAGGCTGGGCACAGAGCGTGGGAGGAGCCAAGGCCATCAGGAGCGTTAGGTTGAGAATGCTTACCAAGCCGGGAACTTTCATGCTCCCCCGAATACCGCCTCCCTGCGCCATTTTTTTCAAATGTCGCCATGAGCGAAGGAATTGTTCAAACCCATTCGTCACCAATTTTTTCGCCTTCTTGTCATCATCTCTGCGTCATTTTTGGTGTTGTAATTTCAATAAGCCAATCAGGCGTTGATCCGCTGGGGCATTTATGGAATCATCAAAAAAATTAACTCTGAAATTCCCAACACGAAAACACCATGAGAATCCTGCTCATTGAAGATTCGAAACGACTGCGCGAGACAGTCGCCAAGGTCATGAGGCGATCGGGTTACAAGGTGGACGAGAGCGGGGACGGCGAGGAAGGGCTGTGGAAGGCACGGGAGAATGCCTATGATGCCATCATTCTCGACATCATGCTGCCCGGCCGTGACGGTTTGGATGTGCTCGAAACGTTGCGCCGGGAAAAGTGCGACGTGCCGGTCCTGATGTTGACAGCCCGAGACACCATTCAGGATCGGGTGCGGGGTCTGCGACAGGGTGCCGACGATTACCTCTGTAAGCCCTTCGCTCTGGACGAGCTATTGGCCCGCATCGAGGTGCTGTGTCGGCGGGGCTACGGGCAGCGCGACCCGTTGATCCGAGTGGGGGATTTAGAAATCGATACGGTAGCCCGGAGGGCGTGCCGTGCCGGACATGAACTCGATCTCACGGCACGCGAGCTCGCCCTGCTCGAACTGCTAGCCCTCAACCCGGGCGCGTGCCTGTCCCGTACGCGCATCGAGGAGCACATTTACGACGAATTGGTCTCCCCCATGAGCAATGTGGTCGATTCGACGGTTTACGCGCTGCGCAAAAAACTGTGCGTCGCGAAGGATATGCCGCCGCTCATTCATACCCGCCGCAAGCAGGGTTACATCCTGGAGGAACGAAGCTCATGAAGTCGATCCGCCGTCGCTTGATCCTGTGGCTGCTGCCAGGCTTTGCCGTGCTTTGGCTGGCGGGGGGGACTACTGTCTTTTTTCTGTTCCGCGCATCGGAATTCGCGCGGATCGATACCCGGATGGAAGACCTCGAACGCTCGGTAAGCTTGATGATGGCCGCAGAAGCCGCGAAGGAAAATCCCGGCTTGGGCCAAGGCCCCAAGCGCAGACGGGTTCGCCTGCCGGAATTCGATGAACCGGGGAGCGGCTATTATTATGCGATCTTCACGGAGGCGGGTGAGTTGGTGCAGCAATCTCCATCGCTCGATGGGCGAAGCCTGCCTGCGGCGGAGCCTGGCGTGGGAGCATCGAACGTCCGCCTCAAGGATGGAGAAGACGTGCGGCTGAGAGCAACGCCGCTGAATGATGGCACCCGCCGCGGAGTTGGTCGCGCGCGCGCGGGAGCGCAAATGCAATCCGGCACCGCTGTGGTGGCCATCAGTTTGGAGGAAGCGCAACAATCGCTTGCCGGGCTGGTCATTGGTATGGTCGTCACGGGAGGAATCGGTGCGGCGGCCTGTGCCCTGCTGATCGGGTTGGCCCTGCGCGATGGATTGAAACCGCTCAGGGTGCTGGGCAGCGAAGTAGCACAAATCGCCCCGCAATCCCTCTCCACTCGATTCAGCACCGGCGGTCTTCCGCGCGAGATCGGGCCGGTGGTCGGTCTTCTCAACCAACTGCTAGACCGGTTTGAGGAGGGATTTCACCGCGAGCGGCAATTCAGTGCCGACTTGGCGCACGAGCTGCGCACACCGCTCGCCGAATCGCGCAGCCTGATCGAGATGGGATTGCGCTATCCGGATGAGATCAACGAGCATCAGCAGCGGGAGATCCTGCTAGCATCCGGGAGGATGGAGCGGATCGTCGATGCCATGCTTCAGTTGGCACGCTGCGAAGCCACCAAGGTGGAGAGCGACGAAGTGATCGGGCTGCGGCAACTGGTGGAAACGTGCTGGAAACCATGCGGTGCGGTGGCGGGAGAGCGCGGGATCCATTTGCAGATCGATCTAACGCCTGATGGATCGGTCCGCGGCAGTGCGGATCTCTGGTCGTTGCTGGTTCGCAATCTTTTGTCGAATACCGCCGTCTACGCGCCGGAGAGAACAACCGTGTTCGTTTCAAGAAACAACGATGCGCTCCTCCAGATCGCCAATCAGGCACCCGACCTTCGGCAGGAGGACATAGAGCGGATGTTCGACCGATTTTGGCGGGCCGATCGCGTCCGTTCCGGTGATGAGCATAGCGGTCTAGGACTCTCCATCGCCCGGGCCTGCGCGGAAGCGATGGGCTTGTCGCTCACGGCTTCGCTCCATGAGAGTGAAGGATTGCGTTTGCTTTCGTTTTACATCAGGGCGTGACGGTTGCCCACAGCTGATGGAGGTGAAAAATTCCCGCCACATCACCTTGCCATCATCTAGGAATGCTATCCTGAGGTCGCCAATCAGGCAAAACAACCACACAAAAGAAAACAGTATGAAAATCATTACCATTGGAATCGTTGCCATGTTGGGCCTCACAGGGGCTTTGCATGCGCAGAAAGGAGAACGGAAAGGCGGTGACGGCCAATTGTTCGACAAGCTGGACACCGACGGTGACGGCATCGTCAGCAAGCAGGAATGGGAGGCCAACTGGTCTGGCAAAGGCCATCACAATCGCGGGCAGGCAGGAGCGAAGGGGCGAAAAGGCCAAGGCCCTCGTGGTGCCCAAGGGGATGCTCGTCCGGGTGGTCCTGGCAAAGGCAAAGGCCGCCCGGGAGCCGGTGGCGCAGGCCGTGGTGCTCGCGGCGGCAAAGGTGGGGCGCAATGATCGAACAAGTGCGATTCTCCTTATTCGGCGAAACGTGAAAACCAAGACGTCGCTCCCCGTGGAGCGGCGTCTTATTTGTTTGGCGTTTGGGTCGAAAGGACGGGTTCACCGCACGAAAGCTCACGTAAGACTGAAACGGTCTCGCTCGCTTGATTCGCCACGGATGACTGCGTTCAACTTCCTGCGCAGTACCTATCATTTGGATAGGGAGGTGGTTTACGGAGTTTATCCCTCATAGTTGCATGGGATGTCTTGCCATTCGTAGCTTGCGCAGAAAGCGAAGAATGGCGGAGAGGGTGGGATTGCCGCTGGCCATGCCAGTATGCGCTGCGCGGTTTTTTTCAAATTTCGCTACAAGCGAAGGACGCGTTCAAACCCATGGCCCTTTGGGCAGGGTTCTCGTCCCCCTGAAACGCCAACACCCCAACCCAGACGAGCTGGGCTGGGGTGTTGGCGGATCGGTGAGGCGGTGGGTTGATAGTTCTTTTTTCTTTGTATTCATGTGCATTGGTGCGTTAGTTGTTTTGTATAGGGACGAAAGGCGAATAGCCATTGACCGTCATTTTGTGTGAAATCCGTGTGCAATCGAATGGATTCTGTCGCGAATTTGGCAGGACTGAAATCGCAACAGAACCGCTCCCGAACTGGATTTCCTGTTACTTGGTCGGTCTATTCGCTCTTCATTCATGCATTACCGATCTGCCAGATTGGTGAGTTGGATCAAGGTCTTTTTTCGTCGATCGCACTCACGCATTTCCCTTCTCATGCATACTTCAGCTACTTTCATCCCCGTATCGGTTTCTTTGAGGATCGCCACAATTTGGCTCTCTGTGTATTGACTCTTTTTCATCGTTTCGTTTGCTTTCTAGACACCAAAACCTCTCATTTCAATCTGTTTCGCCTGCGGGGACTCTTACAGTTCCCGGCTGATCACTAGTATTGCTAAATCGGATTAAGGCAAATCAACTTCTTGACAACTTAACAAGTACAGAATGAAGTCGCTCCTCCCTATGACATCATAACTTAACTTGGTGAAATTCGGTCAAACTATTGGGTCCCGTTCAATTTAAGCAAAAAAGCAAATTTCTATAAAAATATCTCAGATGAAACACAAATCTCTTCTCGCACTGTCCTTGCAAGTCGTCCTGAATGCGAGTCCTGCGCTAGCGGGCACATACACTGTATCTACGGTTGCTGACAATTACTCGACTCCGGTGGCCGGAAGCTTGCGGGATGCCATCAATCAGGCAAACGCCGATCCCTCAGTAGCCACCATCGTCTTCAACATCCCCGGCGGCGGGACCATCAACCTCGCAGCCAACGCGGGTGGCGACCGAATGTTGCCCATCTTCACCAACCCCAACGGCATCAGTATTGACGGCTCCAATGGCGGGCAGGGCGCGATCACCATTGACGGCGGTTCGACCTCGGCCAGTACTGGCGACCGCCTCTTCTTCATTGGCGTCCAGGCGAACACACCGGGGGCAGCGGGCGGAAATCAGCCCAGCACCGCAGCGACCAGCTTTAGCGTCGCCAACCTCACATTGCAAAATGGCAATGCCCGAGGTGGCGCAGGCGGTGGCAGCGGCACCAGCAATGGGGGCGGAGGGGCCGGGCTAGGCGGGGCGATCTTTCTCAACGCCGGCAACCTCACTCTCAGCGGCGTCACCTTCAGTAATAACATCGCGGTCGGCGGCGCGGGATCCGTAACTGGTTCTACTACTCGGTCTGGCGGCGGTGGTGGAATGGGAGGCAATGGGGCCGCCGCAGCCGCAAATATGAACGGCGGTGGTGGGGGGCTTGGTCTCGCCGCATCCGGAGGTGGTAATGGTCAAGCCGGTAGAGGCGGTAATTTCATTGGTGCCGCTGCTGGCGGGTTCGGCGGCTTCGGTTCATCCGCAGGCGGTGCCGGCGGTGCCAGCGGTGGCGGTGGTGGCGGCGGCGTTAGCGGTGCCGGAGGGAGTGCTGGTGGTGGTGGCGGCGTTGCTGGCGGCAATGGCGGCAATGGCGGCGGCAACGGTGGTGTGGGCGGTTTCGGCGGCGGTGGCGGCGGTGGTGGCGACGGCGGCGCGGGCGGTTTCGGCGGCGGCGGTGGCGGCGGTTTTGGCGAAGGCGGCGCGGGCGGTTTCGGCGGCGGCGGCGGCGGCGGTGCGAGCGGCGGCGCAGGTGGTTTCGGCGGCGGTGCCAGAAACGGAGCCCAAGGCGGCGGCGGGCTGGCGGCAGGCGGGGCGATTTTTGTCCGCCAAGGTGGCACGGTCACGATCACGGATGGTGGAATCTCTGGAAACAACGTTATTGCAGGGACCGGAGGTGCAGCCAGCGCCATCGGCCAAGCCCTCTTCTTGGCAGGCAGTGCGACTTATCATGTCAGCACGAATAACACTGTGACCATCACCAATACTCTCGGCGGCGGAGACAACGCCCTGATCACCGGCGGCTTTACCAAGACAGGCTCCGGCACGCTGGTGCTTTCCGGTAGCAATAGTTACACGGGCGGTACTATCGTCAGCGACGGCACGTTCGTAGCCAATAATTCCAGTGGCAGCGCCACCGGGACAGGCACTGTCACCGTCAACAGCGGCGGCACGCTCGGGGGCACGGGCACGATCAGCGGTGCCATTGCCGTCAACAGCGGAGCGACCCTAGCTCCCGGCGCTAGCCCCGGCACTCTCAACTCCGGGGCTGTGAGCTTTTCCAGCGGCTCGACCTTCAGCGTCGAAATCACCGGCGCGACGGTGGGTAGCCAATACGACCAGCTCAACGTCACGGGCACCGTCGAGCTCAACAATGCAACGCTCTCCCTCAGCGGGGCTTACGTACCCGCCAGCGGCGACAGCTTCGTCATCATCAATAACGATGGCAGCGATGCCATCACCAGCACCTTCAACGGCCTGCCCGAAGGCAGCATTGTCACGATCAACGGCGTGAATAGAAAACTCACCTACATCGGCGGTACCGGTAACGACGTTGTTTTGTTGTCCTCACCTGAAATCGGTGTGCAACAACCCGTCGGCACGGACCTCGTGAATGGGACAAGCAGCATTGATTTTGGCACGGTGAGTGTTAGCAGCAGCGTGGTCAAGACTTTCACCATCACGAACAGTGGCACCGCCAATTTGACCAATCTGGTCATCACCAATAACGGGACGAATTCCGGCGACTTCATCGTGGGTGCTTTGGGTAGCACGACGGTGAATCCGGGCAGCAATACGACGTTCACCGTGACCTTCACGCCGACGGGAGTCGTCAACCGGAGCGCGGCGATCAGCATCACTAGCAATATGACCGGAGCGAACAATCCATTCACCGTTAACCTAAGTGGACAAGGGTATTACACCCAGGCGCAGTTTGACGCGAATCGGGCGGCAGGCATCAGTGATGTGACGAGCAATCCAAATGCTTACGATCTCTACACTACCTCCCAAATCCAAGCACTAAACGTAGGCACACCCTTGATTCAACGGAACTCAACAACAGGCTTGTTTACACTAACCATAGCCGTGCAGAAATCCACGAATCTCGTGGACTTCATTCACTTGCCGATGACCGCACCGCAGACGACTATCAATGCAGAGGGCAAGCTTGAGTTTCGATTCGGCTCGCCAGACAACGCTGCGTTCTTCCGCTTGGAATCGAAATGATGATGGGAAGGTTTTCGTTAATCGAGCACAAGTCATTTCGGACGGTTTCATTTCCAACCTCGTCTTCGTGAGCGAAGACGAGGAATTTGTTGGGACGAGAGGCCGTGACTCTCCACGTAAAGCATTGGTTCCCCGCCGTTCAAGCTTTCCCTGAGACACAGTCCATTTTTACGAGCGCCAACGGATGCGATGAGCGCGGTTGATGGGCAAGGCTATGGTGCGCTTTCGAGTAAGGGGAATGTCATGCTTTCGTAATCAACACGACCGAACCGAGAATCCCAATTGAAAATGCAGAGTTCCCGGCTGGTCGAATAGAGCGCCACGGTCGATGCGGTGATGAGTCTCCACTCTTCTTTAGCAGCGTCATAGTAGCTGAATTTGATGGGCAGACTGACTGTTTTTGCCGAACCCAGCGGATTGTGAATGTTCACTTGTCCGGGACCCACTCCAATTTTGGCACTTCCGAGTTCGATGCCGATTTTCAGGGTCGTCATATTTAAAAACATGGTATCACCGCCTTTGAGTGCCGCGAGATCCTGTACTTTGCTTTAAAAAGCAGACCGTTCGGGTTCTTGGCGATGGGCATGAGAATGACCATGGCATCGGATACGGATTCGGGAACCGTCGCTTGTGCCAGTGTGATTTCCATCAGGCAGGTTGTGCGCTAAGGCGACTTTATTGGAATAGTGATTGCGGTCTGCTGCGGGTGTCGCGCATCGGTGGGAAGCGGTGAAAGTATCTGCTTACACTTTGCTTACACTAAATCGGCACTTTTCAGGGTATTTTGGCGCACATTAGTGCGCTTTGGATTTTCACAGTGTTTTCGTTGAGATCGCCGCAATCCTTTAATTATCAAGGGTTTTATGGCGGA
>CANHQJ010000013.1 GCA_947462875.1 Verrucomicrobiia bacterium
AAACAAGGAGTTCCTGACATGAGAGCAATCTGGATCGCACTTTACTACCCTGAGCAAGCTTAGGGAAACTGATTGGAACCGCCCTGTACGGAGCCGTACGCAGGGTGGTGTGGGACCCGGGAGCTAATCACTCCCGGGGACCCGATTCGTTTATTTCTTCTTCAGGCGATTTTCGATAATCTGGTCGGCAGCCTTCACAAAATCGTCAAGATCTTTGAATCTCTTCTTCAGTTGCTTGAGGTCGATTGGCATCAAGTTTCCATGGCTGTTCAGATCACCTGTATGGGCAATACTGTGACGCCTCTCTACCAGCTTGGTGATCGAAGAGATCACTGTCATGCGTTTCGTCTTCTTCTCGGCATTCGAAGAGAGATCCTTCAAACCAATCGAGAGAAAGAGCTTATCGATTACCTCGAACCGTTGTGTGGTGTAGTTCTCAAGATGATTCTCCACAAGTGTTCGAATTCGGCGATACGGGCGCATCATTCCTATCGCGATCAACGCCTCCTTCGTATCGAATCCAGCTTCGGAAAGCATCGCGATCAATCCATCCGTTGGTCCATGCGTCTTCAAAAATGGCACAAGTAGCTCACAAAATCGTCTGGTGAAGTATTGGTCCATCGCGGAAACTCCAAGAACGATTGATGCGCGTCCCATATCGGAAAACCCGTGAAAGTGGCCAGCATCATCAAGCTTCAACTTTGCTTCATCTGAGAGCAGATATTCAGCAAGGTCACGAAGATCGGTAGCTCTCTTCAAGACGCTTTCGAATCGGGTTAGGCTTTTTGATGGCATGTCTTTTGTAACGAACAGTATTTATTCGTATCCCATCTGACCGTTATATCAAGTGGGCATTTCAGTAGAAATGCATCAGAATTTCCTTGATAATGCAAGAAAATTGTCAAAATTTCGTGTGTATATCAGGCTGCCTAAACGCTCGGCTCACAGTGGTCGATTCTGTGGCTGATATACGGACGCCGCAGGTATCGCAGTCGATTTTGGAAAATCCGTAAGAATCAAAAAATCATGAATTGCGTTCATTTGAACAGTTCTTGCTTGCTATGCTCTGGAAAGTTCTGATTTGATCGCTTTCATCATGAGTGCAGTCGCCAAAACTCGTTTGTGTTGGAGAAGAGACCTTGCGGAATTCCGGGGCTTGACGGATCGCGAGCGGTCGGGATTTTTGCTGGTGCTGGAATGGTTCGAGAATTTCCGTTTGCGTCATGATCTGGAAGCGAATCGGGATGCGGCGAAGATTTTCTGGCGTCAGGAAGTGTTGCGCGAAGATCGGCACCGGGAAAAGTGGCAACTGGATCAGTGGGGCGACGCTGACAAAGGAAGAATTGACGATTGATGATCCTACTTCGTCCCGCTCAGCGGGACTACGAAGGACAAGTTGTTGATTTTGGATTTTTGATTGATGGGGAACAGGGCGCAGTCAAACATGGTCAGCGCATTGAGGCGTCCCGTTAGGACGCGGGGAATTTTTTGTGATGAAACCCACGATTAAAATCGTGGGCTCCTTATGAGTCGTCGCGTTGCGACGGGGGAGTTTTTACGAGTAAACGTATGGCCTCATGCGATGAGCTCGTTGCGACGGGGAGTGGAGGTAGAAGGCAGATGGGAACCGCGAAAGGCGCGAAATTTCGCGAAAAGAAGGCTGGGGTGTTGGTGGTGGCATCGCGTAAAAGCTGTGGTCTTGCGGTTTAGCCTTAGGCGATCAGATCGTAAAAAAATACCCCGCATGAGCAGAGTCATGCGGGGTGATGTTTTGGGCAATCTGATTATTTGACCTGGGAAGCGCTTTCGACGATGTCGGCGGCGGGGAGCAGGACGGAGGAGCCGGTGAGGTTGGCTTCACCAGAGCTCTTCGAGCTGAGGCGGTTGATGCCGATGCCGAGGAATTTTCCTTCTCCATTGAAGACGGGCATGCCGGTGGCGGGCGTGGTGATTTTGCCGAACATGCGGGGCTTTTTGATCACGGAAATCACTTCGCTGGTGACGACCATGGGCTCGCGGTTCAGGTCCTTGCCCATGCGGCCGAGGACGATGACGTCATCGAGCATGCCGATCGGAGCGGAGTTTTTCGCGTCGATGGGCGTGAAGTTGTCGGCCTTTTTGTCGGGCTTCAGGAAGATCAGATCGAGGTCGGCATCCTTGAGCACGACCTTGGCATCGGTCTCGGTGCCATCGGGCATGATGATTTTGACTTCCTTGATGTCAGACTTCGCGCTGATGGTGACGGCCCCATTGGGGGTATTGACGGTGCGGCCGTCCATGGCGTTGGCGAGATCGAGCGTGCTGAGCGGGGCGACGATGAGACCTTCCTTGCTGAGAACGGTGCCGATGATTTCGACTTTTTTCTCTTCCTTTTGTGTCGGATTGCTGCCGGCGGTGAGCTCGATGTTCACGACGGCGCTGATGAAGAGCGTGGAGTCCTTGTGAGCGGCGCTGAGGGCGTTGGCTTTTTCTTTGAGGGGACCCGATGCGGCGGCAAGGGGCAGGGCGAGTGCGGCGAGTGCGCTGATGTATTTCATATTGCTTGTGGATTATGGGTGAGATTACCAGGTGGGTTCCAATTCGATGAGACGGGTGGTGATGCCGCGACGCACGAAGAGAGTGATGTGGGTGGGTTTTTCCTTGTTGATGTCCTCGACCAAGGACTTGAGTGTTTCGATCGAATCAACCGTCTTGCCATTGATCGAGCGGAGGATATCGCGATTCTGCAAGCCGCCGAGCGCCGCCCAGCCTGCGTTGGTGACACTGGTGATGAGCACGCCTTTTTCCGACTCGTCCGATTTATCGCGCAGGCGGTCTTCCTTGCCGACATCGCGCGCATTGAACTCGAGCGTTTCGCACTTGTATTCCTTGAGTTCCGAGGTGGCGGCGGGGGAACGCTCGAGCGGGACCTTGATGCTGAGGGATTGCTTGTCGCGGCGCAGATCCAGCGTGATTTCCCCACTGATGCTCATCTGACGGATGGCCTCGGCGAGGACATCGGCGTGCTCGGGGCGGGAGGCGTTGATTTCCTCTCCATCAAGTTTGAGCAGCAAGTCACCTTCCTTGAGGCCGGCTTTTTCGGCCTGGCTGTTCGGATAGACTCCCGTGACGCGCATGCCCTTTTGGCCGGGGATGCCGAGGGCCTCGGCGAGATCGGAGGAAATGACCTGGGTGGAAACGCCGAGCCATGCCTTGCGGGCGAGAGCGGCTTGGTCTTCGTCCGGCTCGATGCCTACTTTGATGACCGTGAGGTAGCTTTTGCCATCGATCTCATAGGTGACCAATGTGGAAACGGGCTCGGTGGCGTCCTTGGTGATTTTTGCCGTGACTTCCTGCAAGTCATCGACATTGCGGATGGGGGTGTCGTTGACTTTGAGAATGAGGCTGCCGGCGGAGGGGGCGGGCTTGGCGGCGGCGGTGGGTCCACCGGCACGCACGCTCTGGATCATGATGGCATTCGCATCCGCGCGGCTCATTTCCTTGGCTTGCAGCTTCGTCATGTTGCGGGCGGTGATGCCCCAGGAGAGAAATTCCTTTTCGCGCGGCTGCATGGGTTCGCGTTCCTCGGTCAGCACGTTCCAGATCTGAGGCTTGCCATCGCGCGTGCCTTTGATGGTGAGCGTGGCACCGACGGGGGTTTCCAGGATGATGCGGTTGAAAACCGGCAGGTCCTCCGGAGCGCGGGCGGCGGGGATTTCCTTGTCGTTGATGGAAGTTATCATGTCACCTGCGACGATGCCAGCCTTGGCGGCGGGGGAATCGGCGATGGTGCCGGCGACGAGGATGCCGGTGCTGTGATGGCTGGTCTTGAGCAGTGGCTGAACCGAGAGTCCGATGGTGCTGCGTTTGATGCGGCCTTCCTTGATCAGGGTATCGGCGATGTTTTTCGCGAGATTGGCCGGGATGGCACCGCCGAGCGAGCCGATGCCGACCTCGTTCACGCCGATGATTTCGCCCTGGAGGTTGACGAGCGGGCCGCCGGAATTGCCGGGGAAAATCACGGCATCGTGACCGATCCAGCGCACCAATTCACCGACGACTTCGCCATCGAGTGAGAGGCCGCCACCACCGCCCGGGGCGATCATTTCCGTGTTGGCGACGACGCCTTTTGTCACGGATTGTGATAGACCGGCAGGGCTGCCCATGGCGAGCACGATGTCGCCGACTTTGAGAGCGTCCGAGTTGCCGAAACGGGCGACGGGCAAGGCTGCCTTCGGATCGCGCAGGTCCGAGCGATCGATCTTGAGGATGGCGAGATCGGAGAGGGGATCGGTGCCGATGAGCGTGGCGCGGCATTCCTGACGATCGGCGAGGCGCACCGTCATGCGCGTGGCGCGACCGGCGACGTGGTGATTGGTCAGCACGTAGCCATCGGGATGGATGATCGTTCCCGAGCCCGAGCCGCGGTTTTTCTGCATGCGGCCGGCGCTGCCGCTTTCGGAGACGACGTGAATGCGAACCAGGGCGGGATAAACGGCATCGAGCGCGGGTTGGATATCCGTGGGCGTGTCCGCCTGGCTTATGCCGATGCTGATGAGACAGCATAGCAGTGAGTGGAGTATGGATTTCATAAATGATTTGGCTGCGATGGCAGCGACGCTCTCACAGCGACAGCGTTGTCCGCTTTTGTTTGGCTAATTTTCGAGGACTATTGCCGCAGATGTTCGATCGCTTCGCGCAGGTCATGCGCCCTCAGAGAGGCGTCCACAAACGCTTCTCCCGCACGGCGGAGCAGGACGAAGCGGATGGAGCCATGGGAAAACTTTTTATCGCGGGAGAGTTTTTCCAGGATGAGTGAGGTAGGGATGGATTCCTCGAGGAGCAGTGGCAGGTGGAATTTTTCCAACAGCGCGAGGATGGACCGCGCCTCCTCCGGGCCCAGCCCCGCGTGTTTTTCCGATAGATACAGTGCCGCGCGGATGCCGAGGGAAATGGCCTCGCCGTGGAGGATTTCGCCATACGGGCGGCTGGCCTCGATGCCGTGACCGATGGTGTGGCCGAAGTTCAACAAGGCGCGGATGCCGAGGGTCTCGTGTTCATCGGCCTCCACGATGCGAGCCTTGATGGCGATATTGCGCGCGATGAGAGCGGCGGGCACCTCGCGCGAATCCGGATCCAGCGCGGCGAGGTCGGTGAGCATGCTGGCATCGCGGATGGCGGCGTGCTTGATCGCCTCGGCGAATCCTTCATGGTATTCGCGGGCGGGGAGGGTGCGCAGCGTGTGCGGATCGATCAGCACCAGACGGGGCTGATGAAAACAACCTACGAGATTTTTTCCCTCGCTGATATTCACGCCGGTCTTGCCGCCGACGGAGGAATCGACCAGCGAGACGATGGTGGTGGGGATTTGCACAAAAGGAATGCCGCGATAGAAAATGGAGGCGACGAAGCCCGCGAGGTCGCCGACCACGCCGCCACCGAGCGCGACGACCATCGACTTGCGGTCATGCCCGGCGGCGGCGAGGGCGCTGCAGAGATGCTCCGCGACGCCGAGCGACTTCGATGCCTCGCCAGCAGGAAAAACGTGCAAGGTGGAGTGCAGACCGGCGGCTTCCAACGAGGCCTGGAGAGTGGCGGCGTGCAGCGGGGCGACGGTGGAATCGGAAATGATCGCCACTTTTCCTGTGAGACCTGCGGCGAGAATGTGCCGGCCGGCATGGGCGAGCAATCCTTCCTCAATAAGGACCTGATAGGAGCGTTCGGCGAGATCAACAGAAACTTCGTGCACGGGCGGAGCATGCAAGAAATCGCGAATACTGAAAAGAATTGTTTTTTTGTGAGCGGCATCAAATGATGGGGGCGATGAGCATTTCCCCGGCGTCCCTCGCAGCGGTCGAGCAAGTATTTGAATCCAATTTTGCGCAGCAGCTCGAGTTGGGGGCATCGGTGAGTATTTTTTGGCGTGGAGCCGAGGTGTTGCACCTGGCTCGGGGATTCGCCGATCGCGAAAAAACGCGTCGTTGGGACGAGCAGACCCTGGTGCCGGTGTATTCCGCGACAAAAGCTCCCGCCGCGGCCACCTTGCTGCTGGCGCTGGCGCGTCACGGGCTGGACGAGCGCACACCGGTGCGGGAGGTGTGGCCGCATTTTCCGCTGGCACAGGCGGAGTTCGCGCACTTGCTCTCGCACCAGTGCGGGCTGGCCGCGCTCGATCAGGCTTGCAGCGTGTGGGATCATGCGAGTGTGGTGCAAGCGATCGAAGCGCAGGTGCCGGCGTGGCTGCCGGGTCTGGGGCTGGGGTATCATCCGCGCACCTTTGGCGCGCTGCTGGACGAGAGTGTGCGGCGTTTGACGGGTCATACGCTCGGAGAATACTGGCGGCGGGAAATCGCGGGGCCGATGGGGTGGGATTTCTGGATCGGGCTGCCCGAGAGCCAGTGGTCGCGCGTTGCCGAGCTCGTGCCGGGTCGCGCGGAAAAAGGCGACATCGAGCAGGGATTTTACAAACAATTCATGACGGCCGGCACCATGACGCGGCGGGCGTTTCTCTCGCCCACAGGTCTGCATGCGGTGCAGGAAATGAATGATACTCGCGCGTGGGCGGCGGGCTTTCCGGCGATGGGCGGGGTGGCGACGGCGCGGTCCCTGGCGCAGTTCTATCAAGCGGCGATGGGATTCATCGAGAGCCCGCTGACACCCACGGTGCAGCATGCCCTGCAACACAAACAGGTTCAGGGGGATGATCTGGTGCTCTTGCAGCCTACGTCCTTTACCTGCGGCTGCCAGCAGGACCCGCTGACGGAGCAAGGGCAAAAGATGAGGACGCTCTATGGTCCGGATCAGCGGGCATTCGGGCATCCGGGTGCGGGGGGCAGCCATGCCTTCGGCGATCCGGCATCGGGCTTGAGTTTCGCCTACGTGATGAATCAGATGGCGCTCAGTGTCATGCCGGGCCCGCGCAGCACGGCCATGGTCGAGGCGCTGTTCGCGAGCTGACCGTCAGTCGCTTTCGGAGAATAGATCGAGCGCCAGGAGCAGCGCCGCATTTCTCTCTAACAGGAAAAGATCGCTCTCTCCCGTGAGGCGGCCGTAGAAATAATTGCTCTTGCCCTCCTTGGTGACGGGTGTGATTTCCAATGTCTGCATCTTGAGGCCGATTTGTTCGCCGAATTCATTGAGCTGCCGCGAGACGAGCAGGATCTTCATCGCGGGTTGTTGCAACGCATCGAGCGCCTCGCGGTCATCGGGATTGAGCCAGGTGGTGACGCGCAGGTCGCCGAGCGTTTCCAACAACTTATTGGCGCGGGCGTTGTTGAGATTGCCTGTGGCATCGGTGCCGTCTTTGGTGGCTTGCCAGCTTTCCGTGCGGTAATCGTAATTGAGTTTCACGACGGGCTGCTGCAGGAGCGTGCGTTCGAGGTTGACGAAGTCGATGGGCGCGATGGCCAGCAGGCGCGTGTCTTTCCATTGCTTCATGCGCAGGGGCAGTCTCGCGAGAAAATCCTCCGGCAGCTTGAAGATGGTGTTCATGGTATCGGGATGATTCCAGTGCGCGGTGATGACGCCGTCCTTGGTCTTGCCGATTTTCAGGACCATGACCGAGTCGTTTTGAAACAAAAACTTCAGGGTGAGCAGCGGTTTTTTCAGTCCGTAGGTTTCCAGATCTTTTTCCTCCTCCGTGAGAAAGGCGCTATCGGTGAGGAAGCCCGCCACCTTGGCCTCGGTCATGGTTTTCAAGAATTGATAGAGCGTGATCTCGTTGAGCGTGGTGATTTGTTTTTCATCGATATGCAAATGCCATTCTCCGCGAGGCGGGCGGGACAACAGGATTTCCTGTGACTGCGCTGGCAGGAAATGGATGGCCTGCAGCTTGGTGTGGTCGAAATTGGTGAGGTTTTGCGAGCGCAGTTCGTTGTAATTTTTCAGCGGGAGCTCCGAGAGGGAAATGAGATCCGGATACGGGCGCAAGGGCAGTTCGAAGACGGTGGCCGGGCGATCGGACACGGTGGCATAGACCGTGGTCGCTTTGTCATCGACGGGTGGATAGACCTTCAGCGTGGTGGGGATGGCTTGACCGGCGCATTGGAGCGAGATTTCCAAATAGCCGCCGTCCCCGGTGATGGGCAGGGTCACTTTGTTGCGATCAAGGACGCGCAGGGCACGCAGCGAGAACAGCCCGGTTTCGATGAGTTTTTTGACTTCGCTGGTTTCAGTGGCGAGCTTTTGGGGTTTGGTGATGCGCCAGGGGATGCGATCGCCTTTTCCTTCCAACACAAACTCCGCGGCGGCGGATTTGACCTGGATTTTTTCCAGCTGTGATGGCGCGAACAGGAAGGGTTGGTGATCGCGGAAGTAGCGGAAGCCGTCTTTGAAAATCGGGCGGATATCGCCTGTGCAGGCGTAGATGTGCGATTTGCGGCTCTTGTCGCGCGGTTGCAAAAACACCGTGTGCACGGGTTCCTGTGTGTCGGGATCCTTGCTCATCCAGGCGGTGCGGCGGCCGATGACATACTTCGCGCGGGCCTCGCCCTCTTTGTCGCCGAGGCGCACGCTGATCATGCCATCGGTGAGCCCCGCCTGGGTGTTGTCGATTTTTTCGTTAGGAATCACATCCGCCGCGCGGGTGGCGAGGGTGAAGTCGATGAGTGTTTTCGCCCAGCGTGGATCCATGCGGTCCTCTACCGGCGAGGTCATCATCCAGATGCCGGAGGCGCGGGAAAAGGTGGCTTTGGCATCATTCGAGCTCAGGGAAATTTCCGTGATATCCGCAGCAGAAAATCCGGTGTAAAGGCGCTCGCCGATGGGTGTGGGTGGCACGCCGAACAATTCGTTCAGGTTTCCTTTCGCCCACAGCAAGCCGGCCAGGATCAGCAGGACCGCGGCGATGGCGCATTGGAGAATGGTGGCGGTGATGGATCTCACGGGAAGGTAAGGGAACTCAGGCGCGTCGCGCATTCCAGATGAAGAGGCTCAGCAAGAGGATGGCGGCAGGGAAGAAAAACAGATTGATGCGATTGATCAGCGTGGCCTGGCTGGCGAGCAAGGGTAACTTGTAGGTGCTCAGCTTGCGCGGACCGGTGCCCGACATTTCCTCGCGTCCCACCAACCAATTCGCGGAGGCATTGAAAAAATCCACATTTTCCGTGCGCAGGGCGGCGGGATCGAGGAAGTTCGCATTGGAAATGACGACCATGCGCGAGGCCTTGGCGGCGAAACGGTCATCCGATGCCGCGCCGCGAATCACCGCCGCGGCGAGTGTCAGCGGACCCTTGCGGTCTTCTACCTCGCTGAAGCTTGGCTCCTTGGCGGTGGCATTCGTCTCGCCCCAGTAGGCGGCGGAGGACTCCAGCAGCTTGAACGGCGAGATCCGGCGGTTGATCAAATCCTCCGCGCCCTCACGCACCTCAAGCGAGGAACTCATGCCATCGAAGCTCGTGCTTTTGCTCCAGAAATCGCGCGTGTATTCGAAGCCCGGTGTGAATGAGGCATCGACCCGATAGACTATGTTTTTGCCCTTGATGGTGACGATTTGATCGCGCCGCGGCGTGACGCCGTGTTCGCGCAGGAAGGCGCGCAATTGATCGGGCGTCTGCTGGGCGCGCAGAATGACCATGATGTTGCTGGCAGGGCGGTTCCAGTATTCCGTCAGCACCGCAATTTCCTCTTTGGTGAAATCATAGCGCGGGGCGGCGATGATCAAACCTGCGGCATCGTCCGGAATTTTTTCCAGGTCGCTCATTTTCACAGGCGCGGGCAGGATGTTTTGCGAGAGCAGGGAATCGCGCATGACCGTCCAGCTGTTGTTGGTCACCTCCGTCTGGAAGTCGCTCTTGTCGGCGAGGAAATAAACAAGGCGCGGCTTGCCTTCCAACGCGCTGAGCAGACCGGTGGTGAGCATGTCCTCGCCCCGGAAGGAGTTCATGCGGCGCGCGGTTTTTCCGTCGTTATTTTCATACAATGCCATCTGTTCCTGCGTGACGAAGCGGATGTGGGCGGAGTCGTCTTTTCCCGCCTGGACACCGGTGTCGGCGCGGGCATCGATGATCACGAGGTCATCGCGATTGATCACACCGGCATTCGCGGCGAGGTTGTAGGTTTCCGCGACTTGCAAGGCGCGATCGACATCGCGCACGGGATCGAAGCGTTCGATGACGATTTTCTGGTTGGAGAGCCGCGCGTATTCATCGGCCAAAACGCGCACCCGCTCGGTGATGGGCGTGGAGCGGCGGAAGGCGACGATGAACTTCACCGGCGTCTTGCGCGATTGCAGAGACCCGGCCTGCAGCAGACCCTTGGTCCACTGCGAGAGGCTGTAGTCCTCGCCACGGCTGAGATCGCGTTTGACGAAATAATGGCTGCTGACAAAATTCACAGCGATGGCGATGATCAGCAGCGAGGCGATCTGCAAAATCGACAGGGTGCCGATGCTCCAACGATTCAGGGAGCGTGGCGGGGCAGTAGCGGCAAGTGGGTCCGACATGGAATGGAGTGAGAGAGATTAACGGCGCCAGCGACGGAAATCGAGCACATGGAAAGTCAGGAAAATGGTCAACAGAGCGAGGCTCAGGTAAAAGACCGCCACGCGCGAATCCAGCAATCCGCTGCAGAAATAGTGCATGTGCTGTTTGGTGGAAATGAATTGGAACAGCGTGGCTCCGGCGAAGTTTTCTCCCCAGATCGTGGTGACGAATCCGAGGAAATAATGCAGCACCAGAATGCCGAGCGTGAGGATGGCTGCCACAATCGAATTGGAGGTGAGCGAGGAGGCGAGGCAGCCGATCGCGAGGAAAAACGCGCCCATCAGGAACAGGATGGAGTAGGTGCCGAGCATGGCTCCCGTGTTCCAGGCCGGCGGTAGCCCGGTGATCCATGGATAGAGCTGGAACTGCACATAACTGGGAATCCACAGCAGGCAGTAGAATGTGAGAGACGCCGCATACTTCGAGAGCACCACTTGCCAGGTTTTCACCGGGGCGGTGAGCAGCGTTTCCAGCGTGCCCGAGCGTTGTTCGTCCGCGAACAGCTTCATCGTCAGCAGCGGGAAGATGAACAAAAAGTAAAACCAGAACACCGGGGTGTGCATGGCGACATAGACCAGGCTGTGGGTCATGGGAGTGTCACTGAAGGCTTTCATCGCCGTGGACAAGGCAACGCCGTTCATCACAACGACAAACGCCATCACCATCCAGCCCAGGGGATTGAGCAGGAAGCCGCGCAGTTCTTTGCGATAGAGAATGAAAAAGACACGCATGAGCGCGCGAGACTAGAGCACAAAAACGCATCTGACAAGCCCTCATCCTAGGGGCTCATGGCTACGCGGGAGCGGACGGAAAATGTCCATTTGTCCTGAATTGGTGCGTGGATCCGTATCAGCTTTCCGGCTCACTTCCGCTGGTAAACACGGACGTAGTCGATTTCCATGAAGGTGCCGTGGATGGCATCGGTGATTTTTCCGCCCCAGGGAATGATGGCGAGGCTGAGCCAGATGGGCGCGGGGCTGTGGCAGAAGGAGTTTTTTTCACGACGGATTTCTTTTCCGTTGAAATAGAAGACCAATTCTTTTTCCGACCACTCGAGACCATAGGTGTGGAAGTCGCGCGCGAAGTTGTATTGGCCGGCTTCGCGATCGAACTGGGCGATGGTCACCCAGCGTTCGCCGTTGTGGTATTCGATGTGATAGTGTTCCATCGTGCCACGCCACGTTTTTTTGTCCGGCCAGCCCTGGACAAACTGCAGGCAACCGATCTCGCGCTCGCCGGCGAGGGTGAACTCGATCGACTTGACGCCATCGGTCTGGGTGATCCAGCGCTTGGAGATATCGCCATCCGCGACCAGCGCGGGGCTGTTTCCTTTGGCGGCGTAGGAGCCGCTGGCGGTGATGCGGGTGCCTTTTTCCCTGACGAAGTTGATCAGGCCCGGTATGTCCTTGTCGGCGGTTTGGGAGCCGGTTCGGGGGTAGCCTTTCGGCGAAACCGGATAGAGCCGGAATTCACCGAGGTGAAAATGGCTGGCGTTTTTCGAAGTGAGGCGGATGCGTCGGGTTTTGATCGGGATCTCCAGCGGCAGGTTCACTTCGGGACTGATGCCGTAGGGAAAACTTTTCGAGGAGCTGGGATGCGTCTTTTTCCCGTTCACGATCCTGATATCGGACCAGTTGTGAATGTTGGTATTGATTTCATTCGGATAGTGGCCCTCGTTGATATCGATCTCGAAGGCCTTTTTCCCCTCCGGCACCTTGCCCTGGGTCATCAGCCAGAACGAGTTGTTCGTGCCCTCGGCGGCGGCGTAGCGGTAGCGGCACTCGTAGTAGCCATACTGGAAATGTTGTTTGGTCCAGACATTGCCGGAGGTCCAGTCGTTGCCACCGCGCGATTCCTTGCGGTTGATGAGTTTCAGGGTGCCGTCCTTGACCACGGCGTTTTCGCGCCAGCGGCTGCTGAGGATGTGCGTGCTGGCGGAGTTCTGCGATTGCCATTTTTCCTCGAGCCGGGCATCGGGGTAGTCGAACTCATCGCTCCAGAACAGTTGCCATTTCTCCGCGCCGCCGGGGAGCAGCGAGGGAGTATCCTCGGCCATGAGGGGGCTGATGAGTAGGATGGCAAAAGCAATGAGTCGGTAGGTGGGCATGGGTGACAGCTATGTAGTGTAATACGTCCTGTTGCGGGGAAATTTGCCGATAAATGGCGCCATCCCGTGATTTTTCGTGACCGGGCGCGGGAGCAGGGTGCGGAAAAATCCGGCATCCGTGCATTTTGCTGTTTCCCAAACGCCCTTCCTCGCGTAAGTCATTCGCCGCCATGTCTGAAGATGTCACGCACCATTCCACCGAAGCAGAACTGATCGCCGTACGCCGCGCCAAGTTGGCGAAGCTGCGCGAGCTCGGTGTCGATCCGTTCGGGGCTCGCTTTGAGGTCAGTACGACGCCTGCGGCCCTGCACGCGGATTTCGCCGAGGGCGTGAAGGTCAAAGTCGCCGGTCGCATCACCGGCCTGCGCGATATGGGCAAGTCGGTCTTTTTCCATCTGGGCGATGTCTTGGGAGCGATCCAGGGCTATGTGGGCCTGAAAACTCTCTCCGAACAGGACGTGGCGATCTGGCAATGCCTCGATCGCGGCGACTGGATCGGCATCGAAGGGGAAACCTTTCTCACGCGCACGGGCGAGCCGACCATCAAGGTCGAGTCGTTCACCGTGCTCTCGAAGTCGCTGCGTCCCATGCCCGATAAATGGCACGGTGTGGCGGATCGCGAGATCAAGTACCGCAAGCGTCACCTCGACCTCATGGGCAATCCGCAGAGTGCGGATGTATTTGTGAAACGCATTTTGATGGTCGCGGAGATCCGTCGGTTTTTCCAAGAGCGTGGTTTCCTGGAAGTGGAGACGCCGATGCTGCAGGATGTGGCCGGTGGTGCGGCGGCGCGTCCCTTTGAAACCTATCACAATGCGCTGGGCATGCCCTTGACTTTGCGCATCGCGCCCGAGCTTTTCCTCAAGCGTCTGCTGGTCGGTGGCTTCACGAAAATTTTCGAACTGAATCGCAACTTCCGCAACGAAGGCATTTCCCGCAGGCACAATCCCGAGTTCACGATGCTCGAGGCCTATTGGGCGTTTTCGGACTTCGAGGAAATGGCGAATCTGGTGGAGGAACTGACCTGCACGCTGGCCGAGAAGTTCTGTGGCGGCTTGCAGATCGAGCACAAGGACGAGGAAGGCAATCCCATCCGCACGATCAATCTCCAACGTCCGTGGAAACGCGCGGGCTATCACGACCTGATCAAGCTGGCTGCGGGCGATGACTTTTTCGACATCACTCCCGAGCAGCGCCGCGAGCGCTGTGCGGAAAAAGGCGTGGAGATTTCCGCCAACATGGAAGACTACGAGGTGGTGCAGCAGGTGTTCGAAAAACTGGTCGAGGAAAAAACCTTCGATCCGTGTTTTGTCACGCGCGTCGCTTCCGAGCTGGTGCCATTGGCGAAAGTCACTCCCGGCGGGAAAACGGTGGAGGTCTATGAGCTCATCATCAACGGTCAGGAAATTTCGCCCGGCTATTCCGAGCTGAACGATCCCGATGTGCAGCGCGATCGCTTGGAGCACCAGTCAGGCGGCGAGGAGCAGAAAGTGGATTACGAGTTCATCGAAACACTCGAGCACGGCATGCCGCCGGCGGGTGGAATCGGCATCGGCATCGATCGACTGATCATGATGCTCACCGGCGCGCCGACCATTCGCGATGTGGTCCTTTTCCCACAGCTCAAGAAAAAGGACTGAGGGTAATGAGCAGAATGTTCCGAGCGCTATTCGTGATCGCCAGTCTCTTGGCGGTGGCGGATGCGGCGGAACTGAAGCTCACCTTTTCTTCCTACAACATCCGCTACCCGGCGCACGAGGACACCGAGTGGCGGTCGTGGCCGAACCGGTTGCATCGGCTCATCGCCACCGTGCGACGCATGAATCCCGATGTGATGGGGGTGCAGGAAGCCATGCACGCGCAGGTCGCGGACATGCGCTTGTCCTTGCCGGACTATGATTTTTACGGCTACGGGCGCGATGATGGCAAAACGCACGGCGAGTATTCCGGCATCTTTTTCCGACGCGATCGTTTCCAACTCGATCCTGACGATGCGGGCCAGTTCTGGCTGTCCGCCACGCCCGAGGTGCCAGGATCGAAAACCTGGGGCAATGAGATTCCCCGCATCACCACGTGGATCCATCTGCTCGATCGTGCGACACAGCGGGGCTTTACGGTCTATAACGCGCACTGGGATCATCGGCACCAGGGCTCGCGTGTGGAGGCGGCGTTTCTGATCGCGAAACGCATCGATGCCCGCAAGCACGCTACGGAGCCCGTGGTGTTGTTAGGGGATTTCAATGCGACCGAGGGAAACAATGCCGTCGATTATTTGGCGGGCCGTACGAACAAATGGCCTAACGCTTTGTTGGATCCGTATCACACCTTGCACGGGGATGTGCGCGCGCGAAGGACCCTGCATTTTTGGCAAAACAACAGGGATGGTTGGGCGAAGGTCGATCACATCCTCGTCTCGCGGCCGGCACGGATGCTGAAGGCGGAGATTGTGTATGCGGCGGCAGGGGAAAAGCCGGCATCGGATCACTATCCCGTGACCTCCACGATCATCTGGCCGTGAGTTCGATCACTGGCGGGAGGTGATGTCATCCAGCAACATCTGCTGCTCTTCCGCACGTTTTTTGAGCGCTTTGGCTTGCAACAGGATCATGAAGACGCCGGCAAAAAACAGCACTTGGCCAAATGTGGGGAACAAGGCGAAAATCATATAGGTGTAATTCGGCCCGCTGGATAAAGTCGTCAGCCTGCTCATCGCCAGCATGCTGACAGCAACGGTGACGACCGTGAATACAAGCGATGCGATCATCAGCCAGCCAGCGGTTTTGCTAACTCGCAACGCAATGATCCCCAGAACCAGTTGCGCGATCGGCAACAACAGCGAAAAAATCCCGAACATCCCGAATCCGTATGACATGCTCGTATCATAGCGACAAACCTCTGTATGACAAGAACCCTTTGCCTGTCGAAACGCATTGACGGCAGGTCCTTGAGGCGGCATGTTGCGGGCGAAGTGAAACCATCCTATTTCAGCTGCCTGATCCTGTTTCTGCTGTTGTGGTTTGTCGGCGTGGCGCTGCATTTGCCCGGCATCCAGCGCGACCTGGCGGTGCAGGCCAGGAGCATGTTGGATCGGCCCGAACACGATGGCATTTTTGCCAGGGTCGTCGTTTCGTTCTCTGGTCAAGAGGCTACGCTCACCGGTGCGGTCGCACGCGAGGAGGAGAAAAAATTGGTAGATAAAATCATCCGCGATGACCTGCGTTTGCGCGATGTTCAACCCCTGCGCAATCCGGTGACCGCCGTGCACAATCGCGTGGAGGTGAATCCCGAGGCAGCCCCTAGCCGCAACCAAGTGTGGCTCTTGGTCGCGGTGTATGGCTCGCAGAAACGCATCGAAGGCGTACTGAAGTCTCCATCGCAGCGCGTGGCTTTGTTGGAAAAAATGGAAGCTCTCTGGCCCGCAGAAGATGCCACCGCCCGGGAGCGGGCCAATCAGATCATCGTCGATGAACGCGCTTGGCCGGCGGCCGACTGGGACAAAACCCTGGCCAGTGTTCCCGACTTTCCCTCTCTTGTGAAGAAAGAGGGTAAGCGCTCTCAGATCGCCATCACCACAGGCGATGGTACTTGGCAAACCTTCGCGCCATCCACAGGCGATGAACAGATCGCCGCGGCATTGGCAGGTGCAGGGGTGTCCGTACGCGAGGTGACGCTCGCACTGAACGACTTCCGCATCCACCAATCGGCAACACCGTCACCTCAATCACAACCGTAACTCGACTCTATGGAAGGAAATCTCTGGTTCATCATCAAGCTGCTCCCTTATCTCGGCTTTTGCTGTCTGATCTCGGGGTTTGTCGGCTGGACGCTGCGCGCGCGTCTCGACACCACCCCCGCGAATGACAAACCCGTAACTGGCATCAAACCCAAGAATCGCAAAAAACGCTCATGAGTGAGGTCGATTGGGAATCGCGCTATGGTGCGGCGGACACGCCGTGGGACAAGGGCTTGCCGCATCCGATGCTGTCGCATTGGTTAGGCAAGATCGAGATCGATGGGGCCATCGTCGTGCCCGGTTGCGGGCGGGGATGGGACCTGCGCGCGTGGGCGGAGGCCTACCCGGAAAACGAAGTGATCGGTATCGATCTCGCGCCATCGGCGGTGGTTTCCGCGCGTGAGAACTGCGCGGATTTGGCGAATGTTGCCGTGAAAGAGGCGGACTTTTTTGCGTTGGAGCAGTGGTATGACGGGCAGAAGGTCGGGCTGATCTGGGAGCACACGTGTTTCTGCGCGATCCCGCCGACCTTGCGCGATGCCTACGTGGAAACGGTGGTGAAACTTCTGCCGGGCGGTGCGCATCTGGTGGGTGTTTTTTTCACCGATCTCGAAGACCCGCACACCGGCCCACCGTGGAATACGACCATGGCGGAAATCGAGAGGCGTTTCGCGCCGCATTTCCTCATCGAGGCCTTCGCTGGCGAGCATCAGACCTTTCCCGGGCGGGAAGGGGAGGAGCGCACGCTGGTGATGAGGCGGGTGTAGTGAGATGTCGTTAGGCATGGGGATGAGTGGATTGGTTCTTGATCCCGGCAGGGATCGGAGATGGTAGCTCCGGGTCGAGGAGCGTGAGCGACGAACACCCGGAGAACACTTCTCGCACGCCCTCCGGGGTGCTAATCTCCATGAATCATCCTTCTCGGGGTAGTCGTCGTTATCACTCCTCGACCCCGGGCTACCTTCTCTCATCCTTCCAGGATGGCTGAGGCTGATCTTTTTCCGTGCGCATCGATCCTCTTTTTTGCTGGCATCGGACTGTAGTGCCAAAAAAAATCGCGAAGAAGGAAAGCCTTCTTCGCGATGTGGATGGGAAAATGCTACGGCTTATTTGCCCAGCAACAACTTGTTCATGGCTTCGCCCATGGCCAGGCCCACGCTCATGTAGGTTTTGGCATTGCCGCCGTAGTGACCGTTGCCGCTACCACCGTTCGCCATCGGATTCGAATACACCGTGGCGACATTGCCTTTGAAGTCAGGATATTTTCCTGATGCGCCGTCGACCGCGAGCATGGCGTCAAGAATCTTGCCGCTGTTACCCGTGCTGCCTTTGGTGACTTCACCGATGGTCGCCATCACGAACTTCGCATTCGGTGCGTTGAATTCCTTGCGCAGCGCCTTGATGAGAGTGACGAGATTTTTTTCGTAGTTGGCGGCGTGCGCCTCATTGCCCGCGTCTTTCTCACCCTGCCACCAGAAGAAGCCATCGACTTCGAATTTCGTGGCCTCCGGGTAATACTTCGCGAGATCCGCGAGGACTTTTTTCGCATTGGCGATGTCGTCATCCCATTGCTTGCCGGCATACCAGTTGACCGGCTTGCCGTTTTTGTCCAACCATTCCGCAGGTGGTGGAGTGGCGGCACCTTTCGCCGGATCCGCATCCCACATGTCGGGCTTGTCCTTGTAACCGGCCACGACCTTGGTGGTTTTGACGCCGGCCTTGTCGGCGAATTCGTGAGTGAAGCGCTCGCTTCCCGGGGGCAGCAAGTCCCAACCGAGGCTGCGATTGCCGATGGAGCTTTTCAGCAGCATCACCGGCTCGCTGATGGCATTCCCGAGTTGGTGGCCGATGCCGATTTCGATGCCGATTTTGTTGCCGCTGATGGTGAGCCAGTCATTGCGATAGACGTTCATGTTGTCGCCCTTCTGCATCACGCCGACGTTGCGAACGTCCTTGCGAACGGTCCATGCTCCCGTGTCGTCAACGAGGAAGGGATAGAGGTTTTCTCCTTTGACGGCTTTTTCCAGTGCGCCCTCTTTCTCGCCTTTCACGGCGCCCATTTCGAGAGTGTTCGATTGGCCCATGATGAGGAAGACCTTGATGGGCTTGGTCACATCGGCGGGCTTGCCATCGGGATCGGGCAGGTCGGCGGCTTGGAGTGATGAGGTGGTCAGTAACGCCAGACCGCACAAGGCGGCGAAAGTCGTGGATTTGTGTATCATAACAACAGATTATACCGCTCACGGTGAACGATTCTTTCATGACAGATTTTTGTGAATGGGCGGTCCGGGGGTGTTAGGGACGAGAATCATGCCGCGAATTTTTTGCAATTCACTTGGTTTGGTCGTGGGGCGATGCTAGCATTCCGCCGTTATGGCATTTGATCGTTTTTCTCAGGAACTGCTTCGTTATCCCGCTTTTGGATTTTCTCTGGATACCTCGCGCATGGACATGGCGGCGGATTTTTGCGAGCAGATGAAGCCTAAAATCGACCGCGCGTTTGCGGACATGGTGGCGTTGGAGGGTGGCGCGATTGCCAATCCCGATGAAGGTCGCATGGTCGGTCACTACTGGTTGCGCACGCCTGACCTCGCTCCGAGCGCCGTGCTGCGCGCGCAGATCACCGAGCCTCTCGCGGCATTGAAGGACTTCGCCCGCAAGATCCACTCGGCGGAA
Source organism: Verrucomicrobiia bacterium (assembly GCA_947462875.1). Classification (GTDB taxonomy): domain Bacteria; phylum Verrucomicrobiota; class Verrucomicrobiia; order Verrucomicrobiales; family Akkermansiaceae; genus UBA956. Next base: position 18,977 of record CANHQJ010000013.1, read on the forward strand.
ATCAAAACGCCCGCAGGCGGGGAGTTCCGCCGCGTGCTGCTGATCGGCATCGGCGGCTCGGCCCTGGGTCCGCAGTTGGTATCGGAGGCATTGGGTCATGGCTCGCGCCTGCCGCTGTGTTTTTTCGATAACACCGATCCCGATGGCATGGACCGCGTGTTGGCATCGATCGGGGAAAAGAATTTGTCCTCCACGCTGGTGCTGGTGATTTCCAAATCCGGAGGCACTCCCGAAACCCGCAACGGCATGATCGAGGCAAAAGCCGCGTATGATGCGGCGGGTCTGTCTTTTGGCAAGCATGCGGTGGCGATCACGGGCCATGGCTCGAAGCTGGACCAGTATGCGACCGAACAAGGTTTCCTCATGCGTTTTCCGATGGAAGACTGGGTCGGTGGCCGCACCAGTGTGCTTTCGACGGTGGGTCTCGTTCCCGCCGCCTTGCAGGGGATCGATGTGGATGCGATGCTCGCCGGTGCCGCGGCGATGGATGCCGAGACGCGCAAGCAGGACGTGAAGCACAATGCCGCGATGCGACTGGCGCTGGCCTGGTATCACGGCTGCAATGGCAAGGGAGAAAAGGACATGGTCGTTCTGCCCTACAAGGATTCGCTTTGCCTGATGTCGAAGTACTTGCAGCAGCTCGTGATGGAGTCGCTGGGCAAGGAGCATGATCTTGATGGCAAGCAGGTGTTTCAGGGAATCGCGGTCTATGGCAACAAAGGATCGACCGACCAACATGCCTATGTGCAGCAGCTCCGCGACGGGGTGCCGAACTTTTTCGCCACGTTCATCGAGGTGCGGAAAGGTCGCGACGGCGATACCATCGAGGTCGAGCCGGGCAATACCAGCGCGGATTACCTGCAAGGATTTTTGCGCGGAACACGCAGCGCCTTGTATCAATCCGGCCGCAAGTCGATCACCATTTCGCTGCCGGAAGTTTCGCCGTTTCAGGTGGGTGTGTTGATCGCCCTGTATGAGCGCGCGGTGTCGTTCTACGCTTCCCTGGTCAACATCAATGCCTATCACCAACCCGGTGTGGAAGCGGGGAAAAAAGCGGCGGCCACCTTCCTGGACACGCTCAATGGCGTGCGCGGTCGCCTCACGGCATCGCCGAAAACGGCATCCGATATCGCCCGTGAGATCGATGCCGATGCGGAGGATGTCTATCATTGCCTGACGCACCTGAGCGCGAACGGCGAGGCGCAGTGCAACCTCGGCGCGAATCCGGCGGAGGATACCTTCGGTCTGTGATCGCGGGGATCTAACGGATGGTTGCGAATCGCGTGCCCATGCGGGCGTATGTTTCCGTGCACTGCTGGCTGCGTTCGAGAAGATCGGGCGCGATCTCGATGCGTCCGGGTTCGAACAAGAGAATCGTCGATGAGCCGCCGAAGGCGAAGTAGCCCTTTTCCCCGCCCTTGGCGACGGCTTGGCCGGGGTTGAACGTCTGGTGGATGGAGCCGACACAGGTCGCGCCGATCTCTAACAACAACACCGTGCCGCAGCGCTCGGTGGCGAGCGCGGTGATGCTGCGTTTGTTTTGCCAGAAGTAGGAGAGATTGTTCCGCAGTGCGATGGGCGAGACGGAAAACAGCGGGCCATTGATGACATGCGCGGCCTGTGGAATGCCTGCCGCGGGGAAATGGAAGCGGTGGTAATCCACGGGGCAGAGGCGCGAGAGCAGGAGCGCGCCCTTGGCGTAGCGCGCGGCGATCTCTTCCGAACCTAACAGCTTTGCGAGATCGAAGGACTGGCCTTTGACAAAGACAGAGGAAATGTCGGCGGCATTGGCAAACGCGAGATGCCGGCCATCGGCGGGAAACACCAGCGAGGCGGGGTCGCTGTCGATAGGCCGCGCGCTGGGTTTCAGTTTCCGATAGAAAAACTCGTTGAAGCTGCGGTAGCTCGCGGTGTCATCGGCGAATTCCAGCGGATCGAGTCCGTATTGGGCGAGAAACGGTGCGATTTTTTCGCGCGACTGCGGCTGATTCATGCGCCAGCCGTACCAGTGTGAGAAGAACGGGCGCTTGATGAACAGATGCAGCGCCAGTTGACCTAACGGATTTCCATAGGCGAAACGCAAAAAAGACTCACCATAGACCTGCTCGGTTTCGATCGCGCCAGTGAGGCTGTTGTAAAATTGAATCGCGGACACGGAACAGCTTTGCGCAGTTTGAGGGGAGGGGAAAGAAAAAATCGTTTCCCTGTTGTTTCAAATCTCCGCGTCCGCCTTGTGTTCGAAGTGGCCCACGACCGCCCCCGTGCCGAGACCGACGACGAAGCCGCAAACGTGGCCGAGCACATCGGTCTGCGGATCCTTGCCACTGCCGAGCATGCCTAACAGGACCACGCCCGCGAGCAAGGGCGCGGCGATTTTCGACCACGATCCGAGCGGGCGCATGTGCCAGTTTTCGCTGATGCCACTGCCCGAGAGCAATCCCAGAGCGGCAAAAACAGCAGTGGACGCACCCAGCGAATAAAACGCTTCAGGGTATTGGATCCACGCATTGAGAGCATTGCCCAAGGCACCGCAGAGCAGGATGAGAGTCCATGCCTTCCAGGCCCCGAAACTGCGCGCCACGAAGATGGTGAAGCCGAGACCGACGAACAGATTTCCGACCAAATGCGGCACATCGGCATGCAGAAACAGCGAGGTGAAGGGACGCCACCACTGATGACCTTCGATCAAATCCACGCTGGAGGAGACGAAGCGCCTGACATCGGTATCGGGACCATTTTGCCAATAAAAAACGGCGATCAAGGCGCAGGCCCATGCCACATACCATGTCCATCCCGCGGGATACAGAGGACGCAGGGGAGTGGGGACAACGGCGCGGGCGGATGCCATTTCTTCCTCAAACGCGTCGAGCTCTTTTTCCAACTTGGGCGTCGGTTCGGTTTCGGTTTGCAGCAAAAAGGCCTCTTGCTGCGGCTCCAGCTCGACCCGGCAGTCCGCACCCATGGCGAGAGCGACGAGGCCGTGATCGTTGGCTTCTTCGAGCGAGGAAAACGTCCTCACGGTGACCCACGAATCGTCATCGTCGGAAGTTTCTGTGGTGTCGGCTGTTCTGGTCATGAGGCGTGTTCGATGGAGTAGCTTCCCTCAGATTTCGCATCCGTCAACCCGCGATGCAAAATCTGTTACCCGCACTTGTGAGACGCGGCGCCCGTGGTATGCTGGCGACGTGCTGGAAAACATCTACGGTTGGAAATATCGCATGGCGGGTCGTCATGCGCTCAATCGTCGTAGCGCGCAATCGGAGGTGGAAGGATTTCTGATTTTTCATCACGGTGGATACGGCTGTGTGCAACCGTGGCCGGTGTTTGGTCATCCTTCGTTAGAGGAGCACTGGCAGGCGCTGGAGGCCGGACACTCGCTGCCATTGGTAGAGCAGGCGCTGCGTTGCGCGCGGCTGGATGGAGAAGCGCGGGCGCGGCGGGTATCGTGGTGGTCGCAGTGTGTGGTGCCGCGGAGTCACGCGACTCTGACGGGTTTCTCCGAGCACGAGGACGATGCCGCGCTCATGGCTTTTACGCATGTGAAAGCCAAGATGTCGGTGGCGCAAAACGAGGAACTGATCTCCTGGGCGCAGCGGCACCCGGGCCCGCGCATCCGCTTGGATTTCAATGAAGTGCCGACGCAACCTGAGTTCGAGGCCTGGTGGCACGCATTGCCCGCTTCGCTGCAAGCGCGCATCGATTGGATCGAGGATCCGTTTCTGTTTGAGGCAAGGGAATGGCGTTCTTTTCAAGAACGTACGGGCGTGACACTGGCTCTCGATCGCGCGTTGTCCGATGACACGGTCTCGCCGGACTGGCTTTCCGTTTGGAAACCCGCCTGGCAGGAAATGCCGCCTTCTGTGGCGAAGGAGTCGCTGGTGGTGACATCGGCGATGGATCATCCGGTCGGTCAGGCGTGGGCCGCCTTTTGCGCGGCGCAGGCCGGGGTTACGCAGGTGTGTGGCCTGCGCACGGATCATTTGTTCGCACGAGATGCCTTCACGGAGGCGATGGGCGAGTGGTCGCCGGAGTGGCCTGCTCTGGAGGGAACGGGCATGGGCTTTGATGAATTGTTAGATAATATTCCATGGACCCGCATTCGTTAGTTTCCACTTCCTTTTGGCAGAGTGAGGAATCACTGCATCTGTCTCCGCAGTGTCTCACTCCGGTGCCGGATTTGCCCTGCCCGTCGTTGGTGTTTGCCACGTCGGGCTCGACGGGGAAGCCGCGGCACATCGTCCTATCGAAAGCGAGTTTGCTCCTTTCCGCGAAGGTGGTGAATGCGCATTTGCAAGTCGATGCAAGCAGCGTGTGGGGGCTGTGTTTGCCCTGGTGGCACGTGGGAGGCATGGGGGTGATCGCTCGCGCGTATCAAGCAGGTGCGGTTCTTTCGATCTATCGCGAACGATGGCAGGCCGATGCCTGTATGCGCTGGCTGAGAGAGAACGCCGTGACGCATCTTTCACTGGTGCCGACGCAAGTGCATGATCTCGTGGAGGCGGGGCACCGTGCGCCGTCATCGCTGCGTGCGGTGGTGGTGGGGGGAGGACGACTGGAACTGGATCTCGGGCGCAGAGCGCGGGAGCTGGGGTGGCCGGTGCTCGCCAGCTACGGCATGACGGAAGCCGGATCGCAGATCGCGACGCAAGGCTTGTCAGTTCTGCAACATTCCTACACGAGCGAACCGCTGCCCATTTTGCCCTGTTGGAAGGTGCGGGCGACGGAGGTGGGGACCTTGGAAATTTCCGGCCCGGTTTTGTTCCACGGAGAAATGATCGGGGAGCCGGGGGCCTGGCACTATGAGCCGCGTCTGGCTGAGTGGTATCAGACGCAGGATTGTGGGGAAGTGATTGACGGGCAGTTGCGATTGCGGCATCGAGCCGATGCGCTCGTCAAGGTGTTGGGCGAACTGGTGGATCCCACGGCGATCGAATCCGCGCTGACTGATGCGGGCTTGCCTGCGGGGCGCTTTGCGGTCATCGCTGTGCCCGATACGCGGAAAGAGCATCGGCTGGTGCTGGCGCATGAACATCTCGATGCCACCATGCTCGCCTCTATTCTCGATGCCTATCATCAGCATTGCCAGGGCTACGCCCGCATCGAGAGTCAGCAGGCGATTGCACTTTTCCCGCGCAGTGATTTGGGGAAAATCCTGCGACGGGAGCTGGCGGAGCGAATCGGATCGTGCGGTTGAGCTTTATCGCCTCCTTCGCAGGCAGGCCATCATCGTGCCCAGCAGGACCAGTAGTGCTGTCGATGGCTCCGGCACATTCGGAACGGCGGGCGTGGTGGCGGCATCGACGGGTGTCAAGCCATGTCGCTCGTATTGTTCCATCGTTTCCAACACGACGGCACCGGAGACATAGCTCACCAACTGGTAGTTCACCGCCAGCTTGCCGTTCTTGGTTTTTGCCACTTCATCCATCGCCCAGAGCCGCGCGAGCTGATCGCTGACTTTGTTTTCTGTCAGGTTGGTGGCGTCCGCCTGACGCGACCACTGCCAGGAAAACTTCTCTTCGCCTTTTTGCAAGCGGTCCATCCACGCGGCGAGTCCGGCTTCACTAGCGGCATCGCTCGGAGCCGATGACATCATGCCACTGCGGCCCAGTGCCTCGAACAAACGGTTCGGACCATCGACCACGGGCAGTGCGAAAAATTTCGGACGATTGCTGCCACGCTCTAACAACTGCAACAATCGTTCGCTCTGGCACAGCAGCACCGGTTGCGGGCCATGCAGCCAGACGACGGCGGCATGGGCGGACTCCTTGGCCTGGCGCAGGGCTTCGTAGAGCGCGGGTTCGTTATCGCATCCGCCGCGGAAGTCGTGTTTGGCGATTTCTTCCGCGCTGATCCTGGTGGCGGCTTCATTGGCGAGCAGGATGCTAACGGATTTTCCTTGCAAGGCTCTGGCCAGCCATTCGCGGTGGTCTTGCAGTGCCTGGGAGCCATCGATGACCACGATGACTTTTTCCATTGCGGGTGTCGCTGCGGAGTGGGGGGTGCCGATGAGGAAACGCTGTCCGTTATCGGCGAAACGATCCTCACACCAGACGGCGGTCGGCTCTTTCGACAGGCCGTTCACTTTCATGCGCAGCTTCATGGTCTGGCTGCCGAAACTGATCGACTGCATGTCGCCATCGGCGTGGGAGCTGTGCGGGGCATCGATGCACGAAAAAGCGCTGTCCGCCTGCATCCACAGGGCGTGTTCCAACTGCGCGGTGTCGCCGAAATTTTTCTCGGTGATGTAGGGCAAGCGCCAGGTATCGCCCTCCAGCGGCGCGGTGATGCCGATGCGGATTTTCATTTCGCCTTGTGCCGGAACCGGGAAACACTGGACCATGATGGTATCGGGGCCGACCATGTTCACCAGCACCGGATCGCGGCGCTGCACAACGGCGACTTCCTTGTAGGCGGCCTTCACTTGAGCGACCGAGCCGAAGGCCGCTTCGCGTGGCTCGCCATTGATCCAGAGAGTAAGACGGCTGACCTGTCCGCCGCTGGGCAGGCGCATTTGGCAGCGCGCCTCCTTGGCGATCATGGAGGTGTTTTGAAATACCAAGGTCCACTCGCCGTAGCCGATGCGCGCCTTGGCATCGAGATGGCCATCAAAGCGCGATTCCTTGCAATCGAGATGTTTCACCTTGCCCGCCACCACATCGCCGCCGAGGTCGGTATCAATCTCCTCGCGCTCCCAGAATTCTCTGCCACCGTCGGAAGCGAGACTGCTGCCCTTGGCCCAGTGCGGTGGTTTCTTTGCATTGAAAGGCACGCCCGTGACGCGGAAATACAAATCGCGCATTTTGTTGGCATCGGTGGATGGACGAAAACTTTCGCTGACCATCACGCCTATCGAATTCCATGCCTTGTCCGAGATCCAGGCACTGATATCGGCCCCTCTGCGGAAGTTGCTGTTTTCGTAACACATGCCTAACAATGTTTTCGACGAATGGAACGTGCGCAGTGATTCCAGTGCCTCTTGGGAGACCGTTTCGTCGTCATCGGCATTGTGGTAGAGCGCGACTTGGTGGCGCGTCCACAGTGCAGGCACTTCATGCAGGCATAGCACGCTGAAGCCGAGCACGAATGCCGCGAGCCAGAAGCGCTTGTAGTGTGGCATCCCTGCTGCGGCGGCCCGGTTTTTTTCGCCAAAGAAAAGACGCAGCGAGCAGATCCAGGTCAAAATGGGTGAGAGTGACAACATTCCCATGCCGAAAAAAATCAGCGCAAGAAGCGAGGCCGGCACCAGCGGCAGAAACAAAAACGCGTAAAACAAACTCACGCCAAAACTCCAGCCCGCCGCCAGGGCGCGCCATTTCCATGGTTTGCTTCCAGGGCGTTCCATGGTGTGAAGCAGCCACCAATGCAGCACCGGTACGGAAAGCAATGCCAGTCCGTGGGCCACGGTGGGGATCGTTTCGAAAAATTCCGAGCCGCAGAAATTCGTCGCCCATTCAAATAGGACAATGAACAAGGGAAAATACACCCCGAAAAACCACAGGCGCTTTGATGACTGATTTTTCTTCTCGGAACGGGTCGCGGCGCGGGAGGACTGCTGCGGCGTGTACCCGGCATCGAGCCTACCTAACGTATTTTCCAACTCCATCAGACCACATGTGCCGATCTGATTCTGGCTGATTTCCTCATGGATGTGCCGGCGCAGGTCATCCTTCAGTTCGGCGGCTTCCTCGCCGTGCATTTGCTCGCGCTCGACGCGCTCCTGCAAGTATTGCTCCAATCGCATCTCTGCTGCTTCCGTCCACTGTTTCATGCTGTTGTTTTGGTGATTTGTTTGTGTTTGCCCAGGGTTTCGACGCCCCGTATCATGGTTTCAAAATAAACGGCCATCTCTTCCGCTTGCTGGCGACCTTGCGGCGTGAGGCGGTAGTACTTGCGTGCGGGGCCTTCGTTCGATTCCTCCAGGCGCGTGTCCACCAGTCCCTGTTTTTTCAGGCGCGAGAGCAGGGGATAGATCGATCCCTCCGCCACGCCGATGCCCGGAATGCCGACCAGTGCCTTAACGAGCGCATAGCCATACCACTCGCCCTCCTTCAATGCGCGCAGGATGCAGAAATCCAACAGACCCTTGCGCATCTGCACGGCCCAGTTGTCAAACCAATCTCCTGTCGCATTACCCTCGTCGCTCATGACAAGCTAGGTATCTTGCATAAAAAGGTAGTTGTCAATGAGTTTTTTTCGTTTTTTTATGAATCGAGGAAAAGCTGTCTAGTTTACTGGCTTGCGAGCAACTGTGTTCTTTGCTCTGCGCGGCAGGAACTGTGGGGTTTTGTGTCATGCGACTGTCTGGATTTTTTTGGGAAATTCTTGCAAAATCCTGCTAACCTCATAAATCCATGTCTGCAAGATTGTGCCGCCCTCAGCGTGACCCACTTGCTTATTACCTATACCACCCCTTAGCAACAATCATTTTCAACCGCTAACCAAAACCATCACAATCATGAAACTACACAACGCCATGTGGCCCGGTCTCGTTGGAAAAGAGCCAGGCACCGATCATCCGCCGATCTCCCTCGATCACATGCTCGAACTCACCGCCGCCGCCGAGGTGGATGGTCAGAAGTTTGACGGTGTCGATCTGTTCTTGTTCCACCCGCACACTGATCCGGATATTTCGGAAGATGATCTGAAAGCGATGGCTGATAAGATCGCCGCGAAAAACCTGTCCGTCGGTTCCCTCGTGGCGCCGATCTGGCCGGGCACGGTGGGGGATTCCTCCATGGGCACGGATGAGCAGCAGGCGAAGTTTTTGCTGTCGATCGAAAAAGCCTGCCGCATCGCGAAGTTGTTCAACGAGCACGGCGTCCGCAAGTATGGCGTGATCCGCGTGGACTCCGCGGAATTCGGTGTGCAGAAGTGGGCGGAGGATCCGGTGAAAAATACCGCACGCATCGTCGATACCTTCCAAAAGGCCGCCAAGATCGCCGCCGATCATGGCGAGCGCATCGCCGCCGAAGGCGAAATCTGCTGGGCGGGCATGCACTCGTGGGAAGTGATGCTGCGCACGCTCGAAGGCGTGGGCATGCCGGGCGTGTTCGGTTTCCAGGCCGACCTCGCGCACACCTACCTCTATCTGATGGGCTACAATGCTCCGGAGTCCGCCTTGCTGCAACCGGGCTACACCGATGAGGAGTTCTGGCCTGCCTACGAAAAAATGGTCAGCGCGCTGCGTCCGTGGACCATCGATTTCCACGTCGCGCAAAACGACGGCACCGTGCACGGCACCGGCTCGCACGAGAAAACCGGCCGCCACTGCCAGGCTGACGATCCGAACGGCAAGCTCGACATCGCCAAGTGTTCGGCCCTCTGGCTGCAAGGCGCAGCCGAACGCGGCATCCAGCACATCTGCTGGGACGGTTGCATGTTCCCCAATGCCGTGCTCGAAAACCCCGCCACCTGGAACACCATCCTCAAGGCGATGATTTCCGTGAAGAAGGCTCTCTAACACATCACTCATCCACTTATGAAAAAACAACTGAACGTCGGCGTTATTGGTTACGGCTTTATGGGCCGCACGCACTCGAATGCACTGTCCCAGGTATCGCATTTCTTCGATACCGAATACGTCCCCGTGCGCAAAGCGATTTGCGGACGCGATGAAGCCAAGGTGAAAGCCTTTGCGGAAAAGTGGGGCTATGAGTCCTACGAAACCGATTGGCGCAAGCTGGTCGCGCGTCCGGACATCGATGCCGTGGACATCTGCACGCCCAACGATTCGCATGCCGAGATCGCTCTCGAGTGCATCAAGCACGGCAAGATGATCCTTTGCGAAAAGCCGCTCGCTCTCAATGGCGAACAAGGCGAAGCGATGGTCGCTGCCGTGGAAGCCTCCGGTCTGCCGAACCTCGTGTGGTACAACTACCGTTTCCTCCCCGCCGTGACGCATGCGAAAAACATCGTCGCCGCTGGTGAACTCGGTCGCATTTTCCACTATCGTGCGAACTTCCTGCAAGACTGGACGATTTCCTCCGAGCTGCCCCAGGGCGGTGCCGGCCTCTGGCGTCTCGATGCCGCTGCGGCGGGTTCGGGCGTGACTGGTGACTTGCTCGCGCATTGCATCGATACCGCACGCTGGATCAACGGCAACATCGTTTCCGTGAGCGCCATGACCGAGACCTTCATCAAGGAGCGCGTGCATACCGCCACCGGTGAAAAAATGCCCGTCACCATCGATGACGCCTGCGCTTTCCTCGCACGTTTCGAGAACGGTTCGCTGGCGATTTTCGAATCGACCCGCTACGCCCGCGGTCACAAGGCGCTCTACACTTTTGAGATCAACGGCGAGAACAAGTCGCTGGCCTGGGATCTGCACGACCTGAATCGTCTCGATTACTTCGATCACGGCGTTCCCGGCGACCGTCGCGGCTGGAGCAGCATCCATTGCTCCGATGGTGATCAGCCTTACGCGGGCAACTGGTGGGTGCCCGGTCTGTGCCTCGGCTACGAACACAGCTTCACCCATGAGCTCTATGAGTTCCTCAAGTCGCTGGAAAATCCATCGGCTCCGAAAAACTACCCCGATTTCCGTCACGCCCTCGGCACGCAGTATGTGTGCGATGCGGTCCTGGAATCCGCCAAAACCAAGCAGTGGGTGGACGTCAAGCAGTCGTAATTTCTCACGCATTTTCACCAACGGGCGATGGCAAGACCATCGCCCGTTTTTTTTGGCAGGGACCGTCTCTTCCCGCTGAGGGGGATCCGCTGGGGTGGCTATCGGCTACTGAAAAATACCCTGCCGCTTACAACAAATACTTGCTCGCTTGTTCCACGTCCTTGTCGCCGCGGCCGGAGAGGTTGGCGATGATGATGTCGGTCTTGGGCAGGAGCGGGGCGATTTTGTGGACGTAGGCCATGGCGTGGGAGCTTTCCAGCGCGGGCAGAATCCCTTCGGTGGTGGCGAGGGTTTTGAAGGCGGCCAGGGCTTCGGTGTCGGTGGCGTAGGTGTATTCGACGCGACCGATGCTTTGCAGGTAGGCGTGCTCCGGTCCGATGGCAGCGTAGTCGAGGCCGGCGCTGACGGAGTGGGTGAGCTCGATCTGGCCGTCGTCATTCGCGAGCAACCAGGTTTTGGTGCCTTGCAGCACGCCGAGTTTGCCGCCTTGGAAGCGGGCGGCGTGGCGCTCGGGGATGATGCCATCGCCTCCGGCCTCGACGCCGACCATGCGGACATCGGGGTCGTTGAGGAAAGGATGAAACAGGCCCATGGCGTTCGAGCCACCGCCGACGCAGGCGACGAGCATGCTGGGCAGACGGCCTTCTTTTTCGAGGATTTGCTGACGCGCCTCGATGCCGATCACGCGATGGAAATCACGCACCATCATGGGAAAGGGATGCGAGCCGAGGGCGGAGCCGATGATGTAGTGGGTGTTTTCCACGGAGCCTACCCAGTCGCGCATGGCTTCATTGACCGCTTCCTTGAGGGTGGCTTGTCCGGCGGTGACGGCCACGACCTTTGCACCCATCAGGCGCATGCGGGCAACGTTGAGCGCCTGGCGTTCCATATCGACGGCACCCATGTAAACGACACACTCCATGCCGAATCGCGCGCAGACCGTGGCGGTGGCGACGCCGTGCTGGCCGGCTCCGGTTTCGGCGATGATGCGGGATTTTCCGAGGCGCTTGGCGAGGAGGATCTGGCCGAGGGCGTTGTTGATCTTGTGTGCGCCGGTGTGGAGCAGGTCCTCGCGTTTCAGATAGATTTTGGCCCCGCCGAGTTGTTCGGTCCAGCGCTCGGCGAAATACAGCGGCGTCGGGCGGCCGACGTAGTTGTGCAGCAGGGAATCGAGCTCGATTTGAAATGCCGGATCCTGCCGCGCCTGCTCGTAGGCGATGGCGAGGTCCTGCAAGGGAGTCATCAATGTTTCCGGCACGAACATCCCGCCGAAGGGACCAAAGTGACCGGTGGCATCAGGAACAGTCGGGAGCAGATCAGGCATCGCGCAGACAATGAAACAGATTCGCGCCTGATGTCAAAAGCGATTTTGCAGGCAACATCGTTCGCGGCGGGAGAAAGTGCATTTTCCTTGAGTCGGCGGCATGGCTGTGACACGTTGTAAAAAATGTCCGCCCGCTCTTCCCAAAGTCCTGGTCACGTCATCGCGCCGAGCTTGTTGATCGGCACGATGGCGGTGGGGCTTGCGGTGGGGATGGATTCGTTAGGTTTTTGGAACGGGCTCGATGAGCGGGCTACGGCGTGGACGGCGCGGCTGGGAGATGGCATGCGTGATGTGCCGGTGGTGTGGGTATTGGTTCTGACATTGGTGTGTGCCTATGCCTTGCCTTTGTTGATGCTGTCATCGCCGCAGTGGTGGCGCAGGGTGGTCTTGTGGTGCAGTCTGCTGATGGTAACGCTGGCATGGCTGCCGGTACTGGCTCTCGCAAGCTGGAAGCTACCGCCGTGCATGCCTCTTGTCGCGCTGGTGTGGAGCGGGCTGTGCGCGTTGATTTATGCGCAACGGCATAGCCTCCCCTGCGAAATGCCTGCCGTTCCCCCCCAACGCCCCGCGCGCAAGGTGAAGGAAGTGGGGGTGGTGAGTGCGCCGGAGAAGTCGGCTAGCGAATCGTGATTATGGCAAAAGTCGATTATCCCCAGGCGGTGCAGGAATTGGTGGCGGAGCTGAAGCGGCTGCCGGGTGTAGGTCCGCGCAGTGCCGAGCGCATGGCGCTGTGGCTATTGCAGCACAAGCGCGCCGAGCCACTGGCGCTCGCGCGTGCGCTGGAGCGGGCCGAGAGCGAACTTTGCCTGTGCGAAACGTGTGGATTTTTTGCGACCAGCGAGGCCTGCCCGGCCTGCGATGAAAACCAGCGCGATGGCTCGGTGATTTGTGTGGTGGAGCAGCCGACGGATGTGCTGCCGATGGAGCGCTCCGGATCCTTTCGCGGCGTCTATCACTGTCTCGGTGGCAGGCTTTCCCCGCTGGATCATGTGACGCCGGATGACCTGCGCATCGCTCCGTTGTTGCAGCGGGCGCGGGACGGTGTGGAAATCATTCTCGCGCTGGGATCGGACGTGGAGGGAGAAACCACGGCGCACTATCTGGCCAGCGAATTGCGCGGACGCGGGTGTCGCATCACTCGCATCGCGCAGGGTCTTCCCGCGGGCGGCGGGCTGGAGCATGCCGATGAATTAACCTTACTGCGGGCGATGCAAGGACGCCGTGAACTGAGTGAATAGCAAGCCATGAAATCGAATCGAAATTCCGAAGATCCCTCCAGCAACCGCAAAGGCGGCACACCGTTTTGGGAAAAAATGAAACCCAAAGCACCCTCGCGCCCGGCCGCGCGTCCGGCTTCTCCTGAGAAGCGCTCCTCGCAGCGCCATGCTCCCGAAAAAGGCTGGGACCAGGTGGCGCAGTGGTATGATCAATTGGTCGGCGATGAAGGTTCCGACTATCATAAAAACGTCATCGTGCCCGCCGTGATGAAACGCCTCGAGCCTTGTTTGGAAGGAGCGCGGGTGATTGATGTTTGTTGCGGGCAGGGCTTTGTGGGGAAATTGCTGCGACAAGCGGGCGCCGCGCGTGTGCATGGGGTCGATGCCAGTCCGCAGCTGATCAGCGCCGCGCAAAAGCGCAATGCCGCCGATGACAAGCTCACCTACGAAGTCGCGGATGCCTGCCAGCTTGGAGCGTGGGCGAATGGATCGTACGATGTGGCGCTGTGCCTGATGGCGGTGCACGATGTGCCGGATCTGACGGGGCTGTTCCAAAACATCGCCCGCTCGCTTGGCGATCGCGGACGCGCCTTGTTCGTTTTCATGCATCCCTGCTTTCGTATGCCGAAACACTCGCACTGGGGTTGGGACGCGGAGCAGAAAATCCAATACCGACGCATGGATCGCTATGGCTCGGAGGCAAAAATCGAGATCACGACCCATCCGGGCCGCAAGAGCAGCGAGCACACGATTTTTTATCACCGGCCCCTGCCTTCCTATGTGACATCACTCAGCGCCGCCGGCCTGGCCATCACCGGCTGCGAGGAACTTTTCAGCCATCGCCGTTCCCAGGTAGGTCCCCGCAGCAAGGCGGAACATTTCGCCGCCGAGGAGTTCCCGATGTTTCTGCTGTGGGAGCTGCGCAAGTGCCCGGCGCTTCAGTAGGCGTGCTCGGCGAGGTGCGCGATGCAGTGCTGCGACCATGTTTCCAGTCGCTCGAAGGCCTCGCCGCGAAGGTCCGACAGCGAGCTGAAACTCAGATCTGTCAGAGCGTCCTCGCGCGAGGCGACGTCCTCGCTATCGAGATCGACCAGATGAACGATGCCGAGGTGGACCTGACCCACGGGATTGCTGTCGTCATTGAGCAAAGCGATGATGCGGCTGGTGCGTTTGCTGCCGATGATCAACTCCTCCTCCAGCTCGCGCGATACGGCGGCGAAATAGGCTTCGGGACCGACGCGGCCCTCGCCGGTATCGATCGGATTGATGTGCCCGCCCACGCCGACGGAAATTTTCGCATGCAGGCGGCTCTCGCCCCCGGCCTTGCCACGGGTGTAGTGAAGGATGCGGTCACCGCAGCGGAAAACGCAGTAGGGGATCAGTTGCTTGTGGCTGGGGTCCTCCTCGGCAGCGGCGCGATCCATGAAAAAATGATGCGTCGGATCCAGCAAACGGGCGATGACCGGATCGATCTGCTCGGTGAGGATGCCATGAAACGAACCCATTTCATCGAGCAGGGCACGACGAACCACCAACACTTCTTCTCCGGCATACTTGGACATGATACTACAGGCGCGGAGGCTTCATCGCGCGCTGGGCTGACGCTAGGCAAAGTGCGTTCCTGCGGCAAGAGACATTTGCGGCTGTTTCCGTCGCGGGGAGAAATCGGAAATTTTTGCAAGAAATGCCTTTACAAATCCGATGAGGCGGCTAGTTTCGCCCTCCCAATTCACCACTCACCATCATGAAAGTTCTCTCTTCACTCAATTCCGCCAAACGCCGCCACGCCGATTGCCAAGTGGTCAAACGCGGTGGAACGCTTTATGTGATCTGCAAAAGCAACCCGAAATTCAAGGCCCGCCAAGGTGCTACCAAAGGCACCCGCCTCTCCAAAAAGGGCGTGAAATAATTTCACGGACGATCCCGATACAAAAAGAGCCGCCGGATTCATCCGGCGGCCTTTTTTTTGGCGTGACTCAGCGTAGCATGCGCACGGCGCGGCGGGTGGCGTTGCCGAAAGCGGCGATTTCTTCGAGGGTGTTGTAGAGGGCGAAGGAGGCGCGGGTGGTGCCGGAGATGCCGAAGCGCGCCATGAGCGGTTGGCAGCAGTGATGACCCGTGCGAACGGCCACGCCCATTTGGTCGAGAAAGGTGCCGAGGTCGTAGGCGTGGACCCCGTCGATGGCGAAGGACAATGCCCCGCAGCGATCATCAGGTCCGAAAAGGCGGATGCCGTCGATCTGTTGCAGTTCTTTTTCCGCCGCGCGGATGAGTTCGGTTTCGTGGTGATGGATGGCGTCTTTTCCGATGGAATCGACAAAGTTCACCGCCGCAGCGAGTGCGATGGCCCCCTCGATGTTCGGTGTGCCGGCTTCGTACTTGAAAGGGATCTCATTGTAGGTGGTGCCGGAAAAACTCACTTCCTTGATCATTTCGCCGCCGCCGCGATAGGGAGGCAGTTTTTCCAACAACTCGCGCTTGCCCCAAAGCGCGCCGATACCGGTGGGGGCATAGACTTTGTGGCCGGAAAAGGCGAGCAGGTCGCAGCCGAGAGCTTTCACATCGATGGCGAGATGCGGCACGGCCTGCGCGGCATCGATGAGCACAACGGTGCCGAATTTTTTGGCGGTGGCGATCATTTCCACGATGGGATGCACGGTGCCGAAAGCATTGGAGATCCAGCCGAGGGCGAGGACCTTGGTGCGCTCGCTGAGAAGCGCGCGGAAGGCCTCTTGATCGAGCACTCCGTTTTCATCGCAGGGGATGACTTTCAGGATCGCGCCACTGCGTTCGCAGGCCATTTGCCACGGGACGATGTTCGAGTGATGTTCGAGTGTGGAGAGCAGAATTTCATCACCGGGCTGAAGGCTGGCACTGAGGCAGTGAGCCGCGAGGTTGATGGCATCGGTGCAGCCCGACGTGAAAATCAACTCATCGGGATCGGTGCAGCCGAGGTGGGCGGCTACCGTTTTTCTGGCATCCTCGTAGGCGGCGGTTGCGGCGCGTGCGAGCGCGTGGGTGCCGCGGTGGATGTTGGCATTGATCGTTTCGTAATAGGCGCGCGAGGCATCGAGCACGGCCAGTGGTTTTTGCGTGGTGGCGGCATTGTCCAGGTAGATCAAGGGCTGACCGTTGACGTCTTGATGAAGGATGGGAAAAAGCTCGCGTGCTGGCAGTGGAAGGCTCACGGCGGAGAGCATGCCACGGTTCCGCTGTTTTTCCACTCTGTTTCTTCTCGTCATGAAGGAAATTGATAAAAGATGCACGATGTTGAGCAAGGGAAGCAGAGCCAGAGAGGGCGGGAGGCGCTAGTCTGACGGTGTTATGAGAAAGAACGAACCCATACGCAAATTGATGTCCACCAGTGTGATCAGCATTCATCACGGTGAGCCTGTATCGCAAGCCCGCAAAATCATGGTCGAGAGCGGCGTGCACCATCTCCCGGTGGTGAGCGGCGACGCCTTGAAGGGGATCATTTCCTGGAGCGATCTGCTCCGCATCAGCTTTGGCGATGCCTTCGGTGCCGATGAACGCGCCGTGGATGCCACGCTGGATCACACCTTTACGTTAGAGCAGGTCATGTCGGCCGATGTCATCACGGTGACACCACAGACGACGGTGCACGAAGCGGCTGAAATCCTCTGCAAAGGCGACTTCCACTGCCTGCCCGTGGTGGAAGGCGGCAAGCTCGTCGGCATGGTGACCAGCAGTGACCTGCTGAAGTATCTGGCCGAACTCTACTGAAGAAATTCTTCCCCTCCCCAACCTCAGCACCCGTTGTCATCTCCCCTGGCAGCGGGTGTTTATTTTTTCCTCGTGAGCGACTTCGCCAGCGCGGGTAGTTCGGAAAACTCCGTGATGAAATGCGCGGCCTTTTGTTTGACGGCATTGCGGGCGATGACGCCGCCAAAGCCGATGAAGAGATCGACTTCGCTGGAAGACTCGAGATCGGAGATGCCATCGCCGACCATGATCGTGGTTTTGGGCAGCATCGCGTTTTTCCACTCGCGGATGATTTGCGGTTTGCCGCCGTTGCGGGTGGTGGGGTAGTCCGCACCGTAGCCGGTGTAGTTGCCATCGGCATCGTGATGGATGGGCACGGCTTCGACGAAGGAAATGCCGAGGTCGCGCGCCAGTGGTTCGATCAGTGGGGCGAATCCGCCGCTGAGAATGACGATGGTCCAGTCTTCGTCGCGCAAGGCCTGGAAGGTCTCGCGCACGCCGGGGACGACGGTTTCCCTGTAGCGCCGGGCGACGGCATCGCAGGTGGCTTTGTCAGGGCGCAGGATGTCCATGCGGCGGGGGAAGACTTCGTGCAAGGGAATCTCTCCATTCATCGCGGCATTGGTCAGGGCGACGATTTCCCGGAAAACGGCATCGCCGCGTTCGCGCGCGAGTTCATCAATGCCCTCGATGCTGGACAGCGTGGAGTCACAATCGAAGAACGCGATTTTCCCGCGCTTGCGGGTGGGTGGTTCGATAAAGACTTCGGTATCGAGCGGGGTGAGGTCGAAGAGTTCGACGATGTCGATGTTCGACAAACGGATGCAACCATGGCTGGCGGGGACGCCGATGAGTTCCTCCTGATTGGTGCCGTGGATGTAGATGCAGCGCTCCAACGTATTTTTGTTTTGCGCGTCCATGCCATCGAGCCGCAGGATGCGCGAAGTGATGAGATCGCCCTCCGTGGTATCGCCGGGCGTCCAGAGTCCCACGGGTTCGCGCTTCTGAAAAACCGTGCCGAGCGGTTGTTCGTAGCCGATTTTTTCGCAGATGCGGAATTGTCCCGTGGGCGTGCGATAGCTGTCTTTCGTGAAGCCCACGCCCTTCGCTCCCGAGGAAATGGGATATTCGCGGATCACTTCATCGCCATCGGACAAAGTGAGCCATTGGTCATCGATCGAGATGTGAATGTTCATTTGTCAGATCGAAAAAATCCGTTAGCCTAACACATCGTCCATGGCGGCGATCAGTTCGTTCATGGTGGCGGAGGTTTCGTTGCCCATGTTCGAGATGCGGAAGGTGATGCCTTTGATTTTGCCGTAGCCGCCGTTGATGAGGAAGTTGTGCTTGGTCTTGAGATTCTTGATGAACGCGGATTGATCGAAGCCCTCGGGCGTGTGGAAGCAGCTGAGTGACACGGAACGGAAGCCTTCCGGGGCGAAGTGCTGGAAGCCGTGGCGCGCGGCCCAGTCGTGGATGAGCCGGTTGTTTTCGCGATGGCGGGCAAAGCGGTTTTCCAGGCCCTCGGCGGCGATGGTCTCGAGGATGTGTTGCAGGCCGAAAATCAGCGAGATCGCCGGAGTGGACGGCGTGTTGTTCGCGGCGGCGTTCTTTTCGAATTCGACAAAGTCAAAGTAGTAGCCGCGGTCTTTGCTGGCCTTCGAGCGCTCCAGCGCCGCTTCGGAAATGGCGAAAACCGTTAGGCCGGGAGGCAGCGCCATGGCTTTCTGCACACCGGCGAGCAGGACATCGATGCCGAGCTCGTCCATGGCATGCGGCACGGCGGAAAAGGAGGAAACGGTATCGACGATGAGCAGCACGTCAGGGAACGATTTCACGACGGCGGCAATCGCGGCGAGATCGCTCATCACGCCGGTGGAGGTCTCGTTATGGATGAAGGTGACGGTATCAAATCCTCCCTCGGCGAGTTTCGTGCGCACTTGGGCAGGGTCGATCGGTTGACCCCATTCGTATTGGAGTTTCTCGACTTCTTTGCCGCATTTTTTGGCGACATCGAACCACTTGTCGGAAAACGCGCCATTGCAGAGGGTGAGGACTTTTTTCTGCGTGAGATTGCGCAGTGCGGCTTCCATCACGCCCCAGGCGGAGGAAGTGGAGAGAAAGACCGGGCGCTTGGTGCCGGCGAGTTGTTGCAGGCCGGGCTGGGTGGAGGCGTAGAGTGCCTCGAACTCGGAACCGCGGTGGCCGATCATGGGACGCGACATCGCCGCGTAGGTGGCATGAGAAACGTCGATCGGACCAGGGATGAAAAGTTTGGGTGTAGGCATAGGAGTGGACGCCCAGTGTGCGAGGGGAAGGCTCACTTGTCAAAGCGGGAAGCAGGGCATGACGGGAATTTTCCGCACAGAGGGGCTGCGCGCCGCGAGGGTTACTCGGAGGCGCCGGGCGTGGTATTCCAGTAGCGGTGCATTTCCTCCAGCGTGGGCGTTTTCAGCGGGCGCACGACGCGGAAGCCGAGGAAAGGGGCATCGGTGAAGTACCAGATCGACTTCGGGATTTGCGGATCGCGGACTTTCCAATCGGGCGTGCTGCCGATGCGCGCGGCGCTGCGGAGTTGATCGGCATCGGCATCCCAATGGCCGCCACGCACGGTGGTGGGGTAGCGGTTGGTGGGGAAGGTCAGCGGATTGCTCGCACCGTCTTTGTAGTTTTCGTAGGCGTTGGCCAGGTACTGATCGAGCACGAGCTCGGCGGCATTGCCGTGCATGTCATGGAGGCCCCAGGGGTTCGGTTTTTTCGAGCCGACTTTTTGATACTGGAATTCCGAATTTTCGGCATACCACGCGTGGTCCTTGATCTGGCTGACATCATTGCCCCATGAGTAGGCGGTGGTGGTGCCGGCGCGGCAGGCGTATTCCCACTCGGCTTCGGTGGGCAGGCGATAGAAGTGGCCGGTCTGCGCGCTGAGCCACTGGCAAAACTGATTCGCGGCATGCTGTGTGACACCGACAGCGGGGTATTCCTTCGAGTAGCCGTCGCCCATCGAGAAGTGCATGGGCACGTAGGGTGGCGTCGGCTGGGTGACGGTGTCCACGAGAGTCTCACCCTCTTTGACCTCTGGTGCTTCGGTGGTGGTGAGATTCGAGTCGCGGTTGAGCGTGCCGTCCTTGTTGCGGTTCTTGCCGTTTTCCATGAACGGACGATAGAGGTTCCAGGTGGTCTCCACCTTTGCCATCCAGAACGCATCGACCTTGAGCTTGCGTTGCGGGCCTTCATCGGCATCGCGTTTTTCCTCGTTTGCAGGAGACCCGATCGTGAACTCTCCGCCGGGGATGGGCACGAGCGAAATTTCGCCATTGTCCGCGAGTGGCACCTGGGCGGTGTAGGCCTTCATGTCCTTCGCTTCGGCATCGGCCTTTTTGCGAATCAATTCGTAAATCGCTTTGGTGGTCGGGAGAAGGTTCGCGTTAGGAAGGGCTTCCTCGGCGGTGGCGATGAAACAGGAGGTGAGAAGGAGTGCGGTGGAGCGTAGCATGGTGGACGGCGTGTGGCGGGAAAAATGTTAGGGAAGCGGACTTCCTGCTTGGCCGAGGCAATGCCGGCCAGGGAAATTCCGCGCTCCGTTAGATGAGTTTGTAGGTTCCGGGCACGGGCACCGCTTGCGTCGGGTTCTTGTCGCCCATTTGCAGGGAGTCCGGTGCGAAGTCTTGTTTCGCATTCCACAGATCAGCCCAGGTGACGCGCTGACCGCTGTGCGCGGCTTCGCGACCGAGGATGGCGAGCATGGTGCTGTTTGCCATGTATTCGCCGGTGTTGAGGGCTTCGCCTTTGCGGATGGCGGCGAACCATTCATTGTGGCACACCTGATACATATTCGTATTGTCGCCGCGATAGGCCCAGTTCACCTTGCCGGTGGGGTCCTTGGTGAGAACGCGGTCGGGCGCTTCCATGCTGCCTTTTTCGCAGAGAACACGATCTTTCACCTCGCTGAAGCAATTGGCCATCTGACGCTGGTTGATGTGGCAGAAAACCTCATTCGGGTATTCAAAAGTCACTTCGTAGTGATCCCACACATTGCCGTCATCCGAGCGCTGCGCACGACCGCCACCGCCGCGGGCGGCGATGGGCGCCACGTCGTTCATCGCCCATGCGATTTTGTCCACGGTGTGGATCGCTTGTTCCAGCAGCGGGCCGCCGGAAAGCCACTCGTGCGCCATCCAGTTGCGTACCTGCCACTCGACATCGCCCAGTTTCGGGTCGCGGTCTTTCACGGCGGTCGATGGTTTCGGCACGCCGCCCATGTAAGTGCCGTAAACGGAAATGACGCGGCCCATTTCACCACTGTGCACCTTGCCGTAGCCAGCGCGGGTATTGGGGGAGAAACGCCAGCAAAATCCATGCTGCAGCGTGAGGTTCTTTTCTTTCGCGATGCGAGCGGACTCCAGCACCGACTTCACGCCAGCGACGTCCACGGCCATCGGCTTTTCGGCAAAGACGTGCTTGCCGGCATCCACCGCGGCGCGCAGGTGCAGCGGGCGGAAACCCGGAGGCGTGGCGAGCAAGACCACGTCCACGCCGCTATCGAGCAGTTTTTGATAGGCATCCAGACCGCTGAATTGGCGGGCTTCGGGCACTTCGACCTTGGCACCGAATTTTTTCGACAGATAGCCGAGACTGTTGGTGATCTGGCTGCTGAAGGCATCCGCGATGGCCCACAGGACCACGTTGGGATCGGCGGAAAGGGCTTGATCGGCCGCGCCCGTACCACGACCACCGCATCCGATCAGTCCGATCTTCAGCTTGGCGCCATTGCCCTGAGCGCGGAGGATGTTGGGAAATCCTGCTATCAAGGTGGTGGCGGCAGCAGAACGGAGAAACAAGCGGCGATTGGTGAGTGGATTCATATGAAAAAAAGTCAGTTTGGCTACGAACAGAGTAAGTACAATCTTTCAGGGAGCGAGCCATTTTTGTGCGTAATTTGCTGAAATATGAAAATTTCTGTATCGTAATGATACACACATGATCACCTCTCGCCGCCAATTTATCCACTCGTCCGCGCTGGCCACTCTCGGGCTGGGTTTTTCTCTTCACGCGCAAGAAACCAAACCGCTGCCGATCAAGCTCTCGTTGAAGTACAACATGGTGAAATTCGATGCCGACCTCGCCAAGAGTTTCGCCATGCTCAAGGAAATCGGCTACGATGGCGTGGAGCTGGATTCCCCCGGCGGACAGGACAAAAAGGCAGCGCTTGCGGCCTCGAAAAGCACCGGACTGCCCATTCACGGCGTCGTCGACTCCATCCACTGGCGCACCCGTTTGTCGGATCCTGACGAAGCGGTGCGCGAAAAGGCCCTGCAAGGCCTGCTCACGGCCATGCGCGAATCCAAGGAGGTCGGCGGCACCAGTGTCTTGCTCGTGCCTGCGGTGGTCGATGACAAGACCACGCACGATCAGGCCTGGCAGCGCTCCATCGAGCAAATCCGCAAGGCCCTGCCGCTGGCGAAAGAGCTGAACATCCACATCCTCATCGAGAACGTGTGGAATCAGTTCCTCTACGATCCCAAGGGCTCGAATCAACAGGATGCGAAATTGCTCTGCGACTACCTCGATGAGATCGACTCACCCTTCGTCGGTTCGTATTTCGACATCGGCAATCATCAGAAATTCGGCAAGCCCGCCGAGTGGATCCGCCAGCTCGGAAAACGCATCGTGAAGCTCGATTGCAAAGACTGGGGGGTGAAGGGCGGCTTCGGGAAAATCGGCGAGGGCGATGTTGCCTGGGCGGATGTGCGCGTGGCTCTGCGCGAGATCCGATACGAGGGCTGGGCCACCGCCGAAGTCTCCGGCGGCGGACCCGATGTGTTGAAGGAAATTTTCCAACAAATGCGCAAGCATCTTCTCGGCATCGCCTGATGCCAGACTTTCCCATTGCGAAAATCCATTCTGCTTCTACCGTTCCGTAGATTTTCCCACTCCTGTAACTCATGAAACCACTGCCACGCCGATCATTTTTGAAGGGAACCGGAGCCTCGCTCGCTCTGCCTTGGCTCGAGGCCATGATGCCGGCGAAGGCCGCCACGGCGGGCGCTTCCGTGCCTCAGCGCATTGCGTTTCTCTACATGCCCAATGGCGTGCGTCCGGATCGCTGGACGCCGGAGGGCGATGGCGGTCGCTTCAAACTCTCGCCCATCCTGAGTCCGCTGGAAAAACATCGTGATGATCTGTTGGTCTTCACCGGCTTGCAGAACAAGGCTTCGTTCAGCGGTGACGGCCACTACGTGAAAACGGGCGGCTGGCTCACCGGCACCACGATTACGAAAACCACGGGCTCGGACATCAACGCGGGCGGCATTTCGATGGACCAGATCGCCGCCGCGCAGTTGGGGCAATTCACCCGTCTGCCCTCGCTGGAGCTGGGCACCGAGCGCACCGCTACCGGGGTGGATACGAATGTCAATTACACCCGCTTATACGCATCGCACATCGCATGGAAAACGCCCACCGTGCCCTTGCCCTGTGAGATCAACCCGCGTGTGGCATTTGATCGCTTGTTCCGCAACAAAGCGGGCGCTGGTCCCAAAACGCAGGATGACCAGCAATCGGTCCTGGACCTCGTGCGCGATGATGCCAAACGCCTGCATGCCAAACTCGGCACGGCGGATCGACAGAAACTCGATCAGTATCTCGAATCGATCCGCGAGGTGGAGCGTCGCATCGAGCAGGAAGCGCAGTCGCTCGGCGCTGGCATCAATGTCTCGCCCGAGGTGCTGAAGGAAATGGATGCTCTCGACAAACGGATTTCCAAGCTCATGGGCAAGGCCTCGCGCGAGGAGGAGCTGAACGCCGTGCCGCGTTTCGATTTCAGCGAACACGTGAAACTCATGCTCGATATCATGGTGCTCGCCTTCTGGTCGGATACCACCCGCGTGTCCACCTTCATGTTTGGCAACGATGTCACCAACCGCAATTTTTCCTTCCTCGAGGGCGTCAATGGCGGACATCACTCGATTTCCCATCACCAGAACAACAAGGATCAGCTTGATCAGTATGAGGCGATCAACCGCTGGCACGTGCAGCAATACGCCTACATGCTCGATCGCATGAAAGGCATCCGCGAAGGTGAGGGGACATTGCTCGATCACTCGATGATCGCCTTTGGCAGCCCCATCCGCGATGGCAACGCCCACGCGCCGCAGAACGTGCCCATCGTCGTCGCCGGCAAGGCGAGCGGCAAGTTGCGCACGGGCCGACATCTGGTCTACGATCCCGGCACTCC
The DNA here is from genome assembly GCA_947462875.1 of Verrucomicrobiia bacterium. Lineage (GTDB taxonomy): Bacteria > Verrucomicrobiota > Verrucomicrobiia > Verrucomicrobiales > Akkermansiaceae > UBA956. The sequence goes on from CANHQJ010000013.1 coordinate 43,105, forward strand.
GCTGTGCTCGCTGTGGCTGACCATGCTCGAAGCCGCGGGGGTGAAATCCACCAAACTCGGCGACGCCAGCACGGGACTTCGCGGCGTGTGAGTGACAGGCATTTCGTCCGGCCAAGTGGAAAGAAAAACACCGCACGGCGAACCGGGCGGTGTTTTTGGTTTGAGTGCTATGTTACTCGAAAGAGAGCGGCTGCGTATCAGGCAGCGGCTTTGTCTTCCAGAGCTTTCTTGGCTTGCGCAACGATGGCACTGAAAGCGGCGGCATCGGTGATCGCCAGATCCGAGAGGATCTTGCGGTCGGCTTCGATACCAGCAGCCTTGAGACCCTCGATGAAACGCGAGTAGGTAAGACCTTCGTTGCGGGTGGCGGCGCTGATACGCGCGATCCACAGACGACGGAATTGACCCTTGCGCTTCTTACGGTCGCGATATTCGTAAGTTTGTGCCTTACGAACGGCGTCTTTTGCATAGCGGAAAAGCTTCGAACGGAAACCGCGGAAACCTTTCGCACGGAGCAACGTACGCTTGCGGCGTTTGCGGCTGGCCGGGGAATTGGTGGCTCTTGACATGTGTGTGTGTTTTCTATCGGCAGGCTGTTTGTTTACTTAACTCCCACAGTCTCGCCTGACGAGTGACCCGTGTGACCGGGCAGGCTGTGTGGAGTCCACCCGAACCGCGGGTGGGTGCGCAGATGTCACTGCGACTCAATTAACCGAAAGGCAGGTTCTCTTTGACATTTTTGATGTCAGCATCGGAAACCAGACCGGCGCGCCCGAGAGCACGCTTGCGCTTCGAACTCTTCTTTTGAAGAATGTGGCGCTTGCCTTGTTTACGACGTAGAACTTTGCCTGTGCCGGTGATCTTGAATCGTTTGGCGACAGCTTTTCTTGTTTTGGATGTGCCTGAAGGACCTGGCATGGGACGGCGAAACTAGAAGACTCGTGCGTTTTGACAAGTAAAAAATGAGTCGCACGACCGATTTTTTTCGATTTTTCCCCACGATCCTCCCATTTTCGAAAAAAAGCGCATAAAATTCCGGCGACCGGGCTCTGATGATCCGCTTCCCATCGCTCGTCCGCTGCGCTTTTGCGCTCCTCGCGCTGTGGGGCCCGTTTTGCCGAACTACCTGCGATCCATCCCTCCGGACCACTCTGTTGGCTTTCGTTCCGTGCCGCGAAGGGAGACAACACTTGCGTTTTGGCGTGGATGTGGTGGAGTGGCGATGTGCGAACGGGTTGTTGTGGATTGCTGTTTCTGATGCTGGCCGCGTGTGCGACTAAGGAGAAAAACGCCGCGGAGCCGGCGAAGGCGGAGGTGGACATGATGCGATTGGTCGCGCGGGTGCAGTCGCGCCCGGGCAACAAGGACTTCGTCCTGCTGGAGGCGTATGGCAAGTGGACGGTGGAAGAGGGGGTGAACCTGTATGCCTATGGTAGCGATGGCCGCACCGCGATCCTTGTGACCAGCGGCGAAAAGCTGGGTCAGTTCGTGGCAGCGGATGTGAAATCCGGACAAGTCGAAATCGGAGATGCCGTCTATCATCGCACCAAGGGACCAAGCCAGGCACCTGCCGGACCCAATGCCGCGAATCCGCCCCCTGCGCCTGCCGCCCCACCCGCAGCGGCGCCATCGCCAGAGCCTAAACCAGTGGATCCTTCCAAGATCGAGCCCGTTCCCTTGCCCTCGTATTGAGGGAAGATTTTCCCATTCATGATCCTAGGGCAGAAGCCGTGCCGCAAGCTGCGCATCGGGCAGGGCGCAGGCATCGGCATGGCCGAACCAGCGGATGCGGTTGCGGGCGATGAAGCGATACGCGGCTTCACGCCAGGAGCGGGGTAGAATTTTCGCGATGAGAAAGCAGCGCCAGAAACCTCCCAGTGCCCGGCAGAGTTCCATCACGGAATCCGAGCGCAGGAAGGTGCTGCCGTCCGCCTCGCGCCACACGACCATGCTGCCTTCGGTGAGCGAGGCGTAGCGGCTGAGCTCGCGTTGTTTCGCGGTCTCACCCTGCAAGGGGGCGAATTGCAAATGCTGCCGGTGATCGGCATGGGCGAGAAAACGGACCGAGCGGGAGCAGAGACCGCACTCTCCATCAAAAAATACGATCCATTTCATCGTACGATGAGGTTAGCTCGCCTGCGGCTGGAAGAAGCACTGCATGCGGCGGTGAAGATCATCGTAGAAACTTTTTTTCATGGCCTCCAGCGCGGCGATCTGCTCGGGCGTGGACTGCTCGCGCAGGGCTTCCTGTTGACGCATTTTCTCGGCAAAGGCCTGCTCCATTTCGATCAGGCTGTCGAGAAACTCGCGCGCGGCGCGGGAGTGCTCCACGCCATCGACGAGCGCGGCCTCCAGGCGTTTGTTGCGAGTGACGCCGAAGAGATTGCTGGTGGAGTTCTGCGCCATGTAGCGTTTGTGATTTTGCAGGAAATTTTTGTGTTCGCCCGCGAAGTGGACTTCCTCGCGATCGAGCAGGGTATCGTAGGGACCGGACTTGGTGAAAAATTTTACGATCAGGGGAATGGTGTCCACCAGCATGAACAGGGCGGTAAGAATCAGGTAGGTGAAGTAGGCGAACTGACCGCCCTTGTTGCCATCTTCGAAGAGCTGGTGCAGGGCGAGCGTCTGGGTGAGCACGTCCTTGCGGGGCTCGGCGCGGATGGAGTCGATCGTAGCACGCTCATCGGCGGCGACGCGGGCGAGTTCTTCCTGCACGCGGGCGAGTTCCGCGAGGCGTGTGTCGATTTGTTGTTTGATGGTTTCGCGCAGGGCGTTTTGCTGGGCGGTAAAGGAGGCGGCCTGGTCGTTTTCCACCTTGCGCTTGAGTTCGGCGACGCGTTCCTGCTCGGCCTGGTTGGCGAGTTCGATCTCCTTGAGTTTGGTTTCAAAGGCGGCGATGGCGGTGGCCTCGGCGGCGCGGATCTGGCTTTCCAGGGCTTTTTTCTCGGTGGTGAGATGCTCTAACAGACCGCCGAGACGCTTCGATTCCTCACGACGCGGATCGAGCTGATCCGAGCGGATCGAGCGGGCGCGGGGGCCTTCGCCGGAGAGGCCCGAGCGTTGGCCGTTCAGCTCGCGTTCGAACTCCGCCTGCCAAAAGCCGAGCTCGGTTTGCAGCTTGGTGTATTGCGGGGTGAGTTCCGTCGATTGCGCCTCAATGGCGGCGAGTCGATCGGTGAAAGGCTTGGTGGCCTCATCGGTGGCTTTTTTCAATTCCGCCTGTTGTGCGGCGGTGAGGCCGGGAATGGCGGAGGAGGCGTCCTCGTTTTCCTGGATGATGAATTTCGCCTGGAACGATTCGTTCCATTTCTGGCGTTGATCGGCGATGTTTGTCTCCAGCGCGGTCACTTGCTGGCGCACGGTGTTTTTCGATTTCTCGAACTGCGAGCGGGTGGTCTCGATCATTGCCGCGCGATCCGCCTCGATCACGGTGGAAATGGTATCGCGGAAAAGCAGGAGCACCATGGGGTGGGCGATGGTGATGCCCATCAGCATGGCGACGACAAAACGCAGCGCGAATTGGCCGATCTTGCGGAAGAACGACATGAAGGGTCGATAGGAAGCGAGCAGGGCGCGGTCGATGCTGAGAATGATGAAGGCCCACACGGTGGCGACGCCGTAGATCACGAGCGGTTTGTCCGTCAGGGTGGAAAGGGCGTAGGCACAGGCGATGAAGGCGAAGGCGCAGGGCACGAGCACGGTGCAGCCGAAGGCGACATACTTGCGCTGCTCCCAGCTCGGGCATTGTTCGAGTGTCTCGGTGCCGGCGCCGGAAAGCCAGAAAAAGAGGCGTTTGAGAGAGGAAGATTTCATAATCTGACCACTACGCGGGTCAGAACCCGGCTTGTTCAATCAATCGCAAAGAATTTTTCCGATGAGGGATTTCTTTACGGTTTGAGGGTTTTGGCGAGGGGCTTGAGCACCTCGGCGGCAGCCTTGGCCATCAGCGCCGCGCCCTCGGTATTGGGATGCACGCGATCCGGCAGGAATTCCGGATGATCCTTGAGTGCGGCATGCATGTCGATGATGGGCAGATTTTTTTCTTTCGCCAGTTTATCGACGTGCTGGATGACGACCTGGAGGTTCGCGTCGTTGATACCGAAATTTCCTTTTCCGGGAACGGGGCAGGGGCGGCAGACAAACACGATGGGCTTGCAGGGCAGGTCCTGGAAGGATTTCACCAGCTCCGCATAGTCGGCATAGAACTCCTGCTCGAATTTCCAGTTCTGCGGTTTGGTGTCGTTGGTGCCGAGCATGATGATCACCACGTGCGGCTTCACGGAGAGAGCGCTTTTGTAGGCTTTCTCGTTCCAGTAGGGATGGTCGCCTTTTTTCAGCAAGGTGCGGCCGCTGACACCGCAATTGCTCACATCCCAGTCCTTGCCTAACAATTCCTTGAGCTGGCTGGGGTAGGACTTGCCGCGGGCGGCACCGCTGCCCTGGGTGATACTGTCGCCCACGCAGACCACGCGGAACTTGGGGCTTTCCTGCACGCTTGGCTGGGCTGGGGCGGTGAGGGGGCCGAGGGCGGCGATGACGGAGACGAGGAGTTTTTTCATGACAGATGGGTGCGATATGTTGTTAGGAATTCACCATGGTGCGCGGTGTGGCATTGGCCTGGAAGGGGACTTCTTCGAGAATCGTGCGCACCAGGTCGTTTGCCGTGAGGCCCTCGATGCGGGCATTGTATTCCAGCACGATGCGGTGGCGCAGCACGGCTCCCGCGACGAAACGCACATCTTCAAACGAAGCGTGAGGACGCTCGTTGATGAGCGCGCGTGCCTTCGCCGCCGAGGCGAGGGACAGCGCCGCACGGGGCGAGGCTCCGTAGCGGATGCCGCGTGCCGCCGTTGACTGCCCGGGGTGGGTGGCATCGACGAGACGCGCGATGTAGTTCGCGACGGGGGTGGGGAGGAAAATACGACGCACGAGACCGAGGATCTGATCCAGGGTTTCGGATGTCATGATGGCCTCCACGACCGGATCGGTGCCGAGCTCGCGGTGATTGACGATGCGTTCCAGCGTGGAGACGTTGTTGCGCGTGACCTCCAGTTTGAAGAGGAAGCGGTCGAGCTGCGCCTCGGGCAGGGGATAGGTTCCTTCGAGTTCGATGGGGTTTTGCGTGGCGAGAACGAAGAATGGTTTCGGCAGGTCATGGGTGTGTCCCAGCACCGTCACGCGGCGCTCCTGCATGGCCTCGAGCAGGGCGGACTGGGTCTTGGGCGAGGCTCGGTTGATTTCGTCGGCTAACAGAATGTTGGTGAAAAGCGGGCCGGGCTGGAAGACGAATTCGCGTTTGCCATTGACCTCTTGCAGCACGGGGTTGCCCGTGATGTCGCCGGGCAGCAGGTCCGGCGTGAACTGCACGCGTTTGGTATCGAGGCGGAGCGAGCGCGAGAGGCCTTTGACCAGCTCGGTTTTGCCCAGGCCCGGCAGGCCTTCCAGCAAAATGTGGCCGCGGGCGAGGACGCCGGTGATGACCAGATCGATGAGTTCTTCTTGGCCGAAGAGGACTTGATTGAGCGCTTGGTTGAGAGAGCGGATGTGCTTGGCGGCATCGGCGACTTCGGTTTCGGTGGCGTGTGACATGATGGAAGGTTATTCGAAAAATTTCTTGAGAGCTTTTTGTTCCTGCGGGTCGAGCGATTCTTTCCAGACGCGATCGCCGCCCTTGCCGGTATCGGAAACATCGCCGCCGGCGCTGGCTTTGCTGGCGCTTTGATCGACATCGTGCTTGCCGTCCTGCAGTTCTAACAAATCACCGGGCAGGGACTTGGAAAGATCGGTGGCCTTGAGGCCCTGCATGTCGCCGGTCTCGAGTTCCTGGGAGGCTTTGCCTAACAGATTCGGGTCATGGCCGGGACCGCGGTTGACACCGCCTTTGCCGGGGCCTTCACCCTCTCCTTCGCCTTCACCCTCGCCTTCCCCCTGGCCCTGGCCTTGTCCTTTGTCGCCGGGGTGGGAACCGTCGGCCAGCAATTCATCCAGCCATTCCTCGCCTTGTCCGCCCTCGCCCTGCTGGCCTTCGCCTTGCAGTTGTTCGGCGCTTTTTTTGAGATTTTGTTGCAGTTGCTGCATTTGCTCTGGCGTGAGTTTGCCGAGGTCTTTGGGGTCCAGTCCCTTGAGTTGCTCCATGAGTGCCGGATTCGGCTTCATGGCTCCGTTTTTCATGCCCTCCATGGCCTGCTCGAACTCGTTGGCGAGCCGTGCTTTTTCCTTGTCGCCGAGCTGCGGATTTTGCTGCAGCGTCTCGAGCGTTTTGGCGGCCTGGTTCATTTCGCGCTCGAGTCGTTTGGTCTCGGACTTGTGTTCCTTGCGCATGTTATCGGTGGCTTCCATGGAGGCATGGCTGAACCACTCTTCCGGATCCTGGGCACGCAGGTCTTCGATTTTTTTGCGCACTTCCTCAATGTATTCTTCATCGACGACTTTTTCTTCCTCGAGCTTGGCGAGTTCTGATTCCGTGCGTTCCCAGGCCTGAGGTTCGTCGGGCGGGAGTTTGGGGGGCAAAAGACGATGCAGCGGGATCAGCAGACCGGCGGCGAGCAGAAGCAGAGCAGCGACGGGCGGGATCCACACGCGTTGCCAATGCCAGCGCAGACCGGCGTGCACGCGATCCGGCAGCGCGGGCCAGGGGCTGACGCCTGCGAGAGCCGCCGAGAGCCCGCTGCGCAGGCGCATGGCCGCTTCCATGCGAACCAACGATTGGGCGGGAGTCTCAAAATTCTTCCGGGCGATCAGCCAGCTAATCAGCGCGATCAGACAAAGGACACCAGCGATGGCCAGCAGGCAGGGTGCCGTGCCAATTTGCGGGTATTGCCGACGAAACCACAGCAGAAGCGCGGTTCCCACCAGGCTGCTCAGCAGCAATGGCGCGGAAAAACGTTGCAGCCACCAGGCGAAATTCACCTTGCGGGCGACGTGGCGCGCCTGGGCCGTCCATGCGTCTTGTGCTGACAATCCTTGTGGCATCTCCCCGAATTCTAGCATCTCTCTGGCGGAGGGAAAGCAGGAAATCGAGCCGATGCATTTCTCCTTGGTTGACGAAATGCTGAAAAAAGTGCATTTTGTGGTTGACGGTGGTCAGATTAAATGCTGTTTTTGCAGCACTATGAAATTGATAGTCATACGAGAGTTGGTGCTTCGCTTGCGGAGCAAGGGTTTTTTGATCGCTGCCAGCGGTGCGATGGGCCTGGTGATTTCCTCCTGCACGACGGGTGGTGTGGCTTATAAGCCCGTTGATTCATCGCGGATGCCGAGCAATGCGCCAGAGACGAGCGCGGAGTTCGGCGGGACCATGCAACGGGCGAAGATCAAGCCGCAAGCATTCGGCTCCGTTGATTCCGCCGAAGCCTTCGCCAAGCCCGCGAAGGAACGCCCCGGCCTGGCGACGACCTGGGGCAAGATGGTCAATTCACCGCTCGGTGATCTGCGTTTCACCCGTGCCAGCTCCGGACCTGTGGGAGTGGATGCCATTTTTTACAACAACCGTGAGGGGCTCGCGGCGATGGATGCCATGGACCTGAAAGTGGACGCGTTGCAAACGGCGGCGGGAGGCATCATCCAGTGGGGCATCAAGGGCGGCATCGGCTATCTGCCCGCGTATAAATCCTGGACCACCGGAGGCTATCGTCGCTTCGCCCAAGGTGCCCACGGCGGCACGTATAGCATCGTCATCAAGAATGTCTGCAAATGCCGCGTGCAAGTGGTGGCGAGTGTGGATGGTCTGGACGTGCTCGATGGCAAGCCCGCCAGCGTATCGCGTCCCGGCTATGTGATCGATCCGGGGAAAACTCTGGAAATCAAAGGATTCCGCACGAGCTATGAGGCGGTGGCTGCTTTTCAATTCAGCAGCGTCTCGGAATCATACGCGAATCTTCGACACGGCGATACGCGCAACGTGGGCGTGATCGGCATCGCTGTCTATACCGAAAAAGGCGCGGATCCCTGGACGTGGATGCCGCGGGAGGTGCAGCAACGTCAAACGGCGAATCCCTTTGCCACCGCTCGCTAACATCTAACAAAAATCGGTCATGCGCCAGATTCTATTGCTAATGATGTGTGGTGTTTTGTCGTCGTGTTGGTGGATTTCCCGGCCCGCGAAGACGTTTGATCAAGCGCCCGTGCCTCCTTGCAAACCGCCTCCCGTTCCCTCCGTCGAGGTGCCCGTTGCCCAGCCTGTGCCCGGGCGCGATGGCTATGTCTTCAGTCCGTATGGCAATCGCGTGGTCGATTGCCAGGGACTTGCGAGCGGCACGCTGGTCTATGACCCGTACGACACGGAAGAGCCGCGCCGGAAATTCCGCGTGCCGTGAGCGGAGTTGTCAGAAGAAAATCGGGATCAGCAGGATGGCGACGATGTTCACCACCTTGATCATCGGGTTCACGGCGGGACCGGCGGTGTCCTTGTAGGGATCGCCCACGGTGTCACCCGTGACGGCGGCGGCGTGGGCGGGAGAGCCCTTGCCGCCGTGATTGCCTTCCTCGATGAATTTTTTCGCGTTATCCCAGGCACCACCGGCGGAGGTCATGGCGATGCCGACGAACAATCCCGTGACAATCGTGCCGACCAGCACCCCGCCCAGAGCTTCTTTTCCGAGGAAAGGAATGGCGGCGACCGCGACCACAAACACGATGGGGAGCAGCGCGGGCACGATCATTTTTTTCAACGCGGCCTTCGTCACGATGTCCACGCACTGACCGTAATCCGGCGTGGTTTCCCCCGTGAGGATGCCGGGAAACGCCTTGACCTGGCGGCGCACTTCATTCACCACCGCGCCCGCGGCCGAGCCCACGGCATCCATCGCATAGGCGGTGAAAATGTAAGGCAGCAGGCCGCCGATGAAGAGGCCGATGATGATCTGCGGATTGGTGAGATCGAAGTTCAGCGCCACTTTCGATTGCAGGTGAAATTTCAGCTCCTCCACATAAGAGCCGAACAGCACCATTGCGGCGAGACCCGCGGAGGCGATCGCGTAGCCCTTGGTCACGGCTTTCATGGTATTGCCCACGGCATCCAGTTCATCCGTGATCTTGCGCACCTCGGCATCCAGTCCGCTCATCACCGCGATGCCGCCGGCGTTGTCGGTGATGGGCCCGAAGGCATCCAGCGAAATGATGATGCCGGACAAGCTCAGCATGCTGATGACCGCCACCGCGATGCCATACAGGCCGGCGAGCTGGTAGCAGCCGAGGATGGATGCCGCGATCAGGACCACGGGCAAGGTAGTCGAGTGATGGCCCACACTGATGCCGGCGATGATGTTCGTGGCATGACCGGTTTCCGAGGCATCGGCAATGCGGCGCACGGGCTTGTGGGCGGTGGAGGTGTAGTAGTTGGTGATCCACACCGTGGCAAAGGTCAGACCGATTCCGATCAACACACAGAAAAACAAGGACGTGGCGTCGATCGATTTCCCGGAAAAATCCAGCGCCTGCGGAAACAGCGCGCGGGTTGCGGGGAAAAGCAGCGCGGCGGTGATGGCGCCGCTCACGCCCACGCCGCCGATCAAGGCCTTGGTGGCATCGGTCCTGGTGACATTCACATACCAAATCCCTAACAACGAGCCGATGATCGCAAGGCCACAGATCACAAACGGATAGATCAAGGCCGCGGAAGCGTGGCCGGTGGAAGTCAGGTAGCCGATGAGAATCGCACCGATCAAACTCACGGCATAGGTTTCGAAAACGTCCGCCGCCATGCCGGCGCAGTCGCCCACATTGTCGCCCACGTTATCGGCGATCGTGGCCGGATTGCGCGGATCATCTTCGTGAAGATTTTGCTCGATCTTGCCCACCAGATCGGCGCCGACGTCGGCCGCCTTGGTGTAAATGCCGCCGCCGAGACGGGCAAAGACACTGATCAGCGAGCTGCCGAGAGCGAGGCCGACGAGAGAATCGATGGCGACGCGTTCGTCCTGCGAGATGTGTTTCGCGATCAGATAGAAAAGCCCTACCGAGACCAGTCCCAGCCCCACCACCAGCAAGCCTGTCACCGCACCACCATTAAAGGCGACGCGCAGCGCGGGGCGTGGTCCGATGGAGGCTGCTTGCGCCGTGCGAACATTCGCGCGCACCGCGATGTTCATACCGATGTAGCCCGCCACCAAGGAACAAACCGCTCCCACCACAAATCCCGTGGCGGTTGTCCAGTTGCGCAGGAAACCCACGGCGATGAACATGACCACGGCGATCGAGGATATCGCCATGACCTGGCGATGCAAGTACGCGGCGGCTCCCGCCTGAATGGCTGCGGCGATCGTTTTCATCCGGTCATTTCCCGCGCTGGAAGCCAGCACCGCGCGAATCAGCCACAAGGCAATGAGCAGACTCGCGAAGCCGAGGCCGATGGATAGGGAAATGCCGTGATCGAGAAAGAAGGGTTCTAGCATAAGACTTGGTAACGTGGATTTGGGTCAGGTCAGCATTCACGATGCAGTTATTCTGGCAAGAAAATTTTTGGCTTGTCTCGAGAGGACTCATGAGCCGCGCAAATCGGGATTGCCAGTGTGGCTGGGGGCGTGCTAGGTTCCGGCGGTGAAACAAACTGGCTTACGACGCTATTATTCCCTGCTGTGGGAGGCACGATTGACTTTCGGAGGGGGGATTCTGGCCGGGATTTTGTATGGTCTGGCGAGCGGGCTGGGCCTGCCGACACTGGTAAAGTATGTGTTTCCGATCCTGTTTCGCGATACCAAGGGGATGAATCAGGTGCCGGCCTGGTTGATCGAGTTCAAGGAGGCATACCTCAACAACTCGGTGGAATCGATGACGATGCTGGTGTGCGCTTTCATTCCGTTGATTTTTCTGGCACGGGGCTTGTTCGGGTATTTGAATACCTTGCTGATCAACAAGACGGGCTACATCGTGCTGGAGAAAGTGCGGTTGATGGCGTTTTCCAAGCTGCAGCGTTTGCCGATGAGTTACTACCACGGCAACAAGTCCGGCGATCTTCTCTCGCGGCTGACCTATGATGCGGAGGTGATCCGCAGTGCGATCGCGCAGGGGAGCAATGACCTGATCAAGCAGCCAGCCACGCTGATCGCGGCGAGTGCCTATTTGATCTCGGAAGCGATGAAACAGGGTAGCATGGCGATGGCGATGATAGGACTGTTCACCATCCCCCTGTGTGTGCTGCCGATCTCGCGGGCCGGCAAACGCATCGCGCGCCGCAGCAAGGCTGTGCAGCGTCAGATGGGGGAAACGTCTTCCACGATCAATGAGACGCTGCAATCTCCGCTGGAAGTGCGGGTGTATCAATTGGAAAAACGCCAGATGGATGTCTATGGCGGCCAGGTGCGCGAGATTTTGCGGTTGTTGCTGAAGGTCGTGAAATACAAGGCGATGATTTCTCCCGCGATCGAGTTGGTGGCATCGGTGGGTTTTGCTTTCGCTCTCTATCTGGGCGTGCAGCGCGGCATGTCTCTGGAGCAATTCATGTCGGTGGGGGCCGCGCTGTTCATGGCCTATGAGCCGGTGAAAAAATTGGGTGCCGTGAATGCCCTGTTGCGTCAGGGAAGCGCGGCGGCGGAGCGATTGGAAATGATCATGCAGGCGGAGGAGACGGTCACCGAGCCGTCGCCGTCCGAGATCCGCGCGAGCGGGGTGATCCATGGCAAGGTCGAGTGGTGCGATGTGAGTTTTTCCTACGGCGAGGAGCCCGTGTTGAGCGAGGTGTCCCTGACCGTGGAAAAAGGGGAAATGGTCGCGTTTGTAGGGCCCAGTGGTTCTGGAAAAACGACTATGGTGAATTTGTTGCCGCGTCTGTTCGATCCCCTGCAGGGGCGGGTGGAGATCGATGGTTGTGACCTGCGGCATTGGTCGTTGCGGGACCTGCGGCGCAATATCGCGGTGGTGCCGCAGATGCCGGTGCTGTTCCAGGCCAGTATCATCGATAACATCCGTGTAGGACGGGAAGATGCCACTGATGCGGAGGTGGTGGCCGCGGCGGAAAAAGCGCATGCGCATGAATTCATCCAACGCTTACCGGAGGGATATCAGACGGTCGTCGGCGAACGCGGCTCCAGTCTGTCGGGTGGACAAAGGCAGCGCATCGCGATGGCGCGGGCGTTTCTGAAAAACGCGCCGATTTTGATCCTCGATGAAGCCACCAGCGCGCTGGATGCGGAGAGCGAGGCGGCTGTGGCGGAGTCCTTGCAGATCCTGTGTGAGGGACGCACGACGTTTCTCATCGCGCATCGTTTTTCCACCATTCGCATGGCGAAACGCATCGTCGTGCTCGAGCGTGGGCGCATCGTGGCGAGCGGCACCTTCGAAGAGTTGCAATCGCAGCCCGGCACCTTCCGCAAATTGCTGGAAGCGGCGGGTGAGGCGTGAGTCTTCGGATTTCCTCATGCAAGTTTTCGCCCGTTCTCCGCGTATGGAAAAGATATGCGTTTATGGGGACGAGTGATGATGGGTGTGATTGCTGTGGCGCTCACTCCGATGGCAGTGGCACGGCCTTCCGACCATCCGCACCCGCGGTTGTTGTTTCCCGCATCGATGGAAGCTGCGGTGAAGCAGCGCATCGCGACCGATCCGTTGGCGGCCGCGTTGCAAAAAAACATCCTTCAGCTGGCTGATGCCGTATTGCGCCAGCGGACCTGTCGGTTTGAAAAATCAGATGGCAGGCGTCTGCTGCCGGAGTCGCGTGATGCCTTGCATCGCGTCATTCACTGCGCGTGGGCCTGGCGCATGACGGGGGATCAGAAATACAAACAACGTGCTCTGGCGGAAATGGATGCCGCCTGCGCGATGCCGAGCTGGAATCCGGATCATTTCCTCGATACCGCGGAAATGGCCACGGCCATGGCGATCGGCTATGACTGGCTCCATGCCAGTCTCACTCCCGAACAGCGCAAAAAGTATGCCGATGCCATCGATGAAAAAGGCCTGCTCGCGCTGGTGAACCACAAACACAAATGGTGGAAATCGCCAACCAACAACTGGTCGCAAGTGTGCGGCACGGGCATGGAATTCGCCGCGATCGTGCTCGATGAAGTGCAGCCGCAGCGCTGCGCGGAGGTGCTGGCGGAAAGTCATCAGCTGGTGGAAGACTGCGTGCGGTTTTATCAACCCGATGGCGCCTATCCCGAGGGACCCGGCTACTGGCACTATGGGAGCAATTATCAAATCATGCACTTCGCCGCTAACCAGGCACTCGCGGGGAAAAAGCCGGTGGCGGACATTTGGAAACAAACGGCGGAATTCATGATCCATCAGAGCGGGCCCACGGGTATGTCATTCAATTACGCTGACAGTGGCACGCGAGGATTGCATATCACACCGGCGCAGACATGGATCGCGGGGCAATTTCCCCGGAGCGCCCTGCCGCGCTGGGTCCGCGATGCATTGGGAACTTTGCTGAAGCAATGGCAGGCGGGCGTCACTCCCGGTGAAGCGCGCTTTCATCCGCTGCATTTGCTGTGGTTGCCGCCGCCCGCGGAACAGGCACCGGCATTCTCACTCACGGCCCGATTCGGCGGCGAGCAGGAAATCGCATTGGCCCGCACATCGTGGAATGCCGATGCCGCCTGGCTCGCCATCAAGGGCGGCACGGGGGCGGCGAGCCACGGGCATCTGGATGCCGGATCGTTTGTCTATGAAGCGGGTGGTGTGCGCTGGTTCTCTGATCTTGGCTCGGACAATTACAATATGCCCGGCTATTTCGGCAAACAGCGCTGGGAGTATTTCCGCTTGAACAATCGTTCGCACAACACCTTGGTCATCGGCGATGCGTTGCAGGCGGCACCCATGCCCGGTTGTCCCGTGTCACCATGGAGCGAGGAAAAAGGGCAGCTGTCGAGTTGCACCATCGATCTCACACGCGCATACGCGCAGCAGTGTGCGCTGGCCAAGCGTTTGGTGACATTTGATCGCGGCACGGGCGGTGTGACCTTGGAGGATCGCATCGAAAAACCGATAGGCGAGGTGCGCTGGGCGGTGGTGACCGATGCCAGCATCAAGATCCAAGGTCGTGAAGTGCTGCTTCAGAAAAAAGGCAAAACGCTCGTGCTGCGGCGCGATGATATCATGGGCGGCGATTGGCAGGAGTTTTCCCTGAAGCCTCCCACCGCGGAGGAAAATCAGAACGAAGGCTATCGGATCATCGGCTTCTGTGTCGCTCAAAGCGATCAAGTCAAGGTTCGCGTGCAATGGCAACCGGCCCCTAACAAATAATCACCATGAGAGAAATTTTCGGCAGTCGTGACGGATCGATGGTAGGTCACTACCAATCGATTTTGCAGCAAGCGGGCGTTCCGTCCTTCATCCGCAATGAGCATGCGGCCGCCTTGAGCGAGCTCCAGGGTCCGGCGTTTTATCCGGTGCTGTGCGTGGATGACGAAAATTATGAAATCGCCATGGAGCTCTTGCAGCCCTACTACCAACAAGCGAAGCAGGCGGTGGAGCAGGTGGATTGGGTCTGCCCGCAGTGCGGCGAAACCGTGCCGGGGACCTTTGAGATTTGCTGGAACTGCCAGTATGCGAAAGAGGCGACACCGCTGTGAGGAGAACGGTTTACGCACCGCGCTTCGCCTTTTGCCGCGCATTCCATAAAAACGCCACACCAGCCAGAATCATGAAGAGCGAGTAAAACTGGCCTTTCGTCAGAGCGCCGATCATCGCGGAATCGGGTTCGCGGTAGTGCTCCACGAGAGTTCGGAACACCCCGTAGAGAATGAAAAAGATGCCGGTGATCATCCCGTGCGGTGCCTTGGGATAGCGGAAACGCAGGAACCACATCAGTGCGAACAGCACCACTCCCTCGAGCAGGCCTTCATACAATTGCGAGGGATGCCGCGCGGTGAGATGTTCGGCGGCGATTTGTTTGACCTCGGGCGAGAGGCGCACGGCTTCGGTGAGCCCGTGCGGGGTGGCCACCATCTCGGCAAACTCCGGCGCGCGATCCGCGCAGGCGATGAGGATGCTCTCCTGCACGGTATAACTTTCGGTGGCGAGTGCTTGGGGAAATTTCACGCCCCAGGCGAGATCGGGTGCCACGCGGCCATAGAGCTCGCCGTTGATGAAATTCGCCAAGCGCCCGAACAACAATCCCAGCGGCGCGACGATGCAGATGCCATCGCCGATGCCCGTCCACGAGAGATTGTGCTTGCTCGCATAGTAGTAGGTGAAAAGGGCGACGCCCAGAAAGCCGCCGTGACTGGCCATGCCGCCGTCCCAGACGCGCAGGATGGAAAGCGGGTCCTCGCGCAACAATTTCACACCTTCCGTGGGCAGCATGTAAAAGAACACATAGCCCAGCCTGCCGCCGATGAAGACGCCGATCATCGCCAGCAGCGCGATGAAGTCGCCGATGTTTTTTTCCGCAATGACCCACAGCTTGCGGCGCGAAAGGTAGCAGAGCAGGTAGTAGGCGACGACGAAGGCTAACAGATAGGAGAGCCCATACCAACGCAGCTTGATGCCGCGCCAGATATCGATGATGACAGGATCCCAGTCGTGGACGTATGCTAGCACGTGCTGAAGACACTACAAAGCCTCACCCAGGTCAAGCATGCGTCACGGCCATTCGCAGATTTTGCGATCAGCCGTGCGGGTCAACCGTTTGGTTCCTGAGCGGGCGGGCCGGTTTCGAAACGCATCAGCGGGGCGATGAATGTCAGTGGCACCTCTCCCGTTTCGCCGTTACGGTTCTTCGCCAGGTTGAGGATAGCGCGGCCTTCTTCTTCTTTGCGCTCCTCCTCGTTTTCGGCGTAGTAGGCGCTGCGGTAGAGCAGGCCCACCATGTCGGCATCCTGCTCGATCGAGCCGGATTCGCGGAGGTCGGACATGCGCGGGGTGCCGCCACTGCGACCTTCCGGACCGCGGTTGAGCTGCGCCAGCACGATCACGGGAATGCCCAGCTCTTTGGCCAGTCCCTTGAGACCGGAGGAAATTTCGGCAATCTCCCGCTCGCGCGAGTTCGCCGCCTGTTTGCTGAGCGAGCGCATGAGCTGCAAGTAGTCCACGGCGATCAATTGGATGTCTTCATCGCGTTTCTTGCGTCGCGCCTTGGCCCGCAGGTCGTTGATGGTGATGCCGGGGGTGTCGTCGATGAACAATTTCGCGTTGGCGATTTCTTCCGAGGCGCGCTTGATGCTGAGCAGGTCTTTTTTCTGTGGTAGCAGGCCTTTGCTCAGGTCGGAGAGCTTGTAACGGGCGCGGGAAAACACCAGACGTTGCACGATTTGGAAAGTGGTCATCTCGCAGGAAAACACCATCGCGGGCTTGTTTTGATCGAGGCAGATGTGCTCCACGATGTTCATCATGAACGAGGTTTTTCCCATCGACGGACGGGCGGCGATGATGAACATCTCGCCCGGCTTGAGGCCGCCGCACATGCGGTCCAGCACTTCGTAGCCGGTCATGAAGCCCTGGGATTTTTTCTCCTGACTGCACAGCGCGGCGAAATATTCCATCACCTCCTTCACGGCGGACTGGATGGTAACCGCGCGATTGACCTCGGAATTTTCGCGGATCGCGAGGACCGCCGTTTCCACGCTATCGAGCAGTTGCGGCACGTCTTCGGGATTGTCGAAGGCATTGGCGATCGCCTCGTTGCAGGAGTTGATGATGGAGCGCAGGGTGAATTTGTCTTTGACGAAATTCAGGTGGGCGATGAAATGCCCGGAATTCGGCGCGTAGGAATAGAGCTCGGTGAGGGCCGCGGGGCCGCCCACACTCTCGAGCAGTCCTTTGTCGATGAGTTTCTGCACCAGCGACACGAGTTCGACCTCGATGCCTTTTTCGAAAAATTCCAGCAGCAGCTCAAAAACAATGCCGTGAGCGGGTAGGTAAAAGTGCTGTTTGGTCAGCTTTTCCTCAATGGCCGTGCTGATGTTTTCGAGCGGGTTTTGCAGCATGGAGCTGAGAATCGACTTCTCCGGTCCGAGGGCGTGGGGCATGGCGCGCATGACATCATCGACCTTCGCTTCGTTGCCTTGTTGCAGCGAAAATTTGCTTTTGTCGGAAGTGCTTGCTTGTTCGGCGGCGATCATGCGGTGCGCAGGATGGCAAATTGTGCCCCCGCTCGTCAATGCTGCCGAGCGGTTCGCGTGCATTTTGTCGGCGAGCCCTTGTCGGGAAAAGGGAAGGGGAGAGGCCGCCCGGTGAGTTGCGGCGAAAATTTTCTCGAAAAAGACTTGTTCGCCCCGTAGCTTGCCACAAGTTTGTTGCCGCGCCCGTCATGATACCTACGATCTTTTCCTGTGAACACGCCACCTGTGCCGTGCCAGATGCTTACAAAGAAGCGCTGAGCCAGGACATGGAGCGTATCACCTCGCCTGAGGGCTGGGATCTCGGCGCGCTGAATCTGGCGCAGGCCTTGTCGATGAAATTCCGCACGCCGCTGGTGCATTGCGAGATTACCCGGCTCATCATCGATTGCTACTTGCAGGATCCCACACCTGAGCGCTGGAGCGATTTATCGATGAAGCTGACCGAGCAGCAGCGCGAAAAACTCCACGAACGCCAGCTCGTGACGCACCTCAGCGCCCTGCGCCAGCGGATCTCGACGGAACTGGAGCGGAATGCCTCCGTGCTGCATGTCTCGGTGCATACCTTTGACCCGGCTCTCCATCCGGATCTGCACGTCTGCTTGCTCTACAGCGAAGGTCGCGTGGGCGAGTCATCGCTGGCCCTGCAATGGCTGCAAGCGATGCAGGAAAAACTTCCCGCTCTCACCATCAAGGGCAATCAGGTGTTTTATCCCGAGCAGACCAAAACCATTCTCGACACATTGCGTAAGGAGCGCTCCTCCGCGCAGTATCAAGGCATCGAACTGCAAGTCAGCAATCAGATGTTTCTCGAAGCCCAGCCGATGCGCTGGGATGCGTTCAAGAATGGCTTGATCGAGTCCCTGCGCACCGTGGTCGTGTGATGCCTCAGGTCGCCGTGGCCCACACGCGGGCCCCCATGGCGCGGCGTTCTTTGGTGGCGAAAAATCCCTCCAACCCCGGCCGCGCGAGTAGGTCGGCGATCATCGTGTTCGGTGTGCGATAGCGCCAGCGGAAACCTTCTTCCTCCAGTCGCAGCGGTCGCACCCAGCGGCTCTTGAGAACCAGCTCGGCCTCCGTGCGCAGCATCCATGCGCCCAGTTTGACAAGTGGTGCGGGTGCGTGCAATCCCACGGGCATCGCCAGTTCCTCACGCAGCGATTGTTGCAGATTCCGGTTGGTGCAGGCCTCGGGCACGGTGAGGTTGAAGACGCCGTCCAGCAGCGGATTGCCGACGAGAAAATCCAGTGCCGCCAGCCAGTCCTGCATGTGGATCCAGCTCACGCGCTGGCGTCCAGTTCCCTGC
Organism: Verrucomicrobiia bacterium; assembly: GCA_947462875.1. Taxonomy (GTDB): domain Bacteria; phylum Verrucomicrobiota; class Verrucomicrobiia; order Verrucomicrobiales; family Akkermansiaceae; genus UBA956. The sequence goes on from CANHQJ010000013.1 coordinate 61,405, forward strand.
GCGCCGCCCAGTCCCCAACGGGTGAGGCGAGCCAGCACATCGAATGCCGAGCGGCGTTCGTTCGCCATGACGATGCCCGTGCGCAAGGCGATCTTGCGTGTTTCCGCTGGTGTTTTTTCGCGGAAAAAGGTCTCCTCCCACGCCCGCGCCACGCCCACCGAGAAGCCCTCGCCCATCTCGCCGCGCCATTCGTCCTGCGGCCCATCCTCGGCATGCCGATACCACGTCGCCGTGCTGGCATTCATCCACAGAGCGGGTGGTTTTTTGCACTGACGGATGGCCCGGGCGATCGCGCGTGTGCTATCGACGCGCGAGTCGAAAATCTGATTGCGGTTCCGCTCGTTGTAGCGGCAATCGACCGAGCGACCGCTGAGATTCAACACCACGGCGGCACCCTCCAGCGCGAGCTCCCAGGGACCGCTGTTTTTTCCATCCCACGGCAAGAACATGCCATCGCCACTCCACCCTTCACGATGGCGTGCGATGGCGACAATTTCATATCCCTTGCGCGCCCAGTGACGGCTAAGATAGCGACCTAAAAATCCATTGGCTCCGAAAATGACTGCGATTGGTTTCATGATGGTAGTGTGTGAGTGGTTGTGTTGATTTTTGCTTGGGCAAGATAGGGAAGGGCGGGTGGTTTGATGGGAGGTAGTTGGCAGCTGCCGTCCGCACAACTTTCCTCCCGCAGCTGGGAAACGGCGTTCCAGAGTTGGCCCTCGCTTCTCAGGCCCATCAGCTGGGAAATTTTATGCCGCCTGGTCGAGAGCGCATGCACCACGCGTTTCACCATCGGCTGCCATTGGGGAGCGGCGAGGCGGAAGGACCAGTCGCGGTATTCGAATGTCGTCCACAGGCAGACGATCCAAGCCGCGCTGCCCTGCCACCAACGGCCATCGTCGGCGAGGACGATGATGTCCTGGTCGGCGTGGAGCTGGCGTATGTTCGGCATGCGTTGCTCGGCCTGCTGGCTGGAGTAGCCGATGAATTCCACGCGCACGGATTTTTTCTGCCGCTCCAACCACAGCCGGAAGGTGGTGCACAGTCCGCAGTGCGGATCGTAGAATATCGTGAGCGTGTTCATGGTCGTGAATAGAGAGAGTTTAGCGGGCGAGCGTTCCGGTGGGTTCGACAGGTGGTCCCATTTTTTCCCATGCCGCGCGTTTTCTCGTGCGGGTCAGGATGTAGAGATTGAAAAAGTGCATCACGCCGAGAATGAGCATCACCACGCCGAGCTTGCCGCTGCACGCCTCGAAGATGCCCTTGGTGTTGGCGACCTCGAGATCGAGTTTCATGTAAAGGGCCACGAAGCCGATGTTGACGAGGTAAAAACCGACGACCAGCAGATGATTCACGCTGTCGGCGAGTTGTTCATTGCCGTGGAAGCAGTCCACGAGAAAGATGCGGCCGCTCTTGTGCAGCGTCCGTGCGACCCAGATGGTGAGCGGAATGGCGATGCCGAGATAGATGCCGTAGGCGATGACTGTTTGTGGGATGGTGTCGTTCATGGTGTTCGGTTCTTTGGTTGTGTTTTCTGTAGTTTCTGTTGTTTTCTTTTTTTCAGTAAAAAATGAAAATATGAAGTAAAAAAAAGGATTGGGGTCAGCCGAGAAGTTTGGCGGCGAGTTGCACGGCGAAACCGTGTTTCATGCTGGAAACCTGATCGGCGACTTTCGAGGCGAAGCTGACAAACTCTTCCAACTGGCGCATTTGTTTGTGAAAGGCCTTGGCCTCGGCACTGTCCCACTCGCGGCTTTTTTCCACACATTCGCGTAACACGCCCAGCGCCGGCTCGATTTCGCGTCGCTTGCGCTCGCGGGCGACGGTCCGGGCGATTTCCCACACATCCTTCTCCGCTTCGAAGTATTCCTTGCGTTCGCCGCGGATCACCACCGTGCGCACCAGACCCCAGGCGATGAGTTCCTTGACATTCGAGTGGGCATTGCCGCGGCTGATTTCCAATTGCTCCATCAGGTCATCGGTGGTCATGGGCTGATCGACGGTCATGAGTAGCGCGTGGATTTGTGCCATCGTGCGATTGATACCCCACTGTGAACCGAGCGCCCCCCACTGCGAGACAAACTCATCGCGAGCCGCTTTCAGGGCGGCCATCTCGGCGTTGGTTTGTTCGCTTTTGCTGCTCACGATTTTCATTTTATTCTGAAAATTAAATAAATCAACGATTATTTTTGTTTTTTTTGATGGGGTGGCCAAGGCATCAGCAATCGTGACAAACCCGTCACACCGCATCTCTCGCCAATTCTCTCTTGCACACGCTTCATCCGTCGCGACACATGGAGCTCTTCCTCATCGATGCCATCGGGCCGTTTTTCCGGAACTATCAGAAAAACCGGATCAACTGGTCGAAGATTCCTTTTTCGCATCTTCTCACCGATGGTCCGGAGGCCGCGGAACAATGGCAACAGATCCACCGGGATATGCGCGATTTTGCGCACGAAGTCACCGCTCTGGGTTACAACGCCGTCACGCTCGATGACCTCGCCCACCTCGCGAGCCATCCGCTGCACGAGCCGGAAATCGCCGCGCGCATTGCGTTTTTTCGGACACAATTCGCCTCGCTGTTCGATCTGCTCACGCAGGAATTCGGGCTGAGGATTTTTCTCACAAGCGATATCATTCCGCTGACGCCCGCGATCGAGTCATCGCTCTCGGGCAAAAAGTCCGAGCTGGAAAACTACTACCTCTCCCTCATTCAGAACACGCTCGATCATTTCCCTCAACTCTCCGGCATCATCCTTCGCATTGGCGAGAGCGATGGGGTCGATGTGAAAGATCCCATCCGCACCCGACTCCACCTGCGCAATCCGCGCGAGACAAATCTGTTGCTCAAAAAACTCTTACCCGAGTTTGAGAAGCGCGACAAAAAACTCATCCTCCGCACCTGGACTGTGGGGGCCCATCGCATCGGCGATCTGATCTGGCACCGCGGCACGCTCAGCGAGACCTTGGAGGGCATCGACTCGCCCCATTTTATCGTCTCCATGAAACATGGCGAGAGTGATTTTTTCCGCCACATCCCGTTGAACAAAACATTCTTCCACGTCAAGCAAGCCAAGATCATCGAGCTCCAGGCTCGGCGTGAATACGAAGGGGCGGGGGAGTTTCCTTCTTACATCGGGGCTGATTGCGAGCACTTCGCCCGCGAGCTGGAGGGCGCGGAAAATATGGTCGGCATGTCGATCTGGTGCCAGACCGGTGGCTGGCATCGTTTCCGCCGCCTGGCCTTTCTCAGTTGCAATTCTCATTCCGACATCTGGATCCGCCTCAACGTCGCCGTCGCCATCCATGTGTTTCGGGACAAAGGCGGCATCGAACAATCCGTCGAAAAAATCCTCGGTCCACAGTGCGCGCCCGCCGCCGTGGAACTGCTGCGCCATGCCGATACTGTGATCCGGCAGATCTACTACATCGAGGAATTCGCCCGCCAAAAACTCTTCTTCCGCCGCGTCCGCATTCCGCCGCTTTTGCACCTTTACTGGGATGGGCTTTTCATCAATCACGCCGTCGCCAAGGTCCTCAGCCACTTCGTCCGCGATTCGCAGCTTTCCCTCCGCGCCTCGGAATCCGCCGCGCTGCTCTTTCCCAAAATGATCCAGCTCGCAGAGACGGCGGACTTGCCCATCGATGACATCGAGCACATGCGCGACTTCTTCGGACTCATTCTGTTGGCGCGTCGCTACTACTTTCTGCCCTTCGAGGAATCTCTCGCGGAGCAAATCCGCACCGCGAAAAAAGACTACAAAAAACGCTACCCCGCCAGCGAGCGCATGCGCTACCGCATCAAGGTCTCCTTCACGCCCTTCCACATCAAGCGCCGCACCCTCTCCTGGGCCTCTTCGCTGCTCCTGCGCAAACAACGCGGCTACCGCATCGTCGATCACTTGTTCACCTTGCATCTGTTAGGTTTCATCTATCGCATCTTCAAGCCCCGCGATCAGAAAAAGATGCCCAAGCTTCTCAGAAAGTCCGCCATGGGAGTGGATACCTTGTTCAAGTGAGCCGGACGCTTTGTTGCTGACAGGGGGAACAGCCTGTGTATGGTGGCAGTGATATGTGCATGTTCTCAGGTAAGGTCAAGGAAGTGAGCAATACACGGATTTTCGCGCGCATGGTGGCTCCGGCGCGGCAGGGGCTGGTGTATGCGATGCATGTGGATACTCCCGCCGAGGTGGCGATGGTGCTGCCCCTGCCGGTCGTGGCGGGATCGGCGGAGGATGCGGTGAAGTTCATCGACTTGAGCAAGTTCCCGCATTTTTTCGCGTCGCTCGACAAGGGCTTTCCCTCACCTGCGGCCGGCGATCCCTTTGCCAATTCTCTCGGTCCTCCGACGCGGTCCGCTCCGCTGAAAGTGCATCAGGTCGGTTCCTTCGAGGCCTCCTACGTACCGAAAATGGCGGACTTCTCCCGGCTGGATGCACGCTTTCGTTTGCCGGAAGGTTCGCTGGAAAAAGTGGGCATCTACCAGGACTACGGCTTCGCCGTCTTCAAGTTCAAGCCCGGCAAACAAAAGGTCCACCCCATGGCGCTGACCTTCCCCAGCCGCTTCGCCGATCGCTTGTTTTTCCCCACGGTCCACATTCACGATGGCGAAGTGCATGAGAAGGAAACGTTCGATCACAACCTCTACGCGCAATGCCTACTTCGCGGAGGCCGCGCCTTGTTGCAGTGGGAGGAATCAAATGCGAATGCCATCGTCTTCGCCCAAGCCGGCCTCTCCGAGGGCCTGATCGATGCCACCAAGCACGTCTATCGCATGAAGTTGAAAGGCGAACTGAAAAACGAGGATCATTTCCTGGCAAATGTGTAAAAAAACGTCGGATGGGCCGGTTTTCAATCCTCTTAGCCCCCGCTTTTTACGGACACAGCAAAGTTCATCCTTGCCTTTTCCTTTGTTTTCGTGGTAAGTTCGTCATCCGATGTGCCATCCGATGGATGTTTGCCTATGATTTCTCGGATGAAATGGAGTAGGAGCATCGACTCAAATTGATTATGAATACTACGCCGTTTACTGAACTGGGGCTACCCGCCCCCTTGCTCGAAGCCATTGAAGAACTGGGCTACGAGCGCCCCTCCGCCATCCAGGCCATGGCCATTCCTGTCGCGATGGCAGGACACGATATCATCGGACTTTCCCAAACGGGATCGGGCAAAACCGCCGCTTTTGTGCTGCCTGCGCTCGCCAAAATTGATGTCAACCGCCGCAAACCGCAGGTGCTGATCCTGTGCCCCACCCGCGAACTGGCGATCCAGGTCTGCGAGGATGTGCATCGCCTCGGCTCGAAATTGCCGAAACTCCACGCGGTTCCCGTGTATGGCGGCGCGCCGATTGGCCGTCAGTTCCGCGCGCTGGAAGACGGTGCGCAATTGATCGTGGGCACGCCCGGGCGTTTGCTCGACCACATGCGCCGTGGTTCCTTCGACCCTTCGGAAATCAAAATGACCATCCTCGACGAGGCCGACCGCATGCTCGACATGGGTTTCCGCGAGGAAATGGAAGAGATGCTCGCGCAGTTGCCGGAATCGCGTCAGACGATGTTTTTCTCCGCCACGATGAATCGCGGCGTCGAAGGCCTGATCAAACGCTTCGGCAAGAATCCGCAGATGCTGCAGATCGAGCGCAAGGCGCTGACCGTGGAATCCGTGGAACAACGCCACTACGAAGTGCGCGAGCGCTCGAAGGTGGAAGTGCTGTGCCGTTTGCTCGACCTGGAAGATCCGCGTTTGGCCATCGTTTTCTGCAATACGAAAAAAGCCGTGGATGAATGCACCGAGGCTCTGTTGGCACGCGGCTATCCCGCCGACCGCCTCCACGGCGATGTGACCCAGCAAATGCGCGAGCGCGTGCTGCAACGGTTCCGGGAAGGAAAAGTCGAAGTTCTCGTCGCCACCGACGTCGCCGCGCGCGGCATCGACATCGAGGAGATCGACATCGTTTTCAACTACGACGTGCCACAAGATCCGGAAGACTACGTGCACCGCATCGGTCGTACCGGTCGTGCCGGTCGCTCCGGCCGTGCTGTGACCTTTGTGTTTGGCCGTGATTTGTATCGCTTGCAAAACATCGAGCGCACCATCCGCCAGAAAATCCCACGCCATCGCGTGCCTTCGCAGGAAGAGGTGGAGGACCGTCGTGCCGATGTGCTCTATGATGCCGTGCGCGACCGCCTCGAAGCCGGAAGTTTCCAAGGCCACGAAGCGCACATCGAGCGTCTTCTGGATCAAGGTCACACCGCCACCGACATCGCCGGCGCTCTGTTCACCTTGCTGCGTGAAGCCACCAGCACCAAAGGCCAAAGCATCGCCGAGGACAACGCCGGCCCCGGCACCGTCAATGGCGGGAAATTCGATCGTTCCGATAGCCAACCGCATCGCCCCGATCGCAATCAGGAGCGCTCGAACTCGTATGCGGGAGAAATGGCGAAGCTTTTTGTCAATCTCGGCAAGACCCACGGCATCAATGCCAAGGACCTGGTCGGCATGTTCTATCGCGAAGGTCAGGTGCCCGATGGCACGCTGGGACACATCAAGCTGTTCCCGCGCCATACCATCGTCGAGGTTCCCGAAGAATGTGTGGAAAAAACCCTGCGCGCCTTGTCGAAAGCCAAGCTCCGCGGCAAGCCCTTCATGGTAAAGCGCGACAAACAAGCGTAACACGAATTTTCGTCTCAGCCGCTTTGCCCGTCGGGCAAAGCGGCTTTTTTTTGCGGGCGGAGGGAAAGTTTGCATTTTGCAACTCTCGTGAATAAATTCCGAATTACGGCGTCTCACGCTACAGGAACCACCCCTACGTTATGAAACATACCCCTGTCTTTTTCGCCCTTGTGCTGGCGATGGCCTCTTGCTCCAAAAAACCACAAAGCACATCGATCGATGGCGAGGAGGCGAAAAAAGCCACCGAGCTCGCCACGCAGTTGCGCGAAATGGAGCAGCAGGAAGAGCGCCTGCGCCGGGAAATCGAGCTCGAGCGCCTGGCCATGGAGCGCGAGGAATTGCGCATCCAGCGCGATGCTCTGGAGGAAAAAGGACGCCGCCTCAGCGATGAGGAACTGGCGCTGGAAAAACAGAAAACGGCACTGGCACAGGAGCAGGCGGATGCCGCGGCAGAGCAGGCCCGGGCGGCAGCGACTCCCGTTCCCCCGCAGCCGATGGCTCCGCAGCGGCCTGCTCCCGCCCCCGTATCTTCGATTCCGGTTTCCGCGATGGGCGACTATGACTATAGCATTTTTTACGATCGGCTTTCCAGTCAAGGCACCTGGTTCCAGTCACCGGACTACGGCTACGTCTGGAGGCCTGCCGTTTGCGTGACGAACCGCAACTGGCGTCCTTACACGTATGGCAGCTGGGCCTACACGAACTATGGCTGGACCTGGGTTTCCACGGAGCCGTTCGGCTGGGCCACCTATCACTACGGTCGCTGGGTTCTACTCCGCAACAGCGGCTGGTGCTGGGTGCCCGGAAATGAATGGGCACCCGCCTGGGTGTGCTGGAAATCGGGCGGCGACTACGTCGGCTGGGCTCCCTTGCCGCCGGAATCGCTCTATTGGCGCGGCAATGACTGGACTTCGTATTATGGCAACTCCGCCGGGATCAGTCCGCGTTGTTTCAGCTTTGTGCGAGTCGGATCCTTCGGCGGCTCTGTGATCAGTGCCGTATTTTCCACCAGCGACTGCGTGCGCATCTATCAGCAAACGACCTATTGTGGTGGCTATCGCTGGGACAACCGGCGCGTGTATTGCGATGGCGTGTCCTATGATTGGGTGAACCGCCATGTGAGCCGCCCGCTGCCGCGCTACGATTGTGATTTTGATAACCGCCCGCCCACTCACCTCGATCCCTTGCGCTACGCCGCCACGCGTGGCGACCGCCTGAGTATCAACGCGCCGAATTTCAATGTGCCGTGGAACGGAGCCCTGCGCCCGCGTGCGTTGGAAAGCAAGCCGCTGCAAGATGAGGTCATCCGCGAATCCACCTTTGAGCCGAAACTGCGCGATCGTTTCATCAGCGAGCGCAGAAATGAAAGCGCCCGTGCCGAGGAGTCGATGCGCGGCGGTCTGGCGAAAAAAATGTCCGAGCGCATCTTGTTGCAAGAGAGAATTTCCCGTCAACGGGAAGAGCTGGCCACCACCTTGGAAAGTGCCACTACCGAGCAAACAAAAGAGCAACCGCGCGATCAGCCCAGAGGCCCGGACCGCCGTCCAGGAAGTCGTGAGGAAACAACGACTCCACCTGCTGTGGCCGATAGACCCGCAGAAAATACGCCACCTGGCAATCGTCCTGCCGAACCTCCCGTGCTCACACCCGACCGCATGCGTGAGCCAGAAACGCCGCAGGTTGCCGAAGAAAAGCCTACCCCCGAAGTGACACCGCCCGTAGCGGAAACACCTGCTACTGGAGAGCAACGTCCCTCGGGACTTCGCGAACGTCAGCCAGGCATTCCTCGCGAGACGACTGAGAGAGAAGGAGCGACTTCCGCCCTGCGTCGCCAGCAAGAACAGGCGGCCATGGCCGAGCGTCAGGCGCAAGCCGAGCGTGAACAACAGGAGCGGGCCGCGGAAAACGCCATGCGTGAGCGGCCGAACGATCGTGCGCAGCGCCAGCGTGAAGAACTGGCAGAACGCACCGCGAAAGAAGCGGAGCAAGCCGCGATGGCAAAACAAGCGAGCGAGCAACAAGAACTGGAAGCTCAGAAGCGCGCCCAAGAAGCACAACTTAGAGAGCAGCAAGCCCAGCAAGCGGGCATGCGTGAGAGGCAGCAAGAAGAAGCGCAGCGGGAAACGGCAGCGCAACAGCAAGCAGCCATGAGCGAGGCCCAGGAAAAGCAGGTTCGTGAACAACAGGAAGCCGCCCGCGCCGCACAGGAGCAGGCTCAGCAGGCTGCCATGCGCGGGGCAGAGGAAAAAGCCCAGCAAGAACAAATGCGTGCGCAACAGGAAGCCGCTCGCGAAGCGCAGGAGCAACAACTGGCTAAGCAGGAGGCGATGCGAGAGGCTCAGGAACGCGCCCAGCAAGAACAAATGCGTGCGCAACAGGAAGCCGCTCGCGAAGCACAACAACGCGAACAGCAGGAGGCGATGCGCGAAGCTCAGGAAAGAGCCCAGCAAGAACAGATGCGTCAGCAACAGGAAGCCGCGCGCGAGGCTCAGGAAAGAGCGCAGCAAGAACAGATGCGTCAGCAGCAGGAAGCCGCGCGCGAGGCGCAGGAAAGAGCACAGCAGGAGCAAATGCGTCAGCAGCAGGAAGCCGCGCGCGAGGCGCAGGAAAGAGCACAGCAGGAGCAAATGCGTCAGCAGCAGGAAGCCGCGCGCGAGGCGCAGGAAAGAGCGCAGCAGGAGCAGATGCGTCAGCAACAGGAAGCCGCTCGTCAGTCGCAGCTGCAAGCACGGCAGGAAGCCATGCGCGAGGCTCAGCAGCAGCGAGCCCAGCAGGAACAAATGCAACGCCAGCAAATCGCCATGCGTGAGGCTCAACAACAACAGCAGCAACAACGCGCTCAGCAAGAACAGATGCAGCGGCAGCAGGAGTCTCAGCGCCAACAGCAGCAGTTGCGCCAGCAGGATTCACAGCAGCAAGGTGGCGGGCTGCGTCGTTTTCGTTAGGTTATCCGATCAGATCGTGGATCGATCCGAAGTCGGGCAGGAACAGGCGTTTGTACATCCTCGCGGCATAGCCATCGGTCATGCCGGCGAGGAAGTCGCAGATCAGGCGTGCCTTGCCCGCGGCATCGGGGGCCTGTGCGATTTCGGCGGCGGTATCGTTGCCGAGAATTTGAAACAGTTGCCCATCGATGTGACCCGGCGCGATGTAGCGTTTTTCCAACAAATCCCATAGCGCATGCAGCATGTGGTTGCCCTTGTGTTCGAGCTGCTTGAGCTGGGGCGAGAGGAACACCACCTCGAAGGCGAGTTTTTTGAAGAGCTCGGACTCGTGCCGCACTTCTTCCGCGACCACCAACTCATAGCGGTAGCGTTTGCTCTGGTGCGAGAGAAAATTCACACATTCGCGCAGTTGCGTGGACTGGATGTAGCGGCCGATGCGTTTACCGATGAAGGGATCGACCTTGCCACTGCGGATCGCCTGCATGAGTTTCTCGAGGCTGCCGCCCGCTTCGATGGCGATGTCGTTTTTTTCCGCCCACTGGTGAATCTTGTCAGTGGTGAGAAAGCCCGCCCGCACGCTATCGGAAATGTCGTTGAGCGAGTAGGCGGTGTCATCCGCCCAGTCCATGACCTGGCATTCGATGGACTTGAAACCATCGCGCGGTTTTCCCGGTGTCAGTTCTAACGGAAAATCGTGCCCGCCCATCGCCCAGTCGAGGATGGCGTGCTGGTTATCGTAGAGAAAATGGTTTTTCGGCGCGGTGCCGGAATTCGTCTTCAGTTCGGTCCACAGGGATTTATACTTGAGGATGCCATCGAGAAACGCCCGGCTCGGGTCCATGCCGCTGCGTTTCGCGGAAAAGATCCGCTCGGTGAGGATGCGCAGCGTTTGCGCGTTGCCCTCGAAGCCGCCGTGATCGCTCATGAGAAAATTCAGCGTCCGTTCCCCCGCGTGGCCGAAGGGCGGATGGCCGAGATCGTGCGAGAGACAGGCGGCCTCGACGAGATCGGGATCGATGAAATACTCCGGCTCCAGCGGTCCGTCTTTCTGCGATTGCAGCCAATGGCAAATCGCGCGCCCGATCTGCGCCACTTCCAACGAATGCGTGAGGCGGGTGCGGTAAAAATCATACTCGCCACTCCAGAACACCTGCGTTTTGTTTTGCAGGCGGCGGAAGGTCGGTGTGTGCAGCACGCGGTCGCGGTCGATCTGAAACGTCGATCGATAATCGCCCGCATCGTTTTTCCCCGACATGCGCTCGCGATCCCACTCGTTGTAAAACGTGTTTGGCATGGCCAAAGACTAGGCGAGGAATGGCAGGGGAGGAAGAGGAAAGTTCCATGGACGGTCCCTGCCGAGTCATGCTGCGCATGATTTTGCCAACAGCATCCCGTCAATACTATCGTTTTCTCTTCATCTCCCGCAGGCAAAGATAGCCGACGGCGATAAACGGAGCAGGAAACAGCGTGAACAGAATGTGCCAAGAAACCGTGGAGATCAGATAGGCTCTGGAGGGATCGGTGGGGTGAATGCGGCATGTGGTGCGCATTCCGGGTCGGTATTGATGCTTCAATGCATGGGCGGAAGAACCGGATGCCGTGCCATTGACGATGCCTGGCGTGATTCGATTGTTTCGCCAGCGGCGGCCATTGCGCTCGTATTCATAGCAGATGTCCGCATGATATTTGGCTCTGCGCCCATGATCTCTTACGCGAACTTCACTCCAGACGATCGTCGCGGGGATTTCCTCCCATGACTGCACCTGCCAGCATCCGATCCATGAGGGTATGCTGAGGGCAGCCATCAGGAATAGCCCTGAGCCGCCGAACAGGAGTGCCACGGGTGGTAAAATTTTTTTCGATAAGGCCTCGGGCGGTGCATCACGATAGCGATCCACGAAGAAAAGCAACCAGGTAAAGCTTGTTCCAAATAAAAGGAAGGCAATACCTCCCCAGCGCGGTGCGGGACGTAACAGAACAGCAGCTTCTGGATCATTCGTGGGCAAGTAGGCGCGCGTGACAAATGATGCGTCTTCGATCGATCGTAGAAACTGGATCGCATCAGCCGCTTGCGTCCAGCCATCGATGCCCAGCTCCCGGGATTGGTGGGCTTTTCCTTGCCAATCGAATTCATACAAAACCGTTGCGGAAAAGGGCATCGCGTGATCGGCGCTGTCTGTCAGTTGACACTCCACAATCCGGCATTCCACGGAACGCCAGGTGAGAGGAATCAGCGAGGTGATGATTTGATAGAGACCCGCGCAGCCGAATAGAAAAGTAAATACCATCGCCGCACGGACGATATAACGATGCGCGACGTCATGCTGTTTCGGCGGGGTAAACGGTTTCTGTTTCTTTTTTTTGCCCATTTTTTCTAAGTGCGCGATCCCTCCCACACTTCATCTTTTTCCTCTGCAGAGCGTGGTTCGAGGTGGGTGATGATGCGGCCGTAGGGGGCGAGCAGGGCGCAGATGTTTTCTTCCACGGTGGTGGCGACTTCGTGCGCGTCGTGCACCGTGGTTTCATCGGCGAAGACGAGGTGCAGTTCCACCCAGTGGGTGTGACCGGAGTGGCGGTGACGCAGGTGATGGTAACGGAAATCGTGCTCCTTCATCAGCGCATCGAGCAGCGTGCGGATTTTCGCTTCGGTTTCCGGCTCGGCGGCATCCATCAGGCCGGAAAGGCTTTCGCGCACCAGCTTGATTCCTGTCCACAAGATGTTCGTGGCGGCGAGAATGGCGATGACCGGATCCCACCACGGCCATTTGGTGAAATGGACCAAGGCGAGCGCGAGTAACACGGCGATGCTGGTATAGACATCGGTCATGACATGATGGCCGTTGGCGCGCAGCACGGGAGATTGGCGTTTTTTTCCGATGTGCAGGAGGGCGCCACCGAGCAGGAGATTGACAAGAGTCGCCGACCCTGCGAGCAGGGCTCCGAAGCCGATGTTTTCCATGTGCACTCCCGTGAAAAACTGCCGGCCTGCCTCGTAGTAGATGAACAGCGCCGCGCAGGAAATCATCGCGCCCTCGATGCCTGCGGAGAGAAAGGCGGCTTTGTCATGGCCGAAATGGTGGTCGTCATCGGCGGGTTTGTGCGACATCTGCAAGGCGCGCACGGCGATCGCCACCGCGATCAAATGCACGAAAGACTCCGCGGCATCCGAGTAGAGCGCGGAGGAATTTGTCACACCCGCCGCCCAGACTTTCAACCCTAACAAAATGACTGCGACCGCCAGCGAGACCAGCATGATGCTCATTTGTTCGCGGTAGGATTGGTCTTGGGAAGTCATTGTGGGTGTGGGGAGAACATGCGGGAAATGCCGTCCATTGACAAGGCATCAGTGAGAGAGAATGGCAGGGATCTTTCTCCGTAAAGGTCCGGTGGGGTAGATTGTGTTTGCTCCCAGAGATCCATCCGAACCATTCAACATTCTTCGCGAACTACGTCTGGGGTGAAGGTTGTTTGCGTTAGGGTGAAAAGTCTGTCTTCCCCACCGGACTGCTCGGAGAAGCGGTCCCTGCCTGTAGGATTCAGGCTCGCCATTTGCGCGGGAGTTTGTTTTTCTTGCGCGGATGAAAGAACGAGTGGATGCCTTGTTGGTTGCGCGTGGATTGTGTGAGTCGCGTGAGCAGGCGAAACGTCTGGTGCTGGCGGGGGAGGTGCGCAGCGGCGATCGTTTGATTGAAAAACCAAGTACGACGCTCGATGTGGATGCACCGCTGGAGATCAAGGACAAGCTGAAATACGTGGGACGCGGCGGTTTGAAAATGGAGGGGGCGCTGGAGGGATTCGGCATCGATGTCACGGGCTGGGTCTGCGTGGATGTGGGGGCCTCGACCGGTGGTTTCACCGACTGCCTGTTGCAACGCGGCGCGGCGCGTGTGCATGCGGTCGATGTCGGTACCAATCAACTGGCCTGGAAAATCCGCAGCGACGCACGGGTGGTGGTGAAGGAAAAGTTCAATGCCCGCCATATGGTGCCGGAGGATCTGGGTGAACTGGTGGACCTGGCGGTTATGGATTTGTCTTTCATCTCGCTGACAAAAGTATTACCCGCCGTGTTTTCCGTGCTCAAGCCCGGTGGATTTGTCGTTTGCCTGATCAAGCCGCAATTCGAACTGGAGCGACATGAAATCGGCAAAGGAGGCATCGTGCGCGATGAGGCGTTGCATGCAAAGGCTGTGGAAAAAATCCGTAATTTCGTGACGGAGACATGCGGGAAATCCTGGCTCGGGCTGCTGCCGTCGCCGATCACCGGAACCGACGGCAATCATGAGTTTCTCGCGTGGTTGGGGGTGTGAAGGTACGGTTTTTTCTCGACATCGAGCGGGATTTTGGTGTGGTAGCGGCATGACCCAAAACGCCTTTCGCATCCTCGGGCTGTCCTTGCTGGGATGGTTTGTCACTTCCTGCCAAAAACCAAGCGCCTCGTCTAACAAAACGCCGGAATTCGCGTTTGTCACGAATGGCGTGGCTTCGTTCTGGGATATCTCCAAGGTGGGCGCGGAAAAAGCGGGCGCCGATCTCGGCGTGAAAGTGTCCGTGCTGATGCCGGGCTCGGGCGTGGTGGATCAGAAGCAGATGATGGAGGATATGGTGATCCGTGGCATCGATGGCATCGCGGTCAGCCCCATCGATCCGGAAAACCAGCTCGAAGTGTTGAACAAGGCCGCTGCTTCCACAAAGCTGATCACGGTCGATGCGGACGCGCCGAAGGCGAAGCGCCTGATGTATCTCGGCATGGACAATTACAGGGCGGGACGCATGGCGGGGCAGTTGGTGAAAGAGGCGATGCCGCAGGGCGGATCGGTCGCCATTTTTGTCGGTCGCATCGAGCAGGACAATGCCCGTCTGCGTCGGCAGGGCTTGATCGATGAGCTGCTCGATCGCTCCTCGGACCCACAGCGTTTCGATGAGCCGGGCGTGGTGATCGATGGTGGAAAATACAAAATTCTCGGCACCTTGCTGGATCAGTTCGATCGCGCGAAAGCAAAAACGTATGTCGAAGACACACTGACCCGCACGCCGGATGTGGGTTGCATGGTCGGGCTGTTTGCCTACAATCCGCCCATCATTCTGGAGGCGCTCGGTCGCATGAACCAGCTCGGCAAGGTGAAGGTCGTGGCTTTTGATGAAGCGGATGAAACGCTGGAAGGTGTGATGGCCGGGCATGTGCATGGCACGGTGGTGCAGAACCCCTACGAATACGGCTACCAATCGATCAAGCTGCTCAAAGCCATCGCCGCTGGTGATTCGTCGGTGATTCCTGCCAGTGGTTTCATCGACATCCCGGCGCGTCTGATCCGCCGCGACAACGTCGAAGAATACAGCAAGGATCTGAATGCGAAACTCGGCAAATGAAGCCACCCTTGCTCGTCGCCACAGGCATTGGCAAACGTTTCCCCGGCGTCAAGGCGCTGCAAGGGGTGAACCTGCATGTGCAGCACGGCGAGGTGCTCGCGGTGTTGGGCGAAAATGGTGCGGGCAAGAGCACGCTCATGAAAATCCTCGCCGGCTTGCAGCAAGCGGATGAAGGCTCGCTGGAGTGGCAGGGGCGCGAGGTTTGTTTTTCTTCGGCGGTGGCAGCGATGCAGGCGGGCATCGTGCTGATTCACCAGGAGCTCAATCTATCGGAAAATCTCTCGGCGGCCGCGAATGTCTTTCTCGGCCGCGAGCCGCAGCGCTGGGGATTTGTGCGGAAAAAATCGATGGAACAGCAGGCGCAGGTTCTGTTAGATCGACTCGGCTTCGGCTTGCCCGCGCATTCGCCCGTGGCGGGCCTTTCCCCCGGGAAAAAACAGATCATCGAGATCGCCAAGGCGCTGGCCACCGATGCGCGTTTGCTCATCATGGACGAACCGACGGCGAGCCTCAGCCAGGCCGAGGCGGACTTGTTGTTTGGCGTGATCCATCGGCTGAAAAGCGAGGGCGTGAGTGTGATTTACATCTCGCATCGCTTGCAGGAAATCGAGCGCGTGGCGGATCGCGTGACGGTGCTGCGCGATGGCGAAAATGCGGGTGAACTGGCGCGTGAGGAAATCCAGCACGATGCGATGGTGCGACTGATGGTCGGTCGTGCGATGTCTGATTTCTATCAACACCAGAGCCATCCGCGCGGCGGGGAATTGTTACGGGTCCAGTCGCTGCGCACGCGGGTTCATCCGCGGCATTCGTTGGACTTCTGTTTGCACACGGGGGAAATTGTCGGCGTGGCAGGGTTGGTCGGTGCGGGTCGCACGGAAATGCTGGAGGCATTGGCGGCGATCGTGCCAGCCGTATCTGGGCAGATGTGGCTGGACCAATCCGCCTATCAACCGAAAAATCCGCGTGAGGCGATCGCGCAAGGAGTGATGCTGGTGCCGGAGGATCGCAAGCAACACGGACTGGTGCTGGAATTTTCCGTGCAGGACAATCTGACTCTGCCCTCGCTCGAATCGCAGGCGCGCGGCGCCGTGTTTCGCGATTTCCGCGCGGAACGCTCACTCGCGGAATCGCAGCGGGAGAATCTACAAATCAAAGCCTCGCACAGTGGCCAGGTGGCGCGACTGCTCTCCGGCGGCAATCAGCAGAAAATTGTCATCGGCAAGTGGCTGGCGCGGCAACCGAAGCTGCTCCTGCTCGATGAGCCGACGCGCGGCATCGATGTCGGAGCGAAACGCGAAATCTATCAATGGATGGAAAAGCTCGTGAGCGAAGGCATAGGCGTGCTTTTTGTCTCCTCGGATCTCGAGGAAATTCTCGGCGTGGCGGACCGCGTGCTGGTGATGCACGAGGGCCGCCTGGCGGGGGAACTCACGCGCGATGCCATGTCGGAAGAGGCCATCATGCACCTCGCCACCGGAGCCGTCACGGAAGATCTCATCTCACGATCATCATGAAAAAAACATTGGGAATTTTTGTCGTCTTTCTCCTGATCTGCGTGCTGACCGCATCGCTGAGCGATGTGTTTTTACGTCCGCAGAACGTGGAGAACCTGATCATGCGCATCGGGCTCTATGGCATCATGGCGATAGGCGTTTCGTTTGTCATCATCACCGGCGGCATCGATCTATCGCTGGGTTCCATGGTGTGTCTCACAGGCTGCGGCCTGCCGTGGTTGCTGGTCAAATGCGGGTGGTCGCCGCCCATGGCCCTCATGGCATTGTTGGTTCTGACGCTGCTGATCGGTCTCACCCACGGCCTGATGGTAACGAAGTGGCGCTTGCAGCCGTTCATCGTCACCTTGTGCGGGTTGCTGATCTATCGTGGTGTGATGCGCGGGCTGGCCTCGGATCAGTCGTTGGGTTTCGGTTCCGCGTATGATTCCCTGCGCTGGCTGGCCACGGGAAAAATTCCCTTGCCCGGCGCGACCATCTCGCTGCCCATGCCCTTTGTTTTGCTGATGCTGATTGCGGGGGCGGCGGCGGTGTTCTTGCGCTACACCGTCTGGGGCCAGCATCTGTTAGCCCTAGGGCACAATGAAGAGGCGGCGCGCCACAGCGGCATCCGCACCCATCGCCTGATCCTCGCGAGCTACATGATCTGTTCGTTGTTGGCCGGTCTCGCGGGCATTCTGTTTTCGATGGATGTCAATTCCTCGCAGCCCTCGGACTTCGGCAATTTTTATGAACTCTACGCCATTGCCGCGGCCGTGCTCGGAGGGTGCAGCCTGCGTGGCGGACAGGGTGCCGTGCTGGGTGTCCTGATCGGTACCGCGCTCATGCAGGTGCTGCGCAACATGATCGTGCTCGTCTTTCCCGCCCACCAGAACATGGAATTCGCCATCATCGGCGTGGTGATTCTGTTAGGCGTGGTAGGTGATGAAATCTTCAAACGCGCCTTTGCGAAGTAAGGAGAGAGGGGCTTTGCCATCCCTTTCTTCCAAACCACGGCGAAGCAACCGCTCCGCCTTATCGCCCGGAAGCGATGCGCGCCCGCCGCGAAAATTCGGTGTGGAAGTTTATTGACGCGGGGAGGATGATTTCTATCATGGGCGCATGTGGTATTACTCGCAGAACAATCAGCAGATGGGGCCGGTGGCCGAGGAAGAACTCAAGGCCAAGCTGCGCAGCGGCGTTCTGGTGGCGAGCACTTTGGTGTGGAAAGATGGCCTGGGCGACTGGAAGCCGGTGAGCGAAGTTGCTGAATTGGCGATGGCCCTGACGACTGCCGTTCCCGCTGTGACGGCTCCTGCGGCGATGAGCGGTGTCACCAATCCTTACACACCGCCCGTGAGTCAACCAGCTCCCTCGTATGCGCAGCAGGCGCCGATGGGGCCGCCGATCAATGGCGGGGCGATTCTGGGGTTTGCGATCGCGGTGACCTTGCTCTGCTGTCTGCCCTTCGGTGTGGCGGGTATCGTGTATGCCGCGCAAATCAATTCAAAACAATCCGTGGGCGACTATCTCGGTGCCGCCGAATCGGCACGCAAGGCGAAATTATGGACCTGGCTCGGTTTTGGTTTCGGTTTGGCGGTCTGTGTGCTCTACGCCGTGGCTGTTATCGCCGGCACGAGTCAGAGCTATTGAGTTCTCCAGCATGGCGATGCTGCGGGCGGTGGCTCCCGCGTGCTGTTGCAGGACGTGCAGCGCGTGCTCGCACATCGCTGCCGTTTTCCCGCGATCTTGTCGCATGGTGGCAATGGTGTGGGCCAGCAGGTCGCTGTTGTTGATGCGGATGATGCCCTGTGCCGCAATCAATTGACCGACCAAGGGCTCGAAGTTTTCCATGTGCGGGCCGACGATGACAGGCTTCGCGGCGAGGATGGCTTCGGCGGGGTTTTGTCCGCCGGTGGAGAGGAAACTTTTGCCGATGATGACGACATCGGCGTGTGCGGTCCAGTCGCGCAGCTCTCCCGTGCTATCGATGATGAGCACGTCGATGTTCTGTTCGTTTGGCGCGATGCCCTCACTGCGTAGCCAGACGGTGAAGCCTCTGGCTTGGAGGATATCGCGGACCTCATTACGGCGCTCCGCATGCCGTGGAACGCAGAGAAATAGTGTGCCGGTATCGCGCAGCGCCTGGGCGAGCAGAAGCTCTTCGCCATCGTGCGTGCTGGCCGCCAGGATCAGCGCGCGATCCTTGCGGATGGGAGCGAGGATGGTGGAAAATTCCGGGCGTTGGCGGGGCGGTGGCGCGGCTTCCGGATCGAACTTGATGCTGCCCGTGACCGTCATGCGCTCTGCTGCAATCCCTAACGAGGCGAAGCGCGCGGCATCCGCGGCATCCTGCACGCCGATGTGTCGGAGCGACTGAAACAAGGGGGCGATCCAGCGCCGCACCTTCCGGTAGCGTCGTTCCGAGCGCGCGGAGAGGCGGGCATTGATCATGCAGACCGGGATCTTTTTGCGCTGGCACTGCTCCATCAATTCCGGCCAGGCCTCGGCCTCCACCAATACCACCTGCGCTGGCTCGAAGCGGCGAAGGTAGGCAGATACGAAAAACACCAAATCCAGCGGGGCATAGACAATCGTGAGCAGCTCCGAGCGCGCGGCCAGCGCCAAATGATAGGCCGTGGCCGTGCTGACCGCGAGGACCACGGGCTGAGGATGCTCCTTGTGCCAGGCGCGGAGGAATTTCAGGGCGATGAGGGTTTCGCCGACGCTGACGGCGTGCATGTGCATGCGGCCCGAGGGTGCCCATTCGATGTCCTCATCATAGCAGCCGAAGCGTTGGCCAAAAGGGGTGGACCAGCCACCGCGCGCGGCCATCTTGCGCAACCAGGCTGGCAGTGCGACGATGAGAAGAAGAGGGGAGAGGAGCCGGTAGAGGCCGAGCGCGACACGCCAGCGCCAGGGAGTGGATGCCATGCCGGAGACCATCATGCGTTCTGATTTTCCTTCGCTGGCGTGAGATACGTCAGCTCCGCCTCCTCCTCTGCGGTGCGGATGGTTCTATAGTTTGCCCACGCATGGAACAGCAAGGCGCCGAGATACAGGCTGGTGAAAATCAGGCTCGTTATCATGACGATTTCGTCCGGAAACGAAGAATCGTCCACCATGTACAAATGCACCGGAGGCAACCAGCAGAAGAGCCACATGGCTTCATCCACATTTGTGCTCTCGGCCACGGCGATCAAGGCCAGCATCAGGGCATAGGAGCCGATGAGGATCGCAAAATACAGACCGATGCGATTGTTGATACGCTTTTGAAAAAAGGCGAGGAACAGGGCCGGAAACAGCGCGCTGCCTAACAAGCTGCACAGCACCGTGAATTCCTCTTTGCCAAAACGATAGGAACCGGAGGTGAACATGATCAGCCCGCCGATGCCGAGAACGATGGCCGACAACAGAGCGGCGAATTGCACTCCTGAGGTCCAGCAGGGGTAGAGAAAAGCCCCCATGAGCTTGCCGAGGGCGCCACGCCGGATAAAGGGCAGGGTCACGCGCGGCATCAGGAAATTCGATTCGCATAGGGCAAGCACCAACCCGGGAAAGGCAATCGCGCCGATGAAAAACGGCACCTCGTCCGCGTCCGCATCCGCCACGAAGAGGATGACTCCAATCAGGGCCATCGTGCCCAGAGTCACCAGTCGATTGAGCGTGCTGTGATTTTCCGCGGCCGGTGCGATCGCCGCGACGCCCAGTCCGAAAGCTGTCCAGGCGAGATACAAGGCCCCCGCGACCAGCCCGAGGAATATCGCCAGGTTGTCATCTTCCAGTGCGAAAAATTCCAGAAATTCATCAAACTCCTCCATCATGAAGATCATGAAAATGAACATGGATACCGCCAGGCCCAGTGGCAGGATGCCGCGCACGATGATGGCGGAATTCGAGGACAGTCCGACATTGAACGCCGTGAGGCAGGCCGAGAGCAGGCACAGCGAGCCCAGCGCCAGCAACTCCGCAAACAGATTCATGCCGCCGAAGAAATAGCGCAGGATCAGATAGGGAACGATCGAGACAAAAAGCAGCAGCGTCTGGCCGACGATCGACGCCCACTTGCCCGCGACGATGCGGCGTGCATTGAGTCGGGTAAGCACCATCATGTCGATGGTGGTCGTCTTGATTTCCGCGTGCAGGGCATTCATCGCGCGCAAGGGCTGCACCACCAGCACGGCGAGTGAGAAAAACAGAAAGATGATGCGCGAGACCGCCTCGCCCGCGCCATCGAGCCCGGAGGCCATCGTGGCGAAGAGCATGACGATGCCGAGGAACAACTGCAGCCCGAGGAAAACGCCGACGAAGGTGCGCGCGCGCAGCCCCTGGCGCAGCTCCTTCACAAGCATGGGCGGCAGGCGATCCGAAAAATCGTTCAGGCCGGCCGTGCTGCGATCCGAGGCGGACAGTTCAACCGCAGGAGTGATGGTGGGTGTGCTCATACGTCAGCGCTGGGTGGGTTAAAAGCTTTCAGTTCCGGCATCGGGGGTGGTTTGCCACTGCCGATTTCCCCGCGGTCGATCTTGCCTAACATATCGATGAAGGCATCCTCCAGATTGCGCTCCTCACGATGGAACTCGGTGACCTTCAGGCCATCCTTGATCATGCGGTGGAGAATTTCCGCCGCATCGCCCAGCTCGGTGGTGGTGATGCGCAGGCGGCCTCCTTGCTTGCGTGCCTCCATGAATTCGACTTTCGGTTGCAGCAAGCACCAGGCCGAGAGATCCTCGGGATTGCCCAACACCTGCACGTCATAGAGCAGGCCACCGGCCGTGTCCGTGTCTCGTTTCATGCTCTCGGCATCGCCGTGGTGGACGATGCGACCGCCGTTGATGAACAGCAGCGAGTCGCACATTTCCCCGAGCTCGGAGAGGATGTGGGAGGAAATGAAAATTGTCTTGCCCTCGTTCGCGAGCACGCGGATCAGGCTCTTCAGTTCCACACGGGCCTTGGGATCGAGACCGGCGGCGGGTTCGTCCATGATCAGCACCTGTGGATCCTGCAACAGCGCGCGCCCCAGCCCGAGGCGCTGGGTGTTGCCCTTGGAGAGCTTGTTGGAAAAACGCTCGGCCAGCGGCACGAGGTCGGTGAACTCCATGACCTCCTGCACGCGTTGACGCCGCTCCTTGCCCTTGAAGCCGAGCGCGCGGGCGTAAAAGTCGAGATATTCCACCACGGTCATATGCTCGTAGTTGCCGAAATGATCCGGCATCCATCCGATCAGACGACGCACCTCCTCCGGGTGGCTCACGACATTGTAGCCGCAAATTTCCGCAACGCCGAGCGTGGGGTAGTCCAGCGAGGCGAGGATGCGCATGGTCGTGGTTTTGCCCGCGCCATTGGCGCCGACAAAGCCGCAGACCGACCCGTGCGGGATTTCGAAACTGACGCCATTGACCGCCTTGAGCGGGCCGAAGTAGCGGTAGAGATTGTGAACACTGATCGCGTGCTGGCTCATGAGAATGGTAGGATAAAAGGGTTAGGGCGCTTCCGTTTTCTGCACGCGTCCGGTGATGATGGTGGTGTCATCGCTCCACTTGATGGCGGAATAGGTTTCGAGCATGGGTGCCTTCGAGGCGCTGGCGATGTAGCAGCCCTCGCGTTCGCTGAGTTGCTTGATTTTGTCCTGCTGCGTCTTGCCGAGCAGGGAGACACGATCGTTGACGAATTTCTCGAACTCCGCCTGCGAGCATTCGCTGGCGAGGAAATTTTTTCCCGAAGCGATTTGCTGCGCCTTCCAGAATTTTCCGCCCTTGCCGCGCAGGTAGAACTCGGCGATGTCGTATTCGAAGTTCGACAACAACGCGGCCTCATTGGTGGCATCGCTCGATTCGATGCGGGCGCGTGTGGGGATGATGGCCTGGATCATTTGCGCCTGTTCCGAGCGCGACTGGAACCAATCACCGGAAACTTGCAGCCCTTTGTCGGTGAAATTCATTTCATAGGACTGATCGTTGCTGCTGGAAGGATTGAGCCGCGTCCACTGGCTGGTGGCGAGCGGAATGGGCGAGAGAGCGCTGGGATCGGTGAGAAGAAAACGATTGCCCACGAGCACGCCAGAGCGCGAGATTTGTTCCTGATGGATGTAGGCATTGTTGTCGCCATCCTCGCGGACCAGTTCGATCCATTGCACGCGGATGCCTCTGCCGCCCAGACCATCCTGCAGGAAAATCAGCAGAATCATGACGCCGCTGGCACCCAACGCGATGAGGGGAGTGGTGATGAAGAGCTTGTGGCGCATGCCGGATTTCGCAAACACAAACAGATTGATCGGTCCGACCAAGATGCCGAATGCGATCAACACCAGAATGAACATCACGAAATGGAAGGTCTTGGTGCCCAGCTGGTTTTGCAATCCCCAGGAGGAGGCGCTGTATTCCGAGCTCATCATCTCCGCCTGGCGTGCGGGTCCCGGTTTGACCTTGAGACTGTCATTCACCACCGTTTTCGCATCGAGCGAGAGAGCGGGTGCGATGCGGTTGAGCTGGACGTAGCCCTTGCCACGCGGGGCGGGGTTGGCATTGCCCTCGGTGGTGATCGATAAGGTTGCGAGCGTGGTGCTGGCGTTGCTGCTGAAAATGCGCAGGAATCCGCCATTGCGATTCCATTGCAAAATCGCCGAGCGGGCACCGGGAGGAAGATTGCCCCAATCAAGATCCGTGAGCAGCATTCCGTCATAGCCGATGTAGGCGCGCCAGTCTTCCGGCATTTGCGTGGGGTTGAATTTCCCGCCAAACACCAGATTGCCGGGCGAGTAGCCCCCGGTGGATCCGATGATGGCGGAGTTGGTTTCGGAATCGAGCGAGGAAGCGTTCGGTGTGTTCAGTGCCTCCGAGATCAGCAGGCTGGGAAGTTTGAGTGTGCTGCTGCTCGATTGAACGTAGGAGCCGGACGTTACCCCTACCATCGACAGCTCGAGAGTTTGCGAGTTGTGGTTGTAGCTGTAGCCGCTGTCTTTCACCATCGCCGCGACAGGCACGAGGAAATCGGAGGATGTCACCGTGCCCGCGGGCGAGGAAGCCACGAAAGAGGATTTTGTCCTGAGAGAGCCGCTGCCGTAGCCACTGCCCGCTTCCGCCTGAAACATGAGCGACACGCTGGCCGGCACATCGGTGCGGTTGGCGATGGTCACGCGCACCGGGGCGTAGCCACTGGAAGGCAGTTTGCTGAAGAGCGAAACCACCTCGACGTATGAGCCGGACTTCGGCTCATAGACCTTGCGGAAATAGGTTTCCTGAGCGAGAAGAATGCCTGAGCAAAGACTCAGGCAGCCATAAAGAAGCGAGCGGAAGAGATGATTCATGAAAGGGATGTTCAAGCGCTGTAGCGATGCTGTCGGATGGAGGCGAAAAATCAAGCGGGGAATGATGAAATTTTGATGAAGCTGTTGACTCGATCTTTTGGACGTCCGGGAGGATGTTCCTTCTGATGCAATGAGCTCGATCACTGTGCAACCAGAGCCCGCACATGATACTATTGTTCATGTATGGTTAGATTTTTTTGCGAACGCGATGACTTGCGTTTACGGCAGTCGATCTGGAAAAACCTGTTTCCACACTTCCAGCGCGGTGAGGATTTCTTCGGTTTTGCGGGTGGGGGAGAGCTCCCAGATGATGGGGCAGCCTTTGGGGAAAAAGGGTAGCAGTGTTTTGTAATCGAGCGTGCCGGTGAAGGGGGTGCGGTGGTCGCGGGCGGGCCATTCGACATCGTGAATGTGCGCACCGATGATGTGGGGCTGGATGCTTCGCAGCCAATCGTGGTGATCGAGCAGGCCGAGGTTGTGCTTGAGCTGGACGTGACCGAAATCGTGCCAATAGCCGATCCACGGGTTGTCCTTGAAGTGGTTCTGCAGATGCAGCATCTCGCGTTCGGTCGGCATGTCCTCGAAGCGCGAGCGGGACTCGACGGCGAGGATGACGCCGTATTCCTCGGCCTTGGTGGCGAGTTGCTCTAACGCATCGATGGCGCGGCTGTAGTAGAGTGGCGCGATTTTTTCGCGTTTTTTGACGAAGTCGATTTTCGCTTTGGTGAACTCGGCATCGTGCTGCTTGCCCTCGGCGACCATGGCGGTGAGGCGCTTGGTGTATTTTTTCGGATTCAGCGGCACGGAACCCATGTGCAGGACGAGATAGTTCGCACGGAACTCGGCGGCGAGCTCCAGCGTTTGCAGGCTCATCTCCAGCGCGCGTTTGCGATCCCAGGGGCGGTGTGAGGTGTATTCGTAGGCATCGGGGGCATCGATCATCACCTCGACGGGGGAGGGGAAAAAATTGTGCACGCCGGAGCAGCGGAACCGCCCGGCGGCGAAGGCCTTGCGGATGCCCGGCAGCTTGGTGATGGTCATGCCGTGGGAGAGCTCGATGTGGCGGAATCCCAGTGCGAGAATTTCATCGATCATCGCCTCGCCATCGGTGTGGCGGCCGTTGTTCCAGCAGGTGGAAAAAGAAAGCATGGGCGGGAAAATGGGTTAGGGCGTTGCCGCGGGATTGCTATGCACGAGCAGCACGATTTCTCCCTTGGGCGCGTGGATCTGGAAATGCGCGTGGAGGGCGGCGGCGGTATCGCGGTGGAATGTCTCGAATTTTTTCGTGAGTTCGCGGGCGACGCAGACGCGGGCCTGGGGCTGAAGGGTGGCGAGGATTTCCAGTGTGGAGATCAGGCGGTGCGGGGATTCAAAAAAAATCGCGGTTTGTTCGGAATCGAGCGCGGCTTGCAGGGTCTGGGCGCGTTTGCCTTTTTTCACCGAAAGAAAGCCGCCGAAGCTGAACGCGTGGCAGGGGAAACCGGAGCCGATGAGGGCATTGAGGATGGCGGAGGGACCGGGGAGGACTTCGCAGGGGATGGATTCCTCGATGCAGCGCTGCATGAGGCGGTAGCCGGGATCGGATATACCCGGCATGCCGGCATCGGTGATGACGGCGATGGATTCTCCCGCCCGCACCCGTTCTAACAATTCCGGGATGCGTCGGATTTCATTGTGCTCGTGAAGCGAGAGGAGCGGCTTTTGCACGCCGTGATGCTGGAGCAGGGGCGAGGAGTGCCGGGTATCTTCGCAGGCGATGGCATCCACGCCTCGCAGCACCTCCAACGCGCGCAAGGTGATGTCATCGCGATTCCCAATGGGAGTCGGGATCAGATAGAATGCTCCGGTGGACATGGCGGCGCGGATCAGAAGTCATCGGTGAGACGTCCCACCACCTGTGTGGCGGCGCGCTGCATGGCATCGGGCAGGGCGTTGGTGCGGGCGGTTTGCAGGTTGGAGTCGATGGCAAAACGCGAGGTGCCGAGAGCTTTTCCGGATGCGAGAACTTTCATGGGATTTTTTCCATCGCGCAGTTCCCAGCGGATGGTGACATTGTTTTCCAATTCTTCCGAGCGCAGGGTATCGAGCCGTGTGGAGCGAACCTGGTTGTAGGTGACGGTTTCCACCGTGCCGTGCAGCGTGGCATCGGCATTCGAGTCGTGGGCGATCCGATAGGTGCCGTCGCTGGCGAGGGCATCGATGACCGAGTTCGTGGCGAGCACTTCGCCGCGAGGGATGAGTGTTTTGTTTTCAAACAGCAGCACGCGGATGTTTTGCACGTCAGCGAGCGCCTGCGGGCGGCGTCCTTCCATGCGGTAGCCCGCGCAGGAACTGAGTGCGGCAAGACAAAGCGAGACTGCGAGTAGCAACAGGGAATGCGGAGTAACCGGGCGCATGGATGGGATGGCGTGGAATTATTCGAGGGATTTCAGTCCGGCTTGCGCTTTGTCGTGCAGCGAACCGGAGCTGTGTTTTTTCAGCACTTCGCGGTAATAAAACCGTGCGGATTCGTAATCGCCCTTGCGTCTGTAGAAATCCGCGACTTCGAGCGAGCGTTGCACGTCCTGATTGGCGAGTGAGGCGATCTGATTGCGGGCGGCACCGGCGCGGGATCCATTCGGGTAGATGGTCAGGTAATCCTGGAATGCCTCGCGGGCGCGGTCGAGATTGCCCATGTCCTGATTGCCGCGTTTGGCCTCCTCGATCAGGATCACGCCGATCCGGTACTGGGCCTCGGGGGCCTGCGGGCTATCGGGCCAATCCGAGACCACTTTGCGGTAGGCGAGGATGGAGTCCGTGGCTTTGCCGTTGTTTTGATAGACCTCGCCGATTTGAAACTGGGCTTTGGGGGCGGAGGCCGCCTGCGGGGCGGCATCTCGCACTTTTTCGAGCATTTCAACGAGTTTTTTCGTTTCCAGCTTCGAGCCGAACATGAATCCTGTTTTGACATTGCCATCGAGCGCCTGTTGGGCGATGGCGGACTCGCGTGAGAGCGACTGGGAGTAGAGCTTGCTGCCCTGGTAGCGTTTCGTCACATCGTTATAGGCGTCGAAGGCTTCGACCATGTCGCCCATTTGCTCGTGCAACTGGGCTTGGCGAAAGCGTGCTTGCGGGGCATCCTGCGAGGTCGGATACTGGTCGGCCATTTCCTTATAGAGCTTGACGGCTTTTTTGGCATTGCCTGCCTGATCGGCGGATTGGGCTTTTAGATAGGCGGCGTGGGCCGGGCCTGAAGATGCCTGGGCGGAGCCGACAAGTGGGGGCGGGGCATCGGTATCGGATCCGCAGGAGCAGAGAAAGGAGGTGCTGATGCAGAGCAGGGCAATCGGTGCGAATGATTTCATAGATGGATGAAGAATGGGTTTAGAACGAGGAGAGTTCTTTGGAGCGATGAGTCGCGGCGGACACGGCTTCGTGCAGGGCATGGCGCAGACCACCCTGTTCCAGCGCGGCGATCCCGGCAATGGTGGTGCCGCCGGGAGAGGTGACCATATCCTTGAGGGCGGCAGGGTGGAGGCCTGTCTCCAGCACCATGCTGGCCGCGCCGAGAAGGGTTTGGGCCGCGAGCTGGATGGCATCTGTGCGCGCCAGTCCTTGGCGAACGCCGGCATCCGCCAGTGCCTCGATCATCACAAAAACATAAGCGGGGCCCGAGCCGGAGAGACCGGTGACGGCATCCAGCAATGACTCGGGTGTGGCAATCGCGAGACCGACAGCCGAAAACAACGTGGCGGCCGCAGTGCCGTCCTCCGGCAGCGCGCGCGATCCCATCGCATAAGCGGTGGCTCCTTTTCCGACCAGTGCCGGGGTATTCGGCATGGTTCGTATGACCCGGACCGATGCGGGCAGGCACTCTTCCATGACGGCCAGGGGAATGCCCGCGGCCACGGAAATGAGCAGCGCGGGTTTTTCTCCGAGAGCGGTTCCCAGCTGCTTCAGGACATCGCGCACCTGGTGGGGCTTGGTGGCGAGGAGAAAGGTATCGCAGTGCCCGGCGAGTTCTTGCAGGCTGGAGGCGGCTTTTGCTTGTGTGGTGCGGCAAAATTCCGTGGTGGCGGCGGCGATGGCATCGTAGCCCCACACCTTTTCCGGCGTGAGCACGCCCGTGCGCAGGGCTCCACCGACCAAGGCCGAGCCCATTTTCCCGCAACCGATCACTCCGAAGTTCATGCGCCGATCTTAAACAGCAAAGTCCGATCAGGCGAGTATCATTTTTGCTTGGATCAGGAAAAATTTCAGGCATCGTAGCGACATGCGGATCTTGTTATGGTTGGGGCTCATGAGCGTGGCAGTGGCGGCGGAGGGCCCGCCTGAGGTGAAGGCGGTGATTTTGCCCAAAGTCGCCCAGGCAAAGCCGGTGCAGTTGGGTGCGGTACCCGCTGGCATCACCATGGCGATCAGCTCCAGTGATGAAAACGCGCAAAAGCACGTCCTGCAGGGGCTGAACCTGATTCACGGGGGCTGGGATTTCGAGGCCTATCGGCATTTTGTCGCCGCTCTGCAATTGGATCCCGATTGCCTGATGGCGCACTTCGGCGTGATTTTCAGTTTGCTCGATACCGAGAGTGAATTTCTCAAAGCGCGGATCGCGGCCGCCGAGAGAGCGCTCGCGCTGGTAGAGGCCGGTGCGGGAACGGAAATCGAGCGCGGCTACATTTTCGCCACCATGCGTTTGCTCGACGATGGCCCCACCGCCGCTGCCGATGCCTTCGCGCAAGTGTCACAGAAATACCCTCAGGACATGCAGTTGCAGTTGTTTGAGTCGTATTTCCGGCGCAGCGGATTTGACGAATACGGTTCGCCGAAACCCGAGCAGGAGGTCGCACAGGAAAAAGTGCGGGCTCTGATGAAAAAGCAGCCTGAGTCGACAATGCTGATGCACGCGTGGCTGATGATGCGTACGGAGAATCTGAAGATGGACCAGGACCTGCCGATGGCGAGGAAGCTGTGCCAGATGGTGCCGGATTACGCGCCGTATTTGCATTTGTTAGGCCACTACGAGTGGCGTTGCGGGAATCATCGCGAGGCGGCGGAGGCATTTTCCCGCTGCGGCGATCTGTATCTGGCGTGGATGAAAAATTACGGATTCGGCATCGCGGATTGTCCTGAGTGGATTCGTGCGGAGGTCTATCGGGCGGTGGCGTTGGCGTCATCGGGCGACTACGATTCTGCCTTGGCCGCCGCGCATGCATTGGCCAAGGTGCCGGTTCCGGAGGATCGCCTGCAGTCACCCGGGGCGCGTATGATGTGGTGGGAAGCGAACACGCTGGAGGCGCGCTTGCTGATGCGCCGCGCCGAGAAAGGCGACTACGCCCGTGCCAAAGCCAGTCTGCCGCCGAAGGAATTGGTGCAAAAAATGTCCAGGCATTCGAAGGTCGCGTTTTTTTACCAAGGCCTGGCCATGACACTGGAGGGGCAAATCGCCCTGGCGGAAAAAAATGCCGCGCGCGCGGAAGAAATCCAACAGGCGTTGGCCATGCATCTCCCGCTGATGGAGCAGGTGCGCGGTGATGCGATCAAACTGGGCGAACTCACGGTGTTTTCGCGGGCGTTTTCGTATTTGGAAATTGCGATGTCAGCTTTCAAGGGCGACCTCGCGATGAGCAAGGCGGATGCGAAATCGACCTCGGCCTACAACTGGTATAGCGGTGCCCGCGAGCGACAGATCCTCTCCACGCGCCTGATGCCGCCCAGTTCGCTCCTGCCGATGAATGTGCCGTTGGGGAAATACTACGAGAGCAAGGGCAATTTCGAACGTGCCAAGGAAATGTATGAAGAGGGCCTGCAGTACTGGCCGCGCGATCTCTGCCTGCTGGAGGCGATGCAGAAAATGCAGGTCGCCAGCAAAGACGAGGCGGGAGCCAAAGCGACGGCGGAACTGATCAAAGCGGTGAGGAAAGAAAACTGAGCAGTTTCTCTCTGATGCTCCGGCTATTGAAGTAACAAGGATTTCCACATTCGTTTTGTTTCGTGATTGTCATTTGCGGGGTGATGCGCTTTCACTGTCGCGGGCATGGCTGGTGCATTTTCTTTCGACTCCCTGAACAAAGCGCAACGCGATGCCGTGGGTGCGATTGATGGTCCCGTCTTGATCCTCGCGGGGGCTGGCACGGGGAAAACGCGCACGGTCACGTGCCGCATCGCCAACATGCTGGAGCGCGGTGTCGCGGCCAAAAACATCCTCGCCGTCACCTTCACCAACAAGGCGGCTGCCGAAATGCGCGAGCGCATCGGCGGCATGGTCTCGAAGCAGGCCGCCGAGGACATGACGGTGTGTACGTTCCACTCGCTGTGCGTGCGACTGCTGCGCGGCGGCATCGATCGGCTCGGCTATAAGAAAAATTTCGCCATCTACACCGGCAGCGACCAGGTCGGCCTGATCAAACAAATCATGGTGCGCAAGGGCGGCGCGAACTCGACGCTCAAGCCCGAGCAAATCCTCGGCGCCATTTCCAAAGCGAAAAACGCCGGGCTCGATCCCTCGCAGCAGGACGATGAATTCATCGGCATCATCGCCACCGCCTATCAGAACGAACTGCGCGCGCAGAATGCGGTGGACTTCGATGACCTGTTGGTGCTGGGGGAAAAACTGCTGACCGAGCACGAGGATGTGCGGCAGGTGTTCCGCGACTTCTACCAGCGCGTCACCGTGGATGAATTCCAGGACACGAACTCTCTGCAAATGCGCCTGCTCCAGCAACTGGTGGGGCCTCCCTATCACGTCTGCGTGGTGGGGGATGACGATCAATCGATCTACGGCTGGCGCGGCGCGCAGATGGCGAACATCTTGCAGTTCGAGAAATTTTTCCCGAACCCGCGCGTGATTCTGTTGGAGGAAAACTATCGCAGCACCCACGCGGTCCTGCACACCGCCAATAGTCTCATCAAGCACAACATCGGCCGTCGCGCCAAGGTGCTCATCAGCACCCGTGCGGGTGGGGCGCCGGTGCGGGTGGTAGCAATGCCCGGCGATGAGGAGGAAGCGGAGTTCATCGCGGAGGAAATCATCGAGGAGAAAAATCTGGCGAAAAAAGCGTGGGAGGATTTCGCCGTGCTGTTCCGCACCAATGGCCAGTGCCGGCGGCTGGAAGAAGCGCTGCGCGAGAGAAAAATCCCCTATCGCATGGTGGGGGCGCAGAGTTTCTTCGACCGCCGCGAGATCCGCGATGTGATCGCCTACGCGCAGTTGTTGGCCTCGCCGGAAGCGGATGTGGCGCTGCTGCGCGTGCTGAACGCGCCGAACCGCGGCATCGGCCAAACAACCGCCGTGCTAGCCACGGATTACAGCCGCGAGACTCACAAGAGCGTGTGGGAGGCCTTGTGCGATCCTGTTTTCACGCAAACGCTCGGCACCAAAACGCGGACTTGCATCGAGGAATTTGTGGCGCTGATTTCCGGTGCCAAAGCGCGCATCGATGTCGCCAGGGAAAACGCCGGCAAGGTCCTGCGCGAGATGATCGCGGAAATGGACTACGTCGCCTGGCTGATGCGCGGCTGCAAGACCGAGAAGGAACGCGATGCCCGCACCGAGGGCATAGGCAGCATCATCCAGCAGCTCGATGACTACTCCGCGCGCGGCAAGTCGTTGCAGAATTTCCTCGATGCCGTTTCCCTCAGTTCCGAAAAAGAAGATGATCTGGAGAGCAAACAAGGCGTGACCTTGATCACGCTGCACGCGTCGAAAGGCCTGGAATTTCCCCACGTCTATCTCGTCGGTCTGGAGGAAGGAACGCTCCCTCACAAACGGAGCCTCAGCGAGGGGACAAAGGATGAGGAGCGTCGATTGCTCTATGTCGGCATCACCCGCGCCCGCGAGCGCCTGACCATGACCTACTGCGCCACGCGGGTGAAATTCGGCGAACAGGTTTCCTGTCAACCCAGCACCTTTCTCGACGAACTCGATGGCGAGCACATGCAGATGACGTCTTACGAGGAAATTTTCGGCCGCGAAGCCAGCGTGGACGAGCTCAGCAACTTCTTCAGCAGCATGAAGGATATACTCGGGGGTTGATTCAATTCATGCGCTCGATGCGTGTGCCGAGAGTGGGGTGACTGAGGAGGATCGAGAACTGTTTCACCGATGCCGGATCGATGTTGTTGTGGTCGCGGAAGTTGAATTTGCCACGCAGGTCGGTGTAGCCGTCTTTGTAAAACTGCACGCTGCCGTCGTCGCTGCGTGCATAGACTTTCACGTAGGTCTGCGGCAGGCCCTTGTTGCTGCCTGGTTCGATGACCTGGATCTCGCCAAGAGCTTTGTTCGTCGTCATGGCGAACTTGCTGCTGTTGATGTTTTGTAACACCTGCGTGCTGCCTGTTTCCACGGCGGCGATGACATTGCCCTGCGCGAAATCCGCCGGGAGATCGACGGTGGTTTCTTTGTCCTTGAGCTGCACAGTGAGAATCTTGTTAGGGCGAATCGCATGGTGCAGAACTTTGTTCTGATCCAGGAAGGGATTCGCGGTGAAGAGCAGTTCCATATCGACCTGATAGAGCTGGACGTCGATTTCCTTCAGGCCCTGATGGGTGAAAATCATTTGTCCGTTCGCCTTGTGAGCCATGGTGAGGTAGCTTCCCGCAGACTTCTGGTTTTCCGGGGCCTCCGTGGCGATCACAGGCTTGGCGATTTCATCCGCTTGGGTGATGACGGACTGGAAGCGTTGCTGCCAGATGCGCACAGGATGCTTTTGATAGGGAATCGCGATGGCCTTGGCCTCGGCGGGTTTTTCCTGGGAAAAGAGCAGGTAGCAGTGCATGTAATCGTAGTGCAGGTGCTGGGCGAGCTTCGCTCTATCGATTTTCGCAAATCCTGCCACGGCATCTTCCGTGCGGTTTTGTAAAATCAGGAAATAGCAGAGCTGCAATTGGTCATCGGCGGAGAGCTCGGGTTTGTGGCAGAGGATGTCCAGCAATTTGATGTAATGCGCTTTGGCGGTTTCCAGCGGCAACCGATCCTGCGCTCCCAGACGATGCGCGCGGTTGTTGATGAAGGGATCGAATTCCTGATCAAACCAGTTCCCATCGCGTGCGGCGGTGACTTGCAGGAAAGGACTGTCGAGCCAGGGACCCACCGCTTGCACGGTCGAGGAGTTTTCCAGGTAGCGGCGGATGTTTGCCTGATCGCGATGGTAGAAGGCGAAGCTGAAAGCGTCATCATGGAAAAAGAGCCTGTCATTGAGAATCGCCAACACACGGTCATAAAACGCACGATCCTTGAGCCGCCACAGGATGTAGTAGAGGTCGTGGTTGTCATCGAACAGCGATTTGGTGCGGAGAAATTCCAACACTTTTTCGGCATCGCCCTCATCGGCGAGTTCGTAAAAGAAATCTTCCGCCGCACTGGTGGATTCGCTCGTCACGCGCATGGTCGTGACCTGCGGGGAGGCGAGAACGGTGTCGTTTTCCGAGACATGGAAGGGATAGCAGGTGAACTCGCCAGCCTCGGGAAAGTAGAAGGATAAATGGAGTTGTTCGGTGGTGTAAGGCTGGAGTTGCAGCGTGATGGAATCGGTGGCGGGCTTTCCTTCCAGCGGCAGTGAGCCGGCGGGGATTTGTCTGAGGATCTGCACTTGTCGGGTCTCGCCTGTGGGATTGGCGATGATGAGTGCGGAGCCATACGCCGTGCGCGGAGAGAAGGTGCCATCGGTGATGGTGTTCTCGATTTGGCGACCGTTCACTTCGCTGAAGCGTTGTCGCGCCGGATAAAACGTTTGCCGCACGAGGATGGGCGAGTTTTCCATGACCTTGTCCGCCTCGCGGGTATCGCGATAGAACAAGAGCAGCGGCTGCTTGGCCTTGAGCGTGAGGGCATCGTTCTGGAATGTGGTTTCCGAGGGCTCTTTGGTGAAAGGCAGATCGAGCAAGGCGAGAGCAAGGAGCATTTCATTGTCGTTGTTCATGCACTCGGTGAAATGGGTGGAGAGAAAGGGCCCCTTGCCATCCCACTGCGCGAGGTCCATCCAGAAGCGATTGATGGTGATGAAATGATAAAATGGATCGGAATCGTATGCTCGACTGCGGTTCCAGTATTGGCTTTCCTCGTAAACCTTGGTGGTGGTTTTGTGATCGGGAGAACGGGAGAATGGATCGGCAGAATTTTCTGCCGCAGGGGCGAAAGGATCGGCATCTGATGAGAAAGGATCAGCGACAGTTGACTTCGCAAACTCCTCCCGTTCGATGGGATCCTCGCTGGATAAGCCCTTGGCCTCCTCGACGCGGATCGCTCTGGTGGGAGCATCACAATGCATGGCAGCAGTGATCTGTTCAATGAGATCCAGATTGGTTCGCGTATTGCGCACCACCAATGTCGAGTTTTCTGCAATGAAAGTGGCCGAAGCCTTGTCAGGGAAAGGAACACCTTTTGCTTTGAGCAGATCCTGTGTATTTGCGCGGGGCTTCAGTCCGGATGACTTTTCAGCACTGGCGAAAGGATCTGCGGCAGCATCAGCGCTGCCAGAGTCGGCCAGCGCATTCAGCAAGTCCGGTGGCACTTGGTAGGAGCGTGTGATCAAATCTTCTCCATCATCCGTCGCGGGCCGAATGGTGATGGCATTGCGATTCATCGAATACTTGAGTCGGGTCGATTCGCAAATGTATTTGAGTGCCGTGAGAATCGGCACATCGGTGAGCTTGAGTTCCACGACGCGCAGCGCGCCGAGGTCGATGCCTGCGGTCGGTGATCCTGCGATGTCGAAGGTCACTTGCGGTGCATACGTTTGCAGGGTTGCGATCGCCTCGTGCACCGTGGTGTCTTCCATCACGATGCTCGGGATGACAATCGCCGCCAGTTCCTTGCGCAGTGCCTCTTCCATCGCGTAGCGCTCCTGTTCGCTGCGCAGTTCCAGTGCCGCCATGTCGGCGCGGTCGCTGAGGCTGAGCTGGCTGCCTTCGAGCGCCTTGGTGAAGTTGGCGGCTTGTAGGCTCAGGGCTATGGGGAATTCCAGCAACTCGTATTGCATCTCGCGCCGGATGCGCTCCGCGGCGGCCGGCATCGCTTGACAGAGCAAGGCGCGCTCGGCGGCATTGAGTTTGTGCCATTCTCTCTGGTTGAGGTATTCGCTGAGATCGTGCTCTAACAGGTAGTGATCGATGAAAGTGAGTTCGCGTTTCTGGGCGAGATTCGGTTTCACGTGTTGCTCGAAAAACTTGCGGTCCTTGCGTGCCAAAAATACATGGAGCTCATGGCAGGCGTGGAGCTGATAGAGTTCGATTTTTTTCGCTTCGTCCAGGGTGTTCCATTGCGTGAGGAAAGAAAGAGTGAACAGCTGGCTTTTCGCCGAGCTGACAAAAAATTGGAACACATCGTTCAGCGTCGCATATTCCTTCCATCGCGCATCCAGCATGTTGTTGATCGATTCACTCTGGTCTTTTTTCATCACGACGGCGCGTTGGCTGCCGAGGTAGTGCTTGGCGGGATCTAGCGCGCGTTGCAGTTGGCGGGCGCGTTTTTTCACGGGAGCCGGTGCGAGTGGTACGGACGTTTGATGGTAATGATGGCCCTCTGCGGCGCAGATGGTGAGCATGCGGGCATCAGGGATTTTTTTGAGGTCAATGGTGACGACGCCATCGGCATCGGGCTTCAGGTCATAAAACACCGCCGATCCATGGGCGAGGAAATCATAGAGCGAGCCGTTTTGATCGGGCGGAGTCTCCCAGTTGCCCTGAGATGATTTTCGATCACTCGTCGCTTCCGATTGTTTTTTCAGAGCGCCGGGTATTGCTCCGAAACCGCCACCTGAAGAACCGAAATCGTATTGGTAGTTAGTACGATGCACTAATAGACTAGGATTCGGCAGCATGTTGCCGGGGAAAGACTTGTTAGAGCGGCGATCGAGAACATAGCGCATCTCCTCATCCAGGACGCGGTTGTTAAGAAATGACGATTCCTCGAAGCCGAGCCGCTGGTAGGCTGGTGTGAAATTCGGCAGCCGATCCCAGGCATCCGACAATGCGGGTGTGGCGAAAAATTGCGAGGCCACGACCGAGACGCGGCTTTGTTCCGTCGATTGTTTCAGACGAATTTTGATAGAGTCACCAACCACTTCCGTGCCGGAAATTTGCAGTGCGGCAGGCAGGCTCGTTTGCAAAATGCGTTGCGGTGAAATCAGCAGATCCGTCATTGGTTTGGCCGGGGAAATGCGTATGGGGATGAGAGTGCCATCGATGGTGAGTTGGAAATTTCCGGCAGGAATTTTTTGGATGATCAGAACGTCATCGGCTACGGTGAGTAGGCTGCTGTGATCGCGGGTGGGAACACCTTGCTCCTGCGTGACCGTGAGCGCAGTGGTCTCGATCAAGCGGATGCCTGTGCGACTTGTGTGTTTCGCAAGCGGGATGCGGATGGTCTCGTCCGCCGTCGCGTGAATGGCCAGCGGCAGAGTGATGCGATCTAACGAAAGAGGGCGGTAGGGCGCTGTGGCGATCACGGTCGATTCGAGTGTCACCAGCTCGATATCCGTCAGGTCGCCGAGTTCGATCACTCCGGATTTGTCGGTTTGCAGGGTGATAGTGAGCGGCTGGTGGTAGAGGCGATGTTTGAATTTCAGCGAGAGCGGCCAATCGTCCCCCGGTTCGCCATTGCGGCCCATGATCTCGAGACGATGGCCTTTGGTGGTTTGCACAAAAAAGCTGGAGTAGATTTTTTCCGAGGCGAGCGCTTGATTGAATTGATAGGATTGACTGGCTTGCAGTGGAAACGGAGGCAGGTCATCGGGGCGGGGGATTTGCGCTTCGATCCTGATCTGCAAATTGGTGGCATCGCGCGGCATGGGGAACTCGGCGGTCATGCTCGATTGCAGTTCCTTCGGCGTGATCACGTGATCGCTGGTGGCACCGGAGAGAAGCTGCGCGGTGACGGTGATGCTGGCGTTTTTGATGGTATCGAGAGGACAGGGTTTGCCGTGATTGAGCAGGCGCGGATGCAATACGAGGCGGGCCGTTTGATCGGCGATGAGTTGCTCGCGGTCGATGTGGAATCCGCAGGAAAATTGGTAGTCGGCCTGCGTGGAGCCGAGGAAGAGACGCTTCGCCAGCGTGGGGGCATTTGGTTTTTCCGGGGTTGCCTCAATGACTGCGTTCTGCGGCACGGACAGTGTTTTGGTGAAGGGCAGCAGAATGGTGCCATCGGCCTTCGAGGCGAGAATCTCGCGGTTGGTATGCAGCCGGAAGGCGCGGATGGGCTGCTGCGATTCATCGAACAGGCGGATCAATTGCCCCTCGCTGGTGGGCTCGATGTAAGGAAACAGCTCGCCCTTGCGGATCAGCGCGCGGCTGGCGATGCCACCGGAAACGCATTCCACCACCCAGGCGCCGCGGCCTTGGAGCTCAGGCACGGCGATGCTCTCGCGATGCTCCACCACGGGTGCCTGGGCAAAGGTCAAGGTCCGCTCGACATGCGGCACCAGGCCATCCAGCTCGATCGAGGCATCCGGCTCTTGGTTGTGATGCCGCAGGTAACGCAGCAGATCGAGCTCGAAGATGCGGATGGTGACTTTTGGTGTGTTCTTGCAATCTAACAAAAGAACCACTTCCTGCTGCGGGGAAAAGCGGGTCGTTTGCTGTGCGGCGAAGGTGAGTTTCGCTTGTTCGCGCAGTTCCTTGAGTTCATCGGCGGTGAAGGCGGCGGCCCATTTGCTGTCATCGTCGCCCTTGAGCAGGTGCGCTTTGGCATGGAGTCTTTTCAGCGTTTCTTCGGGTATGAATTGAGCGAACTCGCTGGCATCCTGCGTTTCGCGGAGGAAATGGAGGAGCATGGCTTCGAGGTCATCGTTGTTCCCCGTCAGATTGCCGCCGATCACGTCAAAGTGCGATTGGGCAAAGTTCGTCTGGCTGTATGGGACCGCGTTTTCCGGTGCGCGCAGCAGCGGGCAGCCGACCAGGGGCAGGGCGATGTAGCGCAGCAGATCTTCGCGGGAGAGTTGGTTGAGCTTGTGTTGCAGTAGCAGTTTTTGCCACAGGCAGTCGGCTTTCCACGGGGTGAACACGGGCGGACGTGCGCTCAAAAAATCATCGCAGGCTTGCAGGTGGGCGAGGTAGCGCTGCGGATCGCGCAGGTAGTTGCTCTCGTCCGAGGGCCGCATGGTTTGCAGGTAGCGCTGGGCAAAGGTTTGGCTGTTGGCGAGCTTTGGCAATCGTTTCAGGAGAGTGAGCAGTTGCTCATGCGTGAGAAATTGATGAATGTCGGACGCGCCGAAGCGGTGCTCGGGGATGGTTTCCAGACAGAGTGCGATCAGATCGAGCGCCTCATTGGTGGCAGAGGGGGGAAGCTGGGTCAGCAGAGCGAGTCGTTTTTCGTTAGAGAGATTATTGGCATTGGCAAGCTCCTCCAGCAGACGCTCGGTGGTGAAATGTTTCCACGGTTGCTCAGGCGAGGATTGAAGAATATCCGCTTCGAATGCCTCGCGTGAGATCCGTTTCGCATCCAGCGTGGATGGCTCGGTGCGGGCATCGGCGATGGAGGATTTTTCGTAGTTGAAATCCAGCTCCAGCTTTTGCGTCAGCTCGGCGATGGTGGCATCGGGATTGGTCTTGGCGCGAAGCAAGAGCTGCCGGTTCTCGAGCACGCTGAAACCCTGCAGGCTCACGGCGGACTTTGGTCGATCACCGGCCAGTTTCCATTCCTTCATCGTCGCCGTGAAGGCGGCCTCATCGCCGCGCAGTTGTTGGTCGAGCGCGTGGTAGTAAAACCAATCGCGGGTGAGCGGCGTGAGCAACTCCAGCGCTTCCTTCCGCGTGGTGGGCGTGGCGAATTTTTCGAGAAACGTCAGTTCCTGAGCCTGGAGTGAAAGGGTGAAGAGCGCGGCGAGCAGGGCTTTCATATGTCCGTACGCTAGGGCAAGGCCCGCATTGTGGAAAGGATGAAATCGGGGCGAAGCGGACATTTAGACTTGCCGATACTGCGGGGAATGGGTTTAGTTCCTGCAACCTTATGGCAGTTCCCCAAAACATCATCGCGTTGGTCTATGACTACGACCAGACACTTAGCCCGCGCTACATGCAGGATGATGTGTTGTTTCCGCAATTCGGCATCGACCCGGCGCAGTTTTGGAAAAAATGCAATGGTCTGGTGACGGAGCAGAAGTGGGATGGCGAGCTGGCCTACATGAAATGCCTTCTCGATTACCTCGGCATGGACAATGTGACCAATGCGCGCCTGACCGAACTGGGCGCGGGGTTGTCTTTTTTTCCGGGGCTGCCGGATATTTTCACCGATCTGCCGAAAGTGTGTCTCAGCGAAGAGCACGAAGCGGCGGGGATCAAGATCGAGCACTACATCGTCTCCTCGGGGCTGAAGGCACTGCTCGATGGCTCGCGCTTGCAGCCGCACGTGAAGGCGATTTTCGGTTGTGAGTTCGGCGAGGATGCGGAAGGGCGCATCAGTTTCCCGAAACGCACGATCTCGCACACGACGAAGACGCAATTTCTCTTCCGCATCAACAAGGGCATGCTGCGTTACGATCAGGATGTGAACGATCACATGCCGAACGAACTACGCCCGGTGCCGTTTGAGAACATGGTCTATGTTGGCGATGGCCCTACGGATGTTCCCTGCTTCACCGTGCTGAACCGCAACGGCGGTCAGGCGATCGCGGTGTACAATCCCGATGACGCCAGCGGCAAAAGTTTCCGCAAATGCTACCAGCTCTGCGCGCATGCGGGTCGGGTGAAACACATCGCGCCCGCCGACTACCGCAAGGGCAGCCATCTGTGGCTGTTGCTCAGCGAAATGGTGCGCGAGGTGGCGGATCGCATCCTGCGTCAGCGATTGGAAGAGAGCGAGAACGGTCGCGTCGCGGCACCCACCTTTTGATTTTTTGTTAGAAATACCCAGCATGGCGCAGAATCAGCATTTTCACTTTGTAGGCATTTGTGGCACGGCCATGGGTGCCGTCGCCGCCGGGATGAAGGCGCGCGGTTTCACGGTCACGGGCAGCGATGCCAATGTCTATCCACCGATGTCCACCTTCCTCGAGGGGCAGGGGATTCCACTGGTGGAGGGCTACAAGGCGAGCAACATTCCGGCGGACGCGGATGTGATCGTCATTGGCAATGCGATCAGCCGCGGCAACGAGGAGGCCGAGGCGGCGCTGGAGCGCAAGTTGCTCTACGTTTCTCTTCCCGAGGTGTTGAAAGAGCATTTCCTGCGCGGCAAGCGGAACTTCGTGGTCAGCGGCACGCATGGCAAAACGACCACCTCCTCGATGCTGGCGTGGCTCTTGAAAGCGGCGGATCGCGATCCCTCCTACATGATCGGCGGACTGCCGAAAAACCTGGGCGGCGGAGCTGTCTTCACGGATTCACCCATCACCGTTCTGGAAGGCGATGAATACGACACGGCGTTTTTCGACAAGCGCTCGAAATTTCTCCACTACCTGCCCGAGTGCGTGGTGATCAATAACATCGAGTTCGATCACGCGGATATTTATAACAACGTCGAGGAGATCAAGCTGAGCTTTCGCCGTCTGCTCAATATCGTGCCGCGCAATGGCATGGCCTTTGTGAATGGCGATGATGCGCACGCGCTGCAAGTCGCCGCGAATGCGCCCTGTCCGGTGAAAACCGTGGGCATGGGGGAAAACTGCGATCTGCGCATCGTGGACATCGATTATCATGCCAGTGGTTCTACTTTTACGATTGACGGTGAAGTCTATGAAATCCCCATGGTCGGTGAGTTCAACGTGCGCAATGCGGCGATGGCGGTATGCGCCGGTTTGTTTGCCGGGCTCACTGCGGAACAAGCGCGTGCGGGTCTGTTGAGCTTCGAGGGCGTGGCGCGGCGTCAGGAGCTGAAAGGCGAGGTCAACGGCATCAAGGTCGTGGATGACTTCGCGCATCACCCGACGGCCATCAAGCTGGCGATTGCCGCCCTGCGACAGCGCTATGCCGGTGCGCGCCTGTGGGTCTTGTTTGAGCCGCGATCGAACACGACGAAGCGCAGCGTCTTCCAAACCGAACTCGCGCAGTCCCTGGCGCTTGCCGATTTTGCGGTGGTGGCGGCGATTGCCGATCTGCACAAAGTCCCCGTGGCCGAGCGCCTCGATCCCGATCGCCTGTCGCACGACATCGTCGCATTCGGCGGCAAAGGCTGGTATCTGCCCGGCGTGCCGGAAATTGTCGATCTGGTGGCAGCGGAGGCAAAACCGGGTGACGTGATCGCCGTGCTCAGCAATGGCGGCTTCGGCGGCATTCATCAGAAGTTGTTGGATCGGTTGTAGTCATTGATCCGTGGCATCGGTTTGATCTTGCGGATCGGTCGTATCTTGTTGGTCCCTTTTTTCCCTTAAAAAAATCCCCCGCGAAAAAAATGAAAATTTTTTCGAAAAATAACTTGCCAAGCACGTCGGATTCCCGTAACAAGTGCGCCCCCTCACGGGGTAACAGAGAAAAGCGAGGATAGCTCAGTTGGTAGAGCAGTTGGCTTTTAACTAATTGGTCCTGGGTTCGAGTCCCAGTCCTCGTACTTCTCTTGTTCTTCCCAGAATGCTCCCGATCGGGAGCTTTTTTTGTGCTCAGGATTCGGTGCCCGTTTCCAACGCAAGGCGTCCGACGGTAGCGAGCAAGCCGTGGGATTTTGATTGTGTTTCGCCGCGATTCACGGTTTTTCTCGTGGGGATGAAATGCGATGCGATGCAGCCGAACAGCGAGAGGGGGGAATGCCTTCCTCCGCCGGTGTGGTCGGGGCTGTTGCTGGCGCATCGGGAGCGGGCTCAGGGGTGGACCTTGCCGACCTTGGATCGGCGCTCGCGGCAGATCGTGCATCCGGTGGAGGATTTTTTGTTCACGTATTATCCCTACAAGCTGGGGAAGCTGGAGCAGTGGCATCCGGGCTATGGGGTTTCGTTAGAGTGTGGCGAAGAGCAGAGGCCGGAGTGGATGCAGCGGTACTATCAGTGGCGTGACGGCAGACTTTTTGTGAGTGTGGAGGGCCTGGAGGATAAGGAAAAGGCGCGGCTGCACTGGATCCTAGCCCTGTTGCGGAATACGGCGGCGCAGGCGGGGAATTTCGGTTGTTTCGGCATGCATGAGTGGGCGATGGTGTATCGGGCGGAATCCGTGCGCCATGGTGAGGTGGTGGCCTTGCGCTTGCCGGCGGAGGAGATCGCGCGCTTCGTGGAATCGCGACCGATCCGCTGCACGCACTACGATGCGTTTCGTTTTTTCACTCCCGCGGCGCGGCCCTTGAATCAGCTGCAACCGACGCTGGACGGGCGTTCCGTGATGGAGCAGCCGGGCTGCATTCACGCGAACATGGATCTTTACAAATGGGCCTTCAAGTGCCAGCCGTGGATTCCCGGTGCCTTGTTGCTCGATGCGTTTGCCCTGGCCAAGGACCTGCGTGAGATCGATATGCGGGCGAGTCCGTATGAACTCTCCGACTACGGCTATGAGCCGATCGCGATCGAGACGGTGGAAGGACGGCGCGAGTATGAAGCGGCGCAGCGCATGCTGGCGGATCGCGCGGCGGTGCTGCGGCAGCGTTTGATCGGTTGTTTGGAAAATGTCGTGGCCGCGTTTTGATGATCGGTCTCACTTACTCTAATGGGCCATCCCATGGTGTAGGCGTGAGCCACGTTTCACGACGGAACCATGTCTCCTGGCGCTTGGCGTATTGGCGGGTGGCTTGGATGATGAGTTGGAGGCAGGTTTCGTGGTCGATTTTTCCGTCCAACAAGTCAAGGATCTGCGGCACGCCGATGGCTTTGCGGCAGGTGGTGGACAGATGATCGCGATGCGCGGCTATTTCTGCAATGGCTCCATGCTCCAACATATCGCGGCATCGCGCGGCGATGCGTTCGTGGAGAAGCGGGCGGGGGATTTGCAGAAATATGCCGCGCAGTTCGTTTTCTTTTTCTTTGCTGACGTGTTCCCAGTTCTGCCGTTGCTCCGATGCCGGAATGCCGCTGAGGCGGAAAATTTCCACCGCACGTGAGACATAGCGGCGGTTGCGGAGATTGATTTGCGCGGCTTCCACGGGATCGGCTGTTTGCAGTTCGGCAACGAGCTCTTCTAACGAAAGCGCATCCAGTTCGGCACGCAGCGCGGCGTTGCCCTGGGGCAGGGGTGAGGGGCCGTGGGTGAGGAATTTCAGATAGAGCCCCGAGCCGCCGGTGATGATGGGCGTTTTGCCGCGGGCGATGATGGCATCGATCACCGGACGCGCGAGCGAGCGGTAGCGCTGGGCATCGCAGGTTTCGTTAGGAGAAAGCACGCCGTAGAGGTGATGCGGCACGATCGATTGATCCTGTGGCGAGGGCGCGGCGGTGATGGTCTCGAGGCCGCGATAGAGTTGGAAGGCATCGGCATTGACAATTTCGCCGTCCCACAGCCGGGCAAGGGCGAGAGCGCGGGCGGACTTACCGCTCGCGGTGGGACCACAAACATAGAAGGGCCGTGCGGACATGGGGCATTAGATTTCGCCGATGCTGAGCAGGTGATTGTAGCGGGAAAATTGCAGCGCGTGACCCGTGCTGCAGTCCACCTCCACGATGGCTCCGCACAAGCGCACGGGGCCCTTGGCGATGGGGAAACGCGTGGGCAGACCCGAGCGGAAACGCCAGATGACCGACTCGCAGGCGCGACCGAGCACGGAGTCATCCGGTCCGCACATGCCGGCATCGGTGAGGTAGGCGGTGCCGTGGGGAAGGATGGTGTCATCGGCGGTTTGCACGTGCGTGTGGGTGCCTACGACGGCGGAGACCTTACCATCGAGCATGCGTCCCATGGCGATTTTTTCGCTGGTGGTTTCCGCGTGGAAGTCCATGAACACGACTTTCACGCCGAGCTCGTGGAGACGCAGCGCCTCGTCATCCGCCCAGATGAAGGGGTTTTCCAGAGGCGGCTGCATGAATGAACGGCCCTGGGCCTGCATGACCGCGACTTTTCCTTTGTCGGTATCGAGAATCACGGTGCCGGCCCCGGGCGTGCCTTTGGGGTAATTTCCGGGCCGCAGCAAGCGTGGCTCGGTGGGGAAATAATGCACAATCTCCGCCTGATCCCAGACGTGGTCACCCGTCGTGATGACGGTGGCTCCGGCGCGCAGCAGATCGATGGCGATCTTCGGTGTGATGCCTCGTCCCGCTGCCGAGTTTTCGCCGTTGACGATGATGAAATCGATGTTTTCCTTGCGTTTGATTTCCGGCAGGAGTTGCTGCACGGCCTTGCGACCGGGCTCGCCGACGATATCGCCGAGAAAGAGAATGCGGATGGTAGTGGACATGGATGAAACGAAGTGGCGTGACGCTACAGGCAAATTTGCGGTTTGACGATGGAAAACATAGGCTTGTTTTGTGGCCGTGTTGCCTCATTGAAGCGGACACCATAAATATTTCCATGAGTGACTGGGAGAGTGCCGTTGCCTCATAAATAGAGACACCATGGCGCCAGCCATGAGTATGAGTGAAAAAAGCATCGAAGAATACACAAAGAAGATGCGCGCAAG
>CANHQJ010000014.1 GCA_947462875.1 Verrucomicrobiia bacterium
CGGGCGCTCCTCCGCTACGCTCCGAAGCGCCCGCAGGGGCAACCAAACCAACCACCAAAAACAAAGCCGCTATGGTGTCTCAATTATGAGGCAACGATCCCGATCATTCAGGAACCTTTGGGTGTGCTCGAATTATGAGGCAACAGGGAGCTTGGATCGATGGGGAGAGAAAAAAGGACCGGTGGGAACGATCCGTTCTCTTTGTCTGTCGCCATGTCATGCAGATAAACGGCAACGCCGTTTCCTCCTAAAGCCCCGGGTTGGACGCATAGCGGACTACCCGGGACCTCCGCGTGTCAGTCTCCTCAACCT
This sequence comes from Verrucomicrobiia bacterium, assembly GCA_947462875.1. Lineage (GTDB taxonomy): Bacteria > Verrucomicrobiota > Verrucomicrobiia > Verrucomicrobiales > Akkermansiaceae > UBA956. The sequence goes on from CANHQJ010000014.1 coordinate 313, forward strand.
GGAAAAGGTTGCCTATTGATGTTCGCCAATTGATGAACCAAGACATGAGGCAACCCACTGCGGGGTTGATCCTTTTTTGGGAATCATGTCCCCAAGGTAGCCCCGAACGGTGCAACCTTGGGCTTTAGGAGGAAACCTCGTTGAGGTTTGGAACATCTTCATCAACACGCATGTGTCCATGTCACGAGGTTCCGTCACTGCGAGGCGGCGGGGAGGGCGAAACGGATAGGAAGCGAGATCGGCTTGGCGCTGGGACGCCTCCGCCACGGTTACTCTTCCTGCTTGTCTTCCTTCGTGGTCAAGGCCGGTTTGGCGGGGGCTTGGGATTGAAAGAGAAGCTCGTCGCTGTTGTCGCGGCGGATGACTTCCACATGATCACCGGACTTGATGTCGCCGCGCAGGAGAGCCTCCGCGAGCGGATCCTCGAGGTAGCGCTCCACGGCACGGCGCATCGGGCGCGCACCATAGCTGGGATCGTAGCCCTTGGCGATGAGCAGATCGCGCGAGGACTCCGTGAGCTCGATGGTGATAGCCTTGTCCTTGAGGCGCTTGGCGAGTTTGGAAATTTCCAGATCGATGATGCGCGAGAGATCGGGTTTCTCGAGCATGTGGAAGACCACCAACTCGTCGAGACGATTGAGGAACTCCGGCTTGAACGCGCGCTTGGCTTCCTCGATGATTTTTTCCTTCATCGTATCGAAGTCGCCCTCATCGGCATTCATCGCATTGAAGCCGAGCGTGCTCTGGCGTTTGATGGTGGAGGCGCCGACGTTCGAAGTGAGGATGATGATGGTGTTGCGGAAGTCGATCTTGCGGCCCATGGAATCGGTGACCATGCCTTCTTCCAGAATCTGCAAGAGCAGGTTCATGACATCCGGGTGGGCTTTTTCCACTTCATCGAAAAGGATGACGCTGTACGGGCGACGGCGCACTTGCTCGGAAAGCTGGCCGCCTTCCTCGTAACCGACATAGCCCGGAGGCGAACCGATGAGACGGCTGGAGGTGAATTTCTCCATGTATTCCGACATGTCGATCTGGATCAGCGCGTCCGGATCGCCAAACATGAACTCGGCGAGATTGCGCGCGAGGTAGGTTTTTCCGACGCCGGTGGGGCCGAGGAAAAGGAACGAGCCGATGGGGCGGCGCGGGTCCTTGAGGTCGGCACGGGAGCGACGCAGCGCTTTGGAAATCGATTTCACCGCCTCGTTCTGACCGATGACGCGCGTTTGCAGCTCGTCCTCCATCTTGAGGAGTTTTTCGGTTTCGGTTTCCTCCATGCGGCGCAAGGGCACGCCCGTCCACTTCGAGACCACGGCCATGATGTCCTCATCGTCCACCTCGATGATGGACTCCTCCGACTGCGCGCGCCAGGCTTTCAGCGTGTCCTCGAGCTTCTTCTTGGCGTTCTTTTCCGCATCGCGCATGGCGGCGGCCTTTTCAAAATCCTGCTCGGCGATGGCGGCGAGCTTGTCCTTGTTGATGGTCTCGATCTCCGCTTCCAGCTCCTTGATCGCGGGCGGGCGGGTCATTTGTGAGATGCGCGCGCGCGAGCCCGCTTCATCGAGCACGTCGATGGCCTTATCCGGCAGATAGCGGCCGGTAAGATAACGGGCGGTGAGTTTCACCGATGCCTCGATGGCAGCCGGTGTGTAGCGCGCCTTGTGGTGGGCCTCGTACTTGCCACGCAGGCCGTAGAGAATTTTCACGGCATCCTCTTCGGTGGGTTCATCGACTTTCACCTGTTGGAAACGGCGCTCCAGCGCGGCGTCTTTTTCGATGTACTTGCGGTACTCGTTCAGCGTGGTGGCACCGATGCACTGCATCTCCGAGCGGCTGAGCGCCGGCTTGATGATATTGGACGCATCCATCGCGCCCTCCGCGGAACCGGCACCGACGATGGTATGCAGCTCATCGATGAACAAAATGACATTCTTCACCTTGCGGATCTCATCCATCACCGCCTTGATGCGTTCTTCGAACTGGCCACGGTACTTCGTGCCCGCGACCATCAGCGCGAGGTCGAGCGTGATCACGCGTTTGTCGCGCAGGATTTCCGGCACATTGCCCGAGGCGATTTCCTGGGCGAGGCCCTCGGCGATGGCGGTCTTGCCCACGCCGGCTTCGCCGATGAGCACGGGATTGTTTTTCGTGCGGCGGCATAGGATCTGGATCACCCGCTCGATCTCGCTTTCACGGCCGATGACCGGGTCCAGCTCGCCCTCCTTAGCGCTCTTCGTCAGATCGCGGCCGAATGCTTTCAGTGCGGGCGTTTTTGTTTTGCCCTCCGGCGCGTCCTGACCGGGTCCCGAGGCCTTTTCGTTTTCGGGAAATGGATCTTCGTCTTCCTCCGGTTCGTCGCCGTCCTGCTCCTCGCCTTGGTCGGAAGGAGTGTAGTTCGGGTCGATCTCCGCGAGAATTTCATTGCGGCAGGTCTGGATGTCCACTTCCAGCTGCTGCAGCACGCGGGCGGCGACGCCGTCACCTTCGCGCAGCAGGCCTAACAAAATGTGCTCCGTGCCGACATACGAATGATTCAGCGCCTTCGCCTCCTTGTCCGCGAGGGCCAGCACTTTTTTCACGCGGGGGGTATAGGGAATATTGCCGCCGCTTTGGCCCGCGGTGCCGGTGCCCACTTCCTTCTCCACCTCCATGCGCACGCGGTCCAGATCGAGGCCCATGCGCTCCAGCACGTTCACCGCCACGCCCTGACCGAGCTTGATCAAACCTAACAGAATGTGCTCGGTGCCGACATAATTGTGGCTGAACCGGTCCGCTTCCTTGCGGGCCAGGGCCAGGACTTGTTGCGCTCGGGGAGTGAAATTATTCATAATTCAGAGGGTGGTGGTGGATCGGAAAAAGGCAGTGTTTTGTTTTGTGGTGAAACCATAACAGGGCTGGGCACATTTTGCAAATGCGAGCGGATGATTTGTGCGCGGCGCTCGTCGCGCTGCTCGGGCGAGAGCTTCATGCCGCAATGGAGCTGCAGGTGCGCGGGCTGGATTTCCATCAGCAAATTGTCGCAAAGCCGCACGGTTTCCTGCGGGAAAAATCCGAGATTGGCGCCGAGGCGGAGGAGCGACAGGTGATTCAGCGCCTCTTTCGAATCGATGAGCCAGGCGTGCTGCAGGATGCCGAACGAGCGGCCCATTTTATCGCGCAGCATGAGCGCGTCATCCTCGAGCAGCTTCAGGCGTGCGTTGGATTCGTGCAAGGCGACCTGACCGATCACCCGCTCCAGGCGTTCGATGATTTGCAGCTCGCTTTCGCCGAGTGTGGACTGATTGGAAATCTGATAGAGATTGCCGAGCGACTCCGTGCCCTCGCCGTAGAGACCGCGCACGGCCAGTCCCATGCGGCCGATCGCATTCAGCACCTGGCCGATCTGGTCGCTGAGCACGAGCGCGGGCAAATGCAGCATCGCAGAGGCGCGCAGGCCCGTGCCGAGATTCGTCGGGCAGGTGGTGAGGAAGCCGAGCTTGCGATCAAAGGCGAAGGTCAAATGCTGTTGCAGTTCATCGTCCACCTCGCTGAGCGCATCGTAGGCGACGCTCAGGCTCAACCCCGGGCGGATCGACTGCATGCGCAGGTGGTCCTCTTCATTGACCATGATGCTGAGCGATTGGCGGCGCTCGATGACCGCCGCACTGCCCTCGGTGCGGGCCGCGTGTTCGCGACTGATGAGGTGCCGCTCCACGAGCACTTGTTTCTGCACGGCGGTGAGCCCGCTGAGCGATTGAGCGAAGGCATCCTTCATCGGCTTCAGCTCCTGGATGACAGGCAGCATCTGCTCCATCGCATGGCGGCGTTGTTCCGCCGTGGCCCATCCGGGAAACGGAGCGAGGTGGAGATTGCGCGCGAGGCGGATGCGCGAGGTGAGCACCACGGCATTGTCCACCGCCCCGCCGATCATCCAATCGGCCGGGTGACGTATCAGTGTGGAAAAACGCATCATGGCTGGGGAGCGGTGGGCTTGGGGGTTTCGAGCTGTCGGATTTCATCGCGCAGCTGCGCGGCGTCCTCGTAATGCTCCAGAGTGATGGCTTCCTCGAGCTTGCCGCGCAGTTCCTCGAGCTTTTCATCGCGCGCATGGATTTCCTCAAAGCCCTTGGGTATCTTGCCGCAATGGACATTGCCCTGGTGCATGCCGCGCAAGATCAGATCGACCTCCGGGCGGAATACCTGGAAACACTCGCTGCAACCGAAACGGCGCACGCGATTGAGATCATCCGCGCTGAAGCCGCAGTTCGGGCATTTTTTGGCACCGCTGCCGCGCGTTTTCACAAAGGCCGGCGCGCCGATCAGCGCGCTGGAGGGCGTACCGCTCATGAGCATGTCCGCCAGCGAAAATCCCGTCGGGTCCGTGACTCCTTTTTCCTGCGCACAGCTCTCGCAGAGGCAGACTTTTTTCATCTGCCCCTCCACCAACTGTGTCAGAAACACGGTGGCTTTCTGGTCGCAAAAATCACATTTCATGGAAAAATCGTTAGACTATCGGGGTGCCGGTCGAGTTCGCCAGGGCACGGAAGGCATCGATGAAGCGCGAGGTCAGCGGGCCGGGCTTGCCATCGCCGATGGGACGGCGGTCCAGCGCGATCACGGGAATCACTTCCGCCGCGGTGCCGGTGAGGAAACATTCATCGGAGATGAAAATGTCATAGCGCGTCAAGGTCTGCTCTTTCCACGGAATGCCGAGCTTATCGGCGAGTTCCAGAATCACCTGACGGGTCACGCCATCGAGAGCGCCATCGGCCACCGGTGGCGTGAGCAGCGTGCCGTTTTTCAACAGGAAAATGTTGTCCCCCGTGCACTCGGACACGTAGCCCTGCTCATTGAGCATGAGCGCCTCCATGGCACCGGCCTGGATCGCCTCCACCTTCGCCATGATGTTGTTGAGGTAGTTGAGCGATTTCACCTGCGGCATCAGCGCGGCGGGCGCGGGGCGGCGGGTGGCGCAGGTCACGATCGCCAGACCGTTGGTGTAGTATTCCTCCGGATAGAGTTGGATCGTCGAGGCGATGATGAACATGCTCGGGCGCTCGCAGAGGTAGGGATTCAGACCCAGTCCGCCCGTGCCGCGTGTCACCACCAGTCGCACATAGCCATCGGTGAGGCCGTTCGCCTTGATGGTATCCACGGTAAACTGGATCACCTGCTCCTGCGTCCACGGCAGTTTCAGCAAGATCGCGCGGGCGGAATCGAACAACCGACGGATGTGCTCCTCCAGGCGGAAAACACGACCGCTGTAAAAGCGAATGCCCTCAAACACTCCATCACCATAGAGCAATCCGTGATCGAACACCGAGATTTTCGCGTCCTGTTCGTCGACCAATTTTTCATCCAACCAAATTTTCATGTGCAAGCCAAAGTTAGCCGCCGGATGATTTCTGACAAGCCCCTAAAACAAAGAATTTTGGCATAAGGGAAATTGCCGTCGGGAGCGCGGTTCCTCCGACACTACCGCAGCAGCGGGTGGCCGGATTTCGGCATCGTGATGTGAGGCGGCTTCAGATAAACGGGCTGCACCACCTGCGCGGCGAAGTGCTCCTGTTGTTCAGGAGTGAACGCTTGCCAGGCCTCCCACAATCGCCCGGCGCTGGGGATTTCCTGCGGCACTTCCCGGGCGAATTCCTCGTCCGCGACGGGATCTAGCGAAAAAACCGGCACTCCATCGCGCAGCAACGCTTCCAGTTCCGCCTTGCTACCCATCCGCGGCGGCTGGGCACTCACGCCGCTCACGATATCGCACCACCACCAATCCCCGCGCCGCGCATCGCCGATGGCGCGGCAATGCCCTGTGTTTCTCGCCGAGGGCGTGGCCATGATCGACGGCAACCCCACCAATGTCGCGCCATGAGCGATCGCCAGACCCTGTGCCACGGCGATGCCCACACGCGTGCCGCTGTAGCTGCCCGGCCCGGTGCCGACCAGAATGAGATCCATGCGAAACTCTTCCGCGGCGCCGAGCAGTTCCTCCAGAGGCGGGAAGATCGCACAATTGTGGCTGCGCTCGCTGACGAAGCTCCTTTCCCGCCACGATCCCTGCCACAGCCCTACGCTTCCCTGCGGGGTCGATGTTTCCACGACGATCGTGCCAGCTCCATTCATCTGGCGCGATGATGGCAGAAATCCCGCAAAAAGGCAAACTTCCTGCTTTTTTCCATTTTTTTCTCGTTTCTCCCTTGCGCACTTGCTTCCCACACGCTTTGTTTGCGCCGTTCAAAATCTCGCATCATGACAACATACGCAAAAGGCCTAGAAGGCGTCATCGCCAATGAATCCGCACTATCCAATGTCGAAGGCGCGGAGGGACGTCTGAGCTATCTCGGCTACAGCATCGATGACCTTGTGGAGCATTGCACCTTCGAGGAAGTCACGCACTTGTTGCATCATGGTCATCTGCCCAACCGCACCGAACTGGCCGCCATGGAGCAGGAACTCCGCAGCCAGCGCGAACTGCCGGCGCAGGTGCTGGAATTTCTCAAAGCCCTGCCCAAGGACAGCAACCCGATGGACGTGGTGCGCACCGGCGTTTCCATGCTCGGCATCTTCGACAAGCGCGCCACCATCGGCGAGCCCGACATGGCGGCGAACGCACTCATCGCCATTTCTCTCGTCGCAAAAACGCCCGTCATCGTCGCCGCCTTCCATCGTTTCCGCCAAGGACTCGAGCTGCCTCCCATCCGCACGGATCTCTCGGAAGCCGCGCATTTCCTCTATCTCATCACCGGCGAGGCACCCAGCGAGCGCGCCACAAAAATCCTCGATGTCGCCTACACGCTGCACGCGGATCACGGCATGAACGCCTCCACCTTTTCGGCACGCGTCACCGTGGCGACTCTCTCGGACTTCTACTCGGCCATGACTTCCGCGATCGGCACGCTCAAGGGCCCGCTCCACGGTGGTGCGAATGAGGGCGTGATCCACATGCTGGAGGAAATCGGCAGCCTGGAAAACGTGGACGCCTACGTCGAAGGCAAGCTCGCCCGCAAGGAGAAGATCATGGGCATCGGCCACCGCGTTTACAAAGTGCTCGATCCCCGCGCGCCGCACCTGCGCAAGCTCGCGATCGAGCTCACCCAGGAACTCGGCGAGCCGAAATGGATCCAAATGTCCGAGCGCATCGCCCAGATCATGCGCGAACGCAAGGGCCTGAATGCCAATGTCGATTTCTACTCGGCCACCGTCTATCACTCGCTCAACATCCCGACCGATCTGTTCACGCCGATCTTCGCCATCGCCCGCATGTCCGGCTGGACCGCACAGGTGCTGGAGCAGCTGCGCGACAACCGCCTCTACCGCCCGCTCACCCTCTACACCGGCCCACAGGAGCTCAGCGCCGTGCCGCCGATCGATCAGCGATGATCGAAGGCATATCGAAGTTCTCTAACGCTCGCCCGGGAGCGCAGCGTTGCACTACGGGTTTCTCTCCCAGCGCTGGGGATCGCGTGATGGATGCCATCTGGTGAAATCGCGAAATGCGTTTCATGACAAAAATTTCCCCGGACATGGCAACAAATCCTCTTGTGATGGGACGTGTTACTGCCTAGCCTGCGCGGACACACACAATTCTTTCATGGCGCGCTCCTCCAACCTATCCATGTGCTCCTTTTGCGGAAAAGGGCACTCTGAAGTCAAAAAACTCATCGCCGGACCGGGGGTGTACATTTGCAATGAATGCGTCGATCTGTGCGTCTCCATTCTCGATAAAGAACTGCGCGCCAGCGATGCCGGCAAGTCCTCCGCCAAGGGCAAGCGCCTGCCGCTGCCGACACCCGCCGAAATCCGCGCGAAGCTGGACCAGCACGTGATCGGCCAGGAGCATGCGAAAAAAGTTCTCTCGGTCGCCGTTTACAACCACTACCAGCGCCTCAACCAGCCCACCGGCAGCGATGCGAAGGAATACGAGGGCGTGGAAATCGAGAAGTCCAACGTGCTTCTGCTAGGGCCCACCGGCTCGGGTAAAACCCTGCTCGCCCGCACCCTGGCGCGCACGCTCGATGTGCCGTTTTGCATCGTGGATGCCACCACACTCACCGAGGCCGGATACGTCGGCGAGGATGTGGAAAACATCATCCTGCGCCTCTTGCAGGCGGCGGATTTCGATATCGCCAAGGCCGAGCGCGGCATCATTTACGTCGATGAGATCGACAAGATCGGCCGCAAGACGGAGAACGTTTCCATCACCCGCGATGTCTCGGGCGAAGGCGTGCAGCAGGCCTTGCTGAAAATTCTCGAAGGCACCATCTGCAACGTGCCACCCCAGGGCGGGCGCAAGCATCCGCAACAGGAATACATCCAGGTCAACACGGAAAAGATTCTCTTCATCTGCGGCGGCGCGTTTGTCGGGCTGGAGGATAAAATCCGCCGCCGTCTCGGCAAAAACACGCTTGGCTTCCATTCGAGCGAGAACTCGAACGACGCGCTCGATCCGAACCGCAACGTGCTCGAGCTCACGGTGCCGGAAGACCTGCTGCATTTCGGCCTGATCCCGGAATTCATCGGCCGCTTGCCCGTCATTTCCTCGCTCCGCCAGCTCAGCGAGGAGGAACTGATCCAGATCCTCACCGAGCCGAAAAACGCTCTGGTGAAACAGTATTCGAAACAACTTTCCCTCAACGGCGTGAAACTCACTGTCACCCGCGATGCGCTCAAGGCCTTCGCCGAGGAGGCGATCAAGCGCGGCACCGGCGCGCGTGCGCTGCGTTCCATCTTCGAGCGCATCATGCTGGATGTGATGTACGACATCCCCTCGCGCAGCGATGTGGAAATGGTCACCATCACCCGTCAGGCCGTGCTGGGAGAAAAACCACCGACCATCAAAAAACGACGCCCGGAAAACAGCGAGGACGCCGCCTGAACCGCCGCCGTTTGTTTGACCTCGTTTCCCCAACCCACCACCCCTTCCCCATAGCAAGTCAACGCATCTACCTATGCCGAAAAAAGTATTCCTCTCCATCGACCTCGGTGCCGGATCCGGTCGCATCATCGCGGCGAAAACCGATTTGCAGCACCTGTATCTCGAAGAAGTCCACCGCTTTGGCAATCCCGGCACCGACCTCCCGGGCGGATCCTACTGGAACATCATCGGCCTCTATCGCGATATCCTCGAGGGCCTGCGCAAGGCGGTGGCCACCTACGGCGATCGCATTTGCTCGATCGGCATCGATACCTGGGGCTGCGATTTCGGCCTGCTCGATGGCAACGGTCGTTTGCTCGGCATGCCGCACCAGTACCGCGATTCCCGCTTCGAGGGCATGGCGGAGAAAATGCACGAGCGCATCGAGGAACACCGCATTTTCGAACACACGGGAGTGCGCACGAATTTCTACAACAGCTCCCTGCACCTGCTCGCCGAGCAACTGCGCCAGTCCCCTTCCCTGCTCCAGGCCGAACGCCTGCTGTTCGTGCCGGACCTGTTAGCCTATTGGCTCACCGGCGTGATGGCGAACGAGCGCACCGTCGCCTCGACCTCGCAATTGTTCGATCCGCATACCAACGACTGGGCCTGGCCGGTGATCGATGCGTTGGAGCTGCCGCGCAAGATTTTTGGCAACGTCGTCGCCCCCGGCACCATCCTCGGCCCCATCCGCGCGGAAGTGGCGGACTACATCGGCAAGAGTGACATCCCCGTGATCGCCTCCGCCAGCCACGATACCGCCTCCGCCGTGGCCGGCATCCCGATGACGCAGGAAGACAACCTCTGGCTGTCCTCCGGCACCTGGTCCATCATGGGACTGGAAACGGCGCAAGCCATCACCAGCGAAGCCGCCTTCCAGGCAGGCTTCTGCAACGAACTCGGCCACAGCGGCACCGTGCGTTTCCTCAAGAACATCTCCGGCCTGTGGCTCATCCAGGAATGCAAACGCCAGTGGGCGCTCGATGGCGACGACCTCGACTACGCCGCGCTCGCCGAACTCGCAATCGAGGCACCCGCCTTCACCGCCTTCATCGATCCCGATCATCCGAGCTTCTCCACCCCGGGCGACATGCCGGAAAAAATCCAGGAATACTGCCGCGCCACCGGCCAGGACGTGCCGCAGGTGAAAGGAAAAATTTTGCGCATCGCCACGGACTCGATCGCACTGAAGTATCGTGTGACGTACGATAAAATCCGCGCGCTCACCGGATCTTCGTTCGCACGTCTCCACGTCGGCGGAGGCGGCATCCAGAATGCCCACCTCACCCAGGCCACCGCAAACGCGTTGGGCATCGAGGTCATCGCAGGTCCGGTGGAAGCCACTTCCTGCGGCAACATCGCCGTGCAAATGATCGCCACCGGGCATCTGCCGTCGATGGTCGAGGCACGGCAGTTGATCAAGGCGTCGTTCGAATTCAAAACCTTCGTGCCTGCCGATACCGCGGAATGGACGGACGCGTATCAGCGCTTCTGCCAAATCATCGGCTAGATTCACCGAACCGCATCGCGACCGCGCGACACGTTTCCCGAAGAAAAAATGATCATTCTTGGCGGATTGTGACCAATATGGCGCGATCCTTGCTTGAGTTTTCCTTTGTCGCTGCTAGGCTGCGCTGTCCGCGCGCGCTACCCTGGCAAGGCACGACATTTTTTCCCATCCGACATGGCCACCATTCCTTTTGTTCCCGACGACGCCCCTTTCACACCCGAACAACGCGCGTGGCTCAATCGGTTTTTTGCCGCGAATTTTTCTCCGGCCGGTGGCATGAGTGTCAGCGCCGGTCCACCCATTCCCGTGACCGTCCTCTTTGCGTCCCAGACCGGCAATGCCGAAAGCCTCGGGAAAAAATTGGTCAAGGACCTGAAAAAAGGCAACTTCCTCCCCACTCTCGCCGATGTCGCGACATACGACACCGCCAAGCTCGCCACGGAAAAGAACCTGCTCATCATCGCCAGCACCTACGGCGATGGCGAACCGCCCGATTCCGCAACCTCCTTTCACCAATGGCTGCATTCCGATGCCGCACCATCGCTCGCGGGCGTGAAATTTTCCGTGCTGGCCCTGGGTGACCGCACCTATCCGGATTTCTGCCAATGCGGCATCGAGTTCGATCGCCGCCTCGAAGCCCTCGGCGCCGAGCGCCTGCATGCGCGCGTCGATTGCGATGTGGAATTTGATGCCGAATACAAATCCTGGTCGCAGGCCATCATCGCCCTGCTCGCCCCCGGTGGTGCCGTGGCCGCCGCCCCCGCCGCCCTTGATCAGGAAGAGGACGGCTACTCGAAAAACCGCCCCTTCCCCGCGCGACTGCTCCAGCAGTACAACCTCAACGCCGCCGGTGCGGAAAAACAAACGCATCACATCGAAATCTCGCTCGATGGCTCGGGGCTGGACTACCAGGTCGGCGATGCCCTCGGCGTGTTTCCGCGCAATGAGGAACAACTCGTCGATGAGCTGCTCAGCCATCTGCCCTTCAACACCAAAACCGATGTCAACAGCCCGGACGGCGAGGAAATCCCCCTGCGCGAGGCCCTGATCCGGCACTATGACATCCGCACGCTCAGCAACAACCTGATCGAAAAATGGCAGGCGAACAGCGGCTCGCCGTTTCTCCGCTCGCTGGTGCAGGCGAATGACAAACAGGCCTATCAGGATTTCATCTGGGGCCGCGAGTTGATCGATCTGGTCATCGACTACCCCGCCGATTTTTCTGATGCGGAGGAATTCCTCTCCGTGCTGCGCAAGCTGCAACCACGGCTCTACTCAATTTCCTCCAGCCCCAAGGCCCACCCCGGCGAAGTGCATCTGACCGTCGGCGTCGTCAAGTACCGCAGCTACGGCCGCGAGCGCGCGGGAGTGTGCTCGTCCTTTCTCGCCCGCTTGCAGGAAGGCGAAACGTCGGGCGTGTACATCCATCACAACAACGCCTTCCGCCTGCCCGCGGATCCTGCCACGCCCTTGATCATGGTCGGCCCCGGCACCGGCATCGCCCCCTTCCGCGCGTTTCTGGAAGAGCGCCAGGCCACCGCCGCTCCCGGAAAAAACTGGCTGTTGTTCGGCAATCCCTACCAAGCCACGGACTTCCTCTATCAGGAACAACTCGAAGGTTTCGTGCGCGATGGCGTCTTGCAGCGTCTCGATACCGCCTTCTCCCGCGATCAGGCGAAAAAAATCTACGTCCAGGACCGCATGCGCGAATACGGCGCGGAGCTCTGGAAATGGCTGGAAGAAGGCGCGGCCTTCTATGTTTGCGGCGATGCCTCGCGCATGGCGAAGGACGTCGATGTCGCCCTGCATGAGCTCATCCAAACCCACGGCAAAAAATCCGAAGAAGAAGCCGCCGCCTACGTCGCCCAGCTCAAAAAAGACAAACGCTACCAGCGCGACGTTTATTGAATTTCACTCGCCTGGCATCAGTCCGACCGGGATCGCATGCGGATCAAATCGGCTCGGTCTGTTGCGCGCGATCCAGCGGAACGCGCGCGGGAGCAGAAAGACGATGATCAGCAGCTTCACCACGACCAGCCAGCCGATGGCGGTATACATCAAAAACATCACCACGATCAGCGCGACCAAGGCCACCGTGAGGAACAAGGTGTTGCACAGCCAGGAAATCCAGGAAGTGCCAGCGATGAAGGCGCAGTGCGGGTTCTGGGCGGCGACGCGGCTGAGAAGATTTTCCACGAACTCGCGGTAGTCCTTGCTGCGATCCTCGAACTGCGCGAAGCCGGCGAAGTGATGGCTTTTCCATTCCCAGGTCTTGCCGCCGCGGGTGCGGATGCGGCACCAGTAAAGATTCGGCTCGAAGCGCGTGGGCGTGTTTTTCAGCCGCACCTCCGTGATGTCGCCTAACGGAACGGAATCCTGAAAACCCTCCGCCTGCCATGAAAGCGTCTCCGTGCCCAGCAACCAGCGCCGCTCTTTTTCGAGCGCGGATAGGCGGCACGTGTAGGAGATTTCCAGCGGCGGCGGGGGCTGCATGAAACACAGATTAGCCAAGCACCCGGGCGCGATCAAGACCCATCTGCGCGCGGTGCACCGTGACAGACAGTCTTTTTCATTGGCAGATTGCGGGTGTTTGCTAGAAGAAAAGCGCAACCACGCACTATCACTATGAAATTCCTGTTCCCTATCGCCCTTGCCAGCCTTGCCCTGATCGCCTGCACTCCACCAGCGGGCGATGCCACCGCCAGCAATCAAGTGAACCAACTCGATGACTTCGCCTACGGCACCGTCCAGAACTACGGTGGCTCGGTCGGCTCACGGTTCGCGATGTTCCAGCTCACATGGCAGCCCGATGGCAATGTGGTCGGCTCCTACTATCACCCCGACGCCAGCGGTAGCATCACCTATCAGCTCAAGGGCAAAAACACCGCCAACGGCCAACTGGTGCTGACCGAATACACGCAAGGCCGCCAGACGGCGATCCTCACACTGAACAAGTCCATCCGGCAGGGTCTGATCACCTGGTCGGGCAACATGCACAATACCGATGGCCGCGTGATTCCTGTGAGCTTCACACGTCGCGGCTGATCGCTTCCCACGCGCCTCTTCGCGGAGGCGCGTTGATTCCCTAACAAAAACCCCACTCTCATGAAAACGCTCTTGTTCTGGCTTTGCGCCGCACCGCTGCTTGCCGTGGAAATCCCTGCGGGCGGCACGCGCATCGATGCCTCGCCACTCTCCGCCCATGTCTTCGATGGCTTTGGCAAAAAACAAGCCACCGCGGAAAAAGGCCAACAACTGCAAATCACGCGCGCCGAGCCCTCGCGCCCCTTCGTCGCCCAGTGCTCGGTCACGGCAACAGCCCGCCAGGCACTCGCCAAAAACAGCCCGCTGCTCGCGATCGTGCGCTGCCGCAGCACGGATGCCAGGCGCGCCGCGTTTCTCGCCAAATGGCAACTGGGGGCCGCCCCCTACTCCGCCTACACCGGCACGATGGAGGTGCCCGTTTCACGCGAGTGGCAGGACTACCCCGTGCTGCTGATCACGCAGGAAGCGATCGATACGGATCGTTTGCAATTCACCATGCTCTGCGGCCAAAAGGAACAGTCCTGGGAAATCGGCAGCGTGCAGCTCTGGTCCTACCCGCCCGGCACCGATGTCAGCGCCTTCCCGCGCATCCGCCGCAGCTATGAAGGCCGCGAGGCGGATGCTCCGTGGCGCAAGGAAGCCCTGGAGCGCATTGAAAAAATCCGCAAGGCCGACCTAACGACGACCCTGCGCGATGCCGGCGGAAAACCTCTGATCCGTCAGGAGGTCACGCTGGAGCTGCGACGCCATGCCTTCGGCTTCGGCTCCGCCATTCCCGTGCAGCGATTGCTGGAAAACTCCGCCGATGGCGAGCAATTCCGCAAGATCGTGGAGAATCATTTCAGCATGGTGGTGTTTGAAAACGACCTCAAGGACTACGGCTGGAACCAGAATCTGAACGATGCCAAAAAACGCCAGCGCAATGAGCAACTCGATCGCGGACTCGGCTGGCTGCACGAGCGCCACATCGCCGTGCGCGGGCACTACCTGATGCAAACCGCACGACCGCACAACTTGCAGGGCAAGGATGCCGCTACCATCAAAAGCCATTTTCTCGATAGCGCCCGCGAGCGACTCGCCTTCGTCGGCGACCGCGTGTGCGAGTGGGATGTCATCAATCACCCCGTCGCCTGGGCCGGAGCGGATCTGCTGACCCGCCATGCCGGGCTCGAACGCATCGACCGCGAGGTGTTCGATCTCGCACGCCGCGAGACCACCCTGCCGCTCTTCATCAATGAAGACCAGATCTTCCGCCCCGGTGCCCAGTCCGATGGCACGTTTTCCTATCTTGAGTCGTTAAAAAAAGAGGGCTATCCCGTGGCCGGATTGGGCAACCAGGCGCACTTCGATGAAAGCTACCTGCCCTCCCCGCAGGAAATGCTGGCTACCACCGATCGCTTCGCCACCGTGGCACACAAACAGATCATCACCGAGTATGATATCGTCACCACGGCCGACGAACAACTGGCGGCCGACTTCACGCGCGACATCATGATCGCCACCTTCAGCCACCCTGCCTATCATGGCTTCCTGCTCTGGGGCTTCTGGGAGGGTTCCCACTGGAAGCCGCAAGCCGCTTCGTGGAACCGCGACTGGACCATCCGCCCGCGCGGCGAGACATTTGTCGATCTGGTAGGCCGCCAGTGGCACACCAAGGTCACCCTCAGCACCGATGAAAACGGCAAGGTCTCCTGGCGCGGTTTCCCCGGTTGGTATGAAGTGAAAGGCGCCGGCATCCAGCAATGGCTCGATGCGAAATGAACCGGACATCTCCCCTCACCCGTCCCTGCGGGTCACATCTCTCTCCACCGTCCCAATCGGTCGCATCCCTTTCCACCGTCCCAGCGGATCACATCCCTTTCAACCGTCCCTGCGGGACAAAAGAAGATAGCCGGTGGTACCACCACCGGAACCCCAAACCTCCACCCCTTTTCGCGCGCCGGAGGTGCGCAAGAAGCACCTCATCTGAATCGTCTGCCTTCAATTCAATTTGTCTGTCCCTATATTTCGAGTGCGGGCGCACAACGAGGTGATAGAACAATCTGTAACCACTATCAAACAAACAAAGGCGACCTAGCTGTTGCCACGACTGGATTGTTAGCGTTTGGTCGATTGTTCGTAAAACTTGCGTAACTTGCTATCGTGTATAAATATCTCATCTAGGAAGGCAAAAACTAGCTTCGCAAGCGGCGTTCCAATCACCTCATTTCTATCGAGCACCCTCAAGTGGGACAAATTCCACTCGTAGCCATCTTCTCCGACAACCATAAACGACTCCTCCTCGAAAGAATACAAGATGCTTACGCATGTCCCTGTCTCGGAAATCAAAATGAGAAATGCTATTCCATGATTAGGAGCTTGCACGGTCCAACGGGCTAAATACAGGGTTTCGTAATCATTATTGATGTATACCGTTCCAGTAACCTGCTTTGTATTGGAAATACAGCATGGACACTTACCAAGCACTTTGCATTCATTGTTTCTTACTGGCATAGTATTGTGCTAACAGTTAAATTGATTCAGTGCAAAACGATATCGATTGGAAAAATTGTAGCAAGTTGATAATCCATCTTGCCTCAAACCATTCATTCTCAATCGTCTCCGCAGTTATTTCCGTTGCTCTGATTTTTGGGGACATGGAATGTTTTCCTGATTCTAACAGTTATTGCAGACATGGTGGGTTGCTGTTCCGGAACAGCAACCCATCAGCGGGATTGAGGCCGTGTGGTTTCTGTGCCTTTGACTGGTGTTTCAAAGACACTGTGCCGTTGCATGAAAATGATCCCATGGAAGCGCCGATCCTTCTCGACGTGAGGATCGGGGGGAAAGGAGTCGCGCCCTTTCAGGGCTTGCCGGTTGAGGGGGGGTGCGTTTTCCCGGGGCGTTGCCACCGGGCTGACGAGTGATGGCACCGTTGGTGCGGAAGCCAAGACCACCCATTCTCCCCATCTCCCCATCCATCCATTCCGTGGTTGATCATTTCCCATCACCGTCGGCGGGCAGCCAGAAGGCAGGAAATCGGGGCACTTCGCTTCCCCATTGACAGGCGGTGAGGATGGGTTACATCTTTGGCATGTCACAACTACCGAAACTTTCCATCCTGATGCTCGCTTCCGTGGTGCTTTCCCTGTCCTCCTGTGTGCCTCTCGCCGTAGGAGCCGCTGCGGGTTATGTGGCCCGCGACAATGGCTACGAGGTGCAGCCTCCGCTGAAAAAGACCGAGCGCAATGACGAGGAGAACTCCGCCTACTGATTCTCCCCATTCTTCGCTTTCCGCCCACCGGCTCTCAGCACCCGCCTTTTTTTCACCACATGAAATCCTTGTATCTTTGCCTTGCCCTCACGGGAATCTCGTGGGCCCAGACGGCCACGACTCCGCCGCCCGCGCCCGCCACAGCTCCCGCTGGTGTGCCGACCACGGCGGAAATCTATCGCTCGGTGGTACGCATCGAGGTGGCCACGCAGGTGCCGAACTACTCCGCACCGTGGAATGCCGGGCGTTTCAGCGGCGGCATCGGCACGGGCTTTTTGATCGGGCCTAACAAATTCCTGACCAACGCCCACGTCGTCTCGAATGGCGAGCGTTTCCTCATCACCATTTACGGCTCGCCGGAAAAACATCAGGCCAAGGTGGACTTCATCGCGCACGACTGCGACCTGGCGATTCTTTCCGTGGAGGACTTTTCCCCTTTTGAAAAACTTCCCGTTTTTTCGATCGGTCAGGCCGTGCCGGAGCTGGAGTCTCAGGTGCGCGTCATCGGCTACCCCATCGGCGGCGAGCGGCTCTCGGTCACGCGCGGCGTGGTCTCGCGCATCGACTTCCAGCCCTACTCGCATTCCCGTGCCGATTCGCACCTCATCGTGCAGATCGATGCCGCCATCAACCCCGGCAACTCCGGCGGGCCGGTGCTGCAGGATAATAAAGTGGTGGGCGTGGCGTTTCAGGGCCTGACCGAAGCCGACAACACCGGCTACATCATCCCCACGCCGGTGGTGAACCGGTTTCTCAAAGACGTGGAAGACGGTCGCTACGACGAATACACCGATCTGGGCGTCACTGAATTTCCGCTGATCAATCCGGCCATGCGTCAGGCGCTGAAACTGCCCAACAACGGCCTCGGCGTGCTGGTCACCAACGTCACTCCCACCAGCAGTTGCGATGGACAAATCAAGCCTGGCGATGTGCTGACCGGCATCGATGACCATCCGATCGATGCCAATGGCTCGATCCTGATCGAAGGCGAAAAGGTCAACATGCACGAGATCGTGGAGCGCAAATTCGCCGGAGACACGGTGAAACTGCGCGTGCTGCGCGGCGGCGAGGCCATGGAGATTCCGGTAACGCTGAAAACCCTGCCGCAATCGCGCATGTATGCGATCAGGTATGAGGAGAAACCGCGCTACGTCGTCTTTGCCGGGTTGGTATTCCAGCCGCTGGACACCAACCTTTTTGCCACCGCCTCGTTCCGCGATGTGACGGTGCGCCGCCTGTATTCCGAGTATGTCTCGAAAGGACTGTTCCAGGAATTCGAGGACATTGTCATTCTCACGGATTTTCTCGCCGATGACCTCAACAGCAGCCTGCCGCCCTACAAGGGCAAGGTCGTGAAAGCGATCAACGGCACGGCGGTGAAGTCGCTCGATCAGGCGGAGCAGCTACTTTATCCGCAGAGCCCACCGGAAAATTTTGTCATCGAGCTCATGGGCGTGGATCGTCCGCTGGTGCTCCCCGCTTCCCAGATTAAGGCAGCCAATGATCGGGTGAGAAAAAACTACAACATCCCGCGCCTCAGCAACCTGAAAGCCCGCTAACCCACCAGCCACTTGCTCATGAAACCGATCTATCTCCTGCCGCTGTTGTTGCTGGTTGCCTGCCAAAAGCCTGCCCCAACCCCGCCGCCCAGCAGCGCGGCTCCCGCCGCCACCGCGCCTGAAACCAGCGCCGCGGCAGCCGTTGCCGATGCCAATCTCTCCGTCGTGCGCATCAATGCCACGCTGCAAAACTGGAACGTCGCCCAGCCTTGGGAAAAAAATCCGCCTCGCCGCCGTCGTTCGCTCGGCGCGCTCGTGGGCGAACGTGAGGTCATCACCACCGCGGAAATGGTGGCGGATGCCACCTTCGTGGAACTGGAATCCACCGATGGCACCCGCCGCACGCGGGCCGAGGTCGCGAATGTGGACTACGAGGCCAATCTCGCGCTGCTGGAGCTGCCGGAGGGCGATGAGGCCAAGACGTTTTTCCAGAACATGAAAGTGCTGGAAATCGCACCCACGCCACCGCTGCGCGAAACCCTGGAAATCATCCAGGTCGAGGACAATGGCCAGAGCCTCGTCACCGCCGGGCAACTGCTCTCCGCGGACGTGCGCGCCACTTTCCTGCCGGGGCAGTTGTTTCTGACCTACCGCGTCAAGGCATCGATGCAGTCGTCCGCCTCCTCCTTCACCGTGCCCGTCTTCAATGAAGGAAAGCTCGCCGGCATCCTGAGTTCCTACGATAGCAAGGACCAGATCAGCGATGTCATCGCCACGCCGCTGATCGCCCGCTTTCTGATGGAGTCGAAAAAGGAAACCTACCAGGGCTTCCCCAACCTCGGTGTGAACATCAATCCGACCGAGGACATTCATTTCCGCTCCTATCTGAAAATTCCCGAGTCGGAAGGCGGCATCTACATCAGCAAGGTGCGCAAGGGCTCGGCAGCGGACACGGCCAAACTCCAACCCGGCGATGTGATTCTCGCCATCGATGGCAATCCGATCGATCGACGCGGCTATTACAAAGACCCCATCTACGGCGCCTTGCCGTGGGTGCAATTGGTGCGCGGGAACAAATCCGCGGGCGATGCCGTCACGCTCTCGCTCTGGCGCGAGGGCAAGGCGATGGAAGTCCCTGTCACCCTGACCCGTCAGGAAGAAAGCACTAGGCTGGTGCCGAACTACCAATTCGGCGTTGCGCCGAATTTCCTGATCAA
The DNA here is from genome assembly GCA_947462875.1 of Verrucomicrobiia bacterium. Taxonomy (GTDB): domain Bacteria; phylum Verrucomicrobiota; class Verrucomicrobiia; order Verrucomicrobiales; family Akkermansiaceae; genus UBA956. The sequence continues at coordinate 19,733 of CANHQJ010000014.1, forward strand.
AGGCGGCATGATTTTCCAGGAGCTCACCCGCCCGCTGCTCGAAGCCTACGGCGAGGACTGGGAATCGCGCGCGCCGCTGAATTTCCTCGATGCCATGAGCAATCCGGAAGCCTATCAGGAACGCCACGACCGCATGATCTGCCTCACCGGCGTCATCCCCACCCAGGCCACCGTCGGCTATGAAGGTCTCCGCAACCTGATGATCAGCCGCGTGAACGGCAAACCCGTGCGCGACATGAAAGAGCTGATCGCCGCCTTCGGAGCCCTGCCCCTCAGTGCCAAGGCCCATTCGATCGAATTTCTCGATGAGTCCCTCGTCATCTACCTCGATGAAAAAATGTCCGATTTGATCGATGAAAATCTGCTGCAACGGGGTCTGCACCAGCTCTCACGGTCGGAATGACCGTTCCTGACCGTCTCGCCAAGGTCCCCTGTGACGAGGTAGTCACAAAATTGAAATGGCATAGCTTTCTCTCTCGTATTTACATCGTGCTGGCATTAATCTTGCTGCAACCACGATCGTTCCCATGATGCAATCCGCTTTCAGTCATCCGCTCCTCTCGCGCCAGCGGGCGAAGTCGCAGTCCCGCGCGCGGGGCTTTTCGCTGACGGAATTGCTGGTGGTGATGGTGATCCTGATGATTCTGTTAGTGGCTGCCGCTCCCGTGTTCATGAAATCCAGCCAGCGCGCGCGCCAAAGCGCCCGCGAGATGGTGAAGGGCCACCTGCAACGGGCCCGCTCGCACGCGATTGCCACCGGCGTCGCCACCGCCGTCATTGTGCCGGACTACAGCGCAGGCAATGATCTCGGCGGGAAAATGCTCGGCATCGCCGAGGTGAACTGGGTGGCCACGCCGAATGCCAGCGGCGGCGCCTACCAAATCTCCAAGATGCTACAACGCTGGGAATCCCTGCCCGGCAGCATGTTGGTCCTCTCGCAAGCCTCGACCCGACACCCGCGCACCACCATCATGGAGCAGTCACTGCGTTCTCCCATGACCATGGCGGGAAAGGCCATCACCGGGGCCGTGATCGTTTTTTCCCCCACCGGCCAGATCATTTCACCGGCCGACGGCGCGATGGAGATCGTGCTCGGTCAAGGCAACGTCAGAGCCGGCCAGGTCACCGCCACGGAAAAATCCGGCAATCGGATCTCCTACGACCTCCTGCAAATCAACCGGCTCACCGGCCGCACCCGGCAAATCGATCCACCATGAACCTCCGCTCGTTTCGTCGTTTCCTGAAACGCCATCGCGGTCTCACGCTGATGGAGGCCGTCGTGGCGCTCGGTGTGATCGCGGTCGCCGTGCCCCTGATTCTTTCCGCCACAGCTGTCAGCACCCGCACCCGCATGAATGCGGAAACGGATACCCGCTCCGCCTGGCTGGCCCGCACCGTGCAGCAGGAACTCACCTCGGCCTGGCGCGATCTGCCCAGCCCGCTGTTCCCTGTGAAGCCCACGTTTCCCAACCTCGGCTCCCCCACCGCTCCGGAGGTGCTGCTCTTCGATGCCGATGGCCAATTCCTCGCCCGCGGCACAGCCGATGATTTCCTCAACGGCGTGCGCAACAACCGCGCGGTCTATCTTGTCAGTCTTCATGCGCAGAAACAAAATCCCGCGAACCTCACCAGCAACGAGGACCTTCTCTCGCGCGTGCAGATCACCGTCGCCCACCCCGCGCAGGGACCACGGCCCAAACGTGTCTCCATTACCTACACGGTCCTCATCCCGCGCCAAACATCCCCATGAACCGCCCTCGCCGCATGCCTGTCGCTGCCACGCGCCGCTTGTCCGGCGCGGCGGGATTTTCGTTGGTGGAGCTGCTCACCGCCATGGCCGTGACCTCGCTGATGATGTTCGCCCTGCTCAGCATGGTCGGGCAGTCCAGCACCAACTACCGCATTTCCCAGCGCAAGGTAAGTGCGGTTGCCGATAGCCGCGCGCTGTTCCATTTCATCGAGAACGATCTGTCCTCCCGCGTGGGAGATACGAAATTTTTCCTCCGCACCAATCCCGCGAACCACTCCGAATTCGCCTTCATCCGCACGCGCGACGCGCAGGACAGCAATGCCACCGGCGACCTCTCCGCCTGCGTGTACTACGTGGCATTCAGCAACGATGATGTCAATAGCGGCTCGCCGAAACTCTATCGCCGCACCCTCGATGGACCCACCACCCAGGTGCTGCTCGAAGCCGGAAATGCCGCGACTTTCCCCGCCACCGATCCCACCATCGATGACCCCATCACCTACAACATCGTGCGCTTCGAAATCCGCGCCCAGCGCCGCGCTGCCGACGGGAGCTGGCAACCGTGGATCGAGACCTCCGGCACCGCGCCCGAGCTGCTCGAAATCACCATCGATCTCACCGATGATTTTTCCGCCCAGCGCCTCACCCAGGAAGCCCAGTGGCTCGCGCTGGCCAATGAAACCAACCCTCAACGCCGCGAAACGGTGCGCCGCCACACACACCGCATCACACTGAACCCATGAGGATTCCCCCATCACACGCCGCCGCTCATCGACGACAGGGTTTCGCCCTGCCGATGACCATCATGGCCATCGCCGGCATGATGTTGCTGCTCATCGGCCTGCTTTCCGTTGTCACTCTGGAACGCAAGACCGCCCGCTCCTATTCCGATCAGACACGCGCGGAAATGGCCGTGGAGAGCGGCCTCGCCGATGCCATCGCCACCATCAGCCCGGTTGCCAGCCGCGATGACACGTTGGTCTTCCGCCTCGATGACCCCGTCACCCCGCTCATCCCCGCCACAGCCACGCAGCCCTCGCGTGAGCAGTTTTTTACGTTTGGCGCGTTATATGATACGGGCAAAAAATCCTGGCGCGTGCTTCCGTTCGTCAGCGGCCTGACAGAGGTTCCCGGTGGCGCTTCTGTCATCGACGGCACCGCCCTGAGCAATCAATTGCGCGCCATCGCCGCCGAGCCATTGATGCCGCTGGGCAATTACGATCGCCATGTGCCGCGCGCGACCTGGGTCAATGTCCCCGCCGCCGATGCCCCCTACACCATGCGCTACGCCTGGTGGGTCGAGGATCTGGGCGGTCGGCTCGATGGGGCGAATGCCGGAGCGGATCCCCGCACCCTGGGACAATCCCCCCGCGAAATCAGCTACCATACCATCTTCAGCCCCACCTCCGATACCGTAACGCCGGGACCGCAGGACAAATTGATCGCCCAACGCGAAAAACTGCGCAGCGCCGCCAGCATTCGCCCGCTCCTCGGCGAAGCCGATGCGCTCAAGATCGAGCCTTTCCTCACCTACCAGCTTCCCAAGACCGCGCCCATCGTCCCGCTCATCCCGCACGGCTTCGGGTATCCCGATGCCGGGCAACCGGCCAAAAACCTCACCGACCTCATCGCGCAGAAAAACGTCAACGAGATCGCCACGCACATCGATCGCAACCTGCCGCAATTCCAGAACCGCAGAGGCGGCTTCCCCGCTGCCGAAAACTACACCAAGACCATCGCCGCCAGCATCATCGACTATGCCGATGCCGATAGCGATGCCACCATCGGCACCGGCTTCCGCGGCGTGGACAGCTATCCTTTCGTCAACGAACTGTTCGACCGCTACGAATGGACCGGTTCCACCAACACCACCCTGACCATCCGCGTCAGCACCTACCTCGAGCTGTGGAATCCGTCCAACCAGACCATCAGCGGCACCATGCAATTCGAAAACATCAATCTTCACAAAATCCGCATCCCGCCCGCCGCCGAGCACACCTTTGCCGCTGTCACCTTTCCGCCGCAGCAAGTCACGATTGCTCCGAACGGCTTCGCCGTGATCTTCTGCGGCAACAACGACTACACCTTCCCGCTCGGGGCCTTTCCGCCGAGCACCCTGGATTTCCCCAGCCCCGACACCAGAACCAGCAGCTACCGCCTGCGCTGGAACGGCGCCATCGTCGACTGGGCACGTGGCGGCGTGACGCGCACCTCCGGCACGCTCCAGGCCGGCGCTTCCCGTGCCAAGTGGAAAGGAAACGCCTCGCCCGCCCACGATCACAGCATCGGCCAGCACGGCGATCCGCGCGCCTCCTATTACATCAACGCCTCCATTTTCCCTAACAACTACGATGCCAATAGTAATTGGGGCGGCAGGGCGCTGAAGCCCACGATCTCCAACACCAACTTCCGCGAGGTGCGCATCATCCGCTGGCCGGACCGCGGACCGGAGTCCCGGACCGGCACCGTCGCCGGATCGGACTCCCGCCTGCCCACCGCGCTCGCCCTGCCCGCGAACGAACCCACCAGGGCACCCGCCTTCATCGCCAACCGTCCCATGCTCTCGCTGGCGGAGATGGGAAATGTCTTCGACCCCGCGCAGTGGAGCGCCGTGGAGACGCTGGGCACGCCCTCCGCCAACGCGGGCGGCGGCTTCACCCTCGCCATAGGCAGACCGGAATATGCGGTATTCGATCGCGACGGCCAACGCGCGGCACAGTTGCTCGATCTTTTCACCCTCACACCGAACAACACCATCCCGCCCACCGCGCGCGTGAATCTCAACACCGCCCCGCGCGAGGTGCTGCGCAGCCTGATCGCGGGACAGGCCCTTACCAACGATCCGGCCCAGGGCACACTCTATCCGCCCAAGGACAGCAACGTCGGCGATCGCTTTGCGGATGCCGTCATCGCCAGCCGCAGTCGCGCACCGCTGCGCGGACTCTCCGACCTGAATCTCATCCGCAGAAACCCCGCTGCCGCCCGGAACTACGCCAATCCCGCACCTGATACCGATCCCTTTTTCGGCAGCCCCTTGCAATACCCCGCCGCCAATCGCCCGGGTGACACCTGGGACGATGCCGGGCGCGAGGAACTGTTCCAGCGCGTGAGCAATCTGGTCAGCTTCCAGAGCAAGACATTCCGCATCGTCGTCGCCGGCCAGGTGCTGGACCAAAGCGGCACCATCATCGGCCGCCGCAACCGCGAATTCACGGTGGAAATTTCCCCCGCCCGCAATCCCGATGGCAGCATCATTCCCGGCAAGCCCCTGCAAATCCGCACTCTCAACGAGCGCAGTCTCTGACGTTTTCCAAAATCACACGCGTTGGATTTGCGAATTGACTTCTGCCCCCCGCAAGGGACTAATTGCAAAACATGCAAGCGTTCCAACTGCAGTCCGCCATCGAACAGGTCGCCGATTATCTGAGCAAAAAAATCAACGCGGGCGAATGGCGCGACGACATGCCCGGCGCACAGTCCCTCGCGGCGCAGCTGGGCGTCAACCACAAGACCGTGGATGGGGCGATCGCTTTGTTGGAGCGGCAGGGTTTGCTCGAAGGACAAGGACCGCGCCGCAGGAAAAAAATTGCCGTTCTTCACAAACAAACCTACAGGCGCTCGCTCACCATCGCCATTCTCACAAGCGATCTGGTGGACTTCCGGCTCGACTATATGGTCGAACTGCAACACGAACTGGCCGCGTCAGGACACGCCGTGACACACGTGACGCGCTCGTTCACGGAACTGAGCCTCGATCCGAAACGCATCGCGCGCATGGTCAAACAAACCAAGGCTGATGCGTGGATCATCCTCGCGGGATCGCGGGAAATCCTCGAATGGTTTTGCGGGCATCACACCCCGGCCTTTGCCTTGTTTGGCCGCAGGCGCGGCCTGCGCCTCGCTGCTGCAGGTCCTAACAAACCGCCGGCGCTCGCTGCAGCGACACGCACACTGATGGATCTGGGTCATCGCCGCATTTCCTTGTTAGCCCGGAAACGCCGTCGTCTGCCCGAACCGGGCGCCCCGGAAAAAGCCTTTCTTGATGCGTTGGAGGCCCACGGAATCGAGCCCAGTCCTTTCCATCTACCCGATTGGGAGGAAACGGTGGAAGGCTACCACCACTGCCTGGAAACCCTGTTCCGCTACACGCCGCCCACCGCCCTGATCATTGATGAAATGCCATTTTTTGTCGCCACCATGCAGTTTCTCTCGGATCATCAATTGCGTGTCCCGCAGGATGTGTCGATCATCTGCACCGATTCGGATCCGGCGTTCGACTGGTGCCACACCACGATCGCGCACCTGCATTGGAAAAGCCGCCCCATCGTGATGCGCATCGTGCGCTGGGCGAAACAGATCAGCCAACACAAAACCGATATCAAACAGACCGATACTCCCTGCCATTTCATCCCCGGTGCCACCATCGGCCCCGCGGTCAAACCATGATCCCCACCTCACGCTTCCTCATGAATCCTCCGCCAGTTCCCGCCGATGCCGCATCCGCGGCCACGCCTTTTTGGAAAAAACTGTTCGCCGCAGGCGCGTTCGAGTGGGCCTTCCGCATGCGCGGCGGTGATGCCCGCTCGTTTTTCGCCCCGCAAGATCAAAGCGGAAAACTGCTCGCGGAAAAAAACGCCTGGCTCGAACAATCGCCCGACCGCTACGTCGCGGTCACGGATGCCGGCGCACCACTTGTGCCACAGCTATGGAACATGGCGGAAGAATGGGAGCACGCCTCGCCATCGGACGATCAGGCGCATGACCTCGTGGCTCTGGCGCGCGTTTGGGAACCGGATGTGCTGCTCATGGATTCATCTACGATGAACGTAGTAGCGGGTGCCGTCTGCATGCCCTCCTCTTGGATCTTGCAGCACGCCATCGGCAAGCCCGTTCATGCCGTTCATGACATGGTGCCGCAACTCAACCCGCAGATCGGTGACAAAATCGATCGCTTCCTGCGCCAACTCCCGCCGGGCAAGGCCTTCCGCCGCGAGAACTGGAGCTTCACCCGATCCGCGGAATACAACTACCACCCCGCCCTGCAACGGGCCAAACTGGATGAAACCGTCACCATCGGCGAAATCCATCTGCGCGTGGAGCAGCAGCTCTTCTGCGCGATCCCCGGCGCGGTGCTGATGGGCATTCGCATCGAACGCTGCCCGCTCACCGACCTCGCCGGCGATCCCGAGGTCTGGAGCCACGTCGCGCAAAAAATCCGCACCATGCCCGATGACGTGGCAGACTACAAAAGCATGCTCCGCGCCCGCGAGCCCATGGTCGCGGCGATGGAGCGCTATCAAAAAACCCTTTGATGCGTTTGGAAGTATTTTGTCACATCGGCAAATTTTTTGAGAGTTTTCCTCCGGACCGTCGTTACTAGGATGACACACGATTCCCCGTGCCGTTCAAACCTCACCCACATGAAATACTACCAAACAATCGCCGCCGTAGTGCTGATGCCATTTTTGCTCTCAGCCAAAGAAAAAAAAGCCGAAGATGCCGTTCCTGACGTCAGCGTGGAAAAAGTCACCTTCGGGAAACAAGTCAACGAGGCACCCTTTGATGCGAAAGCATTGGCGGGCAAGGTCCTCGTCGTCGAATCCTGGGGCGTCAACTGCCCTCCCTGCATCGCCAGCCTGCCGGAAATGCAGCGTCTCGCCAAATCCGGCGAGAAAAAAGGATTGGTCGTCGTGGGGCTGGAAGCGCAGGGAAGCTCTAACGAAGCCATTCTGAAAGTGCTGAAATCCGCCCGAGTCACCTACCCGGTGATGTCAGGTGGCGACATCGGCGTGCCTCACAATGGCATCCCTCACGCGGCCGTTTACGGCGTGGATGGCAAACTTCTCTGGCACGGTCACCCTGCCGATGACGAGTTCAAACGCAAGGTCAAGGAAGCCCTGCGCGCTGTGGAAAAATAAGCGTTTTCATCACACCAAAACGGCATCCCGCGGGATGCCGTTTTTTTTGCTTCATGTGCGCCCGGACTCCGACGTCACCGGTATCCTTGCGCGAGCAAAGGACAAGCGGGTCGTCCGCTTCCCCACCTTGGAAAAAATGGCTCAGTTTCCAATCGCCATCACACTAACGGGATGCTTTCATCATCGCCATGCTCACGCCGTGGCTCATCTTTATTGGTTTTGTTCTGCTCATGCTGGCCCTCGACCTGGGCGTATTTCACCGGAAATCCCATGTCGTTGGTTTCAAGGAATCCATGGCCTGGTCGGGAGTGTGGATCACGCTCGGTTTGTCCTTCTCCTTCCTCGTGTATCAGGCGTATGACCATCACTGGTGGGGATTGGGCAGTTCCGTGGACGCGGTCGATGGCCTCATCAACAACGGCAAACTGGCCGCCACCAAATACCTGACCGGCTATGTTGTGGAAAAGTCATTGAGCGTGGACAATATTTTTGTGATTGCCATGATCTTCGGTTCCCTGGCGGTTCCCCAACGCTACCAGCACCGGGTCCTGTTCTGGGGCATTCTCGGCGCCCTCGTCATGCGCGGTGCCATGATCGGGATCGGGGCCGCCCTGGTAAAAAACTTCCATTGGACGCTTTATATTTTCGGAGTCTTCCTGATTTTCACCGGCATCAAGATGCTTTTCATGAAAGAGAAGGAGGAACATCCTGAAAACAACGTGGTGGTGCGATGGCTGCGGAAATTTTTCCCGGTGACCCGCGAGTATCACGGGCAACACTTTTTTGTGAAAGCAGGAGGTGCCGCCTCATTGGAATCGGCCGAGCCCGGCGCACTGGCAAAGGCGGATCCGGTTGTCGCCTCGGCTCCCAGCGGCAAGTGGCTGATCACCCCGTTGATGGTGGCCCTGGTTCTGGTCGAGTTCACCGACCTGATTTTCGCGGTGGATTCGATTCCGGCGATCTTCGCCATCACCGCGGATCCCTTCCTGGTCTTCACCAGCAATGTCTTTGCGATTTTAGGCCTGCGTTCCCTGTATTTCGCCCTGGCGGGCATGATTGAGAAATTCCATTACCTGAAGCCCGCTCTCGCCCTGGTGCTGATGGTGGTGGGCGTGAAGATGCTTGCCGCCAAATGGCTCAAGATGATGCTGGGCGACGCGTTCAACTTCACGATCCTGGGAGTGATTTTGGGAATGCTTGCGACAGGCGTGCTCGCCTCCATCGTGTCCGGCAGAGCGGCCCCCAGAGGAAAATGAGTGACCGGCCCGTGCTTGCCACCCACAGTTTGTTTGCCTTTTCCGGATTTCAAATCTCCGAAAAGGTCAAACTGAAATGCTGACAAGGGCACTTGTGACACATAAAATGGCCTTCATAGATTTTGCAAAACAAGATTCATTCGTATCCCGACAGATGATGCTTGCAGCTGGACGTTTCGTTAGTCAGCAAGCCAGCTCCGCTTGGCCCCACAAGGTTTATTTGGGAACTCACGGGGCAAGTTCCCGCATCGCTCACAGGCTGGGATTCGCGGGCTGATCAACGCGCTTTGGACCGAGAGAGGGCGGTTTTTGACTTGTTGGTCCTGTCATTTCCGCGATCAAACACCACAGGCGGCTGGAAAGCCGCCTGTGAGTGGGATGGCTCTCGCTGGAGCCGGTGTGGGGAGAGCCGATCAGCCGACCACTTCCACGGCTTCCGCCTTGGTTTCCTCCACTTCGCTGTAGTCAGCATTGGTGACTTTCGCCCACCACAAGACGAGGGCGGAGGCAACGAAGATCGAGGAGTAGGTGCCGACCACGATGCCGATGAGAATCATCAGCGAGAAGTCGCGCATGGACTGACCGCCGAAGAGATACAATGCGGCCACGGAAAACAGCGTGGCACCCGAGGTCAGGACCGTCCGTGACAAGGTGGCATTGATGGCCTCGTTCATGATGTCTTTCAGCGAGCCGGTGCTGTAGCGCAGCGTTTCACGAATCCTGTCGAAGATGATGACGGTGTCGTTGATCGAATAGCCGGCAATCGTCAGAATCGCGGCAATGTGAATGAGCGAAAGCTGATTGCCGAAGATCACCACCAACCCGCAACTGATGATCACGTCGTGGAACAGGGCGATGATGGCACCCACCGCGAAGGACAGACGATAGCGCATGGCAACATAGAGGAAAATGAGCGCCATGCCCATGAACAGGGCGATGCTGGAATCCCGCAAAAACTCGTCTCCCAGCAATGGCGATACTTCCTCACGGCTAGGCTTGCCCACGGCGGCAAGATCCGGGAATGCTTTGGTCAGAGATTCTTCGACCAACGTAGCATCTTCTTTGTCGCAACGCACGGTGAGCAAGCGTCCGGTCACCAGATTCTGCTCCTCCTGTGCCACCGCGGCTTTTTTCAGGGAAAGCCCTTTGATGGCATTCTCCACTTCCGGAAATGGCAAGCCCTGCTTGTCTCCGATGTTGTAGGTGATGATCGTGCCGCCGGTAAAGTCGATGCCCAGCGATTTTTCTTTTTTCACCGCATAGACTCCGACCGAAGCAATGACGAGAGCGAAAGAGAGAATCGCCGCCACGCCGCGCTTGCCGAGGAAGTCAAAATTCGTGGCCTTGACCAGATTGGCAAACTTGAAGGTTTTGATCATGTTCTTATCGACGCACCAGCGGAACAGCACCCGCGTGACCAGGATCGAAGCGAACATCGATGCCACCAGACCGATGGTCAGGGTGATGGCGAAACCTTTCACCGTGCCACTGGCGCGCCAGAACAGCACGATGGCGGTGATGAGCGAGGTGAAGTTCGAGTCGAAAATCGCCGTGAAAGCCTTTTCATATGCAAGGGCCAGCGCGTTTTTCACCGATTTGCCCGCGGCGATTTCCTCGCGCAGACGTTCGTAGATCAGCACGTTCGCATCCACCGCCATGCCGATCGTCAGCACGATACCCGCGATACCGGGCAGCGAGAAGGCAAAGCCGAACATCGCCATGATGCCGAAGAGCATGACCGTATTGACGACCAGGCCGATCAAGGCCACAAAGCCCGCGAAGCGGTAGTAGAGCAGAATGAAAACAAACGTGGCGGCCAATCCGAGAAGCCCCGACATCACCCCCTGCTTGACCACGGCGGCACCGAGCGTGGGCGAAACCGTGCGCTCTTCATCAATCTTGAGCGGGTTGTTGATCGGATTCATCAGGTTTTTCGCAAGGGAAACGGCTTCCCCCTCCGCATTCAGGCCGGTGATCTGGAACTGCTTGCCCAGCGGCACTTGCTGCACCACGGGGGCGCTGATGCATTTGCCATCCAGCACGATCGCGATCTTATCGCGGCCCTCCGCCATCGGCGAGGTCAGCGCGATCATCTTGTCCTCGCCCTCGCCATTGAGAGTGATGTCCACACGACCGCCGCCCATGGGATCGGGAGTGGCGCGCACGATGTTGTTGCCCTGCACGGCGGGACGGCGATTGAGAAGGATATTGCGGGTGAGTTCTTTCTCCTGCGGAGTGCCTTCCTCCACCTTGTAGGCGTAGGGAAACACCTTGTAGCCGGGCTCGATGTGCTCACCGGCAGCCACCTGATCAGCGAGCAGGTCGGATTGCGGATGCACCTCGCGCAATTCGAGCTTGGCGGCTTCCTGCAGCTTCTTGCGGATGGCTTCCGAGTCCTCCGGTTTCACACCCGGCATTTGCACCACAAAACGATTCACGCCCTGACGGAAAATGACCGGCTCGGCGATGCCGGACTCGTTGAGACGTTTTTCGATGATGACGATGGCATTGTCCGTATCCTCTTGCGTGACCGGAATCTTGTTGCCGTTTTCATCATCGCGCGGCTGCACCTGCATGGTGAAGGAAGAGCCCCCGACGATATCGATCGAGCCTTTCAGTTTTTTCTCCAGAGGCAGCAATGCGATGACGCAGAGGAGCGTGATCAGCACGAGCAGGACAGAACCCACATCGCGCTTGCGGCGCTCATGCTCGGTGGCGAAGTACCAGCCGAAAAGAATCAACAGCACCAAACCATAGCCGAACAATGCCAAAGGCTCGGTCGTGACTTTTTCCATCCATGTGGGAAACGACAATTTAGTAAGCCAATCGGGCAAAACAGCGAGAAGCGGAGGAAGGGACGACATGTGCATACGTGGGTAAAGTTCCGGAAAATGATCGATCAAGCGTCTTTTTTCACCACCAGGGCGACGGCGGCTTTGTCGAACTCGACCATGGTGCTATCGGCGATCTTGATCACCACGGTTTTTTCCTTGATGTTATGGACCAGGCCGTGAATGCCGGCGGTGGTGACGACCTTGTCGCCGGTCTGCATGGACTCGATGCGCTGTTGCAGCTCCTTGCGCTGGCGTTGTTGGGGGCGGATGAGCAGGAAGTAGAACATGACCACCATCAATCCCATCATCAGCAGGCCTTGGTAGCCGGGACCGGAACTGGGAGCGGCGCCGCCGGTTTGCGCGAGAGTGGAGAGGAAGGATGAAATCATGGTTGTTTGAGGTAGCGTTTGATGAAGGAATTCTTGAAAGACACGAAGGTCCCGTTGGCGATGGCTTGGCGCGCATCGCTCACGAGGCGCAAATAGAAATGCAGATTATGGAAAGAAAGCAACCGTAAAGAGAGAATTTCTCCCGCCCGGAACAGATGGCGGATGTAGGAGCGGGAAAAGCGGGCGACGTGCGGGTGGGCCGTTTCGCAGAGCGGGCGGGGATCGCGGGCGAAGGCGAGGTTCTTGATTTGGATCGGTCCATCGAGCGTAAAGGCGGTGCCGTGGCGGGCCACACGGGTGGGCATCACGCAGTCAAACATGTCCACCCCGCGCCCTATCATCTCCAAAATCTGCGGCGGCGTGCCCAGCCCCATGGCGTAACGCGGCTTGTTTTCCGGCAAAAACGGCACCGCGTTGTCGATGGCACGAAACATTTCCTCCTCCGGCTCGCCGACGCTGACCCCGCCGACCGCGTAGCCATCGAAGTCCATCGCCGCCAGCTCGGTGGCGGACTGCGCGCGCAGATCCGCATAGATGGAGCCCTGGACGATGCCGAAATGGTGCTGCCGGCCATTTCCTGAACGCGGCTCGTTCTGCGTGACCCAGTCCTTGCAGCGCCGCGCCCAGCGGGTGGTGAGGGCGAGCGACTCGGCAGCGTATTTTTCCTCGCAGGGATAGGGCGGGCACTCGTCGAACAGCATGGCGATGTCCGAGCCCAGCGCGGCCTGGATTTCCATGCTGAGCTCGGGCGTGAGCATCATTTTCGAGCCGTCGAGGTGGTTTTGAAAACGCACGCCCTCCTCGCTGATCTTGCGCAATTTCGCCAGCGACCAGACCTGAAAGCCGCCGGAGTCGGTCAAAATCGGTTTCTCCCAAGAGGCAAACTGGTGCAGGCCGCCCATGTCCTTGATCAGCTCGTGGCCAGGGCGGAGCCAGAGGTGGTAGGTATTTCCCAGAATGATCTGCGCGCCGAGGGCATCGAGATCATCGGGGTGCAAGGTCTTTACCGAGCCCTGCGTGCCCACCGGCATGAAAATCGGCGTCTCCACCGTCCCGTGCGGCAAATCGAGACGCCCCAAACGCGCTTTGGATTCGGTATCAGTCTGGAGCAGGGTAAAGGGCACAGGCGGATGTAAGGGGAAAATGCGGACAATGGAAAGCGGGATTTTCGCTTCAGTGATCACCGCGCATCGCCAGTTCGCCCAACGGCAACAAGCGCACACGCGATGCCAATGACAAAGACCGCGTCCCAGGATACGCGATCAGAAGCTCATCCAAGCCGATGTCCTCCATCGCACTATGCATGGAACGTGTCATCCGGGGCGCATCCGCGCGTTTGCACTCGACGCCGATTTTTTTCCCATCCTTGATCATCAGCAAATCGAGCTCCGCGCCACTGTGCACCGCCCAGAAATAGACTTCCTCAGGCCTCCAGCGACGAATGATTTCCTCAATCACCCACCCCTCCCAGGAAGCGCCCAACTGCGGATGCGTCATGAGCTCCGCAAACGTGCGTATCCCCAGCAATCGATGCAGCAGCCCGCTATCGCGGAAATAGATTTTCGGTGCCTTGACCTGTCGCTTGCTGATATTGCTGTGCCATGGCTGCAACTGCCGTATCATGTAGGTTTGCGAAAGAACATCCAGGTAGTTCCGCACGGTATGCGAGGAAACGCCTAGGGAAGACGACAACGGACTGGCATTCCAGATCTGTCCATGCATGTGCGCCAGCATGGACCACAATCGCATCATCAGCGGCGGCTGCACCCCGAAGCCCAGTTGCGCAAGATCCCGTTCCAAAAACGTGGCGATGAAATTCTGACGCCAGCGATCACTCGCCGCATCATCCGCGGCAAGATAGGAACGAGGAAATCCGCCACGCAACCACAAGCGCTGCTGGGACTCCTGCCCTACTTCCGCGAGCTGGAATCCTGTCAACTCCACCAGCGCCACCCGCCCTGCGAGCGACTCCGCACTCTGCCTGCGCAATTCCGGTGTCGCGCTGCCCAAGAGCAAAAACTGCGCGGGCTGCCCCGCCCGATCCGCCAAAACCCGCAACACGGGAAAAAGTTCCGGCCTGCGCTGAGCTTCATCAATCACCACCAAACCGCGCAGATTCTGCAGCGCCGACATCGGTTCCGCAAAGATCGCCCACACCAATGGATCCTCGAGATCATAATAATTGGCCGCATCACTCGGCAAAAACTCCCGTGCCAAGGTCGATTTCCCACATTGGCGCGGTCCTAACAAGGCCACGATCGGATTTTCCCCCAAGGCCTGCCGAACCTCTGCGCGGAAATCGGATCGGTCATAGAAGTGTTTCATGGGCGAAATTTGAAGTCAAAACTTCCGAATTTCAAGGATAATTTTCAAAATATACCATGAAAATCGGAACTTAGACTTCCGAATTTCAATATTGTTTTTCAGAAAGAACATTGAAAATCGGAAGTGCAGGTTCCGATTTTCAATTTTCGTTAGAGCAGAAATCGTTGGAAATACGGGAAAAATGCGGAAACAGACCCTTTTACACCTCTCCAGCGATCACGTCGTCGAGCGTCTGGCGCTTGCGCACGAGGGTGGCTTTGTCGCCATCCACGAGGATTTCCGCGGGCAGCGGGCGCGTATTGTAGTTGCTGGCCATGACAAAACCGTAGGCCCCGGCGGAGAGCAGCGCGATGACATCGCCGGGCTGGAAGTCGGGCATGGGACGGTCCTGGCAGAAGAAATCGCCACTTTCACAAATGGGGCCGACGACGTCCGCTTTCACGAGGTCGCCGGAGCGTTCGATCAAAGGCGCGATTTCATGATGGCCCTCGTAGAGCGCGGGGCGGATGAGGTCGTTCATGCCGGCATCCACGATCTTGAAGGTCTTGGCGCTGCCTTTTTTCTCATACAGGCAGCGGGTGAGCAGCACGCCGGCATTGCCGACGATGTAGCGCCCGGGCTCTAACAAAATTTTCAGTCCCAGGTCCTGCAGCAGCGGCACGACGGAGGCACCGTATTCCTCGATGGTCAGCGGTTTGCTTTCCTCCTCCTTGGTCTGCCACCAGTGGAGTTGGCCGGAAGCGAGGGAATCGTGATAGACGATGCCGATGCCGCCACCGATGGACCAGAACTCGATGCCGTGTTTGTCCTTGAGCGCCTGGGCCAGAGGTTTCACTTTTTTCACCGCCTCCACGAAGGGCTGCACGGAAGTGAGCTGCGAGCCGATGTGCATTTGCAGGCCGCGCATGCGCACGTTTTTCCATTGCTCGCTGGCCTTGGCGTAGAGGCCCTCGATGGCGTCGAAGTCGATGCCGAATTTGTTCTCCGACTTGCCGGTGGAAATGTACTTGTGCGTTTTGGCATCCACATTCGGATTCACCCGCACGGCGGCCGGGGCGATGACGCCGAGCTCTTTCGCCACTTCATTGAGATAGGCGAGCTCCGCTTCCGACTCCACATTGAAACAATAAATCCCCTGTTGCAGAGCGTAGATGATCTCCTCGCGCGTCTTGCCGACACCGGCGAAGGTACAATGCGCCGGATCGCCGCCGGCCTTGATGACGCGGAACAATTCCCCGCCGGAGACAATGTCGAAGCCCGCACCCGCCTGCGCCAACAAACGCAGCACGGAGAGGTTCGAGTTTGCCTTCACCGCATAGGCGACCTCGTGATCCAGCCCTTGCAGGGCGAGATCGAGGCGCTTGTAGTGATCGAGAATCGTATTGCCCGAATAGACATAGAGCGGAGTGCCGTATTGATCCGCCAGCGACTGGAGGGCGACGTTTTCACAGTGGAGTTGGCCGTTGGTGTAGGAGAAAGCGTGCATGCAGGCGCGCACGCTAAACGCAAATCACCGGATCGCCAAGCGGGAAAATGACGAACACGGGTTACTTCAGGCGCGGGGCGGAAAAGCCTTGCTCGCGGTTTTTTTTCAACAGGGCCTGGAGCTCGGTGACTTTTTCCGGATGTTTTTCCGCGAGATTGTGGCGCTGGGTGAGGTCTTCTTTCAGGTTGTAGAGTCCCACGGGCTGGCCCGTGTAGGCGGGCACCTGATGTTTGGCACGCCACTCGGCGGAGGGCTGGCGGGCGGCTCCGGTTTTGGCATCGATAAGCACCCAGTCACCATCGCGGATGGCATACTGGTTCGGCGCGGTATTGTGCACCATCGTGCTGCGCGGTTTTTGTGCGGATTCTTTTTTGAGATACGCGTAAAAGTCGTGGGAATCCTCGGCGGAGTTTTTCGGCAGCTCGTATTGCAAAAAGCTGGCGAGGGTGGCCATGAGGTCGAGTTGTGCGAACAGAGCATCGCTCACTTCCCCTGCCTTCGTGACGCCGGGCCACTTGAGAATGGCGGGCACGCGGTGGCCGCCTTCGTAAATGTCGCGCTTCAGCCCGCGGAGGGGAAACGCCGACCAGTGATCGAATTTCTCATCGCGGGCATAGGCGTAGGCTTCCGGGCCATTGTCGGCGGAGAAAAAGACGATGGTGTTCGAGTCCAGTCCGGCATCGCGCAGCGCCTTGAGCAGTTGCCCGCAGGCGTCGTCGGTCTGCACCACGAAGTCGCCATAGGCACCGGCCTTGGATTTTCCATCAAACTCATCCGTCGGCACGATGGGCGCGTGGGGCGAGGGCAGCGGGAAGTAGAGGAAAAACGGCTCGGCTTTTCCTTTGCGCGACTGGATGTATTCCACGCCTTTTTTCGTCAGGGTGGGAAGCACTTTGTAAAAATCCCAATCCGAGCGCCCCGGCCCCTCGCGGCATTCCCATGCGCCTTCCTTGGTGTTTTGCGACGTCTTGGTAAAGGTGATGTCCGGCGGCGTGAGCACGCGGTCGTTTTCGATCCACGCGTAGGGCGGGAAGTTGATGACGTTATCGCCGAAATAATAATCGAAGCCTTGTTCGATAGGGCCGCCGCGAAAGGGTTTGGTCCAATCGAAGTCCGAGAATTTTTTCGATTTCGGCGGCGAGCCGGGCTTGCGGATCGAGTCCCAATCCCAGCCGAGGTGCCACTTGCCGATGCAGGCGGTGACATAGCCTTTCGACTTCAGCATGGCGGGCAAGGTGAGTTGTCCGGGTTTGAAAAATGTTTTGTCGAAACCGCCATCGATGCCATGAAAATCCCGCCAGTGGTGACGCCCCGTGAGCATCGCGTAGCGCGAAGGCGTGCAGATGCCGGAGGAACTGTGCGCATCCGTCAACCGCATTCCCTCGCTAGCGAGCTGGTCCAGATTCGGCGTCGGGATTTTCGATTTGGCATTGAAACAACCGAGATCGCCGTAGCCGAGGTCATCGGCGTAGAGGATGACGATGTTCGGCTGCGGCGCGGCGAAGAGCGGCAGCGCGCAGAAAAGGAGGGCGAGGATGGTGCGGGTCATACGGGTTTGTTTTTTAGGCGATGATGGAATGGACCACTTTCGATGGCTTCACTCCAACGAGTTTCTGGTTGAGTCCTTGAAAAGGAAAGGAAAGTTTTTGCGGGTCGAAGCCGAAGAGGTGGAGCACGGTCGATTGGAAATCGCGCACTTGCACGGGATTGGTGGCGACGCGGTAGCCGAGTTCATCGGTCTCGCCGTAGGTGATGCCGGGCTTCACACCACCGCCGGCCATCCAGATGGTGAAGGCGTTCGGGTTGTGGTCGCGGCCGACGAAGGCATTCGCCGCGCCGCCGCCGCGGTTTTCGTGCATGGGAGTGCGGCCGAACTCACCGCCCCAGACGACGAGAGTGTCATCGAGCATGCCGCGCATTTCGAGATCGCTGAGCAGCGCGCCCACGGCTTTGTCGATGTCGTTGCATTTTTTCACGAAGCCGTCCTTGAGAGACTCCGAGGCGCTTGAGCCGTGCGTGTCCCAGCCCCAATCGAAGAGCTGGATGAAACGCACACCATTTTCCGCAAGGCGGCGGGCAAGCAGGCAGTTGTTGGCGAACGAAGATTTGTTAGGATCCGCGCCATACATGTCGAGGATGGGCTGCGGCTCGTTGCGGATGGTCATCACCTCCGGCACCGAGACCTGCATGCGGTAGGCCATTTCGTATTGCGATATGCGCGTGACGGTTTCCGGATCGCCGATTTCCTCGTGCGTTTTGGCGTTTAGGCGGCTGAGGGTATCGAGCGCGGCGCGGCGGACATCGCGGGTGAGTCCCGGTGGATTGGCGGCATTCAGCACAGGGTCCGGACCGGTGCGGCACTGCACGCCCTGATAGACCGATGGCAAAAATCCATTCGCCCAGAGTGCCGCACCCGCGCGCGGCGAGCGACCGCCCGAGAGCAGCACCATGAAACCGGGCAGATTCTGGTTTTCGCTGCCCAGGCCCCAGGTGACCCACGAGCCCATCGAAGGATAGCCGAGGTTCTGGTTCCCCGTGTGCATGAGCAACTTCGCGGGAGCGTGGTTGAACTGGTCCGTGACCATCGACTTGATGAAACACAGCTTGTCGGCGTGCTGGTAGAGCGATGGCAGCCGATCGGAGATGGTGGCGCCGGACTTGCCGTGCTGTTGGAACTGGAACTGCGGGCCTAACAATTTCGGCACACCCTGGATGAAAGCGAAGCGCTGGCCTTTGAGATATTCCTGCGGGCAGAGCTTGCCGTCATACTTGGCGAGCATCGGCTTGTAGTCGAAGAGCTCCATCTGGCTCGGAGCGCCCGCCATGTGGAGAAAGATGATGCGTTTCGCCTTCGGCGCGAGTGGTGGCGCGAGCGGAGAAAGCGGCCGCGTGGTATCGCGTGGCGCGGAGTTGTGAGAAGCGCCGAGAGCCTGCGTGCCCAAAAACAAACTACCCAGACCAAACGCCGATTCCTTCAGGAAATGCCGCCGCGTGGCATGTTGCAGTTGCTCATGGAGGAGGTGTTGGTGAAGGTTCATAGTGGCTGTGAGAGGCGAGTGAGGATTTATCTTGTGAGCGCCTCGTCAAGATTGAGGAGGACGGAAGCGACCACGGTGAGGGCATCGGGGGATGTCGCGATTTTCTGATAGAGGGCGGTGAGCTCGGCGCTGCGATCGGGGGTGATCTCGCGTGAGGTGACGAGGCGGTAGCCGTGGGCGATGCCGGCGGCGAGGTCATCGGGCGCGGCCGCCTTCATTCGCCCCGCGAGGGCGGCGGCGGCTTCCTGGAAGGCTTCGTCGTTGAGGGTGGTGAGAGCTTGCAAAGGGGTGTTCGAGACCAGACGCCGCTTGGACGCGAGATCGCGCGGCGGCACATCGAAGGAGGTGAAGAGCGGGTAGAGCAGGCTGCGTTTGAAATAGATGTAGAGCGCGCGGCGATAGCGCTCGGGATTGCCGGGCGGCGGGGTGATCCAGTCGTCTTTGACAAACGGTTTCCATACGCCGGGCGGCAGAGGCGGGTGGATGGGTTTGCCGCCGAGTTGATGACTGATGAGACCGGCGACGGTGAGCGAATTGTCGCGCATCATTTCGGCGGTGAGGCGCTGGCGAGGGCCGCGCGCAAGCAGGCGGTTGGCGGGATCGCGTTCGAGCAGCTCCTCGGTGATGGTGGCGTCTTGCCGATAGGTGGAACTCATGACCAACTCGCGCAGCATTTTTTTGATGCTCCAGTTGTGATGCGTGGAAAAACGCAGGGCGAGATGATCTAACAGCTCGGGATGAGTGGGCGGCTCACCCGCGGAGCCGAAGTCTTCCGGAGTGGGCACGATGCCCGTGCCGAACAGTTCCAGCCACAGACGATTGACGGCGACGCGGGCAGTGAGCGGGTTGTTGGGGGAAGCGATCCAGCGCGCGAGATCGAGACGCGTGGCACGAGCCCCTTCCTTTTTCAGAGGAGGAAAGAGCGAGGGGGTATTGCCCTCCTTGATGAAACCCGCTTTATCGAGCCAATTGCCGCGAACGAAAAAATGCGTGGCGCGCGGGAAGGCGGGATCGCGCTCCTTCAGCACGGGCGTGGCGACCGAGGGGATGGCCTTGAGTTTCGCGCGGGCCTCCTCGATCTGTTGTTTGGCGGCGGTGACTTCCGCTTGGTTGCGATGCCCGATCCACTGCGGCTCATCGGTGAGTGTGATGCGTCCGCGCTTCGCCACCATGGGGTAGCTTGCCGAGTAGATGAATCCGTTTTTGAGGGTGACACGCAGCTTCGCACCGGGGGTGATCGCAAGTGGTGCGGCGAGAACGAAGGTCGCGTGGCGCGGGGCATGGATCTTCGAATAGGTGCCCCACGCGCGGTCGTGGCCTTTGATGGAAAGATTCGGATCGAAAGGAGGATGCGCTTCATCGGCGATGCCTTCGTGGAGCGGCACCGCGGCGGCTTTACCATCAGCGGCGATGACCTCTAACTGAATCTGGCGGATGATGCCGCCCCACTCGGGTGTGTGTTTGGCTTTTTCGATATCGAGCGGCAGCAACTGCAAGCGCAACGCGGTGACGGTGCTAAGCTCGGTGCCGAAGGTGAGAAAATATTCCGCACCGGCGGCGACGTTCGGATCGGCGCGGAACTCGGGGATGCCGTTTTCCTCGCTGACGGTGAGGATGGCTTTTTTCGCTTCGTCGGTCATGCCTTGTGGCTGGGTCCAGCGGGTGCTCGCATCGATTTTTTGCCGCGTCTCGTGTAGCGATTGCTCCGCGTTGTGGATTTGCGTGAGCAAGGCATTGGCTTCCGCATAGCGCGTGGGATCCAGTGGCACGGGGAGCTTGGGCAAATCTTCCGCGATGTCGGCATCGGCAGATTGATTGAAGAACTCCATGAAATCATAGTATTCCTCATGGCGGATGGGATCGTAGGGATGCGAGTGGCATTGCACACAGCCGAAGCTGATGCCCATCCACGCTTCCCAGGTGGTGCTCATGCGATCCATCACGGCGACCACGCGGAACTCCTCATCATCGGTGCCGCCCTCGCTGTTCACTTGGGAGAGCCTGCTGAACGTGGTGGCGATTTTCTGATCGAGCGTGGCGTTCGGAATGAGATCACCGGCGATTTGTTCGATGGTGAATTGATCAAAGGGCAGATCGCGATTGAAGGCATCGATGAGCCAGTCGCGGTACTTCCATACTTCGCGGCGGCTGTCATCGGCATAGCCCGCGGAGTCGGCATAGCGGGCGAGGTCCATCCACACCGAGGCCCAGCGCTCGCCGAAACGCGGCGAGGCGAGGAGCCGCTCGGTTTCTTTTTCGATGGCGGTATCGAGATCGGCGGCGGCAGCGGTTTTGAAGATCTCGATGTCATCGATGCTCGGTGGCAGTCCGGTCAAATCGAAGTGCGCGCGACGCAGCCACTGCTCCGGAGTGGCATGACGCGAGGGCTTCAGGTTTTCCGATTCCAGGCGGCCGAGGATGAAAAAATCCAGATCACTGCGCGGCCAATTTTTTTCCTTCACCGTGGGCAGCGGGTGATCTTGTGGCGGCACAAAGGACCAATGCTCGCCCCACTTCGCGCCCTCAGTGATCCACTGACGGAGGACATCGATCTCCTTCTTCGAGAGCGGCGGCCCGTGTTCCGGCTTCGGCATGATGTCATCGGGATCGGTGGTGGTGATGCGCGCGATCATTTCCGAGGCATCGGGTTTTCCGGGCACGATGACAGGCTTGCCCGATTCCCCTTTGCCGAGGGCGCGATCCCGATAGATGAAAGACACCTCCCCCGCCTCCTTCACGCCGCCGTGGCATGCCGTGCAGTGGGCATTGAGAATGGGACGGACATCGCGCGAAAAATCAATCTCTGCCCGGGCCACAGAGCCGAGGAGAAGAAACGCAAAGCATCGGGTAACTACAGCCACGGCAAAAAGAGATTATTTTTTGATGAGTTCGAGCATGCCTTTGCCCATCGCCTCACCGATTTGCATGTAGGCACCGGCGTTCTGATGGTAGTGGAAGCCCTGGTTTTTCGGCGAGTCCTCGAACTTGGGGAAAAAATCGCGGGTATCGACGGTTTTGACGTTGCCCTTGAAATCGGGATATTTCCCCTTGCTGCCGTCGACGGCGAGCTGGGCATTGGCGACGGTCAATCCCGTGCCTTCACGGCCCTCGTTGCCGCAACCGACAGCGACCACAAACGGCGCGTTGGGGGCGCTGAAGTCCTTGCGCAGCGACTTGATGAGGTTGACGAGATTCTGTTCATACCGTGCGGCGGTCAGTTCACTGCCGGTGTCTTTGTGACCCTGAAACCAGACGAAGCCCGCGATTTCGTAGCCGCGGCCTTTCCAGTGCGGGAAGGATTCATCGAACTTGGCGAGCACTTCCTTCGCGCTGTTGACGCAGTCATCGTATTGTTTGCCGGCATACCAGTCGATGGGCTTGCCGTTCTTGTCGAGCCATTGGGCAGGCGGAGGTGTGGCAACGCCTTTGGCGGGATCGGCATCCCACGAGTCCGGTTTCTCTTTGTAACCGGCGAATACTTTCTGCGTTTTGCTACCGTCCTTGCCGACGACTTCGGCCATGTAGCGTTCGCTGCCCGGGGGCAGGAAGTCCCAGTAAAGACCGCGGTTGCCTTGCGAGGTTTTGAGGATGAGCACGGGTTCCTCGTGGTGATCGCCCATGGTCCAGCCGAAGGCAAGCTCGGGGCCGATGTTGCCATCGCCCGCGCCGCAACCGATGCTCAGCCATTTGTTGCCGGTGGCGGTGACGACGCCTTTGTACCAGACATCGTCGCGGGATTTCCAGTTGCCGTCCTTGTCGAGAAGGTAGGGAAATTTCCCCTGATGTTTCACGAGAGTCGTGAGAGTGCCGGGGATGTCAAGACGCGCGGTCCAGCCGAGGCCGCTGGCATTTGCCGTTAGGTAGGTGATTTTGAAGGGCACTTTTTTGCCTGCCTCGAGTTTGACGGATTTTTTGACGGCCTTTCCCCCTGGTTCCTTGCGGTGGGCCTCGATGCCATCGACGACCATGACATTGTGTTCCGAGTCGCCGAAGCCGGGGCGGAATTCAAACACGCCGGTTTCTTTCGGTTGAATGAAGCCGCGCACGATCTGCACTCCGCCGCCGGAAAATGGCGTGGGGGTGGCGCCACCGAAACTGGCGAGCTTGAGAGTGCTCACGGGCTTCATGGTCTCGTAGTCCTTCGCGGCATCATAGGCACCTTCATAGACCGAGAGGGTGGGTTCGAGAAATTCATCGCCCCAGCGCGTGCCACCCGAATCCACTTGCCCGATACCGACCATGTTCGATTGACCGGAGAGGATGTAGACTTTGACAGGCTTATCCGCCGCGTTGGCGCAAGCGATGGCGGCAAGAACGGCAAAGAAGCTGTATTTGATGTGCAGGAGTGTGGGACGATTCGTTATCATATCCTTATGATTTTCCGTGGGAGCATGGCATCAGTTACAAACAAACGCAAGCGGGAGATGTGCGCGGTTTTGTGTGGCGGCGCATGATGATGTGTAGCAGTGACACGACTCTTTTTATTCCAAATCGAGCGGATCAAAGCCCTGGATCGGCGCGGTTTCCGGCTTGTGGACTTTGAGCAGCGCTTTCCCGGCACGGGCCTGCAAGGCTTTCCACATCGGATAATTCTCGTCTTTGTCCATGTGCGCCTGCACGCCGCCGCGGAGGCGGGTGACTTCGATGTATTCGATCACATCCTGCAAGGCTTTGGCCGCGATTTTCGCGTCGGCGGGAGACAGTTTTTCCATTCCCTCGGCATTGGTGACGAGGCTTTCGGCAGCGGAGGAAACACCTTTTTCAAGGCAATACATGAGAGTGCGAAGGGCGCGGGCCTCATGGATGCTTCCTAACAATTTCACCATGCGTGGTTCGAGAGTCATTTTCAGCATGGCATCGGCAAAGTCCATGCGTTGCTCGCTGGTGATGTCGTTGTAGCCTTTCGGGCCGATGACCATGCGGCGCACGGCATGAGGGCCGATAACCTGCGCGCGCTTGGGACTCACTGCGGCAAGATCCAGCATCAGCTTGTCCACCTCGCGCGAGGGAGAATAGGAAAGCGCGGAAGCGACATCGGATAGAGTGCGCGCATCGTCTTTCTCGGCGAGTTTTTTGAGGGCGGCGAGGGATTTCTCATCGCCGATGCGAGCGAGGAGATAGAACAGCGTGGCCTGGACTTCGGGCGTCGTGGAGCTTTTTGTTTTGAGGATGGCATCGCGAAGTTCAGTAGCCCCAGAACCATCGCAGAACAGAGCCAGAGCCTCTTCGCAACCCCGGATGTCAGCGAGATCGGTGGCGCCGGTGAGGTGGGTCAGTATGTCGGGGATGGAGGATGGACCAGCCAGTACGGCGAAGGTTTTCAGGGCTTGGGCACGGATGATGGCTGACTCGTGTTTGATGGATTCCTTGGCGAGGTTCGCACCGGGAGCGTGTCTCGCAGTGGCAAGAACGGCGAGGATGCCGGCTTGATCCGCAGGGTTTTTCGAATCGGCGAACTGTGCGATGAGCGCGGAGCCAGCGCCCGACTTCACGAGAGTTGCGGCGAGGGCGCGGCTGTGATCACGAGTGCGCCAGTAATCACTTCCGAGGAAAGGAACCAGGTCCGCAAGGGCTTCGGCTTCGAGGAGTTCGACGAGGGAATCCATCGCGGCGAGCTGACGGAAAGTGTGTTTGCTTTGCGGATCGGCGAGGGCGGCGCGGCAGAGTTTGATTTTCGCGCCGCTGCCTTCCGCGGCATCCAGCTCTTTCTGAAAGAGATCGCGCACTTCATCGGCGATGCTGGGGAGCTTGGCGGGCGCTTTGTTTTCCTCGATGATCCTGAGTATCTTGGAGAGCGGAGTTACCACGGTCTTCCACTGGGTGGTTTCATCCTTGATGCTGATTTCTTCAATCGGGTTATCGATGAGGATGGCTTGGATCTCGTCCGCGAGATCGGCGAACAGGCCCGGATGCTGCGTTACGACGGAGGGATTGACGAGAGGGTCCTTAAAACCCGCCAAGGCGCGGATTTGGCGCGGGATTTCCGCCTTTTTCCGAATGCGGTATCCGTTTGTCTGGACGCCCTCGAGGTAGCCGAACTTGCTGAGCATCGCCTGGGCGGGGGTGTTGCGCGAACCGAACATCTGGTCATAGACTTGTTCTTCCTCGGCAATGAAAGTGAGCGGCCCGGCGAGGCGGATGACAGTGCTTTTATCCCAGATGTCGATTTTCGATTTCACGAAGGGGCCTCCGCCCGTTTCTTCCAGAATCAAGTTGCTGAGGGCTTGTTCGACGAGTGTTTCATCGAGGCCGGCCTGGAAAGGGGTTTTGCCGAGGGCGCTTTCCGATTTCAGCAGGCTTTCCTGCAACGCGTTGCGCACGCTGTTCGGCGCGATGGCAGTCGGCGCGTCAACCGCGGTTTTCAGCAAGGCGAGTTGGCTATCGTGGTCGACGGAAGCTTTCGCGACAACCCTCACGGCGACGATGCGGACAAAGTCCGCGGGATCACTGAGGAGTGGTATGACTTTCGCCAGATTGGAAAGGATGGTGTCATTGCCACAGGCATCAAGTGCGGTGAGGGCACCATGGCGGTAGCGGGCGCTCTGATTTCCTAACAGCCCGACGAGTCGCGGGACGATGGCGGTTTCACCGGCTTGGAACCGTTTGCCCAGTTCGGCGGCGACCAGCTTGCGGGTCTTGGGCATGAAAATGTCGAGCAGGTCGCAGAGTTCATCGGTGGAGCGTTCCTGCCACGGTTTCCCGGCAAGGTTTTTGAGGTAGTCGTTATTCAACTGACCATAGGCGCTGGCGAGGAATTGTTTGGTTTCGCGCTCGGTGGGGTAGAGTTTCTCATCGACGTCTTTGCCGGTAATCAGGGTTTGTTTGAGGATAACGGCCTGGTGGAAAACCTCGGTGGCCGTGGGGTCGCGCAGGGTGCCGTATTTTTCCGAGGGCGAATGATAGACGAAACTGCCGTCGTACATGCGGCAGAGCGTGCGCCGCCAGCGCATGTTGCGCTCGGCCATGGTGCGGATTTCCGGGCCGCAGAGCGTGGCGCCCCAAGAGGACCACTGGGTGTGGTAATCGTGGGCATGGCCGCCGCGCGGGGTGAAGGAGGCGTGGGCGGACATCATGGCGAAATACTTGGCGGCGTGGTCATCGCCGATGAGCTTCATGGCGAAGGCGGTGCCGGCATTTTTGCCATTGCTGTCATCGGTATCAGCGGCGACGTGGTCGCCGTACGGGATGGCTCCCTGATCCACATAGGAGCCGAAAAACTTGTGTGCACGCACGATCGCGGCATCGATCTCCGGGTGCTCAACGCCAAGTTTTTTGGCGAGAGCGATGAGGAAAAAGCAGCGATTCCCGGCGGCATTGAGAGCGCCATAGCCGGGGTTCATTTCATGCAATTTGCCGCCGTTGAAGGAGGGAAACGCGAAGGTGTGGCCCCATGATCCGGATTTGCTCTGTCCCATCGCGGCTTCGATGGCATACTTGCGCAGGGCGGGCAGAACGAAGTCGTCGCCGGTGGCATCGTAGTAAAGCGCGCAGTAGAGGCCGATGAAGCCGTGGTGCCAGGTTTGGAAGCCGTTGTAGCCTTTATACCCGGGCTCGAAGCGGGCGCCGATGGGCTCGGTGGGCGGTTGCCACGGGCAGTTCTTGCTGCGGACCCATTGCTTGACGATTTCGCGGTGCTCCGGTTTGCCGGAAGCGACGAGCGCCATGGCTTCGATGACGCCGCCTTTGCCGGAGGCAGGATTTTTCGGATCGGCGATGAATTTTTTCTCCAACGATTTCCAGGCATCCTCAAGAATTTGTTTGGTCTTGGGGCAATCGTAGGGAGCGGTGTCGGCGTATTCGGGGAAAGTGCGGAGTTTCAGTTCGACTGTGAGAGTGAAGGGGTCGATCGGAAATTTGTCGAGGTCGATGTTTTTGACTTCCTCCTTGCGTGCTTCCTCGGGTTTCCAGTCGTAGAGGGAGTCATCGGATTCGACCTCGTTGATGAGCTGATCAATGTCAATGCTGGCGATGTCTTTGGCACCGGTGCGGGCGGGGTAGTTTTTATCGCGCCAGACCTGGAAGGTGATTTTTCCGGCGTTGGCTTCGCGCTCGGCTTCGATGATGGCATTGCCGATGGTGATGCCGAGATTTCCCCCCGCCTGAAATTTGATTCCATTGATACCCGTGATGACATCGCCGGGGAGAAATTTGCCATCGGCGGGTGAGCCTTTGATCGTGCCCTGGACGAGGAGCTGATCCCCTTGCGCACCGCCGGACATGAAGCAGGAAATGCCGGTTGGGCCGAGGCGCCAGAGGTACGGCTTGTTGTTCGAGGGCGGCAGGCCTTCGCCCTTGGTGAGGTCGGTAAGGTTCTCGGGACGGATGGTTTCCTGAACGATGTCTCCACCGTTCTTGACAGCAGCCTGCTGTTCCTCGGTGACCTCGCGTTCATCAGCTACGGCGGCATACGGCAACGCGACGAAAAGGAGATGGCGGAAAATACGACGCAGAGGATTCATGAGTGTTACGGGGATGAGGGACTGGGGCGAGTGATGAAAAGAGAAAATCCGGTGGCTTTGGCGAGGCGCTCGATGTCTTGTTGTTCCTGAGCGGAAAGCGGGCGGGCGAGATCCCACACGATGTGGACGGTCTGGCGCACCTGGGCGCGTGCCGCTTTGCGTTTGTTCAATGAATCGATCAGGTGCCGCATCAGCGCGGTGGCGCGGTCCGCGGAATCGACGACAAAACAGGCACGGCCATACCACAGCGCCTCGAAGACGAAGGTGTCATCTATCAGGCGGCTTTCCTGCACGCGCAACACCTCCACAGGCCGCGAAGTTTTGCCGAGACGCGGCAGAGACGCCGGAATCGCCTGCGCCGAAGAGGCGTCATCCGTGAGATAAACGAAACAATCGCCACGCTTCACGAGCCATGCGAGTTCATCGGACACGGTGCGACGCGGCTGACGCGGGCGCTGGACCACGGGCGGGACCGGAGTGACCGCGGCGAGCCACGCACTGGGCAGCGGCAAGGGCAGGATGGCGAGTGCGTAAACATTGGCGCGACCGAGGTAATCGACCAGCAGCATGATCACCGCCAAAAGAATCATCACCTTGATGGCACTCAGATTCAACTGGTCCAGGCGGTGCGCGAGGGCCATGTGGGCCTCCGACATCAGGATGGGGGGCTTTTCCTCCTGTTTCTCCAAAGTCTCCGCCTTCACCCCCGCGATGGCATTCTCACCGCCGACGAGGTCATCCACATCACCCGTTTGCGGTTCCTCGGACCCGCGGGTTTTTTTCGCTTTTTTCCACTCGGGCTCCGCCTGGCTATCGAGCTTGTCCATGTATTTCAGGTCAGCCTCATCCAGGCCGGCCTTGTCGAGAAAATCATCGGCGCCATCCTCGGCGAAACGGACATCCGCCACATCCTCGCTGCGTGCTTTTTCCGCGGCCTTGCGTTTGGCATCGGCAAGTTCCTGCGCGCTTTTTTGCTGTTGTGACAGGTCGGGCGCGATGCGATCGACGTGATAGGAGGAATTGATTTTGGCCAATCCCAGGGCCAAGAGCACGATCACCAGCGACGCCGCGCAAGCCCACGGAAAACGCTTGCACAGAAACCAGAGCGCAGGCACGCCGAGCCACAACAGCACGCTGAGGTATCCAATCAGACTGAACGTTTGGGAATTCATTTTTTCGCTTTCGAAACCGCGTCATTCCATTGAGTGAACGCGTAGTAAACCAGATTGATGCCGAGATTCATGGCGGCCTCGCGCATTTCCGGAGTGACATCGGTATAGCCCTGGGACTTCCAGGCATCATTCATATCGCCGGGGTGGTAGAAGGCAACCCATCGTCCCTCGTGTTTCACGCCTAACGGCCGCCTGCCACCGTGGTGCCAGAAGGCGGGCGCGCCATCGGGGAAACTGTAGGGGAGTTGGTAGATCATCTCGTCATCGGCGATGTCCACCATCGGCTTATCCGGAAACACCTGACGCATGAAGTGCATGAACGACTGATGGAAACGCGCGCTGCCGGCATCGGCAATCAGCATGCCGCCGTTGAGACAGTAGTCGCGCAGAATCTTGCGATCGGCTTCGCTGACATTGCCCATATCGGCATTGCCGGTGAGGAAAACAAACGGCGGGAAGCCGTCTTTGGGATATTTTTTCAGCAAGGCGATCGAGTGGCTTTCCCCCTTGCTGGCGATTTTTTTGAAGCCGGTGGCCTCGGCAAAGGCGCGGAGGAAATTCAGGTCGGCCCCGGTTTCATCCATGCCATCATCCCAACCGCCGCCGCTGTGCTCGAGGCGGATGAAGCGGATTTTGTAGTCATCCATCCCCTCCGGCCAGCCGCCCTTCGTGCCGCCGCCCTTGCCCATCTTGCCAGCCTTGGCGTTCGATGCCTGATAGGTCGCCTGCGTTTGCTCCTCCATCTGTTGATCGACCTTGGTGTCATCGAGATCGGGGATTTCAAACAGGATCGCCGAGTTCGGACGCAAGCTGAGAGTCTGTTTCTTTTTCTTTTTCGGTTTAACCATTTTCACCATCGCCACAACCGGATTGCCACTGCCCTGCGGCACCTTGTAGGCCTCCACGCAGCCACCGAGACTGAGCAGATACGGGATGACGCAAAGGAAAAAGAGGTGGGTAAATACGCTGAGATACACGCTGCGGCGGTGGCGCGGATCGCGACCGTGCGTGCGGAGATCTTCCAGCACATGGTCCCCGCCCATCGGAGCACCATGCTCCTGCGTGAATGCGGCATACACCGAGCGGCTGCGCAACATCACATGGGTCCATGCGGCATAGAGCGCGATGGCAAGCGCGGGCCAGGCGAGACTCCACCACAAATACAGCATGGTCACCTTGTCGAGCTTCGCGCCATGGATGGCCAGGCCGCGATCGTGGACCGAGCCGCACGCCTGCCAGGTGAGCCAGAGGTAAGCGGTCACGAGCGCATAGACGGCAAAGATCGGCACCCGCAGCGCCTGATAGGTCAGACGATTGCGCACCATGGCGGCGCCGCCCGCCAGTGCGCAAAGCACGGCGAGCAAACCGCACAGTTGAAACACCAGCATCAGCGAGGATGAAACATGACTGCCCTGGAACAAGATGGCGATCTCGGCATGGCTTTCCAGAAACCTGGTGAAAGCGGACGGCAGCCAGAAGAACACCGCCGCTGCCAGACCCGCGAGCAGAAACACCGCCAACGCCACCACGCGCGCCTTCGAAGCGGACGGACTCGTAGGAATCTCGTCCACCCTGACTGTGGGGATCTCGGCTTGTGGTTGGGCAATCATGCGGTCGTGCGGAAAAACAAGGAGTTACTTGAAAAGGTCTTCTTCGGTTTGTTCCACGGGAGGGACTTGCGGACCAGCCTTCTTCTCCTGCAATTTTTCCTCGATATCCGATGGAGCGGGTGCGGGTGCCGCTTCGGGAGCGGCCTCGGGCGCGGGTGTTTTTTTCTCATCGGCGGGTGCGGGCGCGGGCGCGGGTGCGGCGGGTACGGCCCCTCCCGCGAGCCGAGTGCTGAGGTCCTGCGGTTTGAGACCGTGCTTGGCAGCGATTTCACTCAATGATTTGGTCGCCTCATCGGCGGCCATCTCCATGCGCTCCTTTTCCCCCAGCGCCGCGGAGGATTTGTCCGCACCGGATTTCAGGAAATACGGAATGCTCGTGCCGACCACGACCACGAGGTGAACGATGATGGTGAACAGAATGATGCGTTTAACACTGCTGCCCTGAAATGTCTCCATCAATTGGTCCGGTGTGATTTCTTCTTTTGGGGTATTCGTCATGTTAATGTTGGTTCAACGTTTCTTTTTTGCGATAGATTACTCGACGGCATTGTCTCCCACGGCCTCGATGATGCCACCCGCGCTCGCGATGGCCTGAAGCACCGGTTCGAACACCTCGCGCGGCTGAGATTTGTCACACCTGAACTGAACGTGCCGTTGATCGTCAGTCACCGTGTTGGTGAGCAAGGCGCGCACGCCCCACTCCACATCCTTGGCATTGTCCACGCGGGAGCCGTCAAAATAGATGTCCCCTTTGTCGTCCACCACCACTCTGGCGACGACATCGACGGTGGTTTTTGTCACATGCTCGGATGTGGGAAGCGCGACCTTGAGTTTTCCGTTGTCCTTGGACACTTCGCTGCAAACCAGGAAAAAGATGATCAACAGGAACGCGATGTCTCCCATGCTCGCAATGGGCAAGGCGATGGGTTTCCTTTTCTTTTTGCGTGAGCGTCTCATGTCACTTCTCGTTTTCCACAATGGCTACCACGCCGTCGTGCGCACTGATGGCGGCGAGGGCTTGGAAATAATTTTCATACGGCGTGCCCTGCGCGGACTCCAGCATGATCACTCGTTTTTCCGCTTCCTGCTTCGCGAGTTCCAGAGCTGCCAGCCGTTCATTGAGCTCCTTCATGCTGGTTTTTTTGTCATTGAAAAAAACCTCTTCGCCGCGCAGGTTGATGATGGGTGTTTTCTCCGATTGCGCCTGAGTGGACTTCTCCCCCGCGGGAAGATCGGCCGTGATGGATTTGACCTTGATCAGAGTGGTGGCGACCAGGAAATAGATGATCAGAAGAAACGCGATGTCCGAGAACGAATCCGTGGGGATCGCCATATCGCGGTTCTTCTTTTCTTTTTTGGGGCGTTTCATGGTTCTAACCGATGGAATGGAACCGGTAAATCAGTGGTGGGTCAGAATGAATTCCATGATCTCGCTGGTCCCTTTTTCAATCTCCAGTTCGATTTCGTCAGACCACCGGTTGAACACGCTTTGCGGAATCACAGCGGCCAGCGCGATGAGCAAGCCCGCGGCAGTGGTGATCAGGGCCTCGGCGATGCCGTTCGCCACCATGCCGCTTCCTCCGCCGGAACTACCCGCTTCCTGCAGGCCGACAAAGGAGGCGATCATACCGGTAACAGTGCCGGTCATACCTAACAATGGCGCGGCCACACCGATGGTGGTCAGCACGTCCAGGCGCTTTCCGACGAGACTGATCGCCTGCGCGCTGTAGTCGCTCATGACCTCTCCCACGACCATGCGCATGGTTTCCGGGCTCTCCTTCTTGTCATTGAGCTGTTTGTACGAGCGCAAGCCGGCGAGCAAGACCGATGCAATCGGCCCGCGCATCGCCTCGCACTCGCCGATCGCGGCCGCGATATCGTTCTGACGCAGATGGGTGAGCACCTTGGCCCGCAACGAGCGGGTGTCGATCTTGCGATTGGCGCGGAAGGCCTGCCAGCGGTCGAAGACCACGGCAAGGCTGACGAGGCTGCACAGCATCAGCGGGATCATCAAGGGACCGCCTTTAAGGATTTGTTCGATCATGGTATGGTAGTTGTTAGAGTGTGGGAGAAATATCACGAAGCGCGGAGATGATTGAGCACATCGAGCGCCTCACGTGGCGTCAGTGACAGGTGCTTGATACGCAATTGTTCCGTTGGTTCAATCACCAATTGTCCGGTGGCGTGATGGTAATAGCTGGCGTGACATTCCGCGAGCTTCACACGCTCCACAAAACGGCGGCGCGCGACAGCCAGCAGCATCAGTTCGTCACCCACGATGCAGAGCCAGACGGGAGTGGGACGCCACCAGCGGCCGGCATCGATCGTGGTGTGCGTGCGCAGGCAGAACGCGGGCTCGGCGCCGCCGCATTCCGCGCGCAACAGTTGTGTCTCCAGCTCGTTCATTTTTTCCGCATCTCCTTGAGTGATTCGATCATGCGCTCTCGCTCCAGTGTTTCCAGCTCGATGATGCGCGCGAACACCGGGTCGGCGAGCCGTCCACGGGCGTATTTTGCCCACACGCTGTCGGGATAGTCAAACGTAACACGCCGGTAGAGTTGATAGGCACTGTTGATCGCCTCGCCTTTCGCTTTGTACGACTGATCCGAATAGGACGCGGCGAGACGTTCGTTACTGAGGCCGGCCCAGTAGATCGCCTGCGAGCGGATTTCACGATCATCATACGTTTCGTTGCTGTAAACGATGGTGAACACCTGGATCGCCTTTTGATACTGGTGGGCGCGCATGTAGTTTTGCGCGGAGCGCAGCCCGGCGAGTCCGGCGAGCGGGTCATCGGGGAAACGCTCCTGCAGTTTGGCAAAGACCATGGCGGCATTCAGGAACTCCGGATAGGAAAGCTCATCGAGGCGCAACACCTCGGCCTTGGAAGCATCGTCTTCTTTTTCGCGCAGCGGGTCCGCCTGTTTTTTCAACGCGAGGCCCGTCTCCTGGAAGTAGCCGCCGAGACGCGACATGACCGAGGGGATCAATTCGTTGTTCGGATACTTGTAGGCGAGCTTCACGTATTCCTCGACGGCGTTCTGCGTCTCGCCCATTTTTTCATAGACGAGCGCGGTCTTGAACTGCGCCTTCGCAGCGAACTCGGTCTCGGGATAATCGCTGGGGATTTTCGAAAAACGGGCGAGCGCGTCCTGATACATCGGCAGCTTGGATTCCTCGTTCTTCGCCAGGTCCGCGTACTCCTGCGCGAGATTGCCTAACAGATATTCGGCATGGGCGCGCATCTCGTCATCGCGGTGCGTGGCGATGGCCTCGGCCAGCAGTTTCCGCGCCTGGGCGATTTCGCGACGGGCGAGGCTTTCCTCTTCCATCTCACGGTGCTTTTTGGCGAGCTCGAAAAAGCACTCGGCGAGAGTGAAGCTCGTTTTCACCGCCATTTCATCCCCGGTGAAGCGTTTGCTGAAGGGCTCGATGAAACCATCCGCTCCCCTGTTCACGGAAATCGCCTGAGCAGGCACGGATGGATCTCCCGCATACGAAATTTTCACATCATCGCCATAGCGCACGGGAAAGCCGTTGAGGGCGACAGGCGGCAGCTGGGCCGGCGTTTTTTCCTCCGCATAGCTGAGCGCGAACACCCCTTTGAAAATGCCGCTGTGCGCATCCGTTTCCTGAAGCTCGTATTCAGTCTTGATGCCGCTGCTGGCTTCGATGGAGACCTTGGCCACATCGCGATCCGGACCGCGGTCGAGGCCGCGATCGATAAGGCGGAGATAGAGTTTTTCACCGACGAAGGCCTTGGCCAGCGCTTCCTGGTAGCCGTTTTGCATGACATCGAGAAAGGCGTGGCTTTCGACTTTGAAGTCCAACAATTTCCACTGGACCTGATCCTTGGCATCTTTGTAGGGGAAGCCCATGTGCACGATATCGCCGACCTTGACGGCAAGTCCCTCGGGCAATGCCGAATCCGACAATGCCTCGGCGGCCTTGGTGGCGAAGCTGCGCTCGGGAAGATCGCCGAGGATGAGCGGGATGCTGAACGAAAAACGTCCTTCTTCGAGAGGCGGCTCGTTCGTGGGCGCAACGGGAGTGGCGTCGATCTGGTAGCCGCTGGGAGCAAGAACGGCCGCCTGGACGAGAGCGCCCTTGAGCTTGAGCGTGCCAGGCGCGGCGACATCGAACGGTTTTTTCAGCTCCTCCTTGCTTGCCTTGCGCCCGGCATCGGTCTGCACGAAGGCATTGACCTCGCTGCTGCCGGCGAGGGCGAGATGCGGTACGACCACATCAAAACGCAGGCTGGCTCCGACAATCGCGGCATGCACCGCAGGGGTGCCATCGGCGTATTGATAATCGATCGTGCGGCGTGGCAGAATGACTTCCTCTTTGGAGGCATCGGACTGCTTGCCCGCCTTGACGACACCGGCGGGTTTTTCCAGCACCTTGCTGCTCATCGGATAGGCCGCCACTTTCGGTTCCGTGTAGCGGGCGTGCTCGATGAGCACGGAGCGCTCGGTAGGAATGCCCGGTATGAGATTTTCGGCATCGAGATACGTCGCCGTGATGGTGCCACCCTCCGCGACTTTGATTTCCGAAGAGCGCGCGGGTTCACCGGGCACGGGGAACACACGGCCAAGAAAACGTCCGCTGTGCTCCTCGGTCTCGACCGCCTTGACCGTCGCGGTGCCGCCGCTGCTGGATACGACTTTGAACTCGATGATGTCCTTTTCCGGACTGCTGTCCATGTCGGCATCGTCGATGACAATGGCAACGGGGTCATCGAAACGGAATCGGCGAATCGGCTCCAGAACGAGCTCGCGGCCTTCCTCCGTCGTGATGTAAGTGAGGAACGAAGCCGTTACCAAGGCATCATTGAATGCGACGGTGAGCCGTTGCTCATGGCGGTTGCGCTTGGGAGTGGCCGAGCGGGAGTCATCGTAGCGCGCGGTGATTTGATCACCCGGCAGAACTTCCAACTGCATGTTTTCCCGCAGAGTCATGTAGTCCTGCGCGACGGGAAGCAGCGCCTTGCCGGATCGATCCGTTAGAGTCACCTTGCGGATGGATGGAGCGCCACCCTCGAAGCCGTGGATGACCAGGCGCACCAAGCGCGCACGCGTTTGATCGCCGAAACTCACTTCCATCGTCCCCGCGGCATTCTTTGCCAGCGTGGCGGGTTGCGGGAGCAGCGCCTTCGCATCCGGCGGAAAAGTAGAAGGATCAAACATCGCGTCCGGGCAGGCCACGAGATCCTGTTTCCCCGGCTCATCGCAGAGCAATTGCGGTTTGGATTTGAGCATCGTATCGCGTCCCGCATTGCGCCAGACCTGGATCTCGTGCAGTCCGGCGGCGAGCTCGCGTTCGATCAGCAAGGGATTTTCCGCATCGGCCGCGGCGGGCATGCCATCGATGAGGAAGATCGTTTGTCCATCGTTCGGATAACCCGTGAGCTCGAACCGTCGGATCGCGGCGCGGGGCTGATGGAAAAGGGCGCGGTAGCGGATCAGCCCCGAGTAGCCCGGGTGCCCGGTTTCCACCATGGGCAGCGGCGCGGCGGAGAGGCTTTTCACCGTGGCGGAGAGATACTTGATCGATGCGCGATTCGAGGTGAGCTCCATCTTTTCCTGCCAGTCCTCCGGCAGCGCGCGGGATTCCGGCTTGGAAACCTCGATGCCGCCGCGGAAGGTGGGAAACGAGGAAACATGCGGCCTGCCATCCCATACCGGCGTGTCTTCGGGGAAACGGGCGCGTGTGGTCCAGTCCTTGCCATTGAGCGATGTTTGCAGCACGAAGCGCGTGAGTTGCTGGCCTTTTTCGCCGATATCGATCGCCATCTTGTCGAGCGGGACGTTGTCATTGAGATCGATGCCGAAAACGCGCGCGTTTTCCGTGTCTCCCACATTCCCCTGCCATCCGGGATACTCCTTGGCGCTGATGGTCATGTTGGGATCGCGGCCGGGGGCGCTCTCCGAAGCGAACGCCAGAGCCTGCGCGCCGGTGGTCGGCACGATGCCCTCAAACTCACCGCTGAAGGGCGAGGTTTCCTTCAGAACGAGTTGGCGGATTTCATCACCGCTGGATGTTTGCAAGCCGATGGTGACTTCATCGATGCCCGGCGTGATGCTGTGATCGGGATCGGTGACGCGCACATAGACCGGATTTCCCGGACGCACCGCGCGGGTGCCGAGAGCGGCCTGCGCGGTGGAAAGGCCGAGCTCCTCGATGTCGAGCCGGCGCTCACCTTCACGCGCGGGAAACGCACCGGCGGAAAAGGCGAGGCGCGCATCCGATGCCACACCGATCACGATCTCGGGATCGGCGGGCAGGTCTTTCATCTTCGCGCGGAAACGTTCGGAGTAGCCGAAACGGATCTCGTCCACGCCGAGAATTTGCAGCACCTTGTCGCCCGGAGTCGGCGGACCAAGAGCGGTGGGCACATCCGCGCGGAATTTTTCCTTGCTGTCGCCGAGCTGATAGAGAAGCACGCGCTCGCGGTCGCCGGACTTCGCCCAGATCTCCACTTCGATATCGGCACCGACACCGGAAACATTCAGCGTGGGGTCACGCAGATTGATCTTCACCGCCTCACCGGGGACGATGACCGTTTTATCCTGCGATGGTCCGAGCTCGATCTCGCTGGCCTCCACGAGCTTGCGCATCTCGTAATGGATTCTGCCGCGGAGAATCAGCGCATCCGCGTGTTTCGGCTCCTGGCGCAGGACCTGCTCGATCTCCTCCAAGGCCTCAGCGTAGCTCTCCTGATCCATCAGGACCTCGGCACGGGCGTAGCGGACACGTTTGCGAAACTCCGGCTCCTTGAGCTTCATCAGCGTATCGAGCTCCGTCATCGCGGCACCGAAATTTTTCGAAACGCGATCCACCTTCACCGAGCCGAGCGCGGCCATGAGCTGCATTTCCGAGCCCGCGTATTCGGCAGCCTCGGCGACCTTGCGGTACCAGGCACGCGAGGTAGGCAGGGCGCCCTTGCGGAAAGCGAGATCGGCATAGGCGATCTTGAGACGCGCATCCTGATCGACGCTGAACGAGCCCTCCGCCTGACGTGCCCATATGGTGAGTTCCTTGATGAGATTTTCGGCCTCCTGATCGCGGTTCGCCTCGATCGTGCGCTGGAGCAGCCAGAAGCCGTAATCGATCGAAAGCGAGCGCAGCACGGGAATCAACTGATCGGTGTGACCGAGATAGAGTTGCCAGGCGGACTCCAGATTGCCGAGGGCATACTCGGCTTGGGATTTGTAGATCGGAAAGGCCGGGTCGGTCTGATCGACAGGAATTTCCACGGCTCCGATTTTCGCGGCGGCGAGACCGGCGGTGGCGCGCAGGTTGGCGAGGATTTCGCTGAACTTGGGAAGGTTCACCGTGCGTGCGTCGATGGACTGGGACGCGCATCGCGAGAGGGTCAGCGCCAGCGAGGCATTGCCATCCGCGACTGACTTCGCGGCGAGTTTCGCATAAGAATCCGCTGCCACGATGGCCCAGTTGCCATCACCCGCGAGCGCCGCAGACCACAGCCCGGCCGCAATCTCCTCGAACTGTGCCGCGCGGTTCGCGTCGGCGGATTCCTGGATGACGCGTGCGGCGAGCGCCTCGTATCCCTGCCTTTTCGGATAGGGACCGAGCGGAGCGAGATCGGTGAAGAGCGATTGCACCGACGCACGCAGCGGCTCCGACCAGGTCGGAAGTTTCGCCACAGGTGCCAATCCGAGAAGATTCGGAAAATACCCGGCATTCGTGGCGCGCTGCATGACCGCGGAAAAAGCAGCCTCCACCGCGGCGGCATCCGCATTCGGTGGCAGTGCCAGCAGTTCGCGAGAAAATTCCTTCTCCTCCTCGCTCTCCGGCGTGGGTGCGTTTTTTTTGACCTTCTTGCGTTTCTGCTCCGTGACGGGAGCGGGAGCGGTGGCGAGCTCGGGACGTTCCGTGGTAAGGGCCTTGAGCTCATCCTCGGAAATGAGATAGGGCACCAGCTTGCGATTCTTCGCGGCGGGCACCTGGAGGTGAACGATGATGCGTGCCTGATCGACAGGCAATGTGCGCAGAGCGGCGAGCAACGGAGCGGCTTTTTCCGCGCGGCGCGGATTCGTGAACGTGGCAAACACCCCCGAATCTCCCGCGTTGAAATGCATCCAGCCGTGAGCCACCGCGAGCGAGCCCTCGAAGGGAGCGGCGGCGATGAGCTCTTTGGCCGCCTTCAACGGGGCGTCCATGAGCGTGTCAGGCACCGCGCGTTTCGCGCCGAGAGCCTCCGCCATTTTTTCCGCAAAAGGAACGGCCTCGATGACCCACGCGATCCTCGCCTTCACGGCGGGGCTGGTATGTTTCGCCGCGGCGAGCCCTTGCAGTGCGGTGAAGAGTTCCGGCTGTCTGTAGGTGAAGGTTTCCAGATCCGCCAGCAAATCGGTGAGAACATCGTCGTATGCCTCGCGCGGCTCGTCGCTCTGGTAAATGGCGGTCAGCCACTGCGCGATGGCAACCAGATCCTTGCGTTCATCGGCTTTGCCAAAAAACCAGGCATCGAACTTGCGGACTTTGCCGAAAGTGCGCAGACGCACGCCTTCCTCGCGCATCAGCAGATAGGCGGAATCGGTATCGCCGAGGTGATTGATGAGAATCCGGTAGCAGCGTGGCGCGGCGATGGCGGCGGTGGCGGGATCGAGATTTTGCTGCTTGAGCAGCTTGCGATACAAGCCCACGGCCTGCCGCCACTCACCGGCGAACTCTGCGGATTGGGCGGCGCTGAAAAGCAGCTTCGGAGAGTCCGCGGCATTCGCGGCGAGCCATGGCTTCACGGCGGCGAATGCGAGGGCGGAGCGGTTTTCCGTGAGACCGAGGTCGAGGATCTCCGTCGCGCCCGCTTCCGTTTGTGAGGCGGCCGCCTTGAACGCGGTGATGCGGTCATCCAGCGGCGCGGCGATGGCGAGGCCGATGGTCAGAGGCAGGGCGGAAAGACGAAACATAAAGGATGCGTTAGAATTAAGTACTACGTTCATCGTTGCTCAGCCTCCAATCGTTCCAGTTCGAGTTTGTTTTCCAGGTCCAGCAGACTTTGCTGGGACAGTTGGCCGCGGGCGAAGGCGGCCCATTCGCTTTCCGGGAAATCATAGGTCAGGCGCTTGAACATCGAGTAGGCGGCCATCGGCTGACGCAGCGCCTGGTAGCTCATGCCGGCCCAGTACATCGCCTGCGCGCGGATGGTTTTGCCATCGTAGCCCTGTTCGGCGATGACGCGCTGGAAGGCATCGATGGCTTCCTGGTGCTTGGCGGCGCGCATGTAGGCCTGCCCGGCACGCAGACCAGCCTGCCCGGCCAATGAGTCGCTGGGGAAACGCTCCTGCAAGCGACCGAAAATCTGTGCCGTCTTCAGGTATTCCGCGACCGCCATTTTTTTCAGCGCCTCGCCCTCGAAGCGGGCATCCTTGTCTTCCTCCGGTTTTTCCAACAGCGGCTTCGCTTGCGCTTCATACTCGCTGGCTTTTTTGAGGAAATGGGTGCCGAGCCGCGCCATGGACGTGGCGAGGAACTCGGAGTCAGGATACTTGTAGGCGAGCTTCACGTATTCCTGCGCGGCGATTTCCGGCTCTTTCAGGCGCTCGTAAATGGTGGCGATCTGGTACTGCGCCTTCGAGGCATGGATGGTCTGGCTGTAGCTGCCGGTGACATTGAGGAAACGCGATAGCGCGGCGCGGTAGCGGGTTTCCCGGACTTCCGGTTCCTTGGTGGCATCTGCCTCTTCCATGGTCAGCGTGCCTAACAGATACTCGGCATGGGCGCGCGTGTCGGGATCGGTGAACTGATCCATCGCTTTGGAAAGCAGCTGCTTGGCACTCTCGTATTCGAGCGCGGCGGCATCGTGCTCTTCGAGCTTGCGGTGGCGTTTGGCCACTTCCAGATAGGCCTCGGCGAGCGAGAACTGCGTGCGCATGGCGATCTGCGGGTCGTCGTATTTTTTCGAAAACGGCTCAATGGTGCCATCCGCGCCCTTGCTGACCGTCACTTGCAGGATGTCGGTCTTGAGGCCCTTCGCATCGGTGTATCGCGCGGCGACGGTATCGCCGTAGGTCACGGGAAATCCGTTCTGGCGCACATCGTAGGGCGCGGCGGCGTCCGGCTTCGCCTCCGCTGGCGCGGCGTAGGAAAGCTGATAGCCCGCCTTGAAGATGCCCGTGTGCGGACCGCTCTCGTGCAGTTCCACCGTGTGCTTGGCACCGGATTTCGATTGCATGAGCACGCGCACCACATCCGGTGCGTCGGTGAGATCCGCGCCGAGATCGATCACGCGCAGGTTGAGATTTTCCCCGACGAAGGCGCTGGTCACCGGTGCGCGGAATTCCTCGTTCATGATATCGAATACCGGATGCGTCACCACCTGCGTGCTGGTGGTGAGCCATTGCTCCTTGCCTTCCGCATCGGTGAAGCAAAAGCCGAAATGCACACGCTCGCCGGGACGGACCACGAGACCGTGGGGCGAGAGCGTCACATCATCCGAGCCATCCAGCGAGTTTCTCGCGCGATTCGCCATCTCGCGGCGCTCTTCGTCGGTGAGCGCTCCATACTCGGGCAGCGTGCCGACGATCAAAGGCACGGAAAGATAGAAACGGTCAAACTCCAGATTTTCTCCGGCACTCATCGGGGACTCCTTGAGATAAAAAGGCAGCAGCGGAATTTGCGACCAGCGATCGTTGTGACCGATCGGCTTCGCCAGAATGCCCTGCAGCTCCAGTGTGCCCGGGGCATTGATATTGAAGCCCGTGGCCGTTTCGCCAGCGGCCTTGCGTCCGGCATCCGTCTGCGCATAGACCGAGACATGGGAGGCGACGCCGAGTGCGAGTTGCGGCGCGACGAGTTCCAAGAACATGCTCTGGCCGAGCACCGCCTGGAAGCCCCCCTCGGGAGGTTTTTCAGCAGGGAGAATGGTTTGCTTCAGCTGCCAACTCTCCGCCACCGCTTCGCTGGCGATGCGGTTTTCCTGATCCTGCGCCTGGTTGCGCGGCTCGAAGCCATGTTGCAGCGAACGCATGGTGCCTCGCGGGATGGGGCTGACAGTGGCGTGCGAAAGCTGGAACTGCGGGGCACGGAAAGACGCGTGCCGGATCACGGCGATGCGCTCGGTGGGAACGCCGGGACGGTTGTTTTCCTGGTCCAGATAGCGCGCGGTGATGGCGGCACCACTCGCGACCTGGATCTGGTTTTCCCCGGCACTGCCGGATACCGGCGTGATCGTGAGTTGGAAAATACCGGTGGAGTCGCCAGTCTCGATGGCCTCATACTCCTTCGATCCAGCGGCGCTTTCCAGCTTCACCGTGACCTTGTCCCGCTCGACCGTGGCATCCCTGTCGGCATCGTGGATGGCGAGGGTGAGCGGCTTGTCGTACGAGAAACGTAGTAGTTTCTCATAGTACGGCTGCGGCTCGCCCAAACGGGCATCCATGCGCGGCTCCATGTCCGCAAACTCCGCGAGGGCATCGGTGAAGGAGACTGTCAGAAAACGCTCGTGGCGTTCCTTCGCCTTGGTGACAAAACGGTCGTCCACATAGCGCACGGAAATTTTATCACCGGTGAGCATTTCCAGCGTGTCGTTCTTGTTCAGCGCCGCGAAGTCCTGCGCGACGGGCAGCACGACCTTGCCTGCGGAGTCGGTGAGCGCGAGTTTGTTCAACGCGGGTGCCGGGCCTTCCTGCTCGACCATCACGAGGCGCATCAGGCGAGCGCGCGAGTCCTTGGCGAACTTCA
The DNA here is from genome assembly GCA_947462875.1 of Verrucomicrobiia bacterium. Taxonomy (GTDB): domain Bacteria; phylum Verrucomicrobiota; class Verrucomicrobiia; order Verrucomicrobiales; family Akkermansiaceae; genus UBA956. The sequence continues at coordinate 61,676 of CANHQJ010000014.1, forward strand.
CCTGGAACTCCGTGCCCCCGGCATTCGCCTCCACCGTGGCGGGGGCGTTGCGCTGATCGACAAACGCGGCGGGGAACGAGGCGGGATCGAAAAACGAATCCGGGCAATCCGTTAGATTTTCCGGATCGATGAGATTCGCCTGCAGTTTCACATTCCGGCCGAATCCGATCTGGTTGAGCCAGCCGGTCGCCCAGATTTCCAGGCGATGGATGCCCGGCTTCAGAGCGACTTCGCCTTGCAGTTTGGCCTGATCCAGCTCCGCGATCACGCGACCATTGACCAGCATGACAAAACCAGCCGGCTGCCCTTGATTTTTCTCCGCCTTGATGCGCGGGTCAGGAGTGAACGAGCCGAGTTGTAGCGCGAAGCGGCGGATGACGCTTTCCTTCTCGTAGAAACTCGCCTGGAAACGCACGACCACCGCGGGATTCTCATGCGTGCCATTGCGCAGCCATTTCACATCGGTAGGGATCGATGACGGCAAGGCCTCCGAGGGACCGGCGACATTTTTCGAGAATGCCATCTCCGGCTGATGCGCGAGCCAGCCGGATGCCATGTGCTGGCGGAGATCGGTCAGCTCCTTGATCGGGCGCGCACCGTAGTGGTGATTTTTGGCGTCTTCATTGACCACGGTGACAGAGGGCTTCCAGGGATTTTCGATCGGGTATTTGGTCGGCGGATAGGTGGCGATGGTGGTCCAGTCGGTGGGATTCATCGCGGTCTGCACGATGAATTTTTTCCACTTCGCACCTTGCTCGGCAGCGGTGATGGTCAGAGTGCCGAGGCTGCTGTTGTCATTCAAATCGACCATGAACTCGGGTCGGACATCCTTGGCCGGAACGGGGCGCCAGGCAGGGTATTCCTTGTTCGGGCTGATCACCATGTTCGGCGCGCGGCCCGGTTCCGAGTTCTGGGCGAAGGCCTGCGCCTGCGCGCCGGTGGTCGGCACACTGCCCTCGAACCACCCGCTGTGCGTGGCGGTCTCGCGCAAGGTCACCCGTGACACGGAATCGCCGCTGGAGCTGCTGACACTGACGGTGAGTTCATCGATTTCCGCACTGCGACTGCGATCGGGATCGACCACGCGGACGTGGATGGGATTGCCGGGCTTGGCGATGTCCGATAGAAAACGATCGGCCCTCTCGGGATCATCGCCCTCCAACGCACGGGCGGCGATGCGGGCTTTCACCGCACCTTTGAGATAGTCGCCCTGGTCCTTGCCGCCGATTTCCTGCATCAGCGCCTGCATGTCAGCCGTGCGCTGTTCGGCCTCGGTGAGAAGCTTGCGCGCGGAAGCCATCAGAACGGCGTCCGAGGCGATCGTGATCGGACCGCCGCGTTTCGCATCGGTGAGATTCATTTTGCTGAGGAACGCATCCGAATAGGCGTAGAAAACCTCATCATCGCCGATGACTTGCAGCTTGTTATCACCGGGCGCGGGCGCCCCCAGCATGGTCGGCAATTCACCGCGGAACTTGGTTTTTTCATCGCCGAACTGGCGCAGGAAAAAGGTTTCCTTGTCGCCTGAGACCGCCCACACCACCACCTCGATCTCGGTGCCCGCTCCGGAAACGGCGAGGGTCGGATCGCTGAGAGTGACCTTGAGGTTTTCGCCCGGCACGAGCGAGGTCTGGCCGGTGGAGGAGCCGAGCTCCACCTCGGTGGCTTCCATCAGCTTCTGGCGCTTGAGCTGCACCTTGCCTAACAGAATGCGCGAATCCGCATGGTTCGGCTCGCGGGCGAGGATGGAATCGATGTCGTCCTTGGCGTCATCGAAATTCTCCATGTCGAAGTTCACCTCGGCGCGGGAGTAGCGGATCTCCGTCCAGATTTCCGGCACGCGTTCCAGCTCCAGCTCGGCGAGTGTTTGCAGGGCGGCATCGAAGTTTTTCCCGATGCGTTCCGCGCGGGCCTTGCGCAGGGCGGCGTCATGGCGCACCATCAGCTCGGCATATGCCTTGTTTTTCTGGACACGATCGTAAATTTCATGGGATTCGCGCAACTGGCCGCGCTGCAGGGCGATGTCGCCGTAGGCAATCTCGATCCGTGCTTTTTCCGTGATGGTCAGAGGTGAGGCGGATTCCCGCGCCCAATCGAGCAGCGACTTGATGAGCTGTTGCTGGCGCTCTTCATCGCGACCGTAGATCACACGTTGCAGGGCCCACATCAGATAGGGCACGGAGAGTTCGCGATGCATCGTCACGAAAGTCTCCCAGTGGCCATCCAGCAGGTTCCTGGCGCTGTCCTCATTCCCCGCCATCCACTCCGCTTGCGATTGATAAAGCGGGTAGGACGGATGATTCGGAGCCACGGGGATGACGATGAGGCCGAGCTTCATCGATGCCTTGCCGCGGATGGACTTCAGCAGCGGAACGTCCGTCTCGCGCTTGAACCAGGTGTGACCGCCATTGTGGCGTTCGATCGCGCCGAGACCGCCGAGGGCGAGGGTGAGAGCGGCGGAAGGTTGTGGCTCGATCAGCGAATCCGCCAGCGTGAGCATCGCGGGATACGTGCGGTGATGGACCGAAGTAATGCGCCAGAGGTAGGAAGAAGTGCGCAACAGGGTGACGGGATCCTTGCGTTTCGCCACAGCGTTGAAAAATCTCTCGCCGAATTTCGCAGGCGGGGTGAAGGAGCGCAGCGAATCGGCCACTTCGACGCAGAGCGATTGCACCGATTCATCCGCAAAGACCTCATCACTGAGCTCGGCGATTTTTTCCAGGCCCTCGATTTCCAAGCGCACGGGAGACTGGCGTATGCCCTCGATGACCTTGCGCAGGGCGGCGGCGGCGGTGGCGGCATCCGCATTGGCAGGCAAGGCGAGCAAGTCCTGGCAAACGAGCTTCGGATCCGCGGCTTGCACGTGAGCGAATTGTGCCGGCGGCATGGCTTTTTGACCGAACCAGGCACTCGCGCCGTAGCGGGCCTCCGCGGAAAGCGTGGCGAAGGCAGGCGAGGCATACAGCGCCTCCATCAGCTTCACCGACTCCAAATTGTTCTCCGGAAACTGCGCGTTAATCCACGCCAGGGTGAGCCAGCTTTCCGCCTTGTTCTGCTGAAGCAGATCGGCGACAGCCTGACGCAGCACGGGCTCTAACGGATGAGCGGTACAGGCTTTGGGCTGGCGTTGTTTCAGCGACGCCAAACCACCGGCGCGGGCGGCCTTGCGCAGGATGAGCGGGTCATAGCGATCCGGACTGAGGCCGATGACGGAAGCATCACCACTGAGCGGGCCGTCAGGACCTGTGAAATCGGTCTGCAGGGCATCGCGCACCAGCGCCTGCGCTTCGGGGCGGGCATCGCGGAGAAGTTGCGGCACCACCTCGGGCGTGACGCGCAGTACTTTGACGAGGCTGGTTTTCACCGCGGGAAGTTTCGGCGCGGCCGATGTGTAGTCGTCCCAGAGCTGCTGGAAGAGGGCGCTGCGCTGCGCGGCAGGAGCCTTGGCATCCGGATCAGGCGGAAGGGTGGCGAGCAATGCTTTGGACTTCGCGATTTCCTGATCGCGCTTCGTCGAATCACCCGGGCGACCGGTCCAGTGCCAGAGGCGGTCGGCATAAACACCGCCGAGTTCCGCCGGACCGAGACGCCAGGCCTCCGGGCCTAACAAGGCGGCGATGGCCTTATCCAGATCCTTGCTCTCGCCAGCGGCGACGATGGCACGGATGGCGGAGGCTTCCGGCGAGGGATTGAGCGCGAGCACGGGGGCGAGTTTCTGCGCGTCCTGAAAGCTGATTTTATCCCATCCAAACACCAGCACCGGACCGCTCTTGCGATTGACGAGATCCGGATTCGCCAGTGCGAAAGCGCGGGCTTCCTCGGGGCTCAGCACCTGCGGGCCAGAAGCGTAATGACTGCCATTCCACGAGCGCAGCAAATCGGCCTGCGGCAGTGGCGGAAGTTTGCCCAGTGCCGCGCGGATGGGCGCCATCTTCGCTTCGGTTTCATGCGTCCAGTATTTTTTCGGATCATCACGATAGTGCTGGCTGGTGCTGCCGCCGGCCCAATCCGTCTGCACTCTCTCGGCATACTGCGGATGACGGTCCAGCAACGCCTTCGCCACGGCAAGCGGCGGAGCGACATCCTTGCCATCGATTTTCGCCATGTTGTAGGCCTTGATCGAAACCGTGCAATCAAGCAGCAGGCGCAGCTCTTCATCGTAGATGGGAAGCGCGGCGAGAGCCTTGACATCGGCCACGAATTCCGGCGTGAAGCGGTCGCTTTTCAGATCGTAGCGAGTGGCGCGGATGGATTCGAGCAACCAGCGCACGTCGCTCTGATGGAGCGCGATGAGTTGATCCTTCGCGGCACCGGACTTGGCGGTGGCGAGCAGGCGGGCGGCCACGGCGGCGCGGTCATTGGCTGCCTGCGCCTGGGTCAGAAACCAGCGATCGAACTGCCGGAAGCGCGGGTTCACAGCCAGCGTTTTCGCTTCATTGAGAGCAAAGGAATAGGCGCTGCCGGGAGTGTTGAGTTGGTCGATGAGCAGCGTGTGAATCGCGGTGATCGCCTCGCCCGCCTCGGCGGATTTCGGATCTGCGAGCTTGAGCGCCTGTTGGTAGAAAGCGACGGCTTCCTTGGTTTCTCCGCTGAGCTCGGCGGCGCGGGCGGCCTGGAAAAGCAGGGCGGGATTTTTCGGCAGATTGCGGCGCAGCCACTCGTTCGCCAGCGCGAGCGCGGGAGCGGGGCGGTTCTCGGCGATGCCCGTCTTGAGCAGCGTGAGAATCGCATCCTCCGGTTGCGATTCCAGCGCGGCGGCGATGGTGGCGCGCTGCTCGTCAAAGGTGGCGGCATGCAGAGCCGCAGAGCCTAACAGAACTAGCGCCGCCAGAGTGCCGGCAGCACGGATGGTCAGCGGTGTTTTCATTCTTCCTTCTCCTTTGTTTTGTCGCCTTCCCCTTCCAGACCGGCCAATTTTTTACGCGCCTCGGCGACGTGCTTGCTGGCCGGATAATCGAAGATCAGTTGCTGCAGCTTCGCCTTGGCCGTGGCGGTATCGCCCATGCGGAAACCGACGTTGGCCCAAAGCAGGAGCATTTCATCGAGAAACGCCGCATCGGGATAATCCGCGAACACGCTCTCTAACAGATCCGCGGCCTGGGCGAAACTTTCGGTCTCGACGTAGTGCCGCACCACGCGCCCGAGAGCCTCGGCGGCGAAGGAGCTTTCCGGGTAATTCTGATAGGTTTTCTGATAGGCGGCGATCGCCGGGCTCATGCGGTTCTGCAGCGCGGTGGCCTTGTTGAGGCCGGCCTTGCCCCACTTGCTGTTGTGCTCATCGGCGGCGGCGGCAAGGGCTTCCGCCTCACGGGCCAGCACCTCGCCGATGCGGAACTGCGCCTCGGCGGCGGAGATGGGATTTTCCAATTGCAGGACGCGACCATAGACATCGACGGCCTGTTTGAACTCACCGCGATCGGCGAGGCTGCGGCCGAGTGTCATCAACGCCTGATCCGCGAGCACGGATTCCGGATAGAGGCGATTGAACGCGAGGCAGGTGGCGGTCGCGGCGGCGAAGTCATTTTTCAGCAACTCGCTCTCCCACTTCAGCTTGAATGCCTGCTCGACGAGATCGCCGGGGAGTTTCTGGCGATTCATGATGATGGGATCGACTTTGTCCAGCGCCTCACCCGCCCGTTGCCCGGCGCGTTGATCGAGACCCATGTCCTTGTAAATGGCACCGAGCCCGACGAGAGCCTCGGCCTCGACCGAGCCCTTGCGCGCCTTGAGCAATTCCTCGAACACCACGTATTGATCCGCCGTGACGCCGGAGTTCACCGATCCGGAAACCTTGATGCGTGTCTCGCTGGTGCGCTCTTCATCGCCGTAGAGATGGACTTGATCGGTGTAGGAAACGGAAAGCTCATCGAGCTCGGCGGTATGGAGAATCTGGTCGGCCTTGTCGATGGTATCGCCCTCGCTGAAGGGAGCGAGCTGGATTTTCCCGAGAAACATACCGGTGCGGATCGCGGCTCCCTCGCCGCTTTCCGTCAGAGTGATGGTCACACTGTCGCGCTCGGTCCATGCGTCCTTTTCGTCGTCCTGCAGGGCGAAGATATCAAGCATTTCCTCGGCTTCGGCAGCGGCGGATGCCTCCACTTTGTAGAGGGACTTGATCGTGAGCGTCACCGTCTGCGCTTGCGGGGAGGTATCGAGATCGGCATCGCGGAGGATGACCACCTGCGGCTGGCCGGGATAGGCGATGTAGGCGGGAGTGGAATTGTCGCCGAGGAAAAACCCGACGGTGCCGGTGCTGACGGCGCGTACTTTGCCGGTGCGCGGCACGCCTTTTTGTCCATCGAGCGTGCTGTCATCGAGGTACGTGACCTCCAGTGTGTCGCCGCCTACCATTTGCAGCACGCCATCGTTCGGTTTCGGATCACCGAGCGCGCTGGGGGCGGAGGCGAGCATTTCATCCGGCTTCCCGGGGACGGGCGCACCGGTGATGACTTCCGTATCGCCACTGCTGACCTTGACCTGCGCTTTCACGTCCTGGCCGAGCTTGCGCATCACGGGGATGTCGGCATCGGCGATCTTGGCATAGAAGCGCTGGCCGATTTCGATGCGCCCGAGCTCCTCACCCTTGGCGTCCTCCACCTCGGTGCCGACCAGCGAAAGCGAGTCGATCGCCTTGTTCCAGTTGCCCATTTGGTAGTGACTCATGCCAATGTAAAAATACGCCTGGTTCGCCCACTTGGTTTTTCCGGCCACTTCCGTGAGGCGGCGGAACAGCGGGAAACCGGCGGCATATTGGCCGGCTTGGTACTGGGCGAAGCCAGCCTGAAACAGGGCCTCATGATACAGTTCCTCCAATGCTGTCTCTTGCTTTTCGCCGGGCACGGGTGCGAGCACGCGCGTGAGCAGCATGAAATGGCTGAGCGCCTCCGCGGTGGCACGCTGTTCGAGGTAGTGCTTGCCCATCGCCATGTGAGCCTGGTGCGAGAGAATGGAGCCCTGGTTATCGCGCACGACGGTATTGAGCATGGCGAGACCGCGTTCATGCTGTTTGTAGTCCATCAGCTCCATCGCCTTGTCAAAAAGCAGCTTGGCCTGCGGATCGACATCGGCGGCCACGCGCGGACGCGGCGCGGCTTCGGCTTCGGCTTTTTCCTGTGCCGGACTGAGGGCGGAAAGCACGGGCAGCAGAGCGGCGGCGAGCGCGATAGGCCGGGTGAGTGAAGGATAACGGGCGGTGAGGGAGAATCGGTGATTCATGGCGGGAGATGGGACGTTTGCGGAGACGATGGCGGAAATTTCATTCATAGGACCGTGCGGTGGAACTATTCTGGTCTTACCTAACATGAGGAATACGTTCGATCATTACTTTCTGGTCTGCGGTACTCTTTCGTAAGAATCGAGTCATTTTTCGGCTTCGGCCTCGCCGCCCGTGAGCGCCACGCCGTAACTTTCCAGCCGGTTGTGCGCCTCGCTGGATTCACCGCTTTTCGGATAACGCTTCATCACCGAGCGCAACTGCGTCACCTCGCGGCCTTTGTCGCCGGACGCGCGATAGATATCCGCGACGCGGAAAGCGGCCTTCGAGGCCGTGGCCCCGCCTACCGATTCCAGCTCGGTGACGGTTTTGACCGCCTGATCGTACTGTTTCAGGGCGACAAGGGAATTCGTGATTTCCCACGTGGAATCCGGCTGGCGATTGGCGGTGCGGAACGCGGCGATCGCCTCCTCATGACGCCCCAGTCCTTGCAGCAGAGTCGCCTTGGTCCAGATGAGTCCCTCGGCATACTTCGGGGATTTCATCAGCTCGGGAATCTCCGCCAAGGCTTTTTCCATGAAGGGCGGATTGCGGTGACTGCGGCTGAGGAAATAGTCGAAGCGCGCTTTGGTGGCAAAGAGCGGATCCTTGATGCGGGCGAGGTAGGAAAGGATTTGCGCCTCCTCCTGGTAGGGCGCGGCGAGCGAGGCGTAACGGCTGATTTCCTCATCGCTGAGCTCCCCGACCTTGAGCGAGCGCATCACCGCCTGTGATTCCTCGTGCATTTCCAGCGGTCTCTGGAGCTTGGCAATGAGATCCATCAATGCGCCCGGCTTCATCCCGGCAAGGAGATCTCTCACGTGTTTTTCGAAGAACTGCGAGCGCAGTTTCGGCTCAGCCTTGTAATAACCGCACCACTGGAGGACGCGCTCGATGGTGGCAGGCTTGGAGCCGTATTGTTTTTCCATGCGCCCCAGCCACGCGTTCGTATCCTTTTCGTGCACCAACTGGGCATCACACCAGCGGCGGCGCAATTCATCGTTCTGGGGGAAACGGTCGCCCATTTTCGCACTCCAGTAGGCACAGGCTTTTTCGCGAGTGGGTGCGTCACCTTTCAGGTTCAAGGCGGCATCGAGCACGACCGACCAGTAGCGGTCGTCTTCCTCTGGCTGGGAGGTATTGCGACCGGCACCATCGAAGCCACTGGCGGCCATGTAAAACTCCTTGAGCTTCTCGTGATCCGGATTGCGGCCGACGTAGTGGGCGATCACAGCCAGACGCGCGGCGGCGGCGGCGTTGGGGTTTGTCTTGAGAAACGCCACGGCCGTGCGCCACTGGTATTCGGCGGCTTCGTTGAATTTGCCGAGCTTTTCCATGGCACCGCCGAGATAGGTGAGCGCGGTGCCGGAGTTCGGCTGCGTGACGTAGCCATCGTCCTTGACCATGCGCGCCCAGACGGCCGTTTTTTTCTCCTCATCTCCATTTTGCCCGTGGCACTCGCCGATGTAATACAATGCCGCCGCGGCGTAGCGGACGTCATCGGGGAAATAATCCACCACTTCCTGATACGCCTTGATCGCGGCGATTCGCTTGTCGGACTTATGCAGGCAGCGCCCCATGCGCAGCAGCACGTATGGCATCGCCTTGCTTTTGGCGAACTCGAAGGAATAGGCCTTGTAGGCGGCGAAGGCTCCGTTGAAATCGGCGGCCTTGAATTTTTTATCCGCATCCTCGAGCGTCACGCCCTCGAAGGTATCGAGCTTGGAAAAGGCCTCGCTCGGAAACGTCACTTCCTGGCCGGCGACATCCTGCGCGCTTGCGCTGACGTGGGAGAAAATCATCGCACAGGCCAGCAACAGAACAGCGCGAGCACCAAAGAATCGGGATAACGCTTGTTGCCAAAACCTTGCGTATGGGAGCAGAGTGCGGACAGAGGGTAGGAAGAATTTCATGAAGGTATCGTGGAGTCGGGGCCGATGCCCGGAGAATCGGCGGCAAAGATACGTTCCCTATGCGCCGATTTGATCAAAAAAATGCGGAAAGAACCCCGCCCCACGGAGAGCCGCCCGCATCGGCTAGGCTTTGTCAATCGACAGCCCCTCCCACGCCGCCGCCGGATGGGACGCTTGCGCGGTGAGGGAAATGCCGCCGCGCGGCGAAAAGTCCCCGCGCACCACCAGCTGCTTCGGATCCAGGGCCGCGACCAGGTCGGCCAGCATGCGATTGACGATCTCCTCATTGAAGGCCTTCGTATTGCGGAACGAGGTCAGATAGAACTTCAGCGACTTCGTTTCCACGCAGACCTTGTCCGGAATGTAGCGGATCTGGATGCGCGCGGTATCGGGCTGCCCCGTCACCGGGCACAACGAGGAAAACTCCGGAAAATCCAGATGCACCCAGTACGCATGCTGCGGGCTGCGATTGGGAAATGTCTCCAGCTTCGCCTGATCCGGCGACTGCGGCCAGCTCGTCTGGGAATTGCCCAACAATGTCAGAGAATCGCTCATGGCGCTATCGAACCACGAGGACAGCCGCGATTCAATGCCAAAAACCATCGCCCGGGAGGATATCCTCATTCATCGGAGTTTTCTTCCCATGGTGTGCACGGCGGCGCCACTCGTTGTCACACGATGAAGTGTAGCCCAATCCCGCGAACCGGTTCAGATCATTGAGAGCGTGATGACCGATGCTTGTAAAGGGCTGACCGTATGGCATCGCCCCTACCGCTGGCGGAACCAACCGGTGATGCTCATGCGGGTTTTGTGGGCGGGGAGCACCTCGTGCCAGAAATCCGCGGCGAGAAAACAGACGAGCGTGCCCATGCGTGGTTCGATCAATACAAACGCACCGTCGCGGCCCGCGGCAGTGGTCCAGAGTTTCAATTCGCCGCCGTCGCCGGGCTGCCAGTTTTCATTCAGATAGAGAATGATGGTGACGACGCGGTCGCTTGTGCCGGCGTGGCAATCGAGATGGGCCTTGTAGAAAGCCCCTTGCGGATAGACGGCGAAGTGGCCTTCGTAGTCGAACAGGCCGAGGAAACATCGCCGGTTGATCGCCAGGCGCAGAGTCTCTAACATGCGGAGAAAGATTTGCTGCTCGGCGGATTGTGTATCGGGCGGCAGCCACATCACTTCATCGCTGCGGATCTCGTTGCGGACTTCCAGGGATTCGCCGCGGCCCACGCCCGCCCGCCGGAAATGGCCGCTTTGCCAGGAGATTTCGCATTCGTTTTTCAATCGAAGGGAATCCGCGGCATTCATGCAGTCGGGCGTCATCGACCAGCCGTGCCGGTTCATGTCATGCAAAAGATCTTCCACTTGCCTTAGGAACACGATTCCCGCAACGGATGCGAGATAAATCGGACCGATCTTTTTTTTGATTCCGATTCGCTTGTAAGAGGGCGCTGGTTTGCGGAGTAGTGAGCGTATGTTCCGAAAAACCCTGTTTCTCGCGCTATGCCTGTCCTCCGGCCTCATCGCTGCGGAAGGCCCGTATCCGGTGGACCCCGCTTCACGTCGGCAGGAGAAGGTGCCGGTGGGGAAAGTGAGCAAGTTCTCGTTCCGCGACAGCAAGATCTATCCGGGCACGGTGCGCGACTACTCGGTCTATGTGCCGGCGCAGTATGACGGCTCGCAGCCCGCCGCGTTGATGGTGTTTCAGGATGGCGAGAGCTACCTCAATCCGAATGGCGCGAGCAAGGCGACCATCGTTTTCGACAATCTCATTCACAGCAAGGAAATGCCCGTCACCATCGGCGTGTTCATCAATCCCGGCGTGGTGCCTGCGGCGGGAAACAACGCGCAGCCGCGCTTCAACCGCAGTTTCGAATACGATGATTTTTCCGACAAGTATGCGCGTTTCCTCATCGAGGAACTGCTGCCGGAAGTGCAAAAGCAGTATAAGATTTCCGCGCGGCCGGATGACCGCGGCATCTGCGGGGCATCCTCGGGCGCGATCGCGGCGTTCACGGCGGCATGGCACCGGCCGGATGCGTTCCGGCGGGTGTATTCGATGATCGGCACCTACGTCGGTCTGCGCGGAGGGGACGAAATTTCCACACTCATTCGCAAAACCGAGTCGAAGCCGTTGCGGATTTTTCTGCAGGATGGCAGCAATGACAACAACATCTATTGTGGCGATTGGTGGATGGCGAATCAGATGATGGAGCGCTCGCTGACCTTTGCCGGCTATGAGGTGAATCACGTTTGGGGCGAGGGCGCGCACTCGCATCAGCACGGCGGCGCGATTTTTCCGGATGCCATGCGTTGGCTGTGGAAAGATGCCGCCACGCCGGTGCAAACGCACTACGATCGCTGCAAAGGCAAGGCGAAGGACTGGCTGATCGCCGGGGAAGACTGGCAACTGGTCAGCCAGGGCCACGTGTTTACCGAGGGCCCGGTCTGCGGGCCGGAGGGTGACGTGTATTTCACCGATATCCCGCGCAGCCAGATCATCCGCATCGGCGCCGATGGCAAGGTCGCGGTGTTTTTGCAAGAGACGCAAAAGACGAACGGACTGAGTTTCGGACCCGATGGACGGCTCTACGGATGTCGTGCGGGGAGCAAGGAAATCGTCTCGTGGGATCTCAAGAGCAAGGCCGAGCAAGTGCATGCGCGCGGCATCGAGGCGAATGATTTGACGGTGGCGCATGATGGCACCATCTACGCCACCGAGCCTTCGAAAAAGGCGGTCTGGGTCATCGCGCCGGGACAGGAGAAACGCCTCGCGTCCGATGCGTTTCACGGCGTGAATGGCATCATCCTCACGCCCGATCAGACGCGTGTGGAAGTCGCCGATCCGAGCGGACGATTTGTTTACTCGTGCCAACGGGCCAAGGACGGCATGCTGCAACATATTCAGCCCTACCATCACCTGCATCTCCCGCCCGCCGATCTGGAAATCCGCAGCGCTGCGGATGGCATGAAGGTGACGCGCGATGGCCAGTTGCTGGTGGCCACGGCGATGGGGATCCAGATTTGCGATCAACCGGGTCGAGTGAACCTGATCCTGCCGCCTCCCTTGGGCGCGCGCCATCCTTCGAATGTCTGTTTCGCCGGGGAGGGGCTGAAAGATTTGATCATCACTTGTGGCGACAAGGTCTATCGGCGCAAGACGAACATGACGGGTGCGCTGTCCTGGCAGCCACCGGTCAACCCGCCGAAACCCGGCTTGTGAAGGCTAACGAGGATCACGGTTGTCAGTGGCGGTGATTTGCGCTTAGTCTGAGCGCATGCACATTCATTTTCTCACGACAGGCGGAACCATCGACAAGCTGTATTTTGATGCCAAAAGCGAATACCAGATCGGCTCGCCGCAAGTCATGAGCCTGTTGCAGGAGCTGGAGCTGGCGTTTCAGTATACCATCGAGCCGATGATGGCAAAGGACAGCCTCGACCTCACCGATGACGACCGCGCGCTGATCCGCGAGCGGGTGATGGCAGCTCCGGCGGACCACGTCATCATCACGCACGGCACCGATACCATGGTCGAGACCGCGCGACTGCTTTCCGGCATTCCCGGAAAAACCATCGTGCTCACCGGCGCGATGCAGCCCGCCCGCTTTCACCGCTCGGATGCCGTATTCAATGTCGGCACCTCAGTCGGTGCGGTGAGCTGCCTGCCGCCGGGAGTCTACATTTGCATGAACGGGAAAATTTTCGATCCGCGGAAAGTGCGCAAAAACCGCGATCTGGGGCGCTTTGAGGAGATCAACGATACCACCACATGAACCCGCTCCCCGCCCACCGCTACCTGCACCGCATCGCGCCCACGCCGCTTGTCCCGCTCGCTCTCACACCGGACGCACCGCTGATCTGGTGCAAGCTGGAGTTCATGAATCCCTCGGGTTCCACGAAGGACCGCATCGCCCGCTACATTCTGGAAAAAGCCTGGCGCACCGGCCGCTTGCAGCCCGGCAGTGTGGTGGTGGAGGCATCCTCAGGCTCCACCTCGATCGCGCTCGCGCTGTGCTGCGCGCAGATGGGCATGAAATTCATCGCGTATATTCCCGATACCGCCACCAACGAGCGCTCGCTCATGATCCAGGCCTACGGCGGCGAGGTGCGCAAGGTCAGCGGCGGTATGCCGGAGGTGATCCGCGCGGCACATGATTTTTCGCTGGAGACGGATGCCTTTCTCACGCGCCAGTTCGAAAACGAAGATAACAGCGAGGCGCACGAGCTCGGCACCGCGCACGAGATTCTCAGCCAACTGCCGCAGCCGCACATCGATGCCGTCGTCAGCGGCATAGGCACGGGCGGCAGCCTGGTCGGCCTGCACCGCGGCTTCACCAAAGCCGGCTGCGACGTGCAGCCCATCGCCGCCATACCCTGCGCGGGTAGCTCCGCCTTCGCCTCGAACATCGAGTGCTGCTCGCTGCAATTTTCCCGCGACGTGCCCGGCGTCATCGATGGCTGCTCGCATCTTTACGCCACGTGGAAAAACACGACGGAGGCCAAGCACCTGAAAGAACTGCGCGTCTCCGATGAGCGCTGCATGGAGATCACGCAACAACTCTGGCGCATGGGATTTCCCGTGGGCCCTTCCTCCGGCCTCAATCTCGGCGCGGCGCTGCTCCATGCCCGCGAAGCCGCGCCCCATGCCGTCATCGTCACCGTCTTCCCCGACCGCATGGAGCGCTACTTCTCGCACAAGGTGTTCGAAGCAATCGCCGCACAGCCCTGAGCAAACGCAGTTTCCGGCTTGCCATGCCGGATGCGCGCTTCATACTGCTGGCCTCATGAAACGCTTCATCTGTGCTCTTTTTTTGCTAGGGAAATTTTCTTTCGCTGCCGAACCGGTGGCCGTGCCCGGTGTCGGCGTGGGGACCAAGGCACCTGCGGGAGCGGAGGTCCTGTTTGATGGCACGCAAAAGATGTTAGAGGAAAAATGGACCTACTGGCAGGGCCCGCGTTTCGCTTCCTCGCTGCCGATCAAGTGGCCCATCGTCGAGGATCCGGTGGATGGCGGCACCTGTCTCAAGACCGATGACCCCGCCGCCGCCGGTGGCAAGTATGGCGCGGCGGACATCGTGACGAAAAAGGCCTATCGGGATTTCCGCCTGCACGTGGAATTTTTCATCGCCAAGGCTGGCGGCAACAGCGGCGTCTATTTGCAGAACCGCTACGAGATCCAGATCCTCGATGGCGACAAAACCAAACACGGCATGGCCGCTGTGATCAATGAGACGGAATCGCCCTACGCGCTCTACAACGGCATCGGCCGGTGGAACAGCTACGACATCATCTTCCGCGCCGCGCGTTTCACGGAGGGCAAGCTCACGGAAAAAGCCCTGGTCAGCCTCTACTTCAACGGCAAGCCCGCGCACCACAACATCCCCATCAACCAGGTCTGGGGCGGGGCGAACTCCGGAGTGGATGGCGGCAACGCGGGCGGCAAGGGCATCACCGATAGCCCGCAGGGCATCAAGCTCCAGGCCGAGGGCCACGATGTGCGCTACCGCAACATCTGGATCCGCGAGCTGACACTGGACAAACCCGACACCTCCTTTCCCCGATGACATTTCTCCTCCGCTCCCTGCTGCTGCTATTGACGATCGGATTTGCCAACGCCCAGGAAAAACCCACCGAACGGCAAATCCGCTTCCTCGCCATCGGCGACATGCCGCCGTTCCGTCAGGAAATCCGCGATGGCGTGCGCTACGAGCTGGAGGCCGAGCCGGGCACGCTGCCGCCGCGCCTGATCGAGATTCCGTTAGGCGAGGAGAAAAAACTCGAAACCACCCTGTCGCTCGGCGCCTTTTCTTCATCCGTCAAACTGCCATCCGCCGCAGGGAGCCTGACCTTGAACAAAAAGCAGGGCGAAGCCGTCACCGAGTGGCACAAGCTGAACGTCCCGGAAAACTGCGACTGGCTCGTGGTGCTGTGGCGTGATCCGCAGAAAAACACCTGGGATGCCGCGCGCTCGGCCGTCATCGCCGATGACCTCGTGGCATTTCCCGCAGGCAGCCTGCGCCTCATCAACGCGCTACCCACCACCACGCGCTTTGTATTTGCCGAGCAGACGCTGGACTTGAAAGCCGGTGGCATGAAAGTGCTGCCGCTCGCCCAGCCTACGACCCCCGTGCAAATTTCCGTGCTGGATGCCGAGCAAAACCGGCGCGTCATCTATCAAAGCGCCATTACACAAAATCCCGGAGAACGCGGCAACGTCATTCTCTACCGCGCCGATGGCGTCTCCCCGCGCAATCCCGTCAAGGTGCTGAACCTCCGCGAACGAGCTCCCGCGCCACCTGTCAAGGGACAGTAGTGTCAAGGCTCATACGGGGAAAGTCATCTGATGCATGACGATTGCAGCGCTGAATGACACATTGTCTGTCATTGGGCAAGCGTTCATGCGCTGGCACCGCTGGGGCGGGGGTGGGAGTCGATACGGGATGGCGGGTTAAAGTTACGGCAAGCATGGCCGACAGAGCAGCCCCAGCGGTTGTCCAGCCGCGCCTTGTTCGCCCTCTTGATTACAGCAATTAATTGAGCACTCATGGCAGGGAAACTCTCCAGAATCGACGCGGCTCCGTGTGCGTGTTGTGTGTGTAGGGTCTTGTGGTGACGTTTACCGCAGGCCAGTTGGGACCTAAGGTGGTGGTGCTAAGCAATGTGCCCTGATTCCAAATGAGGCGAAGACAGCCGGGGACGCTATCTGGCTCCAGCCACAGGTGGGGTTTGTCGGTACGGTTGATCCACACGGTGAGCCGCGAGTAGTAGATAGCTGTTAGCCCCTCGAATCCCGAGTCCGTGCCGAAGACCAACCAGAGCGAACCGTCGCTCGCTGTTCTTGTGGAGAGCGGTTGGCCATGCTGATGCCTTAACAAAAGAACGTAGTTCCCGTTTCCATCATCAGGTTTGGCCACGTTGCCAATCACGGACATGTTGGTGCCGCCAACGGATTGGTTCCCCTTGTCCAGATTCATGCGCAGCCAACCCTCGCGTGGGTCGACAACGGCCTGCGGCTCAAATGCCACGGCTCCAGCCTTCATCGTGACGCCCTCCCCCGGCGCTCCTCCAACGCCCACAAGTCCTTCAGCGTATTTCGAGGCCAATTGGATCTCCATGGTAAGTATGACGGAGGTATTGGGCGGTAGTCCTGTAATCCGCTTCTTCCAGAACATGAATAGATCGTCGCTGCGATTGATCCCCGATATGAAGAGAGCGGAGGATCCACCTAGATTAGTGGGTCTGGCCTGCCAAGAGTTGGTGAATTGATACTGAGAGGAATCCGCATTTTGAGGGTAATCCGCGAAGCCTGCTAGAAACCCGTGGTCAGACTGCGCAAAGTCAAAGTCTAGGCGTATCGCATCCGCAGCACGCAACGCGATACATGGCATGAGTGCAAAGAATAGGAACGCAAACGACTTTTTCATTCTGGTAATAGCATTCTTGTGGCGAATAGTCTTTGTTCGTATGACGACAGGATCGTATATCCAATAAAGTCAACGTAAGCAGTTAAGACCATAACGCCTGCTACTGCAAGGATTTTTGGAGGAATCGTGCGTATATCAGGTGTTGTTTGATGAGGCTCGCGCGGCCCGGTTCTTCGTTTGATATACGGACGTCTGGGGATAGCGAAAGGCAAAAAACAACGAGCGCTGCTTTCGCGGGCGCTCGTTGTGAGGAAAAATCTGATAAGGTGACGCGATGATCAGCGATCGACGCGGGCCGAGCCGCCGCCGACGAGTTTTTTCACTTCATCGAGCGTGGCCATCGAGGTATCGCCGGGAGTGGTCATGGCGAGGGCACCGTGGGCGGCACCGTAATCGACCGCCAGCGCGGCGTCGTTGAATTCCAGGAAGCCGTAGGCCAGGCCGCTGGCGAAGGAATCGCCGCCGCCGACGCGGTCGTAGATTTCCATTTTCGGACGCTGGATGGACTCGAAGAATTTGCCATCGTGCCAGCACACCGCCGCCCAGTCGTTGATGGTGGCGCTGTGCACGTCGCGCAGGGTGGTGGCGACGACCTGGAAGTTGGTGAAATCCTTCACCACGCGCCCGATCATGTTTTTGAAATGCTCGACGTCGATCCCGGTGATGTGCTCGCTCACGCCCTCGACCTCGAAACCGAGGCAGGCGGTGAAGTCCTCTTCGTTGCCGATCATCACATCGACGTAGCGGGCGATCTCGCGATTGACTTGCTGGGCTTTCGCCTGGCCGCCGATGGATTTCCAAAGGCTGGGGCGGTAGTTCAGGTCGTAGGAAACGATGGTGCCGTATTCCTTGGCTTTCTTGCAGGCCTCCAGCACCACGGCGGCGGTGGTTTCCGAGAGCGCGGCGAAAATGCCACCGGTGTGGAACCAGCGGGCGCCATGTTTGCCGAACACTTCATCCCAGTCGATGTCGCCGGGCTTGAGCTGGCTGGCGGCGGTGTTGCCACGGTCGCTGGTGCCCTTCGCACCGCGAATGCCGAATCCACGCTCGGTGAAATTCAGGCCGTTGCGCACATCGCGACCGATGCCGTCGAACTTGCGCCACTGGATGAAACGGGTGTCCACACCGCCTTGCAGGATGAAGTCCTCGATCAAACGGCCGACATCGTTGTCCGCGAAGGCGGTTACCACCGCGGCGCGCTTGCCGAAGCAGCGGCGCATGCCACGGGCGACGTTGTACTCGCCGCCGCCTTCCCAGGCCTGGAACTGGCGGGTGGTGCGGACGCGGCCGTCACCGGGATCGAGACGCAGCATGATTTCGCCCAGCGAGATGATATCGTAGGCACAGGAGTCGGCGGATTTGATTACGAGGCTCATAGTAGTTGTTAGGTTAAAGTTTTATTCGGCGGAGGGCACGATGCCGTTGGCGCAAAACACCGGGCCGCTGCCGTTGAGGAAGTTCACGAGGTTGTTCAGGGCTTTCATCGCCTGGCGGGGCACGCTTTCGTAGGTGCGGGAGCCGACGTGGGCGGTGACGAGGACTTTCGGGTGGCGCAGCATCGGGTCATCGGCGGCGGGCGGCTCCTGCTCCATGACATCGGTGGCGTAGCCGGCGAGTTTGCCGGAATCGAGCGCCGCGAGGATGGCGGCGGCATCGGCGAGCTCGCCGCGGCCGGTGTTGACGATCACGGCATCCTTCGGCAGCAGCGCGAGGCGCTCGGCATTGATGAGGTGCTTCGTATCAGCGGCGAGTTTGGTGTGCGGGCTGATGATGTCGCAGGTGGCGAAAATCGAGTCGATCGAATCGTGGCGGATGACGCCGTATTGTTGGCAGAACTCCTCGGGCCAGAAATTCCCGTAGCCGTGCACTTCCATGCCGAAGGCCTTGGCGCGGATGATCACTTCCTGACCGATGCGGCCGAGGCCGATGACGCCGATTTTTTTCGCCCACAGCTCATGGCCGGTGAGGCGCAGCCATTCGCCCTTGCGCGTGGCATCCACGCTGGGGATGAGATTTTTCACCAGAGCCAGCAGCAGGCAGAACGTATGCTCGGCGACCGTCGTATGGTTCACGCCCGGGGTGAACATCACGGGGATGTTTTTTTCCTTGGTGGCGGCGATGTCGATCTTGTCGAGGCCGATGCCATACTTGGAAATGACTTTCAGGCGCGGGCCGCATTTGTCCAGCACGGCGCGGGTGATGGCGTCATCGCCGCAGAGAAAAGCATCGAAATCCCCTGCCAGCTCCAGCATGCGCGCCTCGCTGAGAGGCCCGCGCTCGCGAACAACCTCGTAGCCTTGGCTGGCGAGAATTTCATGATGAGGCCCCGGGGTGTCTTGAAAACTGCAAGTGGTGAGCAATACGCGTGTGGACATAAGTTGTATGACAAATATTAGAGACGAACGGGGCAATGGTCAAGAAAAAGAATGCGCAAATGCAGGAGAATTGCGCAAGCGGGCATGAGCGTGAAATGTGCGAAAAAAATCGACGGCATCGTCCATTTCCCCGAAGATGCACCCGACCTCACCGCCCACCATGCCTAAGATCCATTGCGGAATCAGAATCCTGCTGACGTCACTGCTCAGCCTGTGCGGAATTTCCGTGTCGAATGCTGACGAAAAAACGCCCGGGCGTCAACCGGCACTCAGCCTCGTGCTGGGAACGCAGATCATCAGCGCGCCGTACCGCTTCACCCAGGAGCCGGCGCTGGTCGAAATGGCGAAAGCGGTCCGGGAGCTGGGCTCCGATACGCTCAAGATCAGCGTATCACTGAAATATCCGGAACTCTATCACATCCCCGAAGACCCGCAGATCAAGAGCGCTCGCGATCTCATTTCCAAGGAGCCCTCGTTCAAGGCCGTATTCGACATGCCCTTCCGCCACATCCTGCTCTGGGTCTATCCGTTTTCCGATTCGCTCAAGCATTTTCGCAGCGGGAAACTGCCGCAGGCCGAGGCCGACAAAATCTATCAGGAAATCCATGATTTCACGGCGTATCTGTTGACCACCTACTCGGGCTCAGGGAAATCGTTTTACCTCGGCAACTGGGAAGGCGATTGGCACACACTGGTGGGCCAGGACTAATCGGAGGACCCCACGCCGGAAGCTCTCGCCATCATGCGCGAATGGCTGCTGCTTCGCGAAAAGGCGATCAGTGATGCCCGCCGCCACACGCCGCACTCGGGAGTGAACGTCTATTTTTACGTCGAGATCAATCTGGTGCAAAAAGCCATGAAAGAGGGAAAGCCCGCCATCGTCAATCAGGTGCTGCCTCACATCAAAACCGACTTCGTTTCCTACTCCAGCTATGATGTGACCAAGAGTGCGATGAGAGAAGGCGGCGAGGCCGGCCGCAAGCGGTTTTTCGAGGCGCTCGATTACATCGAAAAGAACCTCCCTCCCAGCGACATCAAAGGCAAACGCGTGATGATCGGCGAATACGGCGTCACGCTCGAGTCCGTGCGTGATCCACAGGAGCAGGCCAAACAAATCGCCGAGCTCATGAAGTGGAGTCTCGAATGGGGCTGTCCTTTTGTGTTGTATTGGCAACTTTACTGCAACGAAATCAACGAACGCACGCAGAAGCACAGAGGATACTGGCTGATTGATGACAAGGGTGTGAAACAGCCCGTGTGGCATCTTCACCACGATTTTCTCAAGAAGGCCAATGCCTGGGTCAGTGACTACACGAAACAACACGGGCACCCGCCCGGCCAGGCGGCAGCAGTGCCATGGCTCGGTCCGTGATCCTCACAGGATGGGCGAGAGCAGTCGTGCGGCGCGACAGGCGGCTTTGAAGTACCAGGGCTTGTCCAGGTATTCCTCGAGATCACTCGGCAGCGATTGCGCGAAATCATTTTCCAACATTTCCCGCACTTGCGTGGAAAAGATCGGATCGTTCGTGACACCGGTGATTTCGAAATTCAAGCGGAACGAGCGGTTGTCGAGATTGCCCGTGCCGACGGCCACGTAGTCATCGGTGAGCACGACTTTCTGATGGAGGAAGCCTTTCTGATAGCGGAAGATTTTCACGCCGGCGGGGAGGATTTGTTCGTAGTAGGTGTAGGCCGCCCAATTCACCAGTCGGTTATCGGCGCGCTCGGGAATGAGCAGGCGCACATCCACCCCACGCAAGGCCGCGGCCTGGAGCGCCGAGGTGACGCCACCATCCGGCACGAAATACGGCGAGGCGATCCACAGCCGCTCGCGGGCGTTTTGGCATGCCTCCACGATGAAAAGCTGCCAGGAATCCAGCACATCGGCCGGGCCCGTGGGCAGGATCAGCAGGCTCTGGTTTTCCGGTTGCGCGGCATTGTCCGGCACGCATTCCGGCACCGCACCGCAGGCCCAGAACCAGTCCTCGAAAAACACCAGCTGCACCGCGCGCACGGCGGGCCCCGTGATGCGCATGTGGGTATCGCGCCAGTAGCCCAGTTGCGGGTGCCAGCCGAGGTATTCATCCGCCACATTCAAGCCGCCGATGTAGGCCTCCCGTCCATCGCAGACGACGATTTTGCGGTGGTTGCGGAAATTGTACTGCAGCCGCGACCACCAGAAGCGGTTGGTGCCAAACGAATGAAAGTGCACACCCGCGTCCTTCATTTCGCGCAGGAACCGGCGCGGTAGTTTTCCCGAACCGAACTCATCAAACAACAGATAGACACTCACCCCCGCCCGCGCCTTGGCGACGAGGATTTTTTGCAGCGCGTCGCCGATAACGTCATGGCGCATGATGTAGTAATTCACCAGCACATAGGTTTGCGCTGACTCGATCGAGTGAAACAGCGCGTCAAACGTTTTTTTCCCATCGGTGAACAAATCCAGACGATTTCCCCGCAACAGCGGCAGGCCGGAAAGAGCTTCCGCCGACTTCAGGAAAGGGCAGTCGTGCGCTTGCTCGTAGGGCTTGAGCCTGGCGTAAAAATCGGCAGCCTTGCGCGTGAGAGCCTGGTCATTGCTGCGGCGCGCGCGCACGTAGCCCTCGAAACGATCGCGCCCGAAAAACCAGTACAACGGCACCGCCACGTACGGCAAAAACAGCAGCGACATGATCCAGGCGATCGTGCCCTGCGAGGTGCGGGTGCGCATCAGCGCGTGCACGGCATGCACCAGCCCTGCCGCATGAAACAGCAACACCACCGCTCCGATGATTTCCGCCACCAACCACATCGGCGCGGAGCATAGCCGATCACAAGAGCCGCGACGAGAAAATACCACCGCCGATCGACGGAGTGCGACAGATTTTCTCAATGTTCGATTGCAATGAGCCGCACAAGTGATACCATCACGCCGCATGAAATACGCAGCACTTCCCCTCCTGATGATCGTATGGTCTTTGGGTGCTTGCGCGCCTCGCACACCGGAGCAACGCATCGCCCAGAACCCTGCCGTTTTCGAAGCCCTTCCCGCCAAGCAGCAAACGCTGGTGCGCCAGGGAGAACTCAGCCGCGGCATGTCGCCGGAAGCGGTGATCCTCGCCTGGGGAGCGCCATCGCGCCGCTACAACGGCGTGAGCAATGGCACCTCTACCGAGCGCTGGGATTACATGGGCTCACAGCCCGTTTACGGCAACACCATCGGCTTCGGAGGTTGGGGCGGTTGGGGGCGCTGGGGCGGTTACGGCTGCGGGCAACCGTTCATGTACAACGATGTCGCCTTCATCCCCTATCGCCGCGCCACGGTGTTGTTCAAGAACCGCCGCGTCGAGGCCTGGGAAAAAATGCAATAGTTCTCTCCCTTAAATCCATATCCATCATGAAATCCACCATACTAGCCCTGTCCGCCGCCGTGCTCTCGCTCATGGCGCTCTCGTCCTGTTCCTCCGGCATCTCCCAGCTGGGTGCCTATCACGCGTATGATAGACCCGCCTCGTTGCCGACCAACCCGAGCGCGGTCCGCGTGAAAATTTCGCTGCGCCACCAGATGGTGTATGTGATGGAAGGATCCAAGCCTCTTCTCATCGCTCCCTGCACGGTGGGCACCGCCTCCGCCCCGACGCCACAGGGCAATTTCACGATTTTCAACAAAACGCAGTACAAGCGCGCGAACAGTCACGGGTATGCCTATAGTGGCAACCAATCGAAAAAAGCCATGATCGGCGCCCGTCCGCCCGGCTGGCTGTTCAAGGGCACGCCGATGCCATACTGGTGCGAGTTCAAAGCGAACTACGGCATCCACACCGGATGGGTCAAGCCCTACCCTTCCAGCCACGGCTGCATCCGCATGCACGAAAACCTCTCGCCGAAATTTTTCCGCCTCGTCAAAGTCGGCACGCCCGTGAACATCGCCTCCACGCAGCCGGAAGACTCGACCATTGGCAACAACATCCCGCGTCCTCCCGATGCCGGACCACTGCCCGACTACTCGCCGCAAATGTACATCGGCGATGGCTACTTCAAGCAGCACAAGGCGCCCACGTACGAGTGAGCCGCTCAGCCTTTGAGCACACCCACGAATGGCAGGTTGCGGTAACGGCCCCTGTAGTCGAGACCGTAACCCACCACAAACTCGTCGCCGATTTCGAAGCCGACGTAATCCGCCTGCACGTCTTCTTCGCGCGGGCGGTCTTTGGCGAGAAGGACGCCCGTGTGCACGGCCACGCAACCTTCCTGTAACAGGCGATCGCTCACGGCCTTGAGCGTGCGACCGGTATCGAGGATGTCATCCAACAACAACACGTGCCGCCCCTTCACATCGGGCAGGCTGTGGTCGAGAAATTTCACCACGCCGCTGCTCTCGGTGCCGCCGTGGTAGCTGGCGACGTTGAGGCACTCGATTTCGAGCGGTCGCGGGATGCGCCGCAGCAGATCCGCCGCAAAAACAAAAGCTCCCTTGAGCAGCACGATGGCCACGATCGGACCGGCGGGGAACTCGCGGTCGATTTCCGCCGCCATCGCATCGAGACGTTTCTCGATCACTTTTTCATCGATCAACACGCGCTCGACATCCGCGGCGCGACCCAGTTCATCAGCGATCATCGTTCGATTCGGAAAATGGTTTCTCCCGGGCGATAGACCTGCAGCCGATCGCGTGCCTGGATTTCGAGGTAGGCAGGATCGTGCTTGATCGCCTCCAGCTTGACGCGCAGGTAATCGAGCTGGCTTTCCGCCTGCTCCTCGCGCTGCCGCGCCTCCACGAGCTCACCTTGTTTTTTCTCGTAGGCGATTTTTTGCGGCAGGTAGGACAGGCAGAGAATCAGGGCACCCACGATCAAAATCACGGCCATCAACAAACCATTGGTCGCGCGAATGAATGTCGTCTGCGCTTTCAAACGCCTGACATTTCGCTTGGTGTGTCTTTTTTTTTCGGCCATTTCCCTAAGCGCTCTTTACTATAAACCATCCGTCTTGCCAATGAAAGAATGCCTGAGCTTTGCTTTTTTATCGCCTCGCGAGCCATCCCGTGCTAGGCTTCCGGCAAGCTCATGCGCCGTTTTTTTCGCCCGTTGCTACTCTGGAGTCTGGTTTTGATCGGCCTGCCGACGATCGCCATGGTCTCGTGCCAGCACAAATTGATCTACTACCCGCGCGCCTATCCCGCCACGCATGATGCGCAGTGGACGAAGCAGACGCAGGGGAAAATCCTTTCGTTCACGACCTCGGCAGGGCGGCAGCAGGCGTATCTCTTTCGCCCGCGCCCGCAGGCGAATCCGGAGCGGCTGTGGCTGGTCTGCGGCGGCAATGGCACACTGGCGACCGAGTGGTCCGCGTTCATGAAATACGAGGCACCGCCGGAGGATGCCTATCTGCTGATCGACTACCCCGGCTACGGCGCGAATCAAGGCTCGCCCAGCCCGGCGACGATCCGCGAGTCGCTGCAGAAAGTGGTGCCCCTGGCCGCGGCGGAACTCCAGTGGGACCAGGCCACGCTGCACGAGCGCACGCGCGTTTTTGGCCACAGTCTCGGTTGTGCCGTGGCACTGATGGGCGCGGAGGAATTCGGCCTCAGCCGCGGTGTGCTGCTCGCCCCTTTCACCAGCACCATGGACATGACCAAGCAAGTCGTGGGTGTGGATCTGGGGTTTCTCGTCACGCATCGGTTCGACAACCGCAAAGCCATGCAGAGCATCGCCCGACAACCCCATGCGCGCATGCGCTTGCTGCACGGCTTGAGCGACGGGGTGATTCCGGCATCCATGTCTTGCGAGCTGCATGCCATCTCTCCGGAGAAATTTTCGCTCAGCCTGCGCGAGGCCTGCGGTCACAATGACTGGCAGGACACGCAGACGGAAGTGATTGTCCGAGCCATGAACGAAGTGCGCTAGCGCCATGAACGATCATCCGCCTACCGTTCTGATCACAGGAGGAGCCGGTTTCATCGGCTCGAATCTGGTGATGCATCTGCTGCGCGACACCGATTGGCACGTGGTCAATCTGGATGCGCTGACCTATGCCGGAAATCTGGAGGGCTGGGGCGGGTTTCTGACCCATCCGCGCCATCATTTTGTGAAAGGAAATCTCACGGACGCGGCCCTGCTCCAGCATCTTTTGCAGAGCCATCAGCCGCAGGCGGTGATGCATCTGGCGGCGGAATCGCACGTGGATCGCTCCATCGATGGGCCCGCGGTTTTTGTGCAAACCAACGTCTGCGGCACCGCCGTTCTGTTAGAGAAATGCCTGCACTACTGGCAAAATCTGCCCGCCCCTGCGAAACACGCCTTCCGCCTGCTGCATTTGTCCACCGATGAAGTGCACGGTTCGTTAGGCCCGCAGGATGCTCCGTTTTGCGAGAGCACCAGCTACGCGCCGCGTTCGCCGTATTCCGCTACCAAGGCCGCCGCCGATCACCTGGTGCGCGCCTGGCATCACACCTATGGCTTTCCCAGCATCGTCGCCAATGCCTCTAACAACTACGGCCCGCGCCAGTTTCCGGAAAAACTGATCCCCCTGGCGATTGTGAAACTGCTGCAAGGCGAACCCATCCCGCTCTACGGCGACGGCTCGCAAATCCGCGACTGGCTGCACGTCAGCGATCACTGCCACGCTCTGACAAAAATCCTCACCCACGGGCAAACCGGCGACACCTACCTGATCGGCACCGGCGTCGAAACCACCAACCGTTCCCTGCTGCTACTGCTCTGCGAGCTGATGGACGAAATGCGCCCGCGCCGCGATGGCCTCTCACACGCTGCCGCCATTTCTCCTGTGAGCGATCGGCCGGGGCACGATCATCGCTACGCCATCGATGCCAGCCATTTGCGCCGCAGTCTCTCCTGGCAGCCCCGGATCGATCTCCGCTCGGGTCTGTGCGAGACCATCGCCTGGTATCTCTCCCACCCCGGGTGGTGGCAAGCCATCCTCGGTCACCGCTACAACATGGAACGCCTCGGAACAAGCGGATCACCGCGCGCGCAGTGATTCGCAGAGCTGTTGGAGGCGCTTCGTCAGGCTCTCCTCCGGCTCGCCGGGATCATAGCGCAAGCGATTGTGCAAAGCGATGGTCTCCGCCACCACCTGCGCATCCACCGATGTCTCCAGCCTGCGCAACCAGGCGGAATACGGCATGCCCACCGGGCGATGGCCGATTTTCCCCACGAGCCAGCGCTCCAGCTCGCTCAAGGGTGTCTTGCGCCGCTCCAGCGTTTTCGCCGCGGCATGGCGCGTCACCCGCGAGCGCGTTTTCCACAAACGGAAAATCACCCACGCGGCGACCAAGGCGGCAATCGCCGAAAACGTCGTCATCACCAGCGCCTTGTTTTCCGGCTGCGTGCGCCAGATGGTGAAGTTCTCGCGCAGCCGTTGCATCGAATCCATCAGATCACGACGCCAGCCACTCATCGCCAGATCCGCCGTGATCCACGTTGGCGGTGTGGTATCCACGTTCTGCCAGCGCTGCGTTTGCTCATTCCACACCCGGCACCAGGCATGCGCGTGAGTGCCGCGCAGCACATGCTCGCCCGTCTTGGGATTGCGTTCCTGCACGGAGAATCCCACACAGTAGCGGGCGGGCACTCCCGCCGTGCGCAGCAGCATGGTCGTGGCGGTGGCGAAGTATTCGCAGTGGCCGCTTTTTTCCTCTAACAGAAATTGCGCCAACGCGCTGTCGCGGCCCGTCATCGTGCGATAGCGATTGCCGCGCTCTTCGGCCTTCCACTTGTCATGGAGACGGTCCTGAATGCGGAGATACGTGGAGTACTTGAAATTCCGATAGAAATACAATCGCAACGCGGCGATTTTTTCCTCCAGCGGCAGATCGCGCAGCTCCAACGAATCGACAATCTCACGCAACACGGCGCGCTCCTGCGGCGGCACGTCGAGATCGATCGATGTCTCTTCTTTCGGCTCGATGGCAAAGGGCGCGCCATCGCGATCAAAACTCCCATCCCAGCGCACCGTGGCCTCCACCACCGCATGGCGCGGGGTGATGCGCACGGTGCCGATCGAATTGTACTCCAGCTCCTGCGCGTTCACATACATCGAATACAGCGATCCCGGCAGCGGCAGCAGCGAGTCCGTTTTCACCGCTCCCACGATGCGGAAGCGCGGCAGATCCTCCCGCGCTTCCTCGCCCACCACGATCTCGCCCGTGGTCCGGTAGAGACGCACATCATCGGCGACGTTCTCTCCGCGATCGGCCCGACCGACAGCGGCGAGTCCCTTGAAGTCCAGCTCCTGCGTGTTTCCCGGAGGCGGCTCGTAGCGCCAGTGCCCGCTGGGAAAATAGCGATTGTAGCTCGCCGTCATCAGCAAATCCGGCGTGGTCCCCTGCTCTTGTTGCAGCCGCCAGAAAATTTCCGATGATTGTTTGATCTGCCCCACCTGGCCGATGTTTGTATTGCTACGGTGCCACTGCGTTGATGGCGAGTAGGATGTCCCCGCCCCAGCGCCACCCATCAGCATCTGATGCGCGCGCAGCAAACCCCACTGCGTCACCGCCGCCAAAGCGGACATCACCAGGACTCCCGCAAGCAGCGATTTTTTTTGCCGCGCACGCAGATTCGTGCAGGTCCACAAACTCCACCCGGTCAGCACCAGCAGTCCCACGAAAAACAACTCATCATACGCATTGCTGCCCGCTGCTGAGAATAACAAGGTGATGACAAAATACACCGGCGTGAAGGAAATGCGCTGGCTTACCGGGTTCATGCCCAGCTCGCGGTCCAACGCCATTTTTTTCCGCGAAAAATACGAGAACGTGTTCAGCGGAATCGTGTCCGCGAAACCATACGCCTGCGTGAACTGCACCGTCATCAAAAACAAGGGCATCCACGACACAAACTCGCGCACCGTCTCTGGCTCCACGCCGTTCATCCATAGCACAAAGGCCGTGAACATCATCGCGATCACCGAGATCGACCACGCGCGCACATAGGCCGTCTCGCCAAAGTTCCAGCGCAGCGGCAACCAATGCGGTCCCTCGAACAAAAATGCCAGGGCCAGACCCACCAGCGGCAGATCCACCATCCACCCCCAGAAAATCAGCGCCGCCCCCAGCAACATGCGCGGGAATCGCATGGCTGATGCGGCAGCGTTCGCGGCATTCACCTCCATGTCGGCACTATCCCACAAGATCTCCTTGCAAGCAAGACGCGAGATGCGCATAAGACGCATCATGCATCCGCCGCAGCCCTGCCCTTTCCTACCGGCGATCGATGACGCAGAAGCGCTCGATCACTCATTGCTGCGCCGCCACGGCTCCGCGCGCGATGCCGCCTTCTACTTCGATGCCCTGCGCTACGGGCATTTCCTCTGGCAACAAGGCCACGCCGGTCGCGCGCTGCTGGCATTGACTCGCGCGCTCTACGCCGATGTGGATGCGGCAGACGATATCCTCCGCGCATGGCCCCTGCCCTATGCCGCGCTTTTCTGGATCCTGAGAAACCACGGCAGCGATGACTTTCCCGGCAATCCACGACTGAGCTACCAGCACCAAGCCTGCCGCCTGCGCGGGGAGAGACAGGAACTCCGTGTCGCCCGCGCCTGGGCCGTCTGGGCGCTCGCTTGTGCCGCGCGCCCGCAGCTGCCCGGTGATCTGACCTGCCCCGAGCTGGGCCTAACGGAAATCACCTCGCTGCTCGACGGATGGGGGCATCCCGGCGAGAGCCAGCTTTGGCAAAAAATCCTGCAGAACGCTACGACTCAGCCTTTAGCCAACTCTTGAAGAAGATGCTGATTCAGCAAAATCCCCGCCTCGAAATTCGCCACAGGGAAATTTTCGTTAGGCGCATGGATCTGACAATCGGGCAGCGCCAAGCCTAACAACAAAGTGTCCGCGCCGAGGATTTCGCGGAAGGCCTGGATGATGGGAATGCTGCCCCCTTCGCGGATCAGCACCGGCTCGCGACCGAAGGCGCTGGCCAGCGCGCGCTGCGCCGCTTTGCCAAAGGCCGAATGCGGATCCGCATGATACGGTTTGCCATCGTGGCCGATCTCGATCTCGATGCTCACACCCGCCGGGCAGTGTTTCTCGAAGTGCAGGCGCACTTTTTCCAGAATGTCTTTCGGGTCCTGATCCGGCACGAGCCGGAAGGAAAATTTCGCAAAGGCCTGCGCGGGCAGCACGGTCTTGGAGCCCTCGCCTTGGTAGCCACCGCCGATGCCATTCACTTCCGCCGTAGGCCTCGCCCACACGCGCTCGGCGGAGCTGTAGCCCTCTTCGCCAAACACCGATGGCGATCCCGTCACGGCCAGGTAATCCGCATCCGATACCCCCGGAATGCTCTGCCACATCTCGCGCTCCCAGTCCTGCAGCGGGCGCACGTCATCATAGAATCCCGCGACCTGGATTTTCCCGGCATCGTCGTGCAGGCTCGCCACCAGCCGCGCCATCGCGGTGGCGGGATTCGCCACCGCTCCGCCGTAGATCCCCGAGTGCAGATCACCTTTCGGCCCCCGCAAGGTCACTTCCGCACACGCGATGCCGCGCAGGCCGTAGCCCATGGTCGGCACCCCGGCCGCCACCATGCCTGTGTCCGATACCGCGATCACATCGCAGCGCAGCTCCTCGCGATGCGCTTGCAAAAACGGCGTGAGGTTCGGGCTGCCGATTTCCTCCTCGCCCTCGAACAGGAAAATCAAATTCACCGGCAGCTCGCCTTGCTCCCTCAACGTTTTTTCCACGCCCAACACATGCGCAAACATCTGCCCCTTGTTATCCGTTGCGCCGCGGCACCAGATTTTCCCCTCGCGGATTTCCGGCTCGAACGGCGCGCTGTGCCACAAATTCACCGGATCCACCGGCTGCACATCATAGTGCCCGTATATCAGCACCGTCTTGCGATCCTTACGATGCTCATTGCGTGCCACCACGATCGGATGACGCGCCGTTTCGTGGAGCTCCGTCTTCAGTCCCATGCCCGTGAGTTTTTCCACCAACCAGGTCGCACAGGCACGAACGTCGCCGGTGTGGCGGGAATCGGTGGAAACGCTGGGAAAACGGAGAAATTGAAACAACTCTTGCAGCTCGGATGTCATGACAAACCCATGGAGCAGGTCATGGACCTAGGCAAGGACAAAGACGGCGATCGAAAAAAATCATCCCTCGCCCGATCAGAAGCCTCTTCCCCGACAACTGGCCTGCCATCCTCCCCGCAAAGGCGCACCCGTCGTAATAAATCGCCGTTTTCGCTGATACTGGAACCATTGCCCGCTGCCGCAGCGCCGGAAAAATTCCACAAAAAATTGTGCGAATGAATGCTAACTCAAAATAATGCGTTGGCACTCAACGCGTTAGAAGAAACTCATGAATTTGTCCAAATTCGTCAAATTTCGGCGAAATACATGACCCAGACCACCGCGACCGCCAGCATGCCAATCCCTTATTCAGTATGACAACTAGCGACTTTCCCCTCTGTGCTCTTCACCTCATCCCTACCACTCCTATGTCTATTTTTGAATATTCACCACAGCCGCGAGGTCCGGCATGTCCTGATCGAAGAGAAAAAAAAACCGTACCAACTGGTATGAATACTGGAAAAAAAACTTGAGGAAATCATTGAGCGGGCTAGCTTTTTTTACGTGCGCGACGCAAGTCGTGCATGGCATATCCCAAAAGTAGTGCGTCGCAAGACAAGGTATTGTTGGGTTTTCATAGGTAATTGACTGTCGGAGCTGGGGAGCTCCGGCAGTCTCATGAAAAGGTGCCGCGGGCGAATCGGTCGTATTAGTAGCCCCATCATGATTCCCGTGGCCAAACGATGCTCGTGAGCGTTTTTGACAATTCCGGACATAACTCCTCATCCACTCGTTCCGAACCATGCCGCGCCATTAACAAAACCGTCACCGTCGGGGGAACGCGTATGGCGATTTTACTCTTGCCGAAACATCGCCCATAGCCACGATGGAGGCGTGACGAAGATTTTATTCCGCATTCCGGAACAGAACCTGCTCACCAGCCAAGAATCCATCACATGCGCTTCCACACTACCATCGTTTTCCTCCTGCTGACCATCGCGTTCGTGCTGACGAGCGCGGCGCAAGAGATCGAACAAGGGTTTCTCAATCTGGTCAATATGGTGCCGAATTACAAGCCCTGCGCCATTACCATCGGCGGCAGGGAACTTGTTCCCGGCGGCTTGAAAGAGGTCAGCTCTACCGGTTGGTTCATCGTGCCGAAAGGCAGCCACGCCATGACCTTGGAAATCGACGGCATCAAGAGCGCCCAAGGCACCGTCACACTCGATGCCAACGAGAGCGTCTTGTATGTGATTTTTTTGCAGCAAATCAGCAACAAAAAAGAGGAAAATGGCAAATTGCCCCCGCCCGAGCTTCGGATCAAACGCTGCACCCCCATGGCCGGAAAAAAAGGGCATCAGCTGCAAGTGATTTCCTTCTGTCCTGAGACGGAAAATTTCCAAATCGGCCCCAATCAACTCACCCTGGAGCTATTCGGCACGCAGGACATACCGAACTGGAATGGCGGAGCGTTCAACGTGTTGCATCGCGAAAAAACCATCGGCTCCTGCGCCGGCTCGCAGGAGAAAGGAGCCTACACCCTGCTCATCGGCAGCAATCACAAGCGCACCCTGGCCGCCCTGCTGGTGCGCAATGAAAAACAGGAGCTGCCACCCTGGATGAAGCCCAAAAAATAAAACCATGCGCCTGCTTCTGTTCCTACCGCTCGCCTTCATCCACACTGCCTTCGCCGGAAATTTCAACGTCGCCAACCTGACGCACGAGGAAGAGCATACCATCGAGGTCGAATGCGACAAACGCTCGCAACCCTTCACCCTGCCAGCAGGCACTGATAGCGGAACTTTCACGCTCCCGGAAAAAGAAGCCGTCTTGCGCGTGAAAGGCCAAGAGCTCGCCCCCTGCAAAGTGCCCGCGGCGCGCGACGGCCGCATGATCCTGCTCTATCGGAAAAACAAGGAACTCGCCTGGCACACGCTCACCAGCAAGGCGGAAAAAGACAAAACCTCCCTGCGTTTGCTCAACCTCACCGATCAACCGGTAAAACTCACCACCTCCGATCAAACGATCGAGCTCAGCGCGGGGCAGGATCTGGAATCGGCACCAGCCACCACGCAAAACATCTCCGTCACGCTCGATGGGCAAAAGAAACAAACGGCCAAGGCCGAGGAACCGACCCCCTTCCTCGGCGTCATCTACCCCACACCGCAGGGCCCACGGCTCCGCCTGATCGCGGATCGTTGATCGCCTCAGACTACTTCTTCAACATCTCCAGATTCGCCTCGGCGAAGGCTTTCCCCATGAGTGCGAAGGTTTTGGCACAACCGAGATAATGATAGCCGGCATTGGAGGCGCCGCGCGTCCATTTCGCCGCTTCTTCCGGGCTGATGAGTTCCGCCTCGAATTTTTTGAGGTATTCCTTTTGCTGCGCCTCATCCATGGTGCCGTCCTTGTTCGGCGTATTTTTGTTTTTGCTTTTGAGGAGATGAGCCATCTGCTTGACCTTGGCTCGCTTTTGATCGATCTGGTCGAGTTCATCCGACCAAAAAGGCGCGGTCTCCACGGCGGCGACGTTGCCCTTGAATTCCGGCAATGCAGCAGGAGCCGCCATCGCTTTGCGGAAGGAAACGGTATTCCCTTCGGCCTTCAGCCCTCCCACGCCGAGCACGCCAATCACAAACGGCATCTTGGGCGCATTCAGGTCCTTGCGCACATCGCGGATGAAATGCGCCATCAGGTCGCTGTATTGCGAGTAATCACGCGTCTTGCCATCCGCACCTGTCGGATAGGTATTGCCATCCACGAGGTCATTGAAACCCTGGAGCCAGATAAAACCCGCGATCTCATACCCCGCCGCCGGATCATAGGCCGGGCAAACGCGCTTGGGATCGGCGAGCACGCTTTTCACGTGCTCGACCATGTAGCGATAGAACCGGCCGGATTCCTTGGCCTTCGCCGCTTTTTCTTCCTCGACATTTTTCCCCTGCTTCTGCATCTGCGCGATCTGCGCTTCGCTGAAAACATAAGGCCCGGCACTGGGCGGGCGGAACTGGGTGTTGAGACTTCTGCCACCCCATGCCGTTTTGATGAGCAGCACCGGTTCCTTCATCGCGGCATCCATCGCCAGACCAAAGGTGAACTCAGGACCGATCTTGCCGCCATCCTGTGTCGGATTGGAACCGCGCGCGCCATACCCTGCCGTGAGTTTGCCGACTCCTTCGCCGTTGGCATTTCCCTCGTAGTGGCCGGTCAGGTAGGAAATCCATGCATTCTCGGCGACCGCGGGTTTGCCATCGGCACCGCGCATCATTTTCAGCAGCGGCGCGGTGGCGGGATCATCGCCGATGTAATCAAAAGTCTCGATGCGGGCATGGCCTTCCATGTTCGATTGTCCGGCGAGGATGAAGACCTTCAGCTTCTTCGACTGCGCCGAGGCGCCGATCTGAAGCAGAAGGAAAAAAGAGACAATCAGGTGGAAGATTGGTTTCATGGATGATTGGTGGTGGATGGGAAATAAGCCACTCACACTACGCGGCGGATTCCGCGTTCTTTCGCGGAATCCCCTACACCCGGCCTGTGAAAAATGGATTTGCCCCACTTACTTCTTCCAAACGATAGCCCACTTCACCTCGGTGGTTTCGGGGGCTTCCAGGGTGAGGCGGATGAGACCATCGGGGGTGGTGGTGAGGGAGCTTTTGCTTTCGGGCGCGTGAACGGAAACAGACTTGTGGCCGTTAGGCGCGAGCGTGATGAGGAACGGCTCACCGACGATGACTTTGGCAATGCCGGAATACGTGAGAGTGGCGGGGTCCCATTTGACATCCGCGAGGTCGCTGAAGCCTTGCATGATGTGGCGATTGGTGGAGAGAAACTGCGGGTGGTCTTGTTTGCGATGGAGCGAGTAGGTGAGCGCCTGCTGTGCTTGGAGTGCTTGTTCGATTTTTCCATTGCCGGGGATTTCGCCGAGGAAGCGGTCGTTCCAGAAATCGTAGAGGTAATAACTGGCAGCGGGATCGAGGGCGAGCGATCCGGTATCGGCTTGGTCACCAGAGAGCGGCGCGCTGACGGTTTGTGGCGCGTCTTGGTTGTTGCAGAGGATGAGCTGTTGCCAATCGGCATTGATGCGATAGGCGTAAACGGAAGGATCGGCGCGGCCGGCGACGAGCATATCGACAGGGCGAAACGACTGGGTGCCGCCGAGGATGGGATAGAGGCGGGTGAGGTCGTGTTGCTCCTCGGCGGTCATGCGGCTGAAGGAAGTGCCGAGCTCGAGGCGACCGGAGATGAGCCCGACTTGGCTGAGCATGGTGCGGCGGGCATTCGTATCCATTTTTTTGAACGATTTCCCATCGGGATAGTAGCCGAAAACGCTGCGGTGTTTGTACCAGCGCAGGCCGATGCGCGATGCCATCTCCGGCTCGAAGTGCGAGGAATCCAGCCAGACGCGCTGGAGGTCCACGATGCCCGCGGTGACATCGAGCATGGGCGTGCCGTATTCGCCGAGGTTGCGTTCGTGGATGAAGGCTTTTTCGCCGAGGCCTTCGCGGGCGAGTTCAAACACTTTGCAATACGCGGCGGTGGTGGTGTAGTTGCGGTCTTCGAAGCCGCCGTCCTTGCACCAAGCGGATTCAGGATAGTCGAACTTGATGCCGACGAGTCCTTGTTGGCCGATGCGTTTCCACATGGCGAGAGTGTGGGCTTGGAAACCGGGGTCGGTGAAGTCCATTTTCACAAAGGGCATGTGGTGCGGGTGCTCGGCATGAATGCGTGTGATGTCGTTGTTGAGCATCCATTCGGGATGCGCGACAGCGAAGTCGTTCGACGGCATGTTGCTCTGGATGTAAGTGAAGGGGATGCCACCGAGTTCGGTGATTTTGCCGCAGAATTTTCCGAAGGTTTCATAGGGGGGGACGAGGTGACCGTACTGGGACCACCTTTCATCGCTCCACCAACCTTGTTGAGTGTCGCCGGAGTTTTGGTTGCAGTAGTAATCGGGCTCGAGGCGGATGGCGACGGGGGTGTAGCGGAGGATGCCGGATTTCGCCGCGATTTCCATTTGGCCGACGAGTTCTTTGGAGTTGTTCAGTGGGCGTCCTTCGCCGTAGGAACCTTGGGATACGAGCCAACCGCAAAGGGTGGGGAAATCGTAGGGCTTGGGGCGGGCGTTGTTCGCCTGGCGAAGAGCGAGTCCGTAGGCTTCGAGAGAAACGAAGGGATCGGTCGTGGAGACATCGAGAAATACGGTATCGGTGGCGTGGTAGGTCGCACCGGGCGCGATGAGTTTTCCTTGCGGGTCCTCGATGGTGACGGTGAAGAGGCCCTTGCGTTCATCGAGTCTGATCTGGCGCAGAAACTCGTGATAGTGCAGTCCGCCGACGACGAGCGAGCGCCGCTGATCGGCGATTTTTCCCGTGATGAGCAGGTTGTTAAAAGTAGTGATGTCGAGTGTGGTCTGGACACGATTCGGCTCGGCACCGGCACCGCCGCGGAGGAGTTGCGGCTGCGTGAGGGGCTTGCCGGGATAGAGGCGCGCTTTGTCGATGATGGCAATGCGAGCGATGCGGGCGGGGATCTTGCGGTGATTGGTGACAGAGAAACCCAACACGGCGTAGGGGATGTTATCGTAAAGTGTGAGGTGAAGAATTTTGATCGGCAGGTAGCCGCTGGCGGGAGTTTCGGTGATGGAAAGACGCTTGCCGGTGCCGATGGCATCGTTGACATCAGTGGAGACCCAAGTGCGTGTCGCACCCTCCGGCTGCTTCCATCCCGTTTCATCGACAGCAAAACGAGCCCCCGCGAGGATGGTGATGTTAGAGGCAAGATCGGTGGCGGAATAGGTGCCGGACTTTAAGTCATAAGTGAGACTCACGGATTCATTGGCGATGGTGAGTCGAGGTTCGGCATGAGTGATCTCAACGCCATGTAGCGAAGTGAAAATGATGGCAAGGAACGGCAGGAGATATTTCATGAGCGATTGGTTTCACTCTAGCGCAATGCATCGCGGTGTCGAACATTTCATCCGGGGAGCAAGGGAAAATGCAGTGCGCCCCAGCAGGGCCGTGTGTCTCGCCTGTTTGCAAACTGCCCACCAGTTTCCGTTCGTCTCCTTTCGCGGGATTCCCTGCTGAAAAATTGATTTGCCACGGATCGGCAGAGTGACGAGCATGCGGCATCGTGAAATCCCTGATGATCTACTTTCTGCTTTGTGTTCCTTGTTTTGCCGGCAAGATTGTTTCGTTTTACTCCTCCACCGATCCGAAACACGTGGCTGTGCTCTCGGATTCCGCTCTGGAAAAAGAGCCGGAGATTGATCACTTCATGCACCTTTGCCCCGGCTACGGCGGCTACGAGCTGCTGCACCGCAGCGGCGACCTGCGCAGTTGGATCGATGTCCGTTTCCAAGGCAAAACCAGCGACCTCCATGGCGATGTCATGAATGCCGGGCGGGGGCAGTTTGTTCACAAGGCGAACCATGTCGTCGAATGGCGTGGTGTGCGCGAAGGCGATGTCTTCACGCCCTTCGCCCTGATCTATCGTGTTAATGCCCAGGACCCGGAGAACCCGGACAAATCCCACACCACCCTGATCGTCATCGCACTGAACAAAGGCGACGCCAAACTCCTCGGCACCGCCTCCGGCAAAAACGAAGACGCCGACGCCAAAAAACTCGCCGACCAAGCCGCGCCGAAAAGCGAGTGATCACTGCGATCGTTGATTTTGAATCTTAGAGGGAATTCACGGCTTCCCCGTCACCCCCTGCATCCGCAATTTCGGCTGGCCCATTCCTAACGCCAAGACCATGGCGGCGGTGGGATGGATGCGCGGGGACATGTAGTAGGCTTTTTCCGCGAGGTTGCGGCCGGGTTGAATGACGAAGGCACCATCGTGGGTGCGCAGCATGTTGATGAAGGCTTTGTTGTAGTCGAGGAACTCGCGGGTGGCGGTGGTGTTGCCGGACAACTGCACACCTAACAAGGCCCAGCCCCAAGCGAGGGCGTTGTCGCCGTGGCCGTCGTTGAGGCGGGTTTTGGAGAGAACCATGTTGCCGGTGACGCGGCTGAGGTAGTCGCCGAGATCGGGGCGCTGGGCGAGGTGGTGGACGATGAGGTTGAGGCCTTGGCGCCCCACGGGAGTGTAGGCATCGGTGGCGTGGCGGTAGCCCATGAAGCCTGTCTCGTTGGTGTTTTGATGGATGCAGTCGAAGGCGATGTCGCGATGGAAGGCATCGATTTTCACGCCGCAATCTTCGGCGAGCTCCCACGTGAGCATGGCCATGAGGGTGGAGATGGTCATGACGCCGTAGCCTTTGCAGGTGGCACCATGGCCGTTGCCGCCGAGGAGGAAATTTTTTGCCTGCGGTTTGCCACCGTGCATGGCGTCCTTGTAGAGGGAGGGGTCGATCACTTGGGATTTGTAGAGGCGTTTGCAGTCTTCCTCGATGGTCGGGATCACGCGTTTGTCACCGGTTTGCATGAAGTATTCGGAAAGGAAAATGGATTGATAGGAGGGATACCAAGTCCACTCCATTGCTCCGGGTGGTTTGTTCCATGCCATGGCGAGTGTTTCCGCCTCTTTGGTTTTGCCGCGTGCGAGCATGGCGAGGCCGAGCATGCCTTTTTCGTGAACGATGCCGCAGCGTTCTTCCGGATGCTGGAGCAGGTAGTCCATGGCCTGGGTGGCGAGTTTTTCTGACTTGGGGCAGTTTTTCGGGAAGGTATCACTGAAGCGTCCCATGGCGGCGAGGGGGATGGTGACTTGGGTCGGTTTTCCCTGGCGTTGGACATCGAGAGTGAGGATGCCGTCCTTGCCCTCGCTGTCCTCGATGGCATTCCCCATATCCATGATGGGCCCTTCGTAGCCATGGCCTGGCTTCATGCCATAGCATTTGTCAAAGATGTGCTGGGCGAAAGGCTTGCCATTGGCGGCGGTGATTTCATCATCGATGAGCAATTTCCCCGCCGCGGGAGAGCCGGGGAAAACGTATTTCACGACAAAGGATCTTTCCTTGAGGATGGCACGGGCTCCGGTAGGGCCGAGGTTCATGAGGAAGCCGGGGCATTCCTTGTCCGGGCCGATCTTGGTCGGTTTGTCCCACTGGCCGAGGTTGTCGGCATCGGCAATGGCGAAGGCAGGCGCGGCGAGGGCGAATAGTAAAACAATCAGTCGCATGATGGTGGCACGACTTTACTCCATGAGCACAAGATGGAAAGGAGAAAGGAAGGGAACGCCGTTTGTTCGCAGCGCACTGATTCCTACTGCCACCCCTTCATCATCACGATGATGCCACCCAAAAACGGCACTGCGGCGATGATCCAGGCCACGGTACCCAGCGGATGCAAAAAATAGAACAAAACCATCGCCAGAAATAGCAGCATCACCCCCTCGAGACCGGAGCGACGTTGCTTTTTTTTCGCCTCGGTGGGTTCTGGCAGGAAGCCTGCCTGCTGCTGGCGTCGCATCTTTTTCGCCGCCCGGATTTGCTCCGCACTGGGGGCCTCGATCTCGACCGGAGTTTTTTTCATGGGTTCCTCTTGCATCATTTGATTGGGGAAAAAGCTGCCTCCTGCAAACGCTGCCGCGTGCCGGAGCCGTCCGAGTTCGGGAAATCCGCCCGCTGCACCAATAACAGAAAATAGCGTTGCTGCACCGGATCAATCCAGCACTGTGTGCCATACGCGCCGCCGTGGCCGAAAGAACCCGCGGAGAAACGGGCGCTCACGCCCTGTGGTGCGCGCACAACACACCAACCCCAGCCCCAACCATTGCCAGGCGTGAAGCCCGTGGCCAGCTCCTTGGTCTGCAGAGAGGTCATCCGCTTCACCGATGCCTCGCTCAATATGCGTTTGCCGCGCCAAGCGCCTCCGCCCAGCATCATCTGGGCGAAATTTCCGTAATCCTTTGCCGTGGAAAACAGCCCGCCATTCGCGCGCGGATAGCGCTTGCGATCCGTTGCGGCTTTCCCACCGAGAAACGTCAGCGGAGTCGCCTGCAAGGAACCTTTCTCCCGCCGATACGATGTCACCAATCGCGCCATCTGTTCCTCATTCGGATAAAACGTGGTATCCTTCATCTCTAACGGATCAAAAAAATGCGTTTGCAAAAAATCGACAAAAGGCATGCCCGATACCACCTCCACCACGCGCGCGGCGGTATTGATGCTACTCTGGCAATACTGCCATTTGCTGCCCGGAGGATAGACCAGAGGCCGACTCGCGACCATCTTGGTGAGATCCGCGAGCGATAGGAGGGATGCCTCCTGATCGCGCGGCACTTCGCTCAGTCCGGAGCTATGGCTGAGACACTGACCGATCGTTACCGTCGCCGGATTACCCTCCGCATCTTTTAGTGCAAGAAACTCTGGCAAATGCTTCGCAACAGAATCATCGAGCTGCAATTTACCCAGTTCCTGGAGCTTCATCACCGCGCAGGCGGTGATCGGCTTGGTCATGGAGGCGATCCAGAACAGATCGTCTTGCTGCACTTGGCGTTTTTTTTCGATATCCGCCAGGCCGCCGCAGACCATCTGATCGATGCCCTCGGCACTGCCCACGACGACGATACCGCCAGCGATTTCACCATCGTTGATTTCCTTTTCCATCGCGCGCAGCAAGGAGCTTTTCTCTGAAGCACTGGAACAGGCCGACGCGATACCGCACAGACTGACAAGGGCATGGAGCAGGACTTTCATGGGTTTTAGTTAAAGGATTTTTCTCGTTTACGCAAGGCACACCAAAGAAAAAAGGCGACCCGCAGAGGAGTCGCCTTCGATTCACCTGAGCGCGATTGATTATTTGGCGCTGCTGGGGAGGAAGCGGTAGTAAACTTCCAACATCAGAGTGCAGAGCGCGGTGTGGTAGAATTGGCCAGCGCCGTGGCCTTGGGTACCGCTCCAGGTGCCATCAGGCTTCTGGTTTTTCAGCACTTCGTCACGCATCATGCCATTGTAGTGTTTCCATTCTTCTCCACCGCGGTTCATCATGGCCTGTGCTTCATAGTAGTGAGCATACAGGTCGCAATCCTGCGTGCCGAATTTCAATTTCGATTCTTTCTGAATGTATTTGGTGCCTTTGCGCACTTCCGATGAGGATTCTTTGTCCCAGATCTGGAAGCAGAGCACGCCTACGCCAGTCAGCGAGTAGTAGCCGTTTCTTGAAGCAAGGGGCTTTTTGCCCGTGTAGCCGAAACCACCATTGTCGTCTTGTTTGTCTTTGAGATAGTCGAGACCTTTAGAGACGCAACGGCTGAGGTTTTTGAAGTCGAGGCCGGTGTGTTTCATGGCCTTCAGCGCCTGAATTTGCCATCCAACGATGGAGACGTCGGTGTGACCACCGGACTCTTCATACCCATAGGCCCATCCGCCGTTTTGGTTCTGGTTGTCGATGAGGAACTGGCCGGATTTTTGCGTGACCTCCGCCAAATTCGGCACAGTGATATTGAGTTGCTTGCAGAAAGTGGTGGCTTCCGCAAGGGCATAGACGCAGATCGCGTGCTCATAGCACCAGTGCTTGTCGCCCACGCTGTCGGCCAGTTTGCCTTGGTTCTTCATACCGACGTTGATGAGGTAAGTCATGGCCTTGAGGCAGGACTCACCGAATTCCTCCGAGAGGGGAGTTTCGCAATGGCCGAGGTAGGCGAGAATGCCCAAGCCTGTCATCGCAGATTTTTTCTGACCATTCCAGGAACCATCGGGATTCTGGTTTTTTTTCATCCAGCGCAGAGCTTTCAATACGGCTTCTTCGCATTTTTCGTTACCGCCGGTTTCGGCGAGACGCTGCAAGCGGTCTTCTTTCGAGCAGCGCTTGCGCATCGTCGCAGGGATGGCACCGAAGCCACCGCCGCCGCCGCCGCCGTCACCACCGGAGCCCCAGCCATCGC